>NZ_AMRM01000018.1 GCF_000300335.1 Nitratireductor pacificus pht-3B | reverse complement strand
GCCCATCGCTCCGGCGCCGGTGGCGCCCCAGGAGCCGCCGCGCGCCCGCCCCGCGCAACCCGCCGAGCCGCGTCTGCCCGCCGAGCCGAGCATCCAGATCGCCGAGACGACGGCTGACCGTGGACCGGCGACCTTGTCCCCTGAACCGCGCGCGACGCCGCAACTAGCGACCGGCCCCGTGACGGCCGGCGCGACGGTCGCGGCAGCGCCGGTGGCCGCCGCAGCGGTCCTCGCGCCAACTCGGCCCATACCGCCGTCGCCCATGGAAGAACCGGTGCATCGGGATGCCGAAAGCACCTTCGCGCAGGACACGATGGACGAACTCTCCGAAGCGCTGGATCACCATGTGAGCCAGGAACGCGCGAAGGCCGATCCCTCGCTCGAGGACGAGATGAGCAAGCTGCTCGAGGAACTTTCCGACGAGCGCAAGTAGCGGCCCGGCGCCTGTTTCGGAAAGAGGCGAACCCCAGAAACGAGAAAAGCGCCAGACCCTGCGGCCTGGCGCTTTTCTGATGAAAAAGAACCGCGACGCGCTTCAGTCGTCGCGATAGACCTTCTCGCGACGCTCATGGCGCTCCTGCGCTTCGATCGACAAGGTTGCGATCGGCCGCGCATCGAGGCGCTTGAGCGAGATCGGCTCGCCGGTCTCCTCGCAATAGCCGTAGGTGCCTTCCTCGATCCGCAGCAGGGCCGCATCGATCTTGGAGATGAGTTTCCGCTGCCGGTCGCGCGCCCGCAGCTCGATCGCGCGGTCCGTCTCCGACGACGCGCGGTCGGCCAGGTCCGGATGGTTCGCGTTCTCCTGCTGCAGAGCCTCAAGGGTCTCGCGTGCTTCCTTGAGGATGTCGTTCTTCCAGCGCAGCAGCTTCGTGCGGAAATAGGAGCGCTGCCGCTCGTTCATGAACGGCTCGTCCTCGGTGGGCACGTATTTGGCATCAATGAGCTCATTCATCGAGTCACCCTGAGATGTTTTAACGCCGGCGCCTATATATTAGCGCCCCCCCACAACCACAAGCACAAAGCGGCCCCCCTTCACGGATTTGTTAAAATGGTCGGGAAAACCCGCAGCGGCTTCCAGACACCGTGGAATCCGTATTAGGCTCGTTTCGGGAATGCATCGCACCGGAGCATCGCATGACGCAGAAGCGGGTCTTATGGCGCACGGACGGCAGCAGGACGCCGCGGGTGCCGTCCCATGCCTAGACTTTTCCTCCTGCGCCATGCCAAGGCCGCCTGGGCTGCCCCCGGCATGTCGGATTTCGACCGCCAGTTGAGCGCTTCGGGCATCGCCGACGCCGAGGCACTTGGCCGGAGAATGCGGCAGGAAGGCATGATCCCCGAGGCCGTGCTCTGCTCGACCGCGCGCCGCGCGACGCAGACACTGGACAGCCTTGCCGCCACGCTGTTCACCGCCGCTCCGCCCGTGCTCCACGACGAAGAGCTCTACAGTTCCGAAGCCACCGCCTATGTGACGGCCATCCGCCGCATGCCGCCCTGCAACGCCCTGCTGGTGGTCGGGCACAATCCGATGATAGAAGATCTGGCGTTCGAGCTTCCGCGCGACGAGGACGGTTACACAATGCGGCTCGCCGGGGCCGGCTTCCCCACCTGCGGCCTGGCAGTGCTGCGCTTCGACGCCCCGCTTGCGCAACTGGCGCTCGGCACGGGACGCCTCGAAGCCTTCCTGAAACCGGAGCGTGCGTGAAGCGTTACCCCCGGTTACTTCAAATGGCGGTTCAGTTTCCTATATGCAAAGTCTTGCGCTCTTTGAGGAATCCACTTCTTGGCATCATTGACGACCTTTTCCGATGAAGCCCGCATTGCACTCGACACGCTGGCAGGGCGCGCGGCCGGCCTCGTTTCGCCGTCGCTGCGCCTCGGCGTGACCGGCCTGTCGCGCGCCGGCAAGACCGTCTTCATCACGGCCTTCATCCACAATCTGATCCATGGCGGCAGGCTGCCCCTGTTCGAGGCGCAGAAGTCCGGACGCCTGTCGCGCGCCTATCTGGAACAGCAGCCCGACGATGCCGTGCCGCGCTTCCAGTATGAGGACCACATCGCCGCGCTGGTCGAATCCCGCATCTGGCCGGAATCGACCCGCGCGATCTCCGAACTGCGCCTGACCGTCGAGTTCGAGTCCGCATCGGCCTGGAACCGGCTCCTGTCGCGCGGCAGGCTTTCCTTCGATATCGTTGATTATCCTGGAGAATGGCTTCTCGACCTGCCACTTCTGGGCAAGAGCTACGATGAATTCTCCGCCGAGGCTCTGGAGCTTGCGACATTGCCGGGACGCGCCGACCTGTCCGCCGACTGGCGTGCGCTGACCGGCGAGACGGATCCGGACGGCGCCGCGGACGAGATGATCGCGCGCAAGCTGTTCGAGGCTTTCTCCGCCTATCTGAAGGCCTGCAAGGCCGACCACAGGGCGCTCTCCACGCTGCCCCCCGGCCGGTTCCTGATGCCGGGCGACCTGGAGGGTTCGCCAGCGCTGACCTTCGCCCCGCTCCGGCCGGGCGGGAAGCGTCGGGCGAACTCGCTGCACGCCATGATGGAGCGGCGCTTCGAGGCCTACAAGACCCATGTCATCCGCCCGTTCTTCCGCGAGCACATCGCGCGGCTCGACCGGCAGATCCTGCTGGTCGACGCCATGCAGGCGATGAACGCCGGCCCAGAGGCGGTGGCCGATCTGGAACGCTCCCTGACGGAAATCCTTTCCTGCTTCCGCCCGGGCCGAGGCAACCTGCTGACCGGGCTGGTGGCCCGCCGCATCGACCGCATTCTGATCGCAGCCACCAAGGCCGACCACATCCACCACGAGAGCCACGACCGGCTGCAGGCGATCGTCCGCCGCCTGGCGGACCGCGCCATCGCGCGCGCCGATTTTTCCGGGGCATCGGTCGAGGTTCAGGCGATGGCCGCCGTGCGGGCGACACGCGAAGGCACGGTGCGCCAGGGCAAGGAAACGCTTCCCGTGATCATCGGCACGCCGATGGCCGGGGAAACCATCGCCGGCGATGTCTTCGACGGCGAAACCGAAACGGCGGTCTTTCCCGGCGATCTGCCTGAAAAGCCCGGCCTGCTGTTTCAGGAGCGGTCAACGCCAGAAACGCCGATCCGCTTCGTCCGCTTCCGCCCGCCGAAACTGGAGCGCACCGCCGAAGGCGTCACCCTGTCCCTGCCGCATATCCGGCTCGACCGGGCGCTGCAGTTCCTGATCGGAGATCACCTCGCATGAGCCGCGCACCCGCCTCCTTCCGCATCGAGCCCGCAAGACCCGAGCCGGCGCCGAAACCCGCACCGAAGCGCAAGCCCCAGGCGATCGATCCCGGCAAGGCCGTGACGGTCGTCGCCGATGCCGAGGACTATTTTTCCGAGGCCGACCTGGCCGCCTCGCCGCCGCCGCCCGTGCCGAAGCGCCGCCGCTCCTGGCTGGCGCGCATTTTCTTCACGGCATTCGGCATCCTTCTGTCGCTGGCGGTCGCGCTGTGGACAGACCGCCTCATTCGCGATCTCTTCACCCGCGCCGACTGGCTCGGCTGGCTGGCGGCCGGCGTGGCGGCGATCGCCGCCGTCGCGCTTCTGGCGATCATCGCCCGCGAAGCGCTTGCTCTGATGCGCCTCGCCTCGATCGAGGGGATCCGCCGCGACGCAAGCGAAGCGATCGCGCAGAACGATGCCCGCGCAGCGCGCAGGACCGTCGCGCACTTGACCGCCATGCTGGCGTCCCGGCCCGAAACGGCGGCCGGTCGCCGGTCGCTCGACAGCATCAGGGACGACATCATCGACGGCGCCGACCTCTTGCTTCTGGCGGAGAAGGAGTTGCTCGCCCCGATAGACGCGCTTGCCCAGAAACAGGTTCTCGACGCAGCGAAACGCGTATCCGTCGTGACCGCGATCTCGCCCCGCGCGCTGGTCGACGTCCTCTATGTGGTGTTCGAGGCGGCACGCCTGACGCGGCGCATCGCCCAGCTCTATGGCGGGCGACCGGGCTTTCTCGGTTTCCTGCGCCTGGTGCGCAGCATTCTGGCGCATCTGGCCGTGACCGGCACCATGGCGGCCGGCGAGACGCTCGTTCAGCAGGTGGTCGGACATGGGCTTGCGGCGCGGCTCTCGGCCAAGCTCGGCGAAGGCGTGGTCAACGGCATGATGACGGCACGGATCGGCATCGCGGCGATGGCCGCCGCCCGCCCCCTCGCCTTCAATGCGCTGCCCCGCCCGGGCGTCGGCGATTTCCTGAAGGCATTGACACGGTTTGCGTCCAGCAAGGCTGCAGAGGACGCGGCGGCGAAAAGCTGAGCGGTCGCGGCCATGCGGCAGCTACAGCACTCTGAAAGAATGCATGTTCGAATCGTCCGGCTGCTATGGTAGACAAAGCCTTAACCAATGTCCGGCATGGTTTCCCAGATTCCGTGTCGCAACCTCAACTGGTTCTGGTCCCTATGCTGAAAACCGCGCTCAAGCTCGCCCTCATCGCCCTTGCATCGGCGCCCCTGACGTTTGCCGCCAAGGCTGAAGCTTCCGACCGCGACCGACGCTTCTTCCAGAACGTCCAGGGCAATTGGACGGGACCCGGCGAGATCGTCGCCGGAAAGTACAAGGGCACGAAGTTCGTCTGCAACTTCGAGGGCGGAACCCCTGAGAACGCTGTCGGCATGGCGCTCGACGGCTCCTGCCGGGTCGGCGTCTTCACGCAGCCGATGAAGGCCAGCGTCGTGCGCAGCAAGTCGGGCTACAAGGGCACGTTTCTCGATGGCGCTGCCGGCAAGGGCCTCGACGTGACCAGCGGCAAGGTCACCGGCAATGACGTGGTCTTCGCGCTCAACCGCTCCACGCTGAGCGGCGCCATGCGCGCCCGGGTCACGGGACAGGACACGCTCCACATCACGATTTCGGTGCGGGTGGAGGAAGAAATGGTTCCGGTGATCGGCATGAAGCTCAAGCGCGTCGATTCGAGCGCTGTCGGCGCAATCGCCAAGAACTGAGCCGACACGGGCCTATCGCTCCTCCGCCATCGGCGCCCACCACCCGCCATCTTCCGTGATCTTCGTCACACCGGTCCGGTCGACCCGGTCCAGAAGGGCATCGACGCGCGCGCCGGCCACCAGCCGCTCGGGCGCGATCTCCGCCAGAGGCGCCAGCACGAATGCGCGCTCGCTCATGCGCGGATGCGGAACGACCAGCCCCGGCAGATCCACCGACCGGGTATCGTAGAGCAGGATGTCGATGTCGATCACCCGCGGCCCCCACCGTTCGCCGCGCACTCGTTTCAGCGAGCGTTCGAGTTCCAGGCAGACCTCCAGCAGTTCCTGCGGTTCCAGGCTTGTCCTGATATGCGCTGCCGCATTGAGGAAATCCGGCTGATCCAGCTTGCCCCAGGGCGGCGTGCGATAGAGCGACGAGACGGCAGCGACAGCGCAATCCTCGCGCGCGTCCATCGCGTCCAGAACGGCCCGCATCGCCTCGTCAGGCGCGCCGATATTGCCGCCGAGGCACAGGAATGCGTCATGCAGGCGCATCATTCTATTGCGGCCAGGCGACGGTGACCTCGACATGGTCGAGCACGCCCGGAACAGGCGCGTTCGGCTTGCGCACCGTGATCTCGGCCCGCACGACCTCCTTGAACCGCTCCGTCAGCACCTGGGCCACTTCCATCGCCAGGGATTCGATCAGAAAGCGCCGCTGGCCGGTGATGATCTCCTCGATCACCCTGAACGCCGCGCCGTAATCGACGGTCCCCTCCAGGACATCGTCACGGAGCGGACGTCCCGGCTCGACGGTGAGGACGGCATCCACGTAGAAGCGCTGGCCGAGCCGTTCTTCCTCGTCGTGCACCCCGTGACGCGCGAAAAAAGCGCAGTTCTTCATGCGGATTACATACATCATCGTTCCATCCGGCCTTTCTCTGGGGCCGTCAACATAGCATCTGCCACCTTAAGGGCGTCCCGGTTGATTGCGACATCGTGCACGCGAAACACGCCTGCTCCGGCAAGGCGCAGCACGACGCTCGTGGCCGCCGTGGCCGCGCCGCGCAGCGCCGGGTCCTCCCGACCGCTGATGGCGCCGACGAAACGCTTGCGCGACGTGCCCACCGCCAGCGGGAAGCCGAGCGCGCCGAGCTCCGAAAAGCGCTTCATGATCGCGATGTTCTCATCCGTGTCCTTGGCGAAGCCGAACCCGGGATCGAGCACGATCTGCCCGTCGGCGACACCCGCTTCAGTCGCGATCTCGAGCGAGCGGCGCAGGAACGCGAACTGATCGTCGATGACGTCCGGCAGTTTCCGCCGCTCGCGCCCGGTGTGCATGATGACGAGGCCGGCTCCCGTCTGCGCCGCGACCCGCGCAATGCCCGGCTCACGCTGCAGGCCCCAGACATCGTTGACGATATGTGCCCCGGCCGCGACCGCCAGCCGCGCCGTCTCCTCGCGATAGGTATCGACCGACAGGAGCACGTCCGTTTCCCGCGACAGCGCCTCGAAGATCGGCAAAATCCGGTCCTGCTCCTCGCGCGCGGAAATGGCCGCCGCGCCCGGACGGGTCGATTCGCCGCCGATGTCGATGATATCCGCGCCCTCGGCGATCATGCCCCGCGCCCGCTCCAGGGCCTTTTCGGGCGTCAGGAACGCACCGCCGTCGGAGAAACTGTCCGGCGTCACATTGAGGATGCCCATCACCACCGACCCGCCGCCGATCGCGAGGGCGCGCCCATGCGCGAGTATCCAGGAACGGGTCAGCAATGCGGTTTCCACGGATCGATTTCCAAGCCGAACCGTTTCTGCGGCGCATTGCCGTCAAAATCAATGGCAATGTCTGTTAGCTGTGCATGAGGCGGCCGCTTCCCCGCCGTCACGCACGAACATGGTTGCCAGGCGCGGGCGCAGGCAGCAGTGTGGCGCAAGGAGCAGCCCATGACACGCATCGTTCTGACATTGCTGGCCCTGATGATGGTCGGCGGGCCGAGCCAGGGCGCCAGCCTGACGCGCAGCTACAGCTACTTCTCCATCGGCGGCAAGACCCTGAGCGATATCGAACAGCAGTTGCGCACGCGCGGCCCGCATGTCGGGAGCACCGGACAGCGCCACCCGGGCGCCACCCGCATGGAATTCACCACCAAGATCAGCTACGCGGAGACGCCGAACCGCTGCCGTGTCGCCGACGCGAACGTGACGGTCAAGGCGCAGGTCTTCCTGCCGCGCTGGCGCAACCGCCGGACCGCCGAGCGCGAAACGGCACTGATATGGGACACGCTTTCGCGCGACATCAAGCGCCACGAGGAAAGCCATCTGAGCATCGCCAAGCGCTACGCCCGCAAGATCGAGGATGCCGTCGAGGCGCTCTCGACCCGCTCCACATGCGCGCCGTTGCAGGAGCGCGCGGAACGGGTGACAGCGAAGATCCTCGAGGAACACGATGCAGCGCAGGAGGAGTTCGACCGCATCGAGAGCAGCAATTTCGAACGGCGCTTGCTGCGCCTTCTGCAATACCGGCTGGAACAGATCGAAAGCGGACGCATCCCCGGCTGAGGCGCCTGCCGCTGACGGTCAGGCCTGCCGCTCGGGAATGCGGACCACCAGCCCGTCGAGTTCCTCGCGCACGATGATCTGGCAGGACAGGCGCGATGTGGGCTGCACCTCGAAGGCGAAATCCAGCATGTCCTCTTCCATCGCCTCCGGCTCGCCCGCCGCCTCGGCCCAATCCGGATCGACATAGACATGACAGGTCGCGCAGGCGCAGGCGCCGCCGCATTCCGCCTCGATGCCGGGCACCGCATTGCGGATGGCGTTCTCCATGACCGTCGAACCGTTGTCGGCATCCACGTCGAACTGGCTGCCATTCGGCGCGATGTAGGTGATCTTGGTCATGGTCGTCCCGGGAGTGCTGCGGAAAGGCCGCGACGCGGCGCTGGCGTTCACTTAGATATTTTGCGACGGAAACTCAATGCGGTTTTGCCCTGCCCGGTCTTCCCTGCCCGGTTTGCCCACGCCGGGCGAGTTTACGGCAGTTCCGCTATGAAATCATGGACCTCGGCGGCCAGGTTCGATAAACGCTCGACCTCCGCTTCGTTGCCGGGATCGGCTTCGAGGGCGGCTGCGCAATCGGCAAGCGCGAACGCGCCGATGCCCCGCGCGGCACCCGTCAGCGCATGCGCCAGTTCGCGCCGGGCCGCGGGATCGGCCGTTGCGATCTGTCCCGAAACGACCTCCATCTGCCGCAGGAACATCGCAAGCACCTCCTTCTCGATGTGCTTGTCCCCGAGGGTCTGCCGCGAAAGATGTGTCATATCGAGAGGCGCGGCGCGCGCGCGCGCCTCCTCGCCGCAGTCCTGCCAAACATACCGATAATGCTTCGACATTCGCTGCCCCGCCCCGATCTCCCTGCGCTTCACAGACTATTAATCCCGGATGGACAACGGGTTAATGCAGACGGTCCAAAACGACCCATTGGGCAAAAGCGTCGTTAACCTTATGTTTAAACTTTTACGCATCCGCGCGAATGTTGGTTTTCAACAAGCTTGTGTCCCACTACGATACGTTTGGCTCATTTTGGGCGTAGTGTCGGAGTACGAGGCCTCGTGTTTGTGAGGCTCCGGCGGCGAGTAACTGAGGTTTTGCGGTATGGCGCGTACAGTAGCGAAGAAAACTCAACCCAAACGCGATTTTGCGAAGGAACTCGAGGATGCCCTCGATCTTGAGCTTTCGGAAGGGCTGGACAGCGGCGATCTCGACATCGCGGCCTCCATGGAAGATCTTGAAGCACAGATCTCCCTCGCGGCTGAAGAACTCGCCCGCGAGAGCCGTGAGGCGAAGCCGGCGGAAGCCAACGCCAGGCCGAAGGCCGACGCGGCCGCTGAAGGCCGGAGCGTAGCGCCGGTGGCAAAGCAGCCCGCCAAGCAGGAAGAGGCGCGGGCCGTGCCGCCGCCGGCAGCGCCCGTCGACCGCAAGGAACTCACCCTCGCCGATCCCGAGCCGAAGGAAGCGGGCGCAAAGCCTTTCGCACCGGCGAATGACGACCGCGCCGGCGATTTCAATCTTCTGGTCCGCAAGCTCAACCGCCGCGCACCCAGCACGGCCTACTGGCTCGTCGCCGCGCTGTCGGTGCTGTGGATCGGTGCCGGACTGCTGCTCGGCCATCTGATCTACGGTCCCTCTCTCTGGGACATCCGCTCCGCCGAAGCGTTCATGAACGCCCCGCACGCCATTGCCATACTCGTCGGCATCATCGTCCCGGTGATCCTGTTCTGGGGTTTTGCGGTGATGGTTCGCCGCGCCCAGGAGATGCGCCTTGCGGCGCAGTCCATGGCCGAGATGGCGTTCCGCCTCGCCGAGCCTGAGAACCTCGCCCATGAGCGGGTGATGACGGTCGGCCAGGCCGTCCGCCGCGAAGTCCAGGCGATGGGCGACGGGATGGACCGTACGCTTGCCCGCGCCGTGGAGCTGGAATCCCTCGTCCACACGGAGGTCAGCGAGCTCGAACGCGCCTACTCGGAGAACGAGTCTCGAATCCGCCACCTGGTTGACGGGCTCGGCAGCGAGCGCGAGGGCATCGTCGGCCATGCCGAGCGCGTGCGCGCCTCCATCGCCGGCGCCCATGAGATCCTCAAGGAAGAGCTGGACACAGCCGGCAACCTCATCCGTTCGACCATTGCCGACGCCTCGCGCCAGCTCGCAACGACGATGAGCGAGTCCAGCGAGGCGCTGCTGAAGCAGCTTGAAGGCACCGGCGGGATGCTGCATCGCGGCATCGACGAGCGGCTGGAGAACATCTCGCTGCGCATCACCACGTCGGGCGATGCGGTCGCCAACCTGCTCGACACGCGCATTGCCAGCCTGACGAAGGGTACGGAAGACGCTTCGCAGACACTCGGCAGCATCTTCGACGCGCGTCTGTCGACCCTGACCGAGCACACGGAGGAAGCCACCAGAACCATCGGCGAACTGCTGGACACCAGGATCGCGGCGCTGTCGTCGGACAGCCAGCAAGCCACGCAGGCGATCGGCGATATCCTCGACACGCGTCTTGCTTCCCTCACCGAGGGAACGACGGAGGCGAAGGAAACGCTGAGCATGCTGTTCGACACGCGCCTGGCGACCCTCGCCGAGCGGTCGGACCAGGCCACGCGCACACTCGGAACGCTGTTCGAGACGCGGACCTCGACCCTGCTGTCCTCGCTCAACGAGGCGAGCGATACGCTGAACAGCACCTTCGACACGCGCCTGGGTCAGCTCGAGACGGCGCTCACCGAACGCGGCCGCTCGCTGATCTCGGAGTTCACCACGCGCGCCGAGGCGCTCGACGCCGGCACGCAGAAGCTCAACACGGCGCTCGAAGCCCGCGCCCGCAGCATCAACGAAACCCTCGTCGAGCGGACCCGCGAGATTGCCGAGACCTTCGCCCGCGGCAAGGACGAGGTATCTGCAGCCGTCCAGGTCGGAAAGACCGCGCTCGATACGGAGTTCGCCGATCTGGTCGCCTCCACCAGCATCATGCTGGAGAATACGGCTGGCGAGTTCGGCAAGAGCATCGACAAGGGCTGGGCCCAGGTCGGTGCCCAGTTCGACGCGGGCGTGGACCGTCTGGACGCCGCGCAGGCGCGTCTCAGCAGCGCGGTTGAAACCCATGTCGACGCCTTTGCCGAGACCCACCAGCGGCTCTCGGCCATTCTTGAGAACGACATGGAGAAGATCGGCGAGGCGCGCACCGCCTTCGAGACGGGGATCGGCTTGCAGGTCGAGCAGCTCGCCCAGACGCGTGACGGTTTCGCCCAGGCCCTCGAGATCAACATCTCCAAGATCGAGGAGCGCCGCGAGGCGCTGAATGCGGTGATCGAAGCGGACGCCGCGCGCGTGAACGAGATGTTCGCCCGCCAGACCGGCGTCATCGAGGAGCGCACGCAGACCATGGAGAAAGCGCTCTCCATGGGTGTCGAAAACGTTCGCTCGACCCTCGAGAACAGCGCCGTCGTTGTCGCCGGAGCGCTGCGCGACAAGGTGGTCGAGGCCACGACGACGCTGCACGACGAGGCCGGCAAGCTCTTCGAGGAAGCCGACCAGCGGATTGCCGCCCGCGCCGAACAGACCGCCGAGACCCTCGGCGCCCGCATCGGCGACATCGACCGCGCCTTCGACGACGCCTCCGCCCGCTTCACCGAGCGCGCCGGCGTCTTTGCGCAGACCTTCGCGGAGGTGGATGGCCGCATTGCGGATCGTGTGGCGACCACGGCAGAAACCCTGTCGCAACACACCAAGGCGATCGCCGACACCTTCGAGGCAGCCGACCGCAATCTGGTCAACCGCGTCGACGCGACCGCGGAGCAGCTCACGGCGCGCACCAGCGAACTCGCCCGGACCTTCGAGGACTTCGATCATCAGGTCATCGCCCGCACCCACCAGACCTCTGCCGAGCTCGACGCCCGCGCGGCGGCGATCGGCAGCTCGCTAGACGGCCTGCAGGAGCGCCTGTCGAACAGTGCCGGCCTGATCGCCAGCTCCATCGCCGGCGGGCTCGAGGATGCCGAGAAACGCCTGCGCGGCAGCGCCGAAGCGGTTGCGCAGCACGTCAACCAGCAGCTCTCGACGACCCAGGCGCGACTGGTTTCCACCGCCGACACCATCGCCCAGACCTTCGCATCGGTCGATGAGCACATCGGCAAGCGCACCAACGAGACGGTTTCGACGCTCGAGGAACGGACCCGCGAACTGAACGCGATGCTGGCCGGCCGCACCTCCGAGATCACGCGCATCCTCGACGAGACGGCGCGTCCGCTGGTCGATCGCTTCGCCGCGAGCGGCGGAGAATTGCGCCAGAACATCGAGGCCCTGACCGAAGAGACCACGCAGCGCCTCCAGTCGGAGAACGCGGCGCTGGTGCAGGCCCTGTCGAGCCGCACGGCCGAAACGCTGGCCGCCATCGAGAACGCGCAGGCGAGCCTGACCGGCAATGTCGACGGCCTGCTGCAGAAGCTCGGCGTCTCTGGACAGCGGCTGGGCGCGCTGATCACCACCGCCTCGCGCAACCTGTCGGAAGTGGACGAGCGCCTCAGCGGAACGGCCAGCGCCTTCGCGGCCAATGCCGAAAAGGCAGCGGAAACCTTCTCCAACTCGGCAAGCCTGATCAACGCCAATTCCGGGCGCCTGGCGGACTTCTCCGACCGGACGCTGCGCGAGATCTCGGCGATCGCGAGCCGCTTCGAGGACCACAGCAAGGTTCTCGAGAGCGCCTCCACCCTACTCGAGAAGGCCCAGGCCGGCCTCACCGGGAACATGGATGGCCGCCAGGAAGCCCTCCAGGCGCTGGCACAGGGACTCGTCGAGAAATCAGAGCAGATCGAGAAGACGATGAGCTCGTTCGAGGACTTCATCGACCGTGTGCTCGTCAAGGCGGAAGGCCGTACCCGGCAGTCCGTCGATGGGATCCGCGAATCGATCTCGGAAGTCGTGGAAGCGGCCACCAGCCGCTTCACGGGAGCGACTGACGAGATCCGCCGCACGGCTTCCGCCATCCGCAACGAACTGGAAGAGACGCGCAATGACGTCAAGCGCGGCATCGCGGAACTGCCGGCGGAAGCCAAACAGTCCACCTCCGCGATGCGCAACGCCATCACCGAACAGGTGAATGCGCTGAAGGAGCTCTCGGATATCGTTTCGAAATCCGGCCGCATGTACGGTGCCGATCTGGGGGTCGCGCCGCGCGGGCCAAGCCCCGTTCCGCAGCCCGAACCGCAGCGCATGCCGGCCGCATCGATGCCGCCTCCCGTGATCGAGAAGCCGCGCCCTGCCCCGGTTGCCCGTCCAGCCGAGCTGCGCGAACACGCGGCCACCGCACAGGCCGCGCGGGAGCAGCAGCCGACCGGAGGCTGGATCCGCGATCTCCTGAGCAGCGCGTCGAACGAAGAAGACCACGCCGGCGGACCGGGCGTACCCCTGTCGGGCAAGGAAGGTCGCCCCGCGCTGCACGCGGAAACGCTGAGCTCGCTGTCGGTCGACATCGCCCGTGCGATCGACCACGAAGCCTCCATCGACCTGTGGGAGCGCTACTGGCGCGGCGAGCGCAACGTCTTCACGCGTCGTCTCTACACGCTGAAGGGACAGCAGACCTTCGACGAGATCCAGCGGAAGTACCGCACCGATTCGGACTTCCATGCCGCGGTCGATCTCTACTGCCGCGACTTCGAGAAGCTGCTTCGCGACGTGTCGCGCACGGACCGCGACAACATGACGACGCAGGCCTATCTGACCTCCGACACCGGCAAGGTCTACACGATGCTCGCCCATGCGAGCGGCAGACTGCGTTAAGCCGGATCGTGTCTCCTCAACAACGGCGCGGCAGACGCGCCGTCCCGGCCAGGAAAACAAGTGGCTCGGAAACCCTTCGCGGTCTCCGGGCCATTCTTCATTGCGGGATGGCTATGAGGCGGTCTTCACAAGCGGCCGCGAGCGTTACGCTGACCGGCGCAACGGTTCATGAAGAAACGTCGGAACGTTCCATCTCCCATGCTTTCAATGATAGTGCAGACGTCAGGCGATGTCAGAGCCGCGCGCCGGTCCACTCGACGAGATCGGAAACCGCATTGGCGAATGCCCGGTCGAGCGCCGTCGCGAAGGCCTGGCCACCGGTCCCGGCGACCGGAGAGGATCCCGTGAAACTGCGCGACGCGCGGACCACGCCGCTGCGGTCGTTCAGGAGGCGCACAAAGAGCTCGACCTCGGCACGGTCCTGACCGCCGACGCGGATGTCGAAAGCGCGCAGGTCCGTGAGAACCTGATAGTCGATCGCCAGCCCCTCGCCGGGCCTGCCGACCCCGCCGAAGCGGCCGGAGCGCTGATAGAGATCGGCCAGCCTGGCCTGGACGATGCGCGGCAGGCGATCGGCCCAGCGCGCGCCGCCGAGAAGCTGGATCGCGCCGCTGTCCGTCTTGATGACGATGTCCTGGCCGTCGAGCGCCTTGATCGCGGTTGGTTCGGTGATGAGGAGCTGGATGCGCGAAAGCCGGCGTCCGGACTGCGCGACGCTCGGCGTCGTCAGGTCGAACGCGTCCACCGGCGGCGGCCCGCCGCCCGGAAGCGCAGCGCACCCCGCCAGGGCCACGCCGAAAAAAAGCGTCGCACAGAACCGCGTCCCCACTCTCAAAAACCGCTCCTCACGCAACCTCTCCCGTGCAATCCCTGAACCCTTAACCCATTTCTCCGACACAGGGAAACCGCTGCCAGCCGCAGAGGCGGGGAAAAACAAAGAGATAAGGGCAGTGTGGCCAAATCAGCGCACCGCAGGTGCGCCGACCGTGCGCGCTCAGCGCCGCACGCGCCCGTCATAGCGGCGGATGCTGCCGTCCCCGCCCGTGATGATGCGCTGCGGGTTCTGCTCGAAATCGGTCACGGCGCCCTCGATACGGTTGATCGAACGCCGCGCATCCCGCACCAGCGCCTCCACTTCACGCAGGCCCTGGCCGGAGAAACGCTCCAGCCCGCCGGATATCGTATTCACGCGCGCGTTCAGGGTTTCGGCCATCTCGCGGAACGATTTCAGCGTCGCCCGCGCCTCCGCGACGATCCCCTCGCCGTCCGCCTCGCCGATCATCCCGTCGAGCTTGGCAAGCACGCTGTCGAGCCTGACCGACGACCGGTTGAGCTGGTCCGCAAGCTGGCTCGCATCGGTGATGAACTTGTCGATGTCGTCCTTGCGCTTGCCCACCGTGTCGCTGACATCGGCGATGCTCTTGGCCGCCTGGTTCACGGAGGTGCTGGCTTCCTCGAAATTGCCGAGCGCCGCTTTCACCGTCGCCGGATCGACGCCGTCGAGAACGCCGTCGAGCTTGGCAAGCGTCTGGGTGGCGTTGTCGGAGAATGTGCCGATCGAGCGCACCGTCTGGTCGACATTGGCCACCACGGTGTCGATGCCTTCGCTCGCCTTGTCGAGGCGCTGCGAGAATTGCTCGAAATTGGAGACCACCGAGGCGACCTTGTCACGGTCGACGGCGGTGATCAGCTCCTCGGCGGCCTTCAGCGTGCTGTCGAGCTGTCCCGAAACGCCGGCGATCGATTCCGAAAGCGCACCGACATTCTTCAGGAAGCTGTCGATGCCGTCCGCGTTGCGCGACAGGGCTTCGGAAAAGCGCTCGACATTCTTGACGGTCTGGGTGAGCGGCTGGCGCGCATCGGTCGTGAAACCTTCCAGCTGCGAGACGACGGAATCGGCGCGCGTCAGGAGGCTCTGCGCCGTCTGCAGAAGATTGGTCACGGCGGAGGGGCTGGCCTCGATTTCGGCGACCGTGTCGTTCTCTTCCGCCACGTCGAGGAGGTTTGGTTCGCTGGGATTGCCCCCACGCAGCTCGATGTTCGCCTGCCCCGTCAGGCCCGCCAGGCCGACATCGGCCTTGGTCGAATGGGTGATCGGCGTCAGGCGGTCGATCTCCGCGTCGGCAACGGCGAAGGTCGGGTTGCTGAGGTCCAGATAGACGCGCCGGACATCGCCCACCTTGACGCCGTTGAACAGGACCGCGCTGCCGCGCGACAGCCCCGATGCCGAGCCGGGAATGCGAAAGCGCAGGAGCGCGGTCTCGCCGCGGTCGCCGAGCGCCGCCGTCCAATAGACGAATCCGAACGCCGCAAGGATCGCCACGACGGTGAAGAACCCCACAAGAACGTAGTTGGCTTTGGTTTCCATAATGCGCTTGCTAACCTCGTGCCGACCGGTCGATCTGCCGTGCCCGCTTTCCTCTGAAATACGCTTTCACCCAGGGGTCGTCGCATTTTAGCATGTCGTCGACCGTTCCCTCCACCAGCACCCGCTTGCCGCCGAGAACCGCGATGCGGTCGCACGCCGTGAGCAGGCTGTCGAGGTCATGGGTCACCATATACACGGTCAGCCCCATTGTATCGCGCAGCTTGCCGACGAGTTCGTCGAACTCGGCAGCGCCGATCGGGTCGAGGCCTGAAGTCGGTTCGTCGAGAAAGACGATGTCGGGGTCGAGCGCCAGCGCGCGGGCGAGTGCTGCCCGCTTGATCATGCCGCCGGACAGTTCCGAGGGGAATTTTGGCGCGGCATCGGGTGGCAGGCCGACCAGTTCGAGCTTCAGGAGGGCGAGCTCGTCCATCAGCTTGCGCGGCAGGTCCAGATATTCGCGCATCGGCACCTGGATGTTCTCCAGAACCGTCAGGGCCGAGAACAGCGCCCCGTGCTGAAAAAGCACACCCTGGCGCATGTCGACGCGCATGCGCTGCTCGTCGCTCGCCTTGTCGAGATCCTGGCCGAGCAGCCTTATGGTGCCGCCCTGCTTGCGGACGAGGCCGAGGATCGTCCTCAGCAGAACGGACTTGCCCGAGCCCGAAGCCCCGACGAAGCCCAAGATTTCTCCGCGGTAGACATCCAGCGAGAGCTTGTCGAGGATGACGCTCTCCCCGAAGGCGACGGTCGCGTCGCGCACCGACAAGAGGACGTCCCGTTCCGTCCCGGTCTCGATATTCCTGCTCTCCGTCAGCACCGTCATCGCGTCCGCCCTAGAAATCGATTGCCGCGTAGAAGATGGCGAAAAGGCCATCGATGACGATGACGACGAAGATCGCCTTCACCACGGAGGCGGTGACGTGATTGCCGAGCGATTCCGCGCTGCCGCCGACCTTCATGCCCTCGATGGAGGCGATGATTCCGACGATGAGCGCCATGAACGGCGCCTTGATGAGGCCGGCGAAGATGGTCGAGAGATCGATGGAATCGCGCAGCCGGTCTATGAAGGCGGCCGGCGGTATGCCCGAATACAGCCAGGTGATGAACATGGCGCCGCCGAGCGCGGCGAAATTGGCGACGATGGTCAGGCACGGCACGGCGATCATCAAGGCGACCAGGCGCGGAAACACCAGGACGCCGACAGGATTGAGGCCGATGACCGTCAGCGCGTCGACCTCCTCGCGCATCTTCATCGAGCCGATCTCCGCCGTAATCGCGCTGCCAGAACGACCGGCGATCATGATCGCCGTCATCAGCACGCCGAGCTCGCGCAGGATCAGGATGCCGACCAGGTCGACGACGAAGATCTCGGCGCCGAAATAGCGCAGCTGGAACGCGCCCTGCTGCGCGATGATCGCACCGACGATGGCGGACATCAGGACGATGATCGGCACGGCGCCGACGCCCATGCGGTCGATCTGGTGGACGATGGCGGCCGGGTTGACCGCATGCGCCCGTCCGAGCTTCATCTGCGCGCCGCCGATGGTCGCTCCCAGGATGTTCGCGCCGTAGACGAGGTCGTCGCGCGCTTCGTACATGGCACGCCCGATGCGCTCGAGCAGGTTCAGTATCCATGCCCTGTGGGGACGCGCGGCGGCTTCGCGATCCTGGGCGACGGCATCGCGCACCGCAGCAAGCAGGATCGTCGCCGCCTCCGACTGGCCGGACACCGTGACATCGACGCCGCGCTGCTCATGCGCATGAACCAGGCGTTCGATCAGCCAGGCGCCGGCGGTATCGAGACCCGTGGCCTGCGAGACGTCGAGTTCCAGATGGCGGATGTCGTCCCGCGCCTCCAGCGCGCGCATCTGCGCGTCGATGTGAGCGACGGTCCGCGTGTTCCATGCCCCGCTCAGGCTGCAGGCCACCGCTCCGCCATCCTCGCGGAGCGTCACGCGCGGTTCGCCGTTCTCTCCGGGCCGATGCGGCGCGCCGCTTGCCTCACCCTGCGAATTGGTCAACATGGCACCATCATTAGTGCGGAGAAGGCCCAAAGGGAACCGTTGGTCGGCTAGGAAGACCGCCCTATAAGGGTGTTATTCTCCGAACGAGCGAATTTGGCGCGAAAGATAGGCGGAAATGACACGCGAACTGTTCACCGAGATCGAGAGCTATCCCATCGCCGGGGTCTTCACCATTTCGCGCGGCTCCCGCACCGAGGCGCGCGTGGTGACCTGCACGCTGCGGCAGGACGGCGTTCAGGGACAGGGCGAGTGCGTGCCCTACCCGCGCTACGGCGAGACGATGGAAAGCGTCGTCGAGCAGATCGAGGCCGTCCGCCGGGATCTCGCCGATGGGATCGGCCGCGCCGATCTTGCGGCGAAGATGCCGGCCGGCGCCGCGCGCAACGCGGTCGACTGCGCCCTCTGGGACCTGGAAGCCAAGCTGTCGGGCGAGCGCGCCGCCACCGTGGCCTGTGCCATGCCGCCCCGCCCGGTTCCGACCGCCTACACGATCTCGCTGGCCGCGCCCGAGGAGATGGCGGCGCAGGCCCGCGCCCATTCCTCCCGCCCCCTGCTGAAGGTCAAGCTCGGCAGCGACAACGATATCGCGCGCATTCACGCCGTCGCCGGCGCCGCGCCGGAAAGCCGCCTGATTCTCGATGCCAATGAAGGCTGGACGGAAGAAAACATTCGCGAAAACATGCTCGCGGCTGCGGAGTTCCATGTCGCGCT
The DNA here is from genome assembly GCF_000300335.1 of Nitratireductor pacificus pht-3B. Classification (GTDB taxonomy): domain Bacteria; phylum Pseudomonadota; class Alphaproteobacteria; order Rhizobiales; family Rhizobiaceae; genus Nitratireductor; species Nitratireductor pacificus. Next base: position 95,380 of record NZ_AMRM01000018.1, on the reverse strand, counting down.
GATCGAGCAGCCGCTGCCGGCCGGCAAGGACGAGATCCTGCGCACCATCCCGCACCCCGTGCCGATCTGCGCCGACGAAAGCCTGCATACCACCGACAATCTGGCGGAAATCGCCGGCCTCTACGATTTCGTCAACATCAAGCTCGACAAGACCGGCGGCCTGACCGCAGCCCTCGAACTGCGCGACCGGGCGCGCGAGATGGGGTTCGGCGTGATGGTCGGCTGCATGGTCGGCACGTCGCTGGCCATGGCGCCGGCGGTGCTGCTCGCGCAGGGCGCCGATTTCGTCGATCTCGACGGACCGCTCCTTCTGGCGCGCGACCGGCCGCACGGATTGAGCTATTCCGGCTCCCTGGTCTCGCCGCCCCATCCGCAGCTCTGGGGCTGATAAACGCAGGCCAGAACGACTTGGATTGCAGGCAAGCGGGGCGGTCAGGCGGCCTCCTCGCGCTGGCGCGCGAACACGGCGACAATCGCCGGCCCGGCGCTCGCCGGCACCGCCTCGGCATCGAGCACCTGCGCCCAGGTGATGATCTCAAAGGATCCGTCGAAATTTTCCGCCAGCGCCGTGCAGCTCTCCACCCAGTCGCCGGTGTTCATGTAGCGGACGCCATTGATGTCCTCAATCGCGGCGTGGTGGATATGGCCGCAGATCACGCCGTCCACCCCGGTCCGCTGCGCCTCCTGCGCGAGCACGTCCTGAAACGAGCTGATGAACTTGACGGCCTTCTTCACCTTGATCTTGGCCCAGGATGAAAACGACCAGTAGGGCCGGCCGAACAGACGCCGGACCCGCCCGATCACCCGGTTGACGACGATCGCCATGTCGTAGGCCTTGTCGCCGAGATAGGCCAGCCAGCGCACATTGTGCACCACCTGGTCGAACTGGTCGCCATGGATGACGAGGAACCGGCGCCCGTCCGCCGCCTCGTGGATCGCCTCGTCTGCCACCACGATGCCTCCGAAATGCACGCCCTGAAAGGAGCGCAGGAACTCATCGTGATTGCCGGCGATGTAGATGATCTCGGCGCCCTTGCGCGCCTTGCGCAGCAGCTTCTGCACCACGTCGTTGTGGCTCTCCGGCCAGTGCCAGGAACGCCGCAGCCTCCAGCCATCGACGATGTCGCCGACGAGATAGATCTTCTCCGCGTCGTGATGGCGCAGAAAGTCGATCAGGAATTCCGCCTTTGCCGGTTTCGACCCCAGATGGATGTCGGAGATGAAGAGAGCCCGAAACCTGCGATGCCCAGCGCCGTCCATGATCCCGTCCAAGCCTGCCAAAATCGCGCTCTCTATGACCCGATTCATGTCACAGCCGTATGACGGAAGGTGTCGACGACGGAGGACCGCGTCTTCCCGCGGTTCCTTGACCACAGTTCCTTGGAAGCGGCCTGAATTTCGGCGCGGAATGCCGCAAGCGTCCATTCCGCACTGGAAAAAGGCGGCCCGAAAGCCTAATCACTACCCCTCAACCGCCCGGTGCGGTCGCCGATCAGCACGATGGATGGGGAAGCCGTTCGCATGTCGTCCAAGCCCAAGAAGCCCGCGAAATCCGAGTTCGACGAGGCAGCGCTCTACTTCCACAGCCACCCCACGCCCGGCAAGCTCGGGATCCAGGCGACCAAGCCGCTCGGCAACCAGCGCGATCTGGCGCTTGCCTACTCGCCGGGCGTCGCCGTCCCGTGCATGGCGATCCATGAGGATCCGAGCCGCGCCGCCGACTACACGGCGCGTGCCAACCTCGTGGCGGTCGTCTCCAACGGCTCGGCCGTTCTGGGCCTCGGCAATATCGGACCGCTTGCCTCGAAGCCCGTGATGGAGGGCAAGGCCGTCCTGTTCAAGAAGTTCGCCGGCATCGACGTCTTCGACATCGAGATCGACGCGCCCGAAATCGACCGAATGGTCGAAACCGTCGCGGCGCTCGAGCCGACGTTCGGCGGCATCAATCTGGAGGACATCAAGGCGCCCGAGTGCTTCGAGGTCGAGGAGCAGCTGAAGGCGCGCATGGGCATCCCCGTGTTTCACGACGACCAGCACGGCACGGCGATCATCGTCGCGGCGGCCACGCTCAACGCCCTCGAGCTCGCCGGCAAGAACATCGCCGATGCGAAGATCGTCTCGTCGGGCGCAGGTGCGGCCGCCCTCGCCTGTCTCAACCTGCTGGTCTCGCTGGGTGCGCAACCGGAGAACATCTGGCTGACCGACCGGCACGGCGTGGTCTATGAGGGCCGCAAGGAGGAGATGGACCGCTGGAAGGCGCCCTATGTGAAGAAGACCAAGGCGCGCACCCTGACCGAGGTCATCGGCGGCGCGGATGTCTTCCTCGGCCTTTCCGCCGCAGGCGTGCTGAAACCGGAGATGCTGGCGGGCATGGCCGCGCGGCCGCTCATCCTGGCGCTGGCGAACCCCGTACCGGAGATCATGCCCGACGTCGCCCGCGAGGCGCGGCCCGACGCGATGATCTGCACGGGACGCTCGGATTTCCCCAACCAGGTCAACAACGTCCTGTGCTTCCCCTACATCTTCCGTGGCGCGCTCGACGTGAACGCCACCGCGATCAACGAGGAGATGAAGCGCGCCGCCGTCAAGGCCATCGCCGCGCTGGCACGCGAAGAACCCTCCGATGTCGCCGCACGTGCCTATTCCGGCGAGACGCCGATCTTCGGTCCCGATTTCCTGATCCCCTCGCCCTTCGATCCGCGGCTCATCCTGCGCATCGCGCCGGCCGTCGCGAAGGCGGCCATGGACAGCGGCGTCGCCGCGCGCCCGATCGCCGACATGGATCAATATCTCGATCGGCTGAACCGCTTCATCTTCCGCTCGGGTCTCGTCATGAAGCCGGTCTTCTCCGCCGCCAAGGGCGCGGGGCGCAAGCGGGTCATCTACGCCAACGGCGAAGACGAGCGCGTGCTGCGGGCTGCCCAGGTGGTCATCGAGGAAGGCATCGCCGAGCCGATCATCATCGGCCGCCCGCAGGTGGTCGAAACGCGGCTCAAGCGCTACGGCCTGCGCATCCGGCCCGGCGAGGATTTCGCCATCATCAACCCGGAAGACGATCCGCGCTACCGCCATTATGTCGATCTCCTGGTACAGCTCGCCGGGCGCCGCGGCGTGACGCCGGAGGCGGCCCGCACGCTGGTGCGCACCAACACGACGGTGATCGCCGCCATCGCCATGATGCGCGACGAGGCCGACGCGATGATCTGCGGCCTGGAAGGACGGTTCGAGCGGCACCTGCGCTATGTCGACATGATCATCGGCCGGCGCGAGGGCGTCGGCGAACTGTCCGCCCTGTCGATGCTGATCTCGCAGCAGGGCGTGATCTTCCTCACCGACACCTATGTCACCATGTGCCCGACCGCCTCGGAGATCGCCGAGATGACGGTGCTCGCCGCCGAAGAAATCCGCCGCTTCGGCATCGAACCGAAGGCGGCGCTGCTGTCGCACTCGAACTTCGGCTCGCGCGATTCCGAGAGCGCGCTGAAAATGCGCGAGGCCGCCGACCTTCTGAGAAGGATCGCCCCGGACCTGGTGTCCGACGGCGAGATGCACGGAGACTCTGCACTCTCCGAGACCCTCCGCCAGCGGGTCTATCCCCAGGCGCGCCTTGCCGGCGAAGCCAATCTTCTGGTCTTCCCCAATCTCGACGCGGCGAACATCACGCTGACGACACTCAAGACCATGACGGACGCGCTGCATGTCGGCCCCATCCTGCTTGGAACCGCCAGGCCGGCGCATATCCTGACGCCCTCGGTGACCTCGCGCGGCGTGGTCAACATGACGGCGCTCGCGGCCGTCGAGGCCCTGCAGAAGAGCAAGGCGATCGCGGACGGCTGACGGTCGGCGGGGAGTGCATCGCGCGCGGGCGCGATGCACCATTCTCGCCTGTTCATGCGTGCGAAATTTACCATACGGCTCTAACGCCGGCTTAACCTCGGCCGGCTAGGGTGGAATTTCACCCCACGATATGGTTGAATTGCCTTGCGGGTTTCTATCAGGGATTTTGTCGGCGCATCGCCCTCGAGCGGGTGACCTGCGCCATTGGGGGCGTTATGGACACGGGTCGCGGATCGGTTTTTCGCGCGTTTTGTCTGATTCTGGGGTTTGGCGCCGGGCTTTCCGCGACGGCGGACACCGCCTATGGCCAGTCCCAGGCTTGCCGCAACCTGGCCGCCGAACTCAAGATGGCGGGGCGCGGGTCTTCCGGCGCGCAGGCCCGGAAGCTGCAGAACGCCATTGCCCAGCAGAACGTCCAGCTCGGCAAGGTCCGTGCGCAGATCAGGCAGGCGCAGTGCGGTTTCGGCATCTTCAGCAACAATGTCGCGCACTGCGCAACCTTGCGGAAATCCGCGGCGAGCATGGAAAACAACATCTGGAAGCTGCAGATGCGGCTGGACCGCAGCGGGCGCCCCGGTTCCGGTCGTGACCGGAACCGCATCCTGGCCTCGATGCGCGCCAATGGCTGCAATCAGAAGCCCGCCGTCAAGACGGTCTCCGCGCCCGCCGGCGCCGGCAAGGCCGCGCGCCGGGCGCAGGAGGCCGCCAGCCCGCTGCGCCGCTCCGGCGACGTCTATCAGACGATGTGCGTGCGCACATGCGACGGCTATTACTTCCCGATCTCATTCTCCGTCTCGAAAGACATGTTCGATCGCGACCAGAAGACCTGTCAGGCGCGATGCCCGGGCGCCGAGGTCGCGCTCTACGCGCATGACGTGCTGAAAGAGGAATCGGAGGATATGGTCTCGGTCGCGACCGGTACGCCGTACCGCGATCTGCCGAAGGCATTCAGCTACCGGCTCAACGGCGTCAGCAAGAAGGTCTGCGGCTGCCAGCCGAGCCGGAATTTCTCGGTCGTCGCCGGCGAGGCGCCTGTCGATGACAGTCTGGCGACGGGTTCCGCCGGCGCGCAACCCGCACCGGAAGAAACGCCTTCCGCCGACGGCAATGCGCCGGCGGGCGGGAGCTTCCACGTGGTGCCCACGCCGCGGCCTTCGCCGGACATGGTGGCAAGCGCCACGCTGGAAACCGAGGCGCCGCCCGAGCAAGAAGTCACCCCGGTGGCCCCCGCTGCTTCCAGCGAACCGCGCCGCGTCAGGATTGTCGGGCCAGAGTTTCTTCCCGACCCAGAAGAGGCAATAGATCTGCGAGCTCCGGCCCAGCACCGCGCCCGGTAAGCGCCAGCCGAAGGGGCATGAACAGAGCCCTGCCCTTGCGCCCGGTCGCGGCCTTCACCGCATCCGTCCATGCCCGCCACGTTCCCGCATCCCACGGCTCGGCCGGCAGATGCAGCATCGCTTCCTTCACGAACGCCCGATCCTCCTCGGAAAGCGCGCCTTCCGGATCGGGCGCTTCCGTGACAATCCGCCACCAGTCGAGCGCATCGTCCATCCGGTCGAGATTGCCGCGCACGGCCAACCAGAAGGCTTCCGCCCTGTCGCCGGCGATGCCGAGCGCCGCCAACCGTCCGGCCGCCTCCGCAAACGGCATCGCCTGAATGAGATGGCGGCTGAGCGCGGCGAGTTCGAGCGGGTCGAACTTCGCGGCCGATCTGGAGGTCGCCGTCGGCGCAAAACGGTCGGCCAGTTCCTGCATGCTGGCCGCCGCCGCGACGTTTTCAGACGTGCCGATCAGGACCGCGAGCGAGGCGACAGCCATCGGCTCGATCCCGTCCTCGCGCAGGCTGGCGATCGAAAGCGCCCCCGACCGCTTGGAAAGCCCCTCGCCCGAAACGGTGGTGAGCAGGTTGTGGTGCCCGAAGGCCGGCGGTGGCGCGCCCAAGGCCTCGAACAGGACGATCTGCGCACCCGTGTTGGTGACATGGTCGTCGCCGCGAATGACGTGGCTGACACCGAGGTCGATATCGTCCACCACCGAAGGCAGCGTGTAGAGATAGGTGCCGTCGGCGCGGATGAGCACGGGATCAGACATCGACGCCAGATCGACGGTCTGCGGTCCCCGCACCACATCCTCCCAGCGCATCTCCGTGCGCACCGGATCGAACGGCGTTTCGGAAAAGTTGGGCAGCAGGAAGCGCCAGTGCGGCTTGCGCCCCTCGGCCTCGAAAGCCGCTTTCTCTTCATCGGTCAGCTTCAGCGCTTCACGCCCGTAGACCGGCGGCAGGCGGCGCGTGAGGCGGATCTTGCGCCGCCGCTCCAATTCTTCCGGTGTCTCGTAGCATGCATAGAGCAGCCCCGCCGCCTTCAGCGCTTCCGCCGCCGCGTCGTATTTCGCGAAACGGGCCGATTGGGAGACGGTGTCGTCGGGCCGGATGCCGAGCCAGGCGAGATCGTGCGCAATGCCCTCCGCATAGGCCGCCTTCGAGCGCTCCCTGTCCGTATCGTCGAAACGCAGGATGAAGCGGCCCTGGTGCTGTTGCGCATAGAGCCAGTTGAAGAGCGCGGTGCGCGCGTTGCCGATGTGGATATGGCCGGTCGGAGACGGCGCGAAACGAACGGTGACTGTCATGATTGCGGCGTAGCCGAAGCCTTCTTCCTTGGCAAGGCGGGCCGCCGAACCCGGCGGCCCGTCCGATGGTTCTCAGGCGAACCCCTTCGTCAGTTCGAGCGCCTGCCGCTCGAACAGCCTGCGGTAGATTCCGCCTTCGAGCCGGATCAGCGAGGCGTGGTCGCCTTCCTCGGCGATGCGGCCCTTGTCGAACACGAGAAGCCGGTCGAGCGAGCGCACCGTCGAGAGCCGGTGCGCGATGACCAGCGTCGTGCGGCCGACCATCAGCCGCTCCATCGCCTGCTGGATCAGCACCTCCGATTCCGAATCGAGGCTGGACGTCGCCTCGTCGAGGATCAGGATCGGCGCATCAGCGAGGAACGCCCGCGCGATGGCGACGCGCTGGCGCTCGCCACCCGACAGCTTTACACCCCGCTCGCCCACCAGCGTGCCATAGCCTTTCGGCAGCCGGCGGATGAAGTCGTCGGCGCTGGCGAGCCGTGCCGCATGCTCGATTTCCTCCTGGCTGGCGCCCGGCCTGGCATAGGCGATGTTCTCCGCCAGCGACCTGTGGAACAGGATCGGCTCCTGCTGCACGATGGCGATCTGCGCGCGCAGCGACGCCTGCTGAACGGTTCCGATGTCCTGTCCGTCGATCAGGATGCGCCCGTCCGTCAGGTCGTAGAGCCGCTGGATTAGCTTGACGAAGGTCGTCTTGCCGGAGCCGGAATGCCCGACCAGACCGACCCGCTCGCCAGCGCGGATCGACACCGAGAAGTCCCTGTAAAGCGGTTCGTCATGGCCGCCATAGTGGAAGGTGACGTTCTCGAAGTCGATGCGCCCTGCCCCGACGACGGCCGGCTGTGCCTCGGGCTTGTCGGCCACGCCGAGCGGTTCGGCCTGGATGTCGACCAGTTCCTCCATCTCGTTGACCGAGCGCTGCACGTTGCGGACATGCATGCCCACGTCACGCAGATAGCCCTGAAGCACGAAGAAGGCCGTCAGCACGAAGGTGATGTCGCCGGCGCTCGCCTGGCCGCGCGCCCACAAGAGCACCGCGAAGCCGATCACCGCCGCCCTCAGGAAGAGCAGCGTGACGCCCTGCGACGTGCCGTTATAGGTGCCCCGCATCCAGGCGCGATGCGTCCGGCCGCGCCATCTGGCGGTAACGCCCGCCAGCCGCGCATCCTCGCGCGCCTCTGCGCCGAATGCCTTGACGACCGAGTTGCACGAGACCGCGTCGGCCAGCGCACCGCCGAGCCGCGTGTCCCAGCTGTTGGCAAGGCTGGCGGCCGGCGCCACATAGAACAGCGACAGAGCGACCGTCATCGCCACATAGAGGATCGTGCCGACCGCGATGATCACGCCCATCATCGGCCAGTACCAGCCGAGCAGCAGCGTCGAGCCGACCAGCATCACCGCCGACGGCAGCAGCGCCACCAAAAGCGTGTCGTTCAGGAGATCGAGCGCCCACATGCCGCGCGTCACCTTTCGCACGGTCGAACCGGCAAAGCTGTTGGCGTGCCAATCGGTCGAGAAGCGCTGGACGTGCGCGAACGCATCGGCAGCGATGTCCGCCATCATCTTCAGCGACAGGTGGATGATCGCAGTGAAGGCGAAATGGCGCGCGACGATCGCGCTGGCCGACAGGCCGAGCAGCATGAAGAAGGCGGACAGGGCTGCGTTCCACGCCGTCTCGTCGCTTGCCGCCCCATTGGCCACGGCATCGACCAGACGGCCGGAATAGAGCGGCGTCAGGACATCCGCCATGGTGGCGATCAGAACCAGGAGAACGATGATCGTCAGCCGCACGGGCTGGCGCCGCCAGTGCCGGAACGTGAAGGCGAACACGCTGTGAAAAGCGTTGCCCCGCAGGGCCTTGCGCAAAAGGGTCATTATGCATTCCGGAAGCATGTGCTTCCGGTCCCGAAAAACGGATTACGGGTGCTGGCGCGGGGAAAAGCTGATTGTCGAGAAGGGTGCGCCGGCAATCGGAACGGCGTCCAGCCGCTGTCGAGCGGAGGACGTCATGCGCAGTCGCGCGATGAACCGCCGGCTTTGGGGGCCGCAGAGGCGGCCGCAACAAGTCAGTCGGTCAGCGAGCGCTGCCCAGGATAGGATTGGAGAAAGCTGGCATGCAAACCTCCCGAGAGAGCGAAAACAAGAGCGCGTTTATAGCGAAGCCGATCCGCTTCGCCAAGCCCCTCTCGCGCGATATACCCAGCCACGCCTCACGCGGCCCGCAGACGCGCCGACAACCCTCTCGAAACGACGAGCAGCATGGCGCTGGCGAAAAGGCAGTAGACGCCCATCACACCGATCTGCAGCGGGTAGCTCACGCCACGGTCGATGAGAAACCCGGTCACGCCCGGCCCCATCGCCGTGGCGAAAACCATGATCGCCACCGTCAGGGCGCGAATCGATCCGAGATGCCTCAGTCCGTAGACTTCCGGCCAGAGCGATCCGAACAGCGTTGACGAAAACCCGTAGGAGACCCCCATCAGCCCCATGAAGGCGAACGCGCTCCACTGGCCCTCGAAGCCGGCAAGCACCAGACACGCCGCCGCGAGCGGGATCAGGAAGCCGGGCAGCAGAGCGACCGCCGAGAAGCGGTCGATCAACTGGCCGGCGACCAGCGCGAAGACCACGGTCATCGACGCCATGAAGGTGAAGGACGAGGCGAACACCTCCAGCGACCAGCCGCGCAGGTCGACCAGGTAGATCTGGTGGAAGAACACCGTGGTGCCGATGAAGCCCGGCGCCATGACGCCGAGAAGCAGGAGATAGAAGATCGGGTCGCGCAGCACCTCGCCGCGCGTCCAGTCGCGCGCCGTGCTTCTGCGCGCCGCCGGATCGCTGGCGCGCGGCGCACGCTCGACCGCCATCAGGCCGCTGATCGCCGGCAGGGCGACGAGGATCAGCATGGCGGCGGCGATCAACCAGCTGTTGCGCCAGCCGACAAGGCCGGCCAGCGCGACGAAGGCGAGAGGCAGCAGCGCCTCGCCGACATTGTGTCCCAGCGTGGCGATCGAGACGGCCCTCCCGCGCTGCGCCGAGAACCAGCGCCCCATCGCCGTCAGCGAATTGTGGGTCATCATCCCCTGCCCGAACAGGCGCAGGAGATAGATGGTCACCACCAGCAGGACGATCGAGTGGGACAGCGCCATCGAGACCGCGGCAAGCGCCAGCATCGGCACGATGATGCAGGTGACGGCCCGCGCCGAATAGCGGTCGACGATCTGCCCGAGGCGCGGCAGGGTGAAGGCGCTCGCCAGCGTGGCCAGCATGTAGAGCGTTCCGAACGCCCCATGCGACAGGCCGTACTCGCTGCGGATATCGCCCGCCGAAAGCGAGATGAAGAAGGTCTGGCCGAAGGAGGAGAACAGCGTCAGAAGAAAGCCGCCAGCCAGCCAGCGCGCATTTTCGCGCAGAAAGATCAGATAGGACATGAGCGAGGACCTGGGGCGAAACTCGGATGTTGGGCCGGCATGCGCGGCGGGAAGGTCGTGAAGGCGACGACCCGCATCGTAGCCGCCTGCCGAAGGAGCGCAATGGCCGCGATGGCGTGATCCGTTGCGCCATGCCCTTGCAAAACACATAAGAATCAACTTATGTATCACACATGACCGAACCGGATATCTTCAGGGCCCTTGCCGACCCGACCCGCAGGCAGATGCTGGAACGGCTGAGCGCGGGCGAACGCAATGCGACCGAGCTGCGCGAGGGGCTGGCCATTTCGCAACCCGCCGTCTCGCAGCACATCGCGGTGCTGCGCGGCGCCGGCCTGATCGAGGAGCGGAAGACCGGACGCCAGATGCTCTACCGCATCAGGCCGGACGGGCTTGCCCCGGTGGTCGACTGGCTGACGCGCTACCGCGCCTTCTGGCCCGAACGGATCGACAGGCTGAAAACCCTGCTCAAGGAGATGGATCAATGAGCGACGCCGAAGAGGAAAAGACCAAGGAAAACATCGTCGTGGAGTGCCTTCTGGAATCATCTCCCGAAAAGGTCTGGCGGGCGCTCACCATCCCCGAACTCGCCGCGAACTGGCTTGGTGAACCAGGCGACGGCCGGACGTCGCCGGCCTATGAAATCCTCGATACCGAACCCGGCTCGCGGGTGCGCTACGCCTGGCGCGACGGGGATGCGGACATGCCCGAAACGCTGGTGACCTTCGAGATCAGCCCCGCTCCCGGCGGCAACACGCATTTCCGCCTCACCCACACCGCCCTGCCGCGCGCCGCAGCAAACAGCAACGGAGCACCGATGGCGCAGGCCGCCTGACGCTCCACAAACCTTCACTGATGGAAAGGAGATCGCGCATGCGCGACACGATGGCGCTCGTCCCCATGGTCGTGGAGCAATCGCCGAGGGGCGAACGCTCGTTCGACATCTATTCGAGACTCCTGCGGGAGCGGATCATCTTCCTCAACGGCGAGGTGAACGACGATTCCGCCGCGCTCATCTGCGCGCAGCTTCTGTTTCTGGAATCGGAAAGCCCCGAACGCGAGATCGCTTTCTACATCAACTCCCCGGGCGGCGTGGTGTCGAGCGGCTTCGCCATCTACGACACGATGAACTTCATCCGATGCCCGGTTGCGACCGTCTGCATGGGTACCGCCGGGTCGATGGGGTCGTTTCTCCTGATGGCGGGAGAACCCGGGCGCCGCGCCGCGCTGGCGAATGCCAGCATCGTCCTGCATCAGCCCTCCGGCGGATATCGCGGCCAGGCTTCCGACATACAGCGGCATGCCGAGGACATCATCAAGCTGAAGCGGCGCCTGATCCGGCTCTACGCCGAACATTGCGGCCGCACGGAGGACGAGGTGGAGCGCACGCTCGACCGCGACTTCTTCATGACCGCGCAGGAAGCCTGCGACTGGGGGATCGTCGACCGGGTCTATTCGACGCGCACGGAGATGGAAAAGGCCGCACGAGGAAAGACTGACGATTCCTGAGACATTCTCAGGAGAAAAAACCCCTTCAACACCAGAACCTTACGAGCGATCCCGGAATCTGTTCGTGATGGGATAGCGCCGGTCGCGGCCGAAATTCTTGCGCGTGATCTTGACGCCGGGCGCCGCCTGCCGCCGCTTGTATTCGGCGATGTAGAGCAGGTGTTCGATCCGGTGCACCGTCTCGCGGTCATGGCCGCGCTCGATGATGGCATCGACGCCCATCTCGCCCTCGACCAGGCATTCCAGGATGTCGTCCAGTACCGGATAGGGCGGCAGGGAGTCCTGGTCGGTCTGGTCCGGGCGGAGTTCGGCCGAGGGCGCCTTGTCGATGATGTTCTGCGGGATCACCTCTCCCGACGGCCCCAGCGCGCTTGGCGGCACGGTCGTGTTGCGCCAGGCCGAAAGCGCGTAGACCTGCATCTTGTAGACGTCCTTGATCGGATTGAACCCGCCATTCATGTCGCCATAAAGCGTCGCATAGCCGACCGACATTTCCGATTTGTTGCCCGTGGTGACGACCATCGAGCCGAACTTGTTGGACACCGCCATCAGGATGGTTCCGCGCGTGCGGCTTTGCAGGTTCTCCTCGGTGACCCCCTCCTTCGTACCCTCGAAAAGCTGGGTCAGCGCATGCGCAAAGCCCTCGACGGGTTCGGAGATCGGCACGATGTCGTAGCGGCAGCCCAGCGCCCGCGCGCAGGCTTCGGCATCCTTGAGCGAATCCTTCGACGTATAGCGGTACGGCATCATGATGCAGCGCACCCGCTCCTCCCCGAGAGCGTCGACGGCGAGCGCGGCGCAGATCGCCGAATCGATGCCGCCCGACAGGCCGAGCACCACGTTCTTGAAGCCGTTCTTGTTGACGTAGTCGCGCAGGCCCAGCATGCAGGCCCGGTAGTCAGCCTCTTCCTTTTCGGGAATGCGCGACATCGGCCCGTCATCGCAGCGCCAGTCCTCGCCCTCCCGCTTCCAGGTGGAGACTGAAACGGATTCCTCGAACTGGCTCATCTGGAAGGCGAGCGACTTGTCGGCCTGGATGGCGAAGGAAGCGCCGTCGAACACCAGTTCGTCCTGCCCGCCGAGCTGGTTGGCGTAGAGCATCGGCAGGCCGCTCTCGATCACCTGGGCGATCACCACCTGGTGGCGCACGTCCACCTTGCCGCGATAATAAGGCGAGCCGTTCGGCACCAGCAGGATTTCCGCCCCCGATTCCGCCAGAGTCTCGCAGACCCCGAGCTCGCCCCAGATGTCCTCGCAGATCGGAATGCCGAGCCGGATCCCGCGAAAGTTCACCGGACCCGGCATGTCGGGTCCCGGCTGGAACACGCGTTTCTCGTCGAATTCGCCGTAGTTCGGCAAGTCGACCTTGAAGCGCTCGGCGACGATCTTGCCGCCATCCATCACCATGATGGCGTTGTGCAGGCCGCTCTTGCGGCGCAGCGGCGTGCCGATGATGATCCCCGGGCCGCCATCCTTCGTGTCCTCGGCCAGATCCGCCATGGCGCGTTCGCAGGCTTCCAGGAATGCCGGCTTGAGCACCAGATCCTCCGGCGGATAGCCGGCGATGAACAGTTCCGTGAACAGCACCAGATCGGCACCATGCCGCGCAGCGTCGGCACGGGCCTCGCGCGCCTTTGCCAGGTTCCCGGTCACGTCGCCGACCACCGGGTTGAGCTGTGCGGTGGCGATGCGCAGAATGTCGGGGGCTTGTTGCGGTTTGCGGGCCATGCGTTCCTGTTCCTGTTGCATCCTGCGGCCAGGTGGAAACACCGGACCTCCGCACAAGCGCGGAAAGACAAAACGATGGAGCGACCTTCCTGCGTTCCGGCGGACGCATGGCGCTCCAGACTGCTGCCCTCTTGCGTTTAGCCCGCGCACCGGGACCTTGCAACAAGGCCGGGCGGCTCAGATGCCGACTCCCAGCCCCTCCTCCGTCCGGTCCAGGATCAGCGGGATGATCAGGTCCTCCTCGTCATGCAGATGCCGCAGCAGCATCGGGAGGAGACGCGCGTTCTCATCCGCATAGGCATCGGCGGCGAACAGGAGCCTGTCGCGGTCGGCACCAAGCGCCTGGAGGAAGGCCAAACCCGCCTCGGCATTGCGCTCGAGCGCATCATGGATGGTGTGATGGTCGGCATCGAGAAGGTCGAAGCCGCGCTTCAGGCCCGTCTCCGCCGCGGCGAAGACCGGAAAGTAATGCATGTCCTCGATCTGGTGATGACCATGCAATTGCTGCAGGAAGAACCGCAGGCGCGGCGCGAACCAGGCCGCGAAATCATGCGGCGCCAGCCGCCCTTCACGATAATCGGAAACGCTGCCCCGAAGCAGCCCGCCAAGCTCGCGAAACATGTCGTGCCGCTGCAGCCAGAACTGCGCCATGTCGCCGAGATTGGGATGACCCTGCCACGTCTCGCGCGGATACTTCTCTACCAGATAGCGCAGGTCGGAAGGCAGGCCCTGCCGCACCTCGACCCTCAGGGCATCGGAGAAACCGCTCATTGCCTCAATCGTCGTCGCCCGCGACGATGACGCCGGCCGAAGAGCGCGCATGCTGCGGCAAACCATCGTCGATCGTGTAGAAATCACCCTTGTCGGCGACGAAGATGTGGCTGTCGGCGGCAAGTCCCGTCGGCTGCTCGAACGCACCTGCCATGATCGAGACCTGGTCGGCGCCGTTGCGTTTCCAGAACAGCGCCGAGCCGCAAACCTTGCAGAAGCCTCGCCGTGCGAAATCCGAGGCGGCGTACCAGGTGAGGCTTTCTGCGCCTTCGATCGTCAGATCGTCATCGCGAACATCGGTGGCCGCGTAGTAAAGGCCCGTCTGCTTGCGGCATTGCGAACAATGGCAATAGACGACCCCGCGCAACGGCCCGCTGGTGCGAAAACGGACCGCGCCGCACAGGCACGATCCGTCGTTATGACTGCTCATGGCTCCCTCCAATCCCTTCGGCTTGCCTGCCCGTCAGCTTGCAGGGACCATGAATAGCATTCCGAGACGAGCAAGGGGATCGCCAAAAGCTGAACCTAAGCTTCAGGCAGGCGCATCCCCGGTCCCGTTCAGGCGCTGGCGGCCCTGCCGACCTGATGCCCGGCACGATCCTTCTTCAGGAGCTCCGCCACCAGGAAAGACAGTTCCAGCGCCTGGTCGGCATTGAGGCGCGGATCGCAATGCGTGTGGTAGCGGTCCTGCAGTTCCTCGTCGCGGATGGCGCGCGCGCCGCCCGTGCACTCGGTCACGTTCTTGCCGGTCATCTCCACATGCATGCCGCCGGGATGCGTGCCTTCGGCGCGGTGCACCTCGAAGAAGGTCTGCACCTCCTTCAGGATGCGGTCGAAGGGCCGCGTCTTGTAGCCGGCGGCGGTGATCGTGTTGCCATGCATGGGATCGCACGACCACACCACCTTGCGCCCTTCCCGCTCGACGGCGCGGATGAGTTTCGGCAGGTGCTCGCCCGCCTTGTCGGCGCCGAAACGTGCGATCAGCGTCAGGCGGCCCGCCTCGTTCTCCGGGTTCAGCAGGTCGATCAGCTCGATAAGACCGTCAGCGGTCATGGAAGGCCCGCATTTCAGGCCGAGCGGATTCTTGATCCCGCGGCAGAACTCCACATGCGCGTGGTCGGCCTGGCGCGTCCGATCACCGATCCAGATCATGTGGCCGGACGTGGCGTACCAGTCGCCGGACGTGGAATCGACGCGCGTCAGCGCCTCCTCATAGCCGAGCAGCAGCGCCTCGTGGCTGGTGTAGAAATCGGTTTCGCGCAGCGCATGCGAGCTTTCGCCGGTGATGCCCACGGCGCGCATGAAGTCGATCGTCTCGGTGATGCGTGTCGCCAGCTCCTGGTAGCGTTCCGCCTGCGGGCTGTCCGACAGGAAGCCGAGCATCCATTTGTGGACGTTCTCCAGATTGGCGAAACCGCCCTGGGCGAAGGCGCGCAGCAGGTTCAGCGTTGCGGCCGACTGCCGGTAGGCCATTTCCTGGCGCGCCGGATCGGGCGTGCGCGAGGCGGCGTCGAACTCGATGCCGTTGATGATGTCGCCACGGTAGCTCGGCAGGATCACGTCGCCCTTGGTCTCGGAATCCGACGAACGCGGCTTGGCGAACTGCCCCGCGATGCGGCCGACCTTCACAACAGGCTGCGACCCGGCGAAGGTCAGGACGACGGCCATCTGCAGGAACGCCCTGAAGAAGTCGCGGATATTGTCGGCGCCGTGTTCGATGAAGCTTTCCGCGCAGTCACCGCCCTGGAGCAGAAAACCGTTGCCCTCCGCGACGGCGGCGAGTTGCTTCTTCAGTTTGCGCGCCTCGCCTGCAAAAACGAGCGGCGGATACGTGGCCATGCGCGCCTCGACCTCGGCTAGGGCGCTGAGGTCCGGATAAGCCGGAACCTGCTGGATGGGCTTTTCTCTCCACGAGTTCGGCGACCACTTCGTCATCTTGCTTACTCGACTTTGGCTTCAGGGATCATGCCTTCGGTCCGTTGCGACTGCTATTACGGATACCGGAAGGCCGCTTCTTAACCAATGGAAGCGGCCGATACTAGCCCGCAATTGTGGCGAGCGGGGAACGCTAGCGCACGAAAGATGCATATTCGGCGATTTTTTGCATCAAAAATGCATCAAGATAAGCCTCTTCCTCGGCATCGAGCGCCACCGCGCGCGGGTAGCGCGGCGCCTTGCGATCAGCAATGACGGCGAGATCGAAACCGTCCGTATCCGCCGTGAAGCGCTCGACGCCCGCGCGGCCATACTCGCGCAGGAAGCCCTGCAGCACCGCGTCGAGATAGGACTGGATAACCTCGAGGCGAGCTGGTGGATGAACCGTCGCGGCCTCGTAGACGTGAAGCGTGCATCCCGGGGGCAGATCGGTCGACAGTTCCAGATCGGACGGCGCAAGGGCCACCCGCCGGTAGCGCTCCTCGCGCAGGTCGACGGCCGGCAGGTTCTCCGCACGGTCGATGACGAGCAGACCGTCAATGACGGAGGACGGGTCGCGCCGCACGCTCAGGAGCGCGCGGTTGCTTTCGCCGTCGCGACGCACCCACTGACGGCGCCATCCCTTGAGCCGCGCCGGCAGCGCATCGACGATTTCCGTCCGGTGGGTGGCGCGGTTGGCGAGCGACCCGTAGCCAAAATAGGCGACAAGCTCGCCCTCGCCGGTGCGCTTCGCCATATCAGCCGACCCGTTCGCCCTTCTCGACGCGATAGCTCGGCGCATACATGGTCACCAACTCCTCGGCGGCAGAGGGATGCACCGCCATCGTACGGTCGAAATCGTCCTTGGTCAGCCCCGCTTTCACGGAAATGCCGAGAAGCTGCGCCATCTCGCCGGCATCCGGCCCCATGACATGGGCACCCAAGACGCGGCGGCTCTCGCCATCGACGACCAGCTTCATCAACATCTTCTCCTGTCGGCCCGACAGGGTGTGCCGCATCGGCCTGAAGCTGGCGCGGTAGATCTCGAGCTTGTCGAAGCGCTGCGCGGCCTCGTCCTCGGAAAGGCCCACCGTGCCGATCTCCGGCTGCGAGAACACGGCGGTGGCGATGGTGTCGTGGTCGACCTTCGTCGGCTTGCCACGGTATTCGGTGGCGATGAAGCACATCGCCTCGTGGATCGCCACGGGCGTCAGCTGAACGCGGTTGGTGACGTCGCCCAGCGCCCAGATGTTGTCGACATTGGTGCGCGAATAATCGTCAACGATGATCTCGCCGGTCTTTCCGGTCGCAACGCCGGCCGCCTCGAGGCCGAGGCCGTCCGTGTTGGGAATGCGGCCGATTGCCAGCATGATCTGGCCGGCCCGCAGCGCCTTGCCCGATTTGAGATGCGCCGTGAGCATCCCGTCGGCGTCCTTCTCGACCGAGGTCAGCACGTCATGGCACAGAATCTTGATGCCCTTCGCCTCCATCGTCGCGTGCAGTTCGCGCCGCAGATCGGCATCGAAGCGCGAGAGGATTTCCTTGCCGCGATAGACGAGCGTCGTATCGACCCCCAGGCCGTGAAAGATGTTGGCGAACTCGACGGCGATATAGCCGCCGCCCTCGATCACGATGGCTGATGGAAGTTCGGCAAGGTCGAATGCTTCGTTGGAGAAGATGCAATGCTCATGCCCCGGCAGCGCGGCATGCGGATTGGGTCGCCCGCCGACGGCGATCAGGATCTTCTCCGCCGTCACCCGCCTGCCGCCGACATCCAGCGTGTGCCGATCCACCAGCGTCGCGCGCGCCTCGATGATCTCGGCGCCGGCGTTTTCCAGCCCCTTGCGGTAAAGGCCCTCAAGCCGCGTGATCTCGCGATCCTTGTTCCCGACCAGGACGCGCCAGTCGAAACGCGCCTCCGGCACCGTCCAGCCATAGCCGGCGGCGTCCTCGAAATGCTCGGGGAACTGCGACGCGTAGACGAACAGCTTCTTCGGCACGCAGCCGCGTATGACGCAGGTGCCGCCGAAGCGATATTCCTCGGCGATCGCCACGCGCTTGCCGAGGCCGGCCGCCAGCCGCCCCGCGCGCACGCCGCCGGAGCCGCCGCCAATCACAAACAGGTCGTAGTCGAATTTCGTCATCTCAATCCCTCGGCCCGACGGCCATTCTTCATCACGCATCGCATTCGCGGTTCGAGACTGACACATCGCTTCCCGCCGCCCCGACCGTCCCTAGACTTAGAAACGCCGGGGCAAAAATAAAAGCCCGGCGCTGAGGCCGGGCTCTTGAACGGAAACGGACGACCTACTGGTTCGCCGGTGCGCCTTCCGCCGGCGCCGCGCCGGCGCCTGTCGCCTCGGCCGCCGCCTGAATCTGCTCGCCGACCATCTGCGCCAGATCGCGGGCGATGCCGCGCCGCCAGATCTCGCCGGCCTTGAGCACTTCCCGCGTCACGATCGGACCGTCGGCGATCAGCTTCCGGCCGGTCGGCGAATCGTAGAACGCCGCGATGTCCTTCAACTCCTGCTCGCTGAAGACGCGCGCATAGGCTTGCGCCGCTTCGCGCTCCAGATCGACGCGCCGACTCGCCAGCTCGATGGCCTTTTCGTCGACGGTCGCATTGATCAGCTGGACCAGGTCCGGATTCTTGCGGATCAGCTCGGACTTCAGGGCGCCCGCGGCCTGCGGCAGAACGCTGTCGAAATCGCCGGTCGCATTGATCGCCGAGATCGCGGCGCGCGCCGCCGAAAGATGCGTCTCGGAAATCTCCTGTGCCTTCGCCGGGGCGAAGGCGACCATCGCCGCCACCGCGGCGGAGGCTGTGAAGAGACGGACGCGAGTTGCCAAGATCATGTTATTCACACTCCATTTCTATTCAGACAGCCCAACCGTTCGCACCCCGCCGTCACCCGCAATGAAGGCGGTGTCGGCGAGGTCGAGAAACAGGCCGTGTTCCACGACGCCCGGGATGGCGTGCAATGCGTTTGACAATGCTCTTGGATCGCGAATGCGGCCAAATGATGCATCGACTATAAGATGTCCACCGTCCGTTTCGAACGGTTTTTCTCCGGCCTGACGAACCGCGAGCGGACCGGAAAGCCCAAGCGCCTGGGCGGCGGATTCGATCGCCAGCATGGTGGCGCGCAACCCGAAAGCATTGACCTCGACGGGCAGCGGAAACTGTCCCAGCGTCTCCACCATCTTGCTCTTGTCGGCGATGACGACCATGCGCCGGGAAGCCGCGGCCACGATCTTCTCGCGCAGCAGCGCCCCGCCGCCGCCCTTGATCAGGGCCAGCCCGGGACCGACCTCGTCGGCGCCGTCGATGGTCAGGTCGAGAGCGGGGGTTTCGTCGAGCGTCGTCAGCGGGACGCCCAGTTCCACGCAAAGCCGCGCGGTGCGCTCCGAGGTCGGCACGCCGATCACCGAAAAACCCTCGGCGACGCGCGCTGCCAGAAGGCGAACGAATTCCTCTGCCGTGGAGCCGGTGCCGATTCCCAGACGCATGCCGTCGGTGACCTGGCCGAGCGCTGCCCGCGCCGCCTCGATCTTCAGTTCACGCATATCGCCCGACATCGCACCCCCGGTTGTTGGTCTGCGGTTCCTAACCCGTTTTGCCCCGGCTCGCAAATGCGAGTTGTGCGCGGCCGCGGTTAACTTGCGCAGCCCGGGCTGGCAGGGTATCCCAGCAGGATTGCAAAGGGGACATTATGACAGCGCCAATCATCGTCTTCGATCTGGACGGAACGCTGGTCCATACAGCGCCGGACCTTCTGGACAGCCTGAACCACTGCCTCGCAAGCGTCGACATCGCGCCGGTGCACGAGAACGAGATCAACCGGATCGTCGGGTTCGGCAGCCGCGTGATGATCGAGCGTGCCTACGCCGTCCGCCAGCGCCAGCTTGCCCCCGGACAGCTCGACGAACTGCAGGCGATGTTCCTCGAACACTACACGGACAACGTGCCTGGCCGTTCGCACCCCTATCCCGGCGTGATCGAGGCGATCGCCCGCTTCCAGGATGCGGGCTACGTGGCCGCGATCTGCACCAACAAGCTGGAAGGCATGTCGAAGTCGCTGCTTTCGGCGCTTGGCATCGCGCAGCACTTCAAGGCCATCTGCGGCTCCGACACCTTCCCCGTGCGCAAGCCGGACCCCGGCCACCTGCTCAGCACCATCGCCATGGCGGGCGCCGATCCGAATCGCGCCGTGATGGTCGGCGATTCGCGCACCGACATCGACACGGCGAAGGCGGCGGGGATTCCCGTCGTCGCCGTCGATTTCGGCTATACGGATCGCCATGTCCGTGAATTCGAGCCGTCGCGGATCATCTCGCATTTCGATGAACTGAGCGTCGAAATGGCCGAAGGGCTGATGGCGGCAACCGCCGCCTAGATCGCCCTGCACCCATCCCGGGGCACAGGGGACGATCCGGATTGTAGACGGAGCATCGGACCAACCGAAAACCGAAGTCCCCCTTTTTCGATCCGATGCTCCGGTAAAGGCGGTGAAACCCACCTTGACTCGCCCCCGGACCGCCCCTTATATCGCGGCTCGCTCGAGGATGTTTGCGAGCGGGCGCGTAGCTCAGCGGGAGAGCACACCCTTCACACGGGTGGGGTCGCAGGTTCAATCCCTGCCGCGCCCACCATCGACGATCAGGGCAAAGTCTTGGTTTGCTTGATGGAAACGAACACGACCTTCTCCCCTGATTGTCTCGCCCGGAGCCTGCTGAAGATTGCCCCGCCGGCGATTATCGACATGGCGATCTGCCCCGGTCATCGGATTGATGAATCCCATCCCGAAGCGATACACGGGAACTTCCATCCACCCGATTGGTTGTTGGCTTCATGAGCATCCCGACAGAAAACAGCGAGCGCATACGGGGCAACACGGTCTCGGCAGCGGTGTTCATCGCATTCATCGTCGCCATCGGCCTTGGCATCGGCTACATCACCGCCCCCGGAGAATGGTACGCGGGTCTTTCCAAGCCCGCCTTCAATCCACCGGCCTGGGTCTTCGGGCCGGTATGGACCGTCCTATATGTCCTGATCGCCATCGCCGGCTGGCGGATCTGGCGCCTGGCTCCGGGCAGCGGCGCGATGAAACTCTGGATCGCGCAGATGATTCTCAACTGGCTCTGGTCGCCGGCCTTCTTTGGCGCCGAGGCCCCCCGGCTCGCTCTTGGCATCATCCTCGCGCTGCTGGCATCCATCCTGCTGTTCATGGCACGGGCCTGGACGCTCGACCGCTGGTCCGTCGTGCTCTTCGTCCCCTATGCCGCCTGGGCGGCCTTCGCCAGCGTGCTCAACGGCGCCATCGCCTACCTCAACCCATAACCACCCACGGCTTCGGTGCCGCCGCCTTTCACATCCGGACGCACTTCCCGATGGTCGGGACCAAGGCTTGGAATTCCCTCTTCCGGCAGCCTTCTTCTGTGCTCGCGCGAGCGAGTATTTCACAATGAAATAAATAATATCGAAGAAGCAAAATTGCAGTTGTTGACAAATTTTTTGAATTTCCTTCTCTATCTGTGCCTCCTTTCAAATTGAGGCCCCTAGAAATGAAACATTTCCCCTACACAGGTTCCGGTCCTTATTGCTATTCAAACTCTTTCTCGATGATGTTTGGCGACAAGTCGCCACCTACCGACATAATTGAATTTGCAACCAGCAGCGCCTTCGGCATGCATCTTCTGGGGGGCACGCTGCCGTTCTTCGACCCCTATGGCTGGACGCCGGAAGCCAGTTTCGAAGATGCCCTGGCGGCACTCGGCTGGACATCCGCTCTCATTCGCGGCAACGACCCGCACCACGCGCTCGCGCTCCTCGAAGCGGCTTTGGCCGACGGGCCGGTCTGGGTCGGCCCGGTGGAGATGGGCCTCCTGACGCACCAGCCGGGACAGACCGGTCCGATCGGGGCGGATCATTATGTCGTGGTCATCGGGATCGAAGGAGCATCGGTCCTGATGCACGATCCGGAAGGCTTTCCCTATGTCCGCCTGCCCCTCGAGACCTTCCTGCAGGCCTGGCGGACCGAGACGCTTGCCTATGGAACCTCCTTCACGATGCGGCATGGCTTTCGCCGGGTCGCCGCGAAGGCCAACGCCGAGATCATTCGCGCCGCGCTGCCCGCCGCGCGCGCATGGTTGTCGTGCAAGGGTGCCAGTAACGTGCCCTCCGGAACGGTCGGCAACGGCGAGGCTGCGGAGGCTCTCGCGGGCATGATCGAAAACGACCTGACGGAAGGCCTGCGCGATCATCTCGTTCATTTCGCCGTTCGCGTCGGCGCGCGGCGGGCGGCCGACGCCGCCGCCTGCCTCATGCAGATCGGCGAAACGCGGGCTGCGGCCATCCTAGACCGGCAATCCCGGCTCATAGGCTCTCTGCAATACCTGTTGGTATCCCGCGACGATGCCGCTGCAGCAGATGCGCTGCGAGCGCTCGCTCCGACCTATGACGATCTCCTCGGGGCGCTGCCGGCCTGAACCGCTCGGGGCGGCAGCGCATCGACGGAGGGCTGCCGCCCTGCTCCGAAATGCCGGTCGGCTTCATCCTGCCCGGACGTGATGGCGCTCTTCACGCCCCTAACGCTGCCAGTCGCCGGCTGCCGGCCAGGCTGGAGATCGTGAAAACGAGCGGCGCATCCTTGAACCGCCGTTCCCCGGAGAGCCCGGCCCGCCGGAATCGGTGCTGCATGGTCCCTTGCACCAGGGGCAACGATAGGCAGACCGCGGCAGGCGACGGCGGCATGACAGACAGAACGGCGGAGAATGGAAAGGAAGCATCGACAGGCTCCATCGACGCGATGCGACTGCATCGCTGGCATGAGCCGCATGGTTCTTGATAGGCGTCCCGGAGCGGAGTTACGTGCGGCGTTCGACAGGTGACAGGAAGCCGCTCCGGGACAAAGCAGATGCTTGCCCGGCGAGCCTCGATGTCCTGATGAAGGTTTCCATGCACATGTCTCTTCATGTAGCCATGAAGCGGGCTTCTTCAAGAGGTTTTCGGACGGATTTTTTTATTTGTTTCAGATGCTTGAGACGAAATCAGGGCCCTTCGGAGAACCTTGTGCGGGATCGGTTCCGGGTTCCGTCCCCTTTTCGAATGTCGGAGAATCCGCTTCACCAGAGGCCGCAGTTGTGGCATCAGTGCGCTGGCAAGCATCCGCTCCCCCTCCGGCATCCGCCGCTGCCCGTGGAGCAAACCCGGGAACGCCGCAAGTTGAGATCAGCCCCCTAACTGAAATCCAACGCCCCTTCCCGCCCTTCGGGAGTCCCACGACCAGTTTCCGCACACGGACTGACCGTCAATTGGTGAGAGCCATCCAGTGCAGCCATCCGCGATACGCACCGCCACCTATCCCGCAGCGATCTTCGCCGTCTATGTCGCGGCATCGATGCTGTTTCCGGCCGCCGTCGATCTCTACTACGGCAATGACGACTGGCAGGTTTTCGTCGTCTGCGCGCTGGCGACCGGCGCGGTGGCGCTGACCATCGCCGCGGCGACGAGCGGCTCACTGCCCCGCGTCTCGACGCAGTCCACCTTCCTGGTCGTCGTCGTCCTGTGGGTCACGCTCGGGGCCGTCGGCGCCGTTCCCTTCTACACCGCATCGCTGAAGCTCGATCTGGCGAGCGCCGTCTTCGAATCCGTGTCGGCGATCACCACCACAGGCTCGACCGTGATCAGCGGTCTCGACGGACTGCCGCCGGGCCTGCTTCTGTGGCGCTCGCTCCTGCAATGGATCGGCGGCATCGGGGTCGTGGCGCTCGGCCTGTTCCTGCTGCCCCTGCTGAAGGTCGGCGGCTTCTCCTACTTCCGCGTCGAATCATCGGACATCGAGAACCGGCCGTTCGAGCGCTTCATCAGCTTCCTGATCGCGCTGATCGGCATCTACTGCCTTCTGACGGCGCTCTGCGCGCTCGGCTATGCTGCGGCCGGCATGAGCAATTTCGACGCGGTCAATCACGCGCTGACAACCATCGCCACCGGCGGATTCTCGACGCACGACGCCTCCTTCGGTCACTTCGAGGGGCTGACCGTCCTGTGGGTCGGCACGGTGTTCATGCTGCTCGGCGCCCTGCCCTTCTCGATCCTCGTGCTGCTGTTTGTCCGGGGCCGCCTCGATGCACTGCAGGATCCGCAGATCAAGCTGTTCCTGGCCTATGTGACCGCCATCGTGCTGGCACTGGCCATAGAGCGGCGCATCACCACAGGCCTGCCCTTCGACGAAGCCCTGGCCACGACGGCCTTCAATTTCACCTCGATCATCACCACGACCGGCTTCGCCAGCGAAGACTACACGCTCTGGGGACCGTTCGCGGTAACGCTCGCCTTCTTCGCGACATTTCTCGGCGGCTGTTCGGGCTCGACATCCGGCGGCATCAAATCCTACCGATTCCTGATCCTCGGCAGCATGTTGCTGAACGGGCTGAAGCTCCTGATCCACCCGCATTCCGTCCAGTCCCTGCGTTACGGCAAGCGCATCGTGGACGAGGAGATGCAGCGCTCCGTCGTCCTGTTCCTGACGGCCTTCCTCGCGTCCTGGGTGGTCTCGACGCTGCTTCTCTCGCTGACCGGGCTCGACCTCGTGACATCCGTCACGGCTGCGCTCACCGCGCTGACCAATGTCGGCCCCGGTCTCGGCACCATCGTCGGGCCGGCAGGAAACTTCGTCCCGCTCAGCGATTTCGCCAAATGGGTCCTATCGGCGACCATGCTGCTCGGCCGTCTGGAGATTCTCGCCGTGCTGGTCCTGTTCGTCCCGACCTTCTGGCGCAGCTAATTCATTCCGCCCAAGAGCGGGCGCCGGTTTCGGGACAACGACATGCGATCATGAAAGGACCTGAGGCGCGCGAGCGAAGCCTGAAGATTGCGAAGCGCTTCAGCTGCTCGGCGCGCGCGTGTCCGCAAGCTTCTCCAGTGCGATCCTCAACCGCTCGTCGCGCCCATAGACGTCGCCGTGATAGGCAATCCTGCCGTCCGCCTCGGCGTCCGGCCAGGCGGTGAAATAGCCGACATAGACGGGAATATCGCGTTCGATCTTGCGCCGCGTCGTCTGGCCGCCGCGGCTGTTGATGCTGGCCGCCACCTCCTCCACTGAGATGTCGAGCACCGCAGCGGCCATCGCCCGGGGATCGGCCAATCGCACGCAGCCATGGCTGAAGGCGCGGGTGTCGCGCTGGAACAGGCTCTTGGACGGCGTGTCGTGCATGTAGATGGCGTGCCGGTTCGGGAACAGGATCTTCAACTCGCCGAGCGAGTTCGAAGGACCGGGCTTCTGGCGCACGCTGAACGGAATCTTGCTGCCATAGCGGCCCCAGTCCACGGAGGACGACGACACCTGCTTGCCGCTGCCGGCGACCACCTCGTAACCGTTGCGGTCGAGATAGCTCGGGTCGCGCAGCAGCTTCGGCAGCATCTCGTTGACCAGGATCGAGCGCGGCACACCCCAATAGGGGTTGAATTCCACCGTTTCGAGCTTGTCGTAGAAGAAACTGGTCTGGTTGGAACGGCTGCCCACGACGGTGCGCATCGACAGCCGGAGCTTCTCCTTGTCGAAGAAGTCGACCTTGAACGAGGCCGCGTTGATGACGACCCGCGTTTCGCCCAGCTTCGAGGGATGCCAGCGCAGGCGCTCCAGCGCGAAAAGCACCTTCTCGATCCGCGCGGCCTTCGATTCGCCCGCCACCGCGCCGACCGTGCGCGGACCGATGACGCCGTCCGGCTTCAAACCGTGGCTTTCCTGCACGGCCTTGATGAGCGGCACCAGCGCATCCGTATAGACCTCGCTCCCGGCATGCTCCCGGAGAACCGCCCCATGCTCCGCCAGGAAATCGGCCTCGCCGTCGCGCTCGATGATCTTCAGCAGCTTGGCGAATTCGGGATCGCTGCCGCCCGGCTTCACGAAGGTCTTGGGGTCGACGACGATCTCCCGCTCGGCCGCGGCCCGCAACGTCTCGAGTTCTGCACGCAGCGCGCGGTAATCGCCGTTCTGGGGATGCTGGCGCTCGAGATAGATGTCGACATCCGCCATGCGCGCCATGAAACCCAGGCTCTGCACCAAGTCGAGACGCTTTTCGGGAAGGTCGTGATAGCCGGACAGCTTGTTGGGATCGATGCGCCCGCCATAGGCGTCGCGGGCATAGCGCAGGACACGCGCCGAAAGCGCCATTTCGAAGCGGATCAGCTGCTGCTGCCGCTCGGCGATCCGGTCATACTGGACATCGGCGCTCGGCACGCCGACCGTGTAGTCCGCTTCCGACAGGCCGAACGTCCCGGCCTCCGCAAGGACGCGCAGCGCCCGCTCGGCGCGCTTGTTGGGCTGATAGCCCGACACCCAGATGAAGTCGGGGTTTTTCGAATAGTATTCGATCAGGGCGGCGGCGATGCTCTTTTCGGTGAAGAGTTCGAAGCCGGCGAGCTTCGGCAGGGCCTCGCGGAACGCAGCGCCGTCCAGCATCGGCTGAAAGGCTTCTTCCAGCGGCGGCGGCGCAATGCGCGAGAAATCCACATGCACGGGCTCTGCCGGCTTGTAGGTATAGTAGGAAGGCGCTGAAATCTTGGGTGGCGCAGACCGGCGCTGAACCGGGGCTTGCGGAACCACGCCGCGCTGCGGCTCCACACGCGCCCTGCTCGTGGCGCGGTTACCGCCGCCGAAAAGCATGTCGAACAGATTGTCCGCATGCACTGCCGGCGCACTGCCGATCAGCAACGAAACGGTGGCGCAGGCAAGACCGGCCCCTTTAAGAAACGACGAAACCATCAATCTCCCCACCCTGAGAATTGCGAACCCGCACGTCACGCCGAGAATAGCATTCGCAGGCAGACGCTCAACCCTTGCGTCAGTTCGCCCCTGGCGGCTGCTCGCGAGCTGCTTCACGGCATGCCCGTGAATCGCTACCGAGGATAGCATTCGAGAAGCGCCCGGTCGCCCGGCGATCGATAAAATTGTCTTGAAATGCCCGCTCGGTCTCAGCGTGGTGAATGAACACTTAAGGCATCGGGCGCGCTGCCCATCGCCTTGGGAAGCGCACGTTCCGGCCGGCTGGCCGCAAATTCCGCCGCGTGCGCGGCGACCGCAGCATCGCCCAGGATGCGCCGATGGCCGAGCCCGGACGCCCAGGCGAGCGAGACGTGATCACCCGACGCGGCCATGGCCCGTGCGTCCTCGGCCGGAACCTCCTTGTCCTCGGGCGCATGGATGATCAGGGTCGGCAGCCGCAGATTCTCGAGCAAGCGCGCACCGACCATGGTTTCCAGGGGGGCGCCGGTCAGGTCGAGCACCCGTCCCTCGAACGCCGCCTGCGTGCGCGGCCCGAGGCCGGCGGCCCGGCCGAACAGGCGAAACAGCCGCGGCATCGAATCGGGCGAGGCGATCATCACCAGCCGGCGCAGGCTGAGCAGCGGTGTCTGCCGCACGGAGCCCGCAGCCGCATTCAGCGCGACGGCGCCGCCGAAGGAATGGCCGATCGCCGTATCGAACGGGCCAAGCCACAGGGTGGCCTCCTGAACCGCGGCCACGGCGTTCGGCATATGGAGCCGCCGCCCCGCCGCCCTGCCATGTCCCGGCAGGTCGAGCGCCACGACGCGAAAGCCGCGCGCCAGAAGCGCCTCGATGACCGCCCGCATGTGCTCGGCGCGCGACCGCCAGCCGTGCAGGACCAGGACGGCCGGCCCGTCGCGCCGTGCGTTCCAGTTGGTGAACTCATAGGCCATGAAGCTGCCATGGGCGCTCTTCAGGCGATGCCAGCGCGCGCGCTTCATGAAGTTGCCGGCTCCGGCAAGCGCCGCGCTTTCCCTGGCCGAAAGCCGACGCGGGTTCGGCGTTCGGCAGAACAGGGCGAAGGCAAAGCGTCCGGCAAGCCTTGGCGCGACATGTTCGATTGTGCCAAAAAGACCACGTATGATCCGCAAGCTGAGGGTGTCCATGCCGGCGATCCGCGATAATGTTCAACGATGAACAAAATTAGTTCAAGCATGAACAAAAAACAAGACCTCCCCTGGGATAATCCGCGTTTTCGCACGTGGATCGCCGTCGCCCGTGCCGAGAAGGCCATCGTGCGCGCGCTGAGCAAGAGCCTGGAGCCGCTGGGACTCAAGATCGCGCAGCTCGACATGCTGATGAATCTTTACCGGCATCCCGGTCAGTCGCAGCACGATCTGGCCCGCCGCCTTCTCGTGGGGCGCTCGAACATCACCATGCTGCTGCCGCAGATGGAGACGCAGGGCCTCGTCCGGCGCGAAGGCGACGCGAGCGACAAGCGCGTGCTGCGCCTGTGGCTGACGCCGGAGGGCGAAGCGCGCCTGATGCAGGCGCTCGCCGTCTATACAGAATTGATCGACCGGGTGATGGCCCAGTCGACGCCGGCGCAATGCGAGGCCATGGGCGAGCAGATGCGGCGCATCAGCGAGGCGCTGGCGGAGAGCTAGGGCATCCTTGGCCGACGCGGCAGCGCTTCGACTAAGGACCACCGGGGAAAGCAAGGATCCGGCGCCTTTCCGGCGCCCTTGTTTTGCCGGAAGCGCGCTCGATCAGGACTTCACCGGCGCAACGCGCAGATAGCTGCGGGGCGATGCTCCGAGCATCCGCTTGAACATGGTTGTGAAGGCAGCGACGCTCTCATAGCCGAGGTCGAGCGCCACATTGGTCACGCTTTCGCCCGCGGTCAGGCGCGGCAGCGCCGCGAAAAGACTGGCCTGCTGCCGCCAGAGCGAAAGGCCGATCCCCGTTTCCTGCTGGAATTTCCGCGTGAAGCTACGCCGGCTCATGCCGATCTCCGCCGCCCAGGAATCGATGGTGACCCGGCTGGACGGCGTTTCGAGAAAGCGCAGGCACAACCCGGCAAGCCGGGAATCGGTCGGGAACGGCAGGCCGAGCGGCATTTCCCGCAATCGCGGGATCTCATGCAGGATCAGTCCGTGCAGGAGCGCCCCCCGCCCCGAGGGATGCGCCTCGTGCGGCAGCGGCACAGCCTCGTCCAGCAGGCTCTGCATCAGATCAGTCACGCCGACGACCCTCAACGTGTCGGGCAGCCCGTCGATCGCACCGGGAGAGATATAGGCCGACTGCATCCGCACGCCCCCCAGCATGTCGACGGCATGCTCGATCCCCGCAGGGATCCAGATCGCGTGTCCGACCGGCACCATCCAGTGACCGAGAACCGTTTTCACCAGAACCACACCGGCGCACACATGCAGGAGCTGCGAGCGGCTGTGCTGGTGGCCGGCGACCTGAAATCCGTTCGAATACACGCTCTGCCAGACCACCACGTCGCCATCGACCTGTTCCAGCCAGGCGCGGCGACGCACATCGACCTGCCCCATCTCGCGCGCCAGGCGCTTCTCTTCCGGCGTGAAATCCCGCATGCAGTTTGGCCCACTCGCGAAAAAACTAGACCAAATCACCAAGGAAGGTCATTGGCAAGCAGCTTATAAGCACATCTGCCGCCTGCTTCAGCGGCAACATGACGGAGTTCCCCTTGACCGACACCACCGCCAGCCGGCTCCCGGCATCCGTGGAGAAGACCGCATTCTCGGTGCTCCTCGCCGTCAGCTTCTGCCACATGCTGAACGATGTGATGCAGTCGATGCTGGCGGCCATCTATCCGATGCTGAAAAGCGACTACGGCCTCGATTTCTGGCAGATCGGTCTCCTGACGATGGCGTTCCAGGTGACCGCATCGCTGCTGCAGCCGGCGATCGGCCTCTTCACCGACAAGAAGCCCCTGCCCTATTCGCTGCCGGTCGGCATGGGCTCGACCCTGATCGGCCTGCTGCTCCTGGCGACGGCGGCGAACTATCCGGTCCTGCTCGTCGGCGCGATGTTCATCGGCCTCGGTTCGGCGATCTTCCATCCAGAATCCTCGCGCGTCGCGCGTCTGGCATCCGGCGGCCGCTACGGGCTGGCGCAGGCCCTGTTCCAGGTCGGCGGCAATGCCGGGTCCGCCATCGGGCCGCTTCTGGCCGCCTTCATCGTGGTTCCGCGCGGCCAGGGCAGCGTCGGCTGGTTCTCGCTTGCCGCGCTCATCGGCATGATCATCCTGTGGCGGGTCAGCAGCTGGTACAGCCAGTACCGCCGCCGCACGGCGGCGCGGCCGGCAGCGGCCAGGACGCTGACGCTGCCGCGCGGCAAGGTGGCCATATCCCTCGCCATCCTCGTCGCGCTGGTCTTCGCCAAGAATGTCTACATGGCCGGCATCTCGAGCTACTACACCTTCTACCTGATCGAGAAGTTCGGCGTCTCGGTCCAGCACTCGCAGGTCCTGCTGTTCGTGTTCCTCGGCGCAGTCGCCGCCGGCACCATCCTCGGAGGATTGATCGGCGACCGTGTCGGCTCGAAAACCGTGATCTGGTTCTCGATCCTCGGCGTCCTGCCGTTCACCCTCGCCCTGCCCTATGCCGACCTGACCTGGACGCCCGTTCTCACCGTGGCGATCGGCATGATCCTGGCATCGGCCTTCCCGCAGATCATCGTCTTCGGGCAGGAACTCCTGCCGGGCCGTGTCGGGATGGTCGCAGGCATGTTCTTCGGCTTCGCCTTCGGGCTGGGCGGTCTGGGGGCGGCGGTGCTCGGCGTGGTGGCGGATGCGAAGGGTATCGAATATGTCTATAAGGTCTGCTCCTTCCTGCCGCTGCTCGGCCTGCTGACGGCTTTCCTTCCGAACCTCAAGAAGGCAGGATGACCGGAAGGAGGAGGAAGATTTGAGCGTCAGGCGCATCGTCAGCAACTTTCAGGTCGGCGACCCTGCAGCGGCGCAGCGCTTCTATGGCGACCTGCTCGGCCTCGATCTCCTGATGGATCACGGATGGATCGCCACCTACGGCAACACGGCCGAGATGCGCGTTCAGGTCAGCTTCGCGACGGAAGGCGGCGCGGGAACGCCGGTTCCGGACCTGTCGATCGAGGTCGATGACGTCGATGCCGTGCTGGCGAGGATGCAGGCGGCCGGCATCCAGATCGAATACGGCCCCGCGGATGAGCCCTGGGGCGTGCGCCGCTTCTACGTGCGCGACCCCTTCGGCAAACTGGTCAACATCCTGGCCCATCGCTGAGCCGCCCGGTTCGCCACTTCACCACATTGTCTTGGCGGCGCGCCCCGGCCATTCGTCATCATAGGCTTTGCCGTTGATCTTCTGCCGGCTGGTCGCCGAGAGGATCTTGCCGGGCGTCGGCAGATGCCTGGGATCGACATGCTTCTCGCCGTTCCAGAGGTCGGAGCGGACGATGGCGCGCGCACACTGGAAGTAGACGGCTTCGATCGACAGCACGATCACCGAGCGGGGCGCCGCTCCGGCCACCGAGAACGAGGCGCAGATTTCCGGATCGACCGTCAGGTGCGCCCGTCCGTTGACGCGCAGCGTCGTCCCGGAACCCGGGATGAGGAACAGAAAGGCCGCACGGTCGTCGCGGACGATGTTGCGCAGCGAATCCGTCCGGTTGTTGCCCCGCCGGTCCGGCATCATCAGCGTTCGTTCGTCATGGATGCGGACGAAGCCGGGCTGGTCGCCGCGCGGCGAGCAATCGACCCCTTCGGGCCCGACCGTCGCCAGGGCTGCGAACGGCGATGCCTCGATGAGCGCCGCATATTCCGGAATGATCCGCTCGGTCACCTTCACGAGCGATGCCTCCCCCGGCGTTCCGTAAAGCGCTTCCAGCGCGTCGAGGGAGGTAATGATGTGATCGGTCTGATCGGTCTCGCTAGTCGCCACGGCTCAGCCCCTTCTCCTGCAGCTCCTCCAGATAGCCCTGCCACTTCTCTTCCTTCCCCATGATCAGCTCGTGAAGGTAGAGCCATGTGAAGATGCCGCTCTGGTGGCCGTCGCTGAAAACGATCCGGACGGCATAGTTTCCCACGGGATCGACGCGAACGATCGTGACGCTTCGCTTGCCCGGCACGGTCACGCGCTGCTCCGGCGCATGGCCCTGCACCTCGGCCGACGGCGAGAGAACCCGCAGCATCTCCGCCGTGAGCGTGGCCGGCTCGGCATCGGCGAACAGGACGGTCATCGCCGCGCGGTCCCGGGATACGCGCAGTTCCCTTGGCGGCTTCATGGGATGAGATGGGGTCATGTGGCAGCGCCTTTCGGTCCATAGCAGTATTCAGGTTTGGCCGAGCGGAAAAGCCCCATATCGACGCATTGCCGAGCGGCGTGGCCTGATGCTAGCTTGCGGCGCTTGAATTGCCGGCTTCAGAAGACGACATGATGTGGAGAAGGTCCAGCCGGGGACTGCCAGCGAGAGCGAGCTTGAATGACGCAGTTTAGCATGATCGACCCCTTTGGCCGCGCCATCGACTATCTGCGCGTGTCGGTTACCGATCGGTGCGACTTCCGCTGCGTCTACTGCATGGCGGAAGACATGACGTTTCTGCCCAAGCGCGACCTTTTGAGCCTCGAGGAACTGGACCGCCTGTGCACCGTCTTCATCGAGAAGGGCGTCCGCCGGCTGCGGCTGACCGGCGGCGAGCCGCTGGTGCGCAAGAACATCATGCATCTGGTCCGCCAGCTTTCGCGCCACCTGAAGTCGGGAGCGCTGCAGGAGCTTACCCTGACCAGCAACGGCTCGCAGCTCGAGCGCTTCGCCGCCGAACTTGCCGACTGCGGCGTTCGCCGCATCAACGTGTCGATCGACACGCTCGACCCCGACAAGTTTCGCGTCATCACGCGCTGGGGCAATCTCGACAAGGTCATGCGCGGCATCGAAGCCGCGGAGGCCGCCGGGCTGCACGTCAAGCTCAACGCCGTGGCCTTGAAGGGTTTCAACGAGGACGAACTGCCGGAAATGCTGCGCTGGGCGCACGGCCGCGGCATGGACATGACCGTAATCGAGACCATGCCCATGGGCGAGATCGACGCCGACCGCACCGACCAGTATCTGCCCTTGTCCCTTCTACGCGCCCAACTCGAGCAGCAATTCACGCT
Source organism: Nitratireductor pacificus pht-3B (assembly GCF_000300335.1). Classification (GTDB taxonomy): domain Bacteria; phylum Pseudomonadota; class Alphaproteobacteria; order Rhizobiales; family Rhizobiaceae; genus Nitratireductor; species Nitratireductor pacificus. Next base: position 62,641 of record NZ_AMRM01000018.1, on the reverse strand, counting down.
GACCGACATTCCCTTCAAGACCGGCGGGCCGGCCCGTTATGTCGAGATCGCCGAAACCGGCGGCAGGCTGGGCTTCATCACGCCGATGACCCATAATTTCTGCGAAAGCTGCAACCGCGTGCGCATCACCTGCACGGGCATGCTCTACATGTGCCTCGGCCAGGACGATTCGGCCGACCTGCGCGCGGCGCTGCGCGCCTCGGAGGGCAACGAGCTGCTGTCCACGGCCATCGATGAAGCGATCGGGCGCAAGCCCAAGGGTCATGATTTCATCATCGACCGCCGCACCAACCGCCCCTCGGTTTCCCGCCACATGAGCGTGACGGGCGGATAGCTCCCGGCGGTCCTCCGGGCCTCCCGCGTTTGTCGGTGCCGGCTGGAATGCCAAGCCCATCCGGCGTCGTACATCATTGGCCGAGCACCGGAATAACCGAAAACCGGATTCCACTTTTCGATCCGATGCTTTAGTCTCCAGAATCGCTAGCCTTCTGGAGCGGTCTTGCCTCTTTCACCCAATCTGCGCGCCGCGTTGCTCATGTCGGTGGCGATGGCCGCCTTCACCGTCAATGACGTGCTGACCAAGCTCATCGCCCAGTCGATGAACATGGGTCAGGTGATGCTGATCCGCGGCATCATGGCGACGCTGCTGATCGGCCTGTTCGCCTGGCGCTGGGGCGCCTTCGCACGCCTGCGCTCCATCCTGCATCCGATGATTGCCCTGCGCGTCATCGGCGAGACCGGCGCGACGATCTGCTTTCTGGCGGCGCTGCAGCACATGCCGATCGCCAACATCTCCGCCGTGCTCCAGGTGCTGCCGCTGACGGTGACGATGGGCGCGGCCCTGTTCCTCTCCGAACCGGTCGGCTGGCGGCGCTGGAGCGCTATCGTGGCCGGCTTCATCGGCATCCTGATCATCATCCGTCCCGGCTTCGAGGGCTTCAACGCCTACGCGCTCTACGGCCTGGCCTCCGTCGCCTTCGCCACCATGCGCGACCTGACCACGCGCCGCATTCCGTCGGCCGTGCCGACACTTCTGATCTCGACCGCCACCTCCGCCGCCGTCACCCTGGCCGGGGCCATGCTGGTCGTTCCCTATGGCGGCTGGGCGCCGGTGGACGGCCGGTCCCTCGGCATGCTGGCGGCGGCGGCGCTTTTTCTCGTCTTCGGCTACCAGTTCATCATTCAGGCGCTGCGTGCCGGCGACCTGTCGTTCATAGCGCCGTTTCGCTACACCGCCCTCTTGTGGGCGCTGGCGCTCGGTCTCCTGGTCTTCGGCGACAAGCCGGATCTGCCGATGATCATCGGCGCGACCATCGTCGTCTGCTCCGGTCTCTACACGCTCTATCGCGAGCGCTTCCGCGGCACCATGAAGCCTGCCGCGAAGAGTACCAGCCCCAGCATGACGCCCGGCGGAACCTGACCGTAGCCGCCCAGGTCCTGGCCGCATGTTCCTGCCTCGGGTACTGGCCGCATGTTCCGGGAAGAGCAATTCCAGGTTTGACTTTGTTCGCCGGACACGGTTGTTGGGGCGGCATCGTTCTCACAAAGCACTGGCCAGTCCCCTGTTCGACCGCACCACCCCTCCCCACATCATGACGCTCGTGGTCGCGACCGCGACGGCGGCCGTGTCGATGAATGTCTTCCTGCCGTCGCTGCCCGGCCTGGCGACCTATTTCGACGCCGACTACAGTGTCGTCCAGCTCGCCGTATCGCTTTATCTCGCCGCCACGGCCGCCCTCCAGCTCGTGATCGGACCGGCTTCCGACCGGCTCGGCCGCCGCCCGGTGATGCTGGCCTGCTTTGCGATCTTCATCCTGAGCACCATTGCGGCACTGAACGCGCCGAACATCACGATCTTCCTGATCTGTCGCGTGTTCCAGGCGTTTTCCGCCGCCGGCATGGTCCTGTCGCGCGCCATCGTCCGTGACACGGTCAGCGCGGAGGATGCGGCCAGCCGCATCGGCTACATTACCATGGGCATGACGCTCGCGCCCATGATCGGGCCGCTGATCGGCGGTATTCTCGATGAACTCTACGGCTGGCAGGCCACGTTCTACCTGATCCTCGCCTTCGGCATCGTCTCCTTTGCGATCGTCTATCTCGATCTGGGAGAAACCAACGGCAACCGCTCCGTCAGCATGACATCGCAGCTGAAGCACTATCCCGAGCTGTTTCGCGCGCGCCGCTTCTGGGGCTACACGGCAACGGCCGCCTTCGCGTCAGGAGCCTTTTTCGCCTTCCTGGGCGGTGGCCCCTATGTCGCCACCGAGATGCTGCACCTGACATCGTCGGGTTACGGCATGTACTTCATCCTGATCTCCCTCGGCTACATGTTCGGCAACTTCCTGACCGCCCGCTTCTCGCGCAGCTTCGGCATCAACCGCATGATGCTGGTCGGCAACATCATCGCCACGCTCGGCCTGGTCCTGGCGCTGGTCCTGTTCACCGCCGGCTATTTCCATCCGCTCTCGCTGTTTGGCCCGTCCATGTTCGTCGGGATCGGCAACGGCATGACCATGCCCAACGCCAATGCCGGTCTGGTCAGCGTCAGGCCACACATCGCCGGTACGGCGTCGGGACTGGGCGGCGCGCTGCAGATCGGCGGCGGCGCGGCGCTGGCGGTCGTGGCCGGTGCGCTGCTGACGGCGGAATCCGGCCCCTTCCCGCTGCTTTGGGTGATGCTGATCTCGTCGGCTCTGGCGATCGGCGCCTCCCTCTACGTCATCCATGTCGCCCGCCAGTTGGGTCTCTCCGACGGGGAACCGACATGATCAGAAAAATCGCCGGCGTCATTCTGGCTGGCGGCGAAGCCACCCGCATGGGTGGCGGCGACAAGGGGCTCTCGGCGATCGGCGACACGACGCTCCTCGGGCTGGTCGCAACGCGCCTTGCCTCACAGGCGGATCACGTGATCCTCAACGCCAATGGCGATCCGGAGAGGTTCGCCTCCTTCGGCCTCGACATTGTCGCCGATCCGTTTCCAGAGCCGGTGGGGCCGCTCGGCGGCGTTCTCGCCGGCCTGCGCTGGGCGGAACGGCAGGGATCCTTCACGCATATCGTTACCGCTGCCGCGGACACGCCGTTCTTTCCGCTCGACCTCGCCAGGCGCCTCGGCAATGCGGCAGCCGATATACGGGGCATCGTCCTTGCGCGGTCGCTGGGACGCATCCATCCGGTTTTCGGCCTGTGGCCCCTGGCGCTCGCCGACGATCTCGAAACATATCTTGCTCAAGGCGGAAAACGCCGGGTAACGGCCTATGCCGGCGACCGTCACCTCGCCGCGCTGGTGGACTTCCCCACGGAGCCCGACAGCGACCCGTTCTTCAACGTCAACACGCCGGAAGACCTGCGCAGGGCGCGGGCGATGATGCAGGGGGAAACGAAATGAGCCACCGCGTTTTCGGCATTGTCGGCTGGAAGAATTCCGGCAAGACAACCCTCACCTCCCGCCTGATCGCCGAGTTGAGCGGGCGCGGATTGCGCATCGCAGCGGTAAAGCATGCCCATCATGCGTTCGACATCGACCATGAGGGCACGGATTCGTTCCGCCACCGCAGCGCCGGTGCGGCCGAGGTCGCCATCGTCTCCAGCCGCCGCTGGGCCCTCATCCATGAGTTGCAGGACGAGGAGGAGCCGGGCCTCGAAGCGATGCTCGAACGGCTTTCTCCCTGCGACCTCGTCCTCGTCGAAGGCTACAAGCGCGGCCCGCATCCCAAGATCGAGTGCCGGCGCAGCGGTGCGAAGGACACGGCACCCCTTGCGGCAGAAGACCCCGCGATCCTTGCGATTGCGGCCGATCATGACACCGAGGGCGGCGGCCTGCCGCTCTTTTCGCTGGAAGACATTTCCGGCATCGCCGATTTCATTCTTCAGCAGACCGGATCGGAAGCGCCGGACGCTGACCCGTCTCGGCCTGTATGACACGGCTTTTACGGTTGCATTCTTGCGCGGAACGATGGGAATATCCGGTCTCATGACCCGCTCCGGGGCACGTGCCCCGGGATGGAGAAGAAAACAGAGAGGAACACGAATGCGTATTTCAAGGCGTATCGCGCTTGCATTGCCGGCTGCGGCTCTTGCGCTGGCTGTGGGAGCAGCCAATGCCCAGGAACCGATGAAGATCAAGATCGGCACGGAAGGCGCCTACCCGCCCTTCAACAATCTCACCGCGGACGGCAAGCTTGAAGGCTTCGACATCGATATCGCGCGGGCGCTCTGCGAAGAGATGAAGGCCGAGTGCGAATTCATCACGCAGGACTGGGATGGTATCATTCCGGCGCTGCAGGCCGGCAAGTTCGACGCCATCATCGCCTCGATGTCGATCACCGAGGATCGCAAGAAAGAGGTCGATTTCACCAACAAATACTATAACACGCCGCCCGGCATCGTCGCACCCAACGATACCGACATCGCGGGCGTCACGAAGGAAGACCTGGCCGGCAAGAGCATCGGCGCGCAGGGATCGACGACGCATTCCGCCTATGCGGAGCAGACCTATACGGACAGCGACGTCAGGCTCTACCCGACCGCCGAGGAGTACAAGCTCGACATCATTAACGGGCGGCTCGACGCGGTCACCGACGATGTCATCGTCCTGCAGGAATTCCTGGAGAGCGACGAAGGCGATTGCTGCAAGCTGGTCGGCACGATCACCCCGGTCGAAGCGATCCACGGCCCCGGCGCCGGCATCGCCATCCGCAAAGGCGAGGACGAGCTGCGTGAAAAGTTCAACGCGGCGATCATCGCGCTTCGCGAGAACGGCAAGTACAAGGAGATCAACGACAAGTATTTCTCGTTCGACGCCTATGGCGATTGAACGCGCATAACATGTCTTGATCGAAGCACCATGCAGGCGGCGGGACGTAGGTCCGGCCGCCTGTCTTGCAAGACGAGCCGCCATGCGGCACATGCAATCGGAACCGGGAACCGCAGCCAGGGGCACGCGCTGCGACAGCCAACAATCCCGGAACGATGCCCAAAACGGGGATTTGGGAGATGGAACGGGTCTTGACCCTGCTGAGCTTCGGGCCCGAAGGCTGGGGCGATAACATTGCGGAAGGCGTGCTGGTAACGGTGTCGCTTGCGCTCGCGACGCTGCCGCTCGGTCTGCTCGTGGGCTTCTTCATCGCGCTCGGCAAGCGCTCCAACGACCGCTTCCTGCGCCTGGCGGCCAACATCTACACGACGCTGTTTCGCGGCCTTCCCGAACTCCTGACCCTTTTCCTGGTCTTCTACGGCGCGCAGATCGGACTGCAGCGCCTCGTCCATCTGTTCGATCCCTCGGCGAACATCGAGGTCAACGCCTTCGTCGCCGGCATGATCGCGCTCGGCGTGGTGTTCTCCTCCTATGCCAGCGAGGTGTTTCTGGCCGCGTTTCGCGCCATCCCGCAGGGACAGTATGAGGGCAGTTTCGCGGTCGGTCTCTCCGGACTGCAGACCATGCGGCTCATCATCCTGCCGCAATTGGTGCGCCTTGCCCTTCCCGGCCTCTCGAACCTGTGGCTGATCCTGCTCAAGGACACGGCGCTCGTTTCGGTCATCGGTCTTGCGGATATCCTCCGCCAGAGCGGCATTGCGGCGCGGGTGACCAAGGAAGCCTTCCTCTTCTTCGGCATCGCCTGCCTGATCTATCTGGTTCTGGCCATGCTTTCCTCCATCGTCCTGCACGCCATCGAGAACTGGACCCGGCGCAGCGGGGCATCGCGATGAGGACGGAACAGACCCTGGCGGCGGAACGACCGCCGGTCGTGAGAGACCGCTGGACCCTCCAGCGCACCATCGGCGTTGTCCTCCTGAGCATCTGGGCCGCCCTCGCCCTGGCGGTGCTGGTCTTCATGCTCGACGCCTGGGACCCGGCGATCTTCCAGCGCTATCTACCGCGCTACCTCTCGGGCCTGTGGGTCACCGTGAAGCTGGTCGTCGTCTCGGTGATTCTGGGCGCGCTCCTATCGATCCCGATCGCCTATGGCCGCACCTCGCGCAACGGCTTCGTCGCGGCGCTGGCCTATGCCTATGTCTATTTCTTCCGCGGAACCCCGCTTCTGGCACAGACCTTCCTCGTCTATTACGGGCTCGGCTCGTTCCGCCCGGAACTGCAGGCGGTCGGGCTTTGGACCTTCTTCCGCGAGGCCTGGTACTGCGCCGTCTTCGCCTTCACGCTGAACACCGCCGCCTATCAGGCGGAAATCCTGCGCGGCGCGATAGAAAGCGTCCGGCGCGGCCAGTGGGAAGCCGCCGCGGCACTCGGCCTGTCGAAGATGCAGACCATCCGCAAGATCATCGTGCCGCAGGCGATGATCGTCGCCCTGCGCCCCTATGGCAACGAGATCATCCTGATGATCAAGGGGTCTGCCATCGTGGCCATCATCACGGTCTACGACCTGATGGGCGAGACCCGGCGCGCCTATTCGCAGACCTTCGATTTCCAGACTTACATCTGGGCGGCCATGATCTATCTTGCCATCGTCGAGGTGCTGCGCAACCTGATCGACTGGATCGAGCGCCGCATCACCCGCCATCTGAAGCGCTGAGGCAGGCCGGCGGCCTGGCAGCGAGAACCACCGGGAGAGCAGTGCCGAATGTCTGAAGTCGCGTTCATCGGACTGGGCGTCATGGGATACCCCATGGCCGCCCACTTGCAGAACAAGGGCGGCCACAGGGTGACCGTCTACAACCGCAACGCCGCGAAGGCCGAGAAATGGGTTGCGGAACATGGCGGACAGACGGCGGCGACGCCGATGGAGGCCGCACGCGACAAGGATTTCGTGTTCGCCTGCGTGGGCAATGACGACGACCTGCGCTCGGTCACGACCGGCGAGCACGGCGCGTTTCACGCCATGAAAAGCGGCTCCGTCTTCATCGACAACACCACGGCCTCCGCCGAAGTCGCGCGCGAGCTGGCCGCCGAGGCGCAGAAGCGCGGTTTCGATTTCATCGACGCCCCGGTTTCCGGCGGCCAGGCCGGCGCGGAGAACGGCGTGCTGACCGTCATGTGCGGCGGCGACCAGGCCGTGTTCGACAGGGCGAGCCCCGTCATCCAGTCCTTCGCGCGCATGGTCGGCCTCATGGGACCGGCGGGCGCCGGCCAGCTGACCAAGATGATCAACCAGATCTGCATCGCCGGTCTCGTTCAGGGACTGGCCGAGGGCATCCATTTCGGCAAGAAGGCCGGCCTCGACATCGAGAAGGTGATCGACGTCATCTCCAAGGGGGCCGCCGGCTCGTGGCAGATGGAAAACCGGCACAAGACGATGAACGAGGGGCGTTACGATTTCGGCTTCGCCGTCGACTGGATGCGCAAGGATCTCGGCATCTGCCTGGCCGAGGCCGATCGCAACGGCGCCGCGCTGCCGGTCACGGCGCTGGTCGACCAGTTCTACAAGGAGGTCCAGTCCATGGGCGGCAAACGTTGGGACACGTCTTCCCTGCTCGCCCGGCTGGAGAAGTGACCGTGTACCGCAGCCGGGTCACCGCACCTGGCTGCTGCCGCGCGGTGCGCAGGCGTCACGCCGCGTTGGAAGCGCCCGACTCCTTGTCGAGGACCAGATAGTCCAGCGGCAGCTCGGTCGTGTACTTGATCTGCTCCATCGCGAAGGTGGACGACACGTCGCGGATCTCGATCTTGGCGATCATCCGCTTGTAGAACGCGTCATAGGCGGCAATATCCGGCACCACGACGCGCAGCAGATAGTCCACATCCCCACTCATGCGATAGAACTCAACCACCTCCGGGAATTGCTGGATGACTTCCGAGAAGCGCTTCAGCCATTCGTGGCTGTGCATGTTGGTCCGGATCGAGACGAACACGTTCACCTTGGCGTTGACCCGCTCGGGGTCGAGAACGGCGACGCGCCGGCGGATGACGCCCTCCTCCTCCAGCTTCTGAATGCGCCGCCAGCAGGGCGTCGTCGAAAGCCCGACCTTTTTCGCCACATCGGCGACCGCGAGGGTCGAATTTTCTTGCAACAGGCGCAGGATCTTGCGGTCTAGGCGGTCCATGGTCGACTCCGGAGAAAAACAGTTTCCTAATTTGCCAACGGAAATCCCCGATAACAAGAAACATTTTTCCTATGAATGCGGCTGAGAAGTTGATTATTCCCATCAACTGGCAAGATGGGAGCGAATTTCCTCTCTCAGAACCGGCAGCAGGTCGCGCTCGAACCAGGGATTCTTCTTCAGCCAGCCGGTGTTGCGCCAGGAGGGATGCGGCAGCGGCAGGACGCGCGGGCGCGCCTCCCGCTCGAACAGGCGCCGCCAGTCGCGCACCGTCTCGGTGAGCGTCGCGGAACGCTCCCTGCCCAGATGCCAGGCCTGCGCATACTGCCCGATCACTAGGACAAGGGCGATCTGCGGCATCAGCCCCATCAACGCGTCGCGCCAGGCGGGCGCGCATTCCTTACGCGGCGGCAGGTCGCCGCCCTTGGCGTCAAGACCGGGAAAGCAGAACCCCATCGGCGCGATGGCAAACCGGTCCGCATCGTAGAAGGTCGGCCGGTCCACCTGAAGCCAGTCGCGCAGGCGGTCGCCGGACCGGTCGTCGAAGGGAATGCCCGAGGCATGCACCCGTGTTCCCGGCGCCTGGCCGGCGATCAGGATACGCGCCTTGCGCGACCCGACCACCACCGGCCGCGGCTCGTGCGGCAGCGGCGTGGAAAGCGGAGCCTCGACGCAGATCCGGCAGGCCCGGATGCGCGTCAGGAGCTGATCCAGCGGCTGGCTCACCGAAGCCGCCTCAGGCTTTCGCGCTCGGCCGCCCGGACACGGTGTGATACCAGCGTGCCAGATGATCGAGCCCTTCGGGAAAGGCCAGTTTCGCGGGCTTCATGAAGTCGATGCTGACCAGCCCCGTAATGTCGGCGACGCTGTAGTCGTCGCCCGCGATGAATGGTCGGTCCGCCAGCGCCTCGTCGAGATGGCGCAGGAACGCGAAGACCTTCGGCTTGTTGGCCTCGCCCCAGGCCGGCACCTGCGGCACCTCCCATTCGCGCATCGCCGGATGCAGGTGACGGAACACCTGCGCCACGGGAAGGAAAAGATGCATCTCCACGCGCCGCTGCCACATCTCCACCAGCGCGCTGCCGAGCGCACCCTTGCCGAACAGCGCGGGTTCGGGATGCAGGGCCTCGAAATAGCGGCAGATGGCGATCGTCTCGGTGAGGATCGTCCCGTCATCCAGCTCGAGCACCGGCAGGCGCTGCAGCGGATTGCGCTTCGTCAGCGACGCGGACCGATGCTCCATCGCGCCCATGTCCACCAGTTCGAGCGGAACCTCGATGCCCTTTTCCGCCAGAAAGATGCGAACGCGGCGCGGGTTCGGCGCCCTGCCTCCATCGTATAGTTTCATCGGCTCACCCTCACAGATCGCTCCCAAACAGATATCCGGATATGCGCGCAAGCAGGCGTCTGACGATGTTCGCCACCCGTCCGGCAATGCCCGTCGCCTCCATGCCGGCTTCCTGTCCGTGCAGTTCGCGCCAGTCGCGCGGCGCGTCGAACGCACCGTCCCACAATCCCCGGCGCGCCCGGCGCGCATCCGCCTCGACGCGGTCATAGTCGCCATAGGCCACGGCCCATCCGGCTTCCACCAGCGCTTCCCCGACATCCCTGCCGCCCGCCGTGCAGACGGCGAGAAGCCGGTCATACCGGTCGCGCTCGAACCCCTCGCAATCCACCGGTCCGGTGCCGACCAGCTGCCGGAGCATATCGCGCGCCTGCCTGCCGCAGGCATAGGTCGCACCCTGCCGGCTGCAGGTCTGCGCATATTCCGGCGCGTCCAGCCCCTTCAGACGAATGCGCTCGCCGGAAACCGTGATCGTGTCCCCGTCATGCACCGTGACCGCCCCCGAAAGGCTGCGCATGCTGAAACGGTCAAGCCGCTCGACGGCCAGCGCAACCGCCACGAGCAGACCGAGTGCCAGCAGCAGATCGCCAAAGCGCCCGAACCGGCTCCGCCGGCGCTTTCTGAAACGGCTGCGGCTCATCTGCTGAAGGGTCTCTTAATCATTCCTTGATAGCGTCATAGCTGAATAGCTGGAATGCAAAACGGGTGATGGCGCCGCAACCTTCAAAATCGGCTGACAAATTCATTGTGGACCGCACCAAGCCGCATCGCAACAGCAATGTCGGCCGGGCTGTGCGCCGCACGCGCGATCGCCTGTCACAGAACGCCGGCAGCCCCGATTTCAACCGAGACCTGCTGAAGATCCACGCCCACGCGGTCCTGCGGGCCGCACCTGCGCTCCCCGTTCTCGTCACGCTCGTATGCCTTGCCGGCTTTTACTTCGGCATGGGGGAAGCAGTCTCCCTGTGGGCGCTTGTCGCGACGCTCTGCTACGCGCCGCTCTATCTGGTCGCGCGGGGAATCGAGAGGCGCAGCCGCAACGAGATCGAGGTGACCCGCAGCCGTCACCTGCTGTTCCTGGCCCATTTCGTCAGCGGTCTCGGCTGGGCATACTTCATCACGTTGCGCTGCGGGGACTGTGGCGTCTCGCAGCTCCCGGCGCTGCAGGCGGCCCTTCTTCTCTGTGTGATCGCGGCCACGGCGATGATCACGGCATCGCTCGGCGGCGCGCTCGTTGCGGCCTTCGCCGGACCCGTCTGCCTGTTCGCCCTCGGCATTGCAGGACAACCGGTTCCAGCCTATGCGGCGATGGCCGTCCTGCTGGCCGTCTCGCTGCCATTCTTCGCTTATGTGGCGCATCACCGCAAACGGGCGGCCCTGACGCTTCTGTCGTTCAACAGCGAGAAGGACGGTCTGATCGGCGAGCTGGAAACGGCGAAGTCGATGTCGGACGAGGCACGCCGCCGCGCCGAGGAAGCCAATCTCGCCAAGTCCCGTTTCCTGGCCTCGATGAGCCATGAACTCCGGACACCGCTCAACGCCATTCTCGGCTTCTCGGAGGTCATGGCGAACGAGGTTCTGGGGCCGCTGGAGAATCCCACCTACCGAAGCTATGCGGGCGACATCCACGAATCCGGCCGGCACCTCCTGAACCTGATCAACGAGATTCTCGACCTGTCGCGCATCGAGGCCGGGCGTTATCAGCTCAACGAGGAACCGCTGCTTCTCGCATCCGTGGTCGAGGATTGCTGCCGGCTGATGGAATTGAAGGCGCGCGGCAAGGACATCCGCCTGACCGTGCAGGTGGAGCCGACGCTTCTGCGCCTGTTCGCCGACGAACGGGCCATCCGCCAGATCGCTCTCAACCTGCTTTCCAACGCAGTGAAATTCACCGCCACCGGCGGCGAAATCCGCATCCGCGTCGGGTGGACGGCAGGCGGCGGACAGTATCTCTCGATCAGCGACAACGGACCCGGCATACCGGCGGACGAGCTGGCGATCGTGCTGTCGGCGTTCGGCCAGGGGTCGATCGCCATCAAGAGCGCCGAACAGGGCACCGGGCTTGGCCTGCCAATCGTCCAGGGACTGGCCGAACTGCATGGCGGGGCCTTCGAACTGAAATCTAAGCTCCGCTCGGGCACCGAGGCGGTCGTCGCCTTTCCCCGCTCCCGCGTCATGGAAGAGCTTCCGGCCATGCCGCAGGAAAGAAAGGCCGTTTCTGGCGGCCGGCGCTGACGCGGGTCGCGTCCTACATGGCCCGGTCCTAGCCGATGCGCCGCGCGATCTCGGCCACGCCGCCGGCAAGGACCGCAGCCGACTTGACCACCGCCGCCGCGAGAGCTGCCGCAGAGCAGTCCCCCCGCGTCACGCCGAACGCCAGCAACGGCTCCAGCTGCAGGTGCGCGGCAGCCTGCTGCATGGCGGGCGTATCGGCCGAGGCGAGCAGGCAGTGAGATGCCGCACCCGGCGCAAGCCGCTGCAGGATCGCCGCAGCAGCCAGCGCCGGCAGACCGTCGAGGATGACGGGAATGTTCTGGGCGCGCGCCGCCAGGATGGCACCGGTGAGTGCCGCGATGTCACGCCCGCCGAGGCGGCGCAGCACTTCAAGCGGATCCCGCAGGCTGCCGGCATGGCATACGAGGGCGCGGGCGATCGTTTCGCCGCCGAAGGCGCCCTCGCCCCCTTCATACAAGGCAGCCAGCACGGCGCCTGCGGCAATCTCTGCCTGGGCGCCCAGCGCGCCGAGGCAGAGCAGATCGCCTCCCTCCGCCGTCGCCTCCATGCCGAAGGCGATCGTCGCGGCGCAGCTCCGCTCGTCAAGCGCTGCATCCCTGGTGATGTCCGTCGAGGGCATGTCGAGCGCCAGGTCGAAGACGTTCAGCGACAGGTCGTTGGCAACGCACAGATGCGACACCGCCGCGGCGCCCGCGGCCACCGCATCCACGCGGCCGCGCTGCGCCGCCAGCACGTCTTCCTCGCCCGAGGCGAAGCCGTGCGTCGCGGCATAGAGGGCCACGCCGGCCTGCCCGATCAATGGCGGAACGCGGCCCCGTGTAGCGGCGAGCCAGACGGCCAGTTCCTTGAGACGGCCCAGATCGTCCCCCGCATGGCCAGCCTTGGCGAACGCGGCCGCCATGCCGGCCGCCGCGCCCTGGTCCGGCCCCTTGATCTGCGAGAGCAAGGCGCGCACATCGTCGAATGGCATTCCCGAAACGGTCATGAAAGAAGAAATCCCGGTTGGAGACGGGCACCGGCATAACGGTCGGGCGCGCCCGACGCAATGGGTCTGAACGACACGGCAACGGGCATTCCGGCTGATCGGGACGAACGGCGCCCCGGGCCGCCGGCGCACGACCCCCTTGCGCATGGCCGGCGAATGCCCCATGTCAGACCAAATGGTTTGACGGGTCATGGCTGAAATCGAATCTCCCTGTATCCTCGTGTGCTCCATCGACATCAAGACGGGCTACTGCTTCGGTTGCGGCCGGACGCGCGATGAGATCGCCGCATGGCTCAACATGCCGCCGGGCCAGCGACGCGCCGTCATGGAGACGCTGCCCGACCGCCTCGAAACGGTCGAACGACGCCCGCGGCGCGAGACCAGGCGTGCCCGGCTTGCCCGCCTGCGCGCGGCTGGGGGCTGAGGGATGCGGCTGTTCTGGATCGCCATCGCGGTGCTCGGCGGCGGGTTGGTCCTGCTGGTCGCCAACCACGATTCCGGCAGTGTCTTCGGCATCGAGAACAACGCCTTCGCGCGCACCCTGTATCTCGGCGTCCTGGGTTCGGTGATCGCGCTCGGCCTGCTTGGGTCGGGCCTGCGGATGGGCCAGATGGCGCGGTCGCTGGCAATCTGGGCGCTCGTCATCCTGGCGCTCGTCGCCCTCTACCAGTATCGCTACGAGCTGCAGGACGTCGCCTCCCGGGTGACCGCCGGGCTGGTGCCCGGAAGTCCGGTCTCCATCAGCGACGATGCCGGAGCCAGGGTTCTGGTGGACCGATCCTCGCGCGGGCATTTCGAGGTGCTGGCCGATGTCAACGGGGCCTCGATCCGCATGCTGATCGACACCGGTGCAAGCGGCGTGGTCCTGTCGGCCGAGGATGCCGTTCGCTCCGGCTATGACCTGAGCAGGCTCGATTTCCGCATCCCCGTATCGACCGCCAACGGCACCGCCCTGGTAGCGACGGCGCGCGCCGGGGAGATTCGCGTCGGCGCGATCGTCCGCAACGACCTGCCGGTCCACATCGCCCAGCCGGGCAGGCTCACCCAAAGCCTGCTCGGCATGAGCTTCATCGACACACTGTCCGGGTTCGATCTGCGCGGCGACCGCATCGTCCTCAGGGACTGACCGCGGGAGCGGTTTTCCGGTTCCTTGTAGGCTGGCGATCCAATCCTGTGCGCCCGCCAGTGGTGTCGATGCTGGTCTCGACCTCGAGCCGGTAGCGCCCGCCGACGGTGCGCCAGCGGTCGGCGACGGCCCGCTTCACCGCGTCCATCCGTTGCGCCCCAAGCCTGCTACCGCCGCCGGGCTCCGAGTAGAACAACCGCAGCACCGAAGGCTCCTTGTCGAGCAGGGCAATCATCTGCTCGAGCCTCGCCCGCCATTCGGGCCGGAGCAGCACCTGTCCCTCCTCGAAGGCCCCGCCGTTCAGGTCGAGCCGCACGACACGGCCGATCGACGCCCCGAAGGCGAACTCTGACGCCTTGCCCGCCGTCAGCCGCACGACGCGCGGGTTCTCGGTCGTCAGCCGGTAGCCCGACGGCAGCGAGCGCGGGTCGAGCTTCAGCATGTAGTTCGTCCCGATCCGCTGGTCCGGCAGATCGGCGCAGGCCACGTGGAACCGGCCGTGCTTGTCGGAGGTAACGAGCAAGCCCTTCACCGTGGCGACACGCGCACCCGGCAGGCCCGGCTCGCCCGCATCCTGGTAGCCGTTACGGTTCTTGTCGTCGAACACCTTGCCCAGCACGTCGCCGCAGTCGAAGATCGCTTCGACCACCACCTCGACCGCCGCCGTCGCCACCCGAGACACCACCTTCCCCGTTTCGTCCTCCACGTGAGCGCGGTTGACGTACTCGTCCGGCTTGGCCGCCGCCGTCGCCACCAGCGAGAGCGTAATCTCCACCTCTTCGTCCGGATTGAGCGTTACCTTCTCGAAGACGATCCGCCGCCCCCCCCCACCTTCGGCGTGACCGGCGCACCGTTGAAGGTCGCCGAGCCCGACACATAGGCGAAGGCCACCCGCACCTGGTCGATCAGGTTGACCACCGTCGGGCTTGTGATGCCGAGCGCCTTCGCCCGGATTGTGTAGGGCACCCGCCCGCCGCGCCTGACCTCGGCGATCCCGGCCGTCTTCGTGATGGCGAAGCCAGGCAGGTCAACCATCGCCGAGGCTTCCGGCGACTGCGCGAGGCGCCCCTTCGGTCCTGTTCCGGCCGCCGTCGCCACGTTTGTGATACCGTCCTCGACGTCCTGTGCACGTCCGATATCGGCCGCGCTCAGCCTATAGACCGCCGTGAAGGTCTGTCTCTCGCCCGGAAGGAGATCGGCGCTCGCCGGGGTGAAGCCCGACAGCGATCCTGTCCCCGGATGCCCGTCGAAGCGCGGACCAGGATCACTCGGCTGCACCCCGGTCAGAGAAACATTGCCGTCGTTCTCCACCTGAAGTGTGTAAAGCACCGTATCGCCCCGCTGGGCCAACACGTTCGGGTCGCCCTGATATGCGCCTGTCTTCTGAAGCGCCAACGACACTCTGTGCGGCAGTGGCGTCACCGTCGGGTCGTCCGGATCGCCGTCGCCGTCAGGATCGATGTCCGCCTTCGACAGTGGATAGCTGGCCATTAAGGCCGTCGCACTGACCGCGCCCGGTGCCAGGCTGGCGTCAACCACCATAGTGAACGAGGCCATGGCGATGCCACTTCGCGCACATTGCCAGTGTTTCAATCTCGAAACCACATGCCACCATACAGGCTGGGTTCGAACTGGCGGAAGAAGGCCTGATCGTCAGCGTCTGCGACGGCGCAGCGGCCGTGAAGACGAAGACGCTTTGCCCCCAATCCGTTTCCATTGGGAACGTGAGCGTCGTGGAAACACCCGTGGTGCCGGCAGTGATCCCCGTACAGGCACCGTAGCTTCCGGTTCCCCACTCCATACATGGGACTGCGGTATGTCTGCCCGACCGTGAGGCCGCTCGTGGTCGTGGAAATACCTTCCGGAGGATTGGTACCGTCGTTGTGAAAGCTCGCGAACGAGGTGGGGGGGGGGGGGGGGGGGACGGGTCCGTTGACCCATGGAGTGTTTCCCAGGCCGCTCGTCGTGTTGGGGGGCGAACAATCCGGCGTACCGCCGGCGATCGACCATCCCGGCGGGACGACACCGGCGCCGTAGCTGCACGGAGACGTCGGCGGGATCGTTTGCGCATGGGCATGGTCGGGCAATCCGACAAGGCCCCCCACCGCGATCAGCAACACCCCCGAGAGACTTCGACGGATGGGGACCACCCATTCCCGCAACGCCGCGTTCGCATGATCGACAGTCCCGGTGCGCCGGCTGTTCAACCTCATCGCAACAACTCCCGCTTGCTAGGGCGCCGCTAGCGCCGATACCTGTTTGCCGACGGCAGCTGCAGAGCGGCCGGCTGCGCCGATCCGCGCCCGCAGAGCAAATCGTTAACAAAACGTTAATGGGGAAGAGACCGGGAGCGGTCAGTGCCGGAGAGGTAGGTTTACGGTAACGTCCGGCGACGATACGCGGATGCCGGGATACCGCCCCGTGGCGGGGCGGCGCTTTGGCATCCGCGGATGCGGCCTGTCGGGAACGCTACAGCTTCAGCCCGCGCAGCCTCAGCGCGTTGCCGATAACGGACACGGACGACAGGCTCATCGCCGCGGCGGCGATCATCGGCGACAGCAGAACGCCAAAGACCGGATAGAGGATACCGGCCGCGACCGGCACGCCGAGTGCGTTGTAAATAAAAGCGAAAAACAGGTTCTGCTTGATGTTGCGGAGCGTCGCGCGCGCCAGTTTGCGCGCCCTGACGATGCCGTTCAGATCACCCTTGACCAGGGTGATCCCGGCGCTCTCCATCGCAACATCAGCGCCCGTTCCCATCGCGATGCCGACATCGGCCGCCGCCAGCGCCGGGGCGTCGTTGACACCGTCGCCGGCCATCGCGACACGCGCGCCCTTCGCCCGCAGTTCATCCACAAGCGCCTTCTTGTCCTCGGGCAGGACATCGGCGCGCACCGCATCGATGCCGAGCTTCTTCGCCACCGATTCGGCGGTTCGACGGTTGTCGCCGGTCGCCATGATGATGGTCAGGCCGCTCTCGTGCAGGGCGCGGATCGCCGATTGCGCGCTTTCCTTTATGGGGTCGGCGACGGCGACAACCCCCGCCAGCCCGCCGTCGACGGAAACGAACATCGCCGTCTTGCCCTCCGCCTGCAACCGTTCGGCCGTCTCCCGGAGTGCGGCGACCGGGACACCGACCGCCTCCATCATCGCCGCGTTGCCCAGCGAGACACGCCGGCCCGAAACCCTGCCGGAGACCCCCTTGCCGGTGACGGCTTCGAAATCCTCGGCCGCAGCCAGCTTGGCGCCCTCGGTCTGCGCGCCCTCGACGATCGCCTCCGCGAGCGGATGCTCGGAGCCGCGTTCGAGGCTGCCCGCAAGCATCAGGAGATCGGCGCGCGAGATGCCCTCGGCGGGGACCACATCCGCGAGCTTCGGCCGCCCTTCGGTCAGCGTTCCGGTCTTGTCGACGATCAGCGTGTCGACCCCGGCAAAACGCTCCAGTGCCTCGGCGTCGCGGATCAGGACGCCGGCCTGCGCACCCCGCCCGGTCGCCGTCATGATCGACATCGGCGTCGCAAGCCCGAGCGCGCAGGGACAGGCGATGATCAGCACGGAGACCGCCGAAACGATCGCGAAGATCATGCTTGGCGGCGGCCCGACCAGCGCCCATACGATGAAGGCAGCAATGGCGATCAGGACCACCGTCGGCACGAACCAGGCCGCCACGCGATCGGCCATGCCCTGGATTGGCGCCCGCGAGCGCTGCGCGGAAGCGACCATCTCGACGATGCGCGACAGCATGGTTTCGCTGCCGACCCTTTCGGCGCGCATGACCAGCGACCCGTTCTTGTTGAGCGTGCCGCCGGTCACGGGATCGCCCTTGGTCTTCTCGATCGGCACCGGCTCGCCGGTGATCATCGATTCATCGACCGCCGAACGGCCGTCCTCCACCACACCGTCGACGGGCACTGCCTCGCCCGGACGGACGCGCAAATGGTCTCCCGCCCGGACCTGATCGAGCGGCACGTCCCGTTCGGCGCCGTCCGCATCGATCAGCCTCGCGGTCTTGGGCGACAGATCGAGCAAGGCACGGATCGCGGATCCGGTGCGCTCGCGCGCCCTCAGTTCCAGAACCTGGCCGAGAAAGACCAGCGCAACGATCACCGCGGCGGCCTCGAAATAGACGGGCACGGCACCGCCATGGGTGCGGAAGGATGGCGGGAAAAGGCCCGGCAGGAGCGTCGCCACGACCGAATAGAGATAGGCGGCGCCGACGCCGATGGCGATCAGCGTCCACATGTTCGGGCTGCGGTTGACGATCGACTGCCAGCCGCGCCGGAAGAACGGCAGCGCCGCCCAAAGCACGACGGGCGTCGCAAGCGCCAGCTCGACCCACACGGCCGTCCGTTCCCCAAGCCAGTGGCGCAGGGGCAGGCCGACCATCGGCGCCATGGCGATCACGAAGACGGGGACGGACAGCAGCGCGCTGACCCAGAAACGGCGGGTGAAGTCCACCAGTTCGGGATTGGGGCCTTCCTCGCCGGTCGGAACGCCCATAGGCTCCAGCGCCATGCCGCATTTCGGGCAATCGCCGGGTCCGTCCCGAACGATCTCGGGATGCATGGGGCATGTGTACCGGGTGCCTTTCGGCATCGGTTCGGGCTTCGGCCGGTCGCCGAGGTATTTTTCGGGTTCCGCAACAAACGTCTCGGCGCAGCCGGAAGAGCAGAAATAGTGCTTTTCACCGCCGTGCTTGTGCATATGCCGCGCCGTCGAGCGGTCGACCTCCATGCCGCAGACCGGATCCGTGGCGACGAGATAGTTGTCCGGGTCGGACATAAAACGGTCGCGACACGAGGTGCTGCAGAAATGATAGCTGTGCCCGCCATGCCGGGCGGCCGGCTTGCCCGCCTGCGGATCGACCTCCATGCCGCAGACCGGGTCGCGAACGACCTCCGCGCCTGCGCCGGCAGGGTCTCTGTGATGATCGTGGTTCGTGGTTCCGTTCGTCATCGCACGTGCTCCGCGAATGCTGGTTTTCCAGGTTCGCAGCGTGCATAGGGCTTCCAGTCGCTGGAAGGTCAAGCGGCAAGAGGATGCCGTGTTCCGGCTCCTTTCGTCGGCCGGAACACGGATTTTGCCGCGACGGATGCGCCGAACGACCGAACCGGCCTTGACATTCCGGAGGTTCCCTTTATGTGTCCGCCAGACTTTTCGCGGCGGCGATGAGGATTCTTCCGCTGCGCGTGCCAGAAATCATCAGGAACGGACGAGAGACATGGCCAAGGCCACGACCATCAAGATCAAGCTCCAGTCGACGGCCGACACGGGTTTCTTCTATGTCACGAAGAAGAACAGCCGCACGATGACGGACAAGATGACCAAGCGCAAATACGACCCCATTGCCAAGAAGCATGTGGAGTTCAAGGAAACCAAGATCAAGTAGGATCTTGCCTGAGCGCTCACGTTGAAACGCCGCCTTCGAGCGGCGTTTTTATTTGCCGATGAGTCCGGCTGACAGTGTCCGGATGACGCGGGATGGGAAACGGTTCTTTCGGGAATTGGGGGCCGGTCGGCAAACTGGCAGCGGTACGAGGAGGCCACTGTCAACCAGCGCCGGCCGGCCGACCCCACGGACCCAGGAGATGCGGCGGACCTGAGCATCATGGGGTATTCAAGTTAGGTCGAGAAAGCTTGCACAGAAACCTGTTGTCTCCCTTCCCGTCCGGCGTGACACTCGCGCAAGCCATCTGGAAAATCAACACTTACTTAACTATGAGCGCCAACTCCCTAGTATTAGGGTAAACATGGCCCGCTGCTTGCTTTCCGTCTGCCCCCCATTGGTGGAAATGGCATCACTCTTTCGTGCGGTCGGACTACCCGCTGCCCCAAGGCGGGCGGCTTTTCTTGCGCCGAAGCAGTAAAAGGCGCGGCCTCCCCTGCCGGGAGATGCAGCGCCTTGATGGTCGGACCATCGCCGCGCCGTCAGACATCACGAACGGCGCGGCCCCAATGCATGTCGCATTCGAACGGCTTCATCTGAAGGACGACGAACACGCGTCACTTCGAGATGTTGGAACGCCGCGCGTCTTACAAGGCGCGGCGCCGGAGCGTCAGAACTTTGCCGACGCCCCGAGGATGAAGGTGCGTCCCCTGCCCCGTTTCGAGTGAATGGATTCCGGCCCCGATCCCGCGATCGCATAGGTCTCGTTGAACAGGTTCTCGACCGTGAAGAAGACATTGAAATCCTCGCGGATCTCATAGCTGCCATAGGCATCGTACAGCGTGTAGGCAGGGATATCTTTCGGTTCGAGCATGCCGTCCGCCTGCCTGCTGGCGCCCACATGGCGCATCTGCGCGCCAAGGGTCAGGCGCTCGTCGAACAGGCGCAGGCCGACATCGACGGTTGCATAGGTTTCCGGAAGGAAACCGGCATCGCCATTGCCCCAGCCGGTGCCGAAGCCGATCGGCTGGTCCGTGTCCGCGTTTGTGTAGGACGCGTTCACATAGAACGGTCCCGCATCATAGCCGCCCTGGATTTCCCATCCAGACATCCGGGTGGTGCCCGGCACGTTGACCCATTTGGCAACCTTCCACGGTATGCCCGTCACATCCGCCAGATCGTTGACGATGTAGTTCTCG
This sequence comes from Nitratireductor pacificus pht-3B, assembly GCF_000300335.1. Lineage (GTDB taxonomy): Bacteria > Pseudomonadota > Alphaproteobacteria > Rhizobiales > Rhizobiaceae > Nitratireductor > Nitratireductor pacificus. The sequence continues at coordinate 42,370 of NZ_AMRM01000018.1, read as the reverse complement.
ATACCGTGGTTGAAGTAACCCACCTTCAGGCGGACGCGGTCGTCCGGCAGAAGCACCCCGTCACGATGCAGGTTGACCCCGACGTCCCATCCCTTGCGGACCTCCGGCTGAAGGCCGAGATTGTTCGCGATGGCGGAGCCGATCCCGTCTCCGAACGCGACCATCGTCCAGAGCATTTCCTGCACCGTCGGCGGGCGGGCGGTATGCGCATAGGTCGCATAGACCTGCAGCCAGTCCAGCGGCTGCGCCTCCAGCGTCACCTTCGGCAGGAGCTCGCCGCCCGACCGCGAAACTTTCGTGTTGCCGCAGGCCGGTCCTCCGGGCGGACAGTCGCCCGTGCCTGCCGCATAGGGCGTCTGCCGCCCCGACATGTGCCAGTAGTCGTAGCGAAGCCCAGCGGTCAGCGAGAAGATGCTCCAATCCATGGTGACGTCGGAGAAGGCGCTCGCCTTCTGCAGCCTGCCCGGCGGATTGCCGCCGCGCCGGCGCAGGACCTGGAAATCCGTGGAGCCATAGGAGAGGCCGTAATACCAGGACAGGTCGATGCCCTCTCCGATGGTGAAGCGCGACGTGTTGGCGATGTTGCCGCCGAACGAACGATCCCTCGACTGCCGGCCCCGATAGCCGCCGCCGATGTTCGAATCGTACTGCATCTCTGTTTCGTTGAAGTAGACATTCGCCGCCAGGTCGACGAATGCCGAAGCAGGATCGAAGCCATAGTCGATCGTATAGGTCTGGTTCCTGAGCGTCTGCTCGTAATTGCTGCTGGTGAAGCGGTTGTCGTACCAGCGCCCGCCGATCTTCAAACGGTGCTCGCCATTGGGCTCGAACGCGAGCTTGAGAAGGCCACCGGCGGGCGTGTTCTCCACCTGGTCATTCGGCCTGAACACCTCGCCTTCCGCGGTCTCATAGTTCTTGAAGTCCGAATGGGCCAGCGCGCCGACGATGCTCACCTCGCCGGCCTGGTCCGGAAACATCTTGCCCCTCGCGGCGCCCGCAAGCAGGCCCGAGTAGTGATACCCGTTCGTTCCGGCCCTGAAACGCGTCATCGCCCCGATGCTCGCGCCGGGGCGCAGGACATCGTCCACCTCGAGCGTGCGGAAGTTGGCGGCACCGGCGAGCGTGCCGGCGCCGGCTGCGCCCGAAACGGCGCCGCGCGCCACGTCCACGCCGGCAAGGAGTTCGGGATGCACATAGAGAAGGTTGCCGCCCGACGAACCGTGACCGCCGACATTGCGGAAGTTCTGCGGCACGCCGTCGATCATCGCGTTGACCCGTCCATAGCCGGTCAGGCCTCGGATATTGACCTCGATCGCCGGATTGGTGCTCGGCGAGTAGGTGAAGACGCCCGGCACGGAGCGCAACGCGTTGCGGACATCGCCTCCGAAACGCTCCTGCAGCGCCTTTTCATCGACGGAACCGACGGCGGCGGGAGCCCGGTAGACGGCGTCGCCCTCCGGCAGAAGCGTGCTATCGCCCGAGATGACCAGAAGCGGCAGCCGGTGCGTTCTGCCGTCAAAGCCCTCGTCCGCGGCTTCCGGGGGCCTTCCGTCCTCAGCCTGCACGGGCTGCTGCTGCGAAAGGGCCGCCTGTCCGCAAAGCAGGGAACAAGCGAAGACGCTCCCCGCAAGTAACTTGCGGGAACTGTCGATGATCAGAGCCAACGAAACCTCCTGTCGGACTAATTCTGGACGTTAGGCTGGCTGAACATTTGCTTGCTGAAATCTACATTTGCCTAGTATCGGCAAACCTGCCTGTCAATCTGGCCCGAATGCCATTGAAAATCTGGCCTTGGCGGCGGAAAGCCACCATTCCCGCCATAAATATGACTTTTTCATTCAAATTTTAGAAATAGCCGAGATTCGTCCACCGGACTTTTGCACAACTATTTTATCTCGGAACAGTATGCACGCAGATCACGCTGCGGGAGCCGCGACCCGGTTTCGGCCACCGGTCTTCGCCTCGTAGAGCGCCATGTCGGCACGCTTCATCAGGGCTGCTGCCGTATCGCTCGCGCGGTGCAGTTCGGCAACCCCGAGGCTGGTGGTGACGGCAATGGCGTTGGCGCCGCTGTCGACGGTGAACGGCTCCGCGGCGATCTCCATCCGCAGCCGCTCGGCCACCTTCTCGGCAACCGCCAGGGCCGTGTCGGGCATGACGACCACGAACTCTTCCCCGCCATAGCGGCAGATCAGGTCGATCCCGCGAATGTTGCGCCGCAGACGGTCAGCGAATTCGCGCAGCACGTCGTCGCCGCCGTCATGGCCCCACCGGTCGTTGATCGCCTTAAAGCTGTCGATGTCGGCCATCATCACGGAGAGCGGCCGGCGGCGCGAAACGGCGCGCTCGAACAGCGTCTGCAGATGGCTTTCGAGATAGCGCCGGTTGTGCAGGCCGGTCAGCGGGTCGGTGACGGCCATCTCCATCGTCTCGGTGACGCTCGAGCGCAGACGATCGTTATAGCGCTTGCGCCGCAGCTGGGTGCGCAGACGCGCGATCAGTTCCTGCTTGTCGACGACCCGCACGACATAATCGTTGACCGCCAGTTCCAGCGCCCGCGCAACGCGCTCGTCCTCGCCCTGATCGGCAATCAGGATGATCGGCAGCAGCCGCGTCCGGTCGAGCGCGCGCAGTTGCGAACAGAGCCGCAGGGGATCGTAGCTGGAGAAGCCCGTTCCCACCAGGACGCACTCATAGTTCCCCTCGGCGGCGCGGAAGAATCCCGCCTGCGGATCGTCCTCGACATCGACGCGGAATGTGTCGCGCAGCATCGAGGCGATACGCGCAGAGGACTGGGCATCCTCATCGATCAGGAGAACGCTCGGGGCCGGCTCCGTCTCCGCGCCCTGCCCGCTCAACACCTGCTCCAGGCCGACATTGCGGGTCGTGGCGGCGCGCAGGCGCAGCTCGTCGGTGAGCGTCTTCAGGCGCGCGAGGCTCCTCACCCGCGTGATGAGCTGCAGGTCGTTGACCGGTTTCGACAGGAAGTCGTCGGCGCCGGCCTCCAGGCCGCGCACCCGGTCGACGGGCTGGTCGAGCGCGGTGATCATCACGACGGGGATATGCTGGGTTTCCGGGTCGGCCTTCAACTGCCGGCAGACTTCGAACCCGTCCATGCCCGGCATCATCACGTCGAGGAGAACCACATCGACCTTGCCGCCATGGCACACGTCCAGCGCCTCCGCCCCGCCAAAGGCGGTCAGAACCTCGAAATACTCTGCAAGCAGGCGGACTTCGAGCAGTTTGACGTTGGAGGGAACATCGTCGACGACCAGAATGCGCGCAGTCATAACCGCCCCCTAACCCGCCAGGCGCCCGCCCGGACGCCGGAAGTAAATCCTGTTCCCCGCGACGCTGCGCGCATCTGGGGTCGTAACCCGTCCATCAGGCGTCACCGAGATAGGACTTGATCGTCTCGATGAAGCTGGCGACGGAGATCGGCTTGGAGATATAGGCCTCGCAGCCGCCCTGCCGAATCCGCTCCTCGTCGCCCTTCATGGCGAATGCCGTCACAGCGATCACGGGGATCGTGTGCAGATCGTCGTCCTGCTTCAGCCATTTGGTGACCTCGAGGCCGGAAACCTCGGGCAGCTGAATGTCCATGAGAATCAGGTCCGGCCGGTGCTCGCGCGCCAGGTCGAGCGCGTGTAACCCGTCGCGGGTGCGCACCGTATCGTAACCGCTCGCTTCGATGAGATCGCGAAAGAGCTTCATGTTGAGCTCGTTGTCCTCGACGATCATGACCTTCTTCGGCATTCACCCGTCCCACTCTACCGCGTCCGGGTCCGCAATCTCCCGCGTCCCGTCCGGATATGCCCCCGATGCGAATTTCAGGCGCAATCGTCGCGCAATTTGATTTATGAATCGGTAATTATCGTCTTTGATTTGTCCGGTTCAAGCATTGCCTTCCCGAAAGCATGCCCGCAACCGGCAACAATGTAAAATGCCCGGACCAGCCGACCAGCACCATCGCCGGCGCGGCCGTCCGGCAAGAAAGAAGGACACAGCATGCAGCGCGAGGAAGCCGAAAGCATCGCCGTCTCGGCCCTGTCGTTCGTCGCCGCCGAACCGGAACTCCTGTCCCGGTTCCTGGCGCTGAGCGGCATTGAAGCGGCGGATATCCGCCGCGCAGCCGCCGAACCCGGCTTTCTGGCGGGCGTGATGCAGTTCATCCTGGCGCATGAACCAACGCTTCTGCGTTTCTCGGAGGCAAGCGGCATCGCGCCGGCTGCGGTCGGCGCCGCCCTCGCCGCTCTCCCGCATGGCGCGGCCAGCTACGACATACAGCCCTGAGCGGCACGGCGCCTTGCGGCCGATAGGAGCACCCCGCGGCACGACCAGGAACCATCGGACAGCCAGAGGAAGCGGATGAGCGACGACCCGGAAACCACGCGGCAGATCGCCGAACTGGCGCGCAGCGACCTGCCGCTGCTCGTGCTCGATGTCGACGATGTCGTCCTCGAGTTCATCCGGCCGTTTCCGGTCTATCTGCGGGAGCGCGGCTTCGAGCTGAAGTTCGATTCCTTCAGCCTGAACGGCAACATCGCCGATCTCGCTTCCGGTGAGCGGGTGGACAAGGAGCAGGTCTCGCGGCTCGTGGACGACTTCTTCGACGTTCAGCACGACTGGCAGGAGCTGGCCGAAAGCGCCGCGGACACCATTGCGCTTCTCGCATCCTCCGTCGAGGTCGTCCTGCTGACGGCGATGCCGCATCGCCACCGCGCGCGCCGCCGCGCGCTGCTCGACCGCCTCGACCTGCCCTATCCGCTGGTCACCACCGAACGCGCCAAGGGCCCGGCGATCAAGCTGCTGCGTGGCGCGCATCCGCGGCCGGTCGCGTTCGTCGACGACATGTATCACAACCTTCTTTCGGCGCGCGACACGGTTGCCGGGGTGCACCTGTTCCACCTGATGGCCGACAATTCGGTGCGCGCCCTGCTGCCGCCGGTGCCGGAGGGCATCACCCGGGTGGAGCACTGGCGCGACGCAGGACCGAAGATCGCCAAGGCTCTCGGTCTGTAGACGCAGGAGCATCGGACCACCGACAACCGGGTTCCCGCACCACGAACGCCCGGCGGAACAGGCACCGCAACGCGCCGACGCAGGAGATCCGGCGAGGCATCCGCCGTTCCCGAAAACCCGGAACCACAGCGTTTTGCAGTCAGCTGGGATCACCTGACGACCGCATAAACGCGAAGAAACAAAGACATCGATACATTCAGCATTCCGTGAAACGCTGAATGTATCTAAAGCACCAGCCGCATCAGCGGACGCCCGGTCTTGCGCTCGGCGACCCGTTCGAAGCCCGCCTTCTCGAAGACCGCGGCGGAGCCGACGAACAGCCCGATCGACCGCGAATCCTTCGACTGGACCATCGGGCAGGCTTCGACGAGCCGCGCCCCGCTGGCCCGCGCGTGGGCGATGCCCGCCGCGACGAGCTGATGGGTCAGGCCCTGCCGGCGAGCCGCGTTGCGCAGGAAGAAACATGAGATCGCCCAGACCCCAGCGTCGTCGGCATCCCTGTCCTCGAGCGGCGCGGAGACCCGACCGCCATTGTTCCATTCCGGAACGTCAGCCCGAGGTCCGATCTGCATCCAGCCGTCGGCGCGATCGCCATCCATCGCCAGCAGGCCGGGCGGCGGTCCTGCCGCGACACGCGCCTTCATGTGATCCTTGTTGCGCTCCCGGTTGTTCTCGCGCCGCACCGCCGGCGGCAAGCGGAAATGCGTGCACCAGCAGCCGTAGCAGGCGCCCTGCTTGCCGAACAGTTCCTCGAAAGCCGGCCACAGCGCGACCGTCAGCGGCCTGAATGCGCGCTCCACGAGACCTCTCCCCACACCACGGCTTGTGCCGCGATGGTGTTTCCATTATGATGCGTGTTCACTTTATGTTCACATGACCCGCCATGACTGTCAACGCCCTTCCGCGCGGTTTCTGCCGCGATTGCCTGGCTCCGGCGGAGACGGATGCGAAGCGTTGCCGCGCCTGCGGCAGTCCGCGCGTCTTGCGCCATCCCGAACTTGATGCGTTGAGCCTGGCGCATATCGACTGCGATGCCTTCTATGCGGCGGTCGAGAAGCGCGACAATCCCGAACTGCGCGACAAGCCGGTGATCATCGGCGGCGGCAAGCGGGGCGTCGTCTCGACGGCATGTTACATCGCCCGCATCAACGGGGTGCGCTCCGCAATGCCGATGTTCAAGGCGCTGGAGGCCTGCCCGACTGCGGTGGTCGTCAAGCCGGACATGGAGAAATATGTCCGCGTCGGCCGACAGGTGCGCGACATGATGCAGGCGCTCACCCCGATGGTCGAACCCATCTCCATCGACGAGGCGTTCCTCGATCTCGCCGGCACAAGGAAGCTGCACGGCGCTTCGCCGGCGCTGGTGCTTGCCCGCTTCGCCCGCCAGGTCGAGCAGGAGGTCGGCATCACCGTCTCGGTCGGCCTGTCCTATTGTAAGTTTCTCGCCAAGGTCGCTTCCGACCGCGACAAGCCGCGCGGCTTCTCGGTGATCGGCCAGGCGGAGGCCGTCTCCTTTCTCGCGCAGCAGCCGGTCACGCTCATCTGGGGCGTCGGCAAGGCCTTTGCGGCGACGCTCGCCGGCGACGGCCTGCGCAGCATCGGGCAGTTGCAGACCCTGGAGCGCGGCGAGCTGATGCGCCGCTATGGCACCATGGGAGATCGGCTCTATCATCTGTCGCGCGGCCTGGACGAGCGCAGCGTGAAGCCGCGCAGCGAGGCGAAGAGCGTTTCCTCCGAAACCACCTTCGATACCGACCTGTCGCGCTTCGAGGATCTGGTGCCGGTTCTGCGCGCCCTCTCCGAGCGGGTCTCGGCGCGTCTGAAGAAGGCGGACATCGCGGGGCGCACCATCGTCCTCAAGCTGAAGACCGCGGACTTCCGGATCCGCACCCGCAACAGGCAGCTGGGCGATCCGACCCGCCTCGCCGACCGCATCTTCCACACCGGCCTCGACATGCTAAGACGCGAGACCGACGGAACGCGCTACCGCCTGCTTGGCATCGGCGTCAGCGACCTGACCGACGCCGGCAAGGCCGATCCGCCGGATCTGGTGGACCAGCTTTCGCACAAGCGCGCGCTCGCCGAAGGCGCCATCGACAGCCTGCGGGAGAAATTCGGCAGGCAGGCCGTCGAAACCGGCTACACCTTCGGCCGGGGCCGGGCCGGACGGCCGCCGCGCGAGGACTGACGGGAGCTTCCTGGGAGACTGCCGATCCGGGTCCCCGTTTCTGAAAAGCCGCAGCAAAAAGTACGCGAAACAATTGCCGGAAAGAGATAACACCCGTAAAACGAGCATGGGGCGTATCTTACAGGTGGGGTTTCCATGTTTCGCAGTATTCTGAAAGGCGCAATCCTGTTTCTCGGACTGTCGGCGGCGGGACCGGCTTCGGCCGAGGCGTATCGGAACAATCAGACCGACCATTTCGGCTTTGCCACAGCCAGGCTCGCCGAACACTTTTCGCTCAAGACCATGTGCACGGTATCAGGCGGCACGATCCAAGACCGCCTCGAAATCGTGACCCGCTTTCTTCCCGATATTGGCGTGGACATTGGCGAACTGGTGAAGACAGCGGCACTTGCCGATGGCGAGGCGCTGTGCGGGCTGAAGCATTATCGCGGCAAGACGCCGGCGTCCTTCAACGCGCGAACGAAGGGCTTCAAGCTGGACATCAGGACCTGGCGCGACGGCAAGAGGATCGGCGGCGACAGCCCCATGGCCGCCTGCAGCAGGTTCTTCGTCAACAAGACAGGGCTTTGCTACGAACTGGTCGACCTCGGCGACAATGAGAAGCGCGAGAAGGCCGATGGCGTCAGCGCCTGTATCGAAACGGAACTGCCGGACGGCGGCACGGTCTCGATGGTAATCTATGCCGGAAGCGTCCCCGAAACGGTCTCGGCGCAGACCCATGATGACGCGAAGGCGATCCAGAGCACTGAATGCGCGCAGCGCGACTACTGAATCTGCCGCCGCTGAACATGTTGCAAGGGACGGCTCACCCTTCCCAGCCGAGCCCCCGCGCCGCCTCCAGAACGGCCGCGCGGCGATCCAGCGTGCCCGGATGGGTGGACAGCCATCCCGTCTCGCCGGCATCGCCGCTGTCGGCGGCGATCCTGTCTAGCAGATCGACGAAGGCCGTCGGATCGCGTCCGGCGGCAACCATCAGGCCGACGCTGAAACGGTCGGCGTCGGCCTCGAAACCGCGTGCGTAGATCAGGGTCTGGAACGCTGCGGCCTGGGCCACCACGTCGTCGACCAGCTGGCCGGCATCGCCGCCGATCACACCAACCATGAAGCCGATGCCGAGCACGCGGTAGACCTGCTTCAGCGAATGCCGCTCGCGCACATGGCCGATCTCGTGCGCCATCACGCCGGCGATCTCGTCGTCGCTCTCGGCCAGATCCACCAGATCGTCGGTGACGATGATCGTGCCTCCCGGAAGCGCCAGCGCATTCGCGCCGATGACGCCGCCCTCGCGCAGGAGCAGCCGCAGTTGCGGTCCCTCCGGTTCCGCCAGCGCGACCAGTTCGGCGAAGATCCGGTGCAGCCGCGCCTGCGCTTCCTCGTCCAGCGCGGTCGGCGAAAGCACCGTCCGGTCGACGGTCTCGAGCGTCCCGCGATCCATCGCCGCGACGATGACGGGCGGGGTGACCGCCGCCGCACCCGCCGCGAGAAGCGGAATGCCGAAACGGTAGATCAGGAACAGAAGACCGATGACGGCGACAGCCGCGGCACCCGCGAAGGCCAGGCTTTTCTCCAGCCGCGCCAGGCGCGCGAAGAAGCCGCCGCGCCGCCGCAGCAGTAAGTCGATATCGGCATCGTGCGGCGCCTCGAACACCCCGCCATCGGCGAAGGTCAGCTTGCGCGGCACGCCGCCGAGCGGGTCCGAGACCAGCACCGGGTCGGACTGCGGAGCGGCGTCCTCTTCGTCGCGTGCGAGGACCAGCCCCTGCTCGGTTCTACGAAGGCTGGCATCGACGGCGCGCGACGAGCCGGGCGGAAAATAGCGTCCCTTGATCATGCCTCTGTCTCCGTCTGCGCCGTCGATACCACCCTTCTGAAAGGCCTAAAGCCCGAAGTCGATGCCCTCGATGTCGAAGAACTCCGCCGCGCCGACATTGCCTTCGGGTGCCGCTCCATCGACGAAATGGTCCAGCGATCCCACCACCACGAACCCGGTCGAGGCGGCCAGATAGCGCCATGTCCGCACCGCCGCCCAAGGGCGCAGCAGGCCGAGCGTCAGCAGCGTCGCAAAAAGATTGCTCACCAGGATCCAGACATAGCGGAACCGGCCGACTTCGGACGAGAGGCGGTGCGTGCCGTCAAGCGTGGTGTGATTGTAGGCGACGTTGCGGACGCCGGCCGCGTAGAAAAGATAGGCCAGCGTCAGCGCGATGTATCCACCGATGATTGCCCCGATGATCGGCCCGCGGGAGATGAACTCGTAAAGCGCCTCCTCACTGCCCTCCGCCAGTTCGCCGAGGGACGCCGTGCCAGTGCCGATCAAGAAGCCCAGCCCGCTGCACACCACTGCCACGAGCATGACGAACATGATCGTCGCGCCCAGATTGGCGTAGAGCGCCCCGAGCGGCGCGCGCGTGTCGAAGCGGGCAGTGCCGTAACCCAGATGCCGGCCGATATAGTTGTTGGCGAGCCGCGATGCGACGGGCGCCAGCAGTCCCAGGGACAGGAGCGTCGCCAGCGGCATCAGCACGAACACGCCCAGCGCCCCGAAATAGGTGCCGCCGAAATTGAGGCGCACATTGCGGTAGCTGGTCATGCGCGCATTGAACGCCATCGACTTGTTGAGCAGCCAGGGGAAGGCCAGCAGGTAGACGATGACCAGCAGGCCGAAGAAGGGGGATATTGTGACCAGAAGATTGTAGGCGACCAGCAGCGCCACGACGATCACCCTGCCGATCAGGATGCTGACCGGGCGGGCGTGATATTCGAAATTATGACCGTCGAGCCAAGTGTTTCCGTAGAAATAGCGCAGCCGCCGGACCTTCGCCCACGCGGTGTAGATCCCCAGTGTGATGATGGACAGGAGAAGATTGACGATCCAGATGCCGAAATACTCGACTGCCCTGCCGCTGAACGAGAAGCGGAGATGCCGGACGTCGCTTTCCGCGACTGCAATGTTCTGATCCATCGTCGTAAAATCCCATACTGAAAAAATATTATCAAAAAACCGACCGAGCCCGGCCGACAGCATCACGCAATACTGTCAAACCAGTTCCACGTCCACCACGCCCGGCACCGCCCGCATGGCGGCGGCGATCTGCGGCGAGATGCGGTAGCGGTCCGGCAGTCCCACCTCGATTTCGCCCTGCCCGCCTTCCTTGATGACGACCAGGCTCACCTGCGCGTCGCCGCGCTGGCCGAGCTGGGCGGAGATCGCCGGCAGCGGAGCGGGATCGCGCAGATAGACGCGCAGCGCCTTCTGCATGCGGCATGCCTCCTCCTCGAGAGACTGCACCGTCTGGATGCGCAGATTGACCCCCTCGGGCCGGTCCTCCGCCGACACCATGATGACCACGGAGGAGCCGGCCTCCAGCAGGTCGCGAAACTGCCCCAGCCCCTCCGAGAACAGGACGGCTTCATACTGTCCGGAGGCGTCCGAAAGCTGGATGATGCCCATCTTGTTGCCCGTGCGGGTCCGGCGCTCCTGCTTCGATGTCACGGTTCCGGCAAGCCGCCCCGCGGTCGCGCCCTTCTTCACAGCCGCCTGGAAGTCGCCCCAGTTCTGCACCCGCATCTTGTCGAGCATCTCGGCATACTCGTCCAGCGGATGGGCAGAAAGATAGCAGCCCACCACCTGGAACTCGCGGTGCAGCTTTTCCGCCGCCGGCCAGGGCTCCGACACCGGCAGGTGGAGCTTCTGCGGTTCGCCGCCGCCCGACAGGCCGAAAATGTCGCCCTGCCCCATCGCTGCGTCCTCGGCCGCCCGCGCCGCCATGCCCATCAGCCGGTCGATGCCGGCGAACAGCGCGGCGCGCTCGATGCCGAAACAGTCGAAGGCGCCCGCCTGGATCAGGCTTTCGAGAACGCGCTTGCCGACGATCTTCGGATCGATGCGGGCGCAGAAATCCTCCAGGCTGGCGAAGGGCTTCTCCGCGCGCTTCTCGACGATATGCTCCACCGCCGCGTCGCCGACGCCCTTGATCGCCGCGAGCGAATAGAAGATGCGGTTCTCGCCGACCTCAAAGGCCCTGTGCGAGGTCATCACCGAGGGGGACACCACCTCGATGCCGAGCCGCAGCGCATCGCGGCGGAAATCGTTGAGCTTGTCGGTGTTCGCCATGTCGTAGGTCATCGACGCGGCGAGGAACTCGACCGGGTAATGCGCCTTCAGATAGGCGGTCTGGTAGGAAACGATGGCATAGGCGGCGGCATGCGACTTGTTGAAGCCGTAGTCGGCGAACTTGGCCAGGAGGTCGAAGATGAAGTTGGCCTGCGGCTTGGCGACGCCGCGCTCGGTCGCGCCCTTCACGAAGATGCCGCGCTGCTTCTCCATCTCCGCGCGGATCTTCTTGCCCATGGCGCGGCGCAGAAGGTCGGCCTGCCCGAGCGTGTAGCCGGCCAGTTCCTGCGCGATCTGCATCACCTGCTCCTGGTAGACGATGACGCCCTGCGTCTCCTTCACCAGATGGTCGATCTTCGGATGGATCGAGGCGATCTCCTCCTCGCCGTGCTTGCGCGCGTTATAGGTCGGGATGTTCTCCATCGGACCGGGGCGATAGAGCGCCACCAGCGCGATGATGTCCTCGATGCGGTCCGGCTTCATGCCGATCAGCGCCTTGCGCATGCCCGCCGATTCCACCTGGAACACGCCGACGGTCTCGCCGCGCGACAGCATCGCATAGCTGTCCGCATCGTCGAGCGGGATGCGCGACAGGTCGATCTCGATGCCACGCCGCCGGATCAGCTTGACCGCCGTTTCCAGGACGGTCAGCGTCTTCAGGCCGAGGAAGTCGAACTTCACCAGGCCCGCCTGCTCGACCCATTTCATGTTGAACTGGGTGACCGGCATGTCCGAGCGCGGATCGCGGTACATCGGCACCAGTTCCGACAGCGGCCGGTCGCCGATGACGATGCCGGCGGCGTGGGTCGAGGCGTGCCGGTAAAGCCCTTCGAGCTTCTGCGCCATCTCGAGCAGCGTGCCGACGATCGGCTCCTTCGCCACCTCCTCGGCGAAGCGCGGCTCGTCCTCGATGGCCTTGGGCAGCGGCGTCGGGTTGGCCGGATTGGACGGCACCATCTTGCACAGCCGGTCCACCTGCCCGTAGGGCATCTGCAGGACGCGCCCGACATCGCGCAGCACGGCGCGCGCCTGCAGCGTTCCGAAGGTGATGATCTGCCCCACCTGGTCGCGGCCGTACTTACCCTGCACATAGCGGATCACCTCCTCGCGGCGGTCCTGACAGAAGTCGATGTCGAAGTCGGGCATCGACACGCGGTCGGGATTGAGGAAGCGTTCGAACAGCAGGGAGAAGCGGAGTGGATCGACATCGGTGATCGTCAGCGCATAGGCGACCAGCGAGCCGGCGCCCGAGCCACGCCCCGGACCGACCGGGATATCCTGCGCCTTGGCCCATTTGATGAAGTCGGAAACGATCAGGAAGTAGCCCGGAAACTTCATCCCCTCGATGATGCCGAGTTCGTACTCCAGCCGTTCCGAATAGTTCTCCGGCGTAAACCCGTCGGCCATGCCGAAGGTCGCGATGCGCCTGTCGAGACCCTCGCGCGCCTGCCGGCGCAGTTCGTCCGCCTCCGCCTTCAGCGCTGCCTCGGGATCGTCGGCGTCGCCGCCCGTGAAGCGCGGCAGGATCGGCGCATGGGTCTGCGTGAAATAGGAGCAGCGACGGGCGATCTCGATCGTGTTGTCGATCGCCTCCGGCAGATCGGCGAACAGCCGCGCCATCTCCGCCTGGGGTTTCAGATAATTGTCCGGCGTCAGGCGGCGGCGGTCATCCATGGCGATGACCGCGCCCTCGGCGATGGCGATCAGTGCGTCATGCGCGTCGAAATCCTCGCGTGCGGGAAAGAACGCTTCGTTGGTCGCCACCAGCGGCAGTTCATGCCGGTAGGCAAGATCGACGGTGGCCGCTTCCAGCGCCCGGTCGTAGCCCGCAAGCCGTTCCAGCTCGACATAAAGCCGGTTGCCGAACACCTCTTTCAGATAGGTCAGGCGCGCTTCCGCCACTTCCGCCCGCTCGGCTTTCAGGGCAGCGCCTATCGGCCCACGCGGACCGCCCGTCAGGCAGATGATGCCGGAGCCGAGTTCGGCGAGCCATGGCGCCGTGATGTGGGTTTCCGCCCCCGGCTCGTTGTCGAGATAGGCGCGGCTCACGAGGCGAACGAGATTGGCATAGCCTTCCTCGGTGGCAGCAAGAAGGACCAGCGGCTCGTGCTGCGCCGTCATCCTGCGGCCGCCGCCGCGCCGCGATTCCGTCAGCGCGTCCTCGAATGCAAAGGCGAGCTGGCAGCCGATGATCGGCTGCAACCCTTCCTTCGAGGCCTTTTGTGCGAATTCCAGCGCACCGAACAGATTGTTGGTGTCGGTGACGGCGATGGCCGGCGCCTCGTCCTCTACCGCCTGCTTGATCACCTTGCCGAGCTGGAGGGCGCCTTCCAGGAGCGAGTAGGCCGAATGGACGCGCAGATGGATGAACGGCCGCTCGGGCCGCCTCTTCTCGCGTTCCGCCGCAACGAAAATGGGGTCGCGGGATCGTTTGTCACTCGCCATGATATGCAGTTATCCGGATGTTCAGACTCACCGCGATTGTTCCGCATTGACCGGGTCCGGTAAAGAGCCGACAGGCGGCGCGCACCGGTTTGTGCCCCCGGGGTCGGACCTGGCCTATACGGGCTGCCGCGCGAACCGTGCCGCGATGGCCGCAGGCAGCTCGCCGGGCTGGTCCGTGATCGCGGCGGCGCCGGCCTCCTCCAGCTCCCTCCGGTCGCCAAACCCCCAAAGCACCCCGATGCCCGCAACCCCGTTGGCCGAGGCGCCGAGAATGTCGTGCTTCCGGTCGCCGACCATCACCGCCCTCTTTGCGGCAACCGGTTCGACGGCGAGGATATGCGCGATCAGATCCGCCTTGTTGGCGTTGGTGCCATCGGGCGCCGACCCATGCACGGCGTCGAAGAAGCGCATCAGGTCGAAATGGTCGAGGATGTCCCTGCTGTAGGATTCCATCTTCGAGGTGGCGACGGAAAGGAAATACCCGGCATCGGCGCATTGCTCGAGCACGTCCACAATGCCGGGGATAAGCGTGTTCTCGAACTTGCCGACGCGCTTGTAGCGCTCGCGATAGTGACCGACCGCCTGCCAGACGAGCGCTTCGTCGTCCGTTTCGAGCAATTGCGCGAAGGTGACCTGCAGGGGTGGCCCAATGGAGACGCGCAGCGCTTCGGCGTCCGGCGCCTCGCGGTCCATTGCCTCCATCGCATGGCGGATGCTTCGGGTGATGCCGACGAAGGGGTCCGTGAGGGTTCCGTCGAGGTCGAAAAGGACCGCCGCCCGCTTGCCGTCTTGCATCATCCCGTCCATCTTTTTTTTCAAGAGTGTTTCAGTCGAATTCCATGATCACCGCGTCGACGGCGAGGCTGTCTCCCGGCACGGCGTTGACCTTGGCGACGGTTCCGTCGCGCTCGGCCCGCAGCACGTTCTCCATCTTCATGGCCTCGACCACGGCAAGGATCTCGCCCGCCTTGACCTCCTGCCCCTCCGTCACCGCGATCGAGACCACCAGGCCGGGCATCGGGCACAGCAGCAGCTTCGAGGTGTCCGGCGCAACGCGAACCGGCATCAGCCTGTCGAGATCGGCGATGCGCGGCAGCATCACGCGCGCCCGGGCGCAAACGCCGTTCCACGCGAGCTGAACGCCGTTCAGCACGGGCCTCACCTGCACCGCGACCGGCCTGCCGCCCACCTCTCCCTGCCAGACGGGATCGCCGGGCCGCCAGGAGGACGCAACGGTCAGGGCATCGGCATCCTCAATGAGGATGTCCATCTCCAGCGGGATCGAGATCATCCCCTCGATCACCCTGGCGGCGAGATAGTCGTCGTCCAGGCGCACCACCCAGTCGCGCTTCAATTCGCCCGAATGCGGTGCCAGCCGGCCGGTCAGGCGGTCGAGCCGGTCGCGCCGCAGCAGTTCCACCGCCAGCGCCACGGCGCATAGCACGGCGCGCTCCTCGCCCGATGGCGCCGGCGGCGCAAAACCGTCCGGAAACTCCTCGGCGATGAAGCCGGTGGACAACCGCCCCTCCCGCCAGCGCGGATGGCTCATCAGCGCCGCCAGGAAGGGGATGTTGTGCTCGATGCCGTCGATCACGAAACGGTCGAGCGCCTCGCTCATCGCCTCGATCGCCCCCAGGCGTTCGGGCGCCCAGATGCACAGCTTCGCGATCATCGGATCGTAGAACATGGAGATTTCGGAACCTTCGGCGACGCCCGTGTCGTTGCGCAGGACGACATCGCCCGTGCGTCCCTCCTCCGGCGGACGATAGCGCGTCAGGCGGCCGATGGACGGAAGGAAGTTGCGCACCGGGTCCTCGGCATAGATACGGCTTTCGACCGCCCACCCCTCGAGGACGACATCCTTCTGCACAAGCGCCAGTTTTTCTCCGGCGGCGATGCGGATCATCTGCTCCACCAGATCGATACCGGTGACGAGCTCGGTCACCGGATGCTCCACCTGCAGGCGGGTGTTCATTTCCAGGAAGAAGAAGTTGCGGTTCTTGTCGACGATGAACTCGACCGTCCCAGCGCTTTGATAATCCACGGCTTTCGCCAGCGCCACGGCCTGCGCGCCCATCGCGGCGCGTGTCTCCGCGTCGAGAAACGGAGACGGCGCTTCCTCGACGACCTTCTGGTTGCGCCGCTGGATCGAGCACTCGCGCTCGCCCAGATGAATGCAGTTTCCATGCCCGTCGGCCAGCACCTGTATCTCGATGTGCCGCGGCTCCTCGACGAATTTTTCGACGAAGATGCGGTCGTCGCCGAAGGACGACGCAGCTTCCGATCTGGATCGCTCGAACCCTTCCCGCGCCTCGGCCTCGTTCCAGGCAACGCGCATGCCCTTGCCGCCGCCGCCGGCCGACGCCTTGATCATCACCGGATAACCGATCTCGCCCGCGATCCTCGCGGCATGTTCGGCATCCTCGATCAGGCCCATGAAGCCGGGCACCGTCGAAACCCCGGCTTCCGCCGCGATCTTCTTCGAGGTGATCTTGTCGCCCATCGCCTGGATGGCCTTCACCTTCGGTCCGATGAAGGTGATGCCCTCCGCCTCGAGGCGCGCGCAGAAGTCGGCGTTCTCGGACAGGAAGCCATAGCCGGGATGCACCGCCTCGGCGCCCGTCTGCTTGCACGCCGCAATGATCGCATCCGCGATCAGGTAGCTCTGGCTGGCCGGCGCCGGCCCGATCCGAACGGCCTCGTCGGCCATGTCCACATGCACGGCGTCGGCATCGGCGTCGGAATAGACGGCCACCGTCGCGATACCCATCTTCCGCGCCGTCTTCATCACGCGGCAGGCGATTTCACCGCGATTGGCGATGAGGATCTTCTTGAACATGAACGGCGTTTCCCCCGGGACGGTGTTTTCCCTGTTCTATGGGTTTGCTCGCGGCGGCTCAAGCGCCCCGCAGGCTGCATCGGTGCGAACCCGGTTTGTCCCCAGCGATCACCTTCGCCGCTGCTGCGCCTTCCGGCGACGCAACCCGACGTCGATGCCGCGCCTCGCAATGCTGGATCGACCGGTTCCGCACCTTCCGGCCAAAGCCATATATTTAGGAAAACTAAAAATGGAAGCAGGTTTTCTAAAAGGAAATATCGTTGACTTTGAATGGGTTAGCCAATCTGATTGACGGCATAGACAGAGGAGAAACTTCTATGCTTGATACGAAACAAGTCAGGGGCGGAAATGGTCTCGCAGCGATCGACGCAGAGGTCGACGAAATTCTACAGAGCGTAGAAGAAATCACGCGCGACGCCACCAAGTCGTTCTTCGACAAATATTCCGAGAATCCGAACAAGGCGGTTCTGGCATCCTGGCTGGAAACGCGCTGCTGGCGCGAGATCGACTATGTGTTCCTGCTCAACGAGCAGATCCGCCGGTACGGGATGCGCTTCCAGCGCAACCATATCACGCTGCTCGCCAAGCAGTCGTTTCAGGAGGCGGAGCACTACGAGGCCCTCGGCAAGGCCGTGGAATCCCTAGGCGGCATCGTGCCGACTTCCGTTCCTGTCGCCGCTGTGCCGTGGAGCAATTTCCTCTGGGAGTGCATGGACCGCCATCATCTGGCCGCCATCGCCGCCTGGTACGTCTCGGAAACCTCCGCTTCAGGCAGTTTCGAGCCGACATTCGTCGGCGCCGAGCGCCACGGCCACACCGATGTGGTGAAGATCTACAAGCAGATCGAGATCGACGAAAAGTTCCACACCGGGCTCGGCCGCCAGGTGCTTTCGACCTATGCCGAGACCGACGAGGACCGGGAGGAAATCCTCCGCGCCATGCGCGGCATGCGCGACATCGCCTGGAAATCCTTCACGCCCGAGGTGGTCGCGGCGACGATGCGCGCGGCCTGAGGCGGGAATTCCGGCCGCGACGCGCCCGAGCGTTTCGGCCGGAACGCAATGACACGAACACCCGATCATCGGTGCTGGCGCCTCGCCTGTGGCGGGGCGGGAAGCCGATGCGTGCCCGAACGAACCCGAAAGGCCGTCTGCCATGAACCAAGCAGCCATCATTCCCGCGAAGAATGCGGACGAACAGCTCTCGCTGCGGATCGAGAGATGTGTCTCCGTCGCGGACGGCGTTGTGGCGCTCACGCTTGCAAAAGCCGATGGCGGGCCGCTGCCGGGCTGGTCTCCCGGAGCGCATATCGATCTCATCCTGCCCAACGGCGTGACCCGGCAATACTCGCTTTGCGGCGACCCCGCCGACACGAGCCGCTGGCGGATCGGCGTGCTGCTCGCCCCGGCAAGCCGCGGCGGCTCCAGCTACATCCATTCAGAACTGCGGGCCGGAGACCGGCTTGTAGCCAGCCATCCGCGCAACAATTTTCCGCTCGATCCGGCAGAGCGCTATCTTTTCATTGCCGGGGGCATCGGCATCACGCCGATCCTGCCCATGCTGGCGGAACTGTCGGCGCGCGGAGCCGAATGGCACCTGCTCTATGGCGGCCGCACCGCTCGCTCGATGGCTTTCACGGACGAGATCGCGACGCTCGCCGGAGGCACGCTGGAACTCTGCCCGGAGGATGAATGCGGGCTTCTCGATCTCGATGCCTGCCTGACCGCCCATGAGCCGGGACGCGCCGTCTATTGCTGCGGGCCGGAGCCCCTGATCGAAGCGGTCGAGAACCGGTGCGCGTCATGGCCGTCGGGAGCCCTGCGCAAGGAGCGCTTCGCGCCGTCCGAGCGCCAGACACCGCTCGATCCCGGCGCATTCGAGGTCGAGCTCGCCCGGTCCGGCCGGCGCGTCGTCGTGCCGGCCGACCGCTCCATGCTCAGCGTCCTGGAGGATGCGGGCTGCGCCATCACCAATTCCTGCCGCGCCGGCATCTGCGGCACCTGCCTCGTGCGCGTGCTCGCCGGCATCCCCGAACACAATGACGACATTCTCAACGATCAGCAGCGCGAAGCGGGCGACGTGGTCCTGCCCTGCGTATCGAGGTCCAGGACGGCAACGCTGGTGCTCGATCTTTGAGAGAGGAATCCCCACGACGACAGCCCCCAAAAACAACAAGGAGGAGAACATCATGAAACGAAGAAACACCCTTTCCCGGGCAGTGCTCGCGGCCTGCGGGCTGATCGGCGCGGCTCTGGCCCAGGCGCAAGCCGAGGACATCGCCATCGGCATGAACATGCCGCTGACCGGTGCCTTCGCAGCGTCCGGCACCTATGTCGCCGATGGCGCGCGGATCGCCATCGACGAGATCAACGCAAAAGGCGGGGTTCTTGGCGGCAAGACCCTGACGTTGATTCTCGAGGACAACAAGAGCAACCCGACGGAAGCAGCGACCGTCACGGAAAAGCTCATTGTCCGCGACAAGGTGCCGGTCATCCTTGGCGCATGGGGGTCCAGCCTGACGCTGGCCGCGATGCCGAAGCTGATGCAGTACCAAGTCCCGATGGTGGTGGAGACGTCGGGCGCCAACAAGATCACCGAAAGCGGGAACCCGTTCATCTTCCGCATCGCCGCGACGCAGGTCATCGAGGCCGCCGGCTTCGAGGAGAAGCTCGATCAGTTCAACATCAGGAAGATCGACTTCCTCGCCATCAACAACGACTGGGGGCTGAACACGGTCAACCAGTTCGGCAAGACGATGAAGGACCATGGCATCGAGGTCGGCCTCGTCGAGCTGATGGACCAGGCGTCCCAGGATGTCAGCGCGCAGCTCTCCAAGCTGAAATCGTCGGACGCCGACACGCTGATCGTCACCACCGCCGTGGAGCAACTGACCCTGGTGCTGAAACAGGCGGCGGCGCTGGGCATCGACAAACAGATCATCACCACGGGCGGTTCGCAGAACCCCGACCAGCTCGTCGCACAGGCGGGGAGTGCGGCAGAAAACACCGTGCATCTGGTGTTCTTCGCCCCGTGGGATCCCGACAGCACGGCCTTCCCGGAAAAGACGCGTGGTTTCATCGAAGCATGGAAGGCGAAAGGCTTCGACTTCGCCGGCCTGACCGAGAGCTTCCGCGGCTATGACGGCGTGCAGGTCATCGCCTCGGCCATCGAGCGGGCCGGTTCGACCGAGCCCGACGCGATCCGCGAGGCGCTCTGGAACACCAGGGTCGATGTCCTGAACGGCGCGGTCTCGTTCGACAAGTCCGGCCCGGAAGGCGCCGAAAGCGCGCAGAGCCGGCCGAACGTCTATTTCGCCAAGATATCCGGCGGAAAGATCGAAGTCCTCAAATAGCAGCGTTCGGCGCCGGTGCAGCGACATCCTCCTTGCGGGCGAGCCCGACGAGCCAGCGATGAAACTCACCGGCGCCAGCCTTGCTGAAAACTGATTTCTTCCAGCCGAGAATATAGGGCGACGGCAGCTTCAGCACGTCGGGAAACGGCGCGACGAGGCGGCCGCTTTTCAGTTCGTCCTCGACCATGGCCCGTTGCGCCAGCACGATGCCGCGCCCCTCGATCGCCGCCTCGATCGCCAAGCTCGACAGCGACATGACGAAGAAGTGAGGAATATGCGTGCCATCCACCTTCACCAGATGGAACCAGTCCTCCCAGCTGGGCGGCGGCGACAGGAACGCACTCCAGTCGATGGTCAGGAGCCGGTACGACAACAGGTCCGCCGGCGTGTTCAGCGGCGGTCCGCTGGCGATCAGGGCGGGGCTGCACACCGGGCACAGGCCATCGGTGAACAGCGGGACGAAACTGTCGAACAGATGCGCCTTGTCGGCATAGGTGATGCGGAAGTCGAAGGGGCGCTCGGCCGTCGCCGGCTCGGTGACCGAACCTTCCAGATGGAGGTTGATCTGCGGATGGGAGGTCTGCCAGGCAAACATCCTCGAAGACAGCCAGCGGCTGGCGAACAGCGGCAGCGCGCTGATGATGAGCGCTCCCGTCCTGTGCTTGTCGATGATCTCGACCCGCGCCTTCACGAGATCGGCGAACGTCTTCTCGACGGCGTTGTGAAAGGCGGCCCCGACCTTCGTCAGGACGATACCGCTTCCCTTTCGTTCGACGAGACGCGTTTCAAGTGTATTCTCAAGGCTCTTGATCTGCTGGCTGATCGCCCCCGGCGACACATGGAGTTCCCGTGCTGCCCTCGTCACGCTTCCCAGACGGCCGACGGCTTCGAACACCTGCAATGCTCTCAAGGGTGGGAGATCGGCCATGGATTCCTCAAAACGCGGACGAACGGACAGCGTCCTATTGTTCGTCACATGTGACCAAATGTGAAGGCGCCGGGCCGGCATGGTTGCTGATATACAGCCGCCTTACAAGAAACGCCCGGCTTGATGCTCCCGGATTTCGGGGCAAGCGTGCTTGCCCAAACCCCCATTGACACGCAAATCGCAAGAAGCAGGAGAATCGCGATCATGAAAACCCGTGCCGCAGTCGCCGTCCAGGCTGGAAAACCGCTGGAGATCATGGAGGTGGACCTGGAAGGTCCGCGCGCCGGCGAAGTGCTGGTCGAGGTCAAGGCGACCGGCATCTGCCACACGGACGAGTTCACGCTCTCGGGCGCCGACCCGGAAGGCCTGTTCCCGGCCATTCTCGGCCATGAGGGCGCCGGCGTCGTGGTCGATGTCGGCCCGGGCGTGACCAGCCTGAAGAAGGGCGACCACGTCATTCCGCTCTATACGCCCGAATGCCGCGAGTGCCCGTCCTGCCTGTCGCGCAAGACCAATCTGTGCACGGCCATCCGCTCCACCCAGGGCCAGGGCATGATGCCGGACGGCACCAGCCGTTTCTCGCTGAACGGCGAGAAGCTGCACCACTATATGGGCTGCTCGACCTTCTCCAATTTCACGGTGCTGCCGGAGATCGCCCTCGCCAAGGTCAACCCCGACGCCCCGTTCGACAAGATCTGCTATATCGGCTGCGGCGTGACGACCGGCATCGGCGCTGTGATCAATACGGCAAAGGTCGAGGAAGGTTCGACGGCCATCGTCTTCGGCCTCGGCGGCATCGGCCTCAACGTCATCCAGGGCCTGAGGCTGGCCGGCGCCGACATGATCATCGGTGTCGACCTGAACAACTCGAAGAAGGAATGGGGCGAGCGCTTCGGCATGACCCATTTCGTCAACCCGAAGGAAGTGGGCGGCGACCTCGTACCCTATCTGGTCGACCTGACCAAGCGCGGCGCGGACCAGATCGGCGGCGCCGACTACACGTTCGACTGCACCGGCAACACCACCGTCATGCGTCAGGCGCTCGAATCCGCACATCGCGGCTGGGGCGAATCGATCATCATCGGCGTCGCCGGCGCGGGCCAGGAAATCTCCACCCGCCCCTTCCAGCTCGTCACCGGCCGGACCTGGAAAGGCACCGCCTTCGGCGGCGCGCGCGGCCGCACAGACGTGCCGAAGATCGTCGACTGGTACATGGACGGCAAGATCGACATCGACCCGATGATCACGCACACGCTGAAGCTCGACGAGATCAACAAGGGCTTCGACCTGATGCATGCGGGCGAATCGATCCGCTCCGTCGTGGTCTACTGAGGCAGCAGGGACCTTGTCAGCGATCTTCGTCGATGCCGATGCCTGCCCCGTCAAGGCGGAGGTGGTGAAAGTGGCCGAGCGGCACGGGCTGCCGGTCACCTTCGTCGCCAATGGCGGCCTGCGCCCCTCCCGTGATCCTATGATCCGCAACATCGTCGTGACCGGGAAGTTCGACGCGGCCGATGACTGGATCGTCGACAATGCGGTGGCAGGCGACATCGCCGTCACCGCCGACGTGCCCCTGGCGGCACGGCTGGTGGAGAAGGGCATTCACACGCTCGGCCCCACCGGCCGCCCCTTCACCCCCGAAACCATCGGCATGGCGGTCGCCATGCGCAACCTGAAGCAGGACCTGCGCGAGGCGGGCGAGATCAAGGGTTACAATCCCGGCTTCACGCCCCGCGACCGCTCGGCCTTCCTGCAGGCACTGGACCAGACCGTGCGCCGCGCCTTGCGGGAAAAGCAGGAAAAGGACTGACATGAAAACCGTTTCCACCGCCAGGTCCCATGGCGGGACCCAGGGCGTCTACAGCCACGCCTCCTCCGCCTGCCGGTGCGACATGACCTTCGCCGTCTTCGTGCCGCCGCAGGCCGCAAAAGCCCCCTGCCCGGTGCTGTGGTATCTGTCCGGCCTGACCTGCACGCATGCCAATGTGATGGACAAGGGCGAGTATCGCCGCATGGCGGCGGAGCTGGGCCTGATCGTCGTCTGCCCGGACACGAGTCCGCGCGGCGGCGATGTGCCCGACGAGCCGGACAACTGGCAGTTCGGCAAGGGCGCCGGCTTCTATGTCGATGCGACCGAAGCGCCCTTCTCGCGAAACTACCGGATGTATTCCTATGTCATCGAGGAACTGCCGCGACTGATCGCCGAGAATTTTCCGGCCGACATGGATCGCCAGGGCGTTTTCGGCCATTCGATGGGTGGCCACGGGGCGCTGACGCTGGCGCTGCGCAATCCGGACCGGTTCAGGAGCTGCTCCGCCTTCGCACCCATCGTCGAGCCGTCAACCGCCGGCTGGTCGAAGGGAGCACTGGAAAAATACCTTGGCGGCGACCGGTCGGCCTGGCGGGCGCACGACGCCTGCGCCCTCGTGGAAGACGGGCATCGCTTCGACGCGTTTCTCATCGACCAGGGAAGCGCCGACGGCTTCCTGGACGAGGGACTGCGCCCCTGGCTGTTCGAGGCGGCCTGCCGGAAGGCGGGGATCCCGCTGACGCTCAACATGCGCGACGGCTACGACCATTCCTATTTCTTCATCTCGACCTTCATGGACGATCACCTTGCCTGGCACGCGGCCCGGCTGCAGACGAGATAGAAGAGGCTCGCGGGCACTGAATCAAAGGCTGAGAAGACACCGCCAAGACGCTGTTTCTCATGTCAATTCTCCAAGGAAGCCACCGCGGAACGAACGCAAAGTTGCGCTTGCCCGCGGCTTCCTGCATGCTCCTGCCAGCCAACCCGGCGCATGGCGCGGGTGATTTCAAGCCAGAATGGAGGTGCAGTACGGTGCTTGACGCCACCGATATCTATTCCGATACGCCCGACCGCGACACGATGGGCGGGCGCCTTTCGCGCGCCCGTGACGCGATCGGCCTCAGCGTTGCCGAACTCGCCCGGCGCCTCGGCGTCAAGGCGGCGACCATCCAGGCCTGGGAAAGCGACCGCGCACAGCCGCGCGCCAATCGTCTGGCGATGCTGGCCGGCGTCCTGAACGTCTCCCTGTCATGGCTGCTGCACGGTGTCGGCGCCTCGCCCGCCGACGAGAGCCGCTCGGAACTCGTCAGCGCCGTGTCGGCGAACCTGAAGCGCATCCGGCGGCTGCAGGAAGAGACGGCCCGCCTCGTCTCGCAGATCGAGAACGACCTGCAGCGTGCCGCAAACGGCCACTGAAACCGGCCCCTTGTCCCCGTTGCCGGGTTCTGCACAGAAACAACTGGGCCAGTTGGCCTGCCCGCATTACGGCAGGTGACAAATCACTCTGCCTGCGCTAGTTTCCCCGCCGTCTAGGGTGAAAGCCCTGCCGGTCTGCGGGAGAGAGCCAAGCTGGAGCAATCCGGTGCGGACGCCGAAGGGGAAATCGCCCGAAATCTCTCAGGCAAAAGAACCGTCGATCGGTAAAGACACTCTGGAAAGTCGGGGCTGGCCCCCGCGCCGAAGGTGTAAGCATGACCGACAGGGTTCCGGTCATGCGAGTCTCTCAGGCTTCCGACAGAGGGGCACGAACATGCCGCGTAAATCGGCATGCGTGCACCTTTGGAGGAATGATGAGCGACGCTGAAACACTCAAGCATCTGCCGCTGGAAACGCTGCACGAGGAAGCGGGCGCCCGCTTCGGCGGCTTTGCCGGCTGGCGCATGCCCCTCACCTATCCGGCCGGCGTGATGAAGGAACATCTTCACACGCGTGAAAGTGCCGGCCTGTTCGACATCTCGCACATGCAGCTCTTCGAGGTCGAGGGCCCGGACGCGGCCGCCTTCCTGTCGCGCGCCTGCCCGCTCGATGCGGCGGCCCTCGGCGAGGGCCGCTCGAAATACACGGTTCTCCTGACGGAGAAGGCCGGCATCATCGACGACCTGATCGTCACCCGCCTCGGACCGCAGCGCTTCATGGTCGTCGCCAATGCCGGCAATGCCGCCCGCGACGAAGCCCATTTCCGCGACCTGGCGAAGGGCATGGACCTTACCTTCGAGCCGCTGGAGCGTGTCCTTCTCGCGCTGCAGGGACCGGACGCCGAAGCGGTGCTGATCGCCGCCGGCCTGGACCTGAGCGATCTCACCTTCATGACCGCCACGGAACCGGCGGACGGCTGGTTCGCCGCGCGCTCGGGCTATACGGGCGAAGACGGTTTTGAGGTGGCGCTGCCGGTCGCCGAAGCGGAGCGTTTCGCAAGGAAACTTCTCGACGACGACCGCGTGCAGTGGGTCGGCCTCGCCGCGCGCGACAGCCTGCGGCTGGAGGCGGGCCTGTGCCTGCACGGGCAGGACCTCGATGAAGCGACCGACCCGGCGAGCGCCGCCATCCTGTGGGCCGTGCCGAAGGCGCTGCGCGAGGAAGGCAAGTTCGTCGGCGCCCGTGCCCTGCAGGCGATCATTGCCGAGGGCGCCCGGGAGAAGCGTGTCGGGCTGAAGCCGGAAGGCCGCCAGCCGGTGCGCGCCGGAGCACCGATCGTCAACGAGGCCGGCGAAACCGTTGGCCGCGTCACGTCCGGCGGCTTCGGCCCTTCTGCCGGCCATCCGGTCGCCATGGGCTATGTCGCCAGGAGCCTGTCCGAGCCGGGCACCCGCCTGTTTACCGAAGTGCGCGGCAACCGCATCGCACTCGACGTCCATTCCCTTCCCTTCACGCCGCAGCGCTACCACAAAGGATAATAAAATGAGCAAAACCTATTTCACCGAAGATCACGAGTGGATCAAGGTCGACGCCGGCGTCGCGACGGTCGGGATCACCGACTATGCGCAGGAACAGCTGGGCGACCTCGTCTTCGTCGAACTGCCGGAGGCCGGCAAGGCGTTCTCCAGGGGCGACACCGCCGTGGTGGTCGAGTCCGTCAAGGCAGCCTCGGACGTCTATGCGCCGGTCGATGGAGAGGTCACCGAGGTCAACGAGGCGCTGACCAGCGACCCGTCCCTCGTCAACACCGCTGCCACCGGAGACGGCTGGCTGTGGAAGATGAAGCTCGCCGACGAGAGCCAGCTCGAAGGCCTGATGGACGAAGCCGCCTATCAGGCGAGCGTGGCCTGAGGAACGATCATGCCCAACACGATTGCCCCTTTCGCCGCCCGCCATATCGGCCCGCGCGGCGACGAGACGAAGACCATGCTGGCCGCCCTCGGCGTGCCGTCGCTGGAAACGCTCATCACCCAGGCGGTGCCGAAATCCATCCGCCTCGACCGTCCGCTTGATCTGCCGCCGGCGGCGAGCGAGACCGAGGCGCTCGTCGAGCTCGGCGCGGCCATGCGCCAGAACAAGGTGCTGAAGAGCTTCATCGGCGCCGGCTATCACGGCGTCCAGGTGCCGCCGGTCATCCAGCGCAACCTCTTCGAGAACCCCGCCTGGTACACCGCCTACACACCCTACCAGTCGGAGATCAGCCAGGGTCGCCTGGAGATGCTGTTCCACTTCCAGACGCTGGTGACGGAACTGACCGGCCTTCCGGTCGCCTCTGCCTCCCTGCTGGATGAAGGCTCCGCGGTTGCCGAAGCCGTCGGCATCGCCTGGCGGCACCATCGCTCCAAGCGCGGCAAGCTGGCGATCGCCGGCGACCTGCATCCCCAGACGCTCGACGTGGTGGTGACGCGCGCCGACCCGCTCGGCATCGCCGTCGATGGCGATACGATCGATGACGACACGTTCGCGCTGATCGTCCCCTGGGCCGACACCTATGGCGTCTATGGCGACCACGCCGCGCTCATCGAAAAGGCCAAGGCGAAGGATGCGATCGTCATCTTCGTGGCCGATCCGCTCGGCCTGCTGCTCAGCAAGACGCCCGCCGCCCTCGGCGCCGAGATCGCCGTCGGCTCCATGCAGCGCTTCGGCGTGCCGATGGGCTTCGGCGGCCCGCACGCGGCCTATTGCGCGGTTTCCGACCGCCTCACCCGCCTGATGCCCGGCCGCCTCGTCGGCCAGTCGACCGACGCCCACGGCCGTCCCGGCTACCGGCTTGCCCTGCAGACCCGCGAGCAACACATCCGCCGCGACAAGGCCACGTCGAACATCTGCACGGCGCAAGCCCTGCTCGCCAACATGGCGGCCGCCTTCGCCATCTGGCACGGTCCCGAGGGGCTGGCCGCCATCGCCCGCAGGGTCAACGGCCTCGCCGCCCGCTTCCATGCCGGGCTGAAGGCCGCCGGGGCGACGCTTGCCGGCGACCGCCTGTTCGATACGGTGACCGTGACCGTTCCGGGCAAGGCCGAGGCGCTCGCCGCCGAGGCCGAGGCGTCGGGCCGCTTGCTGCGCGTCATCGACGCCGACCGGCTCGGCGTGACCTTCGACGAGACCTCGACCGAGGCCGACCTCGAGGCCCTGTGCGCCCTGTTCGGCGCCAAGGCACCGGCGGAAGCGCCGTCGCTGGCGCCCGCCGAAGCGCGCGGCAAGGGGTTCCTCACCCAGCCCGATTTCCATGAGCACCGTTCGGAAACGGAGATGATGCGCTTCCTGCGCCGGTTGTCCGACAAGGATCTGGCGCTCGACCGCGCAATGATCCCGCTCGGCTCCTGCACGATGAAGCTCAACGCCGCCGCCGAGATGATGCCGGTGAGCTGGAACGAGGTGGGCAATCTGCACCCCTTCGCGCCGCAGGCCCACAGCACCGGTTACCGCAAGATGACCGACGACCTCGACCGCTGGCTTTCGGAAATCACCGGCTTCGACGCCGTGTCGCTCCAGCCCAATGCCGGCAGCCAGGGCGAGTATGCGGGCCTGATGGCCATCCGCCGCTACCACGAGAGCCGTGGCGAAAGCGGACGCGACATCTGCCTGATCCCGTCATCCGCGCATGGCACCAACCCCGCCTCGGCCTCCATGGCCGGCATGCGTGTGGTCGTCGTGCGCTGCACGGAGAACGGCGATATCGATCAGGAAGACCTGAAGGCCAAGGCCGAGCAGCACGCGGCGGAACTCGCCGCGCTGATGCTCACCTATCCGTCGACGCATGGCGTGTTCGAGGAAGGCGTGCGCGACATGTGCGCGCTGATCCACGAGCACGGCGGCCAGGTCTATTTCGACGGCGCCAACCTCAACGCCATGGTCGGCCTCGCCCGCCCGGGCGATCTCGGCGCGGATGTCTGCCACCTGAACCTGCACAAGACCTTCTGCATTCCGCATGGCGGCGGCGGTCCGGGCGTCGGGCCCATCGGCGTCAAGGCGCATCTGAAGCCTTTCGCGCCGGGTCACGTGGCGCTGGGTTCGAGCCACGCTGTGGCGGCCGCTCCCTTCGGCAGCGCGTCGATCCTGCCCATCACCTGGATGTATATCCGCATGATGGGCGGCGCCGGGTTGAAGCAGGCGACGGAGATGGCGATCCTCAACGCCAACTACATCGCCCATCGTCTGAAGGCGCATTATCCGGTGCTCTACAAGGGCCGCAACGACCGCGTGGCGCATGAATGCATTCTCGACACCCGCGTCCTGAAGGACAGCGCCGGCGTCACGGTCGAGGACATCGCCAAGCGGCTGATCGACTATGGCTTCCATGCGCCGACCATGAGCTGGCCGGTGGCGGGAACGCTGATGGTCGAGCCGACGGAATCCGAGCCGAAGGAGGAGCTCGACCGCTTCTGCGAGGCGATGATCTCCATCGCCGGCGAAGCCGCCCGCGTCGAAAAGGGAGAATGGCCGCAAGAGGACAATCCGCTCGCCAACGCGCCGCACACGGCGGCCGAGCTGATTGCCGACGACTGGTCGCATCCCTATACGCGTGCGGAAGCGGCCTTCCCTGCCGGTTCTCTGGGTTCGGCGTCGAAATACTGGCCGCCCGTCTCGCGCATCGACAATGTGGCCGGCGACCGCAATCTGGTCTGCGCCTGCCCGCCCATCGAGGCTCTGGCGAGCTGACGCGGCTTCCGCGTCAGGAGAAATGGCAGGAGACCGAATCCCGCGATGGGGTGCGCTCTGTACGGGTCCCGGCCGGTCATGAGAAGATGACCGGCCGGGATGTTCGTTTTGGTCGGCCCATGCCGCCCTTCCCCGGCAAGGTTCCGGGAGATCGGACATGGCCTATGACGAAGAACTGACCGCGCGCCTGCGGGCCGCCCTGGAGGGACTGGTCGGCCTGGTGGAGAAGCGCATGATGGGCGCCGTCTGCTTCATGGTCGACGGCAACATGATCTGCGGCGCGGACCGCGCGAAAACGGGGGAGCGCCGCTTTCTGTTCCGCGTCGGCAAAGACCATCAGGACGAGGCCCTCGCCCGTCCCGGCGCAAAGCTCATGGAAATGGGCGGACGGACGATGAGCGGCTTCATTTTCGTCGATGCGGAAGACTGCGGCGACGATGCGCTGAGATCCTGGGTTGCCCTGGCGCTCGATTTCGTCGGCACGCTGCCGCCCAAAACCGAAGCGAAGCGATGACCATGGATGGCTTCTCGCGGTTCCCTCCCGAAGCGCTCGACTTCCTTTCCGCACTGAAGGCGAACAATGACCGCGACTGGTTTGCGCAGAACAAGGATGTCTACGAGAGGGCCGTGAAGGCGCCCGCAGAAGAGTTCTGCAGCGTCATCACGCCACGGCTCGATAAGCTGACCGGCATGCGGCACCGCGCCAGGATCTTTCGCATCCACCGGGATGTGCGCTTTTCCCGCGACAAGACACCCTATAACGCCCATCTCCACATCGCCTTCACGGCGCAGACGGACGGCCCTCTTGAACCGGGCTGGTTCTTTGGTCTCGAGCCGCAGCGGCTGGTGGTCGGCACCGGCGTTTTCGAACTTACGGCAACGGCGCTCGACGCCTTCAGGGCGCGTGTCGCCGGCGCTGACGGCGAAACCCTCTCCGGGCTGATCGCCCGGTTGGAGCGGGACGGCGTCCGCTTCGGCGAGCCGGAGCTGAAGCGCGTCCCACAGCCCTATGCCGCCGACCACGGGAATGCCGATCTGCTGCGCCGCAAATCTCTGACCTGCTGGCTCGACGACAATGCGCCCGGACGTGCCTGCCGGGACGGGTTTGCCGAGGATTGCCTGAAACGCTTCACCCGGCTGAAGCCGGTGTTCGACTGGTTGTCGGCCTGACGCATTGAAGGCGGCCGCATCTTCCCCTATGACATCCTCGCCAGTCCCGGCGTTGCTTGCCGCAGCGGCGCGAAGCCGCCGGCGGACGGATCGGGATGCCGAATGAACGGAACCGGAACGATCTTCGCTTTGCCTTGGAAACCATGGCAAAATGAGAAGTGATTCGCGGACAGGAAACCACACGCCCAATGGACGACAACAACGACCTTTTCGCCGGCCTGAGCAACACCGCCGAGCGCGCCAAGGCGCCCGAGCCTGCGACCGGGCCCACGACCGCGCAGCGGACGCCGCCGCGCGCGGCGCCGGCCCGCGACGGTGGCGACGGCTACAGCGCCGCCGACATCGAGGTTCTGGAGGGTCTGGAACCGGTTCGCCGTCGCCCGGGCATGTATATCGGCGGCACGGACGACAAGGCGCTGCATCACCTGTTCGCCGAAGTGATCGACAACTCGATGGACGAGGCCGTCGCCGGCCACGCCACCTTCATCGAGGTCGAGCTGGACGAGGACGGCTTCCTCTCCGTCACCGACAATGGCCGCGGCATTCCGGTCGACCCGCATCCGAAGTTCAAGGACAAGTCGGCCCTGGAAGTCATCATGACGACGCTCCACGCGGGCGGTAAATTCGATTCCAAGGTCTACGAGACCTCCGGTGGCCTGCACGGCGTCGGCGTCTCGGTCGTCAACGCGCTTTCGGAAGTGCTCGAAGTGGAGGTCGCCCGCAACCGCCAGCTTTTCCGCCAGACCTTTTCGCGCGGCGTGCCGCAGGGCAAGCTCGAAAAGCTCGGCGAGGTCCACAACCGGCGCGGCACCCGCGTGCGCTTCAAGCCCGACGACCAGATCTTCGGCAAGGATGCGAAGTTCGAGCCCGCCAGGCTCTACCGCATGGCGCGCTCGAAGGCCTATCTGTTCGGCGGCGTGGAAATCCGCTGGTCGTGCGCGCCGTCCCTGATCACCGGCAAGGACGAGACGCCCGAGAAGGCGAGCTTCCATTTTCCCGGCGGTCTGAAGGACTTTCTCGCCGCCTCGCTCGACGGCGAATTCCAGGTCACCAAGGAAGTCTTCTCCGGCCGCAGCGAGAAGCGCGGCGGCCATGGCGCGGTCGAATGGGCCATCACCTGGTATGGCGGCGACGCGCTGCTGAACTCCTACTGCAACACCATCCCGACGGCCGAGGGCGGCACGCATGAAAGCGGTTTCCGCAACGCGCTGCTGCGCGGCCTGCGCGGCTATGCGGAACTGACGGGCAACAAGCGCGCCGCCATCATCACGGCCGAGGACGTGATGATCTCGGCCGCCGGCATGCTGTCCGTCTTCGTCCGCGAGCCGGAATTCGTCGGTCAGACCAAGGACAAGCTGGCGACGGCCGCCGCCATGCGCATCGTCGAGAACGCCGTGCGCGATCCGTTCGATCACTGGCTGGCCGACAACCCGCAGGAAGCCTCGAAGCTGCTCGACTGGGTCGTCGCCCGCGCCGATGAGCGCCTGCGCCGCCGTCAGGAGCGTGAGGTCAGCCGCAAGAGCGCCGTGCGCAAGCTGCGCCTGCCCGGCAAGCTGGCCGACTGCACCATGGGTGCTGCGGCGGGCGCGGAGATCTTCATCGTCGAGGGTGATTCGGCCGGCGGCTCCGCCAAGCAGGCGCGCAACCGCGCCAGCCAGGCCGTGCTTCCGCTGCGCGGAAAAATCCTCAACGTCGCCAGCGCCGGCTCCGGCAAGCTGGCCGCGAACCAGCAGATCACCGACCTGATCCAGGCGCTCGGCTGCGGGACGCGCACAAAGTACCGCGAAGACGATCTGCGCTATGACCGCGTGATCATCATGACCGACGCCGACGTGGACGGCGCGCACATCGCCTCGCTGCTGATCACCTTCTTCTATCAGGAGATGCCGCAGCTCATCGAGAACGGTCACCTCTACATGGCCGTGCCGCCGCTCTACCGTCTCAGCCAGGGCGGCAAGACCATGTATGCGCGCGACGACGCGCACAAGGACGAGTTGCTGGAAACCGAGTTCACCGGGCGCGGCAAGGTCGAGATCGGCCGCTTCAAGGGCCTCGGGGAGATGATGGCGAGCCAGCTCAAGGAGACCACCATGGACCCGAAGAAGCGCATGCTCCTGCGGGTCAGCGTCATCGACGGCCAGGAAGCCACGCAGACGGCCATCGACGCGCTGATGGGCACCAAGCCCGAAGCACGCTTCCGCTTCATCCAGGACAATGCCGAGTTTGCCGAAGAGCTGGATATCTAGACCGGCATCGCCTCAAGGAGACGCTGAACTGGCCTAGGCGGCTGCAATGGCCTGCGCCTGCAGGCGTGCGTTCTCGCGCAGGACGTCCAGATGGATCCCGCGCAGAAGCCCCGCCAGCTCGGCCGCCTCGGGCGCGGGACCGGCCTGCCCCGGCGTCGCGCCGAGACTGTGCAGCATCAGCCAGGAGACCTCCTGCGCGCCCGCGACGCGCTTGCCGCGCGCCACTTCCCGCCAGACGCAGAGCGCGCGCATGATCGGCGCCCTTGTATGCGGCGCCAGCCCGGCCTTCCGCAGAAGGGCGCCGACGGCCATGTCCCGCCCGCCGGACAGCAGGGCGCGGATGCGGGCTTCCCCCTGCCCCGTCAAAGCCACGAGGACCGCGCCGAAGAAGTCGATCTTGCCATGCGCCACCATGCGGATCAGGAAGCCGGTCGACAAATCGCCGCGCAGGCGCAAATGCTCGACGAGCGCCGCATGCTCGTTCTGCCCGATCGCGTCGATCAGTGTCAGCGACGCCCGCGTACAGGCATCGCGGGTCAGTTTATCCGCGCGGGCAGCACCCACCAGCGCCTGCACCAGCGGCGCGGCGCGCAGCGCCTCGCCAAGCTGCACCAGAAGAAGATGCCGGCAATCGGGTGGCAGGCGCGCATCCTGCACCAGCGCTTCGCGCAGAGCCGCATCGGCGCCATGCCGTTCAACCATGCGGCGGAAACTCAGGCCGGCGATCTCGGCGCCGGCATTCTTCACCAGCGCGACGCAGGCATCTCGTGAACCGACTTCGGCGATGGCCGCCGAAACCCCCATGGAGAGTTTTGGGCGCATGGCGATCAGGCGCTGCGTCTCGTCCCGCCCCTCGGCCACGCGGTCGATCAGGTCGGAATCCAACAGGACCGGCGAGCGCCCGAGAATGGGAGCCGCCACATCCGGCTGGTCGGCCGCCAGCGCCGCCACCACCTGCATCGGCGCATGCCGGCTGACGGACAGCGCTTCGGCCAGCGCCCCGCGCACTTTCGATGAGGGATCGTCGAGCAACGCCGTCAAGGCCGCCTCGGCGGCATAGCGGTCCTCGAAGGCGAGTTCCGCGTTGAGATAGGCCTGGGCCAGGGCCGTCGCGGCCGCGGCGCGCTCCGACACCCTTGCCGTTTCGATCCACTTCAGAAAATGCTGAACCACTCTCACCGCAACACCGCTCCCGCCCGTTTGGAAAGACCCTAGCGGCAATTCGTATAGGAAACGTTTACCATAACGTCCGCTTGCCCGGCCGTTCGCGCGCGCCTATCAAGAAACGGCGCAACACGGGAGGACATCGATGGGCGGCCTTTATCTGCAGGAGTTCAAGCCGGGACAGGTTTTCAAGCATCAGTTGCGCAAGAGCGTTACCGAAAGCGACAACATGCTGTTCTCGGTCATGACGCTCAACCCTCAGCCGCTGCACATCGATTTCGCCTTCGCCGCGGAGACCGAATGGGGCAAGCCGCTGGTCAATTCCCTCTTTACGCTCGGCCTGATGATCGGCATTTCCGTGCATGACACGACGCTCGGAACGACGGTCGCCAATCTCGGCATGACAGACACGGTGTTTCCAAACCCGGTGTTCCACGGGGACACGATCCGCGTCGAGACGGAGGTCAAGTCCGTCCGTGAATCGAAGTCGAAACCCGATCGCGGCATCGTCGAGTTTGAGCATCGCGCCTACAATCAGGACGACAAGCTGGTGGCGCGCTGCCTGCGTCAGGCAATGATCGTCAAGAAGCAGGACGCCTGACCGTGCGGTCGCTGCTGTTCGTGCCAGGCGATTCCCCCCGGAAACTGGAAAAAGCCCTGGGATCCGGCGCCGATGTGCTGATCGTCGACCTGGAGGATTCCGTCGGTCTCGACAGCAAGGAGGAAGCGAGGCGCGTTGCGGCCGACTTCCTCTCGGGAGTACGCGAGAAATCGGCTGCGCGCCTCTATGTCCGCGTCAACGACCTCGCCAGCGGCATGACCGAGGACGATCTCGCCGCCGTCATGGCCGGCCGGCCCGACGGCATCATGCTGCCCAAGGCGGAGGGCGGAACCGATGTGGCGCATCTGAGCGCCAGCCTGCGCGTTCACGAGGCCGCGCATGGCGTCGACGACGGCGCGACGCGCATCCTGCCGATCATCACCGAAACCGCTATCGGGGTCCTCAACGCGGCGAGCTACCGCAATGCAAGCCGGCGTCTTGCCGGACTGACCTGGGGCGCCGAGGACCTCTCCGCCCATGTCGGCGCGCTTGCCTCGCGCGAGGCGGACGGTTCCTACACCGACCTGTTTCGCCTTGCCCGCAGCATGACCCTGCTGGCGGCGGCCGCTGCCGGCGTGCCGGCCGTGGACACGGTGTTCCCCGACTTCTCGGACATGGCGGCCTTCGAGGCGCAATGCCGCCTTGCCGCGCGCGACGGGTTCGTCGCCAAGATGGCGATTCATCCCGCGCAGGTGCAGGCGATCAACACCGCCTTCACGCCGGCAGAGGAGGAAATCTGCAAGGCGCAGGCGATCGTTCAGGCCTTTGCGGCGGCGGGCAATGCCGGCGTGGTGAACATCGAGGGGCGCATGTACGACCGCCCGCATCTCGCACTGGCGCAGCGCCTGCTGGCGCGCGCCGGGTAAAAGATGGGACCGAAAAGTGGAATCCGGTTTTCGGTCCGATGCTCCATCAATGATCCAGATCGTGGTTTGTGCGTCCGAAAGGACGCCCGGCGATCCGACGGGATCGCCGCGCACCCCGGGGCGCTCTACTCGGCCTCGATATAGAAGACCGACCAGACCCAGGTTTTCTCCTCGTCTTCGACCGCCACCCGGTCGCCGGTGTCGTAGACGAGCCAGAGCGGCCCGAGGCCGCCGATCCCCAGCGGCTCGCCGTTGACCTTCATCGCCAGCACCCAGTCATGGGCGGCGATCCTCTCGGCATTCATCTCCAGGCCGAAACCATCGAGCGCGTAGACGGTCAAGCCCCTGCCCTCGGCACCGGCCGCGGCGATCACGTCCTTCAGCAGCGGGCCCTCCATGGAGAGCACCCCCGGCCAATCCTCCGTGTCGGCGTTGACCCTTATGGATTGCTGCGGCAGAGCCGCCAGCGCCTCGGCATCGAAGACGAAGGCCTTGTCGAACTCCTTGTCGTGGTACTTGAGGAAACCGTCGAAGAACGGGTTGAAAGCCTCGCGATTGGTGTTCTCCACCGCGCCGGCGATGGTCAGCAGCGTTTCCCCGGCATGGCCTGGGAGAAGTCCTCCCGCCACAAGGGATAAGGCCATGGCCAGGGTTACAGGAAGTCTGCGCATCTCTGCCTCCAAGCAATCGGGGCCGCCGCTGTCCGGCGGCCGCCCCGTCAAAAACTCCCGATCCCCGCGCAGAATGTACACCCGCCGCGCCAGCTGGCAAGGAGGAACTGACCCGTCCGCCGCCGAGCGGGTCCGGCATGACGGCCGCGCTCTCGAAGCCGGGATCAGGCGCCGTCGGGCGCGGGACCGTCGAGATCATCCCTGAGCCGCTCGAGCACCGAGACCGCATGTGCCGCATACTGGCTGATCCAGCGATCGTGGATCGCCTTGATCGGCAGCGCGTTGAGGTGGTTCCAGCGCTCCCTGCCCTCGCGCCGCGCGATCACCAGCCCCGCCTCCTCGAGAACCTTGAGATGCTGCATCACCGTGCACCGGTCGAGATCGGTGAAGCGGTCGCACAGCACGCCTGTCGTGCAGGGGCTATCCTTCATCGCGTCGAGCATGGCCCGGCGCCGCGGATGCGCCAGGGCCTTGAACACGAGATCGTCTTCTGCTTGTCTTGACATGTTATATTTTTATAACATATTGTTCCTCAGATCAAGCGCGAGGTGAGCCGTGACGCCGGAATTTCGGGTTTCCGCGAGAATTTCAAAGCCCGTCGAAATGGTCTTCGACGCGGTGACTGACCCTGCGAAACTGAGCGGCTACTTCACCACCATTGGCGGCGCCAGCGCGCCGCTGACAGCCGGCGCCACCGTCCTGTGGTGGGGTGAGGTGCCGGTCGAGGTCGACGAGGTGATCGACCGGGAAAGGATCGTCCTGCGCTGGGACGGCTCGGGATCGCAGGGGAAAAAGCCCCACAAGACGCGGATCCAGATGGACTTCCGCCCGCTCGACGACGGCGGAACGCTCGTCACCATCATGGAAAGCGGCTGGCAGGAGAATTCAGGCCATCTGCGCGCATCCTACATGAACTGCGAGGGCTGGACGCAGATGCTGTGCTGCCTGAAGGCCTTCCTCGAGCACGGCATCAACCTGCGCCAGGGCTATTACAGCAGCGAACTGCGCGGCGAGCCCGCGCGCGAACCGGAACTTTGAACAAGAACCAAGGGTAAAGTGTCATGACGGAACAGACGCATGAAAAGTCCAGTGCCGCGCTCTATGGCGGCATCGACATCGCGATGAAGGTGCCGCCGCATCAATACGAAGCCACCATCGCCTTCTACCGCGATACGGTCGGTCTCAAGCCGATCATCGACAAGGCACCGGCGGTGGGTTTCGAACTCGGCCCGAACAAGCTCTGGATCGACGAGGCGCCGGGAATGAGCCAGGCGGAGATCTGGCTGGAACTCTTCACCGACGCATTCCCCGACGCAGCCGAGCATCTGGCGAAAAAGGGCGTGGTGCGCTGCGACGCCATCGAGACGCTTCCGGAAGGGTTCCGGGGCGGCTGGATCGTCAATCCCGCCAACATCGTCCACATGGTGCGCGAGGCGGGCGCCTGGTAGCCGCCCCTTCCCGTTCCCGAAACGCCGATCAATCCTTCCAGAGCGGCCTGGTCATCTCGAACACTTCGGTCACCGACGCGTAGTCGCGATAGCCGAGGCGGGCGAGATTGCCGGCCGCGACGGCGTCGAACAG
Source organism: Nitratireductor pacificus pht-3B (assembly GCF_000300335.1). Taxonomy (GTDB): domain Bacteria; phylum Pseudomonadota; class Alphaproteobacteria; order Rhizobiales; family Rhizobiaceae; genus Nitratireductor; species Nitratireductor pacificus. Next base: position 5,295 of record NZ_AMRM01000018.1, on the reverse strand, counting down.
GCCGTCGCGCAGCACCTTTTCATCGATGTGCACGCCGACCACTTCGCCGGTCACGACGATCACGCCGGCCGGCCGGCCGTCGAGACCCTGCGGCCGACGCACCTCCGTGACCCTGCACTCGAGCGCCGCATGGCACTCCGCCACGCGCGGCGGCGCCACGAGCCTGGACGGCGCCTCGGTGAGGCCGGCAAAGGCGAACTCGCTGACGCCGCGCGGCGCATCGACGGAGCTGGCGTTCATCTTCTCCGCCAGATCCCGGCTCGCCAGATTGACGACGAATTCGCCGCTCTCCTCTGCGAAGGTCGCGCTGTCCTTCGCCCCTTCGGACGAAAACAGCACCAGATGCGGATTGGACGAGATCGCATTGAAGAAGGAATAAGGCGCGAGATTGACCGCGCCGTCGGGGCCGATCGTCGAGATCCAGCCGATCGGGCGCGGCGCGACGATCGCCTTGAAGGGGTCGTGCGGCAGCCCATGCCCCTTCTCCGGTTCGTAAAACATCATTCCTCCCAGGGAGCGCGATAGGTCGAGATCAGTGATGCCACGTCCGGACGCGGACGCTCCGGCGCCTCCCCCGTGGCTGTGCCGACATGCACGAAGCCGATCACCCGCTCGTCGGGCGCCAGCCCGAGAATGCGCCGTCCCTCGGCGTCATCCGAATACCAGTTGGTGATGAGATTGGTTCCGAAACCGAGCGCGTTGGCCGCGATCATCAGGTTCATCGCCGCCATGCCGCCCGACAGGAACAGTTCCCATTCGGGGATCGTCGTGTTCTTCTTCGGCACGAAGACGACCCCGATGACGAGCGGCGCCCGCGAGAAGCGCGTCCGCTCCTTCTCCAGCCGCATTTCGGGCAACGGTCCTTCGCGCTGCTCGGCCAGCGCCGCCAGCGCCGCGCCGATCTGCTCCCGCGCCTCGCCGCGATAGACGATGAAGCGCCACGGCGTGAGGCGGCCGTGATCGGGCACGCGCGACGCCGCGGTCAGGATCGTCTCGATATCCGCGTCAGACGGTGCGGGCGCGCCCATGTCCTGGATGGGGGTCGATTTGCGCGCCAGCATGAAGTTGAGCACGGATTGATTCACGGTCTGTCTCCTGTCGTTGAAAGGCTCGGGCAAGGCGCTTCGGCTGGCCGTCGGCTGGCAAACGCAGGCCTGAGATGGCACAATCGCCTTGAAATTGCCACCGGCTTGGGCTTCAAGTCCCTATGCTTCGTCTTCACCGGGCGCTCCTCGCCCTGACCGTCATTGCAGGCTCGTCGTTCCAGGTGCAGCAGGTTGCCGCGCAGGCCGATTCCGCGGCAGCGCTCGACGGGCTGCGCCTTCCCGGCCTGAACAACTACGCGCCCGCCTCGCTCGGCGGTCCGCTCGCCACCGGGGAGCTTGGCGAGATCACGCTCGCCGCGCATCTGGCGAACGACGCCGGCGAGATTCCGAGCGGCCTGGTCTGGCGAGTCTTCGGCACCCAGGCCGGACCCGACGAGAAGCTGCCCCTCATCGCCACCGCGCGCGGCGGCACCGGGGTGTTCCAGCTCGCCCCCGGCAGCTATCTGGTTCATGCCGCATACGGGCGCGCCGGCGCCACGAAACGCATCACGGTCGGACGCGAGCCGCACCGCGAGGATCTCGTTCTCGACGCCGGAGGCCTCCAGCTCAACGCCGTCCTGTCGGGCGGCGTGCGCATCCCGCCCGCCCAGCTGCGCTTCTCGATCTACGAGGTGAGCGACGAGGCGATCGGCGATGGCGCCCTGATCATTCCCGACGTGAAGCCGGGCAGCATCGTGCGCCTCAACACCGGCACCTATCACGTGGTGTCCAACTATGGAGCGGTCAATGCGCTGATCCGTTCCGACATCCGCGTCGAGGCCGGCAAGCTGACAGAGGCGACGGTCGAGCACCGCGCCGCGGACCTGACGCTCAAGCTCGTGCGCGAGCAGGGCGGCGAGGCCATAGCCGACACCGCCTGGTCGATCCTCACGGATTCGGGCGAGATCGTCTACGAGACGGTCGGCGCCTATGCTTCCATGGTGCTTGCCGAAGGCAGCTACACGATCATCGCCAAGAACCGGGACCGCATCTACCAGCGCGACTTCTCGGTCGTCCCCGGCCGCAATCAGGATGTCGAGCTTCTGCCCTCGGATCTGCTGGACACCCGCAACCAATTCCCCGACTGACCGGAAGGGCCGCAAGCCGCCCTCCCCAAGCCTCGGAGCGTTTTGCAGTCAGGTGGAATCACCTGACGTCCGCATAAACGCGGAAAAACAATGAGATAGACCGGATCAGCGTTTCTGTGAAACGATGAATCGGTCTAGCGCTGCCCGCGCTTCCTGCTCCACCAGACGGCAAGACGGCGGCGGCGGCGGCGCACCGACGCGATGTCATAGGAAAGGATCAGCAGGCCCAGCGGGATCATCCAGAAGCCCAGAACCGGCAGGAAGCCGAACAGGCCGAGAATCACCAGGCCGATGCCGCCGGCAATCCGCGCCAGCCGCGAACGGGGAATCGGTATCCGCTTCCCCATCAGCGATACGGACGGTCGCCTTGCACTGTTTTCCGCCCCGGCTCTGTCGCTCATTCCGCTTCGACCCTCATCTGCATCGTTCAACGCCCCCTCCTCATCCGCGTTCCCGGTGCATTCAGGCCTCGGCTGCGTCGCGGACAAGCCCCATATGAGAAGCCAAAGGCGCGAAAACGAGGCGCCGGCCGCAAAAGTCCGCAAAAAAGTGAAAATGCCGCTTTGCAAAGCTGAATGTGGTTTGCTATAGCCACGCCCACTGACGAGCACAGGCATTCCCCGGTAGCTCAGTGGTAGAGCAACCGGCTGTTAACCGGTTGGTCGCTGGTTCGAATCCGGCCCGGGGAGCCAAATTTTTCAAGCACTTAGCGGAAATCGGAAAAGGTACAAAAAGCCGATAGGTACGGCATAGGTACGGATTCGCTAGTTGCTTCGGCAGAGCAATCCACGGATACTCGTCAGAGCATGGGGCGACGTTTTCCCCAAGCGGCGCAGCTTGAGCCAAGCGACTGGTGGGGCATGCTGGCACGACAATCGATGATCAGTTTTCTTCGGGAGCAGAGTTCCCCCAAGAAGTTCATAGGCGTGGGCCTTCTGGGCCTCATTCTCCTCGCGTGCAGCGAAGCACAGGAGAATAAGCTGCCAGAGCACACCGTCGATGTCTCATCGTTGGCACCCAAAACCGGAAAGCGTATCCAAATTTCGGTCTCAGCGAAGATCGCACGATCGCAGTGCAGCGATTTGATCGAGCACTATCGATCCGAGGGAAAACCTGACGGTCAGATTTCAGTGCATATGCCGAGCGCAAAACTTGGTGGGCAAGTTCTTCCATGGTGCCTAGAGAATTTCGACGGTGGGGGAGTTCAGTTCAACGATTATTTCTTCCAGTAAGATTGGAGACTGGACGATTCCAATCTCCGCATACTGCTTAATCGATTTGCGTCGGCTGAATCCTGCACCAACTTGAGGCATGATAAACGTGGATTGACAAGGAGTAGCTATGAAGCACGAACGTGACAGTCGAAAGCAAGCCTTAGACTCACTGAGCTTAATGCTGCACCCGCCAGGAGGCGCCCACAGGAACTATCAGGGGGCACTCAGTGAGATTCGCCAACTGGAGACGATGCCGATGACGGGCGCCCAGCGTTCGACACTGCAGATTCTGCGTTCAGAAGTCGAGCCGTATACTAATGACTATGGCGCCCGTCATCCTATCCATTGGGCGGAGTTCTCCGATGCTTGGATTTCTGTAACCGGCGAATTGATTCTTCCGTAATTGCAAAAGAGGCCCATTCGAGGTTGGCGCACAGTGCGGTTCTGTCATCTCACGGGGTCGAACTACGCGCCGTTGAATCTTGCATTACGGCATTTGAATCTGGCTGAAATCAACGACCAGAATGGCCCATTTGAATTGTGGAGGAACTTACGTCGCCTTATGCCTATGTATGATCGGATTCCGTGATGGAATGGCTGAAAGAGCTTGCAAGGGATGATTTTGGGAAGACAGTACTAACTGTATCCGGCACTCTCTTCGTCACCGCCTTCGGTGTTTTCATTGGAGGCGCGAAGGATATCGCACTGGATTGGTGGAAAAGGCGACGCTTGGTGAAATATCAGGCGATGCTAATCGCCACCACATTAGAACAGTTCATATCCGACTGCATCGACCTCATCTATGATCCAACGTTCGAGGATGAGGAAGGTGTTGTCCATGGAACCGTTCCAAATCCCTCCATCGTATGGTCGCCGGAGATTGATTGGCCGTCAATTCCTTCAGATTTGATGTACCGGTGCTTATTGCTGCCGGCACAAGCAAAATCGGCGGCCGAATCGGCAGACTTCATCGCCGAGCAAGTAAGCGGTCCTCCAGACTACAGTGAGTACTTTGAAGAGTTGGAGCTGCGATTTTCGGACGTTGGGCTTCGCGCCTTTCATATATTGAAACGCCTGATTGAGAGTTACGGGGTACATTGGCAGAACGGCTACACCGTCGATCCGCAGGTAACCTTCCAGGATACGATCGACAGAATCCGGGCATCCAAAAAGAGGCAGCTTGAACAGCAGAATGGAGGGGAACCGAAGTACAAAGATTGAAGCGTCGATGAACGTTATCCAGACTTCGAAACCTTGACACGAAATGTGCGATCGTAACGCGCTCGCCGGCCTCACCGATACCTGACCGCAAACCCCAGCACACGCCGGTGGACCTTATCCGCTGGCAGAAAATCGAACCCGTCCACGTCTTCACGCGACAACGTTGCGGCCTTGCCGCGATATATGCCGGCCGCATCCTGAAGCGCGGCAATCACGGCATTGCCCAGCTTCTCTACCGTCGGGAAATCATCGGCATGGCAGGCGACGTTCACCAGTCCCTCGGGATATTGCGCCTGGCCGGCAAGCAGGATCTCGTCGCGCTCGACCGTGCCGATGATCACGATATAGGGGCGTGGCGCGCCTTGGGGCGCGACGGAATAGAAGATCCGGGTTCCGGCGATGGCTGTCACGCCGGCATCAGCCGTCAGGATAGCCTCGACGATCGGTAGCGCGCTCATCAATACGCCCGCCTGTCTTTGATGATGCCGCGGACGCGGACCGGCATGTTGCCGTCGTACTGCGCCACGGCGCCGGTCGAGATCTGCACCGATTGCATCATGCTTTGCTGAAGAATGCGGGCCTCGACCTCTTTCGATAGGCGAAGCTCGATGACAGATCTGGCGCCGGCTGTTTCGCCGATCCGTGACGACAAGCCGGCGATGGTGTCAATCGGCTCGGAATGGGGAC
>NZ_AMRM01000017.1 GCF_000300335.1 Nitratireductor pacificus pht-3B | reverse complement strand
GGGTGGGCGGCGGGGCCAGCCTGGCGGCGACCTCGGCTTCGCTGCCGGTCAAGTCGAAGTCGGTCTGCCGGCCGCTGGCGTCGTCGAAGATCAGCACGTCGGCCGCGGGCAGGGTTTCGAGAAGGGCGCGCACGGCCAGCGCGACGTCGGCGGCAGGTCCGCTCGCCAGGCGTCGCCGGCCGTGAAAGGCGGTGTAGGTGGTCATGGTCGTCTCCGTGAAGTTGCATTGCTTTTACCCGGGTATAATATTTCTGTCAATATATCCGGGTAAAATCATGCGGCGGTAGAGCGTGTGGCCCGCCCACGTGCCGCGTGCTATCCGCAATGGCCTTTTCAAGGCCGGTCGGGAGGAGACGACGCATGAGAGAGATCATCCTGCTGCGCCATGCGAAATCGAGCTGGGACGATCCCACGCTGGGGGATTTCGACCGGCCGCTCGCACCGCGCGGCCGGCGCGCCGCGCCGCTGATGGGGCATGCCATGGCGGAGCGCGGCCTGGTTCCGGACCATGTGCTGGTCTCCTCGGCGCGCCGCGCGCAGCAGACCTGGCGTCTGGTCGCCGTCGAACTCGGTCTGGAGGTCGTCGATGCCAGGCTCGACCCCGGCCTCTACATGGCGTCGCCCGAGCGCCTGCTCGCGGCGCTGCGCGACGCTCCGCCCGAGGCGGCGCGCGTGCTCCTTGTCGGCCACAATCCGGGCCTTGCGGAGCTGGCCGCAGCACTCGCCGGGCCGGGGTCCGACGAGGCGGCGCTCGACCGGATGAACAGGAAGTTTCCCAGCGGGGCGCTGGCCCGCTTCGCTTTCGGGGGCGCGTGGCGGCATCTCGATTCCGGCGCGGCCCGCCTCGTGAACTTCCTGCGGCCGAAGGAGCTCGCCTGACACGGAGCGGGTCGGCGACGCCGGGAAGGAGCGGACGGGCGAACGCGCTGCATGGAAATTCTTGCCTGCGTCCGCCGGCATGTTCCGCATCTTTATGGAACATTCTGTTTCCAAGAATTCCAATCATGAAAAATGATTTTTAATTAGCCGAATTGTTCGGTATTTAGGTACTCCTATCGTGCTGCAGTCCGTCACCTGTGGCGGACGCGACGCCAGGGCATCGGGGGAATCATGAAGCTTCGTCATTGCGCTTCGTTACGCAGCGGTTCCAGTCTTGCGGGCGGGGGCTTGCGGTCCATGCTTCTCGCCGGCGTTTCGGCGCTGGTGGTGAGCCTTGCCACGGATCCGGCAGCCGCCCAGACCGTGTGGCAGGGCGGTACCGGTTCCTGGAACGATGCCGGCAACTGGAGCGCCGGCGTACCCGATGGATTGTCGATCGTGCAGATGGAGAATGCCGCGACCGCGGGAACGCCGGCATTGCTCGACACCGGCGCCGGGGCGGCGTCCTCGATCCACATGGGCATGGGCAACAGCGCTGTGGTCAGCGGCGCGAGCACGCGACTGGACGTGACGGATCTCATCAGCATCGCCAGGCAGGGAACGGCGTCCGAAACCAGTTTTCTCGTCCAGTCCGGCGCGAGGGTCACCGCCAGGCGCGTCTTCGTGGGCGATGGCCCCGGACCGGGATTGCTCTTGGTGACCGGAGCGGGATCGAGCCTGAGCGTCGCACCGAGCGGGGGCATCTTGGAACGCTTCCTCGTCGGCGGTCTGGGCAGCGGCCGGCTGGTCATCGCTGATGGCGGTGCGGTCAATGTCGGCGGATCGCAGGTGCTCGAGCTGGGCTATAGCGATACCAGTCCTGCCGGGCAGTTGGCCATCGGCGCAGGCGGCGATGCGGGCACCCTCAGCGCCGTCGAGGTGCGCATGAGCAATGCCGTCTCGAACGTCCTGTTCGACGTTGCGACGGACAGTGGCTTCAACACCAGGATCACCGGTAGCGGCTATCTGCGCAAGACCGGTACCGGCACCGTCACGCTGACGGGCATGAACACCTATACGGGCGCGACGATCATCGATCAGGGCACGCTGGCGCTGTCCGGGCAGGGACGCGTCAATGCGTCGAGCGGGGTCGAGGTGACCGGCACCTTCGACGTTTCCGCCGCTTCCGCTCCCGGGGTCACCGCGCTGACGGGCACCGGCTCCGTCGTGCTTGGCGCAAAATACCTCGACATCAACAACGCCTCCGGGACCTTCTCCGGCGTCATCGACGGTAGCGGCGGCATCAATGTCAATGGCGGCACCCAGGTTCTGACGGGGGCCAACACCTATTGGGGGGGTACGGGCATCGGTGCGGGCGCGACCCTGCGTATCGGCGATGGCGGCGCCAGCGGCTCCGTTGAGGGCGACATCCTCGCCGATGGTAGTCTGATCTTCGACCGTTCGGATGCCTACACCCATGCCGGCATTATCGCCGGCAATGGCCCGGTCCGGGTCACCGGCGGCGGCACGCTTACCCTGACAGGCAGCAGCGGCTCCGGTGGCACCATCACCATCGACGCGGGCAACACGCTACGGCTGGGCATTGGCGGCACCAGCGGCTGGATCGGCGGCTCCGGCCTTTCCAGCGGCGGGATCACCAACAACGGCACGCTCGTCTATAACCGGTCGACCAACGTCACTTATCTTGGCCCGATCAGCGGATCGGGCGATCTCGTCAAGGAGGGCAGCGGTTCGCTGCGCCTGTCCGGCTGGCACACCTATACTGGCACCACGGATATCACCGCGGGTAAGCTCATCGTGGATGGAACGTTTGCCGGCCCGGGCCTGACGACCGTCCGCTCCGGCGCCGCGCTTGCCGGTACGGGCACTCTGGGCAGCACACGCGTCGAGACCGGCGCCGTCCATGGTCCGGGCAACTCGATAGGAACCCAGACCATAGCCGGCGACTACACGAACTACGGAACGCTGGCTATCGAGGTAACGCCTGCGGCGGCTGATCAGGTGATCGTGCAGGGCGCCGTTGACATCACTGGCGCCACATTGGCGCTGACCGGCACGCCGCTTTCCTCGTCGGACTGGCCGGTTCTCAACGGTCCCTACATCATCCTCGACAATCAGGGTGCCGGCGCGGTCACAGGCGCGTTTGCCACCGTCACGAACAACCTTCTGTTCCTCGACGAAACGGTCGATTACGCCGGCGGAGACGGCAACGACATCGCGCTCCAGCTCTTCCGCAACGACGTGTCCTTCGGCGATTTCGCCCATACGCCCAACCAGGCCGGCGTCAGCTCCGCCGTCGAGGCGCTGGGCGTCGGCACTCCGCTCTGGCTGGCGATCGTCGGCCTTGCCGATCCCGAAGCGGCGCGCCAGGCCTTCGACGCGCTTTCGGGCGAAGTGCATGCCTCCTTCCAGGGCGCGCTCGGCCGCAGCGGCGTGTTCCTGCGCAACGCCGCCAATGACCGCATCCGCACCGCCTTCGCAGCCGCCGGCACCGCCGCGCCGCTCGCCTACGGGCCGGCCGGCCGCGCTTCGGGCGAGGGCGGCCACGGTCTCTCCTTCTGGAGCGAGGCCTATGGCGCCTGGGCGGATGTGGACGGCGACGGCAACGCCGCCGCCATGGACCAGTCCGCCGGCGGGATGCTGTTCGGCGCCGATGCGCTGGCCGCCGGCTGGCGCGTCGGCCTGCTCGGCGGCTATGGGCAATCATCGCTCGACGTGGCGGGACGCGCCTCCTCGGCCGACAGCCGGGATTATCATCTGGGCCTCTATGCCGGCACGGAGATGGGCCGGCTCGGGATCCGGACCGGCCTCGGCTACACCTGGCACGATATCGAGACGGCGCGCGCCGTTTCCGCTGGCGGGTTCACCGACACGCTGCGCGCGGACTATGATGCCGGCACCTTCCAGGCCTTCGGCGAGGTCGGCTATCGCTTCGACCTGCCCGCCGCCAGCATCGAACCCTTCGCCAACCTGGCGCATGTGCGCCACCGCACCGGGGGCTTCACCGAGCAGGGTGGTGCCGCGGCGCTGACGGTGGAAGGCCAGACCATGGACACGAGTTTCGCCACGCTCGGCCTGCGTCTCGAAAGCACCTTCCAGTTCGCCTCGATGCAGGCGACGGCGAAGGCCATGCTCGGCTGGCAGCACGCCTTCGGCGATGTGACGCCCACTTCGGTCCACGCCTTCGCCGGCGGAACGGGCTTCACCGTCGCCGGCACGCCCATCGCCCGCGACACCGCGCTCATCGAGGCCGGGGTGGATTTCGACCTGACGTCGAAGGCGGTGCTCGGCATCTCCTATCGCGGCCAGATCGCCGGCGATGCGCGCCAGCACGGCGTCAACGGCATGCTGAGCGTCCGGTTCTGACCTCCTTGCAGCTGGGCAGGGGCGCCTGACGTCCGCATCGGCGTCGGGACCTGGAAGACGGAGCGGGGCTTGCCCGCTCCGGTCGCCGGCGCCGGCCGGAACCCGCCTTCGCGGGGGCTTTCCTTTGCAGTCAAGCGGCGTAAACTCCGGGCCATGCGCGCTGTTCTCGCCCTTCTCTGCCTTGCCTGCGCCAGCCTGCCGGCGCGGGCGGAATGGCGTCTCGAGAACGGCGTGGCCATGGCCACGCCGGACGGCGGCAACAGCAACATCACCCGTCTGCTGATCGAGTGCGGAACGCCGTTCAACCTCCTTGTCTATGCCTCGGGCGGTCCGGTCCTGCCGGTCGCGGGCGGTGGCGGCGAGGCGGACTATTTCTACCAGCCGCACCGGATCGAAGCGGAAATCGACGGTCAGCGCTTCCCGCTGGCCGCCGCCGGTTCCGACGACGCCGTGGTGCTGACGGGGCAGGGGGCGGAGGCCAACGGCTATCTTGCCGATCTCGACCGCGCCCTGCTCGACCTGCTGCGGCAGGGCCGCCACCTGACGCTCGCCTTCGACGTCACGCCGGAGCCGAACGCGGAGACCGATTCGCCCTTCGAGACATTCGCCCGCTTCTCGCTCGACGGCGCGGACCCCGTCATCGGATCGGCCCTGCGGGATTGCCCTGGCTCCTGACAGCCTTCTGTCAGGATCGGCCGGGACCGGCGGATTCGTCCCGGCGCACCCCTTTCCATTTGCCGCGGGCGGTTCCATATTCGCTCCATGGCCAAAACACCCGATCACAAGAATGGCGGCTTCGCCGAAGCCCCCCAGCCCGAGCTTTCGGGCACGCCGCTCTCCGGCTCGATCGCCGGTTGGGCCGACGAGATCGCGCGCGAGGCGGAGAAGCCCGCAAAGCCCCGGAAGGCGAAGATCCCCGAGCGTTCCGCCGCGGCCTCGAAGACGGCGCGCGGCACCTCCATGGGCGGGGCGGCCTCCGCCCGCGAGCGCGCCGCCGCCGGCCTGATGCCGGTCTCCGGCCTCGACGTCACGCTGGAGGAGGCCGAGGGCCTGACATCCTCCGGCGTCACCGCCACCGTGGCGGCGCTGTCAAAGCTGATCGAGGGCGGCGACCCGAACCTGAAATCAGCCTGGACGCCGCACCGCCCGGCGCGGCCGGAAAAATCCGAGGGCGGCATCGCGCTCAGGATGACGACCGAATTCGCGCCGTCCGGCGACCAGCCGACTGCCATCGCCGACCTCGTCTCCGGCGCCAGGGAGAACGAGCGCACGCAGGTGCTGCTCGGCGTCACCGGCTCGGGCAAGACCTTCACCATGGCCAAGGTGATCGAGGAGACGCAGCGCCCGGCGCTGGTGCTTGCCCCCAACAAGACGCTGGCCGCGCAGCTCTATGGCGAGTTCAAGTCCTTTTTCCCCGACAACGCGGTCGAGTATTTCGTCTCCTATTACGACTACTACCAGCCGGAGGCCTACGTCCCGCGCTCCGACACCTATATCGAGAAGGAATCCTCCATCAACGAGCAGATCGACCGCATGCGCCACTCGGCAACGCGCGCCCTGCTCGAGCGCGACGACGTCATCATCGTCGCCTCCGTCTCCTGCATCTACGGCATCGGTTCGGTCGAGACCTACACGGCCATGACCTTCCAGATGCAGATCGGCGACCGGCTCGACCAGCGCCAGCTTCTCGCCGACCTCGTCGCCCAGCAGTACAAGCGCCAGGACATCAACTTCGTGCGCGGCTCGTTTCGCGTGCGCGGCGACACGATCGAGATCTTCCCCGCCCACCTGGAGGACCGCGCCTGGCGCATCTCGCTGTTCGGCGACGAGATCGAGACGATCACCGAGTTCGACCCGCTGACCGGCCAGAAGACCGACGACCTGCAATCGGTCAAGATCTACGCCAATTCGCACTACGTCACGCCGCGCCCGACGCTCAACCAGGCGGTCAAGGGCATCACCGGCGAGCTGAAGCAGCGCCTCGCCGAGCTGGAACGCGCCGGCCGCCTGCTGGAGGCCCAGCGGCTCGAGCAGCGCACCCGCTTCGACCTCGAGATGCTGGAGGCCACCGGCTCCTGCGCCGGCATCGAGAATTATTCGCGCTATCTCACCGGCCGCGCGCCCGGCGAGCCACCGCCGACCCTGTTCGAATACATCCCCGACAATGCCCTCGTCTTCGTCGACGAGAGCCACGTCACCATCCCGCAGATCGGCGGCATGTATCGCGGCGACTTCCGCCGCAAGGCGACGCTTGCCGAATACGGCTTCCGCCTGCCATCCTGCATGGACAACCGGCCGCTGCGCTTCGAGGAATGGGACGCCATGCGTCCCGCCACCGTCGCCGTCTCGGCCACCCCCGGCAACTGGGAGATGGAGCAATCGGGCGGCGTCTTCGCCGAGCAGGTCATCCGCCCGACCGGCCTGATCGATCCGCCCGTCGAGGTGCGCCCGGCCAAGAGCCAGGTGGACGACGTGCTGGGCGAGATCCGCGCCACCACCGCCAGGGGCTACCGCACCCTCGTCACCGTGCTCACCAAGCGCATGGCCGAGGATTTGACCGAATATCTGCACGAGCAGGGCGTTCGCGTCCGCTACATGCATTCCGACATCGACACGCTGGAGCGCATCGAGATCCTGCGCGATCTGCGCCTCGGCGCCTTCGACGTGCTGGTCGGCATCAACCTCCTGCGCGAGGGCCTCGACATTCCCGAATGCGGCATGGTCGCCATCCTCGACGCCGACAAGGAAGGTTTTCTGCGCTCCGAAACCTCGCTGATCCAGACCATCGGCCGCGCCGCGCGCAATGTCGACGGCCGCGTCATCCTCTACGCCGACCAGGTCACCGGCTCGATGAGCCGCGCCATGGAGGAGACCAACCGCCGCCGCGAAAAGCAGCTCGAATACAACGCCGCCCACGGCATCACGCCCGAGAGCGTCAAGAAGAACATCGGCGACATTCTCGGCTCGGTCTACGAGCGCGACCATGTGCGCGCCGACATCGGCGGGGCCGGGGCGAAGGGCGAGGACCTGAACAACCTCGTCGGCAACAACCTCGCCGCCCATCTCGAGCATCTGGAAAAGGCGATGCGCGACGCCGCCGCCGATCTCGACTTCGAGGAGGCCGCCCGCCTGCGCGACGAGATCAAGCGCCTGCGCGAGACCGAGCTCGCCATCATGGACGACCCGCTCGCCCGCGACACGGGCGTCGACAACACCCAGCGCTCCCGCCGCGACAAGGCGCGCGGCCGCAAGGGACAGGGCGAAGGCGCCGGGCGCAAGCCGCTCTCCCCCCTTGAGGGGGAGATGCCCGGCAGGGCAGAGGGGGGGGCGCAGGAGCGCGACGGCTCGGCCTCGTCCCTGTTCCGCAAACCCGATCTCGACGAGATGGGCACCTCCGGCGCCCACGCGGTTCCTTCCGGCGGGGGGCTGTTCCGCAAGAACGATCTGGACGAGATGACCGTCGGCCGCACCGAGAAGCCGGTGCGCAAGCCCCTGCCGCAGAAGCCGGACGCCGCCGCCGCGCCCGTCCGGCGCGGCAAGATCGGCGTCGGCTCCTACGAGGACCCCGCCGACGAACGCCGCGCCAAGCGCCGCCCGGGCAAGACGGGACGGCCGGGGCGCTAATCGCCATCCCCGGCGTCATCCCGGAAGCCCGGCAGGGCTATCCGGGACCCATTGGAAGAACGCCATGGAGCGTGGCCCGATCCCTGCTTGGCCGACAGGAATGACGGGAGGGTCTTGTCTGATGCAACCATTGCGCGCATATTTCCGGTTATGGGCGGATATGTGTACATCCTCGCATCGCGCAAGAATGGGACGCTTTACACCGGCGTCACCAGCGATCTCGAGCAGCGCATGTGGGAGCACCGGGAGGGCATCACCGGCGGCTTCGTCAAGCGATACGGCGTTCACAGGCTCGTCTGGTACCGGGATTACGCTGATATTCGCGATGCCATAGAAGACGAAAAGCGCATCAAGCGCTGGCGCCGAAAATGGAAGCTGGAACTCATCGACGGGATCAATCCCGAGTGGGACGATCTCTACGACATCCTCAACCATTAGCCCCACATCATACCAGCACCTGCTTTGCGCAACGATGACGTTGCGTGGTGGCGCTTCCCCCAAATCCGTCATCCCGGCCGACCGTAGGGAGCGCCGGGACCCATTGAGATGCACGGCCGATCTCCGCAGAACGCGCCATCGGCGTTGCCGTGCGCCATGCCGAGAACCGGGCCGTGCTCCATGGCGCTCGTCCAATGGGTCCTGGATAGCCCTTCGGGCTTCCGGGATGACGCGCTGGGGGGCGGGATGGTGCTTACAGGCATGGCGCTTGCCGGCACCCAACTCACACGCCGCCACTGCCCCCGCCGGGACCCATTGAGATGCACGGCCGATCTCCGCAGAACGCGCCATCGGCGTTGCCGTGCGCCATGCCGAGAACCGGGCCGTGCTCCATGGCGCTCGTCCAATGGGTCCTGGATAGCCCTTCGGGCTTCCGGGATGACGCGCTGGGCGGCGCGCCGGCTTGCGGGGAAAGACAGCAGCCGGTTCCAGATGTCTCCATACGCGGCACGACGCACCGGCGCTTCGTCATCCTCGGGCTTGACCCGAGGATCCATGCCGCAACCTTGGAGCGCAGCGTCTGCTTCGCGCGTTCATCTCGACGTTCGTACCACTAGGCCGCGATCGTGAAAACTGCTGGGCCGCCACCGCGACGCCTATGTCTCAGATGGGGGTGGTTTGGGGACCGGCAGGTTTCGGGGCACTGGTCCTGCAAAACAGACATTGAGCGAGGCGGATGTATTCCGCGATGGATTTTTCGTTGCGACGGAAAGAGGTTTACTAATGTATTGTCGGTCTAGAGAATCGAAGACGTCCGCAACAAGATAACCGAGTTGTATCAGGTATGCGCATCAAGAAATTGCAGCTTAAGAACGGCTATAAACGTTTCCACGACCTCACAATAGATTTGGGCGATGACCCCGCCAGAATAGTAGCACTGGTGGGCCCCAACGGCTGCGGCAAGAGTAGCGTTCTCGACGGGCTTCTGTTTCACGCCGGGGCGTATGGGCAAGTCGGTGCAGGGAGCCGCCGGGACAATACCTATCACTCTATGATGGGTTTGCCATTGAGCCACGCGGACATCGACATTGAATTCACTACTGGAAAATACGATGCAGTCCGTGCGCTGAGGCAGCCTACCGGCAGGGAGAATACTATTTTCTCCTTTCGGAGTCCCTACCGCTACAACAGCAAACTGAAAATCAAAGAAACCAAATCGGTACCCGAAATCTGGCGCAATTCTTATGGCGCAGGAGACGCTTCAAGCCTCGATGCAAAAATGGAGGACAACTACAGACGGCTCTATGGCGCATACAATCGCTATCGAGATGACAACGACCTCAAGCCTAGCGAGGCAAAAGCTAAAATAATCGGCGACTTGAACGCTTCAATCAAGAAATGTCTTGATCTAGAGATATCGAGCATCGGTAACGTCGAGGGTGATCAAGGCACATTGTATTTCAAAAAGACCGACCACCCAAAGGATTTCGAATTCAATGTGCTATCCTCAGGAGAGAAAGAAGTAGTCGATCTGCTACTGGATCTCTATCTTAGGAAAGACGATTATTCGGAGACCATATTTCTTATCGATGAGCCTGAGTTGCACATAAACACTGCCATTCAAGGCAATCTCTTGGTGGAGATTGAACGGCTCGTTGGGCCGGAGTGTCAAATATGGCTCACCACACACAGCATCGGCTTTCTCAGGAAGCTGCAGACCACGATGCGAGATAAATGCCAGATCATCCAGTTCCGGCCCGAGTTCAATCTCGCATCCGAAGCGCATACGTTAAAGCCAGTGACGGTTGGCGCAGGAACTTGGCGCGATATCTTTGCAATCGCACTGGACGACTTAGCTCACCTGGTGAGTCCTTCGACGATCATTTACTGTGAGGGCCGCGCAGAATCAGGCCCAGGCGGACAAGAACGGGGCATGGATGCACAGGTGTTCAACAATATCTTCGCCAATTCTTATCCTGATGTACTTTTTACTTCAAGCGGTGGAAACACAGAACCTGACCAACGCAGTACGATAGCCATGGCCGTACTAAGCAAGGTTTTTCCTACGGTGGAGATTTGGGTCCTGAAGGATCGAGACATGGCGTCGGGGAAGGTCACTGATGAGAATGATCGCCAAATCTATCTTCGAACTAATTCAAACAACCATAGAGTTTTAAGGCGGTGGGAGATCGAGAACTATCTATATGACAAGGCAGTTCTGAAGAATTATTGCGAGTGTGAAGGGATTGAATTTGATGAGTCTAGATACGATGCTTTTGTAACCGATATTTTCGATCAAGATCTAAAATCGGATACGGCACGCATTAAGAAAATCTGCGGTATTAAAGGGAGTATAAACAACGATGTTTTCAAGGTAGAGTTATCTAGATACGTCAAGCCAAATATGACCGTGTATCGAGAGCTCGAAGACTGCATTTTTGCTCGAAAATGATAGATGTGGAGAATGTATGTTGGAGGTGGTCGGGCAAGATACTGCCTCTCACTACTTTTTACGGCGAGCACCTGATGAAGCCCGATCATCGATGTCTGTTTCTGTCTTTTGGCGAAGAACGCCGGATGACCGCAATGAGGTCGGAAGCAGTCATAGGCTTCGCTGGGCGGCTGAGCGACAGCTTTCACTGTTTGGAGGCAGCCTGCCTAGCGTCCGGGTCAAACCATCCAGTCAGATACACGTAGGGCAGTTTCCCTGTTTGGTCGCTGATAGATGCTCGCAACGCGGAGAAAGCCGGCCCCCATCCTCCCCGTCAACCCCCTGCAAACCCTGCCTTTCCCAATCCCGCCCAAAAAATCTCCCGCGATTTTATCCCCGCTTCCACAACCGCCCCCATAATCCCCGGACCGCCCTCGCGGGAACCCGGTCCGGACCGGGGGTCGGGGAGGGCGGCGGCAACCTCCCTCCCCGGGAAACGGTATCCGGGGACTTGTGAGGGCCCGCGACAGGCCGGAATTTCCGGCCGGCCGGACCGGCGTTCCCGCCGCAAGCGGGGATGAAGGGCCGGGCGGCCGGGATGCGGAGAAGCCGCGGGGGAGCGTGCCGGGCAGGCGTGGAAGCCGCGGGTCAGGACCCGGGGCGGAAGCGCCGGGCGCGGTGACGGTCCTTCATGACCGGCCGACCGGCGGGACAGCGGCCGGCGGGGCGCATGGGTCGCGCCATGCACATTTCCATCGAGAGGCACGGCCCATGCGCCCCGCTTCCCGGTGCTTCAATGGCCAGACGCTGCGGCGGGCGTGGCGCCGCCGGCGGCCGGGCTGGCCCCGGCGGACCCAGGTCGGCGCAGCCGGCGCCGACGGAGAAAGGACGGAGAATGACCGACACGGTGACGACCCATCTGAACGACATGGTGCTGGCGCTGGAGGCGGCATGCGAGACGCTGCCGGAGCGCGCGGTGCCGGTCGACCTCCTGTTCCGCCCGCCCGAATGGCCGCGCGACGAACTGCTGGTGATGTTCCGCTTCCTCGCCAACGAGATGGAGCTGCCGCGCCGCTGCTCCGGCCGGCGCTGCCGCCGCCTGGAGCGCTGCTGCGGCGGCCCTGGCCGGCACGACGCGTCCTACTGCCTGCCGCACTGGGACGCGGCGGCGATCGACCGGTTGCGGGCGGCCTCGGCCGCCGTGATGCTCTGCTGGATGCGGCGGAGCGCCGAGCATCACGCGCTGATGGGCGGGGAGACGCCCGCGTGACCGTCGATAACGGGAGTTTGCGCGGCGAAACAATTTGTTCCTGCGAGGGCGCGTCTTCCGGCGGCCGGAACGCCGCCCGGATGGCGTTGCGGCGATCGCCGGGCGCGGGGACGGGCGGTTGTCCTCGCCGGCGGGAATGCACTACGACATCGCGCCCGTCCACCGTCCGCCGCTGGGAGTTCTCATGAAAACTGTCCTCATCCTTCTCGCCGTCCTCGCCTTCGCGGCGCCCGTCCTCGTCTGGGCCGCGCTCGATTCGGCCATGTGCGGCCATGCCGGGCGCGTCCGTTGCGGCATCGGCCTGACCGATTTCATGGACGATGAATTCTTCATGATCGCGGCGCTGCCCTGGCTGCTGGCGGCGGCGCTCGGCCTGCTGGCGTGGCGGGTGGGGCGGAAGCGCTGAGACGCGCGGGATGCCGTCCGGCCCGGTCCGTGTTCCGGGGTGGTGTCGGGGCGGCGCGCCTTGCGCCGCAAGGGTTTCTTTCCGTGCGTTGCGGCCTAGGCGTCGAGCCGGGTCCCGCCGTCGAGGCCCGCCTGGACGAGGTTCAGCGGCATGCGCCGCCCGTCGGCCCAGGAGCGCATCACGTGGCCGGCGACCCGCTCGCGGGTCTTGCGGTCGGTTCGCCGCACGCCCAGCTCGCTGCACACCGCGTCGATGGCGTTGCGCATCGCCGTCATGTCGTCGGCATTGTATATGCCGGTACGGATATGTGGTACTCGGGACTTTGCCATCATCCGGCCCTCCTCTGCCGTGCGAAGCCGCGATGGGGTTTTTCTGCTCCCGTGCCGCGCGTCCATCGCGCCTCGCAAAGCCACGGTAGCACGGTTATCTCGGCTTTTCATTATGGCAAATCTTTGTTGCAGCCGTGTAACGTGCGGATTTCGCGGCGTTTCCCGCGTTCTGCGAAAAAATTTCGCCCCTTGCTTGAACCAATCGGCGGCGTGCCGCGACCCATGGTCATCGGACGGCCGGGGTGGCCGGCCAGGTTCATCACAAGGAGGATGACATGACCATCAAACGCACCATCGCCACCGGCCTGCTGGCCGCCACCGTCGCCGTCACCGCGCTTGCGGGCGCCGTCAGTCAGAGCCGCGCCGGCAGCCTGTCGCCGGGCGAGGCCGCGGCCATCGCCGGCGTCGGCGGACTGATCGTCGGCGGGCTGATCGCCGATTCCCGCCACCGCTATTACGGCCCCGCCTATGCGCCGGCCCCGGTCTATGGCGGCGGCTCCTGGCAGCGGCACGTGGCGCGCTGCTATGCCCGCTACCGGTCCTACGACGAATACAGCGACACCTTCCTCGGCTATGACGGCTACCGCCATCCCTGCCGCCTCTGATCGCCCCTTTCCCGAAAACCGGACGAAAGGAGGTTGACCGGACGACGCAGACGCATCCGACGGGTGGCCGCTCCCCGCTCTCCCATATCCGTTGCGGTCATCCCAGGGCCGGCGCATCCCTCGCGCCGGCCCGCTTTCACGCGATGGGCCGGACGGTAACCGGAATTGACCGTCCCCGTCGCCCGCCGCTGCGAGTGAACGCGTTTCGTGATCGCTGTCCGGGGCGATCTGGGCGGGAGTGCAGCACGCCGCCCCATTCGCGCCACACCGGCCCCGCCTTGGCGGGCGCGCGGTTGGCGCGGGGCCTTGCCCGATTGCCGCCATGGTTGCCGGCCGTGGGGAGAATTGCGGCTTCGCTGGGGCATCGTTCGTGTTTGAAACGGTCATCCTGTTTGATTTGAGATCGGCCGGCTCCGCGCCCTACCTTCTGCCTGCCGGTCCGGTTCTCCCGGTTCCCCCAAGCCTCAACGGAGGGCTGGTCCGGCGTCTTGAAAGCCAAAGGAGTTCACTCGATGAAGACCATTCTTGCAGCCATCGCCGCGACCGGCATGCTCACGCTGGCAGCCTATGCGGCTGAGGTAGAAGGCACGGTACAGACGGTCGATCCGGCAACGCAGACCATCGCCCTCGACGACGGCACGGTCTACACCGCGGGCGCCGGCGTCGACCTCACCAGCCTCGCGGCGGGCGCCAAGGTCAAGCTGACGATCGACGACGCCACCAATGAGGTGACCGCCGTCGAAGCCGGGATGTAGCGCTTCTTTCCTCCAGCAGTGTGGGCCGGCTTCCATCGGGAGCCGGCCTTGCCGCGTCCCGCGCCATACTGTTTCGGAACAAACTGTCACAAATCTCTGTTAAGGGGTATTTCTCGAACAGATTCGACGGTTCCCCGCGACCGGAAGCAGATGTTCTTATCGGAGGCAGACACAAATGAAGATTGCAGTTCTCGGCGGCGATGGCTTCGTCGGCTGGCCGACATCCCTTCACCTGTCGGCGGGCGGGCACGAGGTGCATATCGTCGACAATCTGTCCCGGCGCTGGATCGACACGGAACTGGGCGTCCAGTCGCTGACGCCGATGGATTCCATCCAGGAACGCACCCGCATCTGGCACCAGGAAACCGGCCGGCGCATCAGGTTCCACCTGATCGACCTGGCGCGCGACTATGACGTCCTGAAAGCCTGGCTTGCCGAGCACCGGCCGGACGCCATCGTGCATTTCGCCGAACAGCGCGCCGCGCCCTATTCGATGAAGAGCGACCGGCACAAGAACTACACGGTCAACAACAACACGAACGCCACCCACAACCTGCTCAACGCGATGACCGAGATCGGCCTCGACGCGCATCTGGTGCATCTCGGCACGATGGGCGTCTACGGCTATTCGTCGGTCGGGGCGGCTATTCCCGAGGGCTATCTGCCGGTCGGCATCGCGACGCTCGCCGGCGAGACGGCGACGCAGGAGATCCTCTATCCGAGCAACCCCGGCTCGATCTACCACATGACCAAATGCCTGGATCAGCTCCTGTTCCAGTTCTACGCAAAGAATGACGGCGTGCGCATCACCGACCTGCACCAGGGCATCGTCTGGGGCACGCATACCGCGGAAACCCGCCTCCACCCGCAGCTGATCAACCGCTTTGACTATGACGGCGACTACGGCACGGTGCTGAACCGTTTCCTGATCCAGGCGGCGATCGGCTATCCGCTGACCGTGCACGGCACGGGCGGGCAGACGCGCGCGTTCATCCATATCCAGGATTCCGTGCGCTGCATCGACCTGGCGCTGAAAAGCCCGCCGAAGCGCGGCGACCGGGTGGAGATATTCAACCAGATGACGGAGACGCACCGGGTGCGCGATCTCGCTGAGCTGGTGGCGCGCATGAGCGGCGCGAAGGTCGCCTACCTGCCAAATCCGCGCAAGGAAGCGGCGGAAAACGATCTGGTGGTGAAGAACGACAAGTTCCTGGCGCTCGGCCTCAATCCGACGACCCTCGAGGAGGGGCTGCTTGCGGAAGTCGTCGATGTGGCGAAGAAATTCGCCTACCGCGTCGACCGCAGCCGCATCCCGGCCGTCTCCGCCTGGACCAAGGACATCGCGCCGACCATCGAGCGCGACCCGGAGGGCAAGCGGCTGAAAAGCGTCGGCTGAGCGGCGGCGCTCATGTCGAAAAATGCCTATGTGACGCTGGTCACCAATGCCGACTACGCCATGGGCGCGTTGGCGCTGGTGCGGTCGCTGAAACATACCGGCACCGAGGCCGATATCGTCGTGCTCCACACCGGCGGTGCGCCGGCGGAAGCGCTGGAACCGCTGTCGGCGCTCGGCGCGCGGCTCGTGCCGGCGGCGTTGCTGCCGACATCGGACGCGTTCAACGAGCGACACCAGCGGGCGCGGCTGCATGCCGATGCGCCTTTCACCAAGGGCAACAAGCCGGCCTTTCATACGCCGCTCGACAATTTCGCAAAACTCCGCCTGTGGCAGATCACCGGCTATGAGACGGTGGTGTTCATCGATGCGGATGCGCTCGCGGTGCGCAATCTCGACCGGCTGTTTTCCTATCCGGAATTCTCGGCGGCGCCGAATGTCTATGAGAGCCTTGCGGACTTCCATCGCCTGAATTCGGGCGTGTTCGTCGCCAGGCCCTCCGAAGCGACTTTCCAAAGGATGCTGGAACGGCTCGACCGACCCGACGCCTTCTGGCGGCGCACCGACCAGACGTTCCTGCAGGATTTCTTCCCGGCCTGGCACGGCCTGCCGGTGTTTTTCAACATGCTGCAGTATGTCTGGTTCAACATGCCGGCGCTTTGGGACTGGAAGTCGGTTCACCTGATCCACTACCAGTATGAAAAGCCCTGGGAGAAGGATCATCCCAAGGCACGGGAGCTCGCCCCGCTGATCGATCTCTGGAATGCCTATCACGTGGGAGACGGGATCCCGGACACCGACACGCTGGACAATCCCCCTTCGAACGATCCCGCACCATGACGCCGCCGCACAGCATCGTCTCGGGCGGGACCGGTCTCGTCGGACGCTTCATCGTCGGGGCGCTGCTGGAGGCGGGGCACCGGGTGACGGTGATGGGCCGGCAGCAGCCCGTCGATGGGTTTTTTGGCGGGCCGGTTGCCTTTGCGCCGCTCACGCTGGAGCCGCGGGTTGCCTCAACGGGTTTGTTCGAGGGCGGTGACTTTTTCGTCCATGCGGCCTTCGACCACGAACCCGGGAAATATCGCGGCGGCGAGGGGCAGGATGCCGAGGGCTTTCGCCGGCGTAATCTCGACGGCAGCGTGGCGCTGTTTCGCGCGGCGCGGGCGGCGGGCGTCGCGCGCACCGTGTTCCTGTCGAGCCGCGCGGTCTATGGCCCCCGTCCGGCGGGGGAGTTGCTGGACGAGCAGGATGAATGCCGGCCCGACACGCTGTACGGGACCGTCAAGCTGGAGGCGGAGCGGGAACTGGCTGGGCTTACCGGTGCGGATTTCACGGGCGTCAGCCTGCGCGTGACCGGCGTCTACGGGCCGGCCGGCGCCAGCCGGCGACACAAATGGGCGGACCTGTTCGGGGATTATCTTGCGGGTCGGGCCATCGCGCCACGCGTCGGGACCGAAGTGCATGGGCGCGATGTCGGCGCCGCAGTCCGGCTGGTGCTGGAGGCTCCGGCGGACACCGTCGCGGGGCGGGTGTTCAATGTCTCCGATCTTCTGCTCGACCGGCGCGACCTGCTGGCGCTCGTCGCGCGTGCAGTGGGGTGTGGGTATTCGCTGCCGGAGCCAGGTGATAAGGGCAGCGTCAATGCGATGACAACCGCGCGGCTTACCGCCCTTGGCTGGCAGCCAGGCGGGACGGCGCTGCTTCAGCAAACGGTCATACAGCTGTTGGCTTCGCGCCAGGCATCGTGACGCGTTGTGTCGCGTGTCCGTTTGGATGCCGGGATGCACGGGATGGATGAAGTGTTTGACCGTTCACGCATTGATTCAGATTCCTCATGCGCTGAATCGCCCTGTAACGATAACCGTATGAAAACACGGAAATAATCTCCGCCCCATGACGGCGTTCAAAGCGGCGTTTGCGTCATGTCCAGGTGTAGATGCGGTCCGTCATAGGGGTGTGCCTCGGCGACTGCTTCATCGAGTTCCACGCCGAGGCCCGGCTCCTTCGAGGGGATGACATAACCGTCCTCCCACTGGATCCTCGTCTTCAGAAGCGTTTCGTGAAACCCGTCGAAGGTGCGGATCGCCTCGAGGATGAGGAAGTTCGGCAGCGTGGCCGCGATCTGAATGTTCGCCGCGGCGACGATCGGCCCGCAATAGCAGTGCGGTGCGATCTGGATGTGATGCGCTTCGGCCATGGCGGCGATCTTCTTTGTTTCGAGGATGCCGCCGGCCCGACCGAGATTGGGCTGCAGCACGCCGGCTGCGCCGAGTGCGATCAGGCGGGCGAATTCGTAGCGCGTCGTTAGCCGCTCGCCGGCGGCGATGGGGATCGATGTGCCTCGTGCCACCTCGGCCATGGCCTCCGGCATGTCGGGCGGCACCGGCTCCTCGAACCACAGGGGATCGTAGGGTTCCAGCGCGCGCGCCATGCGACGCGCGCCCGAAGGGGTGAACTGGCCATGCGTGCCGAACAGGATGTCGGCGGCATCGCCGACCGCCTCGCGGACCGCGGCGACCATGCGGACGGACAGGTCGATGTCGGCGCGGCGCGGCTGCCGTCCGCCGAACACGGTGTAGGGGCCGGCGGGATCGAACTTGACGGCGGTGAAGCCCTGCCGGACGCAGGCCCGGGCGGCCTCCGCCGCGAGATCGGGATCGTTGTAGACGTTGCGGGGGCTGTCGGTTTCGCCCGGGTAGACGCTGCCGGTCGCCGGGTAGAGATAGGTATAGCTGCGCAACCGTTCATGCACCAGGCCGCCGAGCAGCTTGTGAACCGGTTGGCCGGCCTCCTTGCCGATAATGTCCCAGCAGGCCATTTCCAGCGCCGAGACGCAGCCCATCAGGGTCGGGTCGGGACGCTGGCTGAAGCCGGAGGAATAGGCGCGGCGAAAGAAGGTCTCGATGTCGTGCGGATCGTGGCCGATCAGGTAGCGCTCCGCCACGTCCTCGATCAGCCTTGCGGTGAGGTGCGGTCCGAAGGAAGCTGCATAGGCTTCGCCATAGCCCACCACGCCGCCATCCGTCACCAGCTTGACGAAGATGAAATAGCGTCCACCCGCCTGCGGCGGCGGGTTTGCGGTGACGAAGGTCCTGATCTCTCGAATCTTCATGAGAGCATCTTCAGTCAAAGACCAGCACGTTGCGCAGCGCCCGGCCTTGCTTGACGGCGGCGATAGCCTCGTTGATCTCTTCGAGCCGGTAGCGGGCGGTGACCAGCTCGTCGAGCTTCAGGCGGCCCTTTCGATAATGCTCGACGAGGATGGGGATATCGTGGGCGATGCGCGTCTCGCCCATTTTCGAGCCGATGATCTTCTGGTTCCAGGCGGCGAGCTTTCCGGGATCATAGGGAATGCGCACGCCGTTCGGCGGCATGCCGACGACGATCACCGCGCCGTTCCTGGTGATGTAGCGAGGGGCGCTGGCAAGGGCCGCCTCGACCCCGACGGTGACGAAGACGAAATCGACGCCGCGCCCCTGGGTCAGGTGCCTGATCTCCTTTGCATGATCCGGGTCGGCCGGGCTGAAGCCATGGGTGGCGCCAAATGTCTCTGCCGCCGCCAGCTTGTCGGGGCTCAAGTCGATGGCGATGACCGGGCTTGCCCCGGCCAGTGCCGCGCCCTGGATGCTGTTCAGGCCGACGCCGCCGCAGCCGATGACCGCCACCGCGTGGCCGGGCGCGACCTTCGCCGTGTTGGCGACCGCGCCGTAGCCGGTGATGACGCCGCAGGCGAGCAGCGATGCCACGTCGAAGGCGATGTCTTCGGGGATCTGCGCGAGCTGGCTTTCATGGACGACCACCTTCTCGGCAAAGGCGCCCGTCCGCAGCCCCTGTTCGCAGGCCTCTCCGGTTGAGAGGGTGAGCGGCCCCTTCTGGTCGAGCGGAAACACCTCCTCGCACATCACGAGGCTGTGGCGGACGCAATAGTGGCAGTGGCCGCAGGAGCGGATCAGCGTGACGACCACATGGTCGCCGGGTTTCGCCGTCCGGACGTCGGGACCGACGGCGGAGACGACGCCCGCCGCCTCGTGTCCGTAGACTGCCGGCAACGTGCCGCCCCAGTCGCCGTCGGCATAGGAAATGTCCGAATGGCAGATGGCGCAGGCCTTCACGTCGACCAGCACCTCGCCGCGACCGGGCGGCGCCAGGTCCAGGGTTTCGATGCTGAGAGGGCGGCCGAACTCCCGGCAAAGGGCGGCTTTGATCTGCATGAAGGCCTCGCTGGCATGGCAGGGAAGGGGATTTAAGCCGGAAAATCCGGTTCTGGGCAATGGAAAGCCGACATCCGCCATCACGCATCCGCCAGCGGCAGGCTTGCCATGCGTCGGGCATTGTTGACGCGCGGTGGGCTGCCAGCTAGGCCGGGATAACGACAACAAGGGAACATCCGCCATGAACGAACAGTCCGCGCAGCCCGCCGGAGACTTGACGCTGCGCACCCAGGCCATGCCTGGCGACGCCAATGCCGCCGGCGATATCTTCGGCGGCTGGGTGATGGCGCAGATGGATCTGGCGAGCGGCATTCGCGCCGCCGAGCGCGCGCGGGGCCGCGTCGTCACCGCAGCGGTGAAGGAGATGGCGTTCGCCAAGCCGATGAAGGTCGGCGACACGCTCTGCGTCTACACCCGCATCGAGGGCGTCGGCCGGTCATCGATCATGCTCAAGGTGGAGGCGTGGGCGCAGCGCTATCTTTCGCAGACCATGGAAATGGTGACGCATGCCGATTTCGTCATGGTGGCGCTGGATGGCACAGGAAAGCCGACGCCGGTGCCGCCGGAGTAAGGGCGGCCCCGTAGGGTAAGGATCAGTCCCCGGCAGTCTCTGCCGGCGCCACCGGTTTGGAGGCGAGCACCCGGTCGATCCGGCGACCGTCCAGGTCCATGATCTCGAAGTGCCAGCCCATCGCGTCGATGCTCTCGCCGGTCTTCGGCAGGCGGGTGAACTCGGCGAGCAGGAAACCTGCCAGCGTCGTGTAGCTGTGTCCGGGCGGCAGGGTGAAGCCGAGGTGATCGGCCATCTCGTCGGCGGGCATGGAGCCCGGCAGCAGCCAGGAGCCGTCGGAGCGCTCGACGATGTCGCGCTCGCCCTCGTCCGCGTCGGCGCGGAACAGGCCGGCAATGGCTTCGAGAATGTCCGAGGGCGTGATGATCCCCTCGAAATGACCATACTCGTCGTGGACGAGCGCCATCGGCACTTTCGCCTCGCGCAGCACGGACAGCACGTCGAGTGCTGCCGCGAAATCGTGCACGACGGGTGCCGGCAGGACATGAGTGCGGATGTCGAGCGGCTTGCCGGCAAGATTGGCGGCGAGCAGATCCCGCAGCTTGACGACGCCGGTGATCTCATCGACCGAGCCGTCGCCGGCGGGCAGCAGGGAGTGGCCGGACTCCGTCATTGCCGCCGCCAGCGCCTTCTCGTCGGAGGAGATGTCCAGCCAGTCGACGTCGGTGCGCGGGGTCATGATGGCGCGCGCCTTGCGGTCGGCCAGCCGCATCACGCCGGCGATCATGCGGCGTTCGTCGCTTTCGATGGTGCCGGAGCTTTCCGCCTCTGCGATCAGGGTGCGGATCTCCTCGTCGGTGACGCGCTGGCTGGATTCGGCGCTCTGGCCGAGCAGGGCAAGCAGGACCCGTCCGGAGACATCGAGCAGCCACACCAGCGGCAGGGCGATGCGCGACAGGAGCACCATCACCGGCGCGACCCTGATGGCGATGCCCTCGGCGTTCTTCAGCGCGATCTGCTTCGGCACCAGCTCGCCGACGATCAGCGAGACATAGGTGATCAGGGCGACCACCAGCCCGACGCCGGCCGGGTTGGCGATGCCGGGCGCGATGCCCTGCACGATCAGCCATTCCGAAAGGCGCGTGCCGAGCGTGGCGCCGGAGAAGGCACCGGAAAGCACGCCGACCAGCGTGATGCCGATCTGCACGGTCGACAGGAAGCGGCCGGGATCGGCCGACAGGGCAAGGGCGCGCGCCGCGCCGCGCTGGCCCTGGTCGGCGCGGGCCTTCAGCCGGGCGGGGCGGGCCGAGACGACGGCCAGCTCGGACATGGCCATGAAGCCATTGAAAACGATCAAGACGAACAGGATGAGGATTTCGACGAACAGCATGGCTGCTCTTTAGCATTCGCTGCGTGGCAACGCGACCCCGCGGAAGGCAGGAGGCTCTTTCCTACTTGCAGGCGCGGTAGCCGTTGCGGCGCCCCTTCAGGTCGAAGTGGAAATGGTCGCGGTGGTCGTAGTTGTAGCCGGGGCCGAGCACGGTGGTGAAGTAGTCGCATCCCTCGGCGCGGACGGAGTTCAGAAGGCCGCGCTGGCGGAAGGCGAAGAAGCCGGGCTTGCGGACATCGACCTCGCGTCCGTTCTTCAGCTCGATGCTCATCACATCGAGCGCGTTGCCCTTCGAATGTTCCGAGGCGACGCTGGTGCCGGCGATCTTCCGGCAGGAATAGCTCGAACCCTGGCGGATTTTGCCGATGCCGGTGAGGTAGCGGGTGCGGGCGGCCGGGGCGAGCTCGTTCTTCGTCCAGCGGGCGAAGGTCTCGGCCATCTGGCAGTTGAGCGTCGCGGCGGGCGACATGGCGATCCCGCCCGACAGGCCGCTGACCTCGACCGGCCAATCGACGCGGCAGGCGCCGCCATCGTTGATCGGCGCGAGATCGCGATAGGTGACGCCGAGCCGTTTCAGGCGCCGGCGGCAGGCGACTTCCTCTGCCGGCATGACCGCCGCGGCGGCGGGATCCTGTGGCGGCGTGAAACGCGGATAGGCGACCATCATCGGGTTGGAGGGCACCAGCGCCTGCATGCCGCGCGTCGGAACGGGGGCGGAGGGGGCGGGCGCGATGCGCGCGACCGGCACGGCGGCCGTGCTGAAGCCGACATCGATTTCGGGGCGAGGCGACATGACGTCGCTGACCGAGCAGGCGGAAAGGGCGACAAGGACGGCCGAAAGAAGCGCGGCGCGCGCGCTTCCCCGCCACGCCGGAACCGTGCGGTTCCCGTCAAGCCTTCCCGCCATAAGCTGCTCCCGTCGACCCAGACACTCCAGAGAGAGACGCCAGCCTAGAGGGATCGGGTAAAGGAAAGGTCAGCGGAGGGATTCAGACCTGTGGCGCGAATGAGGCGGCGGGGTCACTGGCAGAAGGCGTAGTCGTTGCGCCGCTCCTTCATGTCGAGGTGGAAGTGATCGGCATGGTCGGCGTCGCTGCCGGGGCCGAGGACGGTCCTGAAGGGACCGCAGGCGGCCGCGCGGAAGGCGTCGAGGAACTCCTGCGCCTTGCCGTTCCGGTCCTGCTGCTGCTCCACGGGAATCGTGGTGCCGTCGGACAGGATGAAGGCGCCGATGTCCAGGGCGTTGCCGTAGGCGTGTTCGGAGAGGTTTTCCGTTCCCCGGCGCGGGCGGCATACATAGGCGGAGGCGTGGCGCACGGACTGCACCGCCTGGCCGAGATGCTCCTGTGCCAGCGAAGGGACCTGCGCGACGAAGAAGTCGACCAGGGCGCGGGCGGTGCGACAATTGACCAGGGCCACCGGCTCGAGCGCGATCGCCGGCGATAATCGGGTGATCGTGATCGGATGCGGGATCGCGCAGCCGCCGGGCTCGGCGATGGGGGCGTGATCGGTGAAGTCGATGCCGAACGTGGTCAGCGCGGCGCGGCAGCTGCGCTCCTCCGCCGGCAGGCCGGCAGCGCCTGCCTTTCCGGCCGGGGATGGCTCCTCAGAGCGCTCGGGCCGCGGTGTCGGGATGGGAACGGGGACCGACATTTCGATCTGGCGGACCCGGCCGGGCGGAGGGAAGGCCGGTGCCTGCAACCGGCCCGCGCCGGCTTGCTGGCCGCCCTGCATTGCCGGTGCCGAAACGGGAAGGGCGGCGATGACGGCGGCAAGGAGAGCCGGCAGGAGCCGCCGCGGTGCCTGTGAGGGTGCGATCATCGCCCTTGCATGGCCGAAACGCGGTTGATGGGGAAATAAGGCAGGACGTGCCGCATCCGGCTCAGGCGACGGTGAGGGCGTCGAGGCCGGCATCCAGCCAGTCGCCCAGCATCGGCATGCCGAGCAGATAAGTGGCGACGCGCTTGCCGTTGTGCTGCCGGGCCTCGCCGACCGCATCCGCCCATTCCGCCGGCTCATAATCGCCGCGGCCGATCCAGGCGATGGCGATCAGCTCGGCGGCCTCGTCGACATTGAGATCGGCGATGAGCTCGCGAAATTCCTCCTCGGTGAGGTTCTCCTCCTCTTCCTCGGCAAGCCCGTCATGCTGGTGCCGGTCCCCGGCATCCCCGTCGATCTCGATCTCGTGCTCCTGCCCGTCCACATAGTCGTCGCTCAGGGCGGCGCTGATCGCGCGGGCCTTCAGGGCCAGGAGACGGACGGTATCGGGACCGATGGTCAGATCCCATTCCTTCTCGACAGGTTTCTGCACGTTCTTTCCTCCGGCAGTCTTGCCGGCATCTTAGCGCAGAACGGGGCAAAGTAGAGACCGGATTGTCCGCGCAGCGGTTCAGGAGGCGGCACTGCGGCGGGCGCGCAGCGCGGGGATGATCTCAACCGCCAGTATGGCGGCGAAGATCAGGGCGCAACCGGCCAGGCCCAGGGGCGGGAGGCGCTCGCCGAGGAAGAGGGCGCCGAACAGGGCGGCGAACACGGCCTCGGTGGAAAGGAAGATCGCGGCCTGCGGAGCGGTGGTGTAGCGCTGGCCGACCACCTGCAGGGTGAAGGCGATGCCGCCGGAGAAGATGCCGGCATAGAGGATCTCGGGCAGGGCGAGACGGATCGCCGCAAACTCGATCGGCTCGATGGCGAGCGCGATACCCAGCGCCAGGACGGCGGTGACGGTGAACTGGGTGACCGCGAGGGTGACCGGGCGGCCCGTATTGGCGGCGCTGCGGGCGATCATGATCACCTGCAACGCCCAGAACGCGGCGCAGACGATGGTCAGCCAGTCGCCCGGCTGGAAGGCGACGCTGCCCGCGCCCGACAGGAGCCAGATGCCGGCCAGCGCCGACAGGGCAGCAGGCCAGACCACCGCATGCGGCCACTGGCGGAACAGGATCACGGCGAGGAACGGCACCATCACCACGTAAAGCCCGGTCAGGAAACCGGAATTGGTGACCGTGGTCGTGAGCAGGCCAACCTGCTGGGCGGTCATGCCGGCGAACAGAAGCAGGCCGATGACGGCGAAGTTCCGCCAGTCGCGGGAACCGAGGGCGGCGGGGCTTCGGCGCGCTTCCCAGATGGCGAAGGGCAGCATGGAAATGCTGGCGATCGCAAACCGCAGGCCGATGAACAGGAGCGGTCCGATGACGCTCATGGCGGTCGACTGGGCGACGAAGCCCATGCCCCACATGGCGCCTGCGATCAAAAGGAGAAGATTGGCCTGGAAACGTGACATGGCGGACCGGAAATCTGATGTTGACCGGCTTCATAGTGACAGAGCGCGGCGGCGGCAAGGGCGCTCCTTCCGACCCACTCGCGCCGGGGTTGCGTTCAGTGCTTCGGTTCGAGGGGAAAGAATGTTATAAAGGGAAGCTACCAAGTCTACATCATTGATGGAGCATCGGAAGAACCGAAGGCCGGATTCCGCTTTTCGGTTCGAAGCTCCAGACCACAGGCAGCGGCTCCAGATTTCCGAACGAGGAGTATCGCGTGATGGCTTGCATTCTCAATCTGATCCTGATCACCGCCTTCTGCTTCATGCTGCTTTCAGGCAGCGCTCTGGCGCGGGAAGGCTATCCGTCCAAACCGGGGTGCGATCCCGAATGCGCGGCACCCGCATATCCGCCTGCCGGGGAACCGCCGCGTGCCCCCAGGATGAACCTTCTTCATGCCGGTCCGCGCGACCGCTGGCCCCGCCAGCCGGGCAAGCGGTGCTGCATCTTCACCTGCATCTGCGTCAATCCGTGGCTCGTGCAATTCGGATGATCGAGCCGTTGCGCTCGTCCGTCAGAAGCCAGATCGACCCGTCTGGCGCGACGGCGACATCGCGCAGGCGTCCGAACGCGCCTTCGAACAGGCGTTCCTCGCCGACGATGCCGCCGTCCGCGTTTCGATCAAGGCGCGCCAGCAGGTGATATTTCAGGGCGGCGACGAGGAAGTCGCCCTGCCATTCGGGGAACATGTCGCCCTCATAGACGGCGACGCCTGACGGGGCGATCGAGGGATCCCAGTAGTGCGCCGGCTGCTCGTAGCCGTCCGCTTCGCTGCCGACGCCGATCTTCAGGCCGCTGTAGTGGCGGCCATAGGAAATGACGGGCCAGCCATAATTGCGGCCCGCCTGCGGCTGGTTGACCTCGTCGCCGCCGCGCGCGCCATGCTCGACGGTCCAGAGCGAGCGGGTGACCGGATCGAACACCGCGCCCTGCGGGTTGCGATGGCCGATCGACCATAGTTCCGGTGCCGCATCGCTCCGCCCGGCGAACGGATTGTCTTGCGGCACGCTGCCGTCGGGATTGATGCGCAGGACGGAGCCCGCGTGATCGGACGGATCCTGCGCCCTGTCGCCCGCGCCGCGGTCGCCGATGGTGAAGAAGAGCGTTCCGTCGGGATGCACGACGATGCGCGAACCGAAGTGCTGGCCGCTGTTCGTCTTGCGGTTCATCGTGAAGATGGTGGCGGTGTCCTCGAGCCGGTTGCCGCCCGCATCGCGCACCAGCCGCGCGCGGGCGATCGCCGTTCCGGCTCCCGCCTCGCCGGGTTCCGAATAGGAAAGGAAGATCGTGCCGCTGGTGGCGAAGTCGTCAGCCAGCGCCACATCGAGCAGCCCGCCCTGACCTGCCGCCGCCACCTCCGGCACGCCGGCGATGGGATCGGACAGCACGCCGCCGGCAAACAGCCTCAGCCGGCCCGCCCGTTCGGTAACAAGCGCGCTGCCGTCCGGCAGAAAGGCCAGGCCCCAGGGATGCTCCAGTCCGCGCGCCAGCGTTTCGGCCTCGACGGTGAAGGCCTCGGTCTTGAAGGTCTGGGCCGCCGCCGCGCAGGCGGTGCCGGCGAGGAGAGCCGCCGTGGCGAGGATCGTCTTTCTCATCGATTGCACCTTTAGCGTTCTGCCGCCGGGTGGATCACGCGGCGTCCGCACGAATGCGGAGAATGAGGGGAAGGAGCATCGCCTGCGCATCCAGCAGGGCATTGCTCCCGTTGCTCGGTCCCTGTCGAAGATAGGCGCAAGCATGGGCAGGACAAGGCCCTCGGGGTTGCGCAGCGCGAGGGAGCCGGACGGACGGCAACGGCGGCTGCCTGACGATGAAGAATTTAGATGAAAATCGCCGCAGGCTTGTTATATTTGCCGGAGTCATACGAAACGGTTCCGTAGGCAGAAGCTTTCGGACCGTTTCTTTTTATGCGCGGTGGCGGTCAGACGATGCCGGAAGCGCTTCCCGCGCTGACGGTTGCATGCCCTGTCTCCAGGTCTGGAAGGTGAACTGAAATGAACAAGGTCCCGATGACGTCAGCCGGATCCGTGGCGTTGAAGGAAGAATTGCGCTGGCGCCAGCAGGAAGAGCGGCCGCGCATCATCGAGGCCATTGCCGAAGCGCGTGCCCATGGCGACCTTTCCGAGAATGCCGAGTACCACGCCGCCAAGGAAGCGCAGAGCCTCAACGAAGGCCGGATCGGCGAACTCGAGGACCTGATCGCGCGCGCGGAAGTGATCGATGTCAGCAAGCTTTCCGGCGATACGATCAAGTTCGGCGCGACGGTGATGCTGGTCGACGAGGACACCGAGGAAGAGAAGACCTACCAGATCGTCGGCGACCAGGAAGCCGATGTGAAGGCGGGCCGCATTTCCATCTCCTCGCCCATCGCGCGGGCCCTGATCGGCAAGGCGGTCGGCGATTCCATCGAGGTCAACGCGCCGGGCGGCGCGCGGGGCTACGAGGTCGTCGAAATCCGCTACGGCTGACGGCCGGCCCGTCATGTCCGACGCCGCGCGTCCAGGAGAAGCCAAGGGGCCGCGCCGCGTCAGCGACGTGGAAATTGTCGCTCCCAATTTCAAGAAACGGCTGTCCGGCGTCACCAGCACCATCGTGCAACTGGTGCCAGAGCAGGCGAAGACGCTGCGCATCGCCGCATTGGGGCCGGGATTGCCGAAGGACGTTCCGCAACTCGCATGGTGGCAGACGCCCGGGCTGCTTGCCCGCCCCGCGCGGCGTCCCTTCCGCATCTGGCATGCGCGGCGCAACATGGAGATGCTGGGCGGCATCGTCCTCAGGCATGTGCTGCGCGCGCCGGTGAAGCTCGTCTTCACCTCCGCCGCGCAGCGCCGCCACTCGCGCTACACGAAATGGCTGATCCGCCGCATGGATGCGGTGATCGCCACCAGCCGGCGCTCCGGCTCATTTCTCGACGTGCCGCACAGGGTCGTCATGCATGGCGTCGACACGGCGCGGTTTCATCCGCCCGCCGATGCCGAGGACGCATGGAGCGCCACGGGGCTGCCCGGCCGCTACGGGATCGGCTGCTTCGGCCGCATCCGGCACCAGAAGGGAACGGACCTTTTCGTGGAGGCGATGATCGCCCTCCTGCCGCAGTTTCCCGACTGGACGGCGGTGGTTCTGGGACGGGTGACAGCGGAGAACCGGGCGTTCGCCGACGCGCTGCGCCGGCGGGTCGACGAGGCCGGCCTCTCCAACCGGATCGTCTTCATGGGCGAGGTTCCCGACGCGACGCCGTGGTATCGCCGCGTCAGCCTCTATGTCGCGCCCTCGCGCAACGAAGGGTTCGGCCTGACCCCGCTCGAGGCGATGGCCTCGGCCACAGCGGTGGTGGCGAGCACTGCGGGGGCCTATGAGGAGATGATCCTGCCGGGGGAGACCGGCGCGGTGGTCCCGGCAGGCGACGGCGCGGCGCTGGAGGCTTCGATCAGGGCCTATCTGGCGGACCCGCAACTGGCCGGCGCGCACGGGCAGGCGGGCCTCGATCACGTGCGGGCGCGGTTCGCGCTCGCCAGCGAGGCAGAGGGTGTCCGGGCCGTCTACGACACCTTGTGGGCGGCGCCATGAGCCACGCGATCATCATCGCCCGCGACAATGCCTATGGCCTGACCCAGGACACCGCCATCCTGAAGGCGGCGCTGGAGGCAGGCGGCCTGACCGTTTCGACGGCGACGCCGAGGCGCAGCCTGATCGACCGCTTCTTCGGCGGCCGCAAGGCGGACCTGGCGATCCACATGGAGCGCGTCTTTCCGGCCTGGCTGGGCGGCGCGCGACGCACCATCCTGATGCCGAACCAGGAACGTTTCCCGCGGCGGCATCTTGGGCGGTTGAAGCGCGTGGACCTGGTGCTTGCCAAAACGCGCCACGCGGAGGCGATCTTTTCCGGTCTCGGGGTCGAGACGGTCTATTGCGGCTTCACCTCGCCCGACCGGTATCTGCCGGAGGTGGAGAAGGATTGGCGACGGTTCTTCCACCTGGCGGGCGGCAGCACGCTGAAGGGCACGGAGGACATCCTCGCGCTGTGGGAAAAGCACCCGGAATGGCCGGAACTCGTGCTGGTGCAGAAGGCCGACAACGCACCGAAATCCGTGCCGGCGAATGTCCGCCTGCTGGCCGGCTACACGGACGACGCCACCTTGAGGCACCTGCAGAACACCTGCGGCATCCATCTTTGTCCGTCGCGCTCGGAGGGGTTTGGCCACTACATCCTGGAGGCCATGTCGTGCGGCGCCGTGACCGTCACCACCGACGCGCCGCCGATGAGCGAGCATGTGACGGCCGAAACAGGCGTTCTGGTGCCCCACGCGCGGAGCGAGCCGCGGCATCTGGGGACGAATTATTTCGTTGACTGGGATGCGCTGGAGGTGGCTGTGGAAGACCAGTTGTCCCGGGACTTGCGCCAGCTTCGGCTTTCGGGCCAAAAGGCACGGCAGCGATATCTGGGTATGAAGTCCGATTATCGGCATCAGGTCGAACGAATCGTGCATTCACTGAAGGATTGAACCTTCTCTGCACCACGCGCGTACGGCCAGTGCCGTCTTGCGCCGAAGCATGGAAAAGGTCGGATACAGGGAAGGGGAACGGGGTGAGAAACTGGCGCAGCCTGATGAGCCTGAATGCTCTGCACAACTATCTAAGACTCAGACGGAAACGCTCAAGGCGGCGCATGAGTGTGTATATGGGCAACAACACGGTCCTGACGGAGACGTTCTTCGGATCGAAGATCTATGTCGATTCCGAAGACATCTCGCTGTCACCGCACATTATCAAGGGTGGCCACTGGGAACCCTGGGTCACGGAGTTTCTGATACGGGAATTGCGCGTGGGCGATGTTTTCCTCGATATCGGAGCCAATTGCGGCTTCTTCTCCCTGCTCGCAAGCCGTCTTGTGAAAGCCCGCGGTTTCGTTGTCGCCTTCGAACCGCAGGCAAAGCTTGCCGAGCTGTTGTCGAACAGCCTTGCCGTGAACGGCCACGCCGACACGTCGCGGGTCGTGGCCAAGGCGGTCGGTGAAACGGCCGGGACGGCTCATCTCGGGCAAGTCGGGAACTTTCGCGGGTCGGCGTCGCTTACCCCTGGCTTTGGTGAACCGCATCCGGATGCGACGGATGTGAGCGTTGTGACGCTGACAGAAGCACTGCACGAGATCGCTTCCGAAACGGGGCGGGAACTTAGACCAACTGTCATCAAGATCGATGTCGAGGGGTATGAGTTCAACGTCTGGAAAGGCATGCAGGGTGTTCTGGATGAAGCGGGCTCCATGGTCATCCTGATGGAGTTTTCTCCGATCAGATATGTCGATCAGGGACAGGATCCCCACACCTTCATCAAGGAAATGCGTGAAAAAGGTTTCTCGCTGTCTCGATTGAATTACCAGTCGATGGAGGAGGACTTTGATGACGCGTTCGTTGACGAGCTCATCGGGAACAAGGGCTATTTCGATCTTGTCATGAGAAGATAGTGGTTTGGCATCTATGACGGGCACTCAGGTTTCCAGAACGAAATCACCGACAGTCTGGCTGGATGTCACCGGCATCGTGCGCTGGGGCGCGCAGCCCCCGACCGGTATCCAGCGTGTCGAGACCGTTATCTGCAAGCACGGGATGGAGATCGGAACGGTCGGCTTTGTCGCGTTTGACGGGGTTATCGGGAAGTATCGGCGCCTGTCGCGGATGGATCGCGCATTCCTTGACTTCATCATAAAGGGAAAATGGGCAACCGAGACGGGCGGCTATTGGGCACGCCTTCGTTCGGCGTTCGCCTTCCTGCCGGTCCAGTTCAACTATCAGGACAATGAGACCTCGCGACGTCTCGCCCATGCGGTTACCGGCTTCAGGGGGCGATCAGGTCCGGCATACGTCTTCGCGAAGACGGTGATCCGCCTGATCCAGTGGTCATACCTTCTCGGCCGTTTCTTCGTGCTTGGTGCCCGCAGGCTCCTCGCGGCGCTCGGCATCGGTGTGGCGAGTACCACGTTCGATGATGGTGGCGTCCTTCTCGTTTCGCACGAAGTCAACAATCATGGGTCGATCTCGACCGCCCTGAGCGCATCGGGGCTGGCAGGGGTCAATATCGTGCATGATTTGATTCCGGTGCTGATGCCGCAGTTGACGTCGTCACGTTTTACGCGGCGCATGGATTCGTTCTTTCGCCGGATTCTTGACGAGCCGGAACCGATCATCGCGGTGTCCGAGGCGACGCGGGATGATTTGCTCTCCTGGAACCGGGACGTGGTCGGAGCGGCATATCCTTACCGGGTGAAGGTCTGTCCGCTCGGCTCGGCCCTGGTGTCGACGGAAGGCGACAACGATCCGATCCCAGGCTTGTCGGGGCGCCGCTTTGCCGTGTTCTGTTCAACCTTCGATATCCGAAAAAACCAGCATCTTCTGGTCGCCGCCTGGGCTTGGCTTGCGCGCAATATCCCGGTCGAGAAACTCCCGGATCTGGTTCTGATCGGCCGGCGAGGCAACGCCACCCCGCTTGTCGAGGCAGAGCTTGAGAAGGCACCGGAACTCGCCGGTCGCGTGCATATCCTTTCGGGGATCAGCGACAGGCAGTTGCGCTGGGCTTACCGGAACGCGCATCTGGGCCTGTTTCCGTCCAGCGCCGAAGGCTGGGGGCTGGGCGTTTCCGAATGCATGGCGAACGGTCTGCCGGTCGTGCACGCGGACGTGCCTGCGCTGAAGGAAGCGGCACAAAAGCTGATGCCGGTCCTGCCGGCCGGCGATTTCGATGCGTGGGCCGCCACATTGAAGGATCTGTTCGAGCATCCCGAGAAGATCGACGCCCTGCGCGATCTGGTGGCGGAGCGCTACGATCACGGCACGCCGGAAGGGTTCGCCGGTTGCGTGATCTCCTACCTGCAGGCGCTCGCGGATACAGGTCTCGAAGCGGCCCGCAAGGACGGCGGGCAGGCTTGAGGGCAGGGTGGCGTCAGGATGACCTCGCCTGGCCGTGGGAAAAAATCGCTCAGTCGACAGCGACCAGACCCTCGTCCTTCACTTGCCGGATGGTCAGCGCCGTGCGCACCGTGTCGACATTGGGGGACGAGGTCAGGTTCTCGATGACGAAGGT
Source organism: Nitratireductor pacificus pht-3B (assembly GCF_000300335.1). Lineage (GTDB taxonomy): Bacteria > Pseudomonadota > Alphaproteobacteria > Rhizobiales > Rhizobiaceae > Nitratireductor > Nitratireductor pacificus. The sequence goes on along the minus strand of NZ_AMRM01000017.1, from coordinate 82,085 downwards.
CTGGAAGGTGGTGAGGTCGGTGGCGACGCAGTGGAGGAGGAAGTCGGAATCGCCCGACACCATCCAGGCGCGCCGGACGATCGGCCAGCCGCGGGTGCGCTCGGCGAAGGTCTTCAGTTCGGCGTCGGACTGATAGTGCAGGCCGATCAGGCAGAAGGCGACCACGTCGTAGCCCAGCGCCGGAGAGTTCAGGAGGGCGCGGTAGCCCTTGATGATGCCGTTGTCCTCGAGCCGCTTGACGCGGCGCAGGCAGGGCGGGGCGGATATGCCCACGCGGCGCGACAACTCGACATTGGTCATCTTGCCATCGGCCTGAAGCTCGCGAAGAATCTTCCAGTCGATTGCGTCAAGATCGGCCTTGAGCGGCATTGTCGTCCCTATTCTGTTGCTGGCCTGTTCTTGTTGCTGGCGCGCGAGAATCTGTCGCCGGCGCAACCAGAAACTAGGCCAAGCGGGAGCACAAGCCAAGCAAGGCCGGCGGGCGGCAGAGGGTCTATCCACCGTGATTAGCATGCCGCGTGCCGGGCAAATCGCCGACAGCGGCAATCGGTAGCTGTTGGAAACCCATTCCTCGCCTTGCGCAAACGGGTGGTGAATACTTAGATCATGCCCTCCGGTTCGTCCGGATGGCGGCGCGCAGGCGCGGCCCTCCCGGAAACCGGCGCTGTGTGCCGGACGTTTCCGCCGGCGCGCGGGGATGAATGCGGAATTGCCGGCGGCTGCGCGGATGCGCGCCACCGGCCGACAGGCCAGGAAGAAAGGACCCAGTCTCATGACACGTCGTCACGCGCCCGTTCTCATCGTCGGATCGGGGCCGGCCGGCTACACGGCGGCGATCTATGCCGCGCGCGCCATGCTGAAGCCGTTGCTCGTCGCCGGGCTGGAGCAGGGCGGCCAGTTGATGATCACGACGGACGTGGAGAACTATCCGGGCTTCGCCGAGCCGATCCAGGGTCCCTGGCTGATGGAGCAGATGCGCGCGCAGGCGGAGCATGTGGGTGCGGAGATCGCCAACGACCTGATCGTCGAGGCCGACATCTCATCGCGTCCGTTCCGCCTGAAGGGCGATTCCGGCACGGAATACACCTGCGACGCGCTGATCGTCGCCACCGGCGCCAAGGCCAAATGGCTGGGGCTGCCGTCGGAACAGACTTTCATGGGTTTTGGCGTCTCGGCCTGCGCCACCTGCGACGGGTTCTTCTACCGGGGCAAGGATGTAGCCGTCATCGGCGGCGGCAACACCGCCGTCGAGGAAGCGCTGTATCTCTCCAACCTGGCGAAGTCGGTGACGCTGGTCCACCGCCGCGACACGCTGCGCTCCGAGCGCATCCTGCAGGAGCGCCTGCTGGCGAAGGAGAACGTCAAGGTGCTCTGGGACACGGTGATCGACGAGATCACCGGAACGCCCGCCAAGCCGCCGATGCCGCCCTCCGTCACCGGGGTGCGCCTGAAGAACGTCAAGACCGACGAAACCAGCGATCTCGCCGTCGATGGCGTCTTCGTGGCGATCGGCCATGCGCCGGCGGTGGAACTGTTCAAGGGCAAGTTGAAGCAGAAGCCGAACGGGTATCTGTGGACGGAACCCGGCACGACGCAGACGGATGTGGCCGGCGTGTTCGCCGCAGGCGACGTCGCGGACGACATCTACCGCCAGGCGGTGACGGCCGCCGGATTGGGCTGCATGGCGGCGCTCGAAGCGGAGAAATATCTGGCCGCCCTCGAAACGCAACGGGAAGCGGCGGAGTAAAAAAGGGAACGAACCATCATAGAGGCGACAAACGCCTCCTATACGGGACACACGCCTGACAGAGGAGAACGAGGCGTTGGACTGGGACAAGCTCAGGGTTTTTCACGCCGCCGCAGAGGCCGGCTCGTTCACGCATGCCGCCGAGACGCTGCATCTGTCGCAGTCGGCCATTTCGCGGCAGGTCAGCGCGCTGGAGCTGGAAGTGGGCGTGCCGCTGTTCCACCGGCATGCGCGCGGGCTGGTGCTGACCGAGCAGGGCGAAATGCTCTACCGGACGGCGCACGAGGTGCTGATGCAGCTCGAAAGCGTGCGCGTGCGGCTGACGGAGGCGAAGGACCGGCCCTCGGGCCTCCTGAAGGTCTCGACGACTGTGGGGCTCGGCACGGGATGGCTGACGGAGCGCCTGCCGGAGTTCGTCGAGCTGTTTCCCGACATCCAGTTGCAGCTGATCCTCGACAATGAGGAGCTGGACCTGACGATGCGGCAGGCCGACTGCGCCATCCGCATGCGCCAGCCGCAGCAGCCGGACCTGATCCAGCGCAAGCTGTTCACCGTGCATTTCCACCTGTTCGCCTCTCCCTCCTATGTCAATCGCTACGGCAAGCCGACATCGATCAGCGATCTCGACAATCACCGGATCGTCACCTTCGGCGAGGCGGTGCCGGCGCATCTGAGCGACATGAACTGGCTGGAGACGGCGGGGCGACCGGAAGGGTCGAAGCGAATCGCCACGCTGCAGATCAACAACATCCTGTCGATCAAGCTCGCCGTGCAGCGCGGAGCGGGCATCGCGATGCTTCCTGACTACATGGTGGGCAAGAGCAACGATCTTGTGCAGCTCATGCCGGAGACCGCCGTGCCCTCGTTCGACACCTATTTCTGCTATCCGACCGTGATGAAGAATCAGGCCAAACTCCATGCATTCCGGGACTTTCTGATCTCGAAATCGCGCAGCTGGGCGTTCTGAGGAAGGCCGGTCCCGCAGACATATGCATCGGCATGCATTTTTGCATGGGTGAGTTGCAAAAACACGTGGTTGTTATTTAGGCTGCCATTGCCCATATCAAAGGCACTCCCGGGGGCGTTCTCCTCCCATTTGCCCCCGCGAGTGTTCCCCTCTGGAGGTTTCGCCTTTATGGCACTTCCAATGACTTAAGCCGGGTCTTCGTGATCCGGCTTTTTTTTCGCCGGCGTTCCGCTGCCCGGCGACGGTCACCTGTAGAGCGCCTCGTCCTCCCTTCCCGCATAGAGAGCGGCCACTTCGGGGCCGTAGCCGTTGAAGAGCTGCGTCGGCACGGTTTCGCCCGTGTGGAGCACGCGCTCCTCTGCCTGGCTCCAGCGGGGATGCGGGACCTCGGGGTTCACATTGGCCCAGAAACCGTACTCGCCGGCGGCGATCTCCTCCCAGAAGCTCACCGGCTGCTCGTCCGTGAAGGTGATCCGGCGGATCGACTTGATCGACTTGAAGCCGTATTTCCACGGGAGGGCGAGGCGCAGCGGCGCGCCGAACTGTTTCGCCAGCGGCTTGCTATAGGCGCCGGTCACGAGGAAGGCCAGATCGTTGGCGGCTTCCTCCATGGTCACGCCCTCGACATAGGGCCATGGATACCAGACCTGCTTCTGGCCGCCCGCAACCCCCGGGTCGTTGAAGGTTTCGAAGCGGACATAGCGGGCGGCGGATGTCGGCTTCGCGAATGCCAGCAGCGCCGAAAGGGGAAAGCCGGTCCACGGCACGGTCATCGACCAGGCTTCGACGCAGCGGTGGCGGTAAAGCCGCTCCTCCAGCGGCATCTTCCTCACAAGGTCCTCGAAGCCGATCGTCAGCGGCTTTTCGACAAGCCCGTCGATCGCGATATCCCAGGGATGGGTGGCAAGCGCCTGGGCGGCGCGCGCGATCTGCTTGTGCGAGCCGAATTCGTAGAAATTGTTGTAGGCGCTGCTGACCTCCTCCGGCGTCAGCGGCCGGTCGATCGTGTAGGCCGCGTTGCGGGAGGCTGGGTAGAGACCGGCGGTGCGGGCGGCCGCGTCGCCGCCGTCCTGAGCCCGCCCGGATGGCGGGAGAACGGCCGCGCCTGCGACCACGCCGAGCCCTTTCAGGAGCGCCCTGCGCCCCTCGAAGGCGGCCTCGGGGGTTGACTGGCTCTCGGCAAGAGCCCAGCGCGGGCGGCGGTGAATTGCGGGCATCGGCTCTCCCTTTCGGCCAGGCATGGTCGGCCAGCCTACTGATAGCGCCTCCGCCAAACGGCGCAAATCACGCCGTTTCACGATTCTGTGCCGCGCCGGGCCGCCGTGTCAGGCGGCCTTGCCGTGCCCGTTCATCGCGTCGTCCGCCAGCCTGCCGGTGAGCTCGGCCATGTGGTCGAAGCCGGCGCGATAGCTGGCGACGCCGGCCGTCGCCGAGCGCAGCTCGATGATCAGGTTTGCCGTCTCGGCCTCCGGCATCATGGCCTGCACGACGTCCCAGCCGTTCCATCCGGGCCGGGCATCGAAGCCGAGGATCTGGCCGCGCCGCTGCGAGACGATGGCGGTGACGCGGGCCGTGGCATCGGACGGCGTGTAGATCTCGACCTTCAGGACGGGTTCCAGCAGAACCGAGCTGCAGGCGGGGAGACCTTCCTTCATGGCGAGCCGGCCGGCGAGCTGGAACGCCATGTCCGAGGAATCCACCGAGTGGTAGGAACCGTCCGACAGGTTGACCGCCAGATCGACCACGGGGAAGCCGAGCGGTCCGTTCTTCAGATAGTCGCGGACACCGGTCTCGACCGAGGGGATGTACTGTTTCGGCACCACGCCGCCGGTGATCGTGTCGGTGAATTCGAAGCCGCTGCCGCGCGGCAGGGGGCGGATGTCGAGCACCACGTCGCCGAACTGGCCGTGGCCGCCCGACTGCTTCTTGTGGCGGCCCCGCTGCGTTGTGCCCTTACGGATGGTTTCGCGGTAGGGGATCGAGGGGGCGGCGGCATCGACGGGTATCTGGTATTTGCCCTCCAGCCGCTCGCGGGTGACGCGCAGATGCATCTCTCCATGGCCCGACAGAACGGTCTCGCCGGTCTCCTGACGCTGTTCCATGGCGAGCGAGGGATCCTCCTCGACCAGCTTCTGCAGGGCTAAGGAGAGTTTTGCCTCGTCCTTGCGTTCGCGCGGGCTGAGCGCCAGCGCATAGACCGGCTGCGGCGCTTCGGCGGAAACGAGCGGGGAGGGCGCGGTCTTGCCGGAGGAAAGCGTTTCGCCCGTGCGTATCCCGTCAAGCTTGCCGAGCGCCACGGTGTCGCCGGCGGCGGCGTTCGGGCGCTTGGCCTGCTCGCGGCCGAGCAGGTCGTAGATGCCCGAGACCTTGCAGGAGGCCGTGGCGCAGCGCAGTTCCATCGCGTCCGTCACCGAGCCGGAGAGGATGCGGGCGACGGACAGTTTTCCGCCATGCGGCGTGTGGATCGTCTTCAGCACCTGCGCAACCATTTCGCCGGTTTCCGCAAGGCCAAGCCGCGTCCGTGTCGCGGCCACGTCCGGCGCATCGTGGCGAATGGCCTTCAGCAGGCGCAGGATGCCGTTTCCCTTTTCCGCCGAGCCGATCAGGACCGGCGTAACCGTGCCGTCCCGCAGGTCGGCGGCAAGGTCGTCGAACACGGCGTCGCGGGGCGGCTCGATCTCCTCGAGCAACTGCTCCATCAGCGCGTCGTCGTGATCGGCGAGCGTCTCCAGCATGGAGAAGCGGGCTTCGACCTCGCGCGCCTGCTCGTCGCCCGGGATGGGGGCGATCTCGCTTGGCGCGTGCTCGCGGTAGATATAGGCGCGCTCCAGCGCCAGGTCGATCGAACCCGTGACGATGCCATTCTGCCGCAACGGAATCTGCCGCAGGAGGAGGGGTGCGGCGCTTGCCGGCTGCAGCATCTTCAGCGTTTCGCGCACGCCGGTTGCCGCATTCTCGATCTTATTCAGGAACAGCATGCGCGGGATGCCGAGCGCATCGAGCTTGTGCAGGATGAGTTGCAGTGCGGCGGTCTTCTTGTCGTCGGGCTCCGTCACTACGATGGCGAGATCGACCGCGGCCAGGACAGGATCGGCCTCGGACGCGAACTCGACGGAGCCGGGGCAATCGACGAAGGTGAGGCTTTCGTCCATGAAGCGGGTCGTGGCGATGGTCGCCTCGGTGCTCATCTGGTGCGCCTTCGCCTCGGGCGAATGGTCGCCCACCGTGCCGCCGGAGCCGGTTCGCGCCTGTTTCGCTATGGCGCCGGTGCGCTCCAGTATGGCTTCAAGCAGCGTCGTCTTGCCGCTGGCGAACGGACCGACAATGGCAATGCACTTCGGCCCGCTGGCTCTGTCTCCTGCACGTTTTCCCATGGTTTACCGGCCTCCTCTCACGCGTTTCCATGAGCGGCGGCCGGCCTTGCGGCCGTCGCGCGGTCACGGCGCGGTGCGGATGGCCCGGGGCTTCATGCGGCCCCGATAGAGATCCGTGCGCGGCACGAGATGCCGATGCGCCGTCTTTCCCCGAAAAACATCGTCACACGGCTTTCGCTTTTCGGCAAGAGGCGGCTCAGGCGATGAGGGCGAGCTGGGGTTTGCCGGGTTCGCGGCGCGGCGCCTCGTCGTGGCGCGCCTCGTTGTGCCGCAAAGCCTCCGGCCGGCCGAGCAGATAGCCCTGGAAGCGGTTGCAGCCGGCGGCGCGGGCGAGCTCGAATTCCATCTCCGTCTCGATGCCTTCCGCGACGATGGTCAGGCCCTGGATGCGGGCGATCTGCGTCAGGGCAGAGACGAACACCTGGGCGATGCGGTCGTCGCCCAGATTGCGGATGTAGCTGCGGTCGATCTTGATGGAGTCGATGGGCAGCGTCTTGATGTAGTTGAAGCCGCAATGGCCGGTGCCGAAATCGTCGAGGGCGACGTGGAAGCCCATGGCGCGCAGCTTCTCGATGCGGCCGATCACCTCGGGCGTCGCGGCGGTGGCGACGGTCTCGGTGATCTCCAGAATGAAGCGCTCGGCCTGGCAGCCGGTTTCCTCGAGCACGCGGGCGAGCATCTGGACCACCCCATCGCGTTTCAGCTGCTCGCCGGAGATGTTGATGCTGACGCGGCAGTCGGCGAACTGGCCGATGTCCAGGCAGGCGCGACGGAACACCCATTCGCCCAGAAGATCGATCAGGCTCGAACGCTCGGCCACGGGAACGAACTCGCCGGGCGAGATCATGCCGCGCGCGGGATGCCGCCAGCGGACCAGCCCCTCGACGGCGAAGCGCGTGCGGTCGGCGTTGATGACGGGCTGGTAGTGCAGTTCCAGCTCGTTGAGGTAGATCGCGGCGCGTAGTTCCCGCTCCATGAAGCGGCGCTGGCGCTTCTCCGACAGCATCTCCGGGTCGAACACGGTGACGCGCCCGCGCCCGGCACCCTTGCTCTCATAGAGGGCGAGATCGGCCAGGAGCGGCAGCTCCTTGGCGCTGCTTGCATGCTGCGGGGCGATTGCGATGCCGATCGATGCGCTGAGCGGCACCTGGTGCCCCTCGCGGGAACGGCCGCGCTGCAGCATGTCGAGCAGTTTTCCGGCGCGGGTCCGGCAGCGCGCCAGATCGTTGCCATACATCAGGATGGCGAATTCGTCGCCGCCGAGGCGCCCGATGGTGCAGTCGGGAAAGCAGTGGCGGGCGCAGGCGACGAGATGGGCCAGCGCCTCGTCGCCGAACTGGTGGCCAAACCCGTCGTTCAGCTGCTTGAAATGATCGACATCGACCAGGAGCAGCATCACCCGCCGGGGCCGGGTCAGGGAGCCGATGCTGGTGGTGAGTTCGTCGAGGAACCGCCCGCGCGTCAGGGCGCCCGTCAGGAGGTCCGTCTCGGTCAGCTTGTGCCGCTCCGCCTCGACGCGTGCCGCATGGCGCAACCGGTGAATGACGTTGCGCCGCAGATAGTCGAGAAGGGCGACGCCGGCCGAGGTCAGGACAAGGCAGATGACGAGAAGCCAGCCGGTGAGGGTGTTCTCCTGCGGCGGCAGCAGCATGGCCAGCGCGGCGGTCGCGGTGCCCGATATCAGAAGCGTCTGAACGCCAACGTAGACCGGCCCGCCATGCTTATGGACGGTGGCGAGAATGCTCATGCCCCCACTTGCTCCTCGTATTTTCCGATAGGGAGAAAGCAGGATCAGACGTTAACGGGGCGTTAAGACTATTGCGCCGCAAAGCGTTTTTTGCGGCGCAATAGATTCTTCGCGCCGGAAGGCGCTATTTGAGCGAGGCGGTGAAGCGCTGAATGCGCTCACAGGCCTGTTCGAGGAGCGTTTCCGACGTGGCGTAGGAGATGCGGAAATTCGGCCCGAGACCGAAGGCCGAACCATGCACGACCGCGACGCCCTCGGCCTCCAGCAGCTCGGAGACGAAGTCCTCGTCATTGCCGATGACCTTGCCCGAGGGGGCGGTCTTGCCGATCAGGCCGGCGCAGGACGGATAGACGTAGAACGCGCCTTCGGGAACCGGGCAGTTGATGCCGCGGGCCTGGTTCAACATCGACACGACGAGGTCGCGGCGGCCCTGGAAGATCGCCTTGTTCTTCGCCACGAAATCCTGCGGACCGTTCAGCGCCTCGACCGCCGCCCACTGGGCGATGCTGCAGGCCCCCGAGGTCTGCTGGCCCTGGATCATGTCCATGGCCTTGAGGAGCTCGAGCGGACCCGCGGCGTAGCCGATGCGCCAGCCGGTCATCGCGTAGGCTTTCGAGACGCCGTTCATCGTCAGCGTGCGGCCGATCAGCTTCGGCTCGACCTGGGCGATGGTGTAGAATTTGAAGTCGCCATAGGTGAGGTGCTCGTACATGTCGTCGGTCAGGACCCAGACATGCGGGTGGGCGAGCAGCACGTCGGCCAGCGCCTGCAGCTCGTCGCGGGTGTAGGCGGCGCCCGAGGGGTTCGAGGGCGAGTTCATGATCAGCCATTTGGTCTTCGGCGTGATCGCCTTTTCCAGCGCAGCGGCGGTGAGCTTGAAACCATTGTCGATGCTGGTCTCGGCGAAGACGGGCGTGCCGCCGCACAGGGAGACCATTTCGGGGTAGCTCACCCAGTAGGGGCGGGGAATGACGACTTCGTCGCCGGCGTTCAGCGTCGCCATGAAGGCGTTGAACAGCACCTGCTTGCCGCCGGTCGCGACGATGGTCTGCTTCCAGTCGTAGTCGAGATCGTTCTCGCGCTTGAACTTGGCGGCGATCGCCTCGCGCAGCGGCTGGATGCCGGAAACCGGCGTGTACTTCGTCTCGCCGCGCCGGATCGCCTCGACGGCCGCGTTCTTGACGTTGTCCGGCGTGTCGAAATCAGGCTCGCCCGCGCCAAGTCCGATGACGTCGCGGCCCTGCGTTTTCAGTTCGCGCGCCTTCTGGGAGACCGCAATGGTCGCAGAGGGTTTTACGCGTGAGAGGGCATCGGCGAGGAAAGCCATAATGAAAGCTCCGGTTCCGGTGAGATTTACGCTGTGTCCAGCGTCGCCCTACATGTCCGATCGCGCCGAGAATCGCAAGGCGCAACGCGCATTCGGCGATTGAACCAGACCGTTAACGGCCAATAAAGGCGTTCGGTGCGAGTGTTGGGCGGATTGATTCATGACGATTAGGGAAGCGCAGCATGTCGCGCAGCATCGGCCTGGCCCATATCATTCGCCAGCCGGACGGCACGGCGGTCGGCGTCTGGGGCGCCTACACGCTGAAAAGCGCCTTTCAGCCGATCTTCTCCTTCCGCGATGGAAGACTGCTCGCCACGGCCTATGAAGGGCTGGTGCGGCCCTTTCGCGATGGCCAGCCGGTGTCTCCCGGCATCTTCTTTTCCAGCGTGCCGGAGGTGGACCGGTTCCATGTGGAGACGCTGGCGCGGACGCTGCATCTGCTCAATGCGGGCGCCGACGCGAACTCCGGACTGGATCCGGAGGCCGCGCTGTTCGTCAATTTCGACCCCTCGCACTTCACCGGGGCGGCCGCCGGCAAGAGCGCGCTGCGCGACACGCAGATCGTCCTCAAGGAAGCCGGCATTGAGCCGGGGCGCGTGGTCTGCGAGATCACCGAGCAGGAGACCCGCTCGGACGAGACGCTGCTCGACTTCGTCAGGGCGCTGAAGGACTACGGCCACAGGGTCGCGGTCGACGATTATGGCGCCGAGAGTTCCGACATGCAGCGCATCGAGGCGCTGGCTCCCGACATCGTCAAGTTCGACGGCGAGTGGACAGGACGCCTGCTCGGCTCCGCTCCCGGCATCGCTCTCCTGACCGACATGGTCCAGGCCTTCTCGAAGCGGAACATCCGGACCGTCTTCGAGGGGATCGAGGACGGCCGCCAGGTGGAGCTCGCGGAGCAATGCGGTGTCTCGATGGTGCAGGGCTTCGCGCTGGCACGCCCGCAACTGGCGCCCACGGCGTTCAACGAGTTCAGGGCGGCGCGCGAGGCGGTGCGTCGCGAGATCCTGGCACGTCCGGCACTGGTGGCGGAGCGCGTCGAGCCGGAGATGGCGCCGCCGCAGACGAAAGCGCCACGGGCTGGCCGGGTTTTCGGCCGGCGCGGAGCCTGAACCATGGCGGCATTCAAGGTACCCGGCCTGCCCGAGGGCTCCATCATCGTCGACGAAATCGGGCTGGAGACCGGCCTGCTGGGACCATACCGGCTTAGGACCATGTATCAGCCGATCTTCCGCCTGTCGGGGAACATGCTGATCCCGGTCGGCGTCGAGGGTTTCGTCCAGCCCTGGCTCGACCAGGAGGCCATGGCGCCCGACGCCTTTCTGGCGGGCCTCGCCGTGGAGCGGCAGGGGCCTGCGAAATCGCTGTGCCGGGCGCTGCATATCGGCAATTTTCATCATGTGGGCATGGACGATCTCCAGCTTCACCTGAACTGCGACGTCGGTGCGCGCGGGGACCGGGAGGACGCCATTGCGCAGATGCGCTTCATGGCCGGACTGATCGTCGATGCCGACCTGATGCCGGACCATGTGTTCTGCGGCTTCATCGCGCGCGACGTTCGTGACGAGGATGTCCCGCAGCGGCTGTTGGAGGCGCTGCGCGATGCCGGACTGATGCTGGCGATCGACGATTTCGGTCCGGGGCATTCGGTGCTCGACCGGATCCAGCGGATCGGGCCGGACGTGGTCAAGGTCGACGGCGGCTGGTTTCGCAGGATCGCCGGGATCGACGCGGCGACGCGGCTGCTCGCCAAGCTGATCGGCGGTTTGCAGCGCGAGCGCGTGCAGGTGCTGATCAAGGGCATAGAGACCGCCGAGCACCTGAACGTGGCGCGCACGGTGGGCGCCGATCTGGTGCAGGGCTTTCTGCTCGGCAGGCCGGTGCGGGCCGGGATCGCGATCGACCCGGAGCCGATCGACATCGCGCGCTTCTTCCGCGATCCAGGCGAGGTGATCGTGCCGCTGCGCGAGCGTGGCGGACGCGGCGAGTGAGCCGCGCCGGCCCCGCAAAGTCACCGGGGCGTCATATCGCCTGTCACGCGGCGGCGTTCCGCCCTTCGTCGGATGCTTCGTTCTCCCGATAGGCGGCGATGACGGACCGGAGATCGCTGCGCGGGCTGTCGTCGTGGCGCAGGAGGGCCAGAGCCTCGGATGCCTTCGGCGCGGCCATCTCGTCGATCATGCGCGAGACACGCTCGTTCTCCTGCATGGCCAAAGCGGCCCGGCGGGCCCAATCGTCGTCGAGCGCCTCGACACCCATGTCCACCGTCTCCGGAACGATGGCGCCGCCGGCGGCCCAGGACGGAATCCTGCCGGGTTCGCCGCCGACCTGACCGGGGTCGTGCGGCGCGGGATCTTCCACCTGACCATGACCGGGATCGCCCGCAGCATTGCCGGGATCGTTGCCCACCGGCGGTGCCGGTGTCGATTCCTGCGGCGGTTCCTGCGGTGGTTCTTGGCCGCGCGGCGGGATGACGGGATTGAGAATGCCGCCGATGATCGGCAGATTGACGATGGTGTTCAAAAGCACGACGCGCTCCCCCTGAAGGTCGTTTTGTCACATGCGAATGCAGATGGTTGCATTCGATGTGCGTATTCTACCTTGAGGGTGTGTCGATCAGGTGTTCCGCAGAACCGGGAATTAAGTCAAATGCGCGCGTTTGCCGCAATGCCGGCTTCACTCACGCGGCGGCGCGGTTCTTCCCGTCGCCCTGTGACTGGCGCTGGCTTTCGCTTGCGCCGGAAGTCTGCGCAGCCGGCTTCGGAAGCGCCCGGAGCACCGCGTTCAGAAGATCGACATCGACATAGAAGAGGCGGGACAGTTCCACGGCGACGCGGTCCCGCGGGACGCCCTTTCCCATAAGGCGCAGCACCTCCGTCATCATGGAGGTGGGGTCGATCAATCGATTCTTGATGCCGTTGTCGGCGGAGTGGTGCATGAGAAAATCCCTGCCGGATCTCATTTCCTGACGCGGTACACCAGACGCTGAACGGGAATGCCGCCGGCAAGATGGCTGGCTGACGGCAAGAATGTGTCGGTCCACGGAAAAGAGAACCGAACTCCGAATCATCTTTATTATGCGCTCTGAAAACTGGTGCGCAAGAGCCGCGATTCAACCAGCGCGCTAGAAGGCGAAGCTGGCCTGCGCAGGCTCGGCATCGGGCGAACGGGCGTTCTCCAGCGCCAGCATCTTCTGCTTGGTGGCGACGCCGCCGGGTGCAGAAAATCCACCGATCCTGCCGCCGGCGGCCAGCACACGGTGGCAGGGAATGATCAGGGGCAGGGGGTTGCGCCCCATCGCCATGCCGGTCTCGCGGGCGGCGTTGGGAAAGCCGGCCCGCGCGCACAGGCCGCCATAGGTGACGGTCTCGCCAAAGGCGAGCTTGCGCATGGCTGCATAGAGCGCCCGGCGGAAGGGATCGACGCCTGCCAGGTCGACCGGCACATGGGAGAAGTCTTCCCTGGAACCGCTGAAATAACGGCGGGCGGCATCGACCAGATCCGCCATGGCGCCCTCCGGCTCGGCGGCCTGCGATGCCGGCAGGTGTCTCGTGATCTGGCCCGTCACCATCGCCGGCTCCGCCATGGGCAGCGTGAAGCGGGCCAGCCCTTCGCTCGTCCAGCCGGCGCCGCAGAAGCCGAACGCGGTTTCGAACACATGATGGCCGGGTGCAGGCATGGGAATGTCGTCCGGAGATTGAGCAGCGTCCGAGGATAGCACCGATCCGCTCCGGTACAAAGAGTGAACGCCCGATCTGCTGACAATGATTGCCAGGATTGCCCGGGCAGGATAAAACCCGCGCGGGCGGAGGCATATCGATTGGATGGAACGGTCTTGGCCTTGTTTTCCCGGTTTTTCGCTTTCGGCGTACTGATCGCCCTGCCGCTCGGCGCGGGGTGCACGACAAATGCGGCTTCCGTTTCGGCGCCTGTCGCCGAGACGGCGGAGACGGAGCTGGCCGCCAACAGTCTCGTCGCGGAGCAGGATGCGGAGATCAACAACCCGGTCGTGCCCGACGCCTTCGCCGGGCAACGGCCGCCGTCGGCGGCCCTGACGGCGCTCGAGGCGGGTGCCGGTGTCGATCCGGTGGCACCGCGCAGCGCCGAGCTCGACGCGCTGATCGCCCGCTACGCCGCGCATTACGCCGTTCCCGAGCGCCTGGTGCGGCGCGTCGTCAAGCGCGAGAGCAATTTCGACCCCTCGGCGCGCAACCGCATCTACTGGGGCCTGATGCAGATCCGGCACGATACGGCGCAGACCATGGGCTATCGCGGACCCGCATCGGGGCTTCTCGACGCGGAAACGAACCTGAAATATGCAGTCAAGTATCTGCGCGGGGCCTATCTGACGGCGGACGGGAACGAGGATCAGGCGGTGCGGTTCTACGCGCGCGGCTATTATTACGACGCCAAGCGCAAGGGCATTTTGCGGGAGACCGGCCTGCGCAACTGACGCGGCAGGAAGTGTCAGGAAAGCAACCGGACCGGTTGCCGCCAGCTTCAAGAACCCGCCCAAGGTGGTGTATGTCTCCGCGCCAGCCTTGCTCCCCGGCCGCGTTTCGAGAGCGGCCCGGAACCATCGGCTGTCGGATTTCGAAAGGTCGAGGCGTCCTTGCGAGGGCAGCTTTCCTGGAGGTGGACCATGAATGATGCAACACCGGCGCGCGCGCTGTCGACCGTGGGCGAAGCCGTTCCGCTGGCGATTTCCGTGCGCGGGCTCGTCAAGCATTTCGCCGACGTCAAGGCGGTGGACGGGATCGATCTCGATGTGCCGCGCGGCATGATCTTCGCCATTCTCGGCCCGAACGGGGCGGGCAAGACGACGCTGATCCGCATTCTGGCGACGCTGCAGAAGCCCGATGCCGGATCGGCGCGGATCATGGACCACGATCTGGCCGCAGAGCCGCACGCGGTGCGCGGGGCCATCGCCATGACAGGTCAGTTCGCGTCGCTCGACGAGGATCTGACGGGGCGCGAGAACCTGATCATGCTGGCACGCCTGTGGGGCTTCGCCGGCCGGCGGGCGAAGGCGCGGGCCGATGAACTGCTTGCCGCCTTCGAGCTTTCGGATGCGGCGAAGAAGCAGGTCAAATCCTATTCCGGCGGCATGCGGCGGAGGCTCGACATCGCCGCCTCGCTGATCGTCACGCCGGGCGTCCTGTTCCTTGACGAGCCGACCACCGGCCTCGACCCGAAAGCGCGCCAGGGCGTGTGGAAGATGATCCGCGGACTGGCGGAATCGGGCGTCACGATCCTGCTCACCACGCAGTATCTGGAGGAAGCCGACCAGCTTGCCGCGCGGATCGCCGTCATCGATCACGGCAAGAAGATCGCAGAGGGGACGAGCCGCGAACTGAAGTCGACCATCGGCTCGGGCTTCCTGCATGTAGCGCTGGCGGACACGACACAGCTCGACGCGGCGGAAGCGCTGCTTGCCAAGCGACTGAACAACACCGTCCAGCGCAGCGCGGAAGGCGCGCAGCTCTCCATCGTCGCGGGATCGCCGAAGGAGGCGAACGAGGCGCTGGCAGCGCTGATCGCCGAGGGCATCGAGCTGTCCGATTTCTCCATGGGCTCGCCCAGCCTCGACGAGGTGTTTTTTGCCCTGACGGGACAGCCGCTGGAAGACGAAGCGAAGGAGGAGGAGACCCGATGAGCGAGACCAGTTCGAGCCTGTCCCCGGCGGCTCTGTCCCCGGCGACCCTGTCCAATGTGGCGCGTCCGCCGCAACCTTCCGGTTTCTCCAACGCGCTGGTGTTCGGCTGGCGGGCGATCCTGAAGTTCAAGCATGTGCCTGAACAGTTGTTCGACCTGATCATGACGCCGCTGATGTTCACGCTGCTGTTCACCTTCGTGTTCGGCGGCGCACTGGCGGGATCGACCGGCGATTACCTGCAGTTCTTCCTGCCCGGCATCCTGGTGCAGACGGTGGTGTTCAACTCGGTCTATTCCGGAATGGGCCTGTCCACAGACCTGTCGAAGGGGCTGTTCGAACGGTTCCGGTCGCTGCCGATCTGGTCGCTGGCGCCGTTCGCCGGACTGATGGTCGGCGATGTCCTGCGCCATCTGATCGCCGGTATGATCATCCTGTCGATCGGCCTCGTCATGGGGTTCCGGCCGGAGGCGGGGGTGCCGGGCGTGATCGCCTCGTTCCTGCTGCTTCTTGCGATCGGTTTCGGCACGGGCTGGATCTTCATCGTGCTCGGCCTCCTGATCCGCGCGCCGATGACCGTGATGACGATCGGCTTCACCTTCATCTTCCCGCTGGTCTTCGCCTCCAACATCATGGTGCGGCCTGAGACCATGCCCGGCTGGCTGCAGGCCTTCGTCAACAACAACCCCGTGTCGTACATGACGACGGCGCTACGCGGGTTGATGGCGGGTACCGCGACGGGCGGCGAGATCCTGCTGGCGCTTCTGGCGCCGGCGGTGTTGACCGTGGTGCTGGCGCCGGTGGTGCTTTGGCTCTATCGGCGCGACCAGGGGTGAGGCTGCGCAAGGCGCCGCTCTCAGGTGAGGCCTGAGGATAGCCTGACGGCGCGGCGGTATGCGGCCGGAGCCGTGGCCTGGTGCTTCTTGAAGACCCGGCTGAAGGCGGCTTCGGACCCGTATCCGACGCGCTCGGCGATCTCGATGATGGGCTCGCTCGTGCGCGCCAGAAGCTGGCGGGCAAGCTGCATGCGCCAATAGGTGACATAGGCCATCGGCGTCATGCGCATGCAGTGCGCGAAGCGGGAAACGAACGCGGTGCGCGACATGCCGCCGGTCCGCGCGAGCGCCTCCAGTGTCCAGCCGAACCCGGGGTTCTGATGGATCGCCGTCAGGGCCAGCGCGATGTGTGCATCCGCGATGCCGGCCAGCACGGGCCGCTCCGCCCCCGCTGTCGCAAGATAGGTGCGCAGGGCCTGCGCAAAGATGATCTCCGACAGTTTCAGGGCGATCAGATCGCCGCCCAGGCCGCCGCGTCCCGCCTCGGCTCCGATAACCTTCAGCGTCTCTGCCATCCATGAGCCCGCGGCTTCGCCGTAATTGGCGATGTGGATGTGGCTGGGAAGCGCGTCGAGCAGCAGGGTGCCGGCATCCGGGCCGAAGGCGAAGTGGCCGCAGACCAGTTGCGTGGCATGGTCCGTGCCGGTGGGGCCGTAGACCAGCGCGCCCTTGCCGGTGAAGCCCGATTCCCGCACGACACGTTCGAGCTGGACGGCCTCGTTCTCGGTCTTCGGGTCGCAGTAAAGCGTGTGGGCGGCGCCGCGCATGATGATGATCAGGTCGCCCTGCTCGAGCAGGACGGGCGGTTCGTCGGGAACGATCCGGACGAGGCAGCGGCCTTTGTGGGCGAAGTGGAAACGCGCGACGTTCTCGAACGAGGGCACGCGGACGCTCCACGGGGAGGTGAAGGCCGTCCGGAAATAGAGCGTTCCGGACAGGCGCATGTGGGAAAGGATGTCGCTCAGCAGGTCCATCGTTCGATCATTGGCCATGGTTCCTTACTGAAAGTCCATTGAAGAATCTTGGTATGTACGATCAATCAATTTTTCCGGACTTTTCGTCATTCATAGATCGGTTCTTTTGTCGTTCGATCCGTTTCAGCGGCGGCAATCGGCCTGCCGCAGCCGAATGGAGGAATGAACCGATGAACCATCTCAAGGCAATCCTGTTCGCCGGCATCGCCGGCTTCTGCCTTGCCGGCGCAGTACAGGCTCAGGAGCCCGCCGAACTCGACGACCTCGAAATCGCCCATGTGGCCTATGTGGCCGACAACATCGACATCCGTTACGCGCATCTGGCGCTGGCCATTTCCGACAATCCGGACATTCGCGCCTTCGCCGAAACGATGATCCGCGACCACACGGCGGTCAACGAGCAGGCGCTCGCCCTGCTTGCCAAGCTCGGCGCAGAGGCGAAGGACAACGCGCTCAGCCGGTCGCTCCTGGAGAACGCGGGCAAGTTGATCGACGAGATGAGCGGCCTGCGCGGCGCGGCATTCGACAAGCGCTATGCGGAGAACGAGCTGGCTTATCACCAGGCGGTGAACGATCTGGTGGAGAACAGCTTCATCCCCAACATCGAGAACGCCGAGGTGAAGGCGCTGTTCGAGGCCGGGCTGGCGATCTTCAAGACGCATCAGGGCCATGCCGAGATGATGGTCGGGAAGCTGCAATGAGCGGCTGGACCAGACGCTCCGCTCTTCGCCTTGCCGGGGCGGCCTTCGCCGCCATGGCGAGGCGGCCGGCGCAGGCGCATAACGGGCATGCGCATCACAGGGTCGAGATTCGCGGGCTGAAGTTCGTGCCCGACGTCCTGACCGTGCGGCCGGAGGACACTGTGACCTTCGTCAACCGCGACATCGCTCCGCATACGGCGACGGCGAGCGACCAAAGCTGGGATACCGGCACGCTTGCGAGGGATGCGGAGGCAACCATCACGGTCACGGCCGGGATGACACAAGCCTATTTCTGCAGGTTTCATCCGATGATGAAAGGAGAACTGCAGCCCGGATAGAGCAGTCAGGTGGAGACGTCTGACGTCCGCATGAATGCGGAAGAACGGGAAGATCGAGCGCCTCGTCCGGGATCGTCACGGGTCACGCGTCCGGCGGATGAAAGGCGTCAATGGCGGCTCGGGCCGAAAGCGCCGTCCTCATGCCCGATAGGGGGATGAGGACGGTGTGCGTTCGGCCTCAGAAATAGCTCTGAAGCGGCCTGACCTCGAGGCTTCCCGCCTTCAGCGCGGCGATCGCCTCGGCGACGGCCTCGGCGCCGGCCATGGTGGTGTAGTAGGGCACCTTCTGCATCAGGGTCGCGCGGCGGAGCGATTTGGAATCCGACACCGCCTTCTGGCCGTCGGTCGTGTTGAAGACGAGCTGGACCTGGCGGTTGCGGATGGCGTCCTCGATGTGCGGGCGGCCTTCCAGCACCTTGTTGATCTTCTCGGCCTCGACGCCATTCTCGCGCAGGAAACGCGCCGTGCCGGACGTGGCCAGCACGTGCCAGCCGAGATCGGCGAGGCGCTTGACGGCCGGCAGCACGCGCGGCTTGTCCTCGTCGCGTACGGCGACGAACAGCGTGCCCGAACGGGGCAGGTCGACGCCGGCGCCGAGCTGCGCCTTGGCGAAGGCGAGCGCGTAGTCGTAGTCGAGACCCATCACCTCGCCGGTCGATTTCATCTCCGGCCCGAGCAGCGTATCGACACCGGGGAAGCGGGCGAAGGGGAACACCGCTTCCTTGACAGCGATGTGGCCCGGATTGCGGATGTCGGGCATCGCGCCGTAATGGGCGAAGGCATTCTCCAGGCTCTCTCCCGACATGATGCGGGCGGCGATCTTGGCGATGGGCTTGCCGATGGTTTTCGCCACGAAGGGGACCGTGCGCGAGGCGCGCGGATTGACCTCGAGCACGTAGACCTCGCCGTTCTTGACGGCGTACTGCACGTTCATCAGGCCGCCGACGCTCAGCGCGCGGGCGAGCGCCGAGGTCTGGCGCTCCAGCTCGTCGACCAGCTCGGGCGCCAGCGAATGGACGGGGAGCGAGCAGGCGCTATCGCCTGAATGGATGCCCGCCTCCTCGATGTGCTCCATGATGCCGGAGACGAAGGTTTCCTTGCCGTCGGACAGACAGTCGACGTCGACCTCGATGGCCTCGGTCAGATAGGTGTCGAACAGGAGCGGGTTCTTCGACAGGAGCGTGTTGATCTGGCCGGTCTTGTCCGCCGGGTATTTCTGGCGGATTTCTTCAGGGACCAGTCCGGGCACGGTGTCGAGCAGATAGGTCTGCAGCATGCCGTCATTGTGGATGATCTGCATGGCGCGGCCGCCCAGCACATAGGACGGGCGCACGACCAGCGGGAAGCCAAGCTCGCCGGCGACGACGCGGGCCTGCTCGACGGAATAGGCGATGCCGTTCTTCGGCTGCTTCAGGCCGAGCTTGATGAGCAGCTTCTGGAAGCGGTCGCGGTCCTCGGCCAGGTCGATCATGTCGGGCGCGGTACCGAGGATCGGAATTCCGGCCTTCTCCAGCGCCTCGGCGAGCTTCAGCGG
This sequence comes from Nitratireductor pacificus pht-3B, assembly GCF_000300335.1. Classification (GTDB taxonomy): domain Bacteria; phylum Pseudomonadota; class Alphaproteobacteria; order Rhizobiales; family Rhizobiaceae; genus Nitratireductor; species Nitratireductor pacificus. The sequence continues at coordinate 62,884 of NZ_AMRM01000017.1, read as the reverse complement.
GGTCTGGCCGCCGAACTGGACGATGACGCCGTGCAGCGTGCCGGCCTGCTGCTCGGCGCGCAGGATCTCCAGCACGTCCTCCGGCGTCAGCGGCTCGAAATAGAGGCGGTCGGATGTGTCGTAGTCGGTCGAGACCGTTTCCGGGTTGCAGTTGACCATGATCGATTCATAGCCGGCGTCGGCCAGCGCGAAGGCGGCGTGACAGCAGCAATAGTCGAACTCGATGCCCTGGCCGATGCGGTTCGGGCCGCCGCCGAGGATGACGACCTTCTTGCGGTCGGAGACGCGGGCCTCGTCGGCCGGCGCGCCGGCGAAGGGCGCTTCATAGGTCGAGTACATGTAGGCGGTGGGCGCGGCGAACTCGGCGGCGCAGGTGTCGATGCGCTTGAAGACGGGATGGACGCCAAGCGAATGGCGTTTCTTTTGAATCTCTTCCGTCTCTTTCTTCGTGAGGGAGGCGAGGCGGGCGTCGGAGAAGCCCATGGCCTTCAGCATGCGCAGGTTCTGCGCGTCCTCGGGCAGGCCGTGCTCGCGGATGCGGGCCTCCATGGCGATGATGGCGGCGATCTGCTCCAGGAACCAGGGGTCGATCTGGCACATGGCGTGGACGTCTTCCAGGCTGGTGCCCATGCGGATCGCTTCGGCCACCATGCGCAGCCGGTCGGGCGTGGCCGTGCCGAGCGCGGCTCGGACGGCGTTCTTGTTCTCCGAGGGATCGCCATCGGCGGCGTAGCCGGGGATCTCGATCTCGTCGAGGCCGGTCAGGCCGGTTTCCAGACCGCGCAGGGCCTTCTGGAGCGATTCGGCGAAGGTGCGGCCGATGGCCATCACTTCGCCGACCGACTTCATGGCCGTCGACAGGACCGGTTCGGAGCCGGGGAATTTTTCGAAGGCGAAGCGCGGGATCTTGGTGACGACGTAGTCGATGGACGGCTCGAAGGAGGCGGGGGTGGCGCCGCCCGTGATGTCGTTCTCAAGCTCGTCGAGCGTGTAGCCGACGGCGAGCTTCGCGGCGACCTTGGCGATCGGGAAGCCGGTCGCCTTCGAGGCGAGCGCGGAGGATCGGGAGACGCGCGGGTTCATCTCGATGACGACGAGCCGGCCGTCGGCGGGATTGACGGCGAACTGGACGTTCGAGCCGCCGGTCTCGACGCCGATCTCGCGCAGCACCGCGATCGAGGCGTTGCGCATCACCTGATATTCCTTGTCGGTCAGCGTGAGGGCCGGCGCGACGGTGATGGAATCGCCCGTGTGGACGCCCATCGGATCAAGGTTCTCGATCGAGCAGATGATGATGCAATTGTCCGCGCGGTCGCGGACGACCTCCATCTCGTATTCCTTCCAGCCGAGGATCGATTCCTCGATCAGCACCTCGGTGGTGGGGGAGGCGTCGAGGCCCGACTGGACGATGTCGAAGAATTCCTGGCGGTTGTAGGCGATGCCGCCGCCCGTTCCGCCGAGCGTGAAGGAGGGGCGGATGATGGCCGGCAGGCCGACATGGTCGAGCGCCTGGGCGGCGATGCCCATGGCGTGGTTCATGTAGCGCTGCTTGCGGTCGCCTTCGCCGAGGTTCCAGTCGTTCTCGAGCTTGTCGAGCGCGGTGTCGAGCGCATCGCCCGACAGGGCGGATTTCAGCTCCTTGCGGCGCGCCTCGTGCTGCTGGCGGTCGGCGTTCTTCACGTCGGTGGCGTTGGCCAGCATCGAGCGGGGCGTCTCCAGGCCGATCTTGGCCATGGCCTCGCGGAACAGGGCGCGGTCCTCGGCCTTGTCGATGGCGTCGGGCTGGGCGCCGATCATCTCGACATTGTAGCGCTCGAGGACGCCCATGCGGCGCAGCGACAGCGCCGTGTTGAGGGCCGTCTGGCCGCCCATGGTGGGCAGCAGCGCGTCCGGCCGTTCCTTGGCGATGATCTTGGCGACGACTTCCGGGGTGATCGGCTCGACATAGGTGGCGTCGGCCAGTTCCGGATCGGTCATGATGGTGGCCGGGTTGGAGTTGACCAGAACGACGCGGTAGCCCTCCTCCTTCAGCGCCTTGACGGCCTGGGTTCCCGAATAGTCGAACTCGCAGGCCTGGCCGATGACGATGGGGCCGGCCCCGATGATCAGGATCGACTTGATGTCGGTGCGTTTTGGCATGCGAGGTTCCGTTCGTGGTGCGTGCGCAGGGCGCCCCCTCCACGCGTGCGGGAGGGCCAAGCGAAAATTGTCAGGCTAAGCGCGCCTTATAGGGAATGGTGACGGGGGACGGAACCCCGAAAATGACGTTCGGGCGAGGTGACGCGGCCTGTGGACGATTTCGCGGCCGCCATGCCCTCGATTCAGGGCTGGAAGCGGCCGGTTGCGGGCCGCGCTGGACAGGGGATGCCGTTCCGCGCGATAGATGCGTATGGACAGGTCGGCCGGGAGCAACGACACGCGCACGCGCATCCTCGCTGCGGCGGAGGCTCTGTTGCGCCGGCACGGACCGGCCAAGACCAATGTGGTCGACGTGGCGCGGGCGCTCGGAATGAGCCATGCCAATGTCTACCGGCATTTCGCCAGCAAGGCGGCGCTGATGGACACGCTGGTCGATCGCTGGCTCAAGCGCGGCGTCGACGAGCTGACGGCCATCGCCGAGGGGCCGGGCGCCGCCGACGAACGCCTGGCCGACTGGGTGCTTGCCCAGATCGCCATCAAGCGGGCGCGGGTGCTGGACGACCCGGAGATGTTCGAGGCCTATCACGCGGCCGCCGAGGCGCGCAGCGCGGTGGCGCAGGCCTATGTGGACGGACAGCGCGGGGTTCTTGTCGGAATGATCCGCGAAGGGGTCGAAACGGGGGTCTTTCCGAAACTCGATCCCGAAGCGGCGGCCGATGCGCTGGTGGCCGCCATGACCCGCTTCTTCCATCCCTATTTCCTCAAGCTGGACGGCGATGCGCCGAAGGAGGCCGAGGCGCGACGCGTGCTGGCAATCATGATCGCGGGAATGAAGGCCGGCGCGGTCTGAGGGAAACGGCATTTTTCCGGCTTGCGGGCCGGGGGAACTCATGTCAGCTTCCCGGCATGGCAACCGACGTTCATCTCCCCTTGATCCTGCTCGCCGCGCTGATCGCCACGTGCAGCCCCGGACCCGCGACGCTGACCATCGCGGGGACCTCGATGATGCATGGCAGGCGGTTCGGACTGGCACTCGCCGCCGGGGTGATGACGGGATCGCTCATGTGGTCGGTGGCGGCGGCCCTCGGCCTTGGCGCGCTGATGCTGGCGAGCGGCTGGGTTTTCGAGGTGATGCGCTATCTCGGCGCATGCTACCTGCTCTATCTTGCCTACAAATCGGCTCGCTCGGCGCTGACGCCCGGCCGGATGGAGGCCCGGCGGATCGCCACGCCGACGCTCCGCTCCGCCTTTGGCAGGGGACTGGCGCTGCATCTCACCAATCCCAAGGCCATCCTGTTCTTCGGCGCGCTTTATTCGCTCGGCCTGCCGCAGGACGCATCGGGATCGGCGCTGGCGCTGGTGATCGTCGCCGTCGGGCTGCAGAGCGCCTGCGTCTTCTTCGGCTACGCGATGCTGTTCTCCACGCCGCCGATGGTGGCGGGCTATGCACGGCTGCGCCGCTGGCTGGAAGCAGCCTTCGCACTCGCCTTCGGCGCCGCAAGCCTGAAAATCCTCACCGCACGGCTCGGCTGAGGCAGATTTCCGCCTCAGTGGCCCGAGGTGAGCTTCAGCCCGATCATGCCGGCAAGCAGCAGCCCGGCGCTCAGGAGGCGGCCGGCGGTGACCGGCTCGCCCATCACGACGATGCCGACCAGTAAGGCGCCGACCGCACCGATGCCCGTCCAGATGGCATAGGCGGTGCCGAGCGGCAGGGAGCGCATGGCGACCGCGAGCAGCCAGAAGCTGCCGATCATCGCGACGACCATGATGGCGGTCGGCACCAGCCGGGTGAAGCCCTCCGATTCCTTCATGAAGCTCGCCCAGACGACTTCGAGAAGTCCGGCGACGCCGAGATAGAGCCAAGCCATTGGGTATCGGTCCTTTTCTGGGGAACGGTCCTGTCGCAGACCGGGGAACTCAGGTGGCCGCGGCGGCGCGTTTCTCGGGCGGCGGCAGGGTGACGGCCGTGGCGATGATGCTGTCGAGCAGTCCGGGGAAACGCGCGTCCAGATCGTCGCGGCGCAGGGTGATCAGGCGCGACGTGCCGCTTGGCTCCACGCGGATGATGCCGGCCTCGCGCATCTTGGCGAAGTGGTAGGACAGGTTCGACTTCGATGCGAGATCGATGAAGTTCGAACAGGTCATCGCCTTGCCTTCCCGGCGCGCCAGATCACCCAGGATCGCCAGCCGGGTCTGGTCGCCGAGAACGGCAAGCACAGTGGGAAGGCTGATCTGGTCTATGGTCGGGTGCGGCGGCATGGTGCAATGAAGGTAAGAGATTCCGCCGGCAATGCAAGGTACCGGGCAAGGTGTCTGGCAAGGTGCCGGCGGAGCAGGCCGCGCAGCCCGCATTGCCCTTGAATGCGGAGTGCCGACAAGAGCAGGGAGCCGCCTCATGTATGTGCCGCCCGCATTCAAGGAAGAGGATCAGGCCGCGCTCCACGAGGCGATGCGGACTGCCCGGCTGGCCAGTTTCGTGACAGCCACGGCCGAGGGCCTTATGGCCACGCCGCTGCCGCTGTTCCTCGACCCCGGCGAGGGCGCGCATGGGGTGCTCTACGGGCATCTGGCGCGCGCCAATCCGCAATGGACAGTGCCGCCGGTCGGCGAGGCGATGGCGCTTTTCGCGGGTCCCGATGCCTATGTCACGCCATCCTGGTATGCGACCAAGCAGGAGAGCGGCAAGGTGGTCCCCACATGGAACTATGTGGCGGTGCATACCTATGGCGAAGCGGAGTTCTTCGACGATCCCGAACGGCTCCTGGACGTGGTCCAGCGCCTGACCGTCCTGCATGAAGGCGCGCGACCCGATCCGTGGTCGGTGACGGACGCGCCGGAAACCTTCATCAAGGCGCAGTTGCGCGGCATCGTCGGCCTGCGCCTGCCGATCAGCCGCATCGAGGGCAAGCGCAAGATGAGCCAGAACCGCAACGCGGCAGACCGAGGCGGAGTGGCGCGAGGCCTCGCCGAAAGCGACCGCGCCAGCGACCGGGAGGTGGCCGCGATGATCCCGACACAGGGCTAAAGGCGCGGTCCGCGCCGCGTCGGAATGCTCCGCCTGACAGGAGCAGGCAGGAGCTCTTCCGGCCGAGCCACAAACCGATTGACAGAGCGACCTTAAGGTTCGATTGTTCAAAAACTTTTGAACAAAGGATCTTTCCAGTGATGGACAGACGTCTTTTCCTTCTGGCTCTCGGCGCTTTCGCCGTCAGCACGGTCGCTTTCGTCTTTGCCGGACTGTTGCCGCTCGTCGCCGTCGATACGGGTGTCACGGTGGCGCAGGCGGGCTATCTCATCTCGGCCTATTCCTTCGCCTATGCCATTGGCACGCCGATTCTCTCCGCGCTGACGGGCGCCATGGACCGGCGGCGGGTGATCGCCCTGGCGCTGGCTCTCTTCGTCCTCGGCAATCTTGCGGCGGCTTTCAGCGGCGGCTTCCTGCCGCTGTTTGGCGCGCAGGTGGTCATCGGCGTGGCGGGCGGCCTGTTCGCGGCGACCGCCCAGGCGGCGGCGGTGACGCTGGCGGGCCCGGAACGGCGCGCCGCGGCGATCGCCGTGGTGGTCGGCGGGACGACGTTCGCCGTGGCCTTCGGCGCTCCGGCCGGCTCGCTCCTGGCGCATCTCGTCGGCTGGCGCGGAACCTTCCTCGGCCTGGCGGCGGTTGGCACGGCCTGCGCCGCGGCGCTTTGGCTGCGGCTGCCGCGCGACATGACCGGTTCGCATGCGACGCTCGGCGAAAGGCTGATGGTGATCCGCCGGCCGGGCATTCTGCCCAGCGTGACGATAACGCTGCTCTATCTGACCGGTGGTTTCACCGTGATCGCCTATCTCGGGCCGATCGTCATCGACGGGGTCGGACTTGCTCCGCACTATCTGCCGGCGATCCTGCTGACCTATGGCGTCGGCGCGATCCTCGGCAACTATGCCAGCGGACGGCTCGCGGACCGGCTCGGCGCGACGCGTGTGGTGGTCTGCTCGATGCTGATGGCCTCGCTGTTCGCGCTGCTTCTCTCGGGCATCATGCTGTTCGTTCCAGCCCGGATCGCCGGTCCGCTCCTGATTGTGGCAATGGTGCCGTGGGGTTTTGTCGGCTGGACCTTCCCCCCGGCGCAGGCGAGCCGGCTTGTGGGTTTCGCGCCCGACGCCGCCCCGCTCAGCCTGGCACTCAATGCCTCTGCGATCTATTTCGGGATCGCGCTGGGGACGCTGGTCGGCGGGCGCGTGCTGGAATTCTCCGACGTTTCCGGGCTCGGCGCCGTCGGCGCGGTGTTTCCGCTCCTGGCGCTGCTCCTGCTGTATCTCAGCCGCAGGCCGGCGCGGAGGGCCGTGCCGGCCGCCCTTTAGGTGTGCTCCCTCACAGGTCCCGCATAACCGCAATGGTTCATGACTTTAGCAATTCATTGGGATAACCTGTCGCCAACTGAACAGACAACCGGCGCATGCGCGCGGCGTTTGCGCCGGTTTTTTGCGTAGAACGCGATCAGGAGCCGATTATATGCGTTGGAAAGGCCGCCGTCAGAGCAACAATGTCGAGGATCGCCGTGGCGAGCGCGGTGGCGGGCTTCCCGGTGGCTTCGGCCGTTCAGGCGGTCGCGTGCGGCTGCCGATGGGCGGCGGGCGCAGGGCCGGCGGCGGGCTCTCGGGAATCATCATCCTGGTGGTGCTGTTCTTCGCGCTGCGCGCCTGCGGCATCGATCCGCTGGAGATGCTCTCCGGCGGACCCGCCGGCGGGGGCGGCCAGGTGACCCAGCAGGCGCCGGGCGGTTCGGGAACCGCAAGCGACGAGATGAGCCAGTTCGTGAGCGTCGTCCTGGCGGAAACCGAGGATACCTGGAAGGGCATCTTCCAGTCGCAGGGGATGCAATACCAGGAACCCTCGATGGTGCTGTTCACGGACGGGGTGCGTTCGGCCTGCGGCTTCGCTTCATCCGCTTCCGGGCCGTTCTACTGTCCGGGAGACCAGAAGGTCTATCTGGACCTCGGCTTCTTCAACCAGCTTTCGCGCCAGTTCGGAGCGTCGGGCGATTTCGCGCAGGCCTATGTGGTGGCGCATGAGGTCGGTCACCACGTCCAGAACATCACGGGCATCCTTCCGCGCTTCAACGAGATGCGGCAGCGCATGAGCCAGGCGGAAGCCAACGCCATGTCCATTCGCGTCGAGCTGCAGGCCGACTGCTTCGCCGGCATCTGGGCGCACTATACGGCGCAGAAGGGGCTGCTCGAGGAGGGCGATCTGGAGGAGGCGCTCAACGCCGCCAACCAGATCGGCGACGATACGCTGCAACGCCGCACCCAGGGTTACGTGGTGCCGGAAAGCTTCAACCATGGCACGTCGGAACAGCGGCGGACATGGTTCTCGCGGGGGCTCAAGAGCGGACGGCTGGCCGATTGCGACACGTTCAACGAACCTGTCTGAAAACCCGGCGGGAACCACCCGCCCGGTTACGGCCCGCTGTTCCATAGCCATCTGAGAGGCATTACGGAACATGTTCGGATTGGGAAGAATGATCGGCCTTGCCGTGTCGGTGGGCTGTGGCATCGTCACGTCGCAGGCGCCTGAACTGGCACAGCAGTATCGCCAGAGGCTGAACGGGGCGCTGCACGAACTCGGCGGCGTGGTGGCCGCCTTCGACGCGGATGCGGCGAGGAACAACCTGCAAAGGCCGGAGGCTCTGGCGCTCTACCAGGCATCGGACGATGCGTTCCTGCGCGACCGGGGACAATCCGTGCAGGTCGCCATCGACAGGCTGGACACGCTTGCCCGGCAGTCCTTGGCGCTAGACGCTCTGCCAGCGGCGGCGCGTCCTCTGGCGCTGGTCAACGCGCCCGACACGACCGTGCTGCGGGGGACGCTGGGCGATTTCGAACCGGCGGTGCCGATCACCCCGCACGGCCTCCTGTGGGCCGGTGTCGGGTTCCTGTTCGGCTTCGGCCTGTGGTCCCTGCTGAGACGCTTGTTTCGGCGGAGGAAAGCGCGGCCGGTGCCGGGTGCGCGTGTATAAAATCGGGAGTACCCGCTTAAGCTGTCCTTAAAGAAAGGCGGCTAGGGTCCGGCCACGATTTGGCTAGGGCGGGTTTCTCATGTCTTTCTCATTACGCTGTTCGCTCCGCACGGGTGTGGCTGCCCTGCGGAAGTTCGGCGCCGATCGGGCGGGCAATTTCGCGATGATCGCGGCGGTTGCCATGCTGCCGCTGGTCGGCATCGCCGGCTTCGCCGTCGATTACTCCAACATGAGCAGGGTGCGGGTCCAGTTGCAGCAGGCGCTCGACAGCGCGGTGCTGGCGGTGGCGCAGAAGGGGAGCAAGATCTCCGACGCAGAGGCCGAGGGCATCGCCGAACGCTTCATGTCCGGCAATCTCGATCCGAAATACATCGACCTGCAGGTGCTGCGTTCCGGCACCTCGGTGACGGTTCAGGCGAAGGTGGATGTGGGGCTTTACTTCGGCGGCGTCCTCGGCCGGAAGTCGATGCCCGTCTCTGCGTCCTCGAGCGCCGACGTGGCGCTGCTTTCCTACGAGATCGCGCTGGTGCTGGACACGACCGGTTCCATGCGCGGCGGGAAGCTGCAGGCGATGAAGGATGCGGTCACCGGGCTGATCGACGACATCTCGGCTCAGGTTTCCGACAAGGAAAGACTGAAGTTCTCGCTCGTTCCCTTCGCCACCTTCGTCAATGTCGGTCCGCAATACGGGCCGGAGTTCGATAGGAAAGGCCGGATCAAGAAGGGGACCGGCGCGGAATGGCTGGACATAAAGGGAAAGAGCGACATTCCCCAGGTGGAGCTTAAGGCCGGCATCAGCCGGTTTGAACTGTTCCACAATCTCGGGCAGGAGTGGAAGGGCTGCGTGGAAACCCGCATGGCCTCGAAGAAGGGCGACCACGACGTGGACGACACGCCGGCGGTCGCGTCGGAGAAGGCCAGCATGTTCGTGCCCGCATTCGCCATCGACGAGCCGTCGCGCGACGAGGGCTACTGGAACGACTACATCGATTCAGAGGTGCCGGTGCTCGGTGGTTTGTTAGGTCTGAAGCTGAAGAAATACGGCGTTCAGGATCTCCTGGGACTGGTGCTTTCGCCGCCGAAGAATGTCGATATCAGCAGTGGCAAGGGACCCAATCGCGGCTGCGACATGCAACCGATTACCCCGCTCAGCAGCGATTACCGCGATCTCGAGCGCAAGGTCGGAGAACTGCAGGCCAACGGCAACACCAACATCATGGAGGGCGTCGCCTGGGGCATGCGTGTCCTGTCGCCGCACGAGCCTTTCGCCGGCAGCGCCTCGCGCAACGGGTTGCAGAAGATCATGATCGTGCTGACCGACGGCTCCAATGTGTTCGGCAACACGGGCAATGATCTGGGATCGAGCTATTCAAGCTTCGGCTATCTGATCGATGGGCGTCTGGACGGACTGACCCTCGCGAGCAGTTCCGTCACGACACGCCGGATGAATGACAAGACGCTCGCCGCCTGCAACAATGCCAAGGAAAAATACGACATCGACATCTACACGATCCGCCTGGAAGAGCCGGACGTGAACACCGGGACGATGCTGCGCGACTGCGCCAGCGATCCGAGCCAGTTCTTCGACGCGCCCTCGCGCAGCCAGCTGAAGGACGTTTTCCGGGCGATCGGCGAGAAGATCATTGAGCTGCGCCTGTCATCATAGACGCGCATCGGGTCCGGAAATGGAAAGGGCGGCTTCAAGGCCGCCCTTTGTCTTTTACGGGGTTTGCTCAGCTTTATTCGGCCAGGGCCGGCTCACCCTGCCGCGCGCGGATCAGATTGGCGAAACGGCGGAACAGGTAGTGCGAATCCTGCGGTCCGGGCGAGGCCTCGGGGTGGTGCTGGACGGAGAAGACGGGCTTGCCCGTCAGCGTCAGGCCGCAGTTCGAGCCGTCGAACAGGGAGACATGGGTCTCCTCGACGCCGTCGGGCAGCGTGTCGCCATCGACCGCGAAGCCGTGGTTCATGGACACGATCTCCACCTTGCCGGTGGTGAAATCCTTGACCGGATGATTGGCGCCGTGATGGCCCTGATGCATCTTCACCGTGCTGGCGCCGAGGGCGAGCGCCAGAAGCTGATGGCCGAGGCAGATGCCGAACATCGGAATTCCGATCTCCAGCAGCTCACGGATCATCGGCACTGCGTAGGAGGCGGTGGCCGCGGGATCGCCGGGGCCGTTGGACAGGAAAATGCCGTCCGGCTGCAGCGCCAGGATGTCGGCGGCCGCCGTCTGCGCCGGGACGATGGTGACCTTCGCGCCGAGGCCCGCCATCAGGCGCAGGATGTTGCGCTTGGCGCCGTAATCCACCGCTACGATGTGCATTTTCGGGGCAGCCTCGGAACCGTAGCCCTCGTTCCAGACCCACGGCGTCTCGCTCCAGCTGCCGGACTGGCCCGAGGTGACGTCCTTGGCGAGGTCGAGGCCGACCAGGCCGGACCAGGCGCGGGCCTTCGCCTTCAGAGCATCGAGATCGAACCGGCCATCTGGATGATGGGCGATCACCGCATTGGCGGCGCCCTTGTCGCGCAGCAGGGCGGTGAGGGCGCGCGTGTCGACGCCGCAGGCGGCGACCAGGCCGCGCCGCTTCAGCCAGTCGTCGAGATGGCCGAGCGAACGGTAGCTGGAAGGGTTCGAGATATCGGCGCGCAGGACCGCGCCGACCGCACCGGCGCGGGCGGCAGGGTGCAGGTCCTCGACGTCTTCCTCGTTCGCCCCGATGTTGCCGATATGGGGGAAGGTGAAGGTGACGATCTGGCCCGCATAGGACGGGTCGGTCAGGATTTCCTGGTAGCCGGTGAGCGCCGTGTTGAAGCAAAGCTCGCCGGTCGCTTCGCCGGTGGCGCCCAGCCCCTTGCCCTCGATGACTGTGCCGTCGGCCAGAACGATCAGCGCTGTGGGCCGGGTCTCACTCCAGGGGGGCGTGTTGGTCGCCATGGGAAGGTCTCCATTCTTGCTGGTCCCGGATACAGCCGATCTCGGGCGGTGTTCGGACGCGTGTCGCCACCGTGGGCGTTTGCACCCGTCCTCAGGCTGTTTCCGTTTGATGCTTGTCGGTCACCGGTTCTCACTTTTTCGCGCGCGGCGCAAGGGGCCTTGAAACAAGCGCCCACATACGCCATATGGCGCATCGAAGTGCGTCGAGCCGAAGGCCAACAGGCCTGCCACCCGCACAGAACCAAGATTGTCCATGCAAGGCGCGGACAATAAGCAAAGGCAGATATGCGGTCAATTGCCGGCGGATAATTATTTAATCTAATATTTCCAATGGCTTATAAAATCTCAGCCGCTTGCTTCACGAACCAGCCAGAGCTATGTTCACCCTTGCGACGGGAGACAGGTGTTATGCGCGAGCAACTCGCCAAGGCGTTGAATGACGCCGTTAAACAGCAGGACAAGCGCCGCATTTCAACGCTGCGTCTGGTCCAGACGGCCATCAAGGACCGTGACATAGCCAATCGCGGCGCCGGCAAGGATCCGGTCAGCGATGAGGATATCCTGCAGATTCTGGTCAAGATGGCCAAGCAACGCCAGGAATCCGCCAAGGCCTTCGAGGAAGGCAACCGCCTGGAACTCGCCGAACAGGAGCGCCAGGAAATCGTTATCATCTCGGAGTTCCTGCCCAAGCCGCTCGGCGAGGCGGACCTGCAGAAGGTCTGCGCGCAGGTGGTGCATGAGGTCGGCGCCGACGGGCTGCGCGACATGGGCCGCTGCATGAACGCGCTGAAGGAAAAGTTCCCTGGCCGCATGGATTTCGGCAAGGCGAGCGGCATCGTCAAGGGCATGCTGCGCTAGAGCGCCGTGCGTCCATTTGGACGCACAAGGACGCTCTATCTATTTGTTTTTTCTGCATTTATGCGGACGCCAGGTGATTCCACCTGACTGCAAAATGCTATAGCGCCTCTATGCGCGCGTACCGGTGAAGCACGGCATGATCGTTCCGGCGGCGCGGCGGACGGTCTCGCTCGGCAGTTCGCCGAATTCCCGGCGATAGTCGCCGGCGAAGCGGCCGAGATGCGTGAACCCCCAGCGGAAGGCGACGTCGGTTACCGGCTCGCTTCCGGCCCCGGCGATCAGTTCGAAACGCACCCGGCGCAGACGTTCGCGCGTCAGGCTGCGCATGGGGGATGACTTCAGGATGGTCCTGTAGCCGAGCTGCAGCGTGCGCGGCGCGACGCCGGCGGCCCGGGCGATATCGACCAGCGTCACCGGTTCCGCCGCATGCGCGCGGATGAACTCCTCGGCGCGCTTGATATGGCGCGGATTGGCGCCGGTGCGTTCCTCCGCGAAGAACAGGCTGCAATTGTTGGGCTGGCCGCGCAGGAACAGTTCGAGCAGTCGCTGCTCGTTGAGAACGGTCTGGATCGTCGGCCGTCCCGGTGCGGTCTCGGCCGCTTCGGCGGCGTGGAACATGGCGTTCGCCATGCTGCGCCAGGCCAGCATCTCGGGCCGCGAGAAATCGATCAGGGGATCGAAGATCAGGGGCGCAGGCAGGTGGCGGTCGAGCAATTGCTCGGCAAGCGCCACGAACGGCGCCTTGCGCACCTGCACCAGGATCTGGGCGCAGCCCTGCCACCACTTCATGCGGGTGGCGAGATCGGCGTTGAGCACGGAGGCGATGCCGCGATTGGTCAGGAATTCACGGTCGCCATTGCGTATCGTCGCCGCGCCGGTGATGGGCATCTGGATCAGGTAGAAATCGCCGAGTTCGCCGGGGTCGATCAGCACGTCGGCGCCATAGCTGATGTAGTTCAGCGAGAGGATGTCGCCGGCCGCGTGATGATGCTCGGCGCGAAAGGGTCTGCCGTCACCGATGATATCCAACCGGTGGCTGCAGAACTTCTCCGCGACCCGTTCTCTTGCACAGTCGAGATCGTCCGACTGAAACAGCACATGTGCAGAAAGCGGAGCCGCCTTGCGGGGGGCTTCGTTCGCATGCATGGGCGCAGATTAGCACAATCGCTCCCCGCATAAACCGCAAAGCGCGGCGTGTCGCCGCGACATGACGATTGTTGCGTTTTCCGGATAGTCGGCGCGCCGGGCGGATAGCGCCCGGCCGTTGCAGGCGGGTAGCGTTGTGGCGGAACCAGAAAAGGCCGGCAAGGCCGCATCCGCCAAAATGGGAGTTATCAGATGAGCCAGCAGCTCGACAAAGGCATCACCCGCGAGGGAACCGGCTTCAACGGCAAGACGTGGAACATCCTCGGGCAGGTCTATTTCCCGAAGGCCGTCGGCGAGAGCACCTTCGCCTTCGAGACCAACAGCGAGCCGGGCCAGTTCGTGCCGGTCCACATCCACCCGACGCAAGACGAGTTCATCCTCGTGCAGGAAGGCGAACTCGACCTGAAACTCGACGGGGAATGGGTCAAGGCGAAGGCCGGCGACCTGGTGCGCATGCCGCGCGGCATCCCGCACGGCTATTTCAACAAGTCGGACAAGCCCGCCCGGGCGCTGTTCTGGGTCTCGCCGGCGCGGATGCTCGAGAAGCTGTTCGGCGAGCTGGACAACCTCACCGACCCCGAAGAGGTGGTGAAGGTGTCGGCGATGCATGAGGTGGACTTCCTGCCGCCCGAGGCCAACGACTAGCAGGCGAACGGGCGGAGCCGAGCTCCGCTACCCGGACAATCATAAAAAAGGCAGGGCGCTTCCCGGTGTCCGGACGGACACCCCGCGCTCCGCAGATGAACGGCCCGACGCGGCGATGGCCGGCGCGCGTGGAATGCGCCCGGTCGGCCGGACGTGCGCGGCCGGCAAGGGGAACCATATGGTCGACAAGAAGAATGTCTGTGTCATCGGCGCCGGCGTCAGCGGGCTTGCCGCCGCCAAGGCCTTCATGGAGCGCGGCCACGTGGTCAGCGTGATCGAGCGCAGCCACGATCTGGGAGGCGTGTGGGAACCGTCGCGCTCGTATCCCGACGTGCAGACGCAAAGCCCGAAGGAGCTCTACCGCTATACGTCGAAACCGATGCCTGAAGCCTATCCGGAATGGCCGAAGGGACCGCAGGTGTATGCCTATCTGCGCGACCATGCGCGGGAGAACGGCATTTTTCCGCATATCCGCTTCGACACCACGGTCCTCGGCATGGAACGCCGCGCCGACGGCCGGAAGGGCTGGACGCTGTCGCTCGCCACGCCGGAGGGCGAGACGAGCGAGGATTTCGACTTCGTCGCCATCTGCAGCGGGCAGTTCAGCGATATGAACATGCCCGCATTTCCCGGTCGTGCGGACTTCGAGGCCGCTGGCGGGCAGGTGCTGCATTCCTCGCAATACACGGACCCGGCGACGATCCGGGGCCAGCGCGTGACGGTGCTCGGCTTTTCCAAGTCGGCGACTGACATTGCCGTCAACGCCGTGAAGTCCGGCGCGGCGAGCGTGACCATCGTCTATCTGGAATCGGTGTGGCGCATCCCGTACTTCATCGGCGGGCTGATCAATTTCAAGCGCATCCTCTACATAAGGGCGCAGGAGAAGATGTTCCCCGGCTGGGGACAGACGGCCATGGCGCGGCTCAGCCACGCGGTCGCGAAACCCTTCGTCTGGGCCAACTGGCGGGCGCTCGAAAGCCTGTTGTCGCTGCAACTGAAACTGAAGAAGACGGGGCTGAGACCGAAGACGCCGATCGAGACCGGCATCAACTGCTCGGTGCCGATCGTCACGCCGGGCTTCTTCGACATGGTCGCCGACGGGCGGATCGAGGCGATCCAGGGAACCTTCGACCGCTACGAAGCGGATACGGTCGTGCTGTCGGGCGGCGAGCGGGTCGGGACGGATTGTGCGATCCTCGCCACCGGCTGGAAGCTCGGCGTGCCGTTCCTGCCGGAGGAGTATCGGCGCAAGCTGGTCGAGCCGGACGGCCAGTACCGGCTCTATCGCATCGTCGCCAATCCGGACCTGCCCGATATGGGCTTTGTCGGGTTCAACTCGTCCTTCTGCACCGTGCTGAGCGCGGAACTGGCCGCCAACTGGCTGGTGCGCTACGCCGACGGGATGCTGGAAAACCAGCCGACGCCGGAAGAGATGAACGCCAACATCGAGATGATGCTGCGCTGGAAGCGGGAGGAACGCCCGGCGGCCGGCGTCTATGGCGGGCTATGCGTGGCGCCCTATCACTTCAAGCATTTCGACGAGCTGATCGCGGACATGGGCGCGACGGTCCGCAGGCGCAATCCGCTCGCGGAGAACCTGTCGCCGCCAAATGCCGATGCCTATGCGCGCTATCTCAAGAGTGCGCCGGATTACCGGGCGGCATAGCATTGCAGTTGCGACTTACGCCGCGTTCCGTCACGCCCCCCTCTGCCCTGCCGGGCATCTCCCCCAAAAGGTGGGAGATAAGCTCTCATCAAGGCTGATGATCAGCGAAACCATCAATGACGGCCAATCTCCCCACCTGTGGGGGAAATGCCCGGCAGGGCAGAGGGGTGCGAAGGAGCGCGGGCCCATTACGGCATCTAGGCTGCGCTGGCCGCCGCTTCCTGCCGGGAACCGGCTTCGGGCGTTTCCGAGAAATCCTCGATCGGCGCGGGCCGGCCGAGATAGTAGCCCTGGCCGATCTGGCAAAGCTCCTTCGACAGGAAGCTCAGCTCGCCCGAAGTCTCGACGCCCTCGGCGAGCACCGGCAGGCCGAGGCCGCGGCCGATGCCGAGCACGGCCTTGACGATGGTGGCGGCCTGCTCGTTGGTATCGACCTGGCGGATGAACGAGCCGTCGATCTTGATCTTGTCGAAGGGGAAGGCGCGCAGGTTCGACAGCGACGAATAGCCGGTGCCGAAATCGTCCATAGCGACCCGCACACCGAGCGCCTTCAGCTGGCGCAGGCTGGCCAGCGCCCGGTGCATGTCGCGCACCAGCGCGGTCTCGGTGATCTCGATCTCGAGCCGGTGGGGCGACAGGCCGCTCTGCAGAAGGATGCGATGTACGGTCTGCGGGAAGTTGGCGCTGTGCAGCTGAACCGCCGACACGTTGACGGCGATGGTCACGTTCGATGCCCAGCCAGCCGCGGTCCTGCAGGCGGTCTCCAGGACCCACTCGCCGATGGGGACGATCGCGCCGCTCTCCTCGGCCACCGGCACGAACACCGACGGCGAGACGTTGCCGCGTTCGGGGTGCTGCCAGCGGAGCAGCGCCTCGTAGCCGATCACCTCGCCGGTATCGAGCTTCTTCTGCGGCTGGTAGACGAGACGAAACTCCCGGCGTGAGACGGCGTGGCGCAGCTCATGCTCCATGATGCGGCGCGAGCGCGCTTCCTGGCCCATGGCATGTTCGTAGAAGCGATAGGTGTCGCGCCCTTCCGACTTGGCGCGGTAGAGCGCGGTGTCTGCGTGGGTGATCAGGGTTTCCTGGTCCTGCGCGTCCGAGGGGTAGAGCGCGATGCCGATACTGGTCGACATCAGGCCGTCGCTGGTGGCCTGCTCGTTCTCGTGGCGGAACGCCTCGAGGATGCGTTCGGCGATGGTCGCGGCCTGATGGGGATCCGACAGGCCGGGCGCGATGATGGCGAATTCGTCGCCGCCGAGGCGGGCGAGCATCTGCCCCTCCGCAAGCACCCGGCCGGCGCTTTCGGCGACCTTGCGCAGCATGGCGTCGCCGGCGGCGTGACCGAACAGGTCGTTGACCTCCTTGAACCGGTCGAGGTCGAGGCAGAGGAGGGCGATCGAATGGCCTTCCGGCAGGGCCGACATCTCCTCTTCGAGCCGGGCGGAGAAATTGCGCCGGTTCGGCAGGCCGGTCAGCGCATCGTGCAGCGCTAGGCGGCGGATGTCGGCTTCCGCCTTCTTGCGTTCGCGGATGTCGCGCACCGCGATGATCGTGTGCGGCCGGCCGCCATAGTCGATGATGCGGGAGATGATCTCGACCGGATGCCGGCCGCCGTCGCTGTGCAGCAGCGTCGCCTCCCAGATGGGTTCCTCGCCGCCGGTGGTGGCGTCGGAAGCCGTTATGGCGCCGAACAGCCTGGTGAAGTCCATGCCCATCAGCTCGCCGAGGCTACGGCCGCTCAGCGTGCACAGGCTCCTGTTGGCGGTGACGATGGTCGTGTCATCGCAGACGATCAGCCCTTCGACCGCCGCATTGGCAAGGCCGTGCATGCGGCGTTCCTCGAGCTTGGCGCGGCGACCGTCGCGGATATCGACCCACAGAGCGAGACCGGTCAGCGTCAGGATGGCGAAGGCTGCAAGCGATACGCCGGCGGCAAGCCAGGCGGCCGGAATCGAGGACGGCGAGATCGTGACCGCCGCATCGGGATGGATCGCGACGGCGCCCATGGCGATGAAGTGCATGCAGCAGATGGCGAGCGTCAGCGTCAGGGTCGCGATCACGTTGGCGGCGCCCGAGGGACGCCGCAGCGCCACCCGGATGGCGAGCGCGCCCAGCATCACGCCTGCAAAGAGGGACGCAGCGACGAGGCGCTGGTCCCAGACGATGCGGCCCTCCACCTCGAACGCCATCATGCCGGTGAAATGCATCGCGGCGATGCCGGCGCCGAGGACCGCGCCGCCGACCAGATGATGATCCACCGTCTGCCGGTATGCGGCGACGGCGATGCCGGTGCCCGTGATGACAATGGCGATGGCCAGCGAGGCCAGGGTCAGCGGCAGATCGTAGGCGCTGGGTATCCCGGGGGAGAAAGCCAGCATGGCGACGAAATGCGTGGCCCAGACGCCGAAGCCGAACGAGATCGCCGAGACCGTCGCCCATAAATAACGCAGGCGGCCGCTGGCCCGGCGCAGGTGCTGCAGCAGGCTGATCGCCGTGAAGGAAGCGATAGCACCGATAATACCGGCCAGGACAACCAGGCCAGGATTGTGTTCGTTGACAATACAGTTATAGACAGTAAGCACGCTTGATCCGCCACCCAGAGTTGTTCTCTCCTGGTCAGCCTTCGGCGCTGGCGCGCTTGGCTGCTTCTTAGGCTTTCTCGCCTTTGAGCCGCTCCTAGCATGGGCTCATTGAACAATCGGTTAAGTTGCAATTCTCGTGGTGCGTGCAGATTTGCCGGCGAGGCGGTCTGTGAATTCCGGGCAGAACCCGGGGAGAGAATTCGCCGTCGCGGATGATCGTGCTTATATGGAGGCTGAACACAGGCCGACCCGAACATCATGCGCTTCTCTAACTCGTTCCTCGATGAAATCCGCGACCGCGTGCCCATCTCGCAGGTGGTCGGCACACGCGTGACCTTCGACCGGCGCAAGACCAATGCGTCGCGGGGTGATTACTGGGCCTGCTGCCCGTTCCATGGCGAGAACACGCCGAGCTTCCATTGCGAGGACCGCAAGGGCAGGTACCACTGCTTCGGCTGCGGCGTGTCGGGCGATCATTTCCGCTTCCTGAGCGAGCTCGACGGGATCAGCTTTCCCGAGGCGGTCGAGCGGGTGGCGGACATGGCCGGCGTGCCGATGCCGGAGCGCGACGCGCAGGCGGAGAAGCGCGAGAAGGAACGCGCTTCGCTGACCGACGTGATGGACATGGCGGCCGGCTTCTTCCAGGACATGCTGCAGGGGCAGGCGGGTGCCGCGGCGCGCTCCTATCTGCGCGGACGCGGCCTGTCGAGCGCCACGCAACAGGCCTTCAGGCTCGGATACGCGCCATCGAGCCGCAATGCGCTGAAGGAGTTCCTGGCGGGGAAAGGCGTCGGAAAGGAGCAGATCGAGGCTTGCGGGCTGGTCGTGTTCGGGCCGGACATCCCCGTTTCCTACGACCGGTTCCGCGACCGCATCATGTTTCCGATCGAGGATGCGCGCGGGCGGGTGATCGCCTTCGGCGGGCGGGCGCTGTCGGCCGACGTGCCGGCCAAGTATCTCAACTCGCCGGACACCGAACTCTTCCACAAAGGCAATGTCCTCTACAATCTGGCCCGGGCGCGGCGCGCGGCGGCGAAGGGCGGTAGCGTCATCGCGGTGGAAGGTTACATGGACGCGATCGGCCTCGCCCAGGCCGGGTTCGACAATGCGGTGGCGCCGCTCGGCACGGCGCTGACGGAAAACCAGCTCGATCTCCTGTGGCGCATGTCGGGCGAACCGGTGCTGTGCTTCGACGGTGACGAGGCGGGGCTGCGCGCCGCCTGGCGGGCGGCCGACCTGGCGCTGCCGCTGGTCAAGCCGGGCCGCAGCCTGCGTTTCGTCATGCTGCCGGAGGGCAAGGACCCCGACGACATTGTGCGCGAGGCGGGGCCCGACGCTTTCGCGGCGATGCTGTCGAATGCGCGGCCCCTGGCGGACCTTCTGTGGATGCGGGAGACGTCCGGCAAGGTGTTCGACACGCCGGAGCGGCGCGCCGAGCTCGAAAAGAACCTGCAGGCACTGACCGGCCGCATTGCCGACGAGGACCTGCGCCGGCACTATGCGCAGGACATGCGCGAGCGGGCGCGGACCTTCTTCGGCGGGGACAGCGCCCCGCGTCGCGGCCAGGGCGGCGGTTTCCGCGAGGGCGGACAGTCGAGGCCGTCCGGGCGACCGGGCGCCGCGTCGGGGCGGTTCGCCGTCTCCGAGAGCCTCGCCCGTTCGGCGCTGGTGCGCGGCTCGACGCCGACCATGCCGCTGCGCGAGGCGGTGCTGATGGTCTCGCTGGTCAATCACCCGGAACTGATCGACGCGTATTTCGACGCGGTCGAGCAGATGACGCTGGCGAGCGGCGATCTGGCGCGGCTGCGCCTCAACATCCTCGACACGGTTGCGCACAACAGGACGCACGACCGTGCGCTGCTGATGGCGAAGATCGAGGAGGCGGGGCTGGCGGGGATCTGGGCGCAGGCGGAATTGCGGGTCAAATCGGCCTATCAGTGGCCGGCGCTGGAGACGGCGGCGCTCGACGATGCGCGCGAGGCCTTCGCCCAGACGCTGCACTTGCACCGGCGGGCCAGCTCTCTACATAAGGAGCTCAAGGCGGCCGAACTGGCGCTGGCGACCGACTGGAACGAAGAGGACGCGCGACACCTGGTGGAGATCCAGGCCGAGCTTGGCAATCTGCAGGCGACGGAAGCGCTGATCGAGGGCTTCGGGGTCCTCTCCGGACGGGCGAATCGCTCCTGAGGAGCGGAGTGAGGTCCCGGGCGCCTGCGGCATGCCGATGGCGCCGGACCGGGAAAATCGACGCGATTCGCCGTGTGATTCGCTTTTTTGCCGCGAATCATGGCACTCCGGCTTGACCCGGCGTGCGATTGCGGGAATCAGGTTCGATTCGACAAAGGCTGTCCGACGCCCCACATATGGCATGGCGAAACTGACCAGACGCAAGATACCGAAACCGGACACAACGGGGTGTCCCTCTCAGGATCAGGGTTAATCGGGCATTAACGCGGCGGCAGCTAGATCACGAATCAGTGGCGAGAATGCCGCTACGGACGCTCGCGGGAGCGGCAGCGACGGGGTCACAGGAACCCCGCTCGGTTGGAGAAGACAAAGCATGGCGACAAAAGAGAAGGAAGAGGTCGAAACCGAACGCGAGGGCTCCGACGGCCCCTTGCTCGACCTTTCCGACGACGCAGTCAAGAAAATGATCAAGGCCGCCAAGAAGCGCGGCTATGTGACGATGGACGAGCTGAACGCCGTCCTCCCCTCCGGTGAAGTCAGTTCCGAGCAGATCGAGGACACGATGGCGATGCTGTCCGACATGGGCATCAACGTCGTCGAGGATGACGAGGTCGCGGAGGACAATGATTCCAGCGACGACAGCGAGGACAGCAACGAGCTGGCCGAACGCACCGGCACGGCCCTGGCGACCGCCACCAAGAAGGAACCGACCGACCGCACGGACGACCCGGTGCGCATGTATCTGCGCGAGATGGGATCGGTCGAGCTTCTGTCGCGCGAAGGCGAGATCGCCATCGCCAAGCGCATCGAGGCCGGTCGCGAGACGATGATCGCGGGGCTGTGCGAAAGCCCGCTGACCTTCCAGGCGCTGATCATCTGGCGCGACGAGCTGACCGAAGGCAAGATCCTGCTGCGCGAGATCATCGATCTCGAGGCGACCTATGCGGGTCCGGAAGCCAAGCAGGCGCCGGTTGTGCAACGCCCCGACGAAGATGCCAAGCCGGCGGACGAGAAGCAGAAGCGCGCGCGCAGCGACGACGACATCACCAATGTCGGCGGCGAGAGCCAGCCCGAAGAGGAAGAGGACGAAGAGGACGAGGCCAATCTGTCGCTGGCGGCGATGGAAGCCGAGTTGAAGCCGGGCGTCATGGAGACGCTGGACTTCATCGCCGACACCTACAAGAAGCTGCGCAAGCTGCAGGACCAGGAAGTCGAATCGAGCCTCGCCGACGGCGACAGCCTTTCGGCGAGCCAGGAGCGCCGCTACAAGCAGCTGAAGAGCGAACTGATCACCTCGGTCAAGTCGCTGTCGCTGAACAATGCGCGCATCGAGACCCTGGTCGAGCAGCTCTACGACATCAACAAGCGCCTCGTGCAGAACGAGGGCCGCCTGCTGCGCCTGGCCGAAAGCTATGGCGTGCGCCGCGACGACTTCCTGAAGGAATATCAGGGATCGGAGCTCGATCCGAACTGGTCGGAGCGGATCGGCGGACTGACGACGCGCGGCTGGAAGGAGTTCACCAAGAACGAGACCGCGGGAATCGAGAAGCTGCGCGCCGAGATCCAGAACCTGGCGCAGGAAACGGCGATCTCGATCGGCGAGTTCCGCCGCATCGTCAACCAGGTGCAGAAGGGCGAGCGCGAGGCAGCGATCGCCAAGAAGGAGATGGTGGAGGCCAATCTTCGCCTCGTCATCTCCATCGCCAAGAAGTACACGAACCGCGGTTTGCAGTTCCTCGACCTCATCCAGGAAGGCAATATTGGCCTGATGAAGGCGGTGGACAAGTTCGAGTACCGTCGCGGCTACAAGTTCTCCACCTATGCGACGTGGTGGATCAGGCAGGCGATCACCCGTTCGATCGCCGATCAGGCGCGCACGATCCGCATCCCGGTGCACATGATCGAGACGATCAACAAGATCGTCCGCACCTCGCGCCAGATGCTGCACGAGATCGGCCGCGAACCGACACCGGAGGAACTGGCCGAGAAGCTCGCCATGCCGCTGGAGAAGGTGCGCAAGGTGCTGAAGATCGCCAAGGAGCCGATCTCGCTCGAAACGCCGGTCGGCGACGAGGAGGATTCGCATCTCGGCGACTTCATCGAGGACAAGATGGCAGTGCTGCCGATCGACGCGGCGATCCAGGCGAACCTGCGCGAGACGACGACGCGCGTGCTCGCCTCGCTGACACCGCGCGAGGAGCGCGTGCTCAGAATGCGCTTCGGCATCGGCATGAACACCGACCACACGCTGGAGGAAGTCGGCCAGCAGTTCTCGGTGACGCGCGAGCGTATCCGCCAGATCGAGGCGAAGGCGCTGCGCAAGCTCAAGCATCCGAGCCGGTCGCGCAAGCTGCGCTCGTTCCTCGACAGCTGATCGCTCTCAGGCGACCACCCAAAAGCCCGGCCTCGTGCCGGGCTTTTGATTTCAGGCGACCGCGCGCACCGGGATGCGTTCTGGCAATCGCGCATCCACATAGGCATTGCCCGAGCGGCTGGTTTCGAGGCTGGTCGTGACCTGGTAGGTCTCGCCGATTGCCGGCAAGGCGAGCACCTTGCGCGTTTCCCCTTCGGCCACCACATGCCCGTTGCGCAGCAGGATCAGCCGGTCGCAGAACTTTGCCGCCAGATTGAGATCGTGCAAGGCCGCGATCACCACCATTCCGCCACGGCGCGCCTCCTCGTGAACGCGCGTCAGGATCGAAAGTTGATGATGCAGGTCGAGCGCGCTGGTCGGCTCGTCGAGCAGCATCAGCCGGGGCGCGCGCACCAGGCATTGCGCCACCGCCACCATCTGCGCCTGTCCGCCTGAAAGGGCACCGATGGGACGGTCGGAAAGATGGGGGATCGACAATGTGTCCAGGGTCGCGCTGACCCGGGCGATCTGGTCGCCGCCGACCCGCCATCCGCCCTCCTGCTTCAAGGCGAGAAGAACGCTTTCGAAGACGGTAAGCGCGGCATTGCAGCCATAGGCCTGGGGCATGTAGACCACCTGCCGCGCGCGCTCGGTCCGCGACAGGGCATCGAGCGATTTCCCGTCCAGATCCATCGTTCCAGAACGGGCGCGGATCAAGCCGCCAAGGGCTTTGAAGAGCGTCGACTTTCCCGCCGCATTCGGACCGATCAGGCCGATAAAGGAGCCCGGTGCGAGCGCTTCGGTGGAAACCTGGTGCAGCACCTGCCGGTTGCCGTATGAGACAGTGAGCTTGTCGATGATGAGCGTCATCTGAGCTTCTCCTTGCGGGTGGACAGGATGAGGGAGACGAAGACCGGAACGCCGATCAGCGCGGTGACAATACCGATCGGGTAGAGCACGCCGGGGGTCACGGTCTTCGAGACGATGGAGGCGATGGACAGGACCAGCGCGCCGACAATGGCCGAGAGCGGCAGGAAGAAGCGCTGATCCTCGCCCACCAGCATGCGGGCGATGTGCGGTCCCACCAGGCCGACGAACCCGACCGTGCCAACGAAGGAAACCGCGGTTGCCGCCAGAAGCGAAATGCAGATCAGCAGTTCGATACGCAGGCGCCCGACATCGACCCCCATTGAGCGTGCCGTTTCCTCACCCATGCGCAGCGCGGTCAACTGCCAGCTGCGCAGCATGCAGAAGGGCAGGATGAGTGCGAGAAGCAGGGCGCCGAGCTGAATTTTCTCCCAACTGGCGCGCGACAGCGATCCCATCATCCAGAACACGATGCGGGAAAGCTCATCCTCGGAAGCCGCGTATTGCATCATGGCAAGAAGGGCATTGAAGGTGAAGAAGATGGCGATGCCGAACAGGACCATCGTGTCGGCGCCGGCCCCGCGAAGACGGCTTGCCAACAGCAACAACGCGCAGGTGCCCAGCGCGAAGAAGAACGCGTTGATCGTGACGATCAGCGGTCCGATATTGGGTATGACGCTCATCCCGGTGACGATGGCCAGCGCAGCGCCGAAACTGGCGGCGGAGGAGACGCCGAGCGTGAAGGGTTCGGCGAGGGGATTGTTCAGGATGGTTTGCATTTCCGCGCCGGCCGCACCTAGCATGGCGCCGACCAGAATGGCGGTGACGGCCACGGGCAGGCGGTAGTCCCAGACGACCACCTCCAACTTGACGCCATGGGCCCGCGCATCGAGCAGGGTATCAAACACGATCTTGAGGCTGAAATTGCCGGGGCCGTTGGTGATATCGACCATGAAGGAGACGAACAGGAATGCGGTGAGGAGGCCGACAAGCGCCAGACGGCGTCCTATGCGGCTGCGATAGCCCAGCGCCGGATTTGCGGCCACCGGATCAATGGCCGTTGGAACGGGTTGCGGATCGGCGTGTGTGTTCATGATCGCTGTCTTTTCGCGGTCCGGAAAGGGGCGCAGCCACCGGCCCGGTTGTATCAACCGGGCCGGGGAGTGTGCGGCTATTGCAGTGCGGCCCAGAAGCGGCCGCTATAGTCGATGGGCAGGAAACGGTCATGCACCGCCCTGAAGTTCGCCTCGGGATCGACATCGGCGAAAAGGTCCGGGTGGAACCACTTGGCGAAGGCCTGCATGGCGACGAAGTGATAGGGGCTGTTGTAGAACTGGTGATAGACCGAATAGAACCGCTTGTTCTTCACGGCCGAAAGTTCCGGCCACCCCTTGCGACCGGCAAGGGCCGCCAGCCGCTTTTGAATATCCGCGTCGTCGGCCTCGTAACCGAACAGGACGGCCTCTGTGGAGGGTCGTGCCTCAGACCAGTTGGCGCCCGTGCCGATGATGATGTCCGGATCGTCGGTGAAAATCGCCTCGAGATTGACCATCCCGCCGTAGCCGGGAAACTTGCGTGTGCCCCAATTGATGCCGCCCGCAAGATCGACCAACCTGCCGAGATTGGCGCTTCCGAACGTGCGGCAGCATTCTCCAGGGTCGTATCCCGCCGCCGTTTCGATGAAGACCAGCGGCTTGTCATCATCCGAGACGCCGGCCAGACGCCCGGTGACGATGCTCATCTGCTCGTTGTAGAAGTCGATGAACTCGGCCGCTTCCTTGCGCCGGTCCAGAACCTTGCCGAGCAGCAAGAGGCTTGGAATCGTGTTTTCGGTGGGGTTTTGCCGAAAATCGATGAAGATCGCTGAAATGCCGGCTTTCTCCAGTTTCTCAAGAATACCGCTTTCCTGAGTCTTCAACAGGTCGCCCAGATTCATCACCACCAGTTCGGCGTCGAGCGCGATCAGCTTTTCAAGGCTGTACTCGGCATCGTAAGGATTGCCGAGATTGGCGATGTCCCTGGCCTGCGGAAAACGTTCCTCATATTTGCGCCAGGCATCGGGATCGTAGTTGATCAGGTCGTCCTTCCATCCGACGACGCGTTGAAACGGATTCTCGCGGTCGAGCGGGGCAATCGAATAGAGCATCCGGCCTTCGCCAAGCACGACGCGCGAAGGGTTGGGTTCCACTTCGACGGTGCGGCCGGCAAGGTCGGTCACAGATATTTTTTCTGCAAGGGCGGGGGAGGCCGCCAATGCCAGCGCCAACATTGCAGTGGAGAACGCAGCGCACGTGCCGCGTAACAGATTCGAGGGTTTCATGGTCTCTCCTGACGCATGTTCAAGGTCTGCAGGGTCAGGCTGGCGGCGGCTAGCGAGCCGCACAGAACGATATATGACATAAATAGTCAAGTTATTGCGCGGGGCAGTCCTTGCAGGGCTCCTGAGCTGCCATATCCTCTATGGAAATCGACACAAACCGGTTTCCCGCGCCTGACGAACTGCGCTAAACATTGTCGGATCAAGGGAGAGGATCATGTCATTTCTGAAACGGCTTTTTGGCGGCGGATCGACGGCGACGACCCAGGCGGACGGCAAGCCGGTCGGGGAGGCCGTCGAGCACAAGGGGTTCCTCATCCAGCCAACGCCGTTTTCGGAGGATGGTCAGTACCAGACCTGCGCGATGATCTCGAAGGAGATCGACGGCACGCGCCGCGAGCACCGGCTGGTGCGCGCCGACCGTTTTCCGAGCGCCGAACTTGCCGCCGAGCAGGCGGTCCGCAAAGGGCGCCAGGTGATCGACGAGCAGGGAGAGGCGATTTTCGGCTGACCGGCCGTCCGGACCTCCCGTCCGCCGGGCGGCCTCGATGATTCAAGGGGGGAATGACCATGACGCTCGCCGCCTCGCTGTTCCCGCTGCTGTGCTGGCTGTCCTATGTGGTCTTTGCGGGGTGGCTCGAAAGGCGGCGGCCGTCCCTCTCGATCATCATGGGCGCGCAGCGCAAGCGCTGGGTGCGCAACGCCGTGCGCCGCGAGACGCCGCTCGACGCGATCCTGTCCGGCAATCTGATGAGCGCGGTGTCGTTCTTCGCCTCGACCACGGTGCTGATCATCCTGGCGCTGATCGCCGTGCTGGGGCAGGTCGATTCCGTGGTGGAGGCCGTCAGGGTGATGCAGCCCGGCGTCGATCTCACCACGGCGGCGGTCGAGCGGCACATCGTCATCTTCCTGATCATGTTCGTCATGGCGTTCATGGCCTTCACGCTGTCGCTCCGCCAGTTCAACCATTTCTGCATCATGCTGGGCGCGGCCGATCACACGGAGGCGGGGGACCAGGAGGAGATCTACGTCATGGCGGCGCTCAACACGCTCGCCGCGCGCAACTTCAATCACGGAATACGCGTCTACTATTTCGCCATCGGGATGATCGCCTGGTTCGTCTCCATCTGGGCGGGGATCGTGGTGAGCGTGCTCGTCTTCGGCTCGATCCTGTACCGCGAGTTCTTCTCGGCCGCGCGCGAACTGGTCGCCGGACTGAAGCAGGACCTTCCGAAACAGGACGGCACGCGGGACGATTGACCGTACGGCCCCGGCCTGTCGGTCAATCCGCGCCGCCAGTCTTTCCCGCTGACAGACCCTCGATCAGGCCCGCCAGTGCCCGATGGCAGGCGTCGGCGTCCGCGCCGGCCTCGATGGTCAGCGCCGCCCTGTCGAACGCGGCTCCCAGCAGACCGGTCAGCGGGTCGAGCGGCAGCCGGCGAATGGCACCGGCGCGCATCGCCGCGGCAAGGCCCTCGCGCAGGGTTCTGTTGCCATGGCGGCTGTCGATCTCATCCATCCGGGCGCGCCCGAGGACGGCCGGCCCGTCGAGGAGCAGAAGCCGGGTCCGGCCGGGTTCGGTCATGGCGGCGAGATAGGCCCTGCCGCCGTCGATCAGGGCGCGAACGGGGGAGGCGGCATCGTCCGAGCCCTGCTCGATCTCTTTCGCGACCTGTTCGGCCTCCCGTTCGACCACCGCCTGCAGCAGGGCCTGCTTGTCGGCGAAATGGTGATACAGCGCGCCGCGCGTCAGCCCGGCCGACCTGACGATCTCCGGTGTTCCCGTTTCGGCATAGGATTTCTCGATGAAGAGGCGCCGCGCGGCGGCGATGAGCTTCTCGCGGGTTTCCTCCGTCCTTTCCCGGTTGGAGCGTCGCGCGGATTCCTGTTGCATGCATGCAGCCTGTATGTTAATCGAATTTACGTACATGCTGTATGTATAATGCAGGTGCGCACCGAAGGAAAGCCGGTTGTCGAGCGGAATGACGGCCCTTCACGCGGGCAGACGTCCTGACCGGTTGGCCTGCCTGCATCGGACGACAGAAACAGAGGCCTGGCGTCGCCGCCGTTCCACAGGAGCGTGTCGCGCCAGTCACCTAAGGGAAGAGAGATATGAAGAGCACCAGCTATTACCCGGTCATCATGACCGACAGGGTGGCCGAAACGGCCGCATTCTACTGCACGCATTTCCGGTTTCAGCCGATGTTCGAAGCCGACTGGTACGTCCATCTGCAATCGACGGAGAATCCGCGGGTCAATCTGGCGGTGATGGACGGCTCGCACGAAACCATTCCCGAGGCCGGGCGAGGGCGGGTTTCCGGAATCATCCTCAACTTCGAGGTGGAGGACCCGGATGCGGAATACGCGCGCGCCGTTGCCGCCCGTCTGCCGATCCTGCAGGAGCTGCGCGACGAGGCGTTCGGCCAGCGGCATTTCATCACCGCCGATCCGAACGGCGTTCTGATCGACATCATCAAGCCGATCCCGCCGTCGGCGGAGTTCGCCGAGCAGTACGCGCCGGAAGCGGTGCCCCAGTGAGATTTCGACGGTTCATCGTTCCATCGGAATGATGAACCGGCCAATCTGCGTTTCTGCGTTCCTGCAAAGGTCAGGTGACCGCGGCCGACTGAAAACGCCTTAGCCGTTGACGATCTCGACCACTTCGACCTGGAAGATGAGGTCCTGGCCGGCGAGCGGGTGATTGGCGTCCACCGTCACGTCCTGATCGGTCAGGTCAATGACGGTGAGGGCGATCTGGCCGCCGTCTTGTGTCGTCGCCTGCAGGCTGGTGCCCCGCGTCAGCTGAAGCTCCGGCGGCATGGCGGACCGGGGAACCACCTGAACCCGGGTCTCGTCGCGGGGGCCGTAGGCCTCGGCGGCGGGAACCGTCAGCGTGGCGCTTACGCCGACAGCCATGCCCTGCACCTGCCGGTCGAGGCCTGGAATGATCTGGCCGCTGCCGACCTGGAACTCCAGCGGCTCGCGGCCCGCCGATGAATCGAACTGGCTGCCGTCGGTCAGCGTGCCCGTATAGTGAATGCGCACGACATCGCCCGTCTTGATCTGGCTCATGTCTGTCTCTCAATCGTTCGTGTCGGAAGATGGTGACGCAGACAGTCCTGCAAGCGCCGATGACAAGGGGCCGCATGGGAAGCACCCCTCGTCGAAGCCTAGTCGCTTTGCCGCCAAGATGCAAAATTCGTCAGGAAGCAGCCGGAAAGCCCCGTTCGCACGGGGCTTTCCGGCCTGGCGGCGATCGCTTCCGGCTCGTGGGCTGGGGAGCGCTTGGGGAGCCGGATCGCCGCCGCCCCCGCGGCGTGCATGGCGGGCATCGCCGCGAGGGATCCGAGTAGGGGCCTACTTTCCGACGATCGCCCACTTCACGCCGAAGGGGTCACGCACCTCGCCATAGCGGTCGCCCCAAAACATCGTCTCCAGCGGCACGACCACGTCGACGCCGGCGCCTATGGCACGCGCCCACCAGCCATCCACATCGTCGACCGCAAGGGTCAGCGTGAAGCCCTGATGCCGCTGAAGCGGCTGGCCGTATTCCGGGTAGGGGTCGCAGAGCATGATCGAACCGCCATGAATGTGCAGATGGATGTGCATGGTGCGCCCCTGGTCGTCGCTTGGCTGGCGGTAGACTTCGCGCGCGGCAAAGGCCTGCTCGTAGAATTTCGCCGCCTTGGACGCGCCGCCGACCATCAGGTAGGGGACGATGCCGCCCAGGACTGCTGGCGCTTCCTGCACGGCGGCGTCGGCGTCTGACATTGCTTCTTCTCCTCTGTCACGGCCCGCCTGTCGGGCCTTGTCAGGAGGACGAACGGACTGGCGCCGATCCGACAGAAACCAGAACTTTGTGCGCCACCCGCAACGGACGGGTGGCGCAAGGGGTCATTCGGCCGGCGCGAGCGCGCCGCTTTCCGGCTCGGAGGTGTTCACGTTGCGCAGCAGAACCGCCACCAGCAGGGCCGCCGCCAGCGCGATCGCCGCGCACAGGGCCGCCGCGAGGACGAGGCCGCTCGAGAAGGCCGCCTGGGCGCCCTCGACGAGCCTGCTGCCGAGTGGCGCCGGCAGGTCCGCCGCGACCGTCAGCGCGCCGCCCAGCGTGTCATGGGCGATGGCCGCCACCTCGTCGGGTATGCCGTCCGGCGCCGTCCGGACGATGCCGGTGCGGTACACGGCGGTGACGATGCTGCCGAGCAGAGCGATGCCGAGCGCGCCGCCGAGTTCGGTACAGGTCTCCGCGATGGCCGAAGCCGCCCCGGCGCGCTCGGGCGTGACCGTGCCGACGACGAAGTCGGTGGTCAGCGTGAAGACCGGAGCGAGGCCAAGCGAGAACAGGGTGAAGGCGGCGATCATGGCGATCAGCTCCCCGAGGTTTGCCGCCCAGGCCACTGCAGCGAAACCGGCGGCGGCGATGACCAGACCGGAGACCATGAGCAATGACGGGCGGATGCGCCCGGCAAGCATCGGCGTGATCATCGAGCCGGCAATGAAGGCGACGCTGGAGGGCAGGGACCAGAGGCCGGCCTCGAGCGGCGACAGGCCGAGCACCAGCTGCAGATACTGCGCGATGAAGAGGAACGAGCCGAAGGCGATGAAGAAGGCCAGCAGATTGACCAGCAGCGAGGCCGAAAAGGCCGGCTCGCGGAACAGGGCGAGATCGATCAGCGGATCGGCGAGCTTCCTCTGGCGCAGGAGGAACAACCCGGCCAGGACGATGCCGAGCAGGATGGCTCCCAGCGCCAGCGCGGAAACACCGTGCTCGGCGATCTGCTTGACGCCGAAGATGACGGAGAGGATCGCTACAAGCGACATCAGCGCACTGAGGATGTCCAGCCGTCCGGCGTCCGGATCGCGGAATTCGGGCAGCAGGAATGGCCCGACGACCAGCAGCAGGACCATCACGGGAACGGCGATCAGGAACACCGAACCCCACCAGAAATAGGCGAGCAGCGCCCCGCCGACCAGCGGGCCGATGGCGGCGCCGGCGGAGAAGCTGGCAATCCACACGCCGATGGCGAAGGTGCGTTCGCGCGGATCGTGGAACATGTTGCGCAGCAGGGAGAGCGTCGAGGGCGCCAGCGTGGCGGCGGCGAGGCCGAGCAGCGCGCGGGCGACGATCAGCATGGCCGGGGTGGTGGCGAAGGCGGCGAAGATGGAGGCCAGGCCGAAGGCGGTGGCGCCGATCAGCAGCAGCTTGCGCCGGCCGATCCGGTCGCCCAGCGTGCCCATGGTGATGAGCGAGCCGGCGATCAGGAAGCCGTAGATATCGACGATCCACAGCAGCTCGCCGCTGCTCGGCTTCAGGTCGGCGCTCAGATGCGGGACCGCGAGATTGAGGACGGTCATGTCCATCGCGTAAAGGAGGCAGGGCAGGGCGAGGACCGCCAGGCCGATCCATTCGCGGCGACCGGCGCGCGGCATTTCAAGAGGGGCGTTCATGACGAATCCTTTCGTCTGTGCCTTGGCGGTCGGGGTGGCGCCTTGGCGATGGGGGCAAAGGGGATGGCGACGCGCGGCGTTTCAGCGTCGCCGGCACAATCTCACAAGCCTCCTGACAGCCTCATGTCAGGATCGTGGTAGCCGGGTGGCAGGTGCCTCGATCCCGGAGGATCAGGCCCCGCTCACGGCGCGCAGCTCGATGGTGCCGTAGGCGGCGCAGGGGATCTTGCCCGCGACGTCGATGGCGTCCTGCAGATCCGTCGCCTCGATCAGGATGAAGCCGAGCAACTGCTCCTTCACCTCGGCATGCGGGCCGTCCAGGGTGATCACCTTGCCGCCGCGGCTGCGCAGGTGCAGCGCCTCGGACGGCGAACGCAGGGCGTGGGCGGCGACGAGATGGCCGGACGCCTCCAGCACTTCGTCATAGGCGCTGGACGCCCGGACGAGCTGCTGCATCTCCGGCTCGGGCAGGGCGTCGAGCGTGGCTTCGTTGAGGTGGACCAGGCAAAGGTAACGCATCTTTCTCTCCATTGCTTGAAAGGCGCATTCTTGCGCCGACACCCGGAGGACGCGCTGTCGGAGCGGTAGCCGACATTTTTATTCCGGAGATTTCAGGAGAGCGGATTCTTCGCGGCAAGCTTGTCGAGATGCATGCGGATATGGGCAGCCTCTGCGGGCGTCCGGGCAAGCGCGATGGCGCGATCGAAGGCTTCGCGGGCATCCTCGTCGCGGCCGATCTCGCGCAGGAAGGCACCGCGCACGCCGTGATAGTAGAAATAGCCGGCGAGGCGCTCGGAGAGGGGAGCGATCATGTCCAGCGCGGCTTCGGCGCCGCGCGTCTTGGCGACCGCCACCGAGCGGTTCAGCGTGATGACGGGCGAGGGCTGAAGGCGCTCGAGCATCTGGTAGAGAAGGTCGATCTCCTGCCAGTCCGTGTCCTCGGGCCGTGCGGCACGCGCGTGCAGCGCGGCGATGGCGGCCTGGATCTGGTAGGGACCGGACCGGCGATGGCGCAATGCCTTGTCGACCAGCTCCAGCCCCTCGCCGATGAGGCGGCGGTTCCACAGGCCGCGGTCCTGGTCTTCCAGCAGGACGGCGTTGCCTTCGGCATCCGTTCGCGCGGCGCTGCGGGCATGCTGCAGGATCATCAGGGCGAGCAGGCCCATGATCTCCGGTTCGGCGGGGAACAGCCTGAGGAGGAGCCGCATCAGGCGTATCGCCTCGTCGCACAGTGATGCGCGCACGACGCTGTCGCCGCTCGAGGCCGAATAGCCCTCGTTGAAGACCAGGTAGAGCATGGCCGCCACCGCGCCGAGGCGCTCGGCCCGCTCGTCCGCATCGGGGGCGGCGAAGGGCACGTTGGCTTCGGCGATCCGGCGCTTGGCGCGGGTGATGCGCTGCTCCATCGCCTTCTCGCCGACCAGGAAGGCGCTGGCGATCTCGGGCACCGTCAGGCCGGAGACGATGCGCAGCGCCAGCGCCACCTGCTGGGTCGCCGGCAGGTCCGGGTGGCAGCAGACGAACATCAGGCGCAGGATATCGTCGCGGTAGTGGCCGTTGTCCAGCCGTTCGACGATATCCGCCTCGGTGTCCTCAAGATCGGAGATGCGGTCTTCCGGCGGCAGTTCGGTGTTGCGGCTGTCGCGCCGGACGCTGTCCAGCGCGGCGTTGCGGCCGACGAAGATCAGCCAGGCGGCGGGATCGCGCGGCGGCCCCTTCAGCGGCCAGTGCTTGAGCGCGCGCAGGCAAGCTTCCTGAAAGGCTTCCTCGGCCCGGTCGAGGTCGCGGAAATAGCGCAGCAGAGCGCCCATCGCCTGCGGACGGGCACCGGTCAGTGCCGCTTCGATCCACGCCCGGTCGGTCATGATGCCAGGGTTTCCTTCCCGGACAGGACGCCCTTCTCGAAAATGCGCATCGGCCGGATCTCGAAGGTGGTGCTCTCGCCTTCCTTCAGGCGCTTCGCGAAGTCGACGACCTCCTCGAGGCTGTCGCAGTCGACGATATAGAGGCCGAGCAGCTGCTCCTTGGTCTCGGCAAAGGGGCCGTCGAGAACGAGCTGTTCGCTGCCGGAGGTGCGGATGGTGGTGGCGCTGGCGGTGGGCACGAGGCGAATGGCCGGTCCCATCCTGCCCTTGTCGACCATCTCCTGCTGGACGCGGCGGCGTTTGGCCAGAACCGCGTCGTCCTCGGCCTTCGACCAGGAAGTGACGACGCCTTCATCATGGTAGCACAGAAGCGCGTAGAGCATGCCGGTTCCTTTCTCGGTTGCAAGACGCGCGAGCATGCCGCAATCCGACAATCACCGTCGAGTGTTTTTAGCGGCGGCTACAACCGCACGAATGCCATCCACGGGAATGTTGCGAAGAAAACTTCCTCCCGGCGCACAATCCTGATAGCTGGAAGCCGCGTCACCAACCGAGGGCCAGCCATGTTCGCCAACACTTTTCCCGACCGCGCATTGATCGCCGAAACCGTGGCCAGGATGTTGCTCGAGATCAAGGCGGTTCATTTCCGCGCCGACGAGCCTTACACCTTCACCTCGGGGATCAAGAGCCCGGTCTATATCGACTGCCGCAAGCTGATTTCCTATCCGCGCATCCGGTCCGCCGTGATGGACTTTGCGGCTTCCGTGGTGCTGCGCGACGCGGGTTTCGAGAAGTTCGACGCGGTGGCGGGCGGAGAGACGGCGGGCATTCCCTTTGCCGCCTGGCTTTCCGAGCGGCTCGCCCTGCCGATGCTCTATGTGCGCAAGAAGCCGAAGGGTTTTGGCCGCGACGCGCAGATCGAGGGCAATCTGAAGGACGGCGCGCGCCTGCTCCTGGTGGAGGACCTGACCACCGATGGCGGTAGCAAGATCAAGTTCGCCGAAGCGATCCGCAAGGCCGGCGCCGAAGTGACCGACACCTTCGCCGTGTTCTACTACGGCATCTTCCCCGAGACGCCGAAGCGGCTCGAAGAGGCCGGCATGAAGCTGCACTATCTCACCACATGGTGGGATGTGCTCGCCGTGGCCCGCAAGGAAAAGCTGTTCGACGAGAAGACGCTGGCGGAAGTCGAGAAGTTCCTCAACGATCCGCTGCCATGGTCGGCAGCCAATGGCGGCATCTCGGTGCTCGGCGAGAAGGCCGACTGACGCTTCCGGGCGGCATCCGATCATTTTCAGTTGCGAGAAAACCCGGCCGGAGGAGGGAGCTTCCGGCCGGGTTCCTTCCGCTTTCCCAAAAACGCGGGTACGAAGCGGAACGATGCCGGCTGGCGCAAATCCGCGGCGCCAGCCATGAACATCCCTATGTTCTAGTTCGCGCTGGCGACCGGCGCCACGAGCGGCGTGATGCGGCGCAGGGCGACGCGGCGGTTCTCCCGTTCGCGCTCCTCGGTGGCTATCTTCAGATAGCGCTCGCCATAGCCCTGGGTTACCAGGTTTTCCGGCGGGATGGCGAAGACCTCCGTCAGGGCGCGGGCAACCGATTCCGCCCGCCTGTCGGACAGGGCGAGGTTCGCAAGGTCGGAGCCGACCGCGTCGGTGTGCCCCTCGATCAGGAAGCTCTCCGCCGGGTTGTCCCGCAGCATGCGCTCGATCGCGTTGGCGATCGCTTCCAGCTCGTCGATCTCGCTCTCCTCGATGTCGGCCGAGCCGAAGGCGAACTCGATTGTGTCAAGATCGATGCGGCGGACCATGTCGCGGACGCGCGCCGAGCGCTTCACTTCCTCGAGTGAGTAGATCCGGCGGACCTGCTCGACCGGCGGCTTCTGCAGGAAGGTGTAGTAGCGGTCGGGATCCTCGATGCGCTCTGCCTCGAGGATGTAGTCGCTGACCGGAATGGTGAGGCGCAGCGGCGGCAGGTCGCGGGCAGGGTCGTGCCAGCGCCCGTCGTCGCGGAGCCTGTCGTCCGGCACGAAGACCAGCACCTGCTCGCGCCCGTCCGGGGCGACGCGCACGCGGCGGATGATGTCGCCGTAGCGGTCGCGGACAGTGATCAGCCGAACGCCATCGGGGCGAATAACCACTTCACGGACGCGGCCGCGCGGCAGCTCCTCGTAATAGACCTCGTCATCGTCGCGCACCATGCGGTCGCTGTCGGGGCTTTCGACGAAGATCTGGTTGTTGATCTCGATGATCGTCCGGTTGTCGTTGAATTCCCTGACGACCTCCGTCCCCTCGCGACGCTCCCTGCGTTCGCGGCGACGTTCGCGGCGCTCCTCGCGCGTGGCGCCCATCTCGATGCGCTGACCTTCCTCGCGAACCATCTCGCGGATCTCGTTCTTCAGCGTCTCCGCATCGATGGTTTCGGCCTGGGCCTCCGCATCGGTTTCCGGAGCTGGCGCAGCCTCTTCGGCCGCAGGGGCCTGTGTGGCCTCGGTGGGAGCAGCCTCGCCATCAGCAGGCTGAGGCGCCTCGGCGGCTCCGTCTTCCTTTTGGCTGTCGAGCACCGGAGCGGCGTTTTCGGGCAGGACCTCGCCCGCCTCCTCGCCAGCCGATTCCTGCGCTGGGGCTTCGGCGTCGGCCGGAGGCGTTTCGCCGGTGCCTGCCTCAGGCTCGGTCGGCCGGTCGGGGGCCGGCTCCGGCGTCGGGACATTTTCCCCTGCGGGCGCTTCCCCGGCCTCTCCTTCGGCGGGTGTCGTGGTTTCCGGCTGCTCGGCCTCCGGAGCCTGCTGCGTCTCGGGGGCAGGCGGCTGCTCAGCCGGCGCGTCGGCCGGGGCTTCCGTCTCGGCCGGAGTCTGTTCCGGCTCTTCGGCGGCGGGGGCCTCAGGCTGAGCCGGGGCTTCCTCGGTCTGCGCAGGCTGCTCGGCTTCGGGCTGCTCTTCTGGGGGCTGCTCGGCGGCGGGTTCTTCGACCGGCGCTTCCGGTTCCTGCGGGGCGGAATGTTCGGGCGCCTGCTCGGTCTGCGGCTGTTCAGGCGCCGCCTCGGGTGCGGCGGGCTGTTCCGGCGTCTCCTGCATCACTTCGGGTTCGGGCTGGGGTTCGGGCTCCGGTTCAGGCTTGGGTTCTGGTTCGGCGGGCGCTGCCTCGGCCGGGGGCTCCGGCGCCGGTTCCGGCTGTGCCGCCTCTCCCTCCGGCGCGCCGGCGTCCTCACCCTGAGCCTCGCCGCCCTGTTCGCCCTGGCGCTTCAGCAGGAGGGCGCGCCAGGCTTCCTCGGTCATGCCTTCCGGCTTCTCCTCGGCCTGAGCCAGGATGATCGGGGCCTGCTGCGCCATGGCGGGGGCCGGCGCGAGCGCAAGGGGGGCCGCGGCCAGTATCAGGCCGAGCGCGGTGTTGGTGACGATCCGCTTTCGCGTCTTCATACGGAGATCTCCTCGTTGGGGTGTCCCATCGGCGCTTTAACCGGCGAGGACGCGCATGGTTCCGCCCGACCGGCGATTGATACCCAGACGTGCAGGAAGATGACGCCTCCGCGGCGGAAGCGTGGCTGGAATGTGCCGGCGCTTGTCGCTTGACGCGCGGACCAAGGCGCGCGAAAGGTCGCTGATGATCGAACCGTTCTGGAAAACCAAGCCGCTGGCGGCGATGACCGACGCCGAGTGGGAGTCCCTGTGCGATGGTTGCGGCAAATGCTGCCTGGCCAAGCTCGAGGACGAGGATACCGGCGAGATCCACTGGACCAGCGTCGGCTGCCGGCTGTTCGACGCGGGCGCCTGCCGCTGCCGGAACTACGAGAACCGCCTCGCGCAGGTGCACGATTGCGTCCGGCTGACGCCGGAGAATGTCGCGACCATCAGCTGGCTGCCCTCCACCTGTGCCTACCGGCTGGTCGCCGAGGGCAGGGACCTGGAATGGTGGCACCCGCTGGTGTCGGGCAGTGCGACGACGGTCCACGAGGCGGGAATCTCCGTGCTGGGCCGGGTCGAGGCCATCGAGGACGAACTGGACGCGCCGGAGGATTATTTTCCCTATATCCTCGACGAAGAACCCTAGCCGGATCCCCGACGAGGAACCCTTGCCGGGGGATTGGCGTCTTACCTGCAGGCCATTGCACAAAGGATCGAGACCATGTCCGAACAGGAAACGCTGGCGCTGGTGAAGCGCTTTCTCGAGGCGCTGAACGCGCATGACCATGCGGCCGTGCTGGCCCTGACCAGCGAAGACGTGGCGCACGATCCGTTCGATGCCGCGCGGGAGATCGGTCATGAAAAGCTGCGCTGGCGGCTGGGGCTGGCGACCAGGCATTTCGACGAAGAGCTTGCCGACATTGCCGTCATGGTCGGCGATGGCGGTGTGCGGGCGGCGGCGGAATTTACCGTGCGTGGCAAATATCTGGCGACCGCCCAGGGAATGCCCGAGGCGAGGGGACAATCCTATGCCCTGCCGGGCGCGATGGTGTTCGAGGTCGATGACGGGCTGATCACGCGCGTCAGCATGTACCGCAATCCGGTCCAGTGGCGCGCCGCGCTTGGCTGAGGCTAGCCGCAGACGGGCCGGTGAACGGCGCATGAACGGTTCGTTCGATAACAGTTCAGGCTGAGGATGGAATGGTGCCTCCATCGCAGGAACATTCCTGCCCAAACGAGGAGAGCACCATGTTCCAGAAACTCAGCCAGAAACTCAAAATGGCGGGCCTTTCGGCCCTCATTGGGCTGGGCACGCTGATGGCCCTGCCGGCCGGCGCGCAGGCCGACAATCTCTATTTCGGCTTCGGGATCGGCTCGGGTTCCGGCGACCATGTCGGCCGCGAGATCGGGCGTTCGCATCGCGCAGAGCGCAACCGCCACCAGTATCGCAGTTGCTCGGCCCGCCAGGCCGTGCGCAAGGCGGAACGCTTCGGCATGCGCCGCGCAAGGGTGGTCGACGTAAACCGGCGGACGATACGCGTTGCGGGCCGGATCGACCGCGGACGGTCGCAGATGGTGTTCGCCCGGGCCCGCGGATGCCCTGTTCTTCGCTGGTAGTGCGGCAATCCGACAAAGAGGTTCATCAATGAAAGAAGCCGCCGGACGATGGTCCGGCGGCTTCTGCGTCCTTGCGGCTCTCAGGCGAGACCTTCCGGTCTCGCCATGGCTCAGCTTTCCAGGTCGAAGGTGACGTTGACCTGGATGCGGTAGCTGTTCTCTCCGGCTTCGACGGGCACCGCCTCTGCCGCGGCTTCCATCCGCATCGCCTTGCCCGCATAGGGCATGGGCGGCTGGCGCAGGGTCTGTTCAGAGATTTCCGTGATCTTTCCGAGCTTGACGCCGCCTGCTTCGGCCAGCGTCCTGGCCTTGTCCATGGCGTCCTGCACGGCGCGCTTGCGCGCTTCGGTGAGGGTTGCGCTGGGATCGTCATTCGTGAAGGTCAGGCCGCCGCCCTGGTTGACGCCGAGCGTCACGGACCGGTCGAGCACATCGCCGACCTTCGCCAGGTCGCGGATGCGCACTGTGAGCGTGTTGGCGACCTCGTAGCCGACGATGCGCGGCGCCTTCTCCCCGTTCTTGTCGTTCGGATAGACGTAGCGCGGGTTGATGGACAGGCCGCCGCTCTGCAGGTCGCGGGCTTCGATGCCGGCTTCCTTCATGGCGGCAATCACGGCGGTCATCGCCTCGTTGTTGGCGTCGAGTGCGGCGCGGGCGGTTTCGGCCTCGCGCAGCACGGCGAGGGACAGGATCGCCATGTCGGGGCTGACGACGGCCTCGCCTTCGCCGGTGACGACGATGCGCGGCGCCTGCTGGTCCGCCATGGCCGGCGCCGCGGCGACGAGGGCTGCGGCAAGGGCCGGGGCGGCGAGAACGGCTGGAAGCATGGATTTGGTCATGGAAATCTCCTTTTGCGATTCCGAAGATTATTGCTCTCCCGAGAAGCAGTTCGGCCTCTAGCGGGGGATTGTGTGCCGATTGCGGCGGGGCATCTTGTGTCGCGTCGAAAAAGCAACTAATCCATCGCCACCGGGCCTGTAGCTCAATTGGTTAGAGCCGGCGGCTCATAACCGCTTGGTTGGGGGTTCGAGTCCCTCCGGGCCCACCATCAGTCTTTTTATCCATTGATTTTATTGGCTTTTGCCGGATTCGTCCTGCTTTTGCAGTTCCCTAACTTCGGTGTGACAACTTCACGCTCTGTTTGCTCTTCTCGGATGTCGATTCTCAGGGCGCGGATGCCGGCCTCGGCCATGCGGCGGTGGTTGGCTGCGGACGTATAGACCGGTTCATCGTTTCACAGAAACGCTGACCCGTTCCAACTCCTTGTTTCTCCGCGTGTATGCGGACGTCGGGTGATTCCACCCGACTGCAAAATGCTCCAGCGTGTGGTCTGTCGCTTGGTGGTCGAGCCCCATATCGCCATCATCTGTTCGTCGGTCACACCGTTCTCTCAATGATCGTTGCGCCGGGTGGCATCCAGGGCCTGGGCGAGATCCCGCGTGATGGGCAGGAACGTAAGCGCGATCCCGGCCGTCAGCACGCGCTTTCCGAAAGCAGATTGCCGTCCCGGTCGAAAAGGCAAAGCCGGTCGGCGGGGAGCCTCAAACGCACGGGGTCGCCGATCGCATGCCTCTGTCCGTCCCAGTTGACGGTGATGAGGGAGAGCCCGCCGGTTGCGCCCAGCGCGATGGTCAACTGGGTTTCGGGACCGCTTCTCTCGATGAACCTGACGCGGCCTTCGAGCTCGGCCGTCCTGGCCTTGCCTTGGACGACGCAGTCTTCCGGGCGAATGCCGAGGAAAGCGGCTTCCGGGAGTTTTCGTGCACCCGCGGGGAGATCGATTGCGAGCTTGGGATCGGCTGTCGGCATGAAGACCGCGCCCTGCTGTAAAAGGGCGGCGGTGCCCTCGATCACGTTCATGGGCGGCGCGCCGATGAAGCCGGCCACGAAGGTGTTTCCCGGCCGGCGGTAGATTTCATCGGGTGTGCCGACCTGCTCGACGCGCCCGTTGCGCAGAACCACGATGCGGTCCGCCATGGTCATGGCTTCCACCTGGTCGTGGGTCACGAAGATCATGGTGGCGCCGAGACGGTGGTGCAGGAGCTTGATCTCACGGCGCATCTGCACGCGCAGCGCGGCATCCAGATTGGACAGCGGCTCGTCGAACAGGAATACGGAAGGCTGCCTTATGATGGCGCGGCCCATGGCGACCCGCTGGCGCTGGCCGCCGGAAAGCTGGCGCGGGTGGCGGTCGAGCAGGCCGTCGAGACCGAGAAGGCCGGCGACCTCCGCCACTTTCGTCCTGCGCTCCGCTGGTGCGATCCCAGCCATCTTCAGCGGAAAGCCGATATTGTCGGCCACGCTCATATGCGGATAGAGCGCATAGTTCTGAAACACCATCGCCACGTCGCGGTCCTTCGGCGGAAGGTGGCTCACCACCCGGTCGCCGATCCTGATCTCGCCGCCGCTGATGCTTTCGAGTTGGACAGCGGCTCGTCGAACAGGAATACGGAAGGCTGCCTTATGATGGCGCGGCCCATGGCGACCCGCTGGCGCTGGCCGCCGGAAAGCTGGCGCGGGTGGCGGTCGAGCAGGCCGTCGAGACCGAGAAGGCCGGCGACCTCCGCCACTTTCGTCCTGCGCTCCGCTGGTGCGATCCCAGCCATCTTCAGCGGAAAGCCGATATTGTCGGCCACGCTCATATGCGGATAGAGCGCATAGTTCTGAAACACCATCGCCACGTCGCGGTCCTTCGGCGGAAGGTGGCTCACCACCCGGTCGCCGATCCTGATCTCGCCGCCGCTGATGCTTTCGAGGCCCGCCAGCATGCGCAGGAGCGTCGATTTTCCGCAGCCGGAGGGACCGACGAAGACGACGAACTCGCCGTCCCCGATCTCGATGTCCGCGCCGTGAATGACTTCCGCGTCTCCGTAGCTCTTGACGACTTTCGAGAATGAGACGGTTGCCATGGGATATTGCGACTCCTGTCCGCGGTCAGCGCACGCTGCCGGCCAGCGCACCCGAGACGATGCGCCTTTGCATGATGAGAAAGACGACGATGACCGGAAGCGCGAAGACCAGCGCGGCCGCCATCTGCAATTCGTGCAGGGTGAAGTACTCGCCACGGAAGGACGAGATGCCCGTGGCAGCCGTCCAGAGCGACTGCGAGTTGATGAGGGTCTTGGCGAACAGGAAGTCGTGCCAGCTCGTCACGAAGCCGTAGATGAAGATCGCGGCAAGGCCGGGCAGCGCCAGTGGCAGGGTCACATGCCAGTAGGCTGAAAGGCGCGAACAGCCGTCGATGCGGGCCGCGCCTTCGAGGTCGGCCGGGATGCTGTCGAAGAACCCCTTGCTCATCCAGATCGCCAGCGGCGCGACCAGCGAAATGTGACCGAGCACCATGCCCTGCATGGTGTCGAGGAGGCCGAAGTCGCGGAACAGGATGTAGAGCGGCACGACGATGCTGGTGGCCGGCATCATCTGCGTGGCGAGCACGAGGATGAGGACCAGGCCGGATCCACGAAACCTTATCCGGCTGAGCGCATAGCCGCAGGACGCGCCGAAGGCGAGCGACAGGAAGGACGAGGCTGCGGCGACGAAAATGCTGTTGCCGATCCAGCGCAGCATGGGGCGCTCTGAGAACAGCATGGCGAAGTTCTCGAAGGTGATCCTCTGGGGAAAGATGCCCGCCAGGCTGCGGCTGAAACCCGTTGGCGTCAACGCGATCACCGCCATCCAGTAGACCGGGAAGAGGACGATCATGCCCAGCACCGCCAATGCGGCTGTGCGCAGGATCTGCGATCCGAGGGAGTGCGCCATGATCAGACTGCCCCGCCGGCGCCGCGCTCCGCGCGCTTCATGACGCGCAGATAGGCGAGAACCATGGCGAGCGAGATGAGGACGGCGAGAATGCCGAGCGTCGCCGCATAGGAGAAGTCGAGCTTGCGGAAGGCGGTGTTGTAGGTGAGCACGGTCATCGTCTCGGTCG
Source organism: Nitratireductor pacificus pht-3B (assembly GCF_000300335.1). Taxonomy (GTDB): domain Bacteria; phylum Pseudomonadota; class Alphaproteobacteria; order Rhizobiales; family Rhizobiaceae; genus Nitratireductor; species Nitratireductor pacificus. The sequence continues at coordinate 20,919 of NZ_AMRM01000017.1, read as the reverse complement.
CCCCAGCAGGCCCGCCGCCGGTCAGGATGAAGATGATGGGGAAGGACTTGAACCCCATGATCATCAGGAGGATGACGATCACCGCCGTGATGGTGCTGAGCTGCGGCAGGGTGATGTGGCGGAACTGGTTGAAGGCGCTCGCCCGGTCGATCCGGGCGGCCTCGTAGAGTTCGTCGGGGATCGAGTGCAGCCCGGCGAGAAAGAAGATATAGGCGACCGGGAACTCGTTCCAAACCTGGGCCAGGATGAGCGCGGGCAGGGCCGTGTTCCGGTCGATGAGCCAGTCGGCGCGGTCGATAAAGGGAAGGGGTTCGAGAAGGCGGTTGATGACGCCGAAATTGCCCTCATACATCACTCCCCAGACCAGAGCCGTCACAACGGCGGGGACCGTCCACGGTATCAGGAAGGTGAGCCGCGCAAGAGCACGGAACCGCACGATGCGGCGCGTCAGCAAGGCGGCCGAGAGGGCAAGGACGATCGAGCCGACGACCGTGCCGCCCATATAGAGGGCAGAGCGCCAGACCGCGTTCCAGACCTGTGCGTCGAAGATCAGCTTCTCGTAATTATGCCAGCCGAAAGTGCCCGCCGCTGCTGGCCTGCGGAAGTTGATCGTGTCGAAGCTAAGGATGAGCGCCTTCAGCATCGGCAGGCCGATCACGAACCCCAGAACCAGCAGGGCGGGAAGCAGCATGATGAGAAGGAAGCCCCCTCCTTCGGTGAGGAAATTGGCGAGACCGCCGCCGCTTCCGGCCGGTGGCCCGCCTTTTCCCTTCTTCTCGCTGACGCCGCTCATTCCTGAAACCGCCCGGATATCGGAGCCGCCGCGCCTATCTGGCGCAGCAGTCCTCCAGCTTCGCCTGCGCCTCGGCGAGGCTTTCCTCCGCCGGCTTGCCGTCGCGCAGGGTCAGCAGCACCGCATCGACTACGATCGGCCAGATCTCGTTGAACTGGTCGGCATGGCCGGGAATGGCCACCGGATGTGCGTTGCCGCTGCTTTCAATCCAGGCTTCGAGATAGGGGCGTGCGGCGCGCTGCGCATCGGTCAGTGCGTTCACCCCGTAAGGCAGATAGGGGCTGTGGTCGGAGAATGTGGACTGCATCTCCGCGCTGGCCGCGGTCTCGATGAAGGCTTTCGCCGCTTCGGGGTTCTTGGTCGCCGCATTGATGGCGAGCGCCATGTTCACGCCGCCGGTGCCTGGCCCGTCCCAGGGATGCAGCGCCGACTTGTAGCAGTCGAAATTGTCGGGATTGTTCTTCTCGATGAAGGGAAACTGCCATTGCCCGTCGATGGTCATGGCTGTCCCGCCGGTCGCGAAGAGCGAGCGCTGGTCGGTCTCCGTCATGCCCTTCGGCACGACGCCGGCATCGTAGAGCGCCTTCATCTGCTTCAGCCCGGCGATGACCGGTTCCGAATCGAGCGTGAACTTGCCGTCCGCATCGGCGAAGGAACCGCCATGGGCGAGGCTCCACATGAGCAGCATCTCATAGGTGGGGTCCTCGTTGGCGTTGACCATGTTCGCGCCGTAGCGGGTCACGCGGCCAGAATCGTCCTTGACGGTGAGTTTCGTCGCGTAGTCGAGGAACTCCTGCGGGGTCTGCGGGGGACGGTCGAAGCCGGCCTCCTTCAGATAGCAGGCGTTGTAGATGAGCTCGAGCGTGCGGCCGGTGATCGGCAGCGCGTAGATCTCGCCATCCGCCGTCAGGGCGTCGAAGCCACCCCCGACGATCTTGTCCTTGACGCCCGAGCTTTCCAGGAACCCGGTCAGCGGCATGAGCTGGCCGGCGGCCAGAAGCTCGCCGATATTGTTCGGGTTGACCGTCAGGATGTCGGCGCCCGTACCGCTCGCCGCCTGGATCAGCAATTGCTCGTAATACTCGCTGGCCGGCGTGTTGCGCGGCACCACCTTGTTGCCGGTCTTTGCCTCGTAGGTGGAAGCCAGAAGCTGCCACCAGTCGCCCATGCCGGGCGCCTCGTAGTCGACCACCAGGAAGCTGATCTCGTCCTCGGCTGAAGCGCCCGTCGCATTTCCCGCGACGGTCGCGGCGGCAAAGGCGCAGGCACAGAGCAGTTTCTTCATTCTCGAGCGCATGTCTTCTCCTCCGATTGTCCACGGCCGCTGTCCGGTCCCGCCTTCATCGGACGAGTGGCGGAAACGCCGTGTTCTGCGAAAAAGAGTGCCTTCGCGCGCGGGAGCGCTCAAATCGCTTTTTGGAATAGGGCGGTGCCGATCCGGCAAGGCGCAACGCGACCTTCAGGCCGCCTCGCTGCGGCCTGCGTCGCTGGCCGCGCAGTCAATGATCCAGCTGCGCAGGGCGAGGACCACCGGTTCGCTCGCTGAACGCGCCGGCGTGACGAAATGGTAGGCCTTCCGGTTGCGGAGCGGCATGTCGAACAGCATTTTCAGGTCGCCGGCGGCCAGTTCCCGCTCGATCATGAAGCGGGGGACGATCGCGGCGCCCTGACCATGCAGGGCGGCCATGATCAGCAGGGGAAACTGATCGAACTGCGGCCCCGGTGTCAGCCCCGTACGGGCGCATCCGGCCTGCTCGAACCATCCGGGCCACAGGCCCGGTTGATCCGCCAGATGCAGGAGCGTGCAGTCGTGCAGGATCTCGGGGGAGCCGGGCCGCCGGGTGCGGATGAAATGCGGGCTTGCCACCGGCACCAGCTCCTCTTCGAAGAGCGGCGTGCAGGTGATGCCGGCCCATTGCGGCGTGCCGTAGACGATGGCGCAGTCGATCGTCTCGTTCTCTTTCTCCAGCAGGGGTTCCGACGTGACGAGATTGACGCTGAGCTCGGGGTTGCGGTTCTGGAACACGCCGAGCCGCGAAACCAGCCAGCAGGCGGCGAGGCCGACCGGCGCGGCGATGGTGATGACGGTCTTGCCCTGGGCGTTGCGCATCAGCGCGCGGGTGGAGCTTTCGAGCTGCGCGAGAAGGGTGCGGACCTGCGGGAGATAGGCCCGCCCCATCTCGGTCAGGTGAACGTGATGATTGTTGCGCGCCAGAAGCGCCACGCCGAGCAGTTGCTCGAGCTGGCGCACGCGCTTGCTGACGGCCCCCTGCGACAGGGAGAGGTCCTCGGCGGCACGCGAGAAGCTCAGATGCCTCGCCGTCGCCTCGAAGGCGATCAGGCCGGACACGGAAGGTATCAATCGCCGCGGCAATTCCATGACACTCTCCTGTTTTCTCCTCGCGGTCGTCCCGTGCGGATGGCGGCGGCGGTGAAACCGCCGCCATACTCTCAGCTCGAACAGCGCGTCGCGAAGGGCCGGCCGTGATGCCGGTCCATCAGATACTTCGCCACGTAGTAGTCGATGTGGCTGCCGCCGCCATTCTTCATCATGGTGATCTCGTCGGCCGACTGGCGCCCCTTCACCTTGCCCTGGCAAAGCTCGAAGAGATCGCCGCGCACATCGTCCGGCGTGATGATGCCGCGCTCGTACGGGCCGAGGAACTCGCCGGAGCGCGTGGTGGTCTGGCGGTGGTCGACGAAGATCGAGGCGCGCTTCAGGACGTCATCGTCGGCTTCGCGCATCTCCGGCGTGAAGGAGCCCACGAGATCCACATGCGCGCCGGGCTTCAGCAGCTTGCCCTTCAGGTGCGGTTCGTTGGCCATGGTGGCGCTCGAGATGATGTCGGCCTCGCTCACCGCGGCATCGAGGTCGGAGGCGACTTCCGCGTCGATCCCTTCAGCGGCAAGCGTTTTCGCGAGCGCTTCGGCGTTTGCGGTGGTGCGGTTCCAAAGCGTGACGCGCTTGAGGCTGGGCCGGGCGGCGAGGTGCGCCTTGACCAGATGGGGCGCCAGACCGCCGGCGCCGATCATCAGGAAGTTCTCTGCATCCTCACGTGACAGGAGCTTCGAGCCGAAGGCCGAATCCGAGGATGTCTTGCGGAAGATCACCGCCTCGCCGTCGATCACCGCCTCGGTGACGCCCGTGTCTGCATTGATGAAGACATAGATGGAGTTGACGGTCGGCAGGTTGTGCCGCGCCTTGTTGTTCGGGAAGGAGGTGACAAGCTTTGCCAGAATGCCCTCCTGCGGTTCCCAGGCGGGCAGGATGATGAAGATGTCCGGCTGTCCCTCGGGGTTCGGCTCCTGATAGATCAGGCGGTCGGACTGTTTGGGCATGCCGCCCTTGTGCGCGGCTTCCAGCGCTGCGAACAGGCCTTCGTAGTCGAGCAGTTCATGCACCCGCCGGGCGTCGATCATTTCCATAAAGACATCTCCATTTCACTGTCAGTTCGTTTCTTGCGTCGGTCAGCCGGCGATGATGGCCAGATTGTCGGGGCGGCAGCGCAGCTTGATCTCCGTGCCCTGGCCAACGGCCACCGGGGGCCGGGCATCGACCAGCAGCGCCGCGCCGTCCGCGGTCTCGACATTCAGATGCACCCGGTCGCCGAGATAGGTCTGGTCGGTCAGGCGGCCGGAAAGCACGATGTCGTCCTGGCGGCGGCTCGCGCCGATATCGAAAGCCTCTGGCCGGATGACCACGGAAACGGCTTCTCCCGCCACCGGCTTCCTGTCCGAGGTCACCCGTGCGGCAGGGATGCGCCAGCGCGCATCGCCGACAGCCAGCACGAGGTGACCGCCGTCGATCATCTCCAGCTTCGCCTTGAAGAGATTGGTGGCGCCGACGAAATCGGCGATGAACAGGGTCGCCGGATTGGCATAGATGTTCTGCGGGCTGTCCAGCTGTTCGATGCGCCCCTTGTTCATCACCGCCACCAGATCCGACATGGACATCGCTTCCTGCTGGTCGTGGGTGACGAAAACGAAGGTCTTTCCGGTGCGCCGCTGGATGGCCTTCAGCTCGCGCTGCATGTCCTGCCGCAGCTTCAGATCGAGTGCGCCGAGCGGTTCGTCCAGCAGCAGCGCGGCCGGATCGGGAGCGAGCGCGCGGGCCAGTGCAACGCGCTGGCGCTGGCCGCCCGACAGCGCATCGGGATAGCGGTTCGCGATGTCGGGCAGGCGAATCAGTTCCAGAAGCTCGGTGCAGCGGCGGGCAATGGCGCTCTTCTCCATGCCCTGCATCTCGCAGCCGAAGCCGATGTTCTGGGCGACGGTCATGTGCGGGAACAGCGCGTAGTCCTGAAACACCATCTTCACCGGACGGTTATGGGCAGCGGCGCGGGTGATGTCCTTGCCATCGACCAGAATTTCCCCGCTGTCCGGCTCGGCCAGGCCGACGATGGAGCGCAGCAGCGTCGACTTTCCGCAGCCGGACGGCCCCAGCAGGGTGATGAACACACCCCGCTCGATCTTCAGCGAAACATCGTCGATGACCCGCAGGGCGCCATAGGCCTTGCGAATGTTCTTCATCTCGATGGCGGGTACGGGATCAGTCATTCTTGGCACCGGAAGTCAGGGAGGTTTCGCTGCGCAGGCTGCGCTTTCGGACAAAGCGTTCGGCGTAGAGACCGAAGCCGGTCGTGGCGATGAGGACGATTGTTGAGATGGCGGCAAGGCCCGGATCGAAACCGAAGCGCAGCCGGGCAAACAGGAGAACCGGGAAGGTCTGCTCGAAACCGCCGAGGAAGAACGAGCGCACGAAGTCCTCGAACGACAGCAGCAGGCAGAACATGAAGGCGCCCAGCAGCGCGGGCGAAAGACAGGGCAGAACAATGCGCACGAGGATGATGACATCATCCGCGCCGAGATTGCGCGCCGCATCGGCCATGTTGCGGCCCATCGTGTTGAGACGGGTCAGGACCATGATGACGACGAAGGGCACGGAGCCGACCGCATGCCCGAAGGCAATCGCCGCCGTGCCCGTCTCGAGGCCGATGCGGCCAATGAAGATGCGCAGCGAAATCGCCGAGACGACCACCGGCAGGAAGGCGGGCAGGAGAATGAGGGCGATCAGGAGACCGCGCGCGATGCCGGAGGTGCGCGCGACGGCGAAGGCAACCGGCAGTCCGACGGCCACGGATATCACCGTCGATGCCACCGCCACCTTGGCCGAGAGCCACAGCGCCTCCATGACGTCGCGGTCGAGCAGCACCTCGCCGTACCATTTGGTGGTCCAGCTGTGGATCGGGAAAGCGACGAAGTTGGAATCGCGGAAGCCCATGGCCGCCATGACGAGAAGCGGCAGGAAGAGATAGGCGACAAACAGCCAAAAGAGACCGGGGAGGGCGAGATTGCGCAGGCGCATGGTCATGTCCTCCCGCGGCCGCGCCGCTGGAAGATTGCCACAAACAGGCCGACATAGGCGAGTGCCGTCCCCGTCAGGATGATGCTGAAGGCGCTGCCTTGCGGCCAGGATGCGCCGGCCTTGGCGAAAATCTGGCCGATGGTGGTGGCAAACAGCGTGTTGCCCGGCCCGCCCAGAAGCTGCGGCATGGCGTAGAGACCGATCACCAGCAGGAACACCAGAGAGCACCCGGCCACAACGCCGTCGCGCGACAGCGGCAGGACGATGCGCAGGAAGCGCCGCCATGCCGGCGCACCCAGATTGGCCGCCGCCTCCAGGACGTTGTCGTCGATCTTTTCCAGCGCCGCATAGAGCGGCAGCAGCATGTAGAGCGAAGTCAGGTAGATGACGCCGATGGTCAGCGAGATATTGTTGTAGAGCAGTTCCACCGGTGTGCCGGGAATGCCGATGAGGGAGAGAAATGAGTTCACTGCCCCGCGATTGGCCAGCATCACGATCCAGGCGAAGCTGCGGATGATCTCGCTCACCCAGAAGGGTGCGATCACCAGCAGGAGCAGCCTCGTGCGGCGGCCGCGCGGGGCCACCTTGGCGATGTAATAGGCGATGGGAAAGACCACGAGCAGCGTCAGGAAGGTGACGATGGTCGCGAAGACGAAGGAACGCAGGAAGGCGGTCAGATAGAGCGGCCGCTCGAAGAAGCTCGCATAGTTGGCGAGTGTCCAGCGCGCCGTCTCGCCCTCGGCCACGGGGAAGCTCTCATAGAAGCTGACCAGAACCATCTGCGCCAACGGCGCGGCGGTCGTGCCGAGAATCCACAGAAGCGGCACGACGCTGACGATCAGAAGTCGCGCCAGCGGCGAGCGGGCATAGAGGTCGGTCAGGCCGCGATAGACGGAAAACCGTCGCAGATGAATGAGCAGGCTGGTCATGGATACTCGTCTTCGGCTTCGATGCCGGCCGCCGGGAAGGCAGCCGGCCGGGCTTTGATCGTCGGTCAGGCGGCGCGGATTTCTTCCGCCGCCTTGTCGATCAGGTCGAAGATGAAGGGCGCTGTCTCGACGTCAACCCAGGAAAGCCGGCTGCGCTCTTCTGCGCTCAGGGCCAGGGCCTCCTTTTCCTGATCCGTCAGCAGCGCCTCGGTGCCCTTGATGGTAGAGGAAAGACCGGTGGAACGGACGATCTCGGCGCCGTTCTCCGCGTCGCCCAGAAGCGCGTTCAGGAAGGTGTAGGCGTTCTCCATGTTGGCCGCATCCTTCGTGATGTTGAAGCCGTAGGCATAGGCGAGCCCGCCTTCCTTCGGAATGGTGTAGCCAGCGGGGAAGCCGTCGATGATGAGCTGCGAGGAGGGGCCGGAACCCGCCTGCGCCAGCGCCACGTCGCCCGTCACCATCATCTGCTGGATTTCGGTCGCGGCCTCGTAGTAGCGGCGCACCATGTGCTTGTGCTCGATCAGGAAATCGCGGGTCGCGTCGACCGCGCGCTGCGCCACGTCCGGCGTGTTCATGTAGGTTGCAGCCGAGCCGTCATAGCCCAGATAGTTCATCACGATCTGGAAGAAGTCCTGGATCTGGTAGGCCGTGCGCCCGGCATTGGCCTCGTCGAACATCACGTCCCAGCTTGTCGGCGCCTCAATCTGCTCTGTGTTGTAGAGAAGGCCGGTGGAGACGACGACCAGCGGGACGCCCCACTGTTCGCCCGAGCGCGAGACCCACGAAGCGCTCGCGTACTCGTCCTCGATCCGGCTCCAATTGCCGAGCTTCGCCCGGTCGATGGGTGCGAGGAAGCCGGCGTCGATGAACTGGTAGAAGCGGTGGCCGGCGCAGGTCACGATGTCGGCGCTGAACTTGCCGTTCTCGGCGGCCATCAGGTTGAACTGCTCGCCCTGGTCGGTGACGGTGCGGATGTTCAGGCGGATGCCGGTCTCGTCCTCGAAGCGCTTGCGGAATGCGTCGGTGATGAACCCGTCATAGGCCCAGATGTTGAGTTCGCCGGAAGCGGCGTGGGCCGGTCGGATCAGACCGGGTGCGCACAGGCCGGCAACGCCGGCAATCCCCATTCCGGTCAGAACCGTTCGTCTCGTCGGCTTGAATGTCATGGCCGTTCTCCTTTGTCTTTTTTTCTGGTTCATGCGTTCCCCGAACCAGGCCAGATCAGGCGTTCTGCCCTGCGTTCAATTCCTTCTTTCCCTGTTTTCCCGCCGTCAGAACCGCAAGCGCCTCGCCGAGGCGCCGGACTTCGTCAGCCGTGTTGTAGGCGTGCACCGATGCCCTCACCAGTGCAGTCACGCCCTGTTCCCGCAGCGACCGGCGTGTGAGCTGGGTGTTGGAAACCGAAGTGTTGATGCCGAAACGCTCGCGCAACTGGCGCACGAGCGCCTCCGCCGGGACGGTTTCGTGGAAAAAAGTCACGATGCCGCTTTGTTCGATGCCGCGATCCTGCACGGTGATGCCCGGCAGGCCGGCAAGCATGCTGCGCATCTGCATCGCGAGGCCGCTGACATGCGTCCAGATGTTCTCGAGACCGATGTCCAGCGCATATCGGCATGCGGCGCCGAGGCCCAGTTGGGCGGCGACATTGCGCTCCCAGAGCTCGAAGCGGCGCGCCCCGGCGGCGAGCTCGAACCGGTCAACCTCCGTCCATTGCGCCGACTGGATGTCGAGAACATGGGGCCGGAGCGCATCGAGCGCGGCGCCGTCCACCCACAGAAATCCTGTTCCGCGCGGCCCCCGAATGTATTTGCGGCCCGTGGCCGAAAGCATGGTGCAGCCGAGTGCCCCGGCATCGATGGGCATCTGCCCGACGGACTGGCAGGCGTCGAGCAGGAACGGAACGCCCCGCCGGCGCGCCACCGCGCCGATCTCCCGGGCGGGGTTGATGAGGCCGTCATTCGTCGGCATGTGCGAGATGGCGATGAGGCGCGTGCGGTCGGTCATCAGCCTTTCGAGAGCCGCCACATCGACGATCCCGTCGCGGGTGTCCGGTGCCAGAACCACCTCGATTCCCAGGTGCGTCTCGGCGTGGCGGAAGGCGATCATGTTGGAGTTGTATTCCGACTGGCCGGTGATCAGCCGGTCTCCCGGCTCCCAGCCGACGGCATAGAAGGCGGCCTGCCAGGCGCGGGTGGCATTGTCGAAGAATGCGATCTCGTCGGGCGCGCCGCCGACAAGTCGTGCCGTCGCGTCGTAGGCGGCCTGCAACCGGCCGGCCGCTCCTTCCGCTGCTTCATAGCCTCCCGACATGATCTCCTCGGCCCAATGGCGCTCGACCGCCTCGATGACCGGTCGCGGCATGAGGCTGGCGCCCGCATTGTTGAAATGAACCATTTCAGGTCTGCAGCCCGGCGTTTCGGCGCGCAGCTGTTCCGTGTCCAAAGCCATCGCCGGACCTTCTGCTCTGTTCTCGGAATTGAAGCCCGGCAACGGTCCCGTCGCGCGCAAGCATAGCGTTCCGCTTATTGTTCTTCGCCGCTCTTGCGATCGGTTAACCGGGAGGTTGCCATGACGATCGGACGACAAACAGGTTGAAAAGATTCATCCTCAGTATAAATTCAGCTCATGGTATTGCGCCGGCATCTTCCCTCACCCAGCACGCTCTTCGTCTTCGAGGTGGCCGCCCGGCATGCGAATTTCTCCAAGGCGGCGGATGAGCTGAACATCACGCAGCCGGCGGTCAGCCATGCGGTGGCGTCGCTCGAGAAGCATCTCGGCGAAAAACTCTTCATCCGCTCCGGCCCGAACCTCGCCCTGTCGGAAGCCGGCAAGAAGCTCAGCCGCGTGACCACCCGAGCCTTTCATTCCATCGAGGACGTGCTCGACGAGATCGAGGGCCGCGACGGCACGCGCGAAGTGGTGATGCTCTCGATCTCGTCGGGCATGGCGACCCATTGGCTGATGCCGCGCTACAGCAGTTTTCGCGAACAGTTTCCCAATACCGACCTGCAGTTCCAGCTCCTGCCCGGCAGCGTCGGGGGACCTTTGGCGAACTGCGATCTCGGGCTCCGGGTCGCGGTGGGCGACGACGCCCGCAAGCTCGGCGGCTGGTTCGCGCCCGAAAGGGTCCTCGCCATCGGCGCTCCCGGATATGTCCGCGAGCGCGGTTCCTTCGATGCGCCGGTCTCGCCGCATACACTGATCAACCTGCCGGACCACTGGTTCGGCTGGTCCGAGTTTGCCTCGGAGGCCGGCAGGCGGATTCCGACCACGTGGAACCAGCTTTCCTTCTCGGACTATTCCGTCGTGCTGCAGGCGGCGCTCAGCGGGCAGGGGCTGGCGCTGGGGTGGACCTCGGTGGTCTCGCGGCTCGTCATCGACGGCATGCTGGTCAGCGCCAGCGACAAGGTCATCCTCACCGACCGCAGCTATCATCTGGTGTCGTCGAGCCAGCGGGCGATCCGTCCCGTCGTGGAACTCGTGCGGGACTGGTTGATCGCGGAGATGGAGCAGGAAGAGCGCCAGCTTGCGAGGATGCTGGGCTGACATCCTGGCGGGAGGCTATTCCTCCCAGGCACAGGCCCCTGACCACAATTCCATTGTGATGCGCGCCTCGGCATCGGACAGTCGGGCACAAGCAACCGTTCTGGACATGTTCATGAAGATCACCGCCGCCAACATCTATGTCGTGCCGACGGGCTTTCGCCGCGCCGTCATTCTGGAACTGGAGACCGATGCGGGCATAACGGGGCTTGGTGAAGCCGGCATCGCCTACGGCCTTGGAACCACGGCCGCCGCCGAGATGCTGGCGGCGATGCTCGAACGCCTGGTGATCGGCCGCGATCCTTCGCCCGTCGAGCTGATCTGGAACGACATCTACGACCAGGGTTTCTGGACAAAGGGCGGCGGCGCGATCTCGATGGCGGGCCTCAGCGCGATCGACCACGCGCTCTGGGATATCAAGGGCAAGGCGCTCGGCGTTCCCGTCCACATGCTTCTTGGTGGGCCGATCGAAACCGAACTGGACGTCTATGCCAATGGCTGGTGGCTTGGGTGCAACAGCGGCAGTGCGTTCGCGGAGGCGGGCCTGCGCGCGGTCGAGCGGGGCTATCGCGGGTTGAAACTCTACCCGCTGGGCATGGCCGACCCCATCACCGTGATCCGCCATCCGGCCCGCCGCAGCCTGCGCCAGGGCGAGAGTGCGCTTGTCATCGAACGTGTCGAGAAGCTGCGTGCGGCCGTGGGCGAAGATGTCGCCATCATGCTCGATTTCGGGGGCGGGCTTTCCAGCGATCAGCTCCTGCCGCTCCTGCGCCGGCTGGAACCCTTTAACATCTGTTTCGTCGAGGAGCCGGTGGACCCGGCCTTGCCCGGCGCGCTGGCGAAGGTCGGGCGCTCCACGCCGATCACGCTGGCGGCGGGCGAGCGTGTCTACACGCGTTTCGGTTTCCACATTCTGCTTGAAACGGGAGCCGTCTCTATTATCCAGCCGGATCTCTGCAACACAGGTGGGATCATGGAAGGAAAGAAGATCGCCGCGCTGGCGGAGATCCACAACGCGCGCGTCGCCCCGCACAATTATGGAAGCACGCTGGCCACGGCGATCTCGGCGCAGCTCTCCGCCTGCATTCCCAATTTCATGGTTCTCGAGTGCTTTCCTGACTATGCATCGGAACCGAACTACGTGCCCATTCTCGAAAATCCCTGGGAAGACAATGTCAAGAACGGCCGCATGCCAGTCAGTTCGATGCCTGGGCTAGGAGCGGTGCTGTGCAGGAGCACGGTCGAGAGGCATCTGTGGAAGCGGGTGATCCCCGACTGACGCAGGTGTTTCTTCAGGAGAGCAGAAGCCCGTCATTGGCTGGTCGGCTCGCGATTCTTACACACCATGGAGGGCGCTGACGAAACGGTCCCTCCGAAGGCCCCTCGCTGCTTGAGATCCATCTTATTTCTTGAAGCGCGGCGCGACTTCGCACGGGGCGCTGCAAACCATTGGAGCAGGCCGTGAAGTCTGAGATGCGAACCTGCGTTTAACCGATTGTCTTCAAGTATTTTTCGAGTTCAACGGCGCCCCCATGATCCTCAAGATCATCGCATACCGGCCGTATTGTTCCGAGACGCCGCCTGCCGGTCTTGGCGCTGTGGCTCGCCGGGGGCTCAGGCGACGCGCAGCGCCGGCTCCGAGACGACCCGGTTGCGGCCGCGGTGTTTCGCTTCATAGAGGCAGCGGTCGGCCCGGCGCATCAGTTGCGATACGGTGCCGGCGCCGTTGTCCATCGTCATGCCGATGCTGACGGTCAGAGCGCGCCGCGCGCCGCCCGCCGGCTCGAACACCAGATGCTCGACCGCCTGCCGCAGGCGTTCGCTGACCGACGAGGCCTCCCGGCTGTCCACCCCGGGAAGGAAAACGCAGAACTCTTCGCCGCCGATACGGCCGATGACGTCTTCTCCGCGGACGGTCGCCTGGATTGCGCCGGCGATCAGTTCCAGAGCGCGGTCGCCCGCCTGATGCCCGAAGCCGTCATTGACGGCCTTGAAATGGTCCGCGTCGATCATCAGCAGCGCGCCGGTACCCCGGGTGCGGCGAAGCGCCCGGAACCGGTCGAAGAATGCCTCCCGGTTCAGGAACCCGGTCATCTGATCGCGCGTGGCGCGCTGTTCGAGCTGGCGATTCGCTTCCTCGAGGGCCCTGAGCGCGACCCGGAGCTTCTCATTCTGCCAGAAGACCATGAAGCCGGCCGGGAAGGCCGTCAGCAGGGGCAGCACGGAGTTCATCAGGAAGACGAAGGCGGTGAAGGGCTGGCCGCTGGACCATCGGATCGAGAAAGAGATGATCTGGCTGAAGAAGATGACGCCGACCGTGACCATGGTCGCCTTGAAAATGATGGTCCACACAACATGCTTCCGGTTTGCTGGCTGTCCCTTCCAGTCTCTGGCCGCAGGGCTTAGCCGCGGAGTGTTAACAAGAAGGAACCCCTTTTTGGAAAACACCCCCGATGTCCTGCATGTGGTGTTCCGGAGGTCGGACGACCCCATGAAAGAACCCCGCCGGCGAACCGGCGGGGTCTGGTTTCAGGCAGACCGGATCACTGGAGCCGGTTGCTGTTGTCGCGCGGCCGCAGGAGCTGGGGAACGACACGCAGGGGCACGTTCGTATCCGGCTGCCGGGGGACGACACGGTTCACCGGCGGCTGCTGCACCTTGCGGCAGTTGGGCGGCGTACCGACCGTGCCGCGCGGGCAGCGCTGCTGGACGACCGGACGGCAGTTCGGGAAGTTCCCGACCGTGCCGCGCGGGCACCGCTGCTGAACGATCGGGCGGCAGTTCGGGTAGCGACCCGTCGTGCCTCTCGGGCATTCGCGCTGCACTTCCGGCTTGCGGCAGGCGCCGGCGACCAGGCGGGTTCCGCGCGGGCAGACGCACTGTCCGTCCCGGGTGCGGATCATGCCCGGCAGCAGGCGGCACTGCTGGACGATCGGCCGGCAGTTGGGCGGCGTTCCCGTCGTGCCGCGCGGGCAACGCTCCTGCACGATGGGGCGGCAGTTCGGGTAGCGACCCGTCGTGCCTCTCGGGCATTCGCGCTGCACTTCCGGCTTGCGGCAGGCGCCGGCGACCAGGCGGGTTCCGCGCGGGCAGACGCACTGTCCGTCCCGGGTGCGGATCATGCCCGGCAGCAGGCGGCACTGCTGGACGATCGGCCGGCAGTTGGGCGGCGTTCCCGTCGTGCCGCGCGGGCAACGCTCCTGCACGATGGGGCGGCAGTTCGGGTAGCGACCCGTCGTGCCCCTCGGGCATTCGCGCTGCACTTCCGGCTTGCGGCAGGCACCCCGAACCAGCTGGGTTCCGCGCGGGCAGACGCACTGGCCTTCGCGGGTGCGGATCTGGCCGGGCAGCAGGCGGCATTCCGCCTGCGGACGCGGCTTCTCCGGCTCCGGCTGAGGCTGCGGCCGCGGACGCGGCGTGGGCAGCGGGATCGAGGAGCTGCCGACGCACTCGCCGTTGCGGAAGGTGGTGCCCTCCGGGCAGACGCAGCGGCCGTCATTGTTGAACACCAGACCCGGCGAGCACTGGACGTCAGGCTCGTCTTCCTCGACCGGCATGATGCGGAAGTCGTGGCAGTCGAACGGACGATCTGCGCCCGGTGCTGCCGGTCCCACCGCGGTCATGGCGCGGACGTCGGCGTTCGGCGGCACCACGGCGGCGCAGTTGCGGCCGTTGGCGCCGTTGGCCACCTGATTGGCCAGACCGCCATCCGCCGGCAGTTCCACCGTCACCTCGTGCATGCGGCTTTCGCCGGCGCCGAGCGTCAGGTTGGTTTCGCAGACGAAGGGCAGTTCCGTCGGCTCCGGCGTGCAGCCGAAGGGCGGGTTGACGGAGAGGATGGTGGCGGGAACGCCGCCGAAGCCCTCGACCGTCAGGGCGTCGCCGATCCTGACCGGAGCGGAGATCGCCGATGGACCCTCGTTCCGGATCGTGACCTGGAACGTGCAGGGTTCGCCCAGCCGGCACTCGGCGTCGCCCGTCTTGTCGACGGTGATCTGGGTGCCGCCCTGAGCGCAGGCTTCGCCGAACGGATAGACGATGTCGTCGCCCGGCGCCGGGCCGAAGGAACCGCGGGCGCAGTTCTCGAACCGTTCATTGGGCGAGACATTCACCGTCACGTCGAAGTGGCGCGAGGTGCCGGGGGTCATGACCGCACCGGGAATCTGACAGCCGAGCGTGGCTGCCGGAACCGGACCGCACGACCATTCCGGGCCGTCCGGCGTGACGGACTGGATGTCGACCGGCGTGCCCGAACCGATGATCTCGGCTGCGTCGTTGACACGCACCGGGCCCATCGGGGCGGCTGTGCCGACGCTGGTGACCGTGATGCGGCAGGAGACGCTGGCGGACGTGACCGTCGTGTCGCAGGTCTTTTGGATGCGCATGAGCGGCTTGCCGGGGGTGCCCGGTATCGTCGCCGTCGCGCAGGCTTCGTTATTGGCCAGGTTCGTTTCGCCCGCAAGCGGCGTCACCTTGGCGCAGTTCTCGACCGTGTTGGTCGGGTAGTCGCCGACCACCGTCGTCACGAGGATGTCGGTCGCTCCGCCGGGGATCAGGCTCAGCATCGGATGATCGCACTGGAAGCTGTTGCCGGCGAGCGGCGCGCAGGTCCAGGGCGGCGAGGGGCTGAACGTGGCCGAGGCGACGTCGCCGCCCGGGAAGGTGTCGACGAAGGTGACCGGGCCGTTGATGGGCGTGGCGCCGGCGTTGAACACCGTCACGACATAGGTGCACAGGCCGTCGGGCGTGCAGAGCGAGGGATCGGCCCGCTTGCGCACCGCGATGTCGGGAATGTCATTCTCCGGCGGTGTGCATTCGGGATCGCCCGGCAGGCAGATCGCGATCGAGGCGCAGGCCTTGTCGTTCGTCGGATCGCCGAACGGACCCTTGCCGCTGGTCGTATAATCGTATTCGGCACAGTTGCGGATGCCGCGCCACGACCATCCCGGACCCGGCTGGAAGCCGAGCTTCAGTTCGACGAACTCACCCGGATTGAGCGTGGTTTCGGGATGCTCGCACGACATCGGGCTCGCCATGGGCACGCAGGTCCATGGCGCGTTGGGGCCGGAGACGACCGCGGCGTTGCCGGGCGTCGTGACCTCGTCGAGGACGATCTTGCCGGTATAGGGCGCATCGCCCGCGTTGGAGACGCGGATGGTGAAGTCGCACGAACCGTCGATCTCGCATTCGGCCTCGTCGGCGCGCTTCTCGACCTTGATGTCCGGCTCGCCCTCGTCATCGGGCGGGCAATCGAGATCCTCGGGGATTTCGATGTCCACCACCTGCGAGCAGCACAGGCCGACGCCTTCGGCCGGACCCGCATAGGTCTCGATGCCGGTGACGATCAGATGCACGGTCTCGCCGGGAGCGGCGCCGGTGATCTTCCATTCCAGCGTGCCGCCGCCGGCGGGCACGATCTGGTCGGGCGGGTCGATGGTGATGCCGGGCGTGGTCGTGCTGACGGCGACGACGCGGCCGGCCATCTCGGGGCCGACATCCATGCGGTAGATATAGGCTCCGCCGCCGGGGGTGCAGTCCACCTCGCCGGTCTCGACCGCGAAACAGGCTTCCTCGGGCCCGTCGCCGGGCGGCGGGGGAGGCGGCGGCTCGCAATCCGTCACGTCGATGGGAATCGTCGTCGGGTCGCCGGTCTTCCAGTCGCCATCGTCCGGCAGGGCCGGATCGTGCGACGGTATTGTGGCGACCAGGCCGCCGGTGGCGACACGGATGACGGCCACATTGGCCTGGTTGTCGACATTGGTGACGGCGGGGAAGGCCGCCTGGTCGATCCTGGCCTTTATGGTGATGTCGATGGCGCGCTCGGTGAGGCTGCCGTCGCCATCAAGATCGGCTGCGGTCAGATGGAAATCCGACTGGGTCAGCGTGTCGTCCGTGGTCGCTGTGGTGCCGACCACATGGGGCGGAACGGGCCCGCCACCGGCGCCGATGATGTCGCCGCTGAAGGTCACGTCGACGATCGACAGATTGGCGGGAAGCTGGTCCGTCAGCTCGAACTTCACATCCGAAAGGAACGCGTCGAGACCCGGATGGGCGATCATGGCGGGTTCGCCGCGCACGCCGAGACGCAAACGGTATTCCACATAATCGCAATCGAGCTGTCTGCCGCGCTTCTCGAGGAAGGGCCTCAGGATCGGCTCGGCTTCAGGGATCTCCGGCTCCAGTTTGATCCGGGGACCTTCGGGGTCGCCGGGCGTCTCGAGGACTTCGAGTTCCTCGACAACCCGGTCCTGCGCGTGGGCCGGAACTGCGCCGGCAAACGGCATGAGCGCGGTGGAGAGCGCCATGCCGGCCGCCAGCAGCCAGCGCGGCCTGCGCGCCATGTCTGCTACGGGTTTCATGATCGTCTCCATGACTTCGTTGAACGTGTCGCGTTCGGCGAGGTGGGTAAACATGGTCATCGTTCCCCCCCTCAAGGCGCGCAGGATTCAAGCGGCGTTTCGAGCGGCAACGTCACCTTGCAACAGGGGAAGTAGCCACCCGCCTTCGCATCGGCGTCCTTGTAGAAACAAAGGCCGAGGTCGACGGTCTCGCCGGGGATGTGGCCGCTGATGCCGAATGTGAACGGCGTGGCCAGACCGGGAACCGTCTGCTTGGGCGGGAAAACGCCGACGCCGGGGGTCAGCGATTTCGCATGCAGCGAATCGCCGCCGATGCCGGCGTGGTCACGGATGTAGAGATCGGCTTCGAGACCTGCGGGCGTGCAGAAATACTCCGCAGCCTCCACCTCGATACAGGGCGGAAGGTCGTTCGGCGGCGGGAAGCCGGGAGGCCAGCCGGGCAGGGGATAGTCGCCCGGATAGGGGATCGGCTCGTAATAGCCGGCCCGGCCCTCGCAGGGCCGCCAGACCTCGACGTCGCCGACATGGCCCTTCACCTCGGGATCGTCGAAGAAGCCATCGAAATCGGCGAACCAGGAACCGAAGGGCGGCTCGTTCTTCGGCCGGACAAGGAAGGATGCAGTGAGCTGCACCCCGTGAACGGCCAGAGGCCCGCCTTCGACGAGCCGCTCCTCAAGGGCCGGATTGTCGCGCAGCCGGTCGCCGGTCTTGACCAGCGTGCTCGCGCAGGCGTTGCGGTTGAAGAAGCCTTCGGCGTCGTAGCCATATTGCAGGTCGATGCCGCCGCCGCCCTGGCGATGGGGCTCTGGGAAGCCGACCGCGTATTCCTGCGGCATTGGCACCCAGATGCTCTCCGTCGCCGGATCGTCGGGGCTTTCGCGCCAGTAGCGCAGGACCGAGGCCTCGCCGCTGTCGGCGAAGCTCGAATAGTCGTAGCGGTTCTCCACCTCGCCGCGCTGGGCGAGATACATGAAGCCGCGCGTGTCGAAGGCGATGTCGGTGACCGGAAGGTCCTCCTCCGCCTCGACCGTCAGCTCCCAGCGCGGATCGCCGGCGAAGGTCCCGTCACGGGCGATGCCCACGGACCAGATCTCGGCTTCCTCGCCGACCGCGTAGTAGAGCCGGCCGCCATGGACGGCGAGGCCATTGACGCGGCGCTCGTCCTGGGTGTAGCCCCAAGTCCTCGGTTCCTCGGCATCGAAGGCGGCGCCGGCAATGTCCATCACCGCGCCGTCGTCGGCCACCGGGGCCAGCCCGCGCGCGGGCCGGCCATCGACGCCATGGTCGAACGTGTCGACCAGATTGCCGTCGATGTCGATGCGGTGGATCAGGCCGGAATCGAGGTCGGAGGCGAAGAACTGCCGGTGCGACCGGTCGAAGGCGACGTTGCCGATGCCGGGACCGCTGTTGGTCGCGATGTCGGCGAACAGCGAGACGGCGCCGGTCAGTCCGTCGATCTTCCAGATCGAGCCGGGGCCGCCGCCGTTCTTCTCGCCGAACTGGCCGTCCATGAAGCGGACGCCTTCCGCGCCGCGCCGCTGGCGCTCGGGTCGCCCGTCCTCGTCCTCGTCCTCCGTGACGATCTGCACGCCGTGCAGCGACGTCGCGGCGGCGTAGAGATTGGGCACGATGGCGGTCGTGTCGTCGCGCCGGCCGTCGTCATAGGCGAGGCCGAAGACCTGGCCGATCTCCGATGCCGGCACCTCGAAGGGCGGCGGCGTGAAGACCAGTTGGCCGGTCGGCGGGCCGCCGAGCCAGGTCATGTCGAAGATGCGCAACGAGGCGCGCTCCATGTCGATGAAGGTCTCGTCGACCGGATCGACGCCGGGCAGCAATCCTTCCTCGAAACCGGGGATGAGCGTGCCGGGAAAACCCGTCACGGCCATGAAGCCCGGCTGGATGATGGAGCTTTCCTGTGCCTGCGCGGGGGCGGCCAGCGCAACGCCCATCACCAGGGCAATCGCCGCGCAACCCGATGCAAGATGTCTGGCAAAAAAGCTGGAACGGAGGTTCGCCTTCCCGACGCGGTGCGCCGGGAGCCGATGATTTTGCCGCATAACATGCCTCCCGATACCGTTCGGGGCTGTAACCGGCAGGGCGTTCGTATCGCGCCCAGTCCCGCTTTTTCCGGCGAGTCCCCCCGAAGCAGGGTCTGTATCAACCCCGTCGACGGCAAGGGTACGCCCTCGCTTACGCAGCGTCAACAAAGCCGCCCCGGGCATGGCCCAGGGCGGTGCCGCCGACTGCCTGCAGTCGTGGATTCGTGTCATCAGAACACTCCTTTCACGGGTGCGCACCATGCGAACCCTACGGGGTGGGTCTGACCGGGGCATGAAAAGGTTCATCCAAACCTGACTTCTGGTTTTGGTAAGCATCATCGGGTAGCGTTCCGGCAATTGGGGGAGAACGCGATGAACCAAGTCGATCCGCCGCGCGACACAGCATGGAAGGGCCTGCCATGAGCGGCGCATCGGACCCGACGTCCGATGCGGCACTGGTGGCGCGGGTGGGGCGCGGCGACCGCGCCGCACTCCGGCTCTTGTTCATGCGCCACCACATGCGGGTCTACCGTTTCGTGGTGCGCCAGACGGGATCGGAAAGCATGGCTGACGACATCGCAAACGAGGTTTTTCTGGAGGTGTGGCGCCAGGCGCCGCGCTTCGAGGGCCGTTCCCAGGTTTCGACCTGGCTGCTCGGCATCGCCCGCTTCAAGGCGCTTTCGGCGCTGCGCAAGCGCCGGGAGGAAACGCTCGAGGAGGGGCAGGCCGAGGCGGTCGCCGACAGCGCCGACACGCCCGAGGTGGCGGCGATGAAGGAGGACAAGGGCGCGGCGCTGCGCCGTTTTGTCGACATGCTCTCCGAAGAGCATCGCGTGGTGGTGGACCTTGCCTATTATCACGGCAAGTCGGTCACCGAGATCGGCGAGATCCTTGCCGTGCCGGTCGCCACCGTGAAGACGAGAATGTTTTACGCCCGCAAGAAGCTCGGCGAAGCTCTGAAGGCGGCTGGGTACGATCGAGGCTGGCCATGAGTGAGAACGCTTTTTCAAACCGCCGCGACCGGCTCGAGGCGCTGCTGCCGTTCTTCCTGAACGGCACGCTGGCGGGGTCTGAACTGCGCGAGGTCGAGGAATGGCTCGCCTCGGACCCGGACGCGATGGCGTCGCTGGCCGAAGCCGAGGCCGAATATTCCGCGGCGCTCGGCGTCAACGAGGCCATCCGGCCGCCCGCCGATGCGCTGGCGCGGTTCTCGGAAAGCCTCGACCGCGAGGCCGGGAAGGAGCGCGCGCCCGCGCTTTCCCTCAGCGAACGGCTCGCCCGCTTCCTGCCCTCGATGCCCATTCAGGCCGCCTGGGTGGCGGCCGGGCTGGCACTGGCCATCCTGGTCGGCCAGACCGTGTGGATCAACATGAACGGTACGGAGCAATATTCCGTCGCCGGCTCCGAGCGCGAGAACGCGCCCTTCGCCTTCGTCACCTTCAGGGCGGATGCCTCCATGGCGGAGGTCTCGGCGCTACTGGGCGCTTCGGGGCTGGAGATCGACGCGGGGCCGCTCCCGGGCGGACATTACCGGGTCCTTGTACCGGCAAAGACTGTCGCGCAGTATGACGGGATCGTCGCCGGGCTGGAAAAGGCCGGCATTGTCGAAACCGTGATGACGGGGCGCAAGCCCGCAGATGAATAGACGGATCGCCTTCCTGCTTCGCCTGAGCCTCGTGCTGGCTGCCCTCGGCTTGTGGGCGGGAAGCGCCGGCGCGCAGACGCAGGACGGCGCGCCGCCCGCCATCGACGAGGAGCCGGCAACGCGCCCGCCCGAAACGGCGCCTGCTCCCATCGGGCGGAACACGGTTCTTCTCCCGCAGATTCTCGCGGACCTGTTCGGACCCGGGCAGGGCGGCGACCCGGCGCCTGGCGGCAATGATGCGGCGGG
>NZ_AMRM01000016.1 GCF_000300335.1 Nitratireductor pacificus pht-3B | reverse complement strand
CTCCGAAAATCGGGAGGCACGTCAACAAGCTTGTCGTAGCGTGTGGCGACCCTGCGAAAGTGTTTGAGCTTGCAGAAGAAGCGCTCGACGAGGTTGCGCTGGCGGTAAAGGCTTGGATCGACTGATCTCTGGACCCTGCGATCGCGTTGGGTTGGAATGTGTGCGTTTCCGCCGCGCTCGCTGACCAGATCGATCAGGTGCTGCCAGTCATAACCGCGGTCGGCGACGACGATTGCGGCGGTCGGAAGGGCTCGCAGCAGGTCGGGTGCGATGGCTTTGTCGGAAGCCTGCCCTGCCGTGAGCGCGAGGCGGACTGGCAATCCCTTCTCGTCGACGACGACATGGATCTTGCTGGTCAGTCCTCCACGAGAACGGCCAATGGCGTGATCCGCCCCCCTTTTACCGCCGGCTGCATGCTGGTGGGCGCGGATGATGGAACTGTCGATCAACTGCATCGACTGCGGCGAGGCCGCCGCCAAAGCCTCGAAAACCCGCAACCAAACGCCTGCCTTGGCCCATCGATTGTAGCGATTATAGGCTGTCGTATAGGGGCCATAGCGTTCGGGCAGGTCGCGCCAAGGCGAGCCCGTTCTCAAGATGTAGAAAATCCCGTTCAGGACGCGCCGGTCGTCTGTGCGCGCAACACCACGCGGTTGTTGGGAAGCAGCGGCGCTATCAGCGCCCACTCCCGGTCCGTGAGATCGAAACGTGCCATCCAAAGCTCGTCCTCAAGGAGCTTGAAACACGAGCCAGTCTCAAATGGAATCCCATTTATGGGTACAGAACCTAGCTCCCGGGCTCATTGTCTTTGAAGCGGGCAAGCATCGATTCCAATGGTCGCAGCCCTTTGCGGCATCGACGAAGAATGGTCCCGGCAGAGCAGCGCTAGCCGTCGCCGCCATCCGGGATGCAGCCGAGCTGCCGTGCGCCGACCCTGAGCGGCATGAGGTTCATTGATGCCTCCACGCAAACTGGACGGATATGCTTTGCCTCCGCCAGGCTGCATCACCCCAAACAAGCAGAACGAAACGCCGATGTCATCGCCGCAGGACAACGACGGAACGCGGCCTGCGCCATCTGCAGCGATGCGATTGACGCACTGCCCAAAACCCTGCAGGTTCCAAACGCCCGGCGCCCCGGAAGGAAACGCATGCTTCTCAGACCAGCCTCAGTAGACGACGCAAAGCTCCTTTATGAATGGCGGAGCGACCCAACAACCCGCGCCATGTCGCGCGACACTTCCGAACTCGTGTGGGAGCACCACTTGGCGTGGGTCACCGAGCGACTGTCCCGGGCGAACCATGGACTCTACATTGCCGAGATTGACGGCGTGCCTGTCGGCACCGTCCGCATCGACCACGATGAGATTAGCTACACGGTCGCTCCAGCGCACAGGAAAAAGGGCATTGGGGAGATGATGCTACGGACAGCCAAAGACCAATTTGGCCCGCTGATCGCCAAAGTAAAGAAAAACAACATGGCTTCAGAAAAAATCGCCGAGAGGTCCGGGCATATCATAAGATATATAGATTAGATATTTTTATAAATTTTTAAATTGCTTCGATAAGAAAGACATTCTCTTTCAAAATGACCTGATGTAGAATAGATTTATCTGAAACATACCCTTTGGAAAGCGCCACATAATCATTCTTGCGGTTGAGTACATTTTCTGGTTGTTTCCAGCCATGCGCTGGAGCTTCGCGATAAGCGCGCCCTCGAAGCGACCGGACGCGTTAGAGAAGCCGATAGAAAAAGATGCCGCTCATCAGAAGACCGATGGCGACTATCAGGATCCTCAGAATGGACTTCGGGATAGCCTTGGACAGGCCGGCACCTGCGAACCCTCCAGCGATGGCGAACATCGCCATCAGCATCGCAAATCGCCAATCGATGAGATCTCCAACCGCAAAGACCATGAGAGAGGCGCATGAAAGAAAAAACGACAGGAGATTCTTGAGACCGTTCATCAGCGACAGGCTGGTCATGCCCAGAACGGTGAACAGGGCAAGAAGCACGATTCCCAGACCGCCATTGAAGTAGCCACCATAGACGGAAACCACGAAGACCCCCAATGCGGGCGGAATGCCGCCGCCTCGCATGAGCGCAACCATGCGTTCACCGAGCGCGAAGATCACCGTCGCGCAAAGCAGCAGCCCCGGGACGATCGCATTGAACATATCGGCAGGCGTTATAGTCAGCAGAAATCCGCCGACGACGCCTCCAACGATGCCCACCGCGCAAAGCCGCAGCAACATGCCTGCGTCCAGCGTCCTCAATTCCCGCCGGAACCCCATGGCACCGCCGACATAACCCGGCGTGACGGCAAAGGCGCTCGTGGCGTTCGCCATGACGGGAGGAACGCCGACCCAGACGAGCGCCGGAAAGGTCAGGAAACTACCGCCGCCCGCGACAGTGTTGAGCGCGCCGGCGGCAAAGGCCGCAACACAGAGCAGTCCCCAGTCCGCGACGGAAAGAAGCCAGGGAGTCAGCATGAGATGAAATCGCGCACCCGGGCGCGGATGAAGTCCCGATCCGAGGGGCTTTTGACCGGATTGCCTGCCCTATGCCCCCACGGCGATTCCAGAGTGGCGATCTGCACATCGCCAAGATGCGTTGCCTCGGCCCTCACGTCGGCTTCCCGGAAATAGAGGTCGGAGCCGGCGGGCAAGAGCAGGACGCGCGCGCGCACCGCCTCGATTGCTTTTCCGAGATCGCCACGATGGCGCTCGTTGGCCGCAATGTCAGCCGCCTGCCAGGTGGCGATGTGGGAAAGCAGATCGTCGGCGTGCTTTTCGGCGAAAGCTGTTTCCCAATAGCCTTTCAGAAACCCTTCCAGGCTGTCGCAACCCAGAGAGCGCCAGCATTCGCTGCGATAGAAGGCATGCGAAAGCGCCCAGCCGGCATAGAACCGGCCGAGCGCCGGCAAGGCGCGCTCCGGTGCTCGCACGAAGCGACCGGCCTCGGCGTCGTAAGCGCTGTCGGTCTGCAGCACCGCCCTGGCGCCCTCGAGGAAAACATGGTTGTGCGCAGAAGTCTTCGCGGTGGCGCAGACCGCGATGAGATGGGCAACATCGTTCGGGAAAAGCGATGCCAGATGCCAGGCGACCTGGCCGCCCATGGACCACCCCATCGCAACGGCGATGCGCCGGATGCCGAAGAACCGTTCCAGCACGTACTTCTGCGCGAGCGCGTTGTCGTAGGCGGTCACGAGAGGAAAGCGTCCGCCGGCCGCAAAGGCTGCGCTGTTGCTGGGCGAACTCGAAAGGCCGTTTCCGAACAGATTGGCGATCACGACGAAGTGGTGCATGGGGTCGAAAAGGCTTTCACGCCCCACCATCCATTCGAAATCCCGGTGAGATGCCCCGAACGAGGTCGGAATGACGACGGCATTGTCGCGGCGGGCGTTCAGATCGCCGAATGTTTTGACGACCATGACCGCGTCGTCCAGCACCGCGCCGGACTGGAGCCCGATGCGGCCGAGCGAGAGGTGAAGCGCCCCGTCCTCCCCGAGCGCCGTCGCGCCGGGGTCAGAGGATTTCACAGACATCGTCGAAATCGAAGCGCGGGTGGCGCGGGAAGAGGCGTTCGGAATCGCCATGCCCGAGGCCGCAGAGGAAATTGGTGCGGATCTCCGTTCCTTGCCAGAACGCCTGATCGACGCCGTCGTGATCGAAACCCGAGAGCGGCCCGCAGTCGAGACCGACAGCCCGCGCAGCCAGCATGAAGAACCCCGCCTGCAGCGTTCCGTTTCTGATCGCGGTCATGCGCGCGCGCTCGGCATTCTCCTTTCCCGCGAAGCGTTCCCGCACGGCAGGCCGGTGCGGAAACAGGAAATCGAAATGCTCATAGAAGGCGAGGTCGTAGCCGAGGATGGCGGTAACCGGTGCGGCGCGCACCTTTGCAAGATTGCCTTCGTCGACAAAACCCAGAAGCTTGTCCTGCGCCGGGCCGGGACGAATGAACTTGATGCGCATGGGTGAAGAGTTGGACGACGTCGGCGCCCACTTCGTCATCGACCAGATCCGATGCAGTTCGGCGTCGAGCACGGGCGTGTCCAGCCAGCCGTTCTGGCTGCGGGCATCCAGGAAGATGCGTGTCACGAGATCCTCGGCGCAGGGGCTCAGCGCTCCGAACAGTGCTGTCGCGCAACTCATGACGCCAGCGCCTCTTCCTCGGGCATGATCGCTTCGACGACGGATTTCAGCTTGGCGCGCGCCTCGGCGCCGAGCGGGCTGATCGGCGCGCGGGCCGGCCCGGCGCTGCGCCCGGCCATCGTCATAGCCTCCTTGATCACAACCGGAAAGGAGCCCAGCACCCACGCGGCGCGAAGGGGCGCCAGCAGATCGGAAATGCGTTGCGCTTCCGCAAGGTCTCCGGAGACGGCAGTCCCGTAGAGTCTGACCAGAAGGCGCGGAAAGACGTTGCAGGCCGGCGAGACCGCGCCATGTCCACCACTGAGAACCATCGAAAGCGTCAGCGTGTCACGCCCCGAGAACAGCATCGCACGACGGTTTGTCGACACCAGATATTCGATTGATTGCGTCATGTCGCCCGCCGAGTCCTTGATGCCGACGACGTTTTGCGCCGCGTCCATGACAGAGACGAGGGTCTGCGGGGCGACGTTGACGCTGGTGCGCGGCGGATTGTTGTAGAGGACCACGGGAAGCCTGGTCTCGCCTGCAAGGCCTACGAAATGCGCCGCCAGTTCCGTCTGGCTCGGTTGCGCGAAGTATGGGGTGATCAGCATCGCCATGTCGATGCCGATCTTCTCGGCGGCGGCAAGCACGCGCCGCGTCTCGGTCAGGTTCGAGCGCCCGCAGCCGGCCACGACGGGAACCCTCCCATCGACCGCCTCCACGCAGCGCTCGAGCAACGCGATATGTTCCGCCTCGTCCAGCGCGAAGAATTCTCCCTGGCTGCCGGCGACCGAGATCCCATGAACCCCACAGGACAAATACCCGTCGATCAGCACGTCCAGCCGATCGAGATCGAGCGCCTCGGTCGCGGTAAAGGGTGTCGCCAGGGCCGGCGACATGCCGTGGAAGCGTTGCAAGTTCATACGTCGGATCTCCAGGAATTGTGTCTAGTGCACGCCCATGAGCGCGCTGAGCTGCGTCACGTACTGGCCGAAGCGCGGATCCTCCCGCGTTGCCTTCGGATCACGTGGCCTCGGCAGGTCGATGCGAACGTCGCTGACCACCCGCGACGGTCGATCCGACATCACGAGCACCCGGTCCGACAGGAAGATCGCCTCCGAGATGCTGTGCGTGATCAGGACAACCGTCTTCCTGATCTTCTGCCACAGGCGCAGCAGCTCGACATTGAGCTGGTCGCGCGTCAGCGCGTCGAGAGCCCCGAAGGGTTCGTCGAGCAACAGCACCTTGGGCTGCGCGATCAGCGTCTGGCCGAGCGCGGCCCGTTGCTTCATGCCACCCGAGATCTGGTGCGGGTATTTTTCGCGGAACCCTTCGAGCTTCAGAACCGGAAGAATCTCCTCGACACGCCTGGTGATCTCGGCGCGGGCGACGCCGCGAACCTCGCAATTGAGCCTGATGTTCTTTTCGACCGTCAGCCAAGGCAGCATGTTGTGGGTCTGGAAAACGACGCCGACCTGGTCGCTTTGCCCGCCGAACGGCTCGCCGAGCAGGCGCAGCTCAGCACCCGCGTCGGGCTCGACGAGACCGGCGATGATCCTGAGGATCGTGCTCTTGCCGCAACCGCTCGGACCGAGGGTCGAGACGAACTCGGCCTCCCCGATGGTGCAGTTGATGTCGTCGAGAACCTTCAGCGCCCCGAAGGTCTTCGACAGACCGCGGATGCTGATGGCCCCGGCGGATGCTTGCGCATCCGCCGGATCGGCTTGGCTCGTCACTTTGATGCTCCAACCCAGCCATTGTGAGAGACGTCAAAGATGATCCCATTCGGATCGCGGAACTTCATCTCGTAGTAGAGCGAGTCCTTGGAGAGCGGCAGTTCCTTGAAGAAGGTGCCGCCATTCTTCTTGATGAGATCGCTCTGCTCGTCCAGGTCTTCGACCCAGAAGCCGATATGGTTGATCGCGATATCGTCCTTGTCGCGGCCGGCCCATTCGTCGGCCTTGTATTCGAGCAGTGCGAGTGTGACCGTGCCGTCGGACACATAGGTGCCGGAGGCGAGCGGCGAATCCGTCTGGCCGACGATCTCCATGCCAAGCGCGTCCACGTAGAATTGTGCGGCTTTGGCGTGTTCCTTAACTTGGATGGCGACGTGCCGTAGCTTTGCCATTGAGGTTCTCCTTTGGCTTCTTGTGAATGTCGTGACTGTTTCTGCGGCAAGCGCGACCTAGACGCCGCGCCACCAAACCTTGCGTCCCAGGAGCTCGACCACCAGGTAGAGGAGCGTCGAAAGGATCGAGATCACCACCAGGGCTGCGAACAGGAGGTCTGAGCGCGCCGAGGCGTTGGCGGAGAGGATGACGTAGCCGAGCCCGCCTTCAGCCCCGACGAACTCGCCAACGATGGCGCCGATCACCGCGAGCGGCATAGCCGTCTTGCAGGCATCGACGATGGAAGGCAGCGCCGCCGGCATCTGCAGCCGCCAGAACCGCGTCCAGCGCGATGCGCCGATCGCATCGAAGTGTTCACGCAGGTGCGACGGCACGCTCTCCAGTCCACCCAGCATGCCGATGACGACGGGGAAGAAGGCGAAGAGGAACGCCATCAGCACCTTGGATGTCAGGCCATAGCCGAACCAGATCACCATAAGCGGCGCGAGCGCGACCTTCGGCAGGCCCTGGAACAGAACGATCAGCGGGTAGACGGTGCGGCGCGCGAGCGGCACTGTGTGGATCGCGAGGCCGAGCGCCAGACCGCCCGCGACTGCCCAGAGATAGCCGACGACGACTTCGTTCAGGGTCACGATGCTGTGGCGGTAGAGTTCGCCCGCATTGTTCCACAACGCTGCCAGAACCGACGACAGCGAGGGCAGAAGGTAAGGTCTGATGCCAAACCACTCCGACGCCATCTCCCAGCAGAGTGCGATGAGCCCGAAGAACAGGATCTCCGGAAGCCGCAGTCTCGAGAACAATTCGCTCATGCGAAAGCCTCCACCAACACAGCCAGCATCAATTCTCACCCCAGCCTTTGGGTGGCTCGACCAGGAATTTTTCGAACTTCCACTGGTCGAAAGCAGTGACATCGTCCTTCCACACACTCGGGTTGTACGGGTTCTGCTCGGTCACCTGGACCATGTCGGCATAGAACTCGACGTTGTTGTTGTCTGGGTCCTTGAAGACGAGGAACAGGTTCTCGCCCGGCCCGTGCTTTCCGATTCCGCGCTCAATCTTGACGCCCTTCGACTGGATATGGCTGGCCGCCGCCTCGATCTCTTCGAGCGATCCCAGTTCGTAGGCGAAATGCTCCAGTCCCGGGCGATTGACGCTGTAGAGGTCTTCACGGTTCTCGGCATCGGGCGGGATTTGCACCAGGGCCAGATCGTGGTGGTCGGCGCCGCAGCGCAGGAAGACCAGCTTGTCTTCGATCCAGTCCGAGAGCGTCAGGCCGACGACCTCCGTGTAGAATTCGAAGGACTTGCGGATGTCGCGCACATGCAGCACGAGGTGGCCCATCTTGCGGGGCTGCGGTTTTGCCATATCAATCTCCCTGGCTTGAAAGCTGTCGGCCCGCCGCGGAAGGCGGACCAATGCTCACCTTACTCGGCCAACGCGTTGGTGAAGAGCTGATCCGGCTTGACGGCGTCCGGCTTCAGGTCGAACGCCTTGACCATCAGTGCATGGGTCGCGCCGATGCGATCGGTGTCGAACGTCGTTTCGACCTTGCCGGAAGGAGCAAGCAGAGACGCCAGCTCCTTGATCTGCTGTAGCGTGATCTCGCGGTCCAGGCTCGGATATGCGGCGATCAGGATGTCGGCCGCCGCTTCGGGCTCCTCCATGGCGAATTCGTAGCCGCGATAGGATGCCTTGAGAAAGGCGCGTAGCGCTTCCGGTTTCTCGGCTATCGATGCCTCGGTGGCGACAAAGCCGCTGCCATAGGCGTCGAGGCCATGATCGGAATATTCGATCCACCCCACCTGCTTGCCGGCCTCACGGGCGATCTTCTGCAGGACGGCACGGTTGGAGGCGCGCCAGCACTCGGCCAGATCGATCCTGCCTTCCAGAAGGGAGGCGTCGACAACGGCGGGCTCGAGGCGAAGAAGCGGGATCTCATCGTGCTTGCGGCCGTTCATCTCAAGCCAGGCCGGCAGGATGTTGTGAACCGGAGAGGCTGCTCCGCCGCCCATCTTGAGCCCAATGAGGTCGTCAATATCCCTCTGATCGCCATCGTCTTTCTTGACGTAGCAAACACCTGCCGGCCACACTCCGTTTATGACGCCGATCATGCGCAGGCTGCCGCCATTCTGGCGATTGAGCCCGACATTGATCGGATCGACATAGCCGACCGTGAACATGCCCTGATCGACCTCGTTGGCCGTGCGTGAACCGCCATAGCCACGGGACAGCGTGACATCTAGCCCGGCCTCGTCGAACCAGCCCTTCGCCTCCGCGATAATCGGCCCCGCGACGCTGCCCTGCGGCAGCCACGCCATGTTGAAGCTGATCTCCTCGGCGGCTCCCGCCGGGCCTGCGGCCAGGGCCGCCATAGCTGCGGCGGCCATCATGGCGCGTGACCTGCGTCCTCGATTGTGCATGCTCGTTCCTCCCTTGTTTTTCTGTTTTCCGGGCCCTGCTTACTGAACCGGGTTTGTGATCTCGCCGATCTCCACGATCGCCGCGGTCATGACGTCACCGCGCTTGAGGAAGATACCGCGCCCCATGCCGACGCCGGTCGGCGTGCCCGTTGCGATCACATCACCAGGCTTCAGCGTCAGGATCGTCGACAGGTAGGCGATCTGTTCGTTGACCTTCCAGATCATCTCCTCGGCGGTGCCCTGCTGCATGACGGCGCCATTGACCGACAGGCGGAGACCGACCTTCTGCGGATCGGGTATCTGCGATGCCGGCACGAGCCAGGGACCGAAAGGCGCGAAACTGTCGTGACACTTGCCCTGGAACCAGTCGAACTTGAACGGATAATCGCTACGCACATTCATGTCGCGCGCCGTCACGTCGTTGACCACCGTATAGGCAGCCACATGGCTCAGCGCATCAGCGACGGAGACATGCCGCGCCCGCTTGCCGATGACGGCAGCCAGTTCGACCTCCCAGTCGAGCTGACTGGTCGCCTCCGGCATCAGCACCGGCTGACCCGGGCCGATAACGCAGTCCTCGAGCTTGAGGAACATATACGGCTTGCTCTCCGCCTTCGCGGCAAGCACCGTTCCCATTTCATCCGCGTGGTCGACAAAATTCGACGCGGCGCAGAAAATCCGTCCCGGACGGAATGGCGCGGCAAGCTGTGCGGTGTCGGGCACTGCGCGCACGGCACCTGCGGCCGCCGCCGTGCGGACCGCGTCCGCCACCGCGCCCCAGTCGCTTCGGTCGGCGCACAGATTCTCCAGGAACCGGGCCGCCTCGCCGTTCGACCAGTCTCCCTCCGGAACGTGAATTCCCGCGTCCCGCAGCGCTTCGGCATCGTAGACCGCTCCGTCGCAGATCACGGCCGGTGCTTCCCTGCCCCCCGATGCGTATGTGCCGAAAGCGATGACTGGCATGAGATTTCTCCTCACTCATTCTCGATTTCATTATGCGTACAATATCTGATTTTTGTGTGCAATATCTTTTTTGTGTATGTGAGAAGCCTATTCAAATGCCTCGGTCACCAGCGTGCGCACGAGTTCCCGGTCGACGGGCGACAGCTTCCCCGCACTCCCCGCCTCCCGCGCACGCATGAATGATGGCCGCCGGGCGACGCGCTCCGCCCAGGCCCGCGCGCTGGAATGCCGCTCCCACAAACTCCCGAGCGCCAGCATCTCCAGGCGCTCGACCATCGCCGCCATGGCGATGTCGGCAAGCGAGAATGCATCTGCAGCAAGCCAGCCCCCTTCCCGTACGGTTCGGCCGATGCGCGACATGGTTCGATCGAGACTCCGAACGGCCAAGACGACGGCGGCACGATCCAGGGGCGCCGATGCCGCAGCCCTGTAGGTCGCCGCACGCTCCGGCTGCGGATGGCGAGAAATGAGATTTTCCAAGGCCTCCGGGGACAATCCAGCGAGAAGCGGCTTGATATACAGATTGAAGGTGGGCGGTCTGATCGCCGGGTGAACCACCGTGTCTTCATGCTGACACCACCACCGCATGCGCGCACGGGCGAACGCATCGTCCGGCTGAAGCCGCGAGGAATTGAATGCCTCGTCCAGATAGGCGTTTATCGTCGAAGATTCGGTCAGCACCCCCTCGACAGTCTCGAGAGCAGGCACCAGACCGTCCGGATTGAGGGCCAGATACGCTGGATCGAGATGATCAAAATCAGTAAGGCTGAGCGCACGGCCCTCCCAGGGGACTCCAATCTCGGCAAGACACATCCGCACCTTGAATGATTGAAGCGAATCCCAGGCATGATGGAGAACAATCACCGCAATCTCCCATTATTGCGTACAATAATCAGATAATGTCGACATTAATGACTGGAAAAGCAAGGGACTCGTTGCTAATGTTCGGCGAATTGCAACTGCGTGATCGAATTCAGTCGGTCTTTACCGGAACGAGCGGAACCCCATGGCGAACAGCACTCTGAGCAGAAAGATTGCCAACACCCTTTCAGAAGAGATCCTGAAGGGTGAACTGTCGCCGGGCGACCGGCTGGACGAGCAATCCCTTGCTGATCGCTTCGAAGTCTCGCGCAGTCCTATTCGCGACGCCCTCCGCGAACTCGCCTCGACGCGGCTGATCGAACACCAGCCGCGGCGCGGTTTTGCAGTGGCGACGATCGACACGGCAACGCTTCGGAACCTCTATGAAGCCTCCGGGGAGCTCGAGGGACTTTGCGCCAAGTACTGCGCCCTGCGGGCTGATGCGGTGCAGCGCGAGCATATCCGCATGCTCCATGAGCAGGGGCTGGAGGCGATCAGGCTCCACGACATGGCCGCCTATGCAGAAGCCAACCATGCCCTGCACCGGGCGATCTACGATGCATGCCACAATGATGCGTTGCGGGACATCACGCTCGATGTCCGGAACCGGCTTTCCATGTTCCACGCCCGGTTCCTGTTCTCGGAGGGCCGGGTCGCACAATCGTGGGAGGAACATCAGGAAGTCGTCGACTGCATCCTGAGGAACGATGGCGACGGCGCCAGCGACGCGATGAAGAGGCACGTGGCGAAAACGGCCGTGAACATCATATCGCACATCACGCAGGACAGCAGGAAGCCGATGCGCCAGCCACTCACAACCTAGACTGAAGCCGGTTGCATCCACGGCTCCCCTCTGGCCACGCGGGTTTATGAGTGGTTTGGCGACCCGATCCGGGGGAGGCTCCAGGTGCCAGATCGTCTCCATCCTGCAGGATATTGATCCGTCACCTGGACGTTTGAAATGTACCGGCTCAGCAGCCTGCCCCTTATTCGGCGGCCGGCATCTCGCATTCTGCAGCATAGCTGTCGCCATGTGCCGTCAGCACTTTGCCTTCGGTCCGCAGCACCATTTGGCCGGCATCGTTCTTGATCGCCTCGAGCGCATACCAATCCTGTACGGGATGCTGGTTCAGACCGAATTTGAAAGAACCGCGCACGGAGGGTATCTCGGCACCGAGCAGCGCCTTTCTGAACGCGGACGAATCTCGTGCCCCCGCCGGGCTTTTCTCAAGGCCCGCCGCGATCAGCAGCGCTGCGTCATAGCCCTGCGCTGCATAGTATGTCGCGGGGCGATCATCATACTTTTTGCGCCAGGCCTCGACAAAGGTCTTGTTGACCGGATTGTCGAAATCATCGTTCCAGTGACTGGTGACCTGCAGGCCGGTGGCTGCCTCACCGACAGCGCCGAGGATCACATGATCCATGGAAGCCGGATGTACGACCAGCGGAATCTGATTGATGAGACCTGCCTGCTGGTACTGGCGGATAAAGGCTATCCCCAGTCCGCCCGGCTCAAACTCGTAGACGACGTCGGGTTTTGCGGCGCGGATCTGCGCCATTTCGGCAGCGAAGTCGGTCTGGTCGAGGCCGGTGTAGATTTCACCGACGATCTCGCCCTTGTAGAAGCGCTTGAAGGCAACCATGGTCTCCTTGCCCGCCTGATAGTTGGGCGCGACGAGGAAGGCCGTCTTGTGACCGAGCGATTGCGCAAGGGCGCCGGCGCTTTCACCCTGGCTGTCGTCCTGCCACGAGCTGACGAAGTAATTGGGATGACAATCGCCGCCAGCGAAGGTCGAGGATGCCGTGTTGGCGCTGACATAGACCGCGTCGTTGTCGAGTATCTCCGGCACGGCGGCGAAAGCGACGTTGGCGAAAACGATCCCGGTAAAGAGCCTGATATTGTCAGCCAGCATGGCTTCGGCAATCTGCCGCGCGTTGCCGGGCTTCAGTCCGTCATCCTCGACCACCAGCTCCACCGATACACCGCCGAGCGACCCGCCGCTCTCGTCGATGGCCAGTTGAAAGCCATCCCGGATATCCTGGCCAAGATAGCCTGCAGGTCCTGAAAGCGTCGTGATCATGCCGATCTTGACCAGTTCCTGGGCTTGGCCAACCCCAACCATCGCCGACAAAAGGCCCGCGGTGAGCAGATATTTTCTGACTGTCAATGTATTGCCTCCCATTTGCCCCGGTCGGGCGTCCATTGTGACGATTTTCGTGTTTGTTGATTGCTTGTTCGGCTAGAGCTTCACCCATCCGTCCGGTGGCACCTTGCCGGGATGCACCACGCCGCAGTTCGGGCAGGTACGCGCCTTCTCGTCCGTGTAAAATGCCTGGTAGATCGGCGGCAGGTCGCGCACGATGCTCTTGAGGGATACCTCGACGCGCTGCACGAGCGCGCTGCATTCGAAGCAGTACCATTCGAATGCGTCCATCTGGTCGGGCTGGCGCTTCGGCTCGATCACCAGGCCGATCGACCCCTCCTGCGGACGCTGCGGCGAATGACGCACATGCGGCGGCAACATGAAGATGTCACCTTCGCGGATCGGCACATCGTAGAAGGCGCCGTTATCGACCACCTTCAACACCATGTCGCCCTTCAGCTGGTAGAAGAACTCCTCGACCGGATCGTCGTGATAGTCGGTTCGCTTGTTGGGTCCACCGACGACCGTCACCATCATGTCGGCATCCTCCCAGATCTGCTGGTTACCGACCGGTGGCTTGAGCAGATGCTTGTGCTCGTCGATCCACTTGGAGAAGTTGAACGCTGCGAGTCTTCTTTCCGTCATGTTGTCCTCCTCAAATCTGCGCAGCCCCCTGTCGGCGTGCGGTTAGAGTTGCAATCCGCACGCCTCGAAGGCGGCGCGTGTCCTGGCTTTCTCATCCTCGCTCAAGTCGAGCAGCGGCGCCCTCACGGCTCCGCCCGTCTGACCGAGCAGGTCCTGCCAGTATTTCTGGTGAGCGTGCGGTTTCTCGGTCGGACGCGTGCTGCGCAGTGCATTGCGGACCGGATCGAGACTGTCCCGGATGGCGCGCGCCTCATCACCGCGCCCCGCGAAGGCCAGATCGGTGTATTCGCGCATCCGCCGATCATGCTTCGTCTGCAGAAGATAGGGCGGGGATGAGCAGAGATAGAGCCGCCATCCAAGTTCAAGGACGTTGTCCAACCACTCTTCCTCGGAGGCGGTCGAGACGATGATCCGGTCGCCGGCGAGCCGGGTCAGCTCTGCATACATCGGGCGCGGCACGGAGTATTTGATCGCGACGACAGTCTCGATGTCGGCCAGCCGGTTGCAGAGTTCCGGGCTCATCAGATAGCCGCTGTCGGGATGGCTCCACAAGGCCATGCCGATATCGACCTTGTCGGCAATCATCCGGTAGTAGTTCAGCAGCGTCTCGTCCTGCGCCTTGAAAAAGTGCAGGACGGGCGCATGGACAACGATGTAGTCCGCGCCGGCTTTCTGTGCGTGCCGTGCCAGATCAATGACGACATCCATGTTCTGGTCAGAGCAGGACATGATTGTCTGGGCCCGCCCTGCACATGCATCGATCGCAAGATCGAAGCAGCGCTTGCGCTCATCGACGGACATCGAGAAGAATTCGCCTTGCTTGCCGGCGATGAAGAAGCCATCGATGCCAAGGTCTTCGATCCAGTGATCGATGTTGCGCCGAAAACCCTCTTCATCGAGTTCGAGAGATGGAGTGAAGGGCATCAGCGCTGCTGCCCATATGCCCTGCATGGTTTCGCGGGCGTGGGACTTGGCGGACTTCCTGTCGTAGTTCATGGATCGAGAACCTTTACAGATCTTTCGAGGGAACGCGCCGAGTGCCTATAAGGCAATCGTGATTTTCCGTATTAATTCATCGCTTTTCCTTATGAGTTCTCCGTTGCGCGGGGTGCTCCTTGTGTGCTTCGGTGCGGCGCGCGGTCAGATCGCCATGCGATGCGAGACGTTCTTCACCACCGTGTAGTGGGTGATGCCCTCCGCTCCGCCTTCCCGGCCGTAACCGCTTTCCTTCACGCCTCCGAACGGTGTCTCTGCGACAGAAGCTTCGAGTGTGTTGATCGACAGATTGCCGGCCTCGATCTCGTCTGTGAGCCTGTCCGCATTGGCGGCGGCATTGGTGAACGCGTAGGCTGCGAGACCGAAAGGAACCGAATTCGCCTTCGCGATCGCCTCATCCAGCGAGGCCACCGGATTGATAACGGCAAGCGGACCGAACGGCTCCTCGCGCATGATGCGGGCAGTGTCGGGAACATTGGCCAGCACCGTGACGGGGAAAAAATAGCCGCGATTGCCGATCCGCTCGCCTCCGGCGAGCAGGCGGGCCCCGGCGGAAACCGCATCCGCGACGAGGCCTTCCATCGCCTCGATCCGCCGATGATTAGCCAGCGGTCCCATCTCGGTCGCGGCATCCAGCCCGTCGCCGATCTTCACCGACCGGGCCCTTTCCACGAAGGACGCCGTAAAAGTGTCGAAGGACCGCTCATGGACGAAAAACCGGGTGGGCGAGGTGCAGACCTGCCCGGCATTGCGGGCCTTGCGCACCGCGGAAACGATGCCGGCCTGATGTGCATCGGCATCGTCACAGACGATGACCGGCGCATGACCGCCCAGTTCCATAAGAACGGGCTTGATATGCCGGGCAGCAAGCCCCGCCAGATGCTTGCCCACCGCGGTGGAGCCGGTGAAAGCAATCAGCCGCACCTGATCCTGGGGGATCAGATACTCGGAGATGCGAGCCGGAACGCCGAAAACGAGATTGAGCACGCCAGCGGGCAGGCCGGCGTCATGAAAGGCGCGCGCGATGTGAAGCGCACCCGCCGGAGTCTCTTCGGCCGCCTTGAGGATGATCGAGCACCCGGCGGCCAGTGCGCCAGCCACCTTGCGCGACGGCTGGCTCATGGGAAAGTTCCAAGGTGAAAAAGCAGCAACGGTTCCGATCGGCTGATGATGCACAACGTAGCGGATGCCGGGTTCGCTGGGGATCACACGGCCGTAGAGACGCTGTGCTTCGCCTGCGTCCCATTCGAAGAACTCGCAGCCGCGAATAACCTCCAGGCGCGCCTGCGTCAGAGGCTTGCCATGCTCGCAGGTGATGTCGAGCGCAATCTCCTCGATCCGCTCGCGCATCAAAGCCGCCGCCCTGCGGATGATCTCTGCACGGCGCGCCGGCGCCGCGCGGCTCCACACCTTCAGCCCATCGGCAGCGGCGGACAGCGCGTCGTCGAGATCCCGCTCCGTGGCCACAGGCAATGCACCGATCAGGCTTTCATCGACCGGGTTCACGACCGGCAGCGTGTCCGCCGTCTTGCGCCAGGCACCGCCAATGTAGAGCTGAAGATCAGGATAGTTTGACATATATGCCTCGGCACTTTCGGACAGGATCAATGAAATGGGGCAGCACGGCGCAGCCTGCGTGTCGCCCGTGTGGAAAGGATCGTCGATTTGCATTTATCGACAAGATGGATTTGTTTGATAAATTGATATTGATTTCTGTATAAATCGCACGCCGATATCGCAAACGATGCCGCGTGGACAAAGGACGCGCCTGATGAAGATAACGATCAAGCAGATCGACGGATTTCTGGCAGTCGCCGAACTCGGCAACTTCTCGCGCGCTTCGAAGCGGCTCAACATCGCGCAACCCGCGCTGTCGCAGGCGATCAAGGATCTCGAAGCAGAGCTCGGCGTGCGGTTGTTCGACCGCACGACACGGCGCGTCGAACTCACCGACGCAGGCCGTGAATTCCGCGACTCGGCCTCGAAGGCAATTGAGGAACTGGAACACGCGGTGGAAAGCGTCCATCAGCTGGCCGAGCGGCGGCGGGGACGCCTGCGCATCGCCGCTCCGCCACTCCTTGCCGCCGTCGTGCTGCCGCAAGCGATCGCCGACTTCCAGAGCCGCTATCCGGGCATCAGCGTTCAGGTCGCAGACATCAGCACGGAGCAGATCGTCGAAAGCGTTCGCAGCGGCAAGGCGGATTGCGGGCTCGGCACCTTTCCATCCGGCGAAGAAGGGATCGAAAGAGTGGTGCTTATGCGGGACAACCTGATGCTGTTCTGCGACGATCAGAGCCCCTTTAGGGAGAAGACGTCCATCGCCTGGAGCGAACTGGCCGGCCAGCCGCTGATCGCGCTCACCCGGGACAGCGGTATCCGTCTGCTCGTCGAGGTTGGTTTCGAAACCGTTCAACTGCCGCTGCGCCCGACATTCGAGGTGTCGCACATCGCCACGGCGCTGGCGCTGGTCGAAGCCGGGCTGGGCGTCTCCGTGCTTCCAACCTATGCACTCGCCACTGCCCGCCACCACAGGGTATCGGGGCGGCTTCTGGAAGCGCCGACGATCTCGCGCGAGGTTGTGCTTATCCACGCCAGCGGACGCTCGGTCTCGCCGGCCGTCTCGGCCTTCAGCGCCGTCGTGCGCCGTTATGCGCAGAAACTGTCGCCCCAGGAGATGACGTGAACGCATCAGCCGCGCCTCACCAGTTCGGTCAATGCGTGTGAAAGCATTGTCTCGGGGTCGGCAAGGTCGAGAACGACGTCGAAATGATTACGGTCGGGGATCTCCATGAATCCGCATTCATGTCCGGCTTCGCGCCAAAGTTGGTGATAGGCGCGGGATTGCCTGCCGAAGCCTGCGGGTTCCCCCGACGCAAAGGCGACGATGAGCGGGCAGCCGATGCCCGAAATGTGCTCGGCCGGGCTCAGTTCGGCAACCTCGCGCGGGGTCAGGCCTATCCATTCCTGCACGAAGGAAGCGGCGATCGGCGCCAGATGAAAAAGGCCGCTGATCGTGAGCGCGCCCTTGACGACGTTCTCCGGCACCTGGGCTGCCGCCTGCCATCCGTTTGCGAGCAGCGTCCCGGTGAGGTGACCTCCCGCCGAACTTCCGCCCGCAAAGATGCGCTGTGGATCGACCCCGTAATTCGCACCGCGCCGCCAGAGGAAAGACACTGCCTGGCGAACCTCGCGAACGATTTCCGCCAGCGAAACGGCCGGCGCCAAACGGTAGTCGAGAACGGCTGTCGCGATCCCACGCTCAGCAAGCGCCGGCGCCATGAAGGCGGAATCCAGTTTCGACAACGCACGCCAGTAGCCGCCATGAACGAAGAGAAAGACAGGCTTGAGGCGCTCGCCGGGTGCTGCAGCGCCAAAAATATCAAGTGTCTGTCCGCTGATCTCGTCATAGACGACATCCAGTGTTGCGCCAGGCATCGCGCGCGCCGGCTGGGAGAGTTGGCGATAGCGCTGCATCTCCTCATCGAAACGCGCGGATGTCACGGTCGCACGGGCATTGTAGTCGCGGTCCAGCGCTTCGCGCGAAAGCCTGCCCTCGCCGCGAAGCGCGCCGAGCAGTTCCGCTGCCGAACCGGATGGGGCCGTCATTTCAGGAAAGCGCGAATCGTGTCTGCGACTGCGCGTGGCTGTTCGAGCGTCGGGAAATGCGTCGTGCCCTTGAGCTTGGTTGGCTGGAACCAGGGGTTTGACACAGCGAATTCCTGTTGCGCGGCGAGATACTCCTGCTCGAAGGGCTGGGAGAAGATGTGTGTGACGGGCCGCGTCTCGGCTATGGCCTTCATGCGCGCCATGGGATTGCCCCATTTCCGATAGGCCCTGGCGATCTCGCGACCCGAGCGCGCCCACATTTCATAGTCGAACCCGGCCATCTCGTTGTTGACGTGATCGACGATGTCGCGATTGTCGGTATCGCCGATCCAGTAGCCAAAGAAGTCGCTACGCCCGTTCTCCCAGTTCGTGCGATCCTGGAGCTCATCGATCATGGTGAAGAAGGATTCGTTCGGCGTCACCATGATCCAGTCGATGACGACAGAACGCGGCACGCGCCCGACGCCAAGGCGGTCCGTGGCCTCGATGTTGGCCCAGCCACCGTGCGACGTCGACACCGGAACGACCTTTTCCAGCCCGAGCGCATCGACGAAAGCGACAATATCGGAAGCCTGGTCGGCCGTCGTGAAATCGCCGTCATGGCTCCGGTCTTCGCCATGTCCGCGCCAATCCAGCCGGATCACCCGGTGCGTACGCGCCAGTTCCGGCGCCAGATGCTTGAACAGCCGGTGATCCTGGCACCAGCCGGACAGGAGCAGCACGGCATCACCGGATCCCGCCTCGTCATAGGTGAACGGATTGGCGCCGATGCGTATTGTCTTCACGGGTTCCTCCCAAGGGTCGTCATGCGATGAGTTTCGGGTACCGGGCGTCAGACGGCCTCCACAGCACCGGTGGGGACGTGCATGGCGGTGCGCAGGCGCAGCATTGCCAGTTCACGGGACCGTCCGGTGATGGTCAGCACCTGGGAGCGCAGCGCATCCGGCCAGAGGTTCATGTCGCCCTGGCGCTCGGACTGCTCCTGGGTATGTTCGGTGAGCGGACGCTCCCGCGCTTCCCATGCATCGAGTGCGGCAGGAATATCGTCCGCGTCGGCCACCGCAACGGCAAGCCCCAGACCATTCATCAAGGCACAGCCCCCACCCTGCCCGAGATAGGGAGGCATGGCGTGGGCGCCATCGCCCAGAACGGCAGCTGCGCCGCTGCTCCAGCGTTTCAGTTTCACCACCTCGAATGCATCCCAGCGCCCGGCATTGCCGAAGCGGCCGACAAGGTGCGACAGGTGCGGAAAGGCTTCACTCCACAAGGCACGGTCGGAAGGCACCCGCAAGGCGGCCTCGTCGTCCGAAGTGCAGCACAAAGCAATATACAGATGCCGGGCGCTTGCCGGCGTATAGAGAATGCGCCGGCTGCCGGAGAAGTGTTCGATATACTTGTCCTTATCCGCCTCGGCGACGTCACCGTCGACCCTGTCGATCAACATCCGGACGGCGCCGTAGCCGAGATGTTTGCGATAGAGGAGCAGGTCCAGGGAATCGCGGACGGCGGAGTTGATCCCATCGGCCCCGACGACAAGATCGGCCGCTTGCCGCTTGCCGTCAGCCAGCAGCAGCTCGCCCTCAGGGGTCGCTCCGACGACTTCGGACGAGGTGCGAATTTCCACCCCGTTCGCCCTGCAAATGTCGATCAGCGACCGGGTCAGCGTCTCCCGCAGGATGGTGATCAGGCGCGCCGAACCGGGACGGTTGATCGGAATTTCCTCCATGACGCGGTTCTCATGGTCGCGCGTCTCGAACAACGGACCGGCATGCGCCCCAGCCGTCGCCTCGTCATAGGCGCCGAGAGCTTTCAGAACGCGAAGGCCGTTGCTCCAGATATAGATGCCCGCGCCAAAGGTCCGCAGGTCCGCAGCGCGCTCATGAACGGTCACCCGCCAGCCGCGCTGCGCCAGCGCAGCGGCAACGGTTAAACCGCCGATTCCCGCTCCGGCGATTTCGGCCCTGCGTTGCGCGCCGCCTCCATTCAGTCCTGCCACTGCTCCACTCCGGTTCCGCCAGCCCCGGCCGTCCAGGCGCAAGGCTCCATCAAATCCGGGACGAGGATTCCGTGTCCGTGCTATTCAGACAAATGAATAGTTGCCAATTTGCTATGAGCCATGTGAATATCCAGAGAGTATTTGGGGGTACGGCACAACATGAAACTTCTCGCCAGCCGACTGACGATCCGCCATCTGCGCATGGTGGTGGCCATCCTGGAGGAGGGCAATCTCGTCGGTGCGGCGAAGCGCCTGAACATGACCCAGTCGGCCGTAACCAAGGCACTTCAGGAGGTCGAGGCGCTCACCCACGCGACACTGTTCGACCGCACGAACCGCGGGGTGGTGCCAACCATATTCGGCGAAACGCTCGCCGAGCACGCCCGCTTCATCATCACCCAGCTCGACCATGCCGAGGAACATCTTGCCGATCTGCGTGATGGCA
This sequence comes from Nitratireductor pacificus pht-3B, assembly GCF_000300335.1. Lineage (GTDB taxonomy): Bacteria > Pseudomonadota > Alphaproteobacteria > Rhizobiales > Rhizobiaceae > Nitratireductor > Nitratireductor pacificus. The sequence goes on along the minus strand of NZ_AMRM01000016.1, from coordinate 102,543 downwards.
CTGGAGGGCGCATCGCCATCGGAACGCTGCTTTCCGCCTCGGCCGAACTGCTTCCCGGCGCCATCGCCCGCCTTCGCCGCCAACGCCCGCGCATCGTGGTGCGTATCGTCGAAGGAACCAGCGACGTTCTCGTTCCCGCCCTGCGCAGCGGCGAAATCGATCTGGTGGTCGGCCGGTTGTCGGAGCATCGTGAACGGCAGGATGTCGAACAGGAAACGCTGATGGACGACCTTGCCTGCGTCGTCGCCAGAAGCGGCCACCCGCTGGCTCAACGCGAAACCCTGGTGTTACGGGATCTTGTGGAATGGGACTGGATCCTTCCCCCGCAGGAAACCAGCCTCAGGCGGCAAGTCGACCTGGCCTTTCGCCAGCACGGCCTTGAGCCGCCAATGCATGCCGTGGAATCGGTCTCCCTGCTGACGAACAGGGGGTTGCTGGTCAACGCCAACTATCTCGGCGTGCTGCCCATCCAGGCAGCCCGGCAGGAAGCGGCGTCCGGTATCATGACGATTCTGCCGGTGTCGCTGGGCGCCACCCGGCGTTCGCTTGGCATCACCACACGCGCCAACGCGCGGCTCTCGCCGGCCGCCAAGGGCCTGATCGAGACCCTGCGGGACGTCGCTTCCGAGCTGAGCTTCGGTCGGCCGACACATGATTGAATGTTTGGCAATACAAAGCGCTCCGCTATTCACTGAACTCATATCCGCTTGAAGAGTTTTCCCTTTACCACCAGCGTGATTCCGCCAAGCCTGATGGGAAGGCCGCAAGAGAGGTGCAAGGAGAAGCGCCATCTTCAGCCGGCTGGGGAACCTCATTTCAGGGGAGAAATCGATGAGTTTGATAAGATTTGCCGCCGCCTCGGCGATCGCGCTGGCTGCCGCCAGCGCCGCGCAGGCCAATGAGCCGGTGAAGATCGGCATGATTACCACCCTGTCGGGGCCTGCAGGCTATCTCGGCCAGGATATCCGAGACGGTTTCCAGCTGGCGATCGACGCCGAGGGCGGTACGCTGGGCGGCGTGCCGGTAACGGTCATGGTGGAAGATGACGCACTGAAGCCCGGCAATGGCCGCCAGATCGCCGACCGGTTCCTCAACAATGACGGCGTCAAGCTCTTCACCGGCATCGTATTTTCCAACGTTGCCGGCGCAACCGTTCCCGATATCGTCGACAACGGCGCTATCTATGTCAGTCCCAATGCGGCACCATCCAACTTTGCCGGCAAAGAATGCCACGAGAACTATTTCGTCGTGTCCTGGCAGAACGACAGCCTGCATGAAAGCGCAGGCCAGAATGCCAGCAACCTCAGCTACAGCAACGCCTTTGTGCTGGCGCCCAACTACCAGGCCGGCAAGGACGCGATTGCAGGGTTCAAGCGCTTCTTCAAGGGCGAGATCGTGGGTGAAGTCTACACCCGCCTCGACCAGACCGACTTCGCGGCCGAGATGGCGCAGATCCGTGACGCCAAGCCGGACGTCGTGTTCCAGTTCCATCCGGGTGGCCTGGGCATTTCATTTCTGCGCCAGTATCAGCAGGCGGGGCTTCTGGAGACCGTTCCGATGGTGGTGGCCGAGCCCTCGATGGACGGCGTCATCCTGAACGCTGTCGGCGACGCCGCAATAGGCATCAACGTATCCAGCCATTGGAACGCCGACTTCGACAACCCGGCGAACAAGCAGTTCGTCGCGGCCTGGAACAAGGCATACGACCGCCCGATCACCTACTACGCAAGCCAGGGCTACGACACGGCACTTGCCATCGCGTCGGCCCTGAGAGCCACCGGCGGCAATCTCCACGAGCTCGACGCTTTCCGTGAAGCGCTGCGCAAGGCCGATTTCCAGTCCGTGCGCGGCGATTTCGCGTTCGGACCAAACCAGCACCCGGTACAGGACTGGTACGCACTCAAGGTCGTTGCGGGCGAGGACGGCAAGCCGGTGCTGAAGACCGGCGAGAAGATTCTGGACGATCACTCCGACGCCTACGTGGCGGAATGTTCCCTCTGATCTTTCATTCCCCTGCGCGGACGGCTTGCCGCGCAGGACTGTCTTTTCCACGATCTGGACTACGGTCGACACGATGACCTTGTTTTTCGAACAGACGCTCAACGGGCTTCAGTTCGGCGTCATGCTGTTCCTGATGGCCGCCGGGCTGACGCTCATTTTCGGCATCATGGGCATTATAAATTTGGCGCACGGATCGATCTACATGGTCGGCGCCTATGCGGGCACGCTCGTCATCACCGAGACAGGATCGTTCCTGCTCGGTGTACCGGCAGCCCTGGCGGTGGCCGCGATCACCGGGATCGTGATGGAGGTCGCCGTCATCCGCCGCCTTTACAGGCGGGATCACCTCGATCAGGTGCTGGCCACCTTCGCGATCATCCTGATCCTCAATCAGGCGATCACCATTTTTTTCGGACGCCAGCCGCTATTCGCGCCGATGCCGGATGCGTTCAGCGGGTCGGTCGAGTTGCTGCCCGGCCTGTTCTATCCCGTGTACCGTCTCGTCATCATCCTCGTCGGTCTCGCGGTTGCCGCCGGTCTCTACATCCTGATCAACCGCACGCGTATCGGCATGCTGGTCCGCGCCGGTTCCACCAACCGCGACATGGTGCGCGCGCTCGGTGTCGATATCCGAATGCTCTACACAGTCGTCTTCGCGCTGGGCGCACTGCTTGCCGGCCTTGCAGGCCTGATGGCCGGGCCTGTTCTTGCCGTCCAGGTAGGCATGGGCGAACAGATCCTCATCACGACATTCGTCGTGGTGGTGATCGGCGGTGTCGGCTCGATCAAGGGAGCGTTCTACGCCAGCCTGATCATTGGCGTCGTCGATACCCTGCTGCGGGCCTATCTGCCGGGACTCCTGCGCCAGTTCATGGTGGGGTCCGAAGCCGACGCTCTGGGTGCGGGTATCTCCTCGATGGGAATCTATCTGCTGATGGCACTCGTCCTTCTCGCCAGGCCCAAGGGCCTTTTCGTGGCCGATAGCTGAGGCACCCACATGTCGATCTCCAAACTCGGAAGGCCACTCATCGCGCTCGCGGTTCTGGCCCTGCTAATCGCGCTGCCGCTGCTTGCAGAGGCAATGGGCCAGCCAGCACTGACATCGATGGTCGCCCGCATCCTGATCTACGGCATCGCCGCAGCCAGCCTGAACATCGTGCTCGGTTATGGCGGGATGGTGTCCTTCGGTCACGCCGCATTCTTCGGGATCGGCGGCTATGTGGTCGGCATTCTCTATGCGCACCATGCGTCCGGCGATCCACTGCTCGGTTTCATCCCCGGAACGAACCAGCTGCTGATCACGCTCCCCGCGGCCATCCTGGTGAGCGGATTGGCCGCGCTGGTCATCGGCGCCCTCTCGCTGCGCACCAGCGGCGTACAGTTCATCATGATCACCCTGGCTTTCGCCCAGATGCTCTTCTTCCTGTTCGTCTCGCTGAAGGCCTATGGCGGTGATGACGGTCTTATCATCCGGCGCGCCAACGAGGTTCCATGGCTGAACATGCGCGACAAGCAGACCGTCTATTACGTCTGCCTTGCAGTGACGACAGTCTTTTTCATTCTTCTATGGCGGTTCGTGAACTCACGGTTCGCCAATGTGCTCAATGGGCTGCGCCAGAGCGAGAAACGCATGGCCGCGATCGGTTTGCCCGCCTATCGCTACAAGCTTGCTGCATTTGTCATCTCCGGCATGGGGGCCGGCTGCGCCGGCGCGCTGATGGCGAACTTCCTGCGCTTTGCAAGCCCCGACATGCTGCACTGGACAAAGTCGGGCGAGCTTATGGTGATGGTTATATTGGGTGGGGTCGGAACACTCTTCGGGCCCTTGGCCGGCGCCGCCGTCTATATCGCGCTCGAGTCCATCCTGGCGTCGTGGACCGAGTATTGGCAGCTCGGCGTCGGCATGATCCTGCTGTTTGTGGTGCTCTACACACACGGAGGCGTTCAGGCGTTGGCGCAACGGCTCGTCGGGAGGCAGACATGAACGCCCCCATTCTCGCCGTTCGCGGACTGGTCAAGCATTTCGGAGGCCTGATTGCCACCGACTCCGTGGATCTCGATGTGCTGCCGGGGCAGATACACGCGCTGATCGGCCCGAATGGAGCTGGCAAGACGACGCTGATCGCCCAGCTCGCCGGCGAACTGCGACCCAATGGCGGCTCGATCGCCCTCGACGGGCGAACGATCGATGCTTTGCCAGCCGCTGCACGCGTCGCGCGCGGTCTTGCTCGCACCTTCCAGATCACATGCCTCCTGCCCGACTGCTCGGTTCGCGACAATGTCGCCATCGCCGTGCAGATTCGGCAGGGGCACAGTTTTCGCTTCCTGAGAAATGCGCACCGTGACGAGGGTTTGCGCGGCGAGGCTGAAACCCGTCTGGCAGCGGCCGGGCTCGCCGGGCGCGCAGACGAAATCGTCGCCAACCTGTCGCATGGCGAGCGCAAGCAGCTCGAACTGGTTGTGGCCCTGGCCACAAGACCGCGCATCCTGCTCCTTGACGAACCGATGGCGGGCCTTGGCCATGCCGAGAGCCAGCAGATGATCAAAACGCTTCGCGCGTTGAAGAAGGATGTGGCGATGCTGCTCGTCGAGCATGACATGGAAGCCGTTTTCCAGCTCGCTGATCGCATTTCCGTTCTGGTCTACGGCCGTGTCATCGCCTCGGGCACTGCCGACGAGATTCGGCGTGATCCGGAGGTCCGCAAGGCGTATCTCGGTGATGGAGACGAGGCATGTTGAGCGTCCACGGCCTCAAGGCCGCCTATGGAGCGAGCCAGGTACTCTTCGATATTTCGCTGGAAGTCGCCAAAGGCGAGGTGGTTACGCTGCTCGGCCGCAACGGCATGGGCAAGACGACAACCATCCGTACGATCATGGGCCTGCTTCCGGCGCTGGGTGGTGAAGTGACAATCGGAGGCAGGTCCGTCGTTCGGGCAACTCCGGAAGCAGTGGCCAGAATGGGTGTCGGTCTCGTGCCCGAAGGCAGGCAGGTCTTCCCGACACTCACTGTTCGCGAGAACCTGATCGCGACAGCCGCCAACCGGTTGGGACGGCGCGACCCGTGGACGCTCGAACGCGTCTACGAGATGTTCCCGCGGCTGCGTGAGCGCGCGCGCCAGTCGGCGACGACACTCTCGGGTGGCGAGCAGCAGATGCTCGTGATAGGGCGCGCTCTGATGACCAATCCGCAGCTGCTCATCCTCGACGAGGCGACCGAAGGACTGGCGCCTGTGATCCGCGCAGAGATATGGTCATGCGTCGAGCGACTGAAGGCCGAGGGCCAGTCGCTCCTTCTGATCGACAAGAACATCCAGGTCCTGAAAAGGCTCGCAGATCGTCACTTCGTGCTTGAGAAAGGGCGTACGGTCTGGTCGGGCGGCAGCGCCGACATCGAGCGCGACGCGGAGCTGGTTCACTCCTATGTCGGCATCTGAGCGACAAACCGTGCGCCACCTGCGCGTGGCGCTGATCGGATGGGGGGCAATCTCCCGGCGTGTGGTGGCGCTGCTAAGCGAGCGCATGCGGCGCGATATAGTGATCGTCGCCGTCGCCGTCCGCGACATTGAAGCCCCGAGAGACGGTCTTCCCGAGGGCGCATTACTGATCACGCGCCCCGAAGAGCTTGGCAACATCGACTGCGACATCGTCATAGAAGCGGCCGGGCGTTGCAGTATCGAATCATGGGGCACCGTCGCGCTGACGGAAGGCTGCGATTTCGTGATCTCGTCGACCAGCGCGTTCCGAGACGACGCGTTGAGGGATCGACTGACGGCATTGGCCGAGGAAAGAGATTGCCAGATCATCGTTCCGCCGGGTGCGATTGGAGGCATCGACGCGCTCGCGGCGGCCGCGGTCCTGCCGCTGGACAGTGTCGAGCATCTCATCGTGAAGCCGCCGGCGGCCTGGCGCGGCACGCCGGCGGAAGCATCGATCGACCTCGACGCCATCGATAAGGTCACCACCTTTTTCAGCGGTTCGGCGCGCCAGGCAGCCGACCTGTTTCCCCAGAACGCCAATGTAGCGGCCATATCTGCAATGGCGGGGGTCGGGTTCGAGCGGACCCGGGTGACGATGGTCGCCGATCCGTATGCAACGCGCAACGGCCACCGCATCGTGGCGTCAGGTGCGTTCGGAAAGCTGGATGTGACGATCGAGAACGAGCCGCTGGCCACCAACCCGAAATCGTCGGAACTCACCGCGCTCAGCCTGATACGCCTCCTCGAGAATCGCGTCTCTCCGCTGGTACGCTAGCGGGCGAATTGCCATCACGTCGCCCGCCGACGGCTGTGCAATCTTGAAGATCGATCTGAAGCAGCGCGTGATCGCCGATGGCGTCATGGGGATGAGCGAAGGTCTCGAAGACCTCGAAGTGATTGTTCGCCTCGCCCCTGAGGTTTTTGCCCTTCTTGGGTTCGTCCCCTCATCGCTCCTCCCCGTTCCTGCCTGCTTGGCGGGCCAGTCGCGCTTCGAGTTCCGTGATCCGCGCCGTCAGGCGGGAGAGCACGCCCTCAGCCTCTTCGTCCGTATAGCGCCGGGTAATGTGCTGCGGGCAGTTCCAGTCGAAGCCCTCGACAGCGATGAGAATGCCGCGCTCGACCCGCGCCCGGTATTCCGGCACCTCGAGGCGCGACAGCATCGCCTGATCATCAGGCGGGATGGTCCTGGCACGGCCGAACAGCTTCAGACGGGTCCTGTTCGGATAGTCCATGAAGAACAGGGACACCCGGTCGTCCGTCATCAGGTTCCCGACGCTGATATACTGGCGGTTGCCCCGATAGTCCGCAAATCCCAGCGTGCTGTCGTCGAGTACCCGCACAAAGCCCGTCGGCCCGCCGCGGTGCTGGATGTAGGGCCAGCCCGTCTCGCTGACGGTCGCCATGTAGAACGCGTTTCGAGCCGCGATGAAGCCGGCCTCCGCTTCCGTCAGGCGGTGATTGACCGCGTCCGGCCTGTCCTCCATGCGGGAGTAGGAGGACCGGCTGCCGAACGCCTCCTGCATCTTCCTGACGTTCGGCGTGAAAGCGATCCTGGCAAAATGATGCGGCATGGCTTCTCCTTCGGGATCGAGCGTCTGACCGTCAAAGGCCCAGATCGGAAAGCCCCGGGTGACCCTCGGGGCGCGGCCCCTGCGGCCAGCGAAACAGCCGTTGGTTCCCGGAAATCGGCTGGTCGTTGATGCTCGCCAGGCGCAGGCGCATCAGGCCGCGCTCGTCGAATTCCCAGTTCTCGTTGCCGTGAGCACGGAACCAGTTCCCCGTGTCGTCGCGATATTCATAGGCGAAGCGCACCGAGATGCGGTTCCCCGCAAAGGCCCAAAGCTCCTTGATCAGCCGATATTCCAGCTCGCGCGCCCATTTACGCTCGAGGAAGGCGACGATCTCGCCGCGACCGGCCGGAAACTCCGCCCTGTTGCGCCAGCGGCAGTCTTCCGTGTAGGCGCGCGACACCCGCTCCGGGTCCCGCGTGTTCCAGGCGTCCTCCGCCATCCGCACTTTTCGGATCGCGGTTTCGCGGGTGAAAGGCGGCAGCGGCGGGCGGGTTTCGGCCTGCGTCATGTCGTTCATGAGGTCCTTCTCCGTTTTTCCATGTGCGCGCGGCGCGGTCGAAACCCCGCCGGAACGCATTGCTTCCGGTCAGGCGACCTGGTTCAGCTCGATTCTGGGAAAGTCGATTTCGACCTGGGTCGCCTTGCCGAGCAGGTTGGTGAAAATGTTCATCGCCACATGCGTGATGATCTCGATGATCTCGGCGTCGGAATGCCCGGCCGCGCGCACCGCGTCGAACTCCGCCTTGCTCACTTCGCCGGTGTGCTCCACGAGCGCGCCGGCAAAGGCCAGCGCGGCCTGCGCCTTCGCATCCGACGACCGGCCGGCGCGATTGGCGAGCATCTCCTGACTGTCGAGGCCGGCCTTCAGGCCGATCGCGGTGTGTGCGGACACGCAGTACTGGCAGGCATTCTGCTCCGCGACGGCAAGCGCGATGCGCTCACGCGTCCGGGGGTCGAGCGAACCCGCTCCCGCAATGCCATGGAGACCCAGGAATGCGGCCAGGGCGGCCGGCGAATTCGCCAGCACGCGGATGAAGTTCGGAACCATACCGAGACCGCTCTGCACGGCATCCAGAAGCTCCCTGGCTTCGCCTGTGGCGGTCTTCGGGTCGATAACGTCAACACGGGCCATTGGAGGTCGATCCTTTCACGTCGGGATTGCGGTACTCTGCGGCACCAGTGCGGGCAAGATGCTTCAATCACGGATTTGAAAGAATAACCGATCTATGAAATATATTATTTCGCAAAGGGGAATAATATATGGATCGACTGCACGAGATCGAAGTGTTCATCGCGGTGGCGGAGGCGGGCAGTTTCGCCAGGGCCGGCCGGCAGCTGCGCCTGTCCCCTCCAGCCGTGACGCGGGCGATAGCGGCGCTCGAGGAGCGGCTCGGCGCCCGCGTCTTCAACCGCACCACGCGGAGCCTTTCGATCACGGATGTCGGGCAGCGCTTCCTCGAGGCCGGGCGACGCCTCGTGACGGATCTCGACACCGCCGAGAAGGAGGCCGTGGGCGAGACCGCTTCGCCGCAGGGTCATCTCAACGTCACGGCTTCGGTGACGTTCGGGCGATCCGCGCTGCCTCCGGTCGTCTGCAGTTTCCTCAGCCGATATCCGCGCGTCACAGCGTCGGTCCTGTTGCTCGACCGGGTGGTCAACCTCATCGAGGAAGGGATCGATGTGGCGGTACGCATCGGCCATCTGCCGGACTCGAATCTGATCGCCAAGCGGATCGGATCGGTCCGCCGCATGCTGGTGGCAAGCCCGGACTATCTTGCAAGGCGCGGCATGCCTGAAACACCGGCGGACCTCAGGTTCCACGCGATCCTCGCCTTCACCGGCCTGATGCCGAACCGCGAATGGCGCTTCCAGAACGGCCAGAAGCCGGGCAGCGTCGCCCTGCGCCCGACATTCGAGATCAACGATGCGGTGGCCGCCATACAGGCCGCAGAGATGGGCAACGGCATCACGATCGCGCTGTCCTATATGGTGAGCGACCAGATCCGTGCCGGGAAACTCGTGCCGGTGCTCGATCCGTTCACGCCGTCCGCGGTCCCGGTGCATCTCGTCTACCCCCACGCGCGCCTCGTCGCGCCCAAGACCCGCGCGTTCATCGATCATGCGGCCCCGCGGCTGCGGAGCGCCCTTGATCGGCTGGCAACGTGATTGGCCGGCAGCGACACGCCGTGCCCGGGCCTGACACCGGCAATCGGATCAGGCCTTGCCCGCGGAACCTCGGGACTGCAGGCGCACACGCCAGATGCGATCGTCATCGACACGGTCGCCGAGCCGAAACGTGCATCGCCCCACTTCCTCGAAGCCGTAGCGGGCATAGAAGCGCTTGGCCCGCTCGTTGTGGTCGAAGACGGTGAGGTAAACCTCACCGACGCTCTCGGTCAGGGCGGTTTCCAGGGCCCACTCCATCAGATGGCCTGCAACCCCCGAACCGTGCCACTCCCGCACGACGTAGAGCTGTTGGAGTTCCAGGGCCCCTGGGTCCGGGTCGGCGGCCGGCGCGCGAAGCGGCGTAAGCTTGGCATAGCCGATCGGTTCGCCCGCCGCCATCGCGACACGCCATCGAATTCCGGGCGCATCGAAGTCCCGCGACATGGTCCCGCCGGGTCGATAGACCTCCTCGCAGAAGCGCTCGAAGGCCGCAGGCTCGTAGCGGTGCGAGAACGTGTCGGCAAACACGCGTCGCGCGACCGGCAGAAGGCGATTGAACAGGTCCGCATCAGGCTCACGGAAAGCCACCTGCTCCAGCTGCATATGTGTGTCTCCTTGCTTGTCAAACAGTGGGCTCCGACGCGGCGAAGCGCCCGAAAGACGCGCCGGATCCGACGACGAGGCGGTCATCGTATCGTTCTGTCGGCGTCGGCGAGACGGGCCAGCTTGTCGGGATTGCGCATGATGTAGATGCCGCTGAGCGCGCCCTGCGCATCTGAGGCGAGGCTGACGGAGGCGACGAGATCGGGGCCGTCGAAAACAAGCGCGCCACGGGTGCCGTTGATGTCGACCCGCTGCCATTTGTACCCGGACCAGGACCGGTTGAGGATTTTGCCGACGAAGCCGAGCACATCGGCCTTCCCCGACAGCGGATGCAGCAGCGCCAGCACCTTGCCCCCGCCATCGGCCCTGAGCTCGATGTCCTCCCGCATCAGCCTCGCGAGCCGCGCCGTGCTTCCCGTCGCGATCGCCGCCTGGAACGCCGCGAGCAGCGCATCCTGCCGCTCCTTCGGAACGACCGCGCCCGTCTCCTCGCGTCCGATGCGGTTGCGGGCGCGCGAGACCAGCTTTCGGCACGTGGCCTCCGTCACGTCCAGTGCCGCCGCCACATCCGCATAGGGCTGGTCGAAAATCTCCCGCAGGAGATAGGCGGCCCGTTCCTTCGGCGCGAGCCGTTCGAGAACGAGCATGAAGGCGAGCGAGAGTGTGGACGACAGCTCCGCCGCGCCCTCCGGGGTCTCTTCGATCATCGTCTGGATCGGCTCCGGCAGCCACGCACCGACATAATCGACCCGCGTCCGGCGGGCCGATCTGAGCATGTCGATGCAGCGGCGCGTGCAGGCGGCGGTCAGCCAGCCGGCCGGATTGGAGATGGTCCCGCGCTCGCTCGCCTGCCACTTGAGATAGGTGTCCTGAACCGCATCCTCGGCCTCGGCCAGCGAGCCGAGGATGCGGTAAGCCAGCCCGGTCAGGAATGGACGACGGTTCTCGAACATGGCTGTCTCGGGCTGCCGCATGTCAGTGGGCGGATATCTGGACGCGGTTCCACAGATTGATCATCGCGACTGTCGCGGTCAGCGCGCTGATCTCCGCTTCGCTGAAGTGCTCGCGCAGCTCGGCGCGCAGGGAGCCGTAGTCGGTCTTGCGGTCAAGCTGCGTGAGCGCCTCGGTCCAGGCGAGCGCCGCGCGTTCCCTGGGCGTGAAATCGCCGACATGCGCCCACACCGTCAGGCGGTCCAGGCGTTCGTTGGTTTCCCCGTCGTCGCGCGCTTCCTTCGTGTGCATCTTGACGCAATAGGCGCAGGCGTTGATCTGCGACGCACGCAATTGCACGAGATGATGCAGCATCCGGTCGAGACCGTGCTCGTCGATCGCGCCGTGAACCTTCTCCAGCGAGGCGAAAACAGCGGGGACGTTCTTGTGGTGGTTTACGGGAGTGGTTGTCATCGAAGGCTCCATGGTGAGGTTGTATCACCGTGACGATCCAGCCCGCCGGTTTGTGACGTGCCACGTCGAAAAAGCCGGCACAGCCGCCGGCGCGCTGTTTCAGGGCTGCCAGCCGCCACTGCCATAGGGGCGCGTGATGACCTCGAGGAGATGTCCCTCGAGATCGTCGAAATAGAGCCCCCGGCCCCCATCGTGCCGGTTCAAACCGGGCGTCGACCGGCCGGGGTCCGCCCAGTACGCCAGACCAGCCTTCTCGATGCGGGCGAGGATCGCGTCGAAGCTCTCATCGTCGACCAGGAACGCATAGTGCTGGGGAGCGATCGGGCGATCGACGTCCATGTAGTCGAGGTTGGCGCCATTGTCGGTGGTGACCATCCAGAACGGTCCCCATTTCCTCGGCTCCGGCAGCGACAGCATTTCGGCCAGGAAGACGGCCGACGACCGGGAATCCCTGGCCGGAAGAATTGTGTGATTGAAATCCACGCTCATCGAAGCGCTCCTTTCCTTTTGGCACTGCGAACACGAGTGAATCAGTTCAGGGTTGCGGCCGGATCCGGCGGCCGAATGCGGCCACAACGGCAACCGCCACCAGGGCCGCGCTGGCGACGATGAAGGCCGCGGAACTCCAGCCGAACCGGTCGATCGCGCCGCCGACCGCGGTCGGCCCCAGGATCTGGCCCAGATTGTTGCCCTGAACGATCAGGCCGATGACCACCGGCACCAGGCTCGCGGTCGGCGCGACGATCGGGGCCGATGACAGAAGCGTCGCCGGGATGAGGCCGCCGACGGCGGAGAACAGGACGCAGAGAAGGAATGTCGCCGTGGCCGGCAGCACAGGGAGAAAAATGCCGAGGCTCGCCACCCCCATGACCAGGCAGGCGCCGATCAGCAGCGTCGGCCGGCCGACCCCGCGGGACAGCATGAAGCCCGCCGCCAGGTTGCCGATCACGTTCACCACGGAGGCAAGCGCGCTCAGGAGGCCCGCGGTCTGGTGGGAAACGCCCATCTGCTCCATCAAGAGGACAGGCAGGAAGCTGAACAGTGCAAAGAACATCAGGCTGTAAAGCGCGAAGGTGACGGCAAGCCCGATTGCGCCTCCGCTGCTGAAAACCGCAGCCGTGTCGGTTCGCAGCCTGCTCCACGACCACGCGCTTCGATCGCCGGCGGCCGGAACGATGAGCGGCACGAGCAGGCAGACGGCGAGCGCAAGAGCGCCGCTCGCCCACCACATCACGCGCCAGTCCTCGAACGCGGGTCCCGCCAGCATCGCCACCGCCATGCCGACCGGCATGAAGCAACTCCAGAGCGCGAAGGCCAGGTCGCGGTCGGCGGCCCGTGCGACACGGCCCAGGATCGAAGGCGCGGCCACGGTGATCAGCAGAAACCCGGCCCCCTCGACGACGCGCGAGACGAGAAGCCCCGAAAGGTTCGTGACGAGCGCCCCGATTGCAGCGCCGGCGGTGGTGACCAGCAGTCCGACGACGAGCAGGCGTCGGGCGCCGAAACTGGCGACGAGCGCCCCTGTGGGAATGCCGCCGAACAGCCCGAGAACCGCGAAAATGCCGGTCAGCCAGCCGAGAGCCGTCAGCCCGATGCCGAGATCGCCTTGCAGCATCGGCGCGGCGATGGACGCCTTGCCGACCTGCAGCGCGGCAACGATGCCCGCGACGACGATGAGGAAGACGGCCGCCCAGCGCGTGGACGACGGCTCGGCTCGCGCAAGATCGCCGGTCATGCCGCCCTGCCCTGCCGGCCGGCCGCCAGCGCCGACGCGATCTCGGCGACATGCCGTCCCTGGAAGCGCGCGCCATCGAGTTCGTTTTCGCTCGGATGACGATGGCCGCCCTCGCCGTCATCGGCCAGTGTAGACGCGCCATAGGGCGAGCAGCCCGTGATTTCGTCCATGCGCATCTGCCCCTTGAAGCTGTAAGGCAGGCCGACAATGATCATTCCGAGATGGAAGAGGACGGTCTGGGTGGACTGAATGGTCGTTTCCTGCCCGCCATGCTGGCTGCCGGTGGAGGTGAAGACACTGCCGACCTTGCCGACCAGCTTGTCCTCGAACCAGAGGGCCCCGGTCTGGTCGAGAAAATTCTTCATCTGCGAGGCCATGTTGCCGTAACGCGTCGGCGTGCCGACGATGATGGCATCGTAATCGGCAAGCTCGGACACGGTGGCCACCGGCGCCGACTGGTCGACCTTGTATCCCGCCTCCGCCGCCACGCTGTCGGGCACGAGTTCCGGCACGCGCCTCAGTGTGGCGGAAGCGCCGGCCTGGCGGACGCCTTCGGCCACCGCGCCGGCCATCGTCTCGATATGGCCGTAGGAGGAATAGTAGAGGATGAGGACCTTCGACATCGTATGAACCTTGCTTCAGCGAATGGATGAAGCAAGGTTGCACCGGCATGGCGAACGCTTTAAGTGATATAATATTCATCAAACTGATCACTTGGAATGATCATGCTGGATGCCCTGACCCTCGACCAGGTGCGCACCTTCGTCACCATCGCAGACAGCGGGAGCTTTCGGGCGGCCGCCAGGAAACTCTCGCGCGTCCAGTCGGGCGTGAGCGTCGCGATCGCCAATCTCGAGGCACAGCTCGGCGTGGAGCTGTTCGACCGCTCCGGCCACCGGCCGGTCCTGACGCCGCAGGGCCAGGTGCTTCTCGGCAATGCCCGCGACATCATCCTCCGCGTCGATCTCCTGCGCGCGAAAGCGCGTGGATTCGCGGAAGGCGTCGAGACCGAAATCGGCATCGCCGTCGACACGCTCTATCCATTGCAACGGGTCGGCCGGGCCATTTCACGAATGCGGCAGACATTCCCGTCCGTTTCCGTCCGCGTCCGCGTCGAGCCGCTCGGCGGTCCGCTCGAGGCCCTGAAGCAGAAGCGCTGCGCGCTGTCCGTCATGGTCGGCGAGGATTTCCGCGATCCGCGCATCAGGTTCGATGCGCTGGCGTCCATCACGCAGCTTGCCGTGGTCGCCGCCAGCCACCCGCTCGCCGAGGGCGCGCCCGGCCGAGTCCTGGAGGCTCTGGATCTGGCCGACCATCTTCAGATCGTGCTCTCCGACCCCTCCGACATGTCCGCCGGCCGCGACTTCGGGGTGATCTCCCCGCAGACCTGCCGGGTCAACACGCAGGACGCCAAGCACAGCCTCATCCTCGGCGGGGTGGGCTGGGGCCGCCTGCCCCTGTGGCTCGTCGAACGCGACATCGAGCAGGGCCGGCTCGTCAGGCTCAATGTCGGCGCGCTCGGAAAGAATGGCGAGGTCACCTCCCAGGCCTATGTCGCGCACCGCCTAGACGAAGCCTTGGGCCCGGCGGCGAGACAGCTTGCGGACAACCTCCTGGCGCTCGGCGCAGGCTCCGCCGACAGGCCTGGATGAGGCCCGTGGCATTGCGCCCGGCCGGTGCTTCCGGACCTGCCGGGCGTCAGCCCGCTGCCGGCCGGAACTTCAGCGGCAGGTCGCCGGCCGCGTTGAACGCTGCGGACAGGACGTCCGAACCCCGGTGCCTGTCCGAGACCTCGCCAAGCGCCCGTTCGTAATCGGGCTGCGCCGCCTCCAGACGCGCGCGGCCCTTCTCGGTGAGCACGGTGTAGACGCCCCGCTTGTCGTCCGGGCAAAGGTCCCGGTTGGTGAGACCGCCGCGCTCCAGCCGCTCCACCATGCGCGATACGGAGCTCTGGTTCAGCTGCAGATAGGCGGCCAGCTCCTGCATGCGCAGTTCGCTGTCAGGCGACCGCGCGAGGACATCGAGCGCACGGTAATCCGAAAGGCCGATGCCGTGCTGCTCCTGGAGTATTTTTCCAAGCTCGACTTCGACATTCGCCACGGCCTGGACCAGCGCCAGCCAGGAATCGCTTCTCTTGGACATGAGTGGCATCCCTTTGCGGAAAACAATCCTTGCGCTGAAACATGTATGTTCATGCAAGGACCAAGGCAAGTCGATATCCTCGACAGTGATTTGTGCAATCAGGCGGAACCGCCCGGCCCCGCCTGAATGCGGAAAGGCAAGCGACCTAAGGAAAGCGGCGCTTCGCGCCGTACGCGAGGAATGGACCCACCGCGCCCGGCACGGGAAGCTTCTGCGCGGAAGGGGACTGCCATCCTGCCGGGTCCTGGGCGAAGAGGCGGTATGTGCCGCGATAGTCGAAGCCGTGCTCGGCGGCCTCGTCGCGGTCGGCGGCAAAAAGCACCTGCCCGATACCAGCGTAAAGCGCGCTCATGTAGCACATCGCGCACGGTTCTCCCGACGCCAGAAGCGTCGCGCCCCGCAGGTCCGTCCTCCCATGCTTATGGCAGGCATCCCGGATCGCCTCGACTTCGGCATGCGCCGTCGGGTCGTGGTGCTCGCGGACGCGGTTGACCCCACGCCCCAGAATGGTGCCGTCGTGGTCGACGACGAAAGCGGTGAAGGGAATGCCGCCTTCGTGGACATGGTCCATGGAGAAGGCGACCGCCTCCTCCATGAGCCGTGCGAACCGCGCCGAAGGTCCGGCAGCCATCAGCCCTGTCCCTGCAGCCTGGCGCTGTCGGCGAGCTTCAGCCAGACGACGCCCGCGATGATGACGCCAAGCCAGAAGGCCTGGACCAGCGTCAGGGGCTGGTCGAGCAGCATGCTGCCGAGAACGGCCGCGCCGACCGAGCCGATGCCGGCCCATACCGCATAGCCGATTCCGACGTCGATGGTGCGGAGCGCGGCGCTCAGGAAGTAGAGTGTGAGCAGGAAGAAAACGACCGCGGCGACCGACCAGCTCAGCACGGTGAAAGCCTGGCTGCCGCCTACGCTGAGCGCGTAGCCGATCTCGAAGATGCTGGCGAGAAGCAGCATGCCCCATGCCGCGCCGCTGCTCTGGGTCTTGTGGGTTGTGTCCATGTCTTGGGTTCCTTTCGATCAGGATGGAATATGGAGGATTGGGGTAAGGGTGACGGCCGTCAGGCGGCGCCGCTGAGGCGCAGGCCGACAACGCCCCCGATGACGAAGAGGATGCCCAGCGCCTTCTTCCAGCCCAGTTGCTGGCCGAAGAACAGCGCGCCGAGGATGACGATCCCGACGCCGGAGACGGAGGTCCAGATCGCGTATCCGACGCCGACGTCGAAGGTGAGCAGCGCCAGGCTGAGGAAGAAGGTGGCGATGGCCCCGCTGACGAGCGTCGCGATCGTCCACCACAGACGGGTGAACCCCTTTGCATTGCCTGCACTGATTGCAACCGCGATCTCAAAGATCACGGCGATTCCGAGATAAAGCCAGCTCATTGCAACTATCCTTTTTTGAGTGGTGCGTTTCTGAGGTCATGTGCCGACCGTGTCGGCGGTTTTTCCTGTTGGTCCGACGCTACCGGTCGGCGGCGCCTTCAAGCCGTTCGAGCGCCTGGAGCAATTCGTCCGCCGGCGGCGTGCCCCGAAAGACCTGCTCGCCGACGACGATCGTGGGAACCGAGGTGATCGCCATGTCTTCCCGCGCATGGCGCAGCGCCTCGCGATGGCGTTCCGCATAGGCACCGGTTTCGAGCGCCCGACGCGCCTCGCCGGGATCGATCCCCGCCTCGGCCGCCAGTTCGATCAGGATTTCGGGATCCCCGATGTCGCGATCCTCCTGAAAGAAGGCGCGCAAAACCCGCATGGAGTACGGATGATCGAGCCCCCTGTCCTGCGCCAGCGCCAACAGCTCGAACGCCTTGTCCGTCCGCGGCTGCGGCGAGATCGACGGCAGCCTGATCGGAACCCCCAGCCTTTCCGCGCGCGGATAGACCGCCTTCTTCCAGATCGCGGGCAGGTAGGGATCCTCGGGGCGCAGCGTCGGCACAGGCTCGGGCCGCAACTCGAAAGCGCGCCAGGATATGCGGATGTCCCGATCGCCGATGGCATCGGACAGAACCTGCTCGGCAAGCAGGCAGAACGGACAGACATAGTCGGAATAGACGGTGACGGTGCGCATTCGCGATCTCCAAATTATGTGTATGCACATGCAATATCTCGAAGCAGGGAGCACTGTCAATATACATGTATGTGCAAGCATCTTATTTTCTTGCCGCGGCGTGGGTAAGCCGTAATTTGTCCGCAAGATCGATGCGGCCCCGAGGCCGGGGCGATGGACCCGCATCCCTTTCGAAGCGACGGTACCGCTCGCGGGAAGCGGACGAGCGCCCGGGATCAGGCAGTTTCGTGCTGGGGAACCGCCTCGTGCAGCACCGCGGCACTGCGGCAGGCCACGTCTGATGATTACGGGGAAGAGCCGGCGATCACCCGCAAAGCCGCGACGCTTCGCCTTTCGCGCTGAAAGACAGCGCCGGCATCACAGCCGCGACCGACCGTCGGCCAGGCAGATTTCGTCCCCCTTCCCGTCCTCTGCCGCCGAGGCGGAGATTTGCGGACGGGCGCGGGAAGACACACGGAATCTCGGGATTTCGGCCATCAACGCTCCGGTTTCGGCTGTTCGGATGGAACTGAAACTGCACGCAAAACCCGAACTGGTGAAGTGATGGAATCTTCATCGTCTCGATCATTTCATATGATCATGCGGGAGTGACGCGGTGTCATCCTGACAGGCCTCGCGGTCCGCGCGCGCGTCACCCGGCCCCGGTTTCCCGTTCGGAAACCATGGCGCGTGCAGTCGGGTGGAATCACCTGACACCCGCACAAGAACGTAAAAGCAGAGGCTTCGGAATCACTCAGCGGTCCATTGAAACGCTGAATGGGTCTAGAGTCGGTCCCTGATCAGCCTGCTGCCGCCCAGGAACTCCAGCACCCGCCGCACCCTCGCCACTTCCTTGAGATCCGGGTGGATCAGCATCCACAGGGGGATTCCGAGATCATCGATGACCGGTCCGCAACGGCGAAGGGCATCATCCGCATCGCCGAGATAGCAGGGCAGAATCGCCCTGCCCGCTCCGGCCCGGACCGCGCCATGGATCCCGAGCGTTCCCTCGACCTGCATCCACATTGCCCTGTCCTCCCGCCGCTGCAACCAGCGGTCATACTGGACATAGTTCATGGAGGCGCTCGGCCCGATCCACGGGAGATCGGGATCGTCCGCGCGGCCGGCAGGTGCATAGATCGCCTGGCGAACCGTCCCGAGGCTGCGCCCGAAGAGATGCGCGTCGGGAGCCGAGGTCGGACGGAGCGCAATGTCGGCCTCGCGCCTCGACAGATCATGCAGATTGTTCGACAGCCTGACCTCCACCGAAATCGCCGGGTTCCTCTCGTGAAAGCGGACTAGGGCCTCCGCGATCAGCCCGTGGAACAGCGCGTCGGTCGTCGTGATCGTGACGAGGCCCGATGCCCGGCGGTCCAGATCCGCGAGCTGGCGTTCGGTCGAGATGGCCAATGCCTCGAAGTCCCTCGCGGCGGCGACAATGGCCTCGCCTGCGCCGGTCAGCGCATAACCGCTGCGGTGCCGGTCGAACAGCCGCGTTCCCAGATGCTGCTCGATCGCGTTGAGACGCCGAAACAGCGTCGCATGGCTCCGTCCCGACTGCCGGCCCGCCAGCGTCAGGGAGCCGGCGCGCGCGATGTCCAGAACGACCTGATAGTCGTTCCAATCAAGCTTTCCTTGCAAATCTGCAAACTCCATAAGCAGAATCTTCGATATCAATATCATTCACGCAAACTAAATTGAAGCAGGCATCCATTCTCCCGGGAGACTCTCATGCATGTCCGCATTGTCCAGGCTCACCCCGATCCGGCATCCTTCAATGCAGCCATGTCGCGCGCGGCGGCCGACGCGCTCGGCGGCTTGGGCCACACGGTCAGCGTCCAGGATCTGTATGCGTCACGCTTCGACCCGGTCGAAAAGGCGGAGCACTACGGGAACCGGCTCGACGCCCGCTCGTTCGCGCCGCTGGCCGAACAGCGCCACGCGTGGCAGACGGGAGCGGTGCCGGCGCAGATCGGCGCAGAGATCGCCGAACTGGAACGGGCCGATCTCCTCATCCTCCAGTTTCCGCTCTGGTGGCATGGACCGCCGGCGATCCTGAAGGGCTGGTTCGACCGCGTGTTCGTCAACAGCGGCCTCTACACCAGCCGCATGCGATACGACACGGGGTATTTCCGGGAGCGTCGCGCCATGGTGTCCGTCACCACGGGCGCGCCCGAAAGCGCCTTCGGCGCTGGAGCCCGCGGCGGAAACTTCGAAACCATGCTGTGGCCGATCCACTACTCCCTGCACTATCTGGGTTTCGAGGTCCTGCCGCCCTTCCAGGTCTGCGGCGTGCAGGGGCACGGCTATGCCTATGAGGATCAGGGCATGCAGGAACAAAGGCTGCGCGCCGCACTTGGGGACTGGGCCGGGCATGTCACCCGGGCCCCGGAACTGCCGACGCTGCCCTTTCCCGGCTGGGACGATTGGGACGCGGACGGGCAGCCGATTCGCCGGGCGGAGCCGATCCCGTAACAGGCGACCGCTCCGGGACAACAGCGCGCCGGCGCGCCTAGTGCGTTTTGCAGTCAGGTGAAATCACCTGACGCCCGCATAAACGCGGTAAAACAAAGAGATAGACCCGCTCAGCATTTCTGTGAAACCTTGACGGGTCTACGCCGCTGCCTTGCCGAAAGACTTCAACTCCTCGGCATGTCCCGAAAGTCCTTCCGCCAGCGGAAACAGCGCCGCCTGAACCGAATGGTAGATATCGGGCTTTCCCTTGAATTGGATGGCGACGGGCCGGCCATCGGCACCGATCTCGGGATACCAGCCGCCCCGCTCCCGGTCGATCAGGTGCCGCTCGGCGAAGTCCCACAGCCGGCGATACCAGCGCTCGTCTTCCGCCCGACGCTCCAGCTTGATCAGGGCGGCGACCGCGCCGATCGCCTCGGTCACCGGCCACCAGTAGCGATCGCCGATCGCAACCCGGCCCGAAAAGTCGAGCGTGTAGGCGAACCCGCCGCGCTCCGCGTTCCACGCGTCGCTCAGCGCCTGCTCGATCAGCCGGCGCGCATGCGCCGGCGCGTCGCCCGCCGGGCGTCCGCGCAGATCCCAGTATTGCAGCAGGAGCCGGCCAAGCTCAAAGGAATGGCCGGGCGTGGTGCCGGCCGGGCGGAACATCGGATTGCCGGCATAAGCCGGATCGACCCGCCATTCGGCGGTGTAGTGCTCGGGCAGCCGCCAGCCATGCTGCGGCGCGATCCTGCCGACGAAGAAGTCGAGGATGCGCCCGGCCCGGTCGAGGAACACCGCCCTGCCCGTCGCCTCGTGGGCGGTGAGCAGCGCCTCGACGCCATGCATGTTGGCGTTCATGCCGCGATAGGTAGAAAACGGCGTCCAGTCGCGGTTCCATTCATCGCGGAAAAGCCCCCGCTCCTCCTCCCAGAAATGCCGCTCGAGCACGTTCCAGACGTCGTCGATCAGCCCGGCTGCGTCGGGATGCCCCGCCTGCAGGGCGCTTGCCCCGGCGAGCAGCACGAAGACATGCCCATAGGCGAGCTTGCGCCCGTCCGCCACCCGCTCGCCGTTAAGCGCCCAGAGATAGCCGCCATGCTGCCGGTCGCCATGATGCGAGGCCAGATAGCGCATGCCTTGGTCGATCATGGCGTCGGCGCCTTCCGCGCCGACCAGCCGGCCGAGCGCATAGGAATGCACCAGCCGCGTCGTCGTGTGCAGTTCCTGCGTCCCGTCCGGCATCGGCGCGCCGGCATGGTCGAGCGTATGGAAGCCGGCGTCCGGGCGCAGACTGGCCCTGAAGAAGGCGAACTGCCGGTGCGCCTCGGCAAGAAGGCCGGCCCGGTGGCCGGCATCGTCGATCCAGAAAGCGTCCGGCGCGGCGGAAGCCGGTATCAGACTGTCGGACACGGGACCACTCCTTTGACGGTTCTCTGCAATGAGGCGGGCGGCGGCAGGACATCGGTCGGCCAATACGTCACATAGCGCGCCACATGGCCCGGCCGCAACGCGTGCGCCAAACCAAATTTCAGCGCGGCGCGAACGAAAGCCACAGCGCTTATGCGCTCCTCTCGGCCCGACGAAGCGCCGTCCCGTCGGCCGCGAAGACATGGGCGTTCCGCGCCTGGATCTTCAATCCCAGCCGGTCGCCGGCGCGCGCAGCGATGTTGCCATGGACCCGCACCATCATCGGTCCCAGCCCGTCGACCTGCGCGTAGACATTGGTGTCGGAGCCGAGATGCTCGACCAGTTCCGCCGTCGCCTCCAGGTCGCCGGCGCCGGCGCCGACCACATCGATATGCTCGGGCCGGATGCCGAGTTCGACGGCGTTTCCGGCATCGCCCAGATGCGGCAGGGCGATACGCGCGCCATCGGCGAGCCGCACGCCGCCCGCCGCCCCCGTGGCGGGCACGACATTCATGGTCGGCGAGCCGATGAAGCGGGCGACGAAGCGGTTCGCCGGCCGCTCGTAGAGATCGAGCGGGCTGCCCACCTGCTGGATGTCGCCGCCATCCAGCACCACGATGCGGTCCGCCAGCGTCAAGGCCTCCACCTGGTCGTGCGTGACATAGATCATCGTGGTGCCCAGCCTCTGGTGCAGGCGGGCGATCTCCAGCCGCATCTCGACGCGCAGGGCCGCGTCGAGATTGGACAACGGCTCGTCGAACAGGAAGGCGCGCGGGTCGCGGATGATCGCGCGACCCATGGCGACGCGCTGGCGCTGCCCGCCCGACAGTTCCTTCGGCAGGCGCTGCAGCAGCGTGTCGAGGCCGAGCGTCCTTGCCGCCTCGGCCACGCGGCGCGCGCGCTCCTCGGCCGGGGCGCCGCGGATCTCCATCGAGAAGCCCATGTTCCGTGCCACGTCCATATGCGGGTAGAGCGCGTAGGACTGGAACACCATGGCGATGTCGCGGTCGCGCGGACGCACGTCGTTCATGCGCTCCCCGTCGATCAGGAAATCGCCGCCGGAGATCGGCTCCAGCCCGGCGATCATGCGGAGCAGCGTGGACTTGCCGCAGCCGGACGGGCCGACCAGCACGATGAACTCGCCATCGTCGATGTCGAGATCGATGTCGCGCAGCACCTCGACGCTGCCATAGCTTTTCCGGACGTTCCGCAGTTCCATGCGCGCCATGACGGCCCCTATCCCTTGACCGCGCCGGAGGTGAGGCCCTGCACGAGGTAACGTTGAATGAAGATGAAGAAGATGCAGGACGGGATCAGCGCCAGAACGCCCGCCGCCATCATCTGCCCCCAGTCGACGGAGAATTTCGACACGAAGGTGAGAAGCCCGACCGGGAATGTCATCGTCTCGTTCGAATTGATCAGCATCAGCGCGAACAGGAGTTCCGACCAGGCCGCGGTGAAGACGAAGCCGAGCGTCGCCCCGAGGCCGGGCAGCGTCAGCGGGAAGACCACCTTGCGCAGGGCCTGGAACCTTGTGCAGCCGTCCATCATCGCCGCCTCCTCCAGATCGCGCGGGATTCCATCGAAGAAGGACTGCATCAGGAAGGTGGCGAAGGGAATGTTGAAGGCGGTGTAGACGATGATCAGGCTGGTCAGCGAATTGAGCATGCCGAGTGCGGCCACCATCTTGTAGATCGGCGCGATGATCATCAGCAGCGGAAACATCTGGGTGACCAGCATCAGGCCGATGATCAGCTTCTTGCCGCGGAAGCGGAAGCGCGAGAAGGCGTAGCCCGCCCCCGCCGCGATCAGGGTCGTGACCGCCGCCGTCCCCAGCGAGACGACCAGGCTGTTCCGGAAATAGGATAGGAACGGCGTCTGGAAGACGACGGTCCGGAAATTCTCCAGCGTCGTGAGCGTCGGCAGCATCCGCGTTCCCTCGGTGTAGATCAGCTGGTCGGGCGTCAGGGCGATCTTCAGGAGCCAGTAGAGCGGGAACAGCGCGAAGCCGAGGTAGAGCGCAAGCGCCAGATATCTGGCGGCGGAGAGAAGGGGCGAGGATCGTGTGGTCATGATCGCGTCCTCAGATCTTCACGAATTTCTGGCGGATCTTCAGAAGGATCGCGGCATAGACCAGGAGCAGGCCGAGAAGCGCCACGGCAATCGCCGAAGCGTAGCCGAAATCGAGCTTCCTGAAGGCCGTTGTGAAGACGTAGGAGGACAGGATTTGCGTCGCATTGGCGGGTCCGCCACCGGTCATGACGAAGATCAGGTCGGCGAAATTGGCGATCCAGATGGTGCGCAGCATCACGGTGATGGCGATCATCGGCGCCAGAAACGGCAGGGTGATCTTGGTGAAGCACTGCCAGGCCGATGCGCCGTCCATCTCGGCGGCTTCGTAGAGATCGCCAGGGATCGATTGCAGCGCGGCCAGAAGCGTGATGGCGAAGAAGGGAATGCCGAACCAGACATTGGCGGCGATCGGCCCCCACATGGCGAGATCGGGATCGCCCAGAATGTTCTCCGGCTCCGCCAGAATGCCGAGGGCGGCGAGCCAGTGCGGGATCGGCCCGATGACGGGATTGAACAGCCACGCCCAGGTGAGCGCGGACAGGAAGGTCGGCACCGCCCAGGGCAGGAACACCAGCGCCTGGACGATCCGCCTGAAATGGAAATGCCGGTTGAGCAGCAGCGCGAGGCCAAGCCCGAGGCCGAATTGCAGCGTGACGGAAGCGACGGTCCACCACAGCGTGTTGCCGAGCGCCGTCCAGAACTTTCCGTCGCTCCACAGCGCGGCGTAATTGTCGAACCCGACCCAGCCGGTCTTCAGCGGGTTCAGGATGGCGATGGACTGGAAGGAATAGGAGATGCCGACGACGAGCGGCACGAGCATCACCAGCGTGATCAGGATCACCGCCGGCGACAGGTAGACGAACGGCTCCACGGCATAGCGCCAGTAGAGCGGGGATCGCGCCCGGGTCTCCCCGGGCGCGACCGTCGTCGGGGTCCGCACATTCATTGCGCGGCTTTCCACTTCGCGTATTCCGCCGTCAGGAAGGCGGCCCACTCGTCGGCGACGTCCTGCGCGGTCCGCTTGCCGAGCAACGCCTCCTGCGAGGTCTCGACGACCATGGTGCTGCCGAAATAGCCCCACTGCTCGAGATAGCTCGGCATCACCGTCGGCACGTATTGCGCGCCGTTCAGCTCGTCGAACCAGCCCTTGAACTGCTCGGTCTTGAAATGCGGGTCCTGGTCGGCGCCCTTGTGGATAGGGATCACGCCGACGCGCTTCGACCAGGTGGCGTTCGCCTCGGGAGACGACAGCGCCGCCACCAGTTCCCAGGCCTCGTCCTGATGCTCGGTGGTGTTGAAGATCGACCAGCCGGCGAAGCCGATGGTGGGGAACGCCTTGCCGCTCGGGCCGACCGGCATCGGGATGACGGCGAAATCCTCGGCCGGCATGCGCTCGGCGATGGCGATCAGCGCGTCGGGATCCTGATCGAGGAAGGCGCAGGTGCCCGAATAGAAGCCCGCGACGATCTCGTTGAAACCCCAGTTGACGGAGTCCTTGGGCGCGTAGCCCTTCTGGTACATGTCGATCATAAACTGGATGCCGGCGACAGAGCCGGCCTCGTTCATCCGGCTCTTGCCATCCTCGGTGAAGAAGGCGTTGGTGCCGTTCATGGCCGCCGCCATCATCACCCAGCCATTGGTGCCGCCCGGCCCGCCGCGCAGGCAGTAACCGGACTTGCCGGGCAGTTCCGATACCTTGCGCGAAGCCTCCATGAACTCCTCCATGGTGCCGGGCGGCGTTTCGACGCCGGCCTCCGCCAGGAGCTTCTTGTTGTAGAACATCGCGCGCAGATAGAAGCCGTAGGGGATCATCTGGGCCTTGCCGCCCGCCTGGCGCCCCATGGCAAGCGTCTTCTCGGTCAGCGTCGCGCCGTGCTCCCAGCCCGCGATGCGCTCCTCGAGATCGACCAGCTTGCCGGAGCCGGCATAGAGCGCCAGCCAGGTGTCGGGCATCTCGACGACGTCGGGAATGTCGCCGCCCGCCACCATGGTCGCCAGCTTCTCGAATGCCTGCCCCCAGGGCAGGGAGACGATCTCGACCGTCACGCCCTCGTTCGCAGCCTCGTAGGCATCGACGATGCCCTGGAGCACCTCCGTGCGCTCGGGACTGGTGATGACCTCGACCAGCTTCAGCGTCGTCTCCGCATGGGCGGTCGACGCCATCAGCATCGCCGTGAGGCCAAGTCCTCTCAATAAGTGTCTCATATGTCCTCCACTCGGTTCCGTCTCGGTTGTTGTGTGCCGCTTCAGGCGGCACTCTTGCCCAGGGCCGTTTCGAGATCGGCCCAGAGATCGTCGGCGTTCTCCAGCCCGAGGCTGATCCGGACCAGCCGCGCCGGCACGCCGAAGCGCTGCATGGAATTCTGCTCTCCCGCCTGGGCGAGGCCGGCGCTTGCGGGCAGGATCAGGCTTTCAAATCCGCCCCAGCTCACGCCGAGCCTGAACAGCCGCAGCGCGTCGGCAAAGCGCGGGATGTCGACCGCCTCGCTGAGTTCGAAGGAGAGAAGGCCCGACCGCCCCGTAAGGCCGGGCACCGTGTTGGCCCCCGGCGAATGGATGCGGGTCACCTCCGGATGGCGGGACAGCCGGTCGACGAACAGGTCCGCCGTCGCCTGGTGCTGGCGCATCCGCGCTTCCAGCGTGCGCAGCCCGCGCACCAGGAGCCATGCCTCGAAGGGGGCGAGCTTGGCGCCGAGCAGCGGCAGGGTGAGATCGCGCAGCCGCCCGATCAGCTCCCGCGAGGCGACGGTGACGCCGGCAACCGTGTCGGAATGGCCGGATATGTATTTCGACGCCGAGTGGAGGACGATGTCGATGCCGAGTTCCAACGGGCGCTGCAGCACCGGCGAGGCCCAGGAATTGTCGATCACCGTCAGCGTTCCGTGCCGCCGGGCATGCGCGGCGACGCGCGGCAGGTTCATCGGCTGGAACATCACCGAATTGGGGCTTTCCAGATAGGCGAGCCGCACGCCGCGCAGCAGATCGGCATCCTCCTCGAAGGCAGAAACGGGATGATAGGCGACGTCGATCCCGAAGGGGCGCAGCAGGCGCTCGAACAGCCGGTAACTGTCGGGATAGACATGCTCGACACAGGCCACCCGGTCGCCCGGCTTGAGGAAGGCGAGAACGGTCGAGGAGATCGCCGCCATGCCGGAAGCGAAGCCGACCGCTGCCTCTCCCCCCTCGGCGCGCGCCATCATCGCCTCGAATGCCGCGACGGTGGGGTTCTGGACCCGCGTGTAGATCGCATTGGCGGTCCTGCCGGCCATGCGGTCCTCGAACTCCCGGTAGCTGCCGAAGGTGAACAGCGAGGTCTGGTGGATCGGCGGTGTCACGGAACCGTCGGCGCCGCCGAAGGCCGCGCTGAGCCATGTCGCGAGATGGAGGTCGTCGCGTTCAGACATTCCCGTGCCCCGCCATATGCTCGCGCACTTCCACCTCCACCATGTCCATGATCCTCGTCGTCACACGGACGGCGGCCTCCTCGTCGCCCGCGGCGATCGCCTCGGCCAGGTCGAGATGCAGCGGGATCGTCGCGGCGCCGAGCTGGGGCCGGCCGAACGGGGCTTCGTAGATGTCCTGGAAGGCCCGCTGGATCTGGTGAATGAGCTGCTCGAACAAAGGATTGCCCGACGCTTCGTGTATGGCGCCGTGGAAGCGGTGATCGGCGTCGCGCCAGTCCTCGCCCGCCTCGTAGACGGCGATCAGTTCGGCCACCCGCGCGACGATGATGCGGCGCTGCTGCGGCGTGGCGTTGCGCGTCGCGTGGCGCACCGCCTCGATCTCCAGCGGGCGGCGGACCGAATGGGTGCGCAGCAGGCTCTCGCCCTCCAGCTTGAGCGTCAGCGGAACGTGTATGGCGTTTGCCGAAACTTCCGCCGCCAGGCGCGTTCCGGCACCCTTGTTGCGCACGACGATGCCCATGCTCTGCCAGGCCTTCAGCGCCTCGCGGATGGTCGAGCGCCCGACATTCAGCCGCTGCGCCAGGTCGATCTCGGGCGGCAGGCGGTCGCCGACGCGGATCCCCTCGCGTTCGATCAGGTCAATCAACGCGTTGAGGACCCTGCGGCTGCCGCTGCCCGCCGGACCGATCCCGGCCTGGGCGGGCCGCAGGTCGGTGTGGCTGGCGGCGCTGTCGGTATCGAGCTTGGTCAATGGGCCGCCTCCCCGGCGATGAAAGATGTTTCCTGCGTGGAAAACTATGTCTGACATAACAGAAACATTGTCTGACATAATTTTCAAGCCCCGAATGATCCCGCTGCGGGACCGGCCGGCGGGCGAGCGGGCTGCGGCCGTATTGACAGGGTCACGCCGGCGGTTAAACTTGTTCGCAAAGCTTGTGGCATCTGGGCCCTGCCGGGAATGATCTCGTTCCCGTCGGGGCCTTTTGCGTTTTTGGGAGGGCGCACGTGTCGGCATATCCGGTCGGAATCCTGTTCTCGCGCAGCGGCGGTTATATCCGGCCGGCGGAACAGGGCTGCTTCGGCGCGCTGGCGGCGATCGAGGACATCAACGCCGACCCGGCCTATCCGTTCGAGCTCGTCGCCCATCACGCGGACCCGCAGGGCAATGCCGACCGCTACGCCGAACTCTGCCGCGACCTCATCCGCACCACCGGCGCGCAGCACATCGTCGGCTGCACCACCTCGTGGAGCCGCAAGGAGGTGATCCCGGTCGTCGAGAAGCTCGACGCGCTGTTGTGGTACCCGTGCGTCTACGAGGGCTTCGAGGTCTCCGAGAACCTCGTCTATGTGGCCGCCAGCGCCAACCAGCATCTGGTGCCCCTGCTCGACTACATCGTGCCGCGCTTCGGCGGCAACGCCTTCCTGACCGGCTCCAACTACATCTGGGGCTGGGAGACGAACCGCATCGCCCGCGACATCCTCACCCGCTCCGGCGGCGGCGTTCTGGGCGAGCGCTACGTGCCCATCGGCGACGAGGACATCAGCCACCTGATCGAGGAAATCCGCGAGAAACGGCCGGACTTCATCCTCAACAACCTGATCGGCCCCTCCTCCTACGCCTTTCTGGAAGCCTACCGCCTGCTCGGCGCGGAGGACGCCGCCTTCAAGCCCGAAAACCGCCCGGTGGTGAGCTGCAATCTGTGCGAGAACGAGGCCGTCCTTCTGGGGCCGGCGGTGGCCGGCCACTACACCGTCTCCAGCTATTTCCGCGCGCTCGCCGGCGACGACAACAGGCGGTTCACCGAGCGCATGCGGGCAAAGCGGCCGCAGAGCGTGAGCGACGCCTTCTTCGTGCAGGCCTATGTAGCGGTTCGGCTGATCGCCGAGGCGATCCGGCGCACCGGCACCGACGACGCGCAGGCCGTGCTCGAGGATGTGCGCGGCCACGAAACGCCGACCCTGCTCGGACCCGTCCAGGTGGACAGGGCGACCAATCACGTCCGTCTCGCCGCCCATATCGGCCGCGCCCGGCGGGACGGCGATTTCGATGTCGTTCATCTCTGCGAGCGCGCTATCGCGCCGGATCCGTTCCTGACCGCCACGCCGCTCCAGCGGCCCTACGAAAAGACGGCGGAAAAGCAGCGTTTGCGGGTGGTGCGATGAGCCCGACCGCCCACCACACCCCAAGCTTCGAAGGCTGGAAGGCGCTGATCCTGCACCGGCCGCATCAGAACGTGGACGCCCTTCTGGCGCAATGCGCGCGCATCGGCATCGCCGGCGAGCAGGCGTGGCCGACCCTCGACGACATGCAGGCGATGCGCTCCTACAACGTGCTCCTGATCGACGCCGACATGGGGCATGACGAGCAGTTTCCCTGGGCGCCGGGCCTCGCGCCCATGCCGATCATCGCGCTGATCGGCTCGGAAGCGCCGGGGCGCATCGCCTGGACCATCGGCCAGGGGGCGGACGCCCAGTTGCTGAAGCCGATCGGCAGCGCCGGGCTCTACAGCGCGCTGGTCGTGGCGGGCCAGGCCTTCCTGCGCCGCCGCGCGCAGGCCGAGGAAATCGCCGGCCTGAAGGAACAGCTTGCCGGGCGGCAGGCGCTGGCGGAAGCGACAGCGCTCCTGATGCTGAAACACAATTGCGATGCGGAGACCGCGTTCAACCATCTCCGCCAGACGGCGATGGCCGAGCGGCGCTCCATCGAGAAGACCGCCGCCGGCATCATCGCCGGCTTCGGCCCGCTGGCCGGCAAGAGCGTCACCCATGGTCGCTGAGACCGGAACCGCCCGGGACCCGTCCCCAGAAACGTCCCCGGGAACGCCTTCCGTCCTGACGCGCCTGCTGCGCCGGCCGCTGGCGCTCGCAGGCCTCGTCATCATCGCCGTGGTGGTGCTGGCCGCCGCACTTGCGCCCTGGCTCGCCCCCTACGATCCCTATGAGCAATTCTTCGACGGGCTGACGATCGAGGGCGCGCCCCTGCCGCCCAACGCCCAGTTCTGGTTCGGCACCGACCTCGTCGGGCGCGATCTCCTGAGCCGGCTGATCTACGGCGCGCAGACCTCGCTGGTCATCGGCGTGGCGGCCAACGGCATCGCCGTGGTGATCGGCTCCGCCGTCGGCATCTCGGCCGGCTATTTCCGCGGCTGGACCGACACGGTTCTGATGCGCTTCACCGATTTGATGATGGCGTTCCCGGCCCTGCTCCTCGCCATCGTGCTCGCCGCCATCTTCCGCCCCAGCCTGTGGATCGTGGCGATGGTGATCGCCATGGTGAACTGGGTGCAGATCGCCCGCGTGACCTATACCGAGACGCGCTCCATCGCAGAGCGCGACTTCGTCGTCGCCGAGCGCGCCATGGGCGCCGGCGCCGGCCGCATCCTCCTGCGCCACATCCTGCCGCATCTCCTTTCGACCATCATCGTCTGGGCGACGCTCGGCATCGCCACGACCGTGCTGCTGGAGGCGACCCTCTCCTTCCTCGGCATCGGCGTCCAGCCGCCGATCCCCTCCTGGGGCAACATCATCTTCGAGAACCAGACCTATTTCAGCTCCGCGCCCTGGCTCGTCTTCATTCCGGGCGCGGCCATCCTGGCGCTGGCGCTCGCCTTCAACCTGGTCGGCGACGCGCTGCGCGACATTCTCGACCCGACCCAGCAGGGGCGCCACTGATGCCGGCCTACATCGCGCGCCGCCTGATCCAGACCGCCCTGATCCTGCTCGGCATCAGCCTCGTCACCTTCATCCTGCTCTATCTGGTGCCGGCCGACCCGGCGCGGCAGATCGCCGGCCGCAGCGCGACGGCGGCGACGGTGGAGAACATCCGCGAGCAGCTCGGCCTCAACCTGCCGTTCCACGAGCAGTATCTGCGCTATCTGGGCGGGCTTCTGAACGGTGATCTCGGCCGCTCCTACCTGCAGAAGACGGAGGTCTCGACGCTGATCGCCTCGCGCCTCCCCGCCAGCCTCATCCTGATGGCCGGCGCGATCTTCTGTGAGCTGCTGCTCGGCCTGACCATGGGCGTGATCGCCGCGCTGAAACGCGGCTCGCGCACCGACGACGCGCTGATGATCGCCTCCTTCGTCGGCGTCTCGGCACCGCAATTCGTCATCGGCATCCTGCTGCTCTACGTCTTCGCCGTAAAGCTCGGCTGGTTCCCCATCGGCGGCTACGGCACCTTCGCGCACCTCGTCCTCCCCTCCATCACGCTCGGCTTTCTCGGCGCCGGCTGGTATTCGCGCATGATGCGCTCCTCGCTGATCGACGTGCTCAGGCAGGACTACATCCGTACGGCGCGCGCCACGGGCGCCGGCCGCGGCAAAATCCTGTTCGGCCATGCGCTGCCCAACGCCATCCTGCCGATCATCGCCATGATCGGCATCGACATCGGCCTGTTCATGTCGGGCATCGTGGTGGTGGAGAGCGTTTTCGGCTGGCCCGGCATCGGCCAGCTCGCCTGGCAGGCGATCCAGCGCGTCGACATCCCCATCATCATGGGTGTCACGCTGGTCTCGGCCTGCGCCATCGTGCTCGGCAATCTTCTCGCCGACCTGATCACCCCCTTGATCGACCCGCGCATCAAGCTGCGCTGATGCGTACCAACAACAAGCGTAGCACCAGAGAAAGGAACACTTGAGATGAGAAAACTGCTTCTGGCCGGCGTCGCCGCCGCTGCCCTTTCCACCTCCGCCATGCTCGTCCCGGCCCTCGCGCAGGACATCAAGCAGGGCGGCTCCATGACCGTGACCTACAAGGACGACGTCTCGACGCTCGACCCGGCCATCGGCTACGACTGGCAGAACTGGTCGATGATCAAGTCGCTGTTCGACGGGCTGATGGACTATGTGCCCGGCACCACGGAACTGCGTCCCGAGATCGCCGAATCCTACGAGATTTCCGAAGACGGCACCGTCTTCACCTTCAAGCTGCGCGACGGGGTGAAATTCCACAACGGCCGCGCGCTGACCGCCGGCGACGTAAAGTACTCCATCGAGCGGACGGTGAACCCGAAGACGCAGAGCCCCGGCGCCGGCTTCTTCGGCTCCATCAAGGGTTTTGAGGAAGCCTCCGCCGGAAACGCGGAAGGGCTTTCGGGCATCACCGCGGTCGACGACCATACCATCAGGTTCGAGCTGTCGCGCCCCGACGCGACCTTCCTGCACGTGCTGGCGCTCAACTTCGCCCATGTGGTGCCGAAGGAAGAAGTGGAGAAGCACGGCGCCGACTTCGGCAAGAATCCGGTCGGCTCCGGCGCGTTCAGGCTGGCGGAATGGA
Organism: Nitratireductor pacificus pht-3B; assembly: GCF_000300335.1. Classification (GTDB taxonomy): domain Bacteria; phylum Pseudomonadota; class Alphaproteobacteria; order Rhizobiales; family Rhizobiaceae; genus Nitratireductor; species Nitratireductor pacificus. The sequence continues at coordinate 70,787 of NZ_AMRM01000016.1, read as the reverse complement.
CGCTCGGCCAGCGCCTCGTCTTCGAGCGTTTCGAGGACTACTGGAACCCCGGCGTGCCAAAGCTCGACCAGATCGTCTTCGAGGTCGGCCAGGAACCGGTGGTGGCGCTCCTGCGCCTGCAGAACGGCGAAGTGGACGTGCCGGGCGACGGCATCCCGCCGGCCAAGTTCATCGAGGTGAAGGACGATCCGAAGTTCAAGGAACTGATCATCCAGGGGGGCCAGCTGCACACCGGCTACGTGACCATGAACGTGAAGATGGCGCCCTTCGACAAGGTCGAGGTGCGCAAGGCCGTCAACATGGCGATCAACAAGGACCGCATCCTGCGCATCATCAACGGCCGCGCGGTAGCCGCCAACCAGCCGCTGCCGCCCTCCATGCCGGGCTACGCCAAGGACCACGAGGGCTACAGATACGATCCCGAAGCCGCCAAGGCGCTGCTCGCCGAGGCGGGTCTCGGCGACGGTTTCGAGACCGAGCTCTTCGTGATGAACACCGACCCGCAGCCGCGTATCGCGCAGGCGATCCAGCAGGACCTGAAGGCGATCGGCATCGAGGCCTCGATCAAGTCGCTGGCCCAGGCCAACGTCATCGCCGCCGGCGGAGAGGAAGACCAGGCGCCGATGATCTGGTCGGGCGGCATGGCCTGGATCGCCGACTTCCCCGATCCGTCGAACTTCTATGGCCCGATCCTCGGCTGCGGCGGCGCGGTCAAGGGCGGCTGGAACTGGTCCTGGTACTGCAACGAGGACCTCGACGCCAAGGCGACCGAGGCCGACTCGATGGTCGACCCGGCCAAGGCGGGCGAGCGCGAGGCCATGTGGCGGGACATCTACCTGAAGGTGATGGAGGATGCGCCCTGGGCGCCGATCTTCAACGAGGAGCGCTTCACCATCCGCTCCGAGCGCATCGGCGGCGACGACAAGCTGTTCGTCGACCCGGTGCACATTCCCGTCCACTATGACGAGGTCTATGCCAAAGATGTGCAGTAACTGCGACTACACGATCCACGGACGTCACCATCATTTCGGGTGGGATCGTTCGATCCCGCCGGCGCAGAGGGTGACGCCGGGGGCGACGCTGGAATTCGAATGCCTCGATTCGGGGTCCGGCCACTTCACGCCCGACAGCACCGTGGACGACATCGCCACGCTGGATTTCGCCAAGGTCAACCCCGTCACCGGCCCCATCCATGTGGATGGGGCCAAGCCGGGCGACGCGCTCAAGGTGGAGATCCTGTCGTTCAAGCCGTCCGGCTTCGGCTGGACGGCGAACATCCCCGGCTTCGGCCTGCTGGCGGACCAGTTCAAGGACCCGGCGCTGACCCTGTGGACCTACGACGCGGCGAGCCTCGCGCCGGCGGCGTTCGGCAAGCACGGCAAGGTGCCGCTGAAGCCGTTCGCTGGCACGATCGGCCTGGCGCCGGCCGAACCCGGTCTGCACTCGGTGGTGCCGCCGCGCCGTATGGGCGGCAATCTCGACATCCGCGACCTGGCGGCCGGCACGACGCTCTACCTGCCGGTCGAGGTGGAAGGCGCGCTGTTCTCCATCGGCGACACCCACGCCGCGCAGGGCGACGGCGAGGTGTGCGGCACGGCCATCGAAAGCCGGATGGACGTGGCGGTCAGGCTGGATGTGGTCAAGGACGCCAACCTCGCCATGCCGCGCTTCACGACGCCGGGGCCGGTCACGCGGCATCTGGACGCGGATGGCTACGAGGTGACGACCGGCATCGGCTCCGACCTGATGGAAGGCGCGCGCGCCGCGCTCTCCAGCATGATCGACCTTCTGTGCGCCACGCGCGGACTGTCGCCGGAGGATGCCTACATGCTGTGCTCGGTCTGCGGCGACCTGCGCATCAGCGAGATCGTCGACCAGCCCAACTGGGTCGTGTCCTTCTACTTCCCGCGCATCGTGTTTTCATGAGCGGGAAGCGATGAGCAGCGCGCGCGCCATGGAGCAGGACCAGGCCACCGGCCGGCTGGCGGTCACCGGCCTGACCGTGCAGGTGGCGACGCCGGCCGGCGCGCGCACCGTCGTCGACGGTCTCTCCTTCACGCTGGAAGGCGGGAAGACGCTCTGCATCGCCGGCGAGAGCGGGTCCGGCAAGTCGATGACCGCGCTCTCCCTGATGCAGCTCCTGCCGAAGCCCATGGCGCGGGTTTCGGCCGGAACCGCGATGCTCGCGGGGCGCGACATCCTTGCCCTGCCCGAGGCCGCGATGCGCGCGGTGCGCGGGCGCAGCATCGGCATGATCTTCCAGGAGCCGATGACCTCGCTCAACCCGGTCCTGACCGTCGGCAGGCAGCTCGGCGGGGCCATCTCCGCCCATGGCGGCCTGTCGGACGCTGCCATCCGCGCCCGCGCGCTGGAACTGCTCGACCAGGTGCAGATCCCCGAGCCGGCGCGGCGGCTGAAACAGTATCCGCACGAGCTTTCCGGCGGCATGCGCCAGCGCGTGGTGATCGCCATGGCGCTGGCGCAGAACCCGCAGATCCTCATCGCCGACGAGCCGACCACGGCGCTCGACGTGACCGTTCAGGCGCAGATCCTGGCGCTGATCCGCAAGCTGCAGGCCGATCTCGGGCTCTCCGTCATCCTGATCACCCACGACATGGGCGTGGTGGCGGAAATGGCCGACGACGTGCTGGTGATGCAGCACGGCCAGATGGTGGAGCACAGCCCCGCCGGCGTGATCTTCTCGAAGCCTCGCCATCCCTATACGCGCGAACTGCTCGCCGCCGTGCCGCGGCTCGGCGAGATGGCCGGGACGACCGCGCCGAAGCGCGCGGGCGAGAGCGCCGACGCGGCGAAGCCGACGCATGCCGAGCCGCTCGTCGCGGTGAAGGACCTGACGGTGCGCTTCGACATCAAGGGCGGCATCCTGCAGCGCCCCATGCAGCGGGTGCATGCGGTGGAGGGCGTCTCCTTCGACATCATGCCCGGCGAGACGCTCTCTCTCGTGGGGGAATCGGGCTGCGGCAAGTCGACCACCGGCAAGGCGCTGCTCAACCTGATCCCCTGGCAGGGCCAGATCAGCGTCGGCGGCCGCGCGACGCACGGGCTGGGCGCCCGCGCCATGCGGCCGGTCCTGCGCGACGTGCAGATGATCTTCCAGGACCCCTACGCCTCGCTCGATCCGCGCATGCGCGTCGGCGAGCTGGTGGCCGAACCCTTGCAGATCCACGGGCTGGCGAGCGGCAGCGAGCTTGCCGACCGGGTGGCATATCTGTTCGACCGCGTCGGGCTTTCGACCGACCAGATGCGGCGCTATCCGCACGAATTCTCGGGTGGCCAGCGCCAGCGCATCTGCATCGCGCGCGCGCTCTCGCTGTCTCCCAGACTGATCGTGGCCGACGAATCCGTGGCAGCGCTCGACGTCTCGATCCAGGCACAGGTGCTCGACCTGCTGCAGGACATCCAGAACGAGACGGGCATGTCCTATCTCTTCATCTCGCACGACATGGCGGTGGTCGAGCAGATCAGCCATCGCGTGGCGGTGATGTATATGGGCCGCTTCGTGGAGATGGGGAGCCGGACGCAGATCTTCGAGAACCCGCAGCACGACTACACCAGAAAGCTGATGGCCGCGGTGCCGGTGGCCGACCCGGCGCGCCCGCGCCGCGCCTTCATGGAGAAGGCGGAGGACCTGCCGAGCCCGGTCCACGCGCTCGATTACACGCCTCCCCGGCACGCGCCGCGGGACATTGGCGGCGGGCATCTGGTCTGGGAGGCGCGTTAGCGCATTCTGCGGAGACGACGCCCCTCAAACCGGTCGCGCCTTTTGTTTAACGAACGGCCGCTTCCAGGGCCGCGATGTCGATCTTCTTCATCGTCATCATGGCCTCCATGGCGCGTTTGGCCGTCGCCCGGTCGGGACTGGTCGTCAGCTCCATCAAGAGCTTCGGCGTGATCTGCCAGGAGAAGCCCCAGCGGTCCTTGCACCAGCCGCACTCGCTCTCGCGTCCGCCGTTTCCGACGATCGCGTTCCAGTAGCGGTCGGTTTCCTCCTGGTCCGCCGTCATCACCATGAAGCTGACGGATTCGTTCGCCTTGAACGTCGGACCGCCGTTCAGCCCGAGGAACGGGCGACCGAGCACGGTGAATTCGACGGTCAGCTCGTTGCCCTCCTTGCCGCCCGGATAGTCGGCGGCCGAGGCGTTCGCCCGTCCGACATGGCTGTCGGGAAAGGTGTCGGCGTAAAATGCTGCGGCCTTGCCTGCTTCGCCGTGGTCGAACCACAGGCATGTCACGAGATCGGTCATTATCGGTCTCCTCCGTTTGCTGAACCACCTCCAGAGGACGTATGACTGGAGCGCGCCCCGACAACGGAAAGCGATTTTTTTGGCCCGCCCCCGCAAGCGCCGCCGGATCGGCCGAAAACGGGGCGCTTACAGCCCCTTGGGATGCGCCATGAATTCCTCGATGATCTCCAGCGGCGGCTTCACGTAGTCCGAGGTGCGGCTGACGCCGAGACCGGTCAGGCGGCGCAGCTTGACGGCCATTTCCGCCAGCTTGACGACGATCGGGATGCCGTTGATGACCGGCGCGCCGTCTACCCGGTGCGCCTGGAGTTGCGAGAACAGCAGCATCGGGATGCCGCCGCCTGGAATGAGCACGTCGACGCCCTCGGCGACCAGCGGTTTCGCCTGCGCCTCGAACAGCGCGCGCACGGTCTCCAGCCGTTCGTCGGAGCCGAAGGCGGCAAGGATCTGGCCCGGCTCGAAATCCATCGCATGGACGCCGGTGACGCGTTCCTTCAGCCCGTATTTGCCGATCTGGTGATGGAACCAGGGGATATAGCGACGGTTGATGGTGACGATCCCGGTGCGCTGGCCGAGCTGGCAGGCATGGAGCATCGACGCCTCGCCCATGCCGAGCACCGGGATGTCCACCACCGAGCGCGCCTCGTAGAGACCGGCATCCTGAAAATGGCCGATGATGAAGGCGTCGTAGCCCTCGCGCTCGGCCTTCACCGCGTTGCAGATGACCTCGCGCGCGCAGCGGAACTCGACGATGGCATGCGCGTAGCTGTCATGCGGGGTGATGCCCTTGATGTCGATCTGCGTCCCCGGATCGACGATGGCGTCGAGATGCTTCCTGAGTTCGTCCCAGTAGGACGCGCCGTGCTCATAGTCGACATAGCTTTGATACCAGATCTTCATCGCGTCAGTTCCTGATCAGTCCCGGCAGCCACAGGGCCAGTTGCGGGAAGAAGGCGAGGAGCACGACCAGAAGCAGCGTGCAGACGATATAGGGCAGTGCCGCCATCGCCACCTTGCCGATGGTCGTGCCGGGCGGGCTGACGCCGACCATGACGAACAAAAGTAGGCCGAAGGGCGGCGTCGCGAGGCTAAGCTCCAGCGCCAGGAGCATGATGACGCCGAACCAGATCGGGTCGAAGCCGTAGACGCCGACGAGCGGCATGAAGATCGGCAGCGTCAGCATCATGATCGAGAGCTGGTCCATGAACATGCCGAGGATCAAAAGGACGAGGAACATGACCGCGAGGATCAGATAGGCGTTCAGCTCGAAGCTCGTGGCGAAGGCGATCAGCCCCGACGACGCGCCGGAGAAGGCGAGGATCTGCGAGAAGGTGGTCGAGCCGACGATGATCATCAGCATCATGGCGGAGACCTTCAGCGTGCCGGTCATCGACCTGACGACCGCCTCCCAGCTCAGCGTCCGATAGAGCGCCGACAGCGCCACCACCGAGAGGGCGCCGAAGGCCGCCGATTCCGTCGGCGTCGCCCAGCCGAGCAGGATCAGGCCGACCACGGCGAAGACGACGATGCCCATGGGGAGAACATCGACGGCGAGCGCCCGGGCGATCTCGCGGAAGCTGGCGCGCTCGGCCGCATAGCCGGGCGCTGCGTCCGGGTCGAGCGCGATCTGGACGCGGATCGTGGCGATGAACATCAGCGCCAGAACCAGGCCCGGCACGAGGCCGGCGATCAGCAGCGCGCCGACATCGATGCGCGCCAGCGAGCCGAGCAGCACCGCCAGAGACGAGGGCGGGATGATCATCGCGAGGCCGCCGGTGGCGAGGATCGGCCCCATGATCATGTGCGGCTTGTATCCGCGCTTGATCATGTCCGGCATCAGCGTCGTGCCGAGCATGGCGGTGTTGGCCATGGACGACCCCGACAGAGTGGCGAAGATCGTGCCGCCGCCCACCGTCAGGTAGGAGAGCCGCCCCTTGATGCCGCCAAAACACTTGTCGAGCGCGTCGAAGACGCGGATGGCGAGCCCGGTGTGGAACAGAAGCTCGCCCATGATGAGGAACAGCGGGACGGGCACCAGCGCGAAGCTGGTCACCGAGGTGCTGGCGTTGGCGACGAGCTGATCGATGCCGATCATGCCGCCCATGAAGATGTAGACCCCGACGATGTTGATGGCGAGGAAGGCGATCGCCACCGGCATGCCGAAGAACATCAGGAAGAGCAGGCCGCAGATCATCAGCGTCGCGGCTTCGTACCAGGCCATCAGTGCGCTCCTCCGCTGCCGGTATAGGTTTCGCCGCGCAGGAGCAGGCGCAGGAATTCGAGCGCCATCAGGCCGAACCCGCCCGAGAGCATCGCATAGAGCACCCAGGACGGGATGTTGATGGAGCGCATGTCCACGGCGCGCGACTGCACCATCTCGAGGCCCACCGCCGCAGAGCGCCAGCACAGGAGGCCGAGCGTCAGGATGGCGAGGACGAGCACGGCGCGCCCGGCCAGAAGCCGCGCGCGGTCGGGCATCGCGCCGACGAAGGAATAGATCGCCACATGGCCGTTCGTGCGCACCAGCCAGGGCGCGGCCGCCATGGTGGAGAACAGCATCACATATTCGACGATGGCGCTGGTCGACTGGAAGGGGCGGTAGCCCGTGTTGCGCAGCAGGACGTCGATGATGATGGCCACGGAGATGAAGATCAGGCTGGCCGCGCCTAGCGCCGCCAGTCCGAGGATGAGCAAGTTGTAGATGCGTAGCAGAAACATGAAGCGCGGTTCCCCGGTGCGGGAGCGGCGGCCACCCGTCCGGGTGGCCGCCGCCCTGATGTCAGCGGTCGTAATAGGCCTTGCGCAGCGCGTCGTAATGTTCCGAACCGGAATCCTTCATCCGCTTCCAGGCGCTGTCATAGGCGAGGTCGAGGAACTTCGCCTGCGCGTCGCCTTCGAGCGTGATGACTTCCATGCCGTTGTCGCGCACCGCCTTGTCGGTCTCCTCGATCACCTTCTGGAAGTTATCGTAGGAGATCTTTTCGTAGTCGGCGGCCGCATCGTTGAGCACCTTCTTCGCATCGTCGCTCAACCCCTCCCATTTCGCCGGATTGATGACCACTGCGAGATCGGTCTGGAAGAAGCCCGGGTCGATGCGGTAGCGCAGGAACTTGTCCCAGGAGAGATCGCGAATGCCGACGATCGGCCAGCCCGAACCGTCGAACGTGTTGCGCTCAAGGCCCGTATAGACGTCCGGCACCGGCACGGAGACCGGGATCGCCCCCAGCGCCTCGAAGAAGGCGTTATAGATCGGCTGCGAGCGGATGCGCTGCCCGTCGAGATCGACCCCGCCGTCATCGGTGCGCTTCGGCTCGTTGATCGTGTAGATGTAGAATTTCACGCCCGCGTCGAGATGGGCGAGCAGGTTCACGCCGAGCTTCTTGGAGAAGGCCTCCTGCATGATGGCGAAGCCGCCATTCTCGCGCGCCGCCGTCGCCGTCACCGTCGAGCCGACCCACGCGTCGGCCTCGGGCATGGTGCCGAGATAGTAGGAGGCCGGGCCGTACTGCATGTCGATGACGCCGCGGCGCACCGCATCGACCTGCTGGTTCGGCGGGAACATTTCGGGGCCGCCCGCATAGTTGATCTGGATCACGCCCTTGCCGCGCTCGTTGACGAGATCGACAAAGCCCTTGAAGCTCTGCGAGAAGGCCAGCGACTGCGGGAAGGCCGAGATAGCCCTGAGCGTCTCCTCGGCATTGGCCTGACCGGTAAAGGCGCTCGTGAAGGCGAGCGCCGCGAGTGCTGTTGCGATGAGGCCGCGCCTGAGCGTCCTGGCGTTGGTGTGTGACTTGGCTTGGTGCATGTCTACGTCCTCTCTGGTTGTCCGGCTTGTTCCGCCCGGTTCGGTTTCAGATATCGTTCGCTTGTCCCTTCAAAGCGCCCTTCCCTTCAAAGCGCTTGTCCCTTCAAAGTACTGGCGGCCGCACGAGCCCGGCATGGTCCAGCGCCTTCAGGAAGGCCGCCATCCGGCGCTGGCGATAGGCATCGACATCGACGCCGGCATAATCGAAGAAGCCCGAACCGGTCTTCAGGCCGATCCGTCCCTCCTCCATGTTCCTGCTGATGATTTCGGGCGCCGCATAGCGCTCGTCGTCGAACGCCCCGGCGAGATAGCGGCTGGCGTAGTAGAGAATGTCGCCGCCGCCCCAGTCGATGAATTCGAGCAGGCCGAGCACGCCGAAGCGCAGGCCGAAACCGTAGGTCACCGCCTTGTCCACATCCTCGGCGCTCGCCACGCCCTCCTCGACGATGCGCGCCGCCTCGTTCATCGCCAGCGCCTGGATGCGCGGCACGATGTAGCCGGGAGACGCCTTGCAGACGATCGGCACCTTGCCGATGCCCTCGAGGAATTCGCGCAGGAAGGCGGTGGTCGCCGCATCCGTCTCCGCGGCGGGGCTGAGCTCGACCAGCGGCATCAGGAAGGCCGGGTTGAGCCAGTGGGCGTTGAGGAACCGCTCCGGCGCAACCGTCAGCCCGGCAAGCTCGGTCGACAGCATGGTCGAGGTGGTGGAGGCGAGCACCGCGTCGCCGTCCGCATGCGCATCGAACAGCGCGAAGGCGTCGCGCTTGGCTTCCATCACCTCGGGCACGCCTTCGAAGACGATGCGCGCGCCGGAAAGCCCGGCTGCCGCTTCGCCGCGCGGCACGATGCTGACCCGCTGCATGATCGGCGCGACCGCTTTCGCATCGAAGGCGCCGAGTGCGGCGATCGCCTCCAGCGCCGTGCGGATCTCACCCAGCGCCTCGTCGCGCAGCGTCGCGAATGCCGCTGCATCGCGCTCCTTGGCGTCGATCAGGCGGACGGCGTGGCCGGCATAGGCGACGCACTGGGCGATGCCGCGGCCCATGCGTCCCGCGCCGATGCAGGCGATGACGGCATCGCCGGCCATCACAGCCCCTCGCGCAGCATGGTCTGCACCGTCTCGCGGCTTTCGCCGGCAAGGCCGAGTTGTTCCATGGTCCGCCCTTCGGCGCGAAAATCGCGTTCGGCGACTGCGCCGGCGATGGACAGGAGGCCCGCCGCCACCGGACAGGGAACTCCCGCCCATTCGCCCACCGAAACGAGGAAGGCGAGGCCGAGGCCGACATCCTCCAGCATGTAGCGGTGGGTCTTCAGGTCGAGATTCTCGTGCCAGTCGCCCGAGCCGACCAGCTTGTCATGCGCCAGATTGCCGTACATCCAGTCGCTGGTCTCGTAATGATCGACGAGCGGGAAATGCGGCGCGCCATAGCCCAGCGCCTCGCGGATGGCGATGCGCTCGTTGTCGAGCGCCGTATGGGTGCGGCGGATGGCCGGCTGCGTTCCCTCATTGTGAATGTCCCAGCGCTCGAAATGCTCGATGGGACCGGCATTCATGAGGATCAGCGGCGGATGGATGATCGGGCCGGCGTTCATAAGCGCGCCGGACAGCGCGTCCTCCACCGGCTCGATCGCCGCGGGGAACACGGCGGCGATGGCCTTGATCGCGTGGTCGGTATGGCGCGCTGGCAGCACGCCGGTCGGCAGGCGCGAGGCGCGCGTCGTCACGCGGACCTCGAGCGGCCCCTGCTTGCGCGTCAGCCAGGGAAGCGTGCCGGTCTCGGCGATGGCGATGTCCGCCTTCGAGCCGGCGTCGCGGATGCGCTTCATCATGATGTAGGAGCCGAACGTGCCGGGCGGCAGGTAGATCACCTGCCCGTCTTCCAGATGCGGCGCGAGGCGGGCCGCGATGTCCTCCTGGGCGAAGGCCGGCGTCGGCGCGACGATCAGTTCCGCGCCCTTGAGGGCCGCCGCCAGATCGTCGGTCGGCACGACGGCGACGGGACGGCTGCCCTTGTGGTCCGTCAGCGTGATGCCGCCGGCCGCGGCGATGTCGGCGAAATCCGCCCGGTCGCGCCGCCACCAGCGCACGTCATGGCCGGCCTCAGCGAAATCGGCCGCCGCCGCATAGGATCCATTGCCGCCACCCAGTACCACTACCTTCATCGTCGCTCTTCTCCCTTGCCCCGTAAACGGGGTGGTTGTCCCTTGCCCCCACGGGGCAATTGTCCATTGCCCCGACAGGGCAGTTGTCATTTCCCCTGGCTGATCGGCAGGACCGCCGTCGCCTCGATCTCCAGCAGCGCCTCGACCTCCACCAGCCGCGTCACCTCGACCGTCGCCATGGCCGGGAAGCAGCGCCCGAACACGTCGCGATAGGCCTGGCCCAGTCCCTTCGGGTCGGACAGATAGTCCTCCACGCTGCGCACGTACCAGGTGAGCCGTGTCAGGTGCTCCGGCCCCGCCCCGGCGACGGCCAGCACGTCGCGGATGTTGCGGAAGGTCTGGTGCGCCTGCGCGACGAACCCTTCCGGGAAGCGGCCCTCGGCATCCCATCCGACCAGCCCGCCCGTGTAGATGATGCCGCCATCGGTCATGACGGCGTTTGCGTAGCCCTTCGGCGTCGGCCAGCCCTCGGGCTGGAGGACCCGGTGGAGCAGCGTCGCCGGCGCGCCGGCGGCGGGCTTCGCGGGCGCGCTCATGACGTGGGTTCCCCCGGTTCCGTGGCGCCGGCCGGCGCGGCTCCCTCGCACAGCGCATGAATGCGCTTCAGGGCCTGTTTCAGCAGAGCCGCCTCGCCCGGCCGCATCTGCTCGACGATCGTCCGCTCGTGCCGGCGCGCCGCCTCGACCAGCTCTTCGCCAAGCCGGCGGCCCTCCGGTGTCAGATGGACCCGGACGCGCCGGCGGTCGCGGTCGTCGCTGCGCCGCTTCACCAGCCCCTTAATCGCCATCTGATCGACGATCTTCGTCAGGCGCGACTGCTCGAACAGCGAGAGCTGGGCGAGTTCCGTGACCATCTGCCCGTCCGTGTCGATGAGGCAGGCGAGGATCCGCCACTCCGGCACCCTGAGGCCCCTCGCCCGCACCTGCGCGTGGAAAGCGGCGCTCGCCACGTCGCTGGCGGACGCGAGCAGGTAGAGCAGGTATTCGCCGACGAACCCGGCATTGCCCGAAACCTCGATACCGCTTTCTTTCTTGACGATGGTGTTCATGACCGTCCTGTCACATGGAGTTCGGGATCAGGAGCGCCATCGCGGGGATCGCGATGAGCAGCCCGAGCCGTACGATGTCCATCGCCACGAAAGGGACGATGCCGGCGAAGATGCGTTCGATCGGAATGTCGGGCGCCACCGTGCGCATGACGAACACGTTCATCCCGATAGGCGGCGTGATGAAGCTCAGCTCGGTGGCGATCACCACGAAGATGCCGAACCAGATCGGGTCGAAGCCGAGGCCGGTGACGATGGGAAACAGGATCGGCACCGTCAGCGTGATCATCGAGATGCTTTCGAGCAGGCAGCCGAGCACCAGATAGACGAGGACCACCATGAAGATGACCTGGTACGGCCCGACGCCGAGCGCGTTGATCCAGTTCCTGAGATCGCCGGTCAGCCCCGAGAAGTTGACGTAGTTCAGGAAATACAGCGCGCCGAACAGGATGAAGAACATCACCGCCGTGGTCTTGGCCGTGTCGAACAGCGTCGACAGCGTGGCGCGCAGGGTGAGCCGGCCGCGCAGGAAGGTCAGCAGGAAAGCGCCCCCCGCCCCCATGCCGGCCGCTTCCGTCGCGGTGAACACGCCGAGATAGATGCCGCCCAGCACGAAGACGAACAGCGCCAGCGCCCAGACCACGCCGCGCAGCGCGCGGATGCGGTCGATCAGCGGCAGCTTCGGCTCGGTCTCCAGATGCTCGCTGTACATGACCAGCGAAAGGCGCACGGCGATCATGTAGCCGATGATGCCGACGATGCCCGGCAGGACGCCCGCCAGGAACAGCTTGCCGATGTTCTGCTGGGTCAGGATGCCGTAGATGACGAGGATCACCGAGGGCGGAATGAGAATGCCGAGCGTCCCGCCGGCGGCGATGGACGACGCGGCCAGCCGGTCCGAATAGCCGTATCTGCGCATGGCCGGCAGCGAGATGCGTGCCATGGTCGCCGTGGTGGCGAGCGACGAGCCGCAGACCGACGAGAAGCCGCCGCAGGCGACGATGGTCGCCATGGCGAGCCCGCCCTTGCGGTGGCGGAGCCACGCATTGGCGGCGGCGTAGAGATCGCCGGCGACGCCCGACTGGACGACGAGATTGCCCATCAGCAGGAACAGCGGAACCACGGACAGGGTGTAGCTGCGCCCGCTGTCGAAATAGACCTGGCCCAGCATGGCCAGCGCCGGCTGCCAGCCGATGATCGAGACGACGCCGACGAGCCCCACCGCCGTCATGGCGAAGGCGATGGGAACGCCCGCGAAGATCAGGGCGAGCAGTGCCGCCATGCCGAAAGGCCACGCCATCAGACGCCCCCGCCATCGCCCTTGGGCAGGCTGAGCAGCGCCATGACGAAGGTCACGATCGAGCAGATGCCGGCGATGACCGCCGTCACCTGGGCGAAGGGCCCGAGCGGCGTGCGCAGATACACGGTCACCTCGCCATAGCTCGCAAGCTGCGTGCCGTGCTTCCAGAGCTGCCATGCGACGACGCCCAGAACAGCCGAGACGATCAGCCGGGCTGCGATGAGCTGCAGCTTCGCGGCGAGACCGCGCAGGCTCGCCGTCAGGAGATCGACGCTGATATGCCCGTCATCCAGGCAGACCGCAGGCAACCCGACGAAGACGATTCCCATCAGCAGCATCTCCGTATATTCGGCCGCGCCGGGCAGCGGGCTTGAAAGCAGGTAACGGCCGATCACGTCGACCACCGTGACGAGTGTCAGCGCGACGAGAAAGGCGCCGCAGAGAACCGCGGTCGCCAGTCTTAACCACCGCCGGACCCGCAGAGCGATCTGTCCGGAGGGCGCGGCCATTATTCAGCCGCCACCGTTGCGATTTCCTGCTTCAGCTTGGCGAGCATGGCGTCGAAATCGGCGCCCTTCGCCTTGTAGGCCGCGGCGAGGTCGTCGAACATCGGCTTGGTCTTTTCCTCCAGCTCGGCCATCTCCGCCTCGGTGGCGTCGTGGAACGTCACCGTATCGGCGATGACCTTCATGCCGGCGGCATCGGCCGCATCCCAGGCCTGGCCGGCCATGCGCGAGAATGCCTCGCCCGAGACTTTCTCGATTGCCGCCTTGTCCTCGTCGGAAAGGCTGTCGAACTTGGCCTGGTTCATGACGAAGAAGAAGGAGACGTTGTAGAGGCCGCCGGGCACGCGCAGCGCCGTGTCGACGAGACTTTCCAGCTTGAAGAAGGGCACCGATTCCACGGGGAAGAAAATGCCGTCGGCAATGCCGCCCGACAGGATCTCGTAGGATTGCGGCGACGGCGCCTGGATCGACACCATGCCCATGGCCTCGGCCAGCTTGTTGGTGATGTTGCCGGCGACGCGCACCTTGGCGCCCGACAGGGCGGACAGCGGCTCGACCGGCTTGCCCTTGGTGAACAGCAGGCCCGGCCCGTGGCCGAACACGCCGAGCACCTTGGTGCCGCGATGCTCACCGGCCTCCGCCAAATCGCTCTCATAGAGACGCCAGAAGGCGACCGACAGCGCTTCCGACGTGTCGGCGAGGAACGGCATCTCGGCGATCTCGGTCAGCGTGAAGCGGCCCGGCGTATAGCCGTGAACGCCGAAGGTGAGATCGACCGCGCCGTTGGCGGCGAGATCGAAATGCGCCGGCGGCGGGCCGAGAGGCGCGTCGAGGATCTGGACCTCGATGCGCCCGTTGCTCGCTTCCTTCAGTTGCTCCGCCCACGGCACCATCATGTCCTTGACGATGGGATGGGACGGCGGAAGCCAGTTCGACATGCGCAGGACCGTCTCCTGCGCCGTCGCGCCAAAACTCAACCCAAGCGATAGAATAGATGCAGATACAAGCGTTCTTATGATCCTGGCCATCGTGTTCTCCTCCCTGATGGCATTCCCTCAACATGAAGGCTTCCACAAGATCGAGCGCTCTTCAAGCTTAAAAAGATGAAATTTCACTTTTTTAAGTTTGAAGCTTGACAGGGAGAAATATGCAATTTCATATTCTTCCGACCATGGAGGATGGCCAACGCGAGTGCAGGCCGAACGAAGTCCCCATGGCGGGAGGAGGATTTCGACGATGGGTGAACTCAGGCTCAGGGTGCTTGAAACGACGGCGCTGACGGCGCAGGTCAGAACCCTCGAGCTGGCTGCCGAGAACGGCGGCACGCTGCCCGGCTTCACGGCCGGCGCGCATATCCGCGTCACCCTGCCCGACGGCACCGACCGGCACTATTCGCTCGTCAACACGCTTCCCGACACGGCCGCCACCGCGCAGCCCGCCACCTATCGCCTGGGCATCCGCCTGGAGGAGGACGGCAAGGGCGGCTCGCGTCACATGCACGGCCTCGCCGCCGGCGACGTGATCGATGCCTCCCTGCCCCGCAACGATTTCGCGCTGGCCGACACCGACGCCCCCGTGCTGCTGATCGCCGGCGGCATCGGCGTGACGCCGCTGATCTCGATGGCCTCGGAACTGAAGGCGAAGGGCCGCCCGTTCGCGTTTCACTATGCCGGCCGCTCGCGCGTCCTGCTCGCCTTTGTCGACGAGCTCGCTGCCATCGACGAGGGCGCGCTGACCATTCACTGCGACGACGAACCAGAGACCTGCATCGACCTGAAAGCGCTGATCGGCAGGGCGCCGGCGGAGGGCCATATCTATGTCTGCGGCCCGCGCGGCATGATCGAGGCGGTGCGCGAGATCGCCCATGCGCGCGGCATCGCCAAGGACCACGTGCATTTCGAACTGTTCGACGCGCCCAAGGCGGAGACCGGCGACCAGCCCTTCGAGGTGGAGATCAGCTCGACGGGCCAGGTCTTCACCGTCCCGCCCGGCAAGTCCATCATCGAGGTGCTGGAGGCCGAGGGCGTCGACCTGATCTACGATTGCCAGCGCGGCGACTGCGGCATCTGCCAGACGGCGGTGATCGAAGGCATCCCGGACCACCGAGACGTCATCCTCACCGATGACGAGCGCGCCGCCAACGACGTCATGCAGATCTGCGTCTCACGCGCCAAATCCAGCCGCCTCGTCCTCGATCTCTAGAGCCGGGACGCAGCATCAGAAAGGGAGCACGCCAGCCATGAGCCGATATGCCAGCGACCGCAAAGCCATCGAAGCCCTGGTGCGCCCGACCGAAGTGCATCGCGACATCTATATCGACCAGGATGTGTTCGAACTGGAGATGAAGCATCTCTTCGCCAACACCTGGGTCTTCGTCGGCCATGACAGCCAGACACCAAACAAGGGCGACTATTTCACCACCGAGATCGGCACGCAGCCGGTCATCATGGTTCGCCATTCCGACAACGAGATCTACGTCCTGCACAATCGCTGCCCGCACAAGGGCACGAAGATCGCCATCGACCGCTCAGGCAACACAGGAAAGTTCTTCCGCTGCCCCTACCATGCCTGGTCGTTCAAGACCGATGGCTGCCTGCTCGCGATCCCGCTGCGCAAGGGCTACAAGGACACGGGGCTCGAGGAGAGCGAATCCGTCAGGGGCATGGCGCCGGTCGGCGCGGTGAAGAACTATCGCGGCTTCGTCTTCGCCCGCCTCAACGCGGATGGCCCGGATTTCGAGACCTTCTTCGGGGATTCGCTGAGTTCTATCGACAACATGGTGGACCGCTCGCCGGAGGGCCGGCTGGAGGTGGCCGGGCCGCCGCTGCGCTACATGCACCGCTGCAACTGGAAGATGCTCGTCGAGAACCAGACGGACACATGCCACCCGATGGTGGCGCATGAAAGCTCCGCCGGCACGGCGATCCAGCTCTGGGAGGCGATGGACAAGCCCGAGGGCACCAAGAAGCCGATGGCGATGGAGGTCATCGCGCCCTTCATGAGCCCCTATGAGTTCTTCGAGAACATGGGCATCCGCACCTGGCCGAACGGCCACGGCCACACCGGCGTGCATCACTCGATCCATTCCGACTATTCCGCCATTCCCGGCTACTACGAGCAGATGGTCGAGGCCTATGGCGAGGAGCGCGCGCAGGCGATCCTCGGGGAAAACCGGCACAACACGGTCTATTTCCCGAACATCATGATCAAGGGGCCGATCCAGCAGCTGCGCCTGTTCAAGCCGGTCGCCGCCAACCGGACGCTGGTCGAGAGCTACATCTACCGGCTGGTCGGCGCGCCCGACATGCTGCTTGAGCGCACCGCCATGTACAACCGCCTGATCAACGCGCCCACCTCCATGGTCGGCCATGACGATCTGGAGATGTACGAGCGCGCGCAGGAGGGGCTGCATTCCGACGGCCTCGAATGGGTCAACGTACAGCGGCTCTACACGCCGGGCGAGGATTTCGACGAGATCGCTGTCGAGAACGGCACCACCGAGCGGCAGATGCGCAACCAGTTCCACGCCTGGAGCAAATACATGACGATGACGATGGAAGGAGACGCGCGATGACCTTCCCGACCCGCGACGACCTGATCGACTTCGTCTACGAGGAAGCGCGCATGCTGGACGACGGCCGCTTCGACGAGTGGCTCGACCTGTGGACGCACGACAGCTACTACTGGATGCCGCTCGACTACAACCAACAGGACGACAAGCACGTCACCTCGCTGCTGCACGAGGACGCCTTCATGCGCAAGCTGCGCATCGAGCGCTTCAAGGGCGAGCGCACCTTCTCGCAGAAGCCGAAGACGCGCTGCCACCACGTGCTGAACCGCCCCTTCGTCGACCAGATGGACGAGGCGAAGGGCGAGTATGTCACGCACACGGCCTTCCATTATGCGGAGACGCGCCTCGACGACCAGATCCTGCTCGCCGCCACCGCGCGGCATGAGCTGAAGCTGATCGACGGCCGGCTGAAGATCACCCACAAGCGCGTCGATCTTTTGAATTCCGACGCCGCCTTCGGCAACATCCAGATGTTCCTCTGAGACGGCGGCCGGCATGACATCCGAAATTCCGCCCCACGACACGGTCTTCGCCGCCTTCGACGCCTCCGCCCGCCGCTGGCCGCAGCGCCCGTTCCTCAACGTGATGCAGGAAACCGCCGACATCTACGGCATTCCCGCCGGCGAGATCCTCTATGGCGCGGCGCTCGAAGAGATCGAGCGCCTGCGCGACGCCTACCGGCAGGCGGGCTACCGGACGGGCATGCGCGTCATGCTGCTGATGGAGAACCGACCCGCCTTCTTCCTGCACTGGTTCGCGCTGAACGCGCTCGGCCTGTCGGTCGTGCCGGTCAATCCCGACCTGCAGTCGGCCGAGCTCGAATACATGGCCGGCCATTCGCGTCCGGTCCTGGCGGTCGCCATCGCCTCGCGCGTTGCCGATCTGGAGAAGGCGGCGGAAGCCTCCGGCGCCGGCTTCCCGGTGATGACGCCCGAGGCGGCTCCCCCGGCCGTGGTCCCGCGCCTTGCCGGCCTCGAGCGGCCCGGCGGCGACGCGCTCGCCCGCGAGGCGGCGATGCTCTACACCTCCGGCACCACGGGCAAGCCCAAGGGCTGCGTGCTCTCGAACCTCTATTTTCTGCATTCGGGCGGCTGGTATGCCCGCTCCGGCGGCATCTGCGCGATGAACGAGGACGGCGAGCGCATGATCACGCCGCTGCCGATCTTCCACATGAACGCCATGGCCTATTCGCTGATGGCCATGGTGACGGTCGGCGGCTGCCTGACCGCGCTCGACCGCTTCCACCCGCGCAGCTGGTGGCAGAGCGTGCGTGACAGCCGCGCCACCTGCCTGCATTATCTCGGCGTCATGCCGTCCATGCTCATGAAAGCCGCATCCTCCCCCGACGACCGCGCCCATGCGGTGCGCTTCGGCTTCGGCGCGGGCATCGACGCGAAGCTGCACGGCCCCTTCGAGGAACGCTTCGGCATTCCGCTGGTCGAGGGCTGGGCGATGACCGAGACCGGCGCCGGCGCGGTGATCGTCGCCAACCACGAGCCGCGCAAGCGCGGCACCAACTGCCTCGGCCAGCCGGGACCGGACATCGAGGCGCGGGTCGTCGCCGACGACGGAAGCGAGGCGGCGGCCGGAGAACCCGGCGAGCTTCTGGTGCGGCATGCGGGCGAGGATCCCCGCTTCGGCTTCTTCTCCGAATATTACGCCAACCCGGAGGCGACCGCCGAGGCCTGGGAAGGCGGCTGGTTCCACACCGGCGACATCGTCATGCGCGATGCCGACGGCGATTTCTTTTTCGTCGACCGCAAGAAGAACGTCATCCGCCGCTCGGGCGAGAACATTGCCGCCGTCGAGGTTGAATCCTTCCTCATGCAGCATCCCGAGATCAGGGCTGCGGCCGTGGCGGCTGCCCCCGACGAGCTGCGCGGCGACGAGGTGTTCGCCTGCCTGGTCGTGGACGGCGAGCGCAACGAGGCACGCGCCCGCGCCATCGCCGAATGGTGCCTGGAGCGCGTCGCCTACTACAAGGTGCCGGGCTACATCGCCTTCGTCGATGCGCTCCCGCTGACCTCGACGCAAAAGATCCAGCGCAGCGAACTGAAGGCGCTGGTGACGCGGCTGCTCGACGATCCGGCGACCACCGACACGCGCGCGATGAAGAAAAGGCGGGCGGCCTAGTGGCGGGACGCTCCATTGCCCGCAAGAGCTATGACGGCGTCGTGCTGGCGGCGCCGGCGACCGTTCCCTATCAGCGCTTCTCGAAGGAGACCGCCCATTGGTGGATCGCCCGCGCGCTGCGGCAGTCGCTCCAGGCGGCGGGCCTCTCCCCGCGCGATGTCGACGGCTTTTCCGTCGCCAGCTTCTCGCTGTTTCCCGACACGGCGGTCGGCCTGACCCAGCATCTGGGGCTGACGCCGCGCTGGCTCGACCATATCCCGATGGGCGGGGCAAGCGGCGTGGCGGCGCTGCGGCGTGCGGCCCGCGCCGTGCAGGCGGGCGATGCGGACATCGTGGCCTGCGTCGCCGGCGACACCAACCAGGTGGACAGTTTCCGCCGCATGCTGTCGAGCTTCAGCCGCTTCGCGCAGGATGCGTCCTATCCCTATGGCGCCGGCGGGCCCAATGCCTGCTTCGCGCTTTTGACCGATCACTACATGACGGCCTATGGCGCGACGCGCGAGGATTTCGGCCGCATCTGCGTCGCCCAGCGCGACAACGCGCTGAAGAACCCGCATGCGGTGATGAAGACGCCGCTGACGATGGAACACTATCTCGGCGCGCGCATGATCTCCGATCCGATCGCGCTGTTCGACTGCGTCATGCCGGTGGGCGGGGCGGAGGCCTTTCTCGTGATGCGCGAGGAAGACGCCCGCGCCGCCGGCCTGCCTTGCGCGTATATCCGCTCGACCATCGAGCGCCACAACGCCTTTCCGGAGGACCCGATCCAGATGCGCGGCGGCTGGGCGATGGACGTGGACGAGCTCTACGCCATGGCCGACGCAAAGCCCGACGACATCAACCTCTTGCAGACCTATGACGATTATCCCGTCATCTCGATGATGCAGATGGAGGATCTGGGCTTCTGCGGCAAGGGCGAAGGCCCGGCCTTCGTCCGCGCGCACGACCTGACGATCGCCGGAGACTTTCCGCACAACACCTCTGGCGGCCAGCTTTCGGCCGGCCAGGCGGGTGCTGCCGGCGGGTATATCGGGCTGGTCGAGGCGATCCGCCAGGTGACCGGCGGCGCCGGCCCGACCCAGGTAAAGAATGCCCGCACGGCGCTGGTCTCCGGCTTCGGCGTCATCAATTTCGACCGCGGCGTCTGCTCCAACGCGGCCATCATCTCGGGAGCGGCCGCATGACAACGCCCATCGCGCCGCCGCCGAAGAAGGACCCGCAACAACGCACCCGCGTCCAGACCCTGCCATCGGGCGCGCGCAGCCGCGCCGCGCTCGGCCTGACGGCCGCCGCCGCCGAAGGCCGCTTCATGCTGCAGGTCTGCGCCAAATGCGGCACGGTGCAGTACCCGCCGCGCGACGCCTGCGGCACATGCCTTTCGGTCGATCTGCCGTGGAAGGACATCGCGCCGGAGGGCAGGCTGATCGCCGAGACGACCGTGCGCACCAGCACCAGCACCTATTTCCGCGAGCGCACGCCCTGGCGCGTCGGCACGGTCCGGCTCGAGGCCGGCCCGTCGATCATCTGCCATGTGCATGGCGACGTGGCGCGGGGCGGCGCGGTGCGCATCAGCAACAGGCTCGACAAATCGGGACAGGGCGTGCTGTTCGCGCTCCCCGCCGAGAGGACGCAGAACATGGAAGACGATCCGCAACTGCGCGAGATGACCGCCAATCCGAAATTCCGCCGCGTGCTGATCACCGACGCGCGCAGCGGCAACGCTCTGGCGCTGGCGCAGGCCTTCGCCAAGGCCGAAGCCTCGATCATCTTCGTCGGCGAGGCGGAGGGCTGGCGGCCCTACCCGCACCGGGACGAACTCGCGGCAATCCCCGGCGTCCAGCTCCTGCCGCTCGACGTGACGGACACGTCCTCCGTCGCCGAGCTTGCAGCCGAAATCGGCGGCAAGACGGACATTCTCGTCAACAACGCCCGCTTCATGCGCCCCGGCGGCATCCTGGCGCGCGGCGACACGGTGTTCGCCCGCGACGAGATGGAGGTGAACTATCTCGGCCTGATGCGGCTGGCGCAGGCCTTCGGCCCGGCCATGCTCGGACGCGGCGCCGACGGTCAGAACAGCGCCGCCGCCTGGGTCAACATCCTGTCGGTCTATGCCTACTCCAACCTGCCGGCGCTGGGCGCGTTCTCGGCATCGAGCGCCGCCGCCTATTCGCTCACGCAATGCCTGCGCGCCGAGATGCGGCCGGGCGGGGTGCGGGTGATGAACGTCTATGCCGGCCCGACCGACGACGACTGGCACCAGCCCCTGCCCCCGCCCAAGGTGGCGCCGCAGGCGCTGGCGAAGGCGGTGGTCGCCGGGCTGAAGGACGGGCTGGAAGACGTCTTCGTCGGCGACGTGGCGCAGGATCTGATCGACCGCTGGCGCGCCGGCCCGAAGATCCTCGAACGCGAAATGAGCGAAACCGACGGAGGCGCCGCATGAGCGTCCAGGCATCCAATCCCGCCGCCCTTCTGGGCGACCTCGCGCTGGCGCTCGTCTCCGGCGCGGTCGAGGTAGTCGACCTGACGCACACGCTCGACCCGGATTTCCCCGTCATCGTCCTGCCGCCGGAATTCGGCCAGTGCGCCCGCTTCCGCATGGAGGAGATTTCCGCCTACGATCATCGCGGTCCGGCATGGAAATGGCACAACTTCACCTGCGGCGAGCACACGGGAACCCATTTCGACGCACCCTCGCACTGGGTCTCCGGCCGCGACGTGCCGAACGGCAGCGTCGATGAAATCCCGGCCGAACGCTTCATCGGCCCCGTCTGCGTGATCGACTGTTCGCAAGGCGCCAAGGCAAACGAGGATTTCGAGCTGACGCCGGAGGTGATCGCCGCATGGGAGGCGGAGAACGGCCGCATCCCGGAGGGAAGCTGGGTGCTGATGCGCACCGACTGGTCGAAGCGGCGGGGTGCAGCCTATCTCAACATGCGCGACGACGGCGCGCATTCGCCCGGCCCGACGCCGGAGGCGATGCGCCTGCTGGTCGATGAACGCGGCATTCGCGGCTTCGGCACGGAGACGGTCGGCACCGACGCCGGCCAGGGCGCGCATTACACGCCGCCCTACCCGGCGCATTTCTTCCTGCACGGCGCGGGACGCTATGGCCTGCAATGCCTCAACAACCTGGACCGCCTGCCGGCGACGGGCGCGATGCTGATCGCCACGCCGCTGAAGATCAGGAACGGGACGGGCAGTCCGCTGCGCGTGATCGCCCTGGTTCCCAACCAAGGCTTGCCGAACAAGGATGCGCAATGATGGACATGGAATTGACGGCCGTCATCACCGGCGGCAACAAGGGGATCGGCGCGGACCTGGCACAGCGCATGCTGGCGGAAGGCTATCGCGTCGTCTCGGTCGCCCGGCGCGCGCCGGAGTTCACCCATGACCGGCTGAGCTCAGTCGAGGCCGACCTGCTCGACGCGGACGCGGTGAGGCAGGCGGCGGCGGAGATCGCCGCGGAGCACCAGGTGACGCATTTCGTGCAGAATGCCGGGCTGATCTGGCCCAACCTGATCGAGGAGGCGAAACCGGAGGACATCACCGGGCTGGCGCAGCTTCATCTCGGCTCGGCGCTGTCCCTCTTGCAGGCGTTCCTGCCCGCCATGAAGGAGCGCCATTTCGGCCGTGTGCTGTTCAACGGCTCGCGCGCCGCACTCGGCGCCAAGACGCGGACGGCCTACGGCGCCTCGAAAGCCGGCATGATGGGTATGGCGCGCACCTGGGCGCTGGAACTCGCCCCGCACCAGATCACCGTCAACGTGGTCGCGCCCGGGCCGATCCTGACCGACAATTTCTGGGGCATCATTCCGAAGGGCAGCGAGCAGGAAGCGGATCTTGCGACCCGCATCCCCGTCGGCAGGCTGGGCGTGGTCGAGGATGTGACCAACGCCTTCATGTTCTTCGCCGACCCGAAATCAAGCTTCGTCACCGGCCAGACGCTGTTCGTCTGCGGCGGCGCCAGCGTCGGCAGCCTGATGCTTTGATCTGCGCCTACTTGGCGAACAGCTGGTCGAGATTTTTGAACGCCTTCAATTCGACGGCGTTGCCGGCCGGATCGCTGAAGAACATGGTCGCCTGCTCGCCCGGCCGGCCCTCGAAGCGGATATAGGGTTCGATGACGAACTGGACGCCCGCCGCCTTCAGGCGTTCGGCGGTTTCCTTCCACTCGTCCATCTCCATCACCAGACCGAAATGACGGACCGGCACGCCGTGGCCGTCGACCGCGTTGGTCGCTGCCTTGCCGCACGCGTCGGGCGCCAGATGCGCGACGATCTGGTGGCCGTGGAAATCGAAATCGACCCAGTCGGGCGAACTGCGCCCCTCGCCGCACCCGAGCAGCCCCTTGTAGAAGGAACGGGCGGCTTCCAGGTCGTCGACGGGAAAGGCCAGGTGAAACGGGCGGATGGCTTTGTCAGTCATGGGTGTCTCCGAAACAGAACTGACGCTGGTATAGCGGCTTTCAAGATGCACGAAAAACGATATGTTATCGTTCTTAGCAACGCAGAAAATGATGAATCGCATGATCCCCGAGCTGAAGACCCTTGCGGCGATCGCGCGCTACGGAACCTTCGCTGCAGCGGCCGACCGCATCGGCCTGACGCAGTCGGCGGTGAGCGGCCACATGCGCCGTCTGGAGCGGAAACTGGGGTTCCCGCTGTTCGTCCGCACCGGCCGGTCCGCCGAGCTCAACGAGGCGGGGCAGCGCATTCTCGGCCGCGCCCACGACATCCTCGCGATGGTCGATGCGCTGGGCGCGCCGACGGACGACGCGGAACCGGGCGGCATCCTGCGGGCCGGTTCCATCGCATCCGCGCAGCCGACCATCGCCCTGCGCGCGCTGGTGCCGTTTCATGAGGCGCGGCCCGGTTACCGGGTGCAGCTCGCTCCGGGCACGTCGCTCGAGCTTCTCGACCGCGTGGACACGGGCGAACTGGATCTGGCGATCATCATCCATCCCGATTTCGGGCTGCCGCGCCACCTGAAATGGACGCCCCTGGTGCGCGAACCCTTCGTGCTGGCGATGCCGCCGCAGATGCAGGGCGACGACTGGCGCGCGATCGCGGCCGGCAATCCGTTCCTTCGCTACAATCGCGTCTCCTTCGGCGGGCGTCTCGTGGACCGGCTGCTCGAGCGCAGCGGAACCGCCGTCCGCGACTGGGTGGAGGTCGACGACATCCCTACGCTTCTGCGCATGGTGGTCGAGGGCATGGGCGTCGCCATCGTGCCGGACGCCGAGGCCTATCGAAACGAGATGGGACAGGTGCGCTGCCTGCCGCTCGCCGGGCAGGAGATCGTCCGCGAAATCGGCATCGTCTCGCAGCGCGCCGGGCAGGACCGTGCGGCGGCACTGTTCATTGAGAACTGCGTGGAAGCGGGCGGGCACCCGGCCGGGCGAAAGGGCAGCTCTCCTCCGGGATGAGACAGAACCGGCAGGCGCCGACCGCGTCTCCCGCCGCAACTTGCCGCCACGCCAAAAGCTGAATACGCTGCTTTATCTGCCCGTTGAGGAGGTGTCCCAAGGGGCGACACGGCAGGGGAGGAAGCCGATGCCGTTTCACGAGACGAGCAGTCTTGTGTCGCTGGAGGCGTTTCAGGCCGGCGTGCGCGACGTTTGCGGGAACTTTCAGGTTCTGCCGCCACGGGGCGGCCGGGACATGCGCGGCATCATCACGCTCAACCGGCGGCAGGCGCTGTCGGTCGCGGTCGTGGAGAACAGCGCCGCAGAGATCGATCGCGACTGGCGCTGCATCCGGCAGGATTCGGCGGAGCACCTGTTCCTCGTCCTGCAGAAGGCTGGCCATTCGGTGATGCGCCAGGGCGACGCGGAGATCCGCCTGGCGCCCGGCGATTTCATGATGATCGATTCCGCCTATCCGTCGCATTTCGTCTATGGCGCCAGCGGCAGCGTGCAGTATTCGGTGCATTTGAACCGCGCCGATTTCGCCCACCGGTTCGGCACCTGCGCGCTGGGAGGCTGTTCGATCCCCGGCGCCTCGGCCATCGGCCTGGCGATGCGCGCCACCATCGACCGCGTTCTGGAGGCCGAAGGCGCCGTTCCGCAGCAGCATTTCGTCAGCGAAGCCTTCTTCAACCTCATGGGCGCCTATCTGTGCAGCCTCGAGGACGGCGAACTGCCCTCCGCGGCGACCAGCAGCGACCTTCTGGTGGCCAGGACCCGCGCCTATATCGGCCAGCGTTTCCGCGATCCAGACTGCACGCCGGCCGCCGTGGCCGAGGCGATGGGGGTCGGCCTGCGGGCGCTCCAGCGCCGTTTCCAGGCGGAAGGGTCCTCGCTTTCGGAATGCCTGATCGGTGCGCGGCTCGACTATGTGCGCCAACGGCTCCACGGTCAGGAAGCGACCGTGGGCGAGCGCATCTCGACCATCGCCTTCGACGCGGGCTTCAACGACCTGTCCTACTTCAACCGGCAGTTCCGCGCCCGCTTCAACGCTTCTCCCGGCGAGTACAGGCTCCATATGGTGTCGCCTTCGCCCAAGAGCCTGACGCAATAGTCCAAGACGGAGCATCGCCGGCCCCTCCACTATCGCCGATCGATGCTGCCGGCAGGCAGCCGCATCGGGAGGAGGAACACGATGACGCAGGACGCGAAGCCATTCCGCAACATCATCGACGGCCGCAGCGTGGCCGCCGCACAGAGCCTGCCGGTGCATGACCCGGCAAGCGGCGCGCTGGTCGGCCAGATGCCGCTCGGCACCGCGGAGGACCTCGACGCGGCGGTCGCCGCCGCGCGCGCAGCCTTTCCCGGCTGGGCGGCCACCCCCGACGCCGAGCGCAAGGCCGCCTGCAACAGGATCGCCGACGTGCTCGAGGCGAACATCGCCGGGCTCGCGCCGCTGCTCACCGCCGAGCAGGGCAAGCCGCTCGGCGGCCTCGGCTCGCAATGGGAGATCGGCGGCGCCGCCGCCTGGACCCGCCACACCGCCTCCATCGACCTGCCGATGGCGGTGCTGCAGGACGACAATGAGGGTCGCGTCGAGGTGCACCGCAAGCCGATCGGCGTCGTCGGCTCGATCACGCCGTGGAACTTCCCGGTCCTGATCGCCGCCTGGCATATCATCCCCGCCGTCCGCACCGGCAATTGCGTGGTCATCAAGCCGTCACCGAACACGCCGCTCAGCACCATCCGCTTCGTCGAGCTGATCAACGAGGTGCTGCCCGCCGGCGTGGTCAACATCGTCTGCGGCGACAACGGGATCGGCGCAGCCATGTCGGCGCATCCGGGCATCGACAAGATGGTGTTCACCGGCTCGACCGGCACCGGCCGCAAGATCATGGCCTCGGCCGCCGAAACGGTGAAGCGCCTGACGCTGGAGCTGGGCGGCAACGACGCGGCGATCGTCCTGCCGGATGTTGATCCACAGGCCATCGCCGAGGGCCTGTTCTGGGGCGCCTTCATCAACAATGGCCAGACCTGCGCCTGCATCAAGCGGCTCTATGTGCATGACAGCATATACGACGCCGTCTGCGAGGCGCTTGCAGCACTTGCCGCCGCCATGCCGATGGGCGATGGCCGGCAGGAGGGCGTCGCACTTGGCCCGATGCAGAACGAAATGCAGTTCGAGCGCGTGAAGACGCTGGTCGAGGAGGCGAAGGCGAAGGGCGCGCGCGCCCTCACCGGCGGCGCGCCCGCCGGAGGCGCGGGTTATTTCTACCCGGCGACCATCGTCGCCGACGCCGAGCACGGCATGCGGCTGGTGGACGAGGAGCAGTTCGGCCCGGCCCTGCCGGTGATCCGCTACACCGACATTGATGCCGTGATCGCCCGCGCCAACGACAACCCGAACGGCCTCGGCGGTTCGATCTGGTCGCGCGACACGGCGCGCGCCAGGGAGCTGGCGCTCAGGCTCGAATGCGGCACGGCCTGGATCAACAAGCACGGCATGATCCAGCCCAACGCACCCTTCGGCGGCATCAAGCAGTCGGGCGTCGGGGTGCAGTTCGCCGAGGCGGGGCTGATGGAAAACACGGTCGGACAGACCATCATCATGTGATGAACAGGATCGAGGAGGAGGAGAGACGATGAAACGACACTTAACCGCCGCCTGCGCCGGCGTGGCCGTGCTGGCCTTATGCTACGGCGCGAACGCCCACCCGCTGGACGGCCTGACGAAGGACGAGATCGGCCAGGTCGTGTCCATCATGAAGGCGGACGAGCGGATCGCCGACGAGGCGCGCTTTCCGCTGATCGAGCTGAAGGAACCCGAGAAGGCAGATGTCCTTGCCTGGAAGGAGGGCGACACGGGTCCGCGCGTCGCCACCGTCCATGTCATTTCCGGCGACAAGGCCTACAAGGCCGGAGTGGATCTGGCGACCGGCGCGATCGGCACGATCGGCGACATCGGCGGCCAGTCCATGGTGCTGCTGGAGGAATTCATCGGCGCGATGGACCTTGCCCTGTCCGACGCCGACTTCGTCGCCGCCCTGAAGAAGCGCGACCTCGGCCCCACCGACGTCTTCTGTCTCCCGCTTACCGCAGGCTCATTCAACGCGGAAGCCGAGGCCGGCCAGCGGCTGATGAAGGTGCCCTGCTACGTCAATCCGACCGGCTCCAATTTCTACGCCAAGCCCATCGAGGGCCTTTACGCGGTGGTCGACCTCGCCGGCAAGACGGTGGTCGAGGTGATCGACACCGGCGTGCTGCCTGTGCCGCAGGACGCCTGGGGCTATATGGAAGAGGAGATCGAGGCGCGCACCGGCGCATTGCGCCCTGAGAGCAATCCGGCGCTGCTCGCGCAGGAGGGCGACGCCAACTTCAGCATCGACGGCAGCGTCATCGAATGGGATATGTGGCGTTTCCGCTGGCGCGTCGACAAGCGGCCCGGCGTCGTCCTGTCGAACATCGACGCGAATGACGGCAGCGACTGGCGCTCGGTTCTCTACCAGGCGCATCTGTCGGAAGTGTTCGTGCCCTATATGGATCCCGACCAGGGCTGGTACTGGCGCACCTATATGGACAGCGGCGAATACGGCTTCGGCATCTTCCTGAGCCCGCTGCGCGCCGGCGTCGACTGCCCCGCCTATGCCCGCTTCCTGCCGGCGACCGTGCATGACGATCTGGGCAATCCCGTCGAGATCCCGAACGCGCTGTGCGTCTTCGAGCGCAACATCGGCGATCCGGTCTGGCGGCACTACGAGATCTTCGCCCAGAGCGAGGAGCAGTCGGTGCCGGCCGAGGGACGCCCCGCCAACGAACTGGTTGTCCGCTCCGCCTCGCAGGTCGGCAATTACGACTATCTGATCGACTATGTGTTCGAACAGAACGGCCGCATCCGCGTGATGGTCGGCGCCACCGGCCTCGACGCGGTGAAGGGCGCGGCCTCCACCTCGATGGCCGACGCGACGGCGGAACAGGAAACGCGCTACGGCACGCTGATCATGCCCAATCTCGTCGCGCCGAACCACGACCATTTCTTCAACTTCCGGCTCGATTTCGACATCGACGGCCAGGACAATGTCTTCATGCGCACCGGGCTTGTGAAGGGCGAGGTGGCCGACGACCTACCGCGCCGCTCGCTGTGGGTGACGAAATCCGAAATGCCGATGACGGAGTTGGCCGCGCGCTACCGCGTCAACCCGGCGACACCCGCCATGTACCATGTGATGAACATGAACCGTAAAGTCGGTGTCGGCCACGCGCCGGGCTACATGATCATGCCGCAGAACAGCGTCGCCTACAGCCCGCTGGACACGGAGAACGACCCGCCCGCCAAGCGCAACGCCTATATCGACTACACGTTCTGGAACACCCCCTATCGGGCGGCCGAGCGCTATGCGGGCGGCGAATACGCCTTCCAGAGCGACGGCTCCGACACGCTGGCCGAATGGGTGAAGCAGGACCGCAACATCGGCAACACGGACATCGTGACCTGGTACACGATGGGCTTCCACCATGTGCCGCAGATGGAGGACTGGCCGGTGATGTCGACCATGTGGAAGGGCATCACGCTGAAACCCTACAACTTCTTCCCGCACAACCCGGCGCTAACGGTTCGGCTGCCGAAAGAGTGAGTTGGAGCAGATAAGGGGCGGAATTCTCTGCATTGCCGCTCCGTCGCCCCCCCTCTGGCCTACCGGCCATCTCCCCCTCAAGGGGGGAGATTGGATGTCACGGAGGATTTCGCCAATCTTCAACATTGATGAGAGCTGATCTCCCCCCCCTTGAGGGGGAGATGGCCGGCAGGCCAGAGGGGGGTGAAGAGACGTCACTATAAATAGCAAGCCCGATTGCCAAACGGCAGTCGGCGACCGCACCGCGAGACACCCGGCCGGCGCTCTCACATGCGCAGCATTTCGAGCTTGCCGGCCTTGCCCCTGTGCTCGGCGGCGTCGGCGGGATGCGGTTCCGCTTCCAGGATCACGGGCCATTTCTCCGCCAGCACGCGGTTGAGGTCGAGGAAATGCTCCTGCCCTTCCGGCAGCATCGTATCGGGATGGATCGCCTCTTCCGGGCACTCGGGAATGCACACGCCGCAATCGATGCAGCCATTCGGGTTGATGACGAGGAAATTGTCGCCCGCATGGAAACAGTCGACCGGGCAGACCGAGACGCAATCGGTGAAGCGGCAGCCGATGCAGGCTTCTGTAACGACGTGGGTCATGGCAGCGCCTCAGTAGACCGGGGCGAGTGACAGCATCAGGCCGTCCAGCTCCGGGGTCATGCGGATCTGGCAGGAAAGCCTTGAACCGGGCCTGACCTCCGGCGCCTCCCCGAGCATCATTTCCTCCTCGTCCTCCATGGCCTGCACCCTGCCGGCCCAGCTTTCGTCCACATAAACGTGGCAGGTTGCGCAGAGGCAGCAGCCGCCGCACTCCGCCTTGATCGGCAGGCCGGCGCCGCGGATCGCCTCCATGATCGGCCAGTCGGCCTCGGCGGGCACTTCGTGAACCACATTGTCGAAGTCGGTCACCAGGATCTTCATGCCGTTTTCAGCTTCTTCTGCAGTTGGGTTGAGGTGGTGGTGTACTGGAACAGGAGCCGCTTCTCGGGTCGCAGGATGCGAAACGCCTTTTGCGCCATCAGGGCCGCCTCGTGGAAACCCGAAAGGATGAGCTTCAGCTTGCCGGGATAGGTGTTGATGTCGCCGATGGAGAAGATGCCCGGCACGCTGGTCTCGAAGGCCTCGGTGTCGACGGCGATGCGGTTCTCGTCGAGATTGAGACCCCAGTCGGCGATCGGCCCGAGCTTCATCGTCAGCCCGAAGAACGGCAGGAAGCGGTCTGCGGGAACGGCGATCTCGCCGCCGTCATTCGCCGCGATCCGCACGCGGGACAGGTTTCCGTCCGCGCCCTCCAGCCCCCGGCATTCGCCAAGCACGAAGTCGATCTCTCCCGCCGCCGCCAGTTCCTGCATCCTGCGCACGGAATCGGGTGCTGCGCGGAACTGGTCGCGCCGGTGGACGAGCGTCACCCGCTCGGCGACGCCGGCGAGGTTCAGCGTCCAGTCGAGCGCCGAATCCCCGCCGCCCGAGATCACCAGCCTGCGGCCGCGCATCGCCTCGATGCTGCGCACGGCATAGAACACGCTGCGGCCCTCGAACGCCTCGATGTCCGCGATGGGCGGGCGGCGCGGCGTGAAGCATCCGGAGCCGGCGGCGATGACCACCACCCCGGCGTTGAAGCGCGTGCCGGCATCGGTCGTCACGTCCCAGCGCCCGTCGGGCCTGCGCGCCAGCGCCGAGACGAGCTGGCCGAGGTGAAACACCGGCTCGAACGGCAGGATCTGCCGCTGCAGATTGTCGATCAGGCTCTGGCCGGTGCATTCGGGCAGGCCCGGTATGTCGTAGATCGGCTTCTCCGGATAGAACTCGATGCACTGTCCGCCAGCCTTGTCGAGCACATCGACCAGATGGCATTTCAGATCGAGCAGGCCAAGCTCGAACACGGCGAAGAGGCCGACAGGCCCGGCGCCGATGATAAGCGCATCCGTCTCGATGATGTCGTCATTCATGCGAAAACTCCCCTTCGGTGTCCGCTCAGCCTGCGCTGGACTTGAGCCGCGCCCGGGCGGCGGCCGGCGTTTCAGCGGCGGCGTATTCGGCCAACCCGCCGCTGCGATCGACCGGCAGCACCGCGTCGAGGGTCGTGCCCGGCGGCGGCTGGAGGCGCGGCGGATACATGGCGAGCTTCTGGTTGGCCCCGATCTTGTCGCCGCGGTCGGGACTGAGGTCGCGTTCATTGGTGCCCATGCGCGGCGCGCCGGCGACCCCGTCGATGACCTCCAGATCGAACCACCAGCGCTTGATCAGGTTGCGCTTGCCGTTCTGCAGCGCATCGTCCATGGCGATGATCGCCGCGCGGGCCTCCGGCACCTTGATCGACAGTTCGGCAAGTCGTCGCCCCTCGACCGTGTCCTCGCGGTTCCACGGGCACATTTTCATGCAGCGCCCGCAGGCCGATCCCTTCATCTGGGTGACGCGGTACTTCGTGCATTTCTCGACGTCGGCCTTCCAGATCTCGTAGCCGTTGAACATCACCTTGTCGCCGAAAGAGATGGCGTTGCACGGGCATTCGCGGGCGCATTTCCGGCACTGGTTGCAGAAATCCTGCAAGCCGAAATCGATCGGCCGGTCGACGCTCATCG
The DNA here is from genome assembly GCF_000300335.1 of Nitratireductor pacificus pht-3B. Taxonomy (GTDB): domain Bacteria; phylum Pseudomonadota; class Alphaproteobacteria; order Rhizobiales; family Rhizobiaceae; genus Nitratireductor; species Nitratireductor pacificus. The sequence goes on along the minus strand of NZ_AMRM01000016.1, from coordinate 39,392 downwards.
GCAGGTCGGTGGTGAAGACGATGGACTTCGAGCGCGGCCCGATGAACGGGTTCAGCAGCGTGTCGCCGATGCGCGACACCTCGCCGAGGCCGGCCATCAGGATCGCCGGATTGTGGATCACCTCGGAATGGGCGTTGGAATGGGAGCGGGCCGAATAGCCCATCCTGCGGCAATGGGCGGCCATCACCCCGGCGATCTCGGCGCCCCGCATATAGGCGCGCATCGACTGCGAGGCGGAGATCCAGTCGTCGCCGGACGCGCCCTCCATCGTCTCGTAGCCCTGGTCGATGAGCATGACGACGGCATAATCGTGATAGGCCTCGATGGGTTTGCCCTCGACCTCATCGCTGGCGTAGTACATCCACGGCTCGGCGCGGCAGATGCCGACGAAATCCGCCCCGAGATAGTAGCCGAGCGCCTTGATCGCCTCGGCATTGCGCCCCGGATCGGAAAGATCGCCGCCCTTGCCGGTCGGCGCGAGTTTTTCACGCGTCCCCTGAAGCGGCACCATGTTCTGGATCAGCGGCTGCATGCCGAGCGCCAGAGGGTGCTTCATGGGGAAACGCTTCTTCTCCTGCTTCGCCTTTTCTCCGAGATCGCCGGCTTCGGCGCGCTTGAAGAAATCGCCGCGCTTGGCGACCCGCTGGATTTCCTGCCGCACCACCAGCGTCGTCGGTTCATCGACCCGGCGGATCGTCTCCATGGGATAGCGCCCCATATGCAGCGGCCGCTTCTCCTCTTCCGCGTCCTCCCAGCCGGGGCGCGTCCCGTCGATGCCGAGCATCACCTCCGGCGCGGTCTCGCCGAGATCGCCCTCCGGGGCCAGCGGCCGGTCGGCGGCGAGCGCGTAGCCGGTGGTCACGACGCCAAGGCGGAAGCCGCGCCTGAGGAACGGGGCGACAAGCACACCGTCCACCACGCGCGCAAGCCCCGCCCGCACCGCCAGACGGGCAAGATCGACCTGCGCATCGCCGGAAAAATGCCCGCGCGCCGGAAACCCCATCCAGCGCACATAGCCCGACAGGATTGCCGCGATCTCGGCGCAGCGCATGTCCGTCCGCGCCGCATTGGTCCCCCGGATCCATTCGGCGCCGGCCTCCCCCGCCTCGGGCTCGCGGCCGAACTGGACGGCAAAGACCAGCGCGTGGGTGTGCGACGGGTCGCAGTCCCCGGCCCGGTCGTCCGGATCGAGCCGGCAGATGCCGACCATCGAAGCGTCGAGGAAATAGGCCGAAGCCTTCAGGTTCTCCGCACGCCGCGCCGGATCGTCGGGGATGGCGTCGCCGAGCGGCGCAACGGGTCCGTCCAGAAAACGCGTGAAAAGCCGCGCATATTCCTCGACATCGCCGAGAAGGGAATCTTCCGACGCCGCAAACCCGTCCTCCGGCTGGCGGGCCGGCTGCGCGACGACATCGTCCACCCGTGCCAGACGCTCCAGCGCCAGCGGACCCAGATGGTTCGGCCGGTCGCGATTGGAATATAGCCGCATGGTCCTCTCCCTTCACTGCCGTGGCGAAAACGCCCGCAATGCCTGGGGAGAGACTAGGTCACGTGTTCAAAACAGACTATGCCATATGGGACATTCAGGCTATATCCATACGGCATGGAGAAGGATATCAGCCTGCGGCACCTGCGGGTGCTGGACGTCCTGTTCACGGAACGGTCGCTGACCGCGGCCGCCAACGTGCTCGACACCTCGCAGCCCGTCCTGAGCAAGATCCTGGCGCGCCTTCGGGTGGATTTCGACGACCCGCTTTTCGTCCGCGTCGGACAGACGATGGAGCCGACGGCGCGCGCGCTGGAGCTGGCCGAACCGATCCGCCGCATCCTGCTCGCCTCCGCCAGCCTGGACCGCCGCTCCGCGCCGTTCGATCCGATGACCAGCCGGCGCGTCTTCAGCTTCTTCATCAGCGATGTCGGCGCCCTGCGGCTCGCGCCGCCCCTGATGGAGCGGCTTCAACATGAAGCCCCGCATGTGGGCATCCGCATGGTCTCGCTCGACCGCCGCCAGCTCCTGCCGCGGCTCGAAAGCGGCGACGTGGACATGGCCATCGGCGCGTTTCCGGAGCTGGTCAGCGGCATCCGGCGGCGCAAGCTCTTCGTCGAGGGATATCGCGGTCTGGTGCGGCGCAGCCATCCGTTCACGCGGAAAGCTCCGGACCAGGCGGCCTACCGCGCGGCCCGGCATGTGCTGGTTATGGCGCGCGACACGGGGCATGTGCACGGCGAGGTGGAGAAACTGCTCGAGACGGCCCTGCCCGCCGACCGCATCGCCCTGCGCGTCTCGGGTTTCGTCGCGGCAGCGATGGCCGTCAAGCGCACCGACACGGTGGCCACCATCCCTGCCAATCTGGCCGATTATCTCGCCGAGGAGTTCAACCTGGCGAAGGTCACCGTGCCGCTCGCCACGCCGCGCTTCGACGTGGCGCTCGCCTGGCACGAGCGCTTTCACCGCGACCCCGCCGTTCGCTGGATGCGGCCGGTGCTGTTCGAGATTCTCGGGCGGCGCAAACCGCGCCCGACAGCCGCTCAGGAGGCGTAGAAGACCTGGATCAGCTCGCGCTGGTTGGCGATGCCCAGCCGCTCATAGGCGCGCTTGCGGTGGGTGATGACGCTGGTTGCGGCGATGCCCAGCCATTCGGCCGTTTCCTGCGCCGTGAGGCCCGCGACCACGCCCGCCGCCACATCCGTCTCGCGCGGCGAAAGCGCCGGGAAGCGCTGTGCGATGCGGGTTCGCGCCGTGGCGAGATCCATCGTGCCGGACCACAGGTCCAGATGGCGCAGCGAGAGGGCGCGCACATAGGGCAGGAATCCCATCAGGGCGCGCCGGTTGGTCTCCGGCAGGACGCCGCGCGGCCTTCCCGAGTAGAAGCTGACGGAGAACGGCATCCCCTGCTCGGTGCGGCTGACCAGCGACAGGCGGTCGGCGATCTGCGCGCGGTCATAGCACCAGGTCCGGTAGCTGGCGGTCGGGATGTCGTCACGCGTGAGATAGGTGAACACCGTCCCGTCGCATCCACCGCCGTCGAACATGACCCCGATATTGGGGTCCTCGCGATAATAGTGACTCTGATAGTGGTCGGCGGCAGTGTTGGCGAAGCGCTGGCCGAGCCCGCTGGCCGTGCCGAGAAAGACCGGCCGTTCCTTCGACGGGTAGAGGAACATCGATACGAAGTCGATGGGCGCCACGGTCTGGCTGGAGGCCAGAAGCTGCCCGATGAAGCCATCGCGGCCGATGGCTCCGATCAGGGCGCAAACCGCATCGCTGTGAGCCGGCGCGCCATGATCCATGGCGTCGCTCCTGATGAGCTGCATCGTCATTCCTCCCAGAAGGCGTCCCGGAGGACGCCCGGAGGCAGTATACACATGAAAACCCCTGCCCAGAAAGCCCGCAGCTTCGGCACACCCGGTCCCTAGCCCAGCCGCACTTGCTGCTCGATCGCGCCGAAGATGGAGGCGCCGTCGGCGGACAGCATCTCGATGCGCACGCGCTCGCCATCGGCGAGGAACGGCGTCTTCGGCTCCCCGTCGGCGATCATCTCGCGGGCGCGCCGCTCGGCGATGCAGGCGGAGCCGACGGCGGGATCGGCGTTGGAAATCGTCCCCGACCCGATGACACCGCCGGCTCCGATGGGACGGGTCTGCGCCACATGGGCGATGAGGCGCGCGAAGGAGAACACCATGTCGCTGCCGGCTTCCGGACGGCCGAAGGCCTCGTCTCCACGGGCGATCAGCAGCGGCAGGTGAACGCGCTCGCCGTCCCAGGCCTCGCCCAGTTCGTCCGGCGTCACGGCGACCGGCGAGAAGGCGGTCTGCGGTTTCGACTGGAAGAAGCCGAACCCCTTGGCGAGTTCACCGGGGACGAGGTTGCGCAGCGTCACATCGTTGACCAGCATGATCAGCCGGATGCTGTCGCGCGCCGCCGCCTCGTCGGCGCCCGCCGGCACCGGGCCGACGACGACGGCGATCTCGCCCTCGAAATCGCAGCCCAGCTTCTCGTCGGCGATGCGGATCGGCTCGCGCGGTCCCAGATTGCAGTCGGCCGCGCCCTGATAGATCAGCGGGTCGGTCCAGAACGTCTCGGGCATGCCTGCGCCCCGCGCCTTGCGGACCAGTTCGACGTGGTTCACATAGGCGCTGCCATCGGCCCACTGATAGGCGCGCGGCAGCGGCGCCATTGCCTCCACTGGGTCGAAGGGGAGCCGCGACGGGTCCGTCTCGACCTTCTCGGAGAGGTCACGCAGCCTGGGTTCGACGGTGTCCCAGTCGTCGAGCGCGGCCTGCATGGTCGGAGCGATCCCGTCAGCCGGCAGATAGTGTTGCAGATCGCGGCTAACGACGACCAGCGCGCCATCGGGACGGCCATTGCGCAGGGTGGCAAGTTTCATGAACGGGATGCTCCTTGGTGAATGCGAGAAATCTGCAGTCGGGCGGCGCCGTCTCCGACGCCGCCCGCCTTTCGGTCCGATGCTCTAGCCGTTGCTGGCGGCAGCGAGTTCCTCGCCCCAGGCTTTCAGGAGCTGCGCGCCATCGACGCCGCGCTCCGCGACCTTCTTCAGCCAGGCTTCCTGGAGCGGCATGTTGCGCTCGGCGATCTGCGCCATGAAGGCTTCGTCGGCAGTGATCATCTCGATGCCCGCTGCATGAACCAGCTCGAGCGCATGCTTGTCGTTCTTGTCCTGCGCCTTGCCGGCCATGCGGGCCAGGTGTTCGCCGGACACCTTCTCGATCGCCTCCTGGTCCTCGGGGGCGAGCTTGTCGAAGGCCGCCTTGTTCATCACCACGGCCCAGCTCGTATTGTACAGACCGCCGGGAACGATCGTGCCGTAGCGCACCAGCTTGTCGAGCTTGAACGTGATGATCGGCTCCACCGGGAAGAACAACCCGTCGACGATGCCGGCACTCATCAGCTCGTAGGATTCGCTGGCCGGCTTCAGGACCGCCGAGACGCCGAGCTGGTTGGCGATCTCGTTGACCATGCCGCCGCCGACGCGAATGCGCAGGTCCTGCAGCTCCTCGACCTTCGCGATCGGGCGCTTGCTGTTGAAGATGTGTCCCGGGCCGTTGGCGAACACCGCCAGAACCTTCAGGTCGCCATGTTCGCCATGCTGCGCCATGTGTTTGTCGAAGACCCGCTGATAGGCCACCGAGGCGGCTTCGGCGCTGTCGCCGACGCCGGGGAACTCCGCGACATTGGTGAGCAGGAACCGGCCCGGCGTGTAGCCATGCACGTTGAAGGCGACCTCGACGATGCCGTCGGCGACCGCATCGAAGGTTCCGGGCGGTGCGGCGACCGGTTTCGGCAGCGTGTTGATGCGCAGTCTTCCGCCGCTCGCCTCGGCGACCTCCTTGGCCCAGACCTGCATCACATCCTTGTGCAGCACGTGCTGCGGCGGCAGCCAGCTCGACATGCGCAGCATCGTCTCGGCGCTGGCGGCATAGGGCAGCGCGGCGGCTGCGGGCACCGCCGCGGCGAGCTTCAAGAGTTCACGTCTGTTCATGCTTTCCTCCCAGGCTTGTTGCGCGGTCCGCCTGCCGGGCCGCGATGTCGTTAGGCGTGTATGGTCTTCCAGAGCGCCTGGTCGCGCTCGTCGGTCCAGATCTGCGGATGCTCCATGCCGCGCAATTCGTCGAAGGCGCGCGCCGTGTCGAAGGCCAGCACGTGTTGGTAGATCGGCCAGTCGCCGAAGCGCGGATCGCAATGCTCCTTGGCGATCTCGTAGCAGCCCTTCAGGCCATGGCCCCGGCTGAGACCGTGGCGCACCGCATTGAGGATGGTGGCGATGAAGTCCTTGGTGGAATCGATCGCCTCGGTGATGGCCTGGCGCGACTGCATCGGCGCGCCGCGGCCGGGAACCGCCGCCACCGCATCCACAGCCCTCAGCCGCTCCAGCGTCTCCAGCCAGTCGCCGAGATAGCCATCGCCCATATAGACGCCGCAATGGTTCTCGACGATGTCGCCGGCGAAGACGACGCCGGCATCCGGCACATGGCAGATCGTGTCGCCGCGCGTGTGCGCCCGCCCGAGATGCTGGAAGCGGATCTCGCGACCGCCGAGCCAGAAGGTGAACTCCCGCTCGAAGCTCGCATGCGGCATGGTCAGGCCGGGGATTTCCTCGCGGCCCTTGAACAGGCGCGGGAAGCGGCCGATCTCGGAATCCATGTCCGCCTGCCCCCGCTCGCGCAACAATTGCAGCGTGCCGAGCGACGAGAAGATCAGGTCCGCCTCGAAGGCCGAGGCGCCGAGCGCCCGCACGGCGTGATAATGGGTCATGAAGAGATACTTGATCGGCCGGTCGGTCACCGTGCGGATGTCCGCGATCATCTCGCGGGCGAGCGCCGGCGTGGCGCGCGCGTCGATGGCGATGACCGCCTCGTCGCCGACGATGAAGCCGCAATTGGGATCATGCGCGCTGCAATAGCCGTAGACGTTCGGCCCAAGCTCCACGGCCTGGGGTTTCTGTTCGGCCATGTCGGTCACGGAAGCAAAGGCTTCGCTCATCGCGCATTCTCCATTTCAAAGGGTTTCGCCGCTTCCGCGACGCAGGCATTGATCACGGCGGTGTCTCCCACCTGGTTGGCGAGGAGGAAGACGAGGCGCAGGATCAGATGGTTGGATTGATCGTCCGCGAGGCCTTCATTGGCCGCCACAAGCGCGGCGTAGAAGGCGTCCGGGTCGTCGATGGAAGGATCGAGTTTCATGCCAGGCTCCCGAAGCCGACGCTGCGCGCCAGGGCGGCCTCGGCGGCGGCGGCGGTCGCGTCGTGGATGATCGCGGTGCAGTAGAGGTCCGGCCGCACGACGATGAAGTCGCCCGGCGCGGCGCCGGTGGCGGCCTGCAGGTGCCCGCCCGCGTCCGTGAAGCCGCAGCGCTCCGCCCCCTGCCCGATATCGAGCGTGCGCGCGACATAGGGCAGGCCCTCGCCGCCGATGCCGCTGATGACGGCCCGCATGGGGTCGAGACCGGGTTTCGGCACATAGAGGCCGAGCGCCGCCGTGCCGAGCGCGGCCATGATCCCGTTCAGCGATGTTTCCGTCCCGCCATCGCCCCGCAGAGGGAGATTGCCAAGGCAGAAGCCGCCGCCCTCGTCGATGATCGCCGACGGCGCATAGTCGCTGGCGACCGACAGGCGGCCGGTGTTGACGATGCCCCGCGCGAAGGCGTGTTCATGCGCCAGTTCGAGCAGCGCCTTGCGCAGCCGTCGCTCGAAATCGCTCTGCGGCGCCAGGAACCGCGCCGTCCGCGAGGTGACGCGGATGTTCTCCGCGGCGGCGGCGCGGCGCTCCGCATCATAGGTGTCGAGCAGCGCGTGCGGCGCGAGACCCTGCAGCACAAGCGCCAGCTTCCAGCCGAGATTCTCGGCATCCTGGATGCCGGAATTGCCGCCCCTTGCGCCGAACGGGCTCATCACATGCGCCGCATCGCCGGCAAACAGCACCCGCCCCGCCCGAAAACGGTCGAGAAGCTGCATGCGGTAGGCCCATGGCCCGACCCAGACCAGCTCGAAATCCACATCGGGACCGAGATGCGCCCGCACCCGCTCGGCGGCGATCTCGGGGCGCGCCACCTCGTCGGGATCGCCGTCCGGGTCGAGCTGGTAGTCGAGGCGCCAGACATTGTCGGCCATCATGTGCTGCCAGACGGCACGGCCGCCGTTGAACGGCGCATCGACCCAGGTCCAGCGCTCGGGGCGGTCGAGATCCGTGCAGCGCGCATCGCAGATGCACCAGCGGTCCACATGGCGCGAAACGTCGGCGGCAACCCCCAGCGCCTCGCGCAGCCGGCTGTTGGCGCCGGTCGCGTCGACCACCCACTCCGCCTCGATCTCGTAGGCGCCGGCCTCGGTCCCGACCGTCAGGAAGACGCTGTTCTCGCCGGCGCGAATGCCGGTGACGGCATTGTTCCAGCGCAGATCCACCTTGCCCAGCGCCTCGAGGCGCTCCACGAGGAACCATTCGAGATAGAATTGCTGAAGGTTGACGAAAGGCGGCTGTCGCGACGCATTGCCGTCGGCCCGGTTGAAGCTGTAGACGGCCTCCTCGCCCGACATGGTGCGCCCGACCGACCAGGTCACGCCCTTCTCGACCATCCGGTCGACGACGCCGATCCGGTCCATGATCTCCAGCGATTTCTGCGCCCAGACCATGCCGCGCGAGGACGCGCCGCGCACGCCGACCGTGTTGTCGTCGTCGAGCAGCACGGCCTTAATGCCGCGGCCCGCCAGGTCCGCCGCCAGCGTCAGGCCCGTCAGGCCACCGCCGACGATCACGAGCCGCGCCTTCTCGACGCTTCCGTCCGCCACATGGGGCGGCGTCACCGCCGCGAAGCTCGGCAGTTCGTAGCCGCTCGGCGTCCAGCGAAGGGTAGAGGCATGCATCGCCATCCGATCCCGCTCCTATGCCCTGAAATCGATGCTGAGACCGGCGCGCGCCATCTCCATCCGCCGGACGGCGGCGTCGAGCATCTTCTGGCCAAGCCTTCCGTCGGGATCGAAATGCTCGCCGTCATGCGCCGAAGCGGCGCGGACGGCTTCCGAAAGCGGCAGCGAAGCGCCGGACAGCGACTGGCTGGCGCACTGGATCTCGCAGGCGCGCTGCAGCGTCCAGGCAAGCCAGAATGCCTTCGGCAGGTTCTCCTCGACGATCAGCAGGCCGTGATTGCGCAGCACCATGACCGCCTTGTCGCCCAGGCTCTCCACGAGGCGCGGCTGTTCCCCCGCATGGACGGTGATGCCCTCGAAATCATGATAGGCGACGCGCCCGTGCAGCTGCGCGCCGTAGAAATTGTCATGCGAGATGCCGTCCTCAAGGCAGGAGACCGCGATCCCGGCATCCGTGTGGGTGTGGATGATGCAATGGGCGTCGCCGCGCGCCGCATGGACAGCCGAATGGATGATGAACCCCGCCCGGTTGACCGGGTGATCGGTCGGCGATTGCGCCCTGCCGTCGAGGTCCACCTTGATCAGGTTCGACGCCGTGACCTCGTTGTAGTTCAGGCCGAACGGGTTGATCAGATAGTGTTTTTCCGGGCCGGGCACGCGAACGGTGATGTGGTTGAAGATCGATTCGATCCAGCCGAAATGGTCGAACACGTGGTAGGTCGCCGCGAGCTGGCAACGCAGCTCCCACTCCTCGGCCGTGCACCATTGGGGCGGCACGGCGGCCGCCTGTTGCGCCAGGTTCATGTTTGTCTCCCTGAGTGAGCGCGCAGCGCACGTTCTCCGACGAGCGCCTGCAGCATGTCGATTGTGGGCGTCGGCACCCTTTTCAGCCGGCCGATCTCGGCGACGGCGCCGATGATCGCGTCGGCTTCGATGGGCCGGCCGCGTTCGATGTCCTGAAGCATGGAGAGCTTCGATCCGCCGATGGCCCGCGCCATCTCGATCCGTTCGTTGGGGCTGAGCGGAAAGGTGATCCCGCACCGTGTTCCGGTCTCCATGCATTCGCTCATCGCCCGGCGGACGATGGCGAGAAGGTCCGCGTTGGCGCAGATCTCCGCCATCGTGGCCCCGGTCAGCGCGGAGACCGGGTTGAAGGCGACGTTGCCGGCAAGCTTGATCCAGATTTCGCGCGCGATGTCGGTCGCCACGACGATCTCCAGCCCCTCCCCCCGGAACGCGTCACGCACCGCGGCGATGGCCTCCCCGCAGCCGTCGAGCGCACCGAGCACCAGCCGGCCGGCGGCGGTCTGCCGCACGGTGCCGGGCTCAGGCACATCGGCGGCGAAATGGGCCACCGCAGCCACCATGGTCGCTTCCGAAAACCGGGCGGCGAGCACGGCATCCGGATCCGTCGCCCGGAGCGGGGCCGCCTGCCCGGGCGGCCGATACCACCACGGAAGGCCGTTGAGCACGGGGACGACGATGGCGCTGCCGAGCAGGGCCGGGTCGAGCGCGCGGGTCGCCGCCTCGAAGTCATGTGCCTTGACGCAGATGAACAGGAGGTCCGCATCGCCGATGGCGGCGGCGTCGCGCGCCGTGGCGACCTCCAGAAGGATGTCGCGATCCCCCTCGCGGAACCGGAGGCCGGTCGCCTCGATGGCCTGCAGATGCGCACCGCGCGCGACGACCGTGGTCGCGTGCCCCGCGAGCGCCATGCGCGCCGCAATGACACCGCCGATGGCGCCTGCCCCGAGAACCGCGACCCTCAACATCGTTTCACGCGCCGGAAGCGGCGGCCTGGCGCAGGCGTTCCTGCTTCTCCTGCGTCCACGCGGCCAGTTCGTCATGCGCCGAGCGCAGCTTTTCGGACTTGTACTCGGTGAGGCCGATATCCGTGGTCAGCTCCAGGCGGATGCCGTTCGGATCGAAGAAATAGATCGAGTGGATGAAGTGGTGGTCGGTGACGCCGAGGATCGGGATGCCGGCGGCTTCAAGACGCGCCTTCGCGTCGTGCAGCTCGTCCAGCGAGCCGACCGCCAGAGCGAGATGATTGACCCATGCGGGCGTGTTGGCCGAAGGCTCCGCCTTGACGTTGTCGCCGAGGTCGAAAAAGGCGATGTGCGACCCGTCACGCATCTGGAAGAACAGATGGACGAAGGGACAGAACTCGCCGGTGCTCGGCACCGTCTCGGCGCGCACGATATGGACCAGCGGCAGGTTGAGGATGTCCTCGTAGAAATGACGGGTTTCCTCCGCGTCGCGACAGCGGTAAGCGAAGTGATGCAGCCCGTTGATCGGAACCATAGTGGACATCAGGGTTTCCTCCAGCGATTGCTCAGCTGGCCGACTATCGGTGCTCGATCGCCGGGGGTCATTCCTCATCGATGAGGATTGGCGCGGGTCTGATGGATGCGTGAAATGGAACCGTTACAAGGATATTGATCGTGAAGCTCTACACCTATTTTCGCTCGTCGGCCGCGTATCGCGTGCGCATCGTGCTGGCACTGAAGGGTCTCGAATGGGAACCGGCCTACGTCCACATGCTGCGCGGCGGCGGCGAACAGCACCAGCCGGCCTACAAGGCCGTCAACCCGCAGGGACTGGTCCCGGCGCTGGAGATCGACGGACAGGTGCTGAGCCAGTCGACCGCCATCTGCGAATATCTGGAAGAGCGTTTCCCGGAGCCGGCGCTGTTGCCGAAGACCCTCGAGGAGCGCGCCTATGTGCGGGCGGTGATGAGCGCGGTGGCCTGCGAGATCCATCCGCTCAACAATCTGCGCGTCCTGAAGCACATCACCGGCACGCTGGGTCTCGACGAGGACGGCAAGCTCGCGTGGTACCGGCACTGGATCGCCTCCGGCTTCGCCGGCCTGGAGGCGCTGCTTGCCGCGTCGGGACGAGCCGGCGATTGCGTTCTCGGCGACACGCCGACGCTGGCCGACGCCTTCATCGTGCCGCAGGTCTACAATGCACGCCGCTTCGACTGTCCCCTCGACGATTTTCCGACCATCGCGCGGATCGCCGATGCCTGCGACGCGCTGCCGGCCTTCGCCGCCGCCCGCCCGGAAGCGCAGGGAGACGCACAGGGATGAGGGAACATGGCCGTCATACGTGAAGATGATTTCGTTGCGAGCGTCGCCGACGCCCTGCAATTCATCTCCTACTACCATCCAGCCGACTACATCCGGCACCTGACGGCCGCCTACGAACGCGAGGAAAGCACGGCAGCGAAGGAGGCGATAGCGCAGATCCTCGTCAATTCGCGCATGGCCGCCATCGGTCACCGGCCGATGTGCCAGGACACCGGCGTCGTCAACGCCTTCGTCGCGGTCGGGCTCGAAGCGCGCGTCGAGACGAAGGCGTGCATCGAGGACCTGGTCAACGAGGGCGCGCGCCGCGCCTATCTCGACGCCGGCAACCCGCTGCGCGCCTCGATCGTCGCCGACCCCCTGTTCTCGCGCGGCAACACGCGCGACAACACGCCGGCGGTGGTCCACACATCGGTGGTGCCGGGCGATCGCGTGACGATCACGCTGATGGCCAAGGGCGGCGGTTCGGAGAACAAGGCGCGCTTCGCCATGCTCAACCCCTCCGACAGCGTCGCCGACTGGGTGGTGCGGACCGTCGAGGCGCTCGGCGCCGGCTGGTGCCCGCCCGGCATGATCGGTCTCGGTGTCGGCGGCAGCGCCGACATGGCCATGCTGATGGCCAAGCAGGCCCTGTTCGAGCCGATCGACATGCAGGATCTGTTGCAGCGCGGCCCCGCCTCGAAGGAAGAGGAGCTGCGCATCGAGCTCTACCGGCGGATCAATGCGCTCGGCATCGGCGCGCAGGGGCTGGGCGGGCTGACGACGGTCGTCGACGTCAAGCTGAGGACACATCCGACCCATGCGGCATCCATGCCGGTCGGCCTCATTCCGCAATGCGCCGCGAACCGCCACATCACCTTCACCCTTGATGGCGACGGTCCGGCGACGTTTACGCCGCCCGCGCTCGCCGACTGGCCTCAGATCGCGCTCGACCGCACGGCGGACACGGCGCGGCGCGTCGATCTCGACACACTGACGCGCGCGGAGATCGCCCGCTGGCGGCCCGGCGAGAAACTGCTCCTCAGCGGCAGGCTCCTGACCGGACGCGATGCCGCGCACAAGCGGATCGCCGACATGAAGGCGCGGGGCGAGCCCCTGCCCGTCGATTTCACCGGGCGCGTGATCTACTATGTCGGTCCTGTCGATGCCGTCGGCGACGAGGCGGTGGGTCCCGCCGGACCGACCACGGCCACGCGCATGGACAAGTTCACCGAGATGATGCTGGCCGAAACCGGGCTGATCGCGATGATCGGCAAGGCCGAGCGCGGCCAGGAGGCGATCGACGCCATCGCCCGCCACCGCGCGGCCTATCTGATCGCGGTGGGCGGCTCGGCGGTACTCGTCTCGCAGGCGATCCGCCAGGCCCGGCGCGTCGCCTTCGAGGATCTCGGGATGGAAGCGATCTACGAGTTCACGGTCGAGGACATGCCGGTGACGGTCGCCGTCGATGCGGCCGGCCAGTCGGTCCACCGCCTCGGTCCCGCCGAATGGCGCCGCCGCATCGCCGCCGCGGCGGACTGAGCGGGCCTCGGCAGGTTCCTGCTTTCAGAAAATCAGCGCAGCAGGCCGAGCGCCTGCGGCAGCGCCAGCGTCAGTGCCGGCACGAGGATGAGCACGGCGATGCGCACGAAATCAACGGCGATGAAGGGCGCCAGCCCACGAAAGATCGTTCCGGTCGGGATATGCGGCGTCAGCGAACGCAGCACGAAGACGTTCATGCCCACCGGCGGCGTGATCAGGCTGATCTCCGTCACCACCACGACAAGAATGCCGAACCAGACGAGGTCGAAGCCGAGCGCCTGGACGATCGGGTAGAAGACCGGGACGGTCAGGACGATCATCGAAATGCTCTCGAACAGGCAGCCGAGAACGATGTAGACCAGCACCAGCAGGATGATGACGATGAAGGGCGAGACCGAATAGGCCTCGATCAGCGCCGCCAGGTCCGACGACATGCTGGTGAAGTTGATGTAGTTGGCGAAGATCAGCGCGCCTGTCAGCACCGCGAAGATCATGGCGCTGGTACGCGCCGCGTCGACGAAAATCCGGCCGAATTCGGCAAGGCTCGTCTGGCCGCGCACGAGCGTGATGACGAAGGCCCCGAAGGCGCCGATGCCCGCCGCCTCGGTCGGCGTGAAGACGCCGCCATAGATGCCGCCGAGGACGACGACGAAGAGAAGCAGCACCCGCCAGATCTCGCGCAGCGCCGACAGGCGTGCGCCCCAGCCGATCCGTTCGCCGGGCGGCGCGGCTTCCGGATCGCGCCAGACCGTCCAGCGCACGGCCGCCATGTAGAACAGGGTGGCGACGATGCCCGGAACGATGCCGGCCGCGAACAGGGCCGCGATGCTGGTGTCGGTCATGATGCCGTACAGGATCATGATGACGGAGGGCGGGATGAGAATGCCGAGCGTGCCGCCGGCGGCGATGGAGGCGGTCGCCAGGCCCGGCCGGTAGCCGCGCTGCTCCATCTCGGGCAACGCCACCTTGGCCATGGTGGCCGCGGTCGCAAGGCTCGACCCGCAGATCGCGCCGAAACCGGCGCTGGCTATGATGGTCGAGGTCGCAAGCCCGCCGCGGCGATGCCCGAGAAAGGCGTAGGCGGCCGCGTAGAGTTCCCGCGACAGGCCCGAGCGCGTGACCAGCCCGCCCATCAGCGTGAACAGCGGGATGACCGACAACGTGTAGAGCGCGCCCGTCTCGTAGACGGTCTGGGCGATGCTGGCCGCAGCCGCGTCGAAGGAAAGCGTCATCGCCAGCGCGCCGAAGCCGACGATGCCCATGGCGAAGGCGAGCGGGATGCGCAGGAAGGCAAGGGCGAACAGGACGGCGAAGGCCAGGAGTGCGTCGATCACGAGGCGGGGATCCTCACAGGGATGTCGGGCGGACGAAGCGGGCGAGATGGACCAGCGCGGTCACCGCGATGGCGAGCGCCATGAAGAGGGCGAGATAGCCGGTGGGGTAATGCAGGGCGATGCTGACATCCCCGCGCTCCAGCAGGACCATGCCGCGCCTGGCGAGCAGCACCGAAAGGCCCGCCAGGAGCAGCGCGATCAGCAGATGCGACACGCGGTCGAGCAACGCCCGCGCGCGTTCCGACAGAAGCGCGTCGACATAGTCGATGCTGATATGCGCGCCCCGCGCCGATGCGCTGGGCAAGGCCATGAAGACCGTCCCGACGATGCCCGCCTCGACAAGCTCGATGCTCGCCGCGATCGGCATGTTGAAGGCGTAGCGCAGCACCACGTCGAGCACCACGACGCCCATCATCAGGGCGAGCGAAACCGTCGCGACGACATCCGCGACGCGGCAAGGACCTGTCATGTCAGCGATACCACTCCTCCACATGGCCCGAGCGTGCCCGTGGGGGTGAAGGCGTTCAATCCTCATCGATGAGGAACGGCCGCGGATGCCCGGCGGTGGGAAGCCGCGCTTCAGGCGCTCAGGCGGCCTCGTTCACGCGGCGCTTCTCGCCGCTCGGGAGAAACGGCTTGTCGGCGGACACCTTTCTGGTCCCGGCCGCCTTCGCACTCGCTTTCCGGGCGGAGAAGAACCGCGCGACGCCGTACTGGATGGCGATGCCGGCGGCGAGCAGCGCCGCGTCGCCCGCCAGGGTCGTCTCGAAACGGATGCGCAAGATCTGGAGGACGATGGCGAGCACGGAACCGGTGGCGAACACCGCCAGGCCGTTGCGCCCCATCAGCTCGATGGGACGGAACACGGGGAGCCTGAACAGGCTGAACACCCAGGCGGCGTTGGTCAGCACATAGGCGAGCGCGAGAGCATGCAGCAGGCGCGGCAGCGGCAGGAAGGTCTTGTCGAAACCGCCCATGAAGAAGGGCAGGAGATTGCCGCCCGGCAGATTGCCGAGGCCGAACACCACCCAGATGCAGGAGAACGCCAGATAGGCGCTGCTCAGCCAGAACAGAAACGGCCTGAACGGCACGAGCTTGCGCCCGTCGAGCACGGCCAGCCCGCCGGCGATGCCGACCGCATAGATGAGCTGCCAGGCGAACGGGTTGAAGAACCAGCCGCCCGGATTGGGGTAGTTCGGCATGTTGAGGCGGAAGAACCCGGCGGCCATCCACACGGCGACCGCCACGCCGACCAGCGCCAGCCGGCTGCGCAGGCCGATCAGGATGTAGACCGGCGAGACGACCAGCAGCGTGGCGTAGAGCGGCAGGATGTTGAAATAGCCGAGCTGGTGTCCGAGCAGCGGTATGCCGACCATCGTCTGCAGGGGCTGGTCGAGAAGACGGGAGAAATTGATTTTGCCAAGCATCTCGACCGCGCCGAGATAGAGCGCGCCCGCGGCCACCAGGCCGATGACGATCACCGACGAGACGATGTGCGTGACATAGAGCGTCCAGGCCCGCTGCCAGACCCGCAGGCAGGCGGGAAGGAAGGGACCGCTGCGGAAGCTGCGCGAATAGGCTAGCCCGACGGCGATGCCCGACATCAGGACGAAGGCCTCGGCCGCGTCGGAGAAGCCGAAATTGCGCGATGTCAGGCGCTCGAAGGCATTGCCGGGCACGTGATTGATGAAGATGGTCATCAAGGCCAGGCCGCGGAACACGTCGAGGCGATGGTCGCGGCCGGGGCTTGCGGGAACGAAGGGAGCGTTCATGCCGCCCTCACCGCTCTGCGTCCACGCCGGACGCCAGAACGCCCAGCCCGACCGGTTCGTCGCCCGGCGTCCGGACATCGCCGGCATGCACCATGCCGCCGCGCCAGCGCGCCAGGACCGCCTCCTGCCGCACCACCACCGGGGCCGGTTGGCTGTCGGCGCCGGTCTGGAACAGGCCGGCCTGCCGCGATCCGGCGGACGCCGTCCAGGAACTGACATGGATCAGCAGCGGCGCGAAGACCTGCGGCGCGGCGACCAGCAGCAGCCACGACACATATTCGGGCGCGAACTGAAAGGCAAAGCCGAGCGTCACGAGGCCCGTCGCGCTGATCCACCAGCTCGCGGCCCAGGCTTCCGACAGGCTGACGGACCCCGCCTCACGGTTGGTCGCCGGCCAGCCGCCGTCCATGCCGGAAAACACCTCCAGCACGGCGCGGCACTGGTACATCAGCATGATCGGCGCGAGCAGGCTGGTCGAGGCGATCTCGGCCAGCGTGTTGCGCAGCGCCCGCGCCGTGCCGCCGAAGGCTGCGTTGGCGCCGCTCAGCGCGCCGCGCAGGACGATCAGCAGCTTAGGGCCGATCAGAAGACCGAACACGCCGACCAGAAGGGTCAGCGCCAGCCCCTGCTCGACGCGCGGGAAGACGGCGGACAACCCGGGCTCGGGAAAATAGTCCGGCACGCCCTTGAGCGTCGGCGCGGCAATGCTGGCAAGGATGAACAGCCCCCACAGCGGAGACGTCACATACGCCATGATGTTCTGCAGGAAGACGAAGCGGCTCCACGGCTTCAGCCCCGGCGCGGTCATGACGCGGCCATGCTGCAGATTGCCCTGGCACCAGCGCCGGTCGCGCTTGGCGAAGTCGATGACATTGTCCGGGCCTTCCTCGAACGAGCCGGTCAGGTCCGGGTCGACGCGCACCGTCCAGCCGTTGCGGGTCAAAAGCGCCGCCTCGACATAGTCATGGCTGAGGATGTGGCCGCCGAAGGGTGGCGTGCCGGTCAGTTCCGGCAGGCCGCAGCTCTGCGCGAAGGCGCGCGTGCGCACGATGGCGTTATGGCCCCAGAAGGGACCGGCATTGCCCTGCAGTTCGGCCAGCCCGCGCGTGTAGACGGGCGAGTAGTAGGCGGTCGAGAACTGCATGGCGCGGCCGAAATAGGACCGCGCATGGACGATTTTCGGCAGGGTCTGCAGCAGACCGAGCTTGGGGTCGGCATCCATGCGCCGCACCATCTCGGCCATGGTCGTCCCCTCCATCAGACTATCTGCGTCCAGCACGATCAGATAGTCGTAGAGCGCGCCCGAGGTGCGGATGAAGTCGGCGACATTGCCCGCTTTCTTGCCCGTATTCATCTCGCGCCGGCGGTAATAGAGCCCGGCATCCCTGCCGCACTCCCTGCGCAGGCGCTCGAACCAGAGCGCCTCCTCCTGCGCGACGCGCTCGTCGCGCGTGTCGGACAGGATGGCGAAGTCGAACCGCCCGCCGATCCCCAGCGCGTCGAGACTGCCGATCATGGCGGCGACATGCGAGAAGGTCTTGACCGGATCCTCGTTGTAGACCGGCACCAGAACGGCGGTGCGCGCCGTGCTCGGCACCGGCGCCAGGGCCGGAGGCTCCGCGGCGAGCGGAAAACTCAGGAGGCCGTTGAAGGCATAGGCCGCGCCCCATGCAAGCCATGCCGTGCTGGCCGCGAGCAACGCGACGCGCACCGCGTCGATCCACTGGATCCCGTCGCTGGAAAAATAGCCGATTGCCAGTGCGGACACGAGGCCGGCCATCGACAGGCAGAACAGGATCGAGAGGACACGTCTTACGCTGACCATAATGCGATACCGGGCGGCACCAGGCCGCCATCCCTGAAACTGCGCCGGCCCTGCGGCCAACTATCCCGGAGCAAACCTATTTCCAGGCAAGCCGCTTGAGCAGCGAGGCAAACAGCGCGCCGCGCGCACGCGGCCGCTCCAGCACCTGCTCCGGCATGGCCATCGGAGCAGCCGGCAGCGCGCAGCCTTCGAGCCCCAGCTTCTGGTTGCCCGCATCAAGAACGCGCGTCATCGGTCTTTCTCCATTGATAGCTCCAGATTTCCGAGAGCCGCTTGTCGTCGAGGTTCAGATAGGCGTTCAACTCGACCGGCCCGGCGCCGTTCGGCTTCAGGTCGATCACGAGACGCCACATCCCATTGCTGTCGATGCGCGACACCGTCGAGTGGACGATGTCGCCGCGGCTGACATTCACAACCGCCTCAATGTTCGAGTCGGCCGAAAGGTTCCGCAGAATCTCGCCGTCGAAATCGACCACGAACTTGCGCAATCCCTCGGTGTTCTCGACGCCCGAAACGCCGCCGGCGCCGCTGCGCAGCGCCATGACGCGCGCGAAATGCGTGGTCGTCTCCTCGATGGCGCCCCAGCTCAGCCGGTAGCGGAATTCGAGCGCCTCGCCGGCCTTGACCTGCTTTTCCGGCACCCAGAAGGCGACGATGTTGTCGTTGACCTCGAGGTCGGTCGGGATCTCGACGAGGTTGATCGCGCCCTTGCCCCAGTCGTCCAGCGGCTCGGCAAGAAGCGACGGCCGCCGCTCATACCCCGCACCCGCATCCTGGAAGTGCACGAAGTCGCGGTCGCGCTGGAACAGGCCGAAGGCCTTCGGATTTTCCTCGACGAAGAATGAGGTCGCCAGATCGGATGGGTTGTTGAGGTTGCGCCACAGCTCGTCGCCGTTCTGGCGGACGATCTTCAGCCCGTCGCTGTCATGCACCTGTCCGCGATAATCGTCGAAGGCGCTGTCGTTGTTCTCGGCAAACAGGAACATCGACGTCATCGGCGCAATGCCGATCCGCTCGATGTCCTTGCGGGCGAAGATGCGCGCCGTGACGGTCATCACCGTGTCGCGCCCCGGCGCGATCACGAAGCGAAACGCCCCCGTCACGCTCTCGCTGTCGAGCGCCGCGTGGACGGTGATTTCCTTGCTCCGCCGGCTCGGGCGCTCGATGTAGAAATCGGTGAAGCGCGGAAACTCCTCGCCATTCGCCGTCGCGGTATTGATCGCAAGCCCGCGCGCCGAAAGCCCGTACAGCGTGTCGCGGCCGAGCGCCCGGAAATAGCTGGCGCCGAGGAACGAGACCAGCTCGTCCATGACGTCCGGCGCGTTCAGCGGATAGTGCAGCCGGAAGCCGGCCTCGCCCGTCATCACCAGATCCTGGAAACGCGCCGGGTCGAGCGGCGCCCGGTACTCGAAGTCGCGGCCGGTGAAGACGACCTGGCGCGCCATGCCCGCATCGACGGAATGGAGCATCACCGGCTCCTTGAACAGCCAGCCCATGTGAAAGGCCTGCAGCTCGAACGGGGCTTCGCCCTGCCAAAGGGCATTGTCGGGGCGGAAGCGGATGGCGCGGTGCTGATCGTAGGTCAGTTCGGCGATCTGCTGCGGCACGTCGAATTTCGGGACACTGTAGCTTTCGGCGGCCTTTGCCTTCATCGCCTCGGTCAGCCGATCGAAAGAGAACGGCACCGGTTCGCCGGTGGCATGGGCATCGGGGGCCACCGGGGCAGCCTCCTGAGACAATGCCGAGGAGGAGAGGGCCATCAGGCTGGAAGTGCCCAACAGCGACACCGTCAGGCAGGAACTAAGAAAGGAGCGTCGATCCATATACTGGGACTCGTATGCGTAATGCGTTGCGGGAAGGGTATCGCAGCTGAAACACTGCGAACTCAAAACGCATCAATTACGGTAAGGTTGAGGCACAACACATAACTTTCGGAGACCGGTTGTTATCAAAAATGAAGCCGGTCGCGGCGAAATCTCTGTCACTTCTCGACGCGGTTTGCAATGGGCTTCATCCAGGATAACGGCTTAAATTCAACCGCTTGTGCCGAGGACCCGCCGCAGCCGCCGGAAATCGGCGGCAAATGCAGTTCAAGAGGATGCCTTTGCGGCACGTCGGTCGCGGCGGCGGCGTCGGACACGGCTGGCATCGCGCCCCCGGCGGCTTCCCACGCCCGGCCTCGTGGCGCGCGGCAACGGCCAAAATGTCGCAGCCAGATGCTTGCATTCAGACTTTGAATCGTGCCCAATTCCCCGGCGGCCGGCGCTGCTCACGCATCGGCCGCCACGGGGCGGGAGAGCCGCTGGCGCGGTTGCGCGATGTGCAGGCTTCCACGCCGGCTCATGGCGCACATTCTCAAGGCACACATTCTCAAGGATTGACCGATGGATCTTGGACTGAAGAACAAGCGCGCCCTCGTCCTGGGCGCGAGCCGCGGCCTCGGCGCGGCGATCGCCGAGGGGCTCGCCCGCGAAGGCGTGAACGTCACCGCGGCCGCGCGCAACAGGGATGCGATCGCCGCCTGGGCGGGCAAATTGCCGGAGGGCGCCGGAACGGTGACCGTCGAACCGCTCGACCTGTCCGATCTGGCCGCCATCGACGCGCTGGCCGACAGGCTGCTGGCCGAGGGCGGCGTCGACATCCTTGTCAACAACACCGGCGGTCCGCCCCCGTCGACGGCCGTCGACGCGAAGCGCGGCGACTGGCTCGGCAATTTCGAGACCATGGCCGCCAACATCTTCCACCTGACCCAGCGCCTTCTGCCGGCGATGCGCGAGCGCAAATGGGGCCGCGTGCTCACCGTCACCTCGTCGGGCGTCGAGCAGCCGATCCCGGTCCTTGCCCTGTCGAACGGCATCCGCTCGGCCATCGTCGGCTGGTCGAAGACCCTGTCGAGCGAAGTCGCAAGGGATGGCGTGACGGTGAACATCCTGATGCCGGGCCGCATCCACACGCAGCGCGTCGTGGAACTGGACACGGCGGCGGCTCAACGCGCCGGAAAGCCCGTCGAGGACGTCTCGGCGGCGGCGGCGGAGGCCATTCCCATGGGTCGCTACGGCGATCCGGAGGAATTCGCCAACGTGGCGGTGTTCCTCGCTTCCGAACGTGCGTCCTACGTCACCGGCGCGAAGATCCGCATCGACGGCGGTGCGACGCGCTCCGTCTAACCCTGCCCCACCAGCGCCCGCCCGAGCGCGTGCCACGAGGCCTTGGGCGTGCGCTGGAGCGTGTCGAAATCGACATGCACCAGCCCGAAGCGCTTGTCGTAGCCGAGCGACCATTCGTAATTGTCGAGCAGCGACCAGGCGATATAGCCCTTCACCGGCGCGCCCTCGCCGATGGCGCGCCGCACCTCGCCCAGATGACGGTTCAGGAAGTCGATCCGCGCCGGATCGTCCACCCGCCCGCCGGCGATGCGGTCGGCCGAGGCCATGCCGTTCTCCGTGACGTAGATCGGCAGGCCCTTCGTGTAGTTGCGGTCCGCCCAGGTGATGAAATGGTGCAGGCCCTCGGGGAAGATCTCCCAGTCCATCAGCGTCTTGGGCAGCGGCCCCTCGACCTCCTTCAGGGCGGGAAACCGGTTCGATCCGTCGCCGGCGATGAGCTTGCGGGTGTAGTAGTTGATGCCGAGCCAGTCGACCGGCGCGCCGATGGTCGCGAAATCCTGCTCGAAGCCCTTCGGCATGTGCGGGCCCAACCCCTCGAGCACATCCTCCGGATAGGCTCCGTTGAACACGCCGCCGAGAAACCAGCGATTGTAGATCCCGTCATAGAGCCGGGCCGCACGGGCGGCCTCCGGGCTGTCGTCAGCAGGTGCGGCATATTCGAAATTGGTGACGAGGCCGAGATTGTCCATGCCGAGCGCCCGCATCGCCTGCGTCGCGCGGCCATGCGCCAGGAGCACGTGGTGCATGGCGCGCGCGGCGGCACGGATGTCGCGCAGGCCCGGCGCGTGAAGACCCATGAAATGGCTGAGCCAGGCGACGCACCACGGTTCGTTGATCGTCGCGGCGGTTTCCACCCGGTCGCCGATCCGCTTCATGACGATCTCGGCATAGTCGGCGAAACGCGCGGCGATGTCCCGGTTGGTCCAGCCGCCGATATCGGCAAGCGGCGCCGGCAGGTCCCAATGATAGAGCGTGGCGAAAGGTTTTAGCCCCCGCGCCCGCATGCCGTCGACCAGCCGGTCGTAGAAATCCAGGCCCGCCTCGTTCGGCCTGCCCTGCCCCTCCGGCAGGACGCGCGCCCAGGAGGTGGAGAAACGGTAGCAGTCGAATCCGGCATCGCGCACCAGGTCGAGATCGCTCTCCCAGCGGTGATAGTGGTCACAGGCCGTCGCCCCGTTCTCGCCGCGCATCGTGTTGCCGGGCGTGGCGGCGAAGGTGTCCCAGTGCGAGGTGCCGCAGCCTCCGAAGCGGCTGCCCTCGATCTGGTAGGCCGACGTCGCCGTGCCGAACACGAAACCCGGCGGAAAATCGGCGCGCGAAAAGGCCAGTTGCATCGTCTCCGGCGCGCCCTCGGACATGTCGGTTCTCCTCGGCTGTTCGCTGATCAGCGCCGGCTGGGCGGCGCCGTGGTCTGTCCGACGACGAAGTCGGCCTCCCAGAGTTCGCTTTCGAGCGGCCTCTGCGGATCGTCGATACGGTCGAGCAGCATGCGCGCGACGCGCTTTCCCGCCTCGCGGATCGACGAGCGCATGGCCGTGAAATAGGGAATGTCGCGCGGCGCGTCCGTGTCGATCGGTTCGAGGAACGACAGGCAGTCGTCGAAGGCGACGACGGACATGTCCGGCCCGGGCCGCAGCCCCGCCTCGCCCAGCGCGCGGGCGATGCCCATCGCCGGCAGCACGCTGGCGACGAGGATCGCCGTCGGCGGCTCGCCGAGGGCCAGAAGCTCGCGCGTCGCCCGGTAGCCCTGCGGCTCGGTCATGTCGCCGCTGAACATCAGCGTCTCGTCGAGCGCGATGCCGCGCTCCGCCAGCGCCGTCTCGTAGCCCTGACGCCGCCGCGCCGCGAAATTCATCGCTTCAATCCCGTTGACCAGCGCAATGCGCCGGTGGCCGAGATCGACGAGAAACTCGGTCGCCCGGTGAAAGGCGCGCCTGTTGTTGACGTCCATCCAGGCATAATCCCTGCCCTCCTCGTCGCTGCGGCCATGAACGACGAAGGGCAGGCCTAGCGCGTTCAGAATGCCGATGCGCCGGTCGTTGGTGAGCGGGCCGTGCACCACCACGCCGTCGACCCGCTGGTCCTGGGCGAGATTGTGGTAGATGCGCTCCTGCTCCTCGAGCGGCGCCAGCCGGAGAAGGATGTCATAGCCGGACTCCGAATAGACCTCCCCGGCACCGGCGATGAAGTCCGCGAAATGCGGGTTGATCATGATATGCGCGGAAAGGCTGACGACATGGCCAATCAGGCGTGACTTGCCGGTGGCGAGGCTGGCCGCGCTGGGGCTCGGCCGGTAGTTGAGCCGCTCCGCCGCCTCGACGACCCGGGCCCGGGTCTTCTCGGACACTTCGGGAAAACCGTTCAGCGCGCGCGACACCGTCGTCTGGGAGAGACCCAGGGCCTCCGATAACATCTTCAGATTGACGGCCTTCCGGGTCACCAGGCGTCTCCTCCCTCAAAGCGCTTTCAAAAAACTGGTGTCACATCATCGCCATCGGATCAAGAGCGCTCTCCCGGATAACGGTCTTCATCGGCATAATCGGGCATACAATCGCAAAAATCAGCGAAAACCGACCACACGCTCTTGACTCAAACGCGGCGCGGCATGATGGTATCAAAATCCAAAGCGCTTTGGAAAAGACTGTGAAAACGTTTCGAGCGCTGGAGCGGAGAATGAGTGAGGAGGAGCGGCCGGACGGTCGCCTGTGGAGGAATTCATGAAGACGTCCATGCTCGTCGGCGCGGTCGCGCTGGCGCTTTCCTGTAGCGCGGCGTATGCCGCCGACCTGAAATTCGCGCCCGGCGAGGATGCGCGGTTCAACTGGAAGAGTTTCGAGGACTTCAAGGCGGCGCACGACCTCTCCGGCCAGGAGATGAGCCTGTTCGGTCCGTGGCTCAGCGCCGACAAGGACCTGATCGAGTCCGTCACCGCCTATTTCGAGGAGGCGACCGGCGCCAAGGTGAACTATTCCGGCTCCGATTCCTTCGAGCAGCAAATCGTCATCGACACGCAGGCCGGCAGCGCGCCGAATGTCGCCGTCTTCCCGCAGCCGGGCCTCGCGGCGGACCTCGCCTCCAAGGGCCTGCTGGTGCCGCTCGGCAGCGAGACGGCCGACTGGATGAAGGAGCACTATGCAGCCGGCCAGTCCTGGGTCGATCTCGGTACCTACAAGGGCCAGGACGGCGCGGAGAATTTCTACGGCTTCTCCTACAAGGCCGACCTGAAGTCGCTCGTCTGGTACGTTCCGGAGAATTTCGAGGATGCGGGATATGAGGTGCCGCAGACGATGGAGGAACTGAAGGCGCTGTCGGACCAGATCGTCGCCGACGGCGCGACGCCATGGTGCATCGGCCTCGGATCGGGCGGCGCCACGGGCTGGCCCGCCACCGACTGGGTCGAGGACCTGATGCTGCGCACCCAGGCACCCGAGGTCTACGACCAGTGGGTCCGCAACGAGATCCCCTTCGACGACGACCGCGTGGCGGAGGCCATCGACGCGTTCGGCGCCTTCGCCAGGAACGACGACTATGTCGACGGCGGCACGAGCGCCGTCGCTTCGACGGATTTCCGCGACAGCCCGAAGGGCCTCTTCGCCTCGCCGCCGAAATGCTACATGCACCGCCAGGCCTCGTTCATTCCCTCCTTTTTCCCGGAGGGTACGGAACTCGGCCGCGATGCGGACTTCTTCTACTTCCCGGCCTATGCGGAGAAGGACCTCGGCACGCCGGTGCTCGGCGCCGGCACGATCTTCGCCATCACCAAGGATTCCGACGTGGCGCGCGCCTTCATCGACTTCCTGAAGACGCCCATCGCCCACGAGATCTGGATGGCGCAGGCCGGCTTCCTGACGCCCTTCAAGGACGCCAATCCGGAGACCTACGCAAACGACGCCCTGAGGAAGCAGGGCGAGATCCTGACCAGCGCCACCACCTTCCGCTTCGACGGCTCCGACCTGATGCCCGGCAAGATCGGCGCCGGCGCCTTCTGGACCGGCATGATCGACTATGTCGGCGGCAAGTCCGCCAAGGAAGTCGGCGCCGACGTCCAGAAGGAATGGGACGCCATCAAGTAGGATCGGCCCGCGCGCCACGCTGTCCCGCCGGCCGCGCCGGCGGGGCGGTGGACGCCAGGCGGGAGCCGGAAGCGCCGCTTCCGGAGGCTGACCCAGGAGGCTGAAAATGGCCATGTCCTCGACCATCCCCACCCCGACCACCGGGTCGCCGGGTCCCGGGGGGTTCCTCGTCACCCTTGCCATCGCGCTCATCATCATGCTGGCAGGCATCGTCGTCAGCGTGGTCTGCGCCGTCGCCGTCTTCGCCGCGCTGAACGCGGTGCTGCCGGACATCAAGCTGGTGCAGGCCGTGCTCGTCATGCTGCTCGGCGTCGCCGCCTGCTTCGGCTATTTCTGGGGATCGAACCGCATCCTCGACACGATCTACCCGGCGCGCGGCGTCCACATCGCAGACAACATCAACAAGGCCAACGGCATCCGGCCCTGGCTGTTTCTCGGCCCGGCGGTCGTGATCCTCGGCATCTATCTCGTCTACCCGGTCGTCAACTCGATCTTCCTGAGCTTCCACGGTCCCGACGGACGGCAATGGGTGGGCGGCGCCAACTACGCCTGGCTCGCCACCGACGCCGCCTTCCGCGAAAGCATGTTCAACAACATCTTATGGCTGCTCGTCGTGCCGGCGGCCGCGACCTTCTTCGGCCTGATCGCCGCCGCGCTGACCGACCGCATCGGCTGGGGCAATCTGGCGAAAAGCCTGATCTTCATGCCGATGGCGATCTCCTTCGTCGGCGCAAGCGTGATCTGGAAGTTCATCTACGACTACCGCGCCGAGGGCACGGAGCAGATCGGCCTGCTCAACGCCATCGTCACCTTCTTCGGCGGCGAGCCGCAGGCCTGGATCACCCTCCCCCTGTGGAACAGCTTCTTCCTGATGGTGATCCTGATCTGGATCCAGACCGGCTTCGCGATGGTCATCCTGTCGGCCGCCCTGCGCGGCATTCCCGAGGAGACCATCGAGGCGGCGATCATCGACGGCGCCTCGCCTTTCCAGATCTTCTACAAGATCAAGGTGCCGCAGATCTGGGCCACGATCGCCGTGGTGTGGACCACCATCACCATCCTCGTTCTAAAAGTGTTCGACATCGTGCTGGCCATGACCAACGGCCAGTGGGGCAGCCAGGTGCTGGCCAACTACATGTTCGACTGGATGTTCCGCGGCCTCGATTTCGGCCGCGCCTCGACCATCGCCCTGGTCATCATGGCCATGGTGACGCCGATCATGATCTGGAACATCCGCGAAGCGCGAAAGGACATGAAATGAGCACGGTCGTCGGAAACCGGCCGGCCCTGACCTGGGCCGTGCATCTGGCCGTCCTGTTCCTCGTGGCCCTGTGGACCCTGCCGACGCTGGGCATTCTCGTCTCGTCCCTGCGCGACAAGGACCAGCTCGCCGTCAGCGGCTGGTGGACGGCGCTGACCGCCTCCGAGCGCAACATCGTCGCCCGCGCCGCGCCGCCCGACGAGGCGGAAGAAGAGGACGGGCGCTGGGTGCTGAAGGGCAATGTCTTCGAGGGGAGCGGCGGCAAGGCGGCGGCTTTCGGCGTCTCCTCGCGAGAGCCGTCGGCCTTTGCCGTGGACGAAACCGCCGAGCTGCGCGACGGCGCGACCGTCACCGTCGCGGCCAATGGCGACTACGTCGTCGCCTATCCGCAGAAGCCGGAGGGCAATCGCGGCCAGCGCATCTTCGTCAGCTCCGTCGAGCCGCCGAGATTCACCACGGAGAACTACGAGAACGTGCTGTTCTCCGAAGGGCTGGGCAAGAGCTTCATCAACACGATGACGGTGACGATCCCGGCAACGGTGATCCCGATCCTGATCGCCGCCTATGCGGCCTATGCGCTCGCCTGGATGGAATTTCCCGGCCGCGCGCTGCTGCTGGCGACCATCGTCGGCCTGCTGGTGGTGCCGTTGCAGATGTCGCTGATCCCGCTCCTCAGGCTCTACAATGAGGTCGGCATCGGAAAATCCTTCATCGGCATCTGGCTGGCGCATACGGGCTTCGGCCTGCCGCTCGCCATCTACCTCCTGCGCAACTACATGGCCGGCCTGCCGCGCGAGATCATCGAGAGCGCCAAGGTGGACGGCGCGTCGGACTTCGAGATCTTTCGCAAGATCATCCTGCCGCTCTCCTTCCCGGCGCTTGCCTCCTTCGCCATCTTCCAGTTCCTGTGGACCTGGAACGACCTGCTGGTCGCCACCGTCTTCCTCGGCAACAACGAGGAACAGCTCGTGCTGACCGGGCGGCTGCGCGAACTGCTCGGCTCGCGCGGCGGCAACTGGGAAATCCTGACGGCCTCGGCCTTCGTCGCCATCATCGTGCCGATCCTCGTCTTCTTCGCCATGCAACGTTATCTGGTCCGCGGTCTCCTGGCCGGGTCCGTCAAAGGAGGCTGACCGCTCCCATGAATGTCCTGCACGATGTCCCGTTCGACTATGCCCCCGGGGCGATGAGCCGGCATGCCGAAGACCCCGACTGGTGGCGCGGCGCGGTGATCTACCAGATCTATCCGCGCTCCTTCCAGGATTCGAACGGCGACGGCATCGGCGACCTGAAGGGCATCACCCAGCGCCTGCCCTACATCGCGGGGCTGGGCGTCGACGCGATCTGGATATCGCCCTTCTTCAAATCGCCCATGCTCGATTTCGGCTATGACGTTTCGGACTACAAGCAGGTCGACCCGATGTTCGGCTCGCTCGCCGATTTCGACGCCATGATCACCGAGGCGCACCGCCTCGGCCTCAAGGTGATGATCGACCAGGTGATCTCGCATTCCTCCGACCGCCATCCCTGGTTCGTCGAGAGCCGCGAGAGCCGCACCAACCCGCGCGCCGACTGGTATGTCTGGGCCGATCCGAAGCCGGACGGCAGCCCGCCCAACAACTGGCTGTCGATCTTCGGCGGCTCGGCCTGGCAATGGGACACCGGCCGCTGCCAGTATTACCTGCACAATTTCCTGGCGAGCCAGCCCGACCTCAACTTCCACAATCCGGCCGTCCAGGACGCGCTGCTCGACACGGTGCGCTTCTGGCTCGACCGCGGCGTCGACGGCTTCCGGCTCGACACGATCAATTTCTACTTCCACTCGGCAGGGCTGGAGGACAACCCGCCGCTTGGCCAGGACCAGCGCAACGCCTCCATCGCGCCGGCGGTGAACCCCTACAACTACCAGGAACATCTCTACGACAAGAACCAGCCGGAGAACCTAGAATTCCTGAAGCGTTTCCGGACGCTGCTCGACGAATATCCCGGCACCACCGCCGTCGGCGAGGTGGGCGACGCCCAGCGCGGGCTCGACCTGGTTGCCGCCTATACGAGCGGCAACGACAAGGTGCACATGTGCTACTCCTTCGACTTCCTGTCGCAGGAACCGCTGACGCCCACCCGCGTGCGCCGGGTTCTGGAGAGCTTTGAGCAGAAGGCGCCCGACGGCTGGTCGTGCTGGAGCTTTTCCAACCACGACGTGGTGCGCCATGCCTCGCGCTGGGCCGACCAGGTGCACGACCGCGACGCCTTCCTGAAGATGACGACGACGCTGATCCTCTCCCTGCGCGGTTCGGTCTGCCTCTATCAGGGCGAGGAGCTGGGGCTGACCGAGGCCGTGCTCGACCTGAAGGATCTGCAGGACCCCTACGGCATCCAGTTCTGGCCGACCTTCAAGGGGCGCGACGGCTGCCGCACGCCCATGGTCTGGTCGGAAAGCCAGGTCAATGGCGGTTTCACCGCCGGCAGGCCATGGCTGCCGGTGCCGCCGGAGCACCTGCATCTGGCGGTCTCCGCCCAGACCGGCGACGACGCGCTTCTGGCGCATTACCGCGACATGCTCGCCTTCCGCAGCCGCCATATCGAATTCGCCAAGGGAGACATCGGCTTCCGCGACGCCGGCGACGACGTGCTCATGTTCGAGCGCTCCATGGCCGGCGCCTCGGTTCTGGTGGCCATCAACATGACCGGCCGCCCGGCGGAGGTGGCGCTGGACGCCCGGGGCTACGCGGAAATGACCGATTCCAGCGCCGCCGGACGGATCGAGGACGGCGTCCTGAAACTGCCGCCCTATGCAAGCTGGTTCGCCCGCAGGGGACGATGAAAGGGGGAGGAAATGACCGCTCTTGATCTGAAGGACATCCAGAAGAGCTACGGCGCCACCAAGGTCATCCACGGCATCGACCTGAAGATCGACGAGGGCGAATTCATCGTCTTCGTCGGCCCGTCCGGCTGCGGCAAGTCCACCCTGCTGCGCATGATCGCCGGGCTGGAGAGCATCACCGGCGGCGACATGCATATCGGCGGCGAGCGGGTCAACGACATTCCGCCCTCGCAGCGCGGCATCGCCATGGTCTTCCAGTCCTATGCGCTCTACCCGCACATGACCGTCTACGACAACATGGCCTTCGGCATGAAGATCGCCAGGGCGCCGAAGGAGGAGATCGAGAAACGCGTCAGGGCGGCGGCCGACATCCTGCAGCTCACGCCCTATCTCGAGCGACTGCCCAAGGCCCTGTCGGGCGGCCAGCGCCAGCGCGTCGCAATCGGCCGCGCCATCGTGCGCAACCCGAAGGTGTTCCTGTTCGACGAGCCCCTGTCGAACCTCGACGCGGCGCTGCGCGTCGCAACCCGCATCGAGATCGCCAAGCTGAAAGGCTCGATGCCCGACACGACGATGATCTACGTGACGCACGACCAGGTGGAGGCGATGACGCTCGCCGACCGCATCGTCGTGCTGTCCGCCGGCCATATCGAACAGGTCGGCGCCCCGATCGAGCTCTACGAGCGCCCGGCCAACCTGTTTGTCGCCCAGTTCATCGGCTCGCCCGCCATGAACATCCAGCCGGCCACCATCGAGAAGACCGGCAGGACGACGACGGTCAGGCTGTCGGGCGGCACCGCAGAAGTGCCGATCACCTCCCCCGAGACCCTCGCCGGCAAGCCCGCAAAATTCGGTGTCCGCCCGGAAGACTTGCGGCTCGCCGATGGCGGGGATCATCTGTTCGAGGGCGAGGTGCATTTCGTCGAGCGCCTCGGCGAAGTCACCAACATCTACCTGAAGGTCGTCGGCGTCGAAGAGGCCGTCGTCGTGAAGGTCGCCGGCGTGCAGCGCCACGCGAAGGGAGACCAGGTGCGCATCACTGCAGCCCCTGAAAAGATGCATCTGTTTACCGAGGAAGGCCGGTCGCTGCTTTATCTTTGACTAAACAATCAAAGCACGCCTCTTTTCTTGACCCGAATCGAAAGCTTACCTAACCATGAGCCATGCGGACCGGGGGCCGGTTCTCACGATCAGTTTTCCGATGCGGGTCAGCACCCGCATCCATGAACGCGCCGCACTGGCTGGCGCCTGTTTTATCGATTGCGCCGGTCCGGCCGGCAGTCGTCATTCTTGCAGGGCGGGAGGATGATGATCTTCGTATTGCGTTTTCCGCGACTGAAAATGCACCCGCGCGGTGCGCCAGCTGCAGTGGGATGCAATGACAGCCGAGATTCGCGAGAGAACTGCCACACCGCGCCGCAAGGCGGCGACACGGCGTGATCTCTCAGGCCTCGCGCGCCGGAGCTGCCGCGCGGCAGGCGCCGCCTTCTACCTGATCGCCGATACCGCGCCCGGCAGCGCCTCCGGCGCCCTGCGCATCCTGGTTTCCAACTGGAGCTTCGACACGATCGAGGATGTCGGCGCGGGCGCCATCGGCCGCCTGCTGGAAAGCCCCGTCTCGACCTTCCCCGGCACCGCCCCGAGCGCCTGGCACCCGCTTACCCTCGCGGCGATGCTCGCCTCCGACGATGTCGCGCGGCTGTGCCGTCACGACCATCAGGAGATGTTTCTGCTCAAGCTTCCCGCCGGCAAGGGCCGCTTCGTCGCGCTCGTCTCGGCGACGACGACGGGCCGTGTCGACACCCAGCAGCTGGCGCGCGCACAGATGGCGCTCTGCCACATGCTGTCCGGACTGGAGAACGAAAAGGCGGCGTCGGGCGAACTGCTCTCCGAGCGCGAGCGCGAATGCCTGTTATGGGTATCTGAAGGCAAGACGGCGGACGAGGTCTCGCTGATCCTCAACGTCTCCTCCAACACCGTGAACAGCTACGTCGCGCACGCGATCCACAAGCTGTCGGCGAAAAACCGCGCCATGGCGATCGCCACGGCGATCAGACGCGGAATCATCTGAGTGGCCGCGACGGGAAAACAGCCGCGCCAGACGGACACAGACGACGCGCCGGATTCCCCCGCCGAGATCACGGAAAGCCTGCGCACGCTCTCGGCCGGCATCGGCGCGGACAGCTTTCATCTGTACCTCCTCGACGGGGTGTCCGCGCGCCGTCTTGTCCCCTGCCTTGACAGCGCCTTTCCCGGCACGCATCCGGAGACTGAACGCCTGCCCGGCCGATTACCCTGGCGCTTCGCCGATATCGTCGCCGAAGCCTCGCACCCCCTCTGGTGGGGCGAGGAAGCGCCCGGCGATTTCTCCGATTTCTTCAGCGAGCGTGTGCCGGCCATCGAGGACGGCGCCGGTCTCGTCCTGCCGCTCTGCACGGAGCATCGCCGGCTGGGCGTTGTCTTCTTCCTGGGATCGGCGATGCGCCTCACGCCGCAGGCGCTGTTCGACATCCACAATGAATGCCACGCGTCCTTCGCAGCGCTCGCGGAGCTCTTTCCGAGCGCCGACGAAACGCCCATGCCGGCCATCTCCAAGCGCGAACTGCAATGCCTGAAGCTAACGGCCAACGGCCTGACCAGCGAGGATATCGCCAAGCGCCTCGGCCTTTCGGTGCACACAGCGAACCAGTATCTCGCCAGCACCACGCAGAAGCTGAACGCGGTCAACCGCGTTCATGCCGTGGCCAAGGCCCTGCGGATCGGCCTGATCGACTGAGATCGCCTCGTATGGAAGAAACGGCGGGGTGCCTCAGCCGTTGATCAGCGGGCGCTCGGAGCGGACGATCCGGGCCGCGCTCAGCGCCTGCTCCAGATAGCGCGAGTTCTCCTCGGGGTCCTCGGCAGGGTCCTCGAAAGCCACGTAATTGACTTCGACGGCCGCATTCAGCGCACTGAGCTCCAGCGTGAAATAGACCGTCGCGCCGCGCGGACGCAGTTCCAGATCGAGCACGATGCGCGGGCTTTCCGTCCAGGCCACATGCGCCTCGCAGCCATGCCCGAGCCGCAGCGTTCCCGGCATGAAATACAGCTCCGCTGCCGACTCCACGATGTCGGCGATGCTCGCCATGCTCTCCAGCCGGATGAAAGCCACATAGTCCGCCACATCGACGAGCCTGAGCTCGTTGGCCACCGACCGGATGGCATTGCCAACGATGACTTCGCGCCCTGGAGAATGTGGCTGCCTATTCATGATGTATCCCTGCTGAATGCGGTCGCTCCCCGGTCCGATAGATGCGACGGATCAGCTCCGCCACAGCCTTGTAGAACTGGGATGGAATGAGGTTATCAACCGAAACTTGTTTGTACATGGAGCGGGCGAGCGCCGGTTCTTCGAAGACCGGGATGTTGTGCTCGATCGCTATCTCTTTGATTTTAAGGGCGATAAGGTCCTGGCCCTTGGCCACGACGACGGGGGCCGCATCCTCATCGCGCCGGTAGCGCATGGCGATGGCGAAATGGGTCGGGTTGGCGATCACAAGCGTTGCTTGCGGGACGGCGCTGATCATCCGCTGCCGCGCGCGGTCCCGCGCGAGCGAGCGCAGGCGCGCCTTGACGATGGGGTCGCCCTCGCTCTGCTTGAACTCGTCCTTCACCTCCTGCCGCGTCATGCGCAGGTCCTGCCGCCACTGGTGGCGCGACCAGAACAGGTCGGCCACGGCGATCACCGCGACCACCAGGGTCACCACCACCAGGCTCTCCACAGCGATGTCGCGGATGATGCTGGTGAACTCCACCGGGTTGGTGATCATGCCCGCCAGAAGCCGCGTCTCGGCCTCGCGCATGGCCAGGACGAGAAAACCGCCGGCCACCAGCAGCTTGCCGAGGGACTTGGCGAACTCGACCATGCCCTTGGCGCCGAAAATCCGGCTCCAGCCCTGTTTCAGCGATATGCGCGACAGCTTCGGCTGA
Source organism: Nitratireductor pacificus pht-3B (assembly GCF_000300335.1). Lineage (GTDB taxonomy): Bacteria > Pseudomonadota > Alphaproteobacteria > Rhizobiales > Rhizobiaceae > Nitratireductor > Nitratireductor pacificus. The sequence continues at coordinate 6,176 of NZ_AMRM01000016.1, read as the reverse complement.
ACGCGGTCCAGCACGAAGCGCGGCACGTTCTGCAGCACCGACGCCGCGATGCCGGCAACGACGAGCAGCAGCATGACGACGCCGACCGCCCTGCCGATCTCGATGAACACCAGCTCGTAGATGGCGATGGCGTCCGCCTGCGTCTCGAGCTTCCATCCGTCGGCGCGCTCGAGGAAGATCGACAGGAAGTTGCCGAGCCGGATGGCGCTGTCCTGCGCGAAGAAAATCGTGAAGGCCAGGATCGCCAGGAAGGACGCGAAGACCGGGAGTTCCTTCGAGAAGGGCAATTGTCCCTTGTCGATGGAATCGCGGATCTTCTTCTCCGTCGCTTCCTCGGTTTTGCTTTCCTTGTCGGCACCCTCAGACATCGGCGCTGAACCTCGATACGGCGTCCCCGCGCCGCGGGAACGGCTTCATCCCGCTGCCTTTCCGCATCCCGCGGATGCCGGGCAGCGGCGGCCGGCTGCACAATGCCGGAGGCATCATCAGGCCGCGGCTTTTTGCATGCCCGGCAGCTCGAAGCCGCCTTTCTGGGACAGCTGGACCGCCGTTGCCGAAATGCGCTTGCGCGCCTGCTGGATCTCCTCGGCCGGCACGTCCTCGCCACCGCCCGCCAGTTCCGCCTCGATCATGCGCCGCGTGCGCTGGCCAAGCGCCGACAGGACGGCTTCAACCGTATCGGACGGCGCGTTGCGGAGCGCGAGCGTCACGAGGTCGCTGGACAGGCCGTCGAACAGCGCGACGCGCGCCTTCTGCGACAGGAGCACGATCTCCTCGAAGCTGAAGAGCTGCGAGCGGATCGCATCGACGTCGCTCGAGCCGGACATTTCCAGCTCGTGGATGACCTCGTCGGCCTGCGCCTTGTCGAGCTCGTTCAGCATGTTGGCGACGCGCGACAGGCCGGCGGCGGCATCCTTGCCGCTGCGCATCGAGCCGAGCAGTTCGCCGAGCCGCTTCTCGATCAGCTTCTTGGCCGGGGCCGGCATGCTGCCGGTCGTCGCGATGCGGCTGAGGACCGCGCCGCGCAGCGATTTGTCGAGCGTCACGAGCACCTTTGCCGCGGCGCCCGGGGTAATGCCCGCAAGAATGACGGCGATGACCTGGGGATGTTCACCGGACAGGATTTCCAGGAGCCGCGGCGGCTCCAGCTTCTCCAGCTCCGTCCACACCTCCTCGGCCTCCGGCGAGGCGGTGGTGCCGCGCCCCATCAAAAGGTTGATCTCTTCCTCGGACAGGGTCTCGGTCAGGATCGTGTCCATGCTGTCGGCGGAATCGAGCAGGCCCGCGCCCTCGGTGAACTCGCTCTCGAACTCGGCCACGACCTGCTCGAGCTGGGCCTGCGGAATGGTGCGCAGCAGGCGCGCGCCGTCGATCAGCGCCTTCAGCTCTTCCTGCTTGAAGAATTTTAGCAGGCGCCCGGCCGAGGGCTTGCCCATCGCCACGAGAATGGCCGCCGCCTTCTGGGCCTGTGTCAGTGCCACCATTTCCGTCATCGCCACTAATTCTCCCTGTCGCGAACCTGTAAGACCGAACTCAGGCGCCGCCGGCGCTGCCGGCGACTTCCGTCAGCTTGACGCCGAAGCGGGACGGATCGTCATCGACCAGCGTGATCTCGCCCCGCGCGATGCGCCGACCGTTGACGACGATCTCCACCGGTTCGCCGATGCGCCGGTTCAGCGAGACGGTCGATCCCTTTTTCAGCGCCATGAGCTGCGAGACGGGCATCTCCGCCGTACCGAGGACGATCTGCACCTCGACGGGAATGCTCATGACGAAGTCGCGATTGTCGCCGGAGATGCCGGCCGCCGCCTCGCCTGGCGCATCCTCGTGCAGCACGCCCTTCAGCTCCTCGATGGCCTTGTTCAGCTCTTCCTCGCCGTCTGGCTGCGGCTCGGGCACGGCCTTGCTCATTGTCATTCTCCTTCACCGCATTGATCGCGTCCGGGGCTGGCCCTAGCGCGAGAGAAGCCCGTCGACCGCATCCTGGCGGGCGTCGAATGGCTGTTTGATCCTCACCGTGTAGTGATTTCCCGACTTGCCGAAATCACACACGAAAACCGTCTTGTCGCGCACCGACAGGCGCGCCTCGGACTGGGTGCCCTCGCCGAATTCGATCACCTGCCCGGCACTGAGCTTCGCCAGATCGCCGAGCGGCATGCTGGTCAGCGGAATGGTCGCCTTGATCCTGACCGTCGAGCGCAGCACCTCGTCGGAGAACCGGTGCCGCCAGTCCGCCGCCTGCGCGCGCTCGACGCGCTGGTCCGGCTTGCTCGTATCGCGCATTTCCAGAATGAGCCGCTGCGGCATCCATGCGGTCAGCACGCCGCCGCCTTCCTCGCCGCCAAGCGAGAAGCGGATGCGCACGCCCGGGCCGTCGCGCACCACCAGGCGGCGGAAGTCGCCGCCGGAGAGGAGCGGCTGCAGCGGCAGCCGAAGCCCCAGCGCCCGCGCACCGGTGCCGTTCAGAGCCTTGGCGAAGGCCTCGAAGGCGAGTGCGGCGACATCCCGCTCGATGGCCGATGGCGGCCGGTCGATCGGCGGCACCGGCAGGTCGGGATCGCCGCCGAACAGCGCGCTCACCAGGAGCGAAATGCCCTGCGGGTCGAGCCGCATCGTCAGCGCGTCGCCCGATGCTTCGGAAGGAACGACCACCAGCGCGTCGCAGGAATCCTCCCGCGGCTTCAGCTCCGCCAGCCGGACGATCTCGATGTCGAGCAGATCGAGCGCGACCGCCGTCGGAAACTTCTCCTGGAAGGCGCTGACCACATTCGGCAGGGCGCGCAGGGCGCAGGCGCGCGCGGCCTCGGTCACCCGCCGGGGATCGCCGGTCGCGCCGACCAGCCGCTCGACGACGAGGCTGCGCATCAGCTCGGGATTGTCCGTCAGCGCCATGGTTCGCCGCCTTTTCCGTGAGGTCGGTTCGTCATGCTGCCTGCTTCTCCGCGGCGCCGGGGTTCATGGTGCTCTGCTCGACCGCGTCGATCGAAGGCCGGTCATAGGCCGAGATCGTCTTGCGTCCGAACTCGAGCGCCACCTGCGGCAGCGACCCGTTCATGTAGGCAAGGAGCGTCTGCTTGACGATCACGTAGAGCCGGTTCTTCTTCTCGCGGACGATCTTGATCTTGGTGGCGATCGGGCCGACCACCGCATAGGACATGAAGATGCCGAGGAAGGTGCCGACCAGCGCCGCGCCCACCAGCGCGCCGAGGATTTCCGGCGACTGGTCGAGCGCGCCCATCGCCTTGATCACGCCGAGCACGGCGGCCACGATGCCCAGCGCCGGCAGGCCTTCGGAGACCGCGACCAGCGCGTGATAGGATTTCAGCTTGTCGCGCCGGATGGTCTGGATTTCCTCGTCCATCAGCGCCTCGATCTCGAAAGGCCGGGCGTTGCCGATGATGATGATGCGGCAATAGTCGCAGATGAAATGCGTCAGGTCGTGGTTCTTGAGGACGCTCGGATAGGTCTGGAAGATGGCCGACTCTTCCGGATTATCGATATGCGCCTCGACCTCGCTGCGCGACTTGGTACGCAGCTCGCGCATCAGGCTGTGCAGGACGCCGAGCGTTTCCAGATACTCGGTTTCCTTGGGAACCGAGCCCTTGAACGCTTCGAGGCATGCCTTGCCCGTGTCCTTGACCGTCGCCATGGGGTTGGCGACCAGGAATGTGCCGAATGCCGCGCCGCAGATGATGACGACTTCCCACGGCTGAATCAGCACGTCGATGTGCCCGCCCATCGCCATGAAGCCGCCGATCACGCAGCCGAGCGTTACCACCAGTCCGACAAGAATGCCCATTTACACCGTCACTTCCCATTGGCGTTTTGCCTTTCCTATCGCCCGTGGCTTGCGTGAGGCTTGAACGGCGGTCGGCGGGACGGAAAGCCTCGCGCAAGAAACAGGCTCTACCTTCCGGCCACGAATGATGGCGGAGGGTGCGCCTTGATCAACACGTTCACGAGCTTTCATCTGATCAACCGCGACATCGCGCGGTCCATGGAGCGCGTCCAGTCGCAGCCCGCCGTGCAGCGCGAGACCGCGTACTATCAGGCCAATATCGGCCGGGTGACCTCGATCGACGAGTTCGTCAACGACGATCGTCTCTTCCGCTACGCCATGAAAGCGCACGGACTGGAGGACATGGCCTATGCCAAGGCCTTCATGGTCAAGGTCCTGGAGGAAGGCATCAGCGATCCCGAAAGCTTCGCCAACAAGCTGACCGACAAGCGCTACGCCGACTTCGCCCGCACCTACAATTTCGCCGCCGGCGGCGCCAACACCACCACCTACAACCCGACCCAGAAGGGCACGGTGGACAAGTATGTCTCGCTGGCCATCAGGAACGGCGTCGACCCCGGCAGCGAGGCGCTGCTGAAGGACATCAACTACTATCTGCAGAACATCAGCCAGGTGAAATCCGCCGACCACCTGCTTGCAGATGACAAGCTGCTGACCTTTGCGATGGTGGCGCACGGGTTCACCGACGAGGTGATCGACAAGCGCGCCCTGAAGGCTCTGCTCGAGGGAGGCGTGGACGATCCCAAGAGCCCGGCCAATCAGCAGTCGGACAAGCGCTTTCTCGCACTGGCGACGACCTTCAACTTCGAGCGTTACGGCGAGGACACCACCACCCACAACGCGACGCAGGCTCCGGCGATCGACAAATATCTGCGCCAGACGCTGGAGGAGGATGCCGGAAAGCAGAACGAAGGCGTCCGCCTGGCGCTCTACTTCCAGCGCAAGGCATCGAGCATCCGTTCCTACTATGAGTTCCTGGCGGAGCCGGCTCTTGCCAAGGTGGTGCGCACCGCGCTCGGCTTTCCCGAGGCCCTGGCGCAGGCCAATATCGACAAGCAGGTCGACCTGATCAAGGACCGCATCGATCTCGAGGATTTCAAGGATCCCGAGAAGCTCGACGAGTTCCTGACGCGCTTCACCAACATGTGGGAGCTGGCCAACCCCTCCGGCAACCAGCTTTCCTCGATCGCCGCGCTCTACAGCCAGCCGGCTGAATTCGGCATCTCCACGGATGTGCTTTTCACCATCGCCCAGTTGAAGAGGTAACGACGACCCATGCAGACCGGACTTTATGTGGCCCTGTCCTCCCAGGTCGCGCTCGAGCGGCGGCTGGGAACCCTTGCCGACAACGTCGCCAATGCCGGCACGGTCGGCTTCCGCGCCACATCCGTCAACTTTCAGGACATGGTCAACGGGCTGGGCCCGGATTCCGTCGCCTTCACGGCCCCCGGCAATCCCTCCATCGACGTCAATCCGGGCGGCCTTCGGGAAACCCGGAACCCGTTCGACTTCGCGGTCCAGGGCGATGCCTGGTTCGCCGTCGAGACGCCGGCCGGCACGGTCGTCACCCGCGACGGGCGCTTCAGCATGCGCGAGACGGGCGAACTGGTCAGCATCGAGGGTCACCCCGTTCTCGACGCGGGCGGCGCGCCGCTGCTGCTCGATCCCCTCGGCGGCCCGCCCGAAGTCAGCGCCGACGGCATGCTGCGCCAGGACGGGCGCCTCGTTGGAGCCATCGGCCTTTTCGCGTTCGCACCCGCGCAGAACTACGCGCGCTACGGAAACTCCGGCTTCCTGGCCGGCGACGCCCAGCCCGTGGTCGACAATCCCGATGTCGGCGTGGCGCAGGGCTTCATCGAGGAATCCAACGTCAACGCCATGCGCGAGATGATGCACCTGATCGAGGTGCAGCGGACCTTCGAGCAGGTCAGCAAGCTTATGGGTGACAGCGACTCCGCCCTGCAGGACGCCATCAAGCTGCTCGGCGCATGAACCCCGACATGACACAATCCACCTCCCCACAGGCACAGCATGGCGAAACTATGCTCGCCGCTCTGGAACACGCGTTTCGCGGGATCGCCGACAACGACCGCTTCATGGTCAGCCATGGCGGACGGGTAACCGAGGTTACGCCGACCCACTACAGCGTCAGCGGCCTTTCGCAGACCGCGCGCCTCGGCGATCTGGTCTCGCGCCGCGGACGGCGCGGCGCCGGCGCGGGCGAAGTGGTGCGCATCAGCGCCGATGGCGTGCTGGTCGCGCCGTTCGAGAAATCGGGCGCAGTGGGCATGGGGGAACCGGTCTTCAACCGCGGACCGCTTGGCCTTGCGCCAGGGCCGGCCTGGCGCGGCCGCGTGATCGATGCGCTCGGCCGCCC
>NZ_AMRM01000015.1 GCF_000300335.1 Nitratireductor pacificus pht-3B | reverse complement strand
CGCCGGGCTTTCCTGTTCGGGCAGGCACAATGCTTTCCGTCAGATGGTCTGGAAAAGCTGGTCCTGGACGAAGAGGGTCGGTACGCCGCCCGTGTGCAGGAAGCAGAGGCCTTCGGACGGGTCGATGCTGCCGTCCGTCGCCATGTCCATGAAGCCGGCGAAGGGCTTTGCCGTATAGGTGTGCTCGAGGAGTATGCCTTCCGTGCGCGCAAGCGTCAGGATGGCGTTCTCGCCCTCGGGCGTCGGCAGGGCGTAGCCGGGGCCGAGATAATCCATGTGATAGTGGATGCGGGCATCGTCGAGCTGGACTTCCGACGCGCCGACGAAATGCTGCAGTTCGCCGAAGATGCGCGCGATGCGCGCGGCGAGGTCGGCCTGTCCATATTCGACGCTCACGAGATGCACGTCGAAGGGGTGTCCGAGCAGGGCGTTGCCGAAGGTGAAGCCCGCCTCCGTCGGCCCCATGGAGCCGGGCAGGATCACATGGCGGATCGGCGAACCCGATTCCCGCACCTGCGTCAGAAGCTCCAGGGCGGCCATCGCATATCCCAGCGCGCCGATGACGGCGCTGCCGACGATGTAGGGCCGGCGACCGACTGCGCGCAGCTCCTCCGCGATCTCCTCGATGCGCACCGCGCGGCTCTCCTCGCTGATCGACCCGACGAAGCGGACCTCGGCACCGAAGATGCGGTTGAGGTAGGAACTGCGCAGCGACTGCGCGGTCTCGGCATCGTTGTGGATGATCACGCAGTCGAGGCCGGCGATCGCGGCGGCGGCGGCGGTCAGGCGGCACTGGTTGGAAACCGGCGCGCCGGCGACGAGCAGCACGTCCGCTCCTTCCTCGAGCGCGGCCCCCAGCCAGAATTCCAGGCTCCGCAGCTTGTTGCCGCCGAGCGCTATCGGCATGTGGTCGTCACGCTTGATGAAGAGGCCGGAGCGGCCGAGCCGCTTTTCAAGCCGCGCCAGAGGGGCGAGGGGCGTCGGCTGCTCGAGCAGCGTGTAGCGTGCCTGCGGGAAGGTGAACATTCTTTATTCGCTCCCGTCGCGGCGCGCCTGGACGTCGCGCAGGCTGTAGTCGGCCGCCGCGGCGTGCGGGTTCCGGATCCGGTCGATGTAGTTGTAGATGGTGAACTTCGAGACGTTCATGCGCGCGGCGATCAGGTCGACCGCGCCCTTGACCAGGAACACGTTCTTCTCTTCCAGCTCGCGAATGACGTTCATGCGGTAGGTGCGGCTGTCCTGCGTGCGCAGCGTCTCGTTGCGGCCGAGCGCCTCGTCGATCACGGCATCGACCATGCCGATCACGTCCTCATTGTGGGTGTTGCCCGCCTCGGAAGGCGGGGCGACATCGAAATTGCAGAAGGTCTGCAGCATGTCGATGCTGTGCATCAGGCTCTCGATGCACAGATCGATGCGCATGCAGCCGAGCGGCGTCTCGTCCGCATCGCGCAGGATCGTCAGGGACGAGCTCAACCGGCGGCCGTCGGGCGTCGCCGCGGTGAACTGCAGGCGGCCGCTCGGCCGGTCGCTCGCCTCGCGGAAGCGCGTGAACAGCTTTTCGGGAAGCTGGGAGCCGATGACCGCCTCCATCACCGTTCCCGACACCGCGACCAGGCGCGGCCGCTTCTCCCGCATGTCGTAGAGCGACACCTGGCAATTCGCGCCGAACTGCGCAACGAGCGTTTCCATCAGCGCCGCGAAAGGGCGCAGGATCGGGTCCAACGATGTATCCTGTGTCATGCTTTTACATTCGGTTCGTTGAGCGGGGCGGAGCCGCCGGGGGTGGGTGAAGGACGTTTTCTCGCGGCGCGTTGTCTGCCGGCGTTCTTCTCGAGCCAGTCGACAAGCTTCAGGACCGGGAAACAGTAGCAGAAATAAATCATGGCAACGATTGCGTAGATGAAAAGGATGTCGCCCGGAAAACGCAGTATGTTGATCTCGCCCTGGCGGGTCAGCTCGCTGATGCCGACGACCGAGACGATGGACGTGGCCTTGATGAGGTTCACGTAGACGCTGCCGAGCGACGGCAGGATGAGCATGACGGATTGCGGCAGGATGATGTGCCAGAGGGTCTGGCCGCGCCGCATGCCGATGGCGAAGGCGCCCTCCCACTGGCCGCGGGGAATGGCCCGGATGGCGCCGCTGACGATCTCCGTCACATAGCTCGACGTGTAGATGGCGAGGCACAGCAGCACGGCCGTCAGCGAATCCCACATCAGCAGCGAAATGCCGGTGTTGGGCAACACGAAATAGACCACGTAGAGCTGGACGAGGAACGGCGTGCCGCGCAGGAGATGCAGGTAGCCGCCGATCAGCGGCGTGAAGTAGCGGATGTGCTGGCCGCGCACGAGGCCGAGCAGAAAGCCGATCAGCGAGCCGCCGAGAATGCCCGCCAGCGAGATGCCGAGCGTCCTCCAGAAGCCTTCGAGAAGCGACGGCAGGACGGCCTGGAAGATGTCGATATAGTGTTCCATTACGCTGTCGCCTTGTTCCAAGCGGGGCCGGCCAGCTTTCGCTCCACGAAGCGCGAGGCGAGCAGGAGCAGCAGGTAGATGGCGAAGTAGATGACGGCGACGGACAGGAAGCCCTCGTTCGGCTTGATGCGCTCGCTGTTGAGCAGCATGCCGGCCGCCACCAGGTCGAAGACCGTGATCAGCGAGAGCAGCGAGGTGTCCTTCACGAGAATGGCGGTCTGGCCGAGCAGCGCCGGCATGATGTTGGCGAAGGCCTGCGGCAGGACGATGTGCTGGGCGCGCTGGCGGAAGGTCATGCCGACGGCCAGGGCGCCCTCGATCTGTCCCCGGGCGACCGACTGGATGCCGGAGCGGATGATCTCCGCCATGTAGGGCGCGGTGTGCAGCGTCAGCGCCAGGATGCCGATCCACAGCTCCGGCCAGCGCGCCGTGGCCGGCACCAGGAGGGGAAGGGCGAAATAGACAATGTAGATCTGCAGCAGGAGCGGGGTGGAGCGGATGACCTGGATGTAGATTTCCGCAAGCGCGGACAGAAGGCGGTTGCTGGACAGGCGCAGCGCGGCGAGCAGGGTGCCCAGAATCAGCGACAGGGCGAGGCTCGCGCCGGCGGCCAGCAGCGTGTTGGTGATGCCCCGCGCGAACTCGTCGGCGTAAAGCGCGACGATGCGGAAATTGTAGACGCCGACGATCCAGTCGGCGACCGGTTCAAGAAAAGTCATGGTGCAATCCGGTCCGCGAGGCGGTTGAGCACGGGGCTCGTGCTGGGAGGCGCGGGCGGCGTGGTTCTACGAGACCTGCCGCCCGCGCCCGCTGATGCTATTTGTGGTCGGCTTCCCAGGCGCGCGAGCTCCACCAGTACTCGACCAGGCGGTCGAGCTTGCCGTTGGCGGAGATCAGCTCGAAGTAGTTGTCCATCCAGAACTTGAGATGGCCGTTCTCGGCGCGGGTGGCGAAGGCCAGCGGCTCGCGGGTGATGACGCCGTCGAGGATCATCAGGTTGTCGTACTCGCCGACATAGGACCTGGCGTTGCCGAGATCGGTGAGGGCGCCGTCGACGCGGCCGGCGGCAAGCGCCTGGGCGCTGGCCGGGCCGCTGGCGAACTCCTTGACGGTGGCGGCCGGCAGGAACTCCTTGATGGCGGTGACATAGGTGCCGCCCTGGACGCCGCCGACATTCACGCCGTCCTTGTTGAGATCCTGCCAGCTGGTGCGGCCGCTGTCCTTCGCGGTCATGGCGACCGTCTCCTGATAGAAGAACGGACGCGAAAAGAGGAGCTGGGCGGTGCGCTGGGGCGTCGGCGTCATGTCGGCGGCGATGAAGTCGAACTTGCCGCCGAGGAGCGCCGGGATGAGACCCTTCCAGTCATAGTCCTGGAGCACGAGTTTGACGCCCAGGTCGTCGGCCATCATCTTGACGATCTCGATCGCCAGGCCGGTGCGCTCGCCGTTCTTGTTGATGAAGCTGACGGGCGCGCCCTGCGTCTGAACGCCGACGCGCAGCTCGCCGCGCTGCAGGATCTCGTCCATCTCCGTTTCGGCGCCGGCAGGCGCGGTCGCACCGAGCGCCATGGCGGCCATGGCCACCGCCCCGATGGCGGCCTTCAGGATGTTTCTCATTGCATTACCCTCCCGTGGTTTGGCCGGCAGTGCCGGGCCGGTTCAATGAATCTGCGACAGGAACTGTCGGGTGCGGGCGTTCCGCGCGCCGTCGAACAGTTCTTCCGGCGCGCCCTGCTCGACGATGCCGCCGCCATCCATGAAGATGACGCGGTCGGCCACGTCGCGCGCGAAACCCATCTCATGGGTGACGACCGCCATGGTCATCCCCTCGCTTGCCAGTTCGCGCATCAGGTCGAGGATGCCGCCGACCATCTCGGGGTCGAGCGCCGACGTGGCTTCGTCGAACAGCATGACCTGCGGATGCATGGCCAGGGCGCGGGCGATCGCCACGCGCTGCTGCTGGCCGCCGGACAACTGGCTCGGATAATGATCGCGGCGATCGTCCACGCCGACGCGCTTCAGGAACGACATGGCGATCTCCTCGGCCTGACTGCGGGAGCGCCCGCGCACGATGCGCTGCGGCAACGCCACGTTCTCCAGCGCGGTCTTGTGCAGGAACAGGTTGAAATGCTGGAAGACCATCCCGACATCGGCGCGCAGGGCAGGCAGGTCGGTGCGCTGGTCCGTGACCTTTCGGCCGGCGACCGTGATCGTTCCCGAATCCACGGTCTCGAGACCGTTGAGGGTGCGCAGCAGCGTGCTCTTGCCCGATCCCGACGGCCCGATGATGACCACGACCTCGCTCTGCGTCACATCGAGATCGACACCCGCCAGCGCCACGCACCGATCATGGCCGCCCACGGCAGCGAATGTCTTGCGGACCTGACGGGTCTGGATCACGGGCTCCGCAATCGCGGCCGGCGTGGCTGGCATCTGGCTTGTCCCTCTCCCCAAGCTTGAATGAAGCCAATGTGCACATTCGAAATTATAGAGTCAATTTTTTTTGAAATAAAAAATTTTTTGTAAAAATTACCGGTTCGACCTCGGCGGGGAGGAGGCCGGGGCGCTTGATCGGGAACGGAGGAATCCGGGTTCATCCCGACCTTTCATGGGTAAAGACGGCGGAGAGAGCCGGAGGCGGCCCGGATGTCAGGGAATTGGCCGAAGAGAACGGGCGAACTGATCTACTTGCGAGACACGGAAGGCATTAAGACGTATCTGACGGCTACCCGGTACCAGGCCTGATCGGCAGCAAGGAGACTACAATGCGCTATTCGAACGACCGCCCTCCGGTGATCACGCTCACCACGGGTCCGGTCAATGCCTATCCCGAGGTTCTGACGGGGCTCGGGAGGACCGTGCTCTACGACTACGATCCGGCCTTCCAGCTTTTCTACGAACGCCTTGTGGAGAAGGCGCAGAAGGCGATGCGCCTGTCGACGCGGCCGGTGCTGATCCAGGGCGAGGCGGTGATGGCGCTCGAAGCGGCGGCGGCGTCGCTCATCACGCCCGCCGATACGGTGCTCAATCTCGCCTCCGGCGTCTATGGCAAGGGGTTCGGCCATTGGGCCAAGCGTCATTCGCCGAACCTGCTGGAGATCGAGGTGGCCTACAACGAGGCGATCGACCCGCAGGCGGTCGCAGACATGCTGAAGGCCCATCCGGAGATCAGCGTCGTCAGTGTCTGTCACCACGACACGCCGTCGGGCACCGTCAATCCGATCAACGAGATCGGCGCGCTGGCGGCCGCGCACGGCGCGTATCTGATCGTCGATGCGGTGTCGTCCTTCGGCGGCATGGACACGCATCCCGAGGACTGCAATGCCGACATCTACGTCACCGGCCCGAACAAGTGCCTGGGCTGTCCGCCTGGCCTGACCATGGTCGGCGTCAGCGCGCGCGCCTGGGAGAAGATGAAGGCGAACGCCGCCGCGCCGCGCGCGTCCGTGCTCAGCATCGTCGACTGGGAAAACGCCTGGTCGCGCGACAGGCCGTTCCCCTTCACGCCTTCGGTCGCCGAGCTGAACGGGTTCGACGTGGCGCTCGACCTCTATCTGGGCGAGGGACCGGAGAACGTCTGGGAGCGGCATGCGCTGACGGCACGGGCGACGCGCGCCGGCATCGCGGCCATGGGGCTGGATCTCTGGGCGGCGCGCGAGGCGATCGCCTCGCCGACCACGACCACCGTCCGCACGCCGGACGGCATCGATGAGGCGAAGCTACGGCAGGCGGCGCGAGAGCGCTATGGCGTCGTCTTCTCCGCCGGGCGCGGCGCGACGCTGGGAAAGCTGACGCGCATCGGCCATATGGGGCCGACCGCGCAGCCGATCCATGCCGTCGCCGGCCTCACGGCCCTTGGGGGCGCGGTCAACGCGCTCGGCCATCGGGTCGAGACCGGCAGGGGCATCGACGCGGCGATGGCGGTGATCGACGCCGCGGCGTGATGGTCGGACATCATGAAAGCGGGGGCGTTCTGGCATGAGCGCGCAATCATGGGCATGATCGTGCCGGTCGAGCGTGTCGGCAGGGTGACCCGCGCAAGGATGCCGGGCATTTTGCCGAGATGCCTCGGTCCGCAGGCCTTCAGACTGCAATCCTTCACGCGGAAGCACCGACTTGGAACAGGCATTCGACCCCTCCACCTTCGACGCCGCGACCATCGCGGTGCTGGTCGCCGGGATGGCGATCACCGGGATGATCGGCGGCGTTCTCGCCGGCCTCCTCGGGGTCGGCGGCGGCATCGTCATCGTGCCCGTGCTCTTCTGGGTGCTGCGCGCCTTCCAGATCGCGCCCGAGCATGCGAGCCACCTGGCGGTCGCCACATCGCTCGCCACCATCATTCCAACATCGATTTCCTCGATGCGGTCGCATGCGAGGCGCGGCACGGTCGATCGCGACCTGCTCCGGCTCTGGGGACCTGCCGTCTTCTGCGGCGCGCTCATCGGGGGCGGGCTGGCAAAGTTCGTCTCCGGCGACAGCCTGCGCGCGATCTTCGGCGTCGTCGGCCTGCTCGTCGCGGTCAACATGGCCCTGCCGAAGACCCTGGTGATCTCGCAGCACCTGCCGGCGAACACATGGGTCAACCGGCTGATCGCCGGCGTCATCGGCCTGATTTCGTCGCTGATGGGGATCGGTGGCGGCACGCTGTCGGTGCCGACGCTCTCCGCCTTCGCCTTTCCCACGCACCGTGCGGTTGGAACGGCGTCGGCGCTGGGCCTGATGATCGCCGTTCCGGGCGTCGCCGGTTTCATTTATGCCGGGCTTGGCGTCGAGGGCCTGCCGCCGAGCAGCATCGGCTACGTGAACCTCGCAGCCGTGCTGATCATCGCGCCGGTCAGCTATCTTTTCGCGCCGCTCGGCGCGCGCCTCGCCCATGCGCTCGACGCGAAAAGCCTGAAACGCGTCTTCGCCCTGTTCCTGATGATCACGGCCATCCGGATGCTGATGGGGTAGGCCCCCGCCTGCCCGGAAGGATGCTTCAGCTCGCCTGGGTCACCAGCTTGGTGATCAGGTAGGCGTTGATCGCCTCGCTGCCGCCTTCCGTCCCGTATCCGGAATCCCTGATGCCGCCGAAGGGCAGCTCCGGCAGGGAGAGGCCGTTGTGGTTGATCGTCGTCATGCCGGCCTGGATCCGCTGTCCCAGATGGCTGGCCGTCTCGACCGAGCGGGTGAACGCGTAGCTCGCGAGCCCGAAGGGAAGGCGGTTCGCCTCGGAAATGGACTCGTCCAGCGTGGCGAAACTGTTGACGACGGCGACCGGCCCGAAGGGCTCCTCGTTCATGATGCGCGCGCTGGTGGGAACGTTCGCGAGCACGGTCGGCTCGTAGAAATTCCCCTTGTTGCCGATGCGGCGTCCGCCGGTCTTCAGCTCGGCGCCGTGCGACACGGCGTCCGCGATCAGCTCGTCGAGCGCATGGACGCGGCGTTCGTTGGCGAGCGGCCCCATCCGGGTGCCGTCTTCGAGGCCGTTTCCGACCTTGATCGCCTCGGCCGCGGCGGTGAAATCGCGCAGGAACGCATCGTGCACGCCCTCCTGGATGAGGAACCGCGTCGGCGACACACAGACCTGACCGGCGTTGCGGAACTTCGCCGCCGCCAGAACCTTCACCGCGGCCTTCAGGTCGGCGTCATCGAAGACGATGGCCGGCGCATGGCCACCGAGCTCCATGGTGGCGAGCTTCATGTGCCGCCCGGCGAGGCTTGCCAGATGCTTGCCGACCGGGGTCGACCCCGTGAAGGAGATCTTGCGGATCACCGGGTGGGGGATCAGGTATTCGGATATTTCCGCAGGCACGCCGTAGACGAGATTGACGACGCCCGCCGGAATGCCGGCGTCGGCGAAGGCGCGGATCAGCTGCGCAGGTGCTGCCGGCGTCTCCTCGGGCGCCTTGACGATGATGGAGCATCCCGCCGCAACCGCCGCCGAGAGCTTGCGCACGACCTGGTTGATCGGGAAGTTCCAGGGGGTGAACGCCGCCACCGGTCCGACCGGCAGCTTGATCGCCATCTGGGCGACATTGCCCATGCGGGCGGGAATGACCTGGCCGTAAGTGCGCCGGGCCTCCTCGGCGAACCAGTCGATGATGTCCGCGCCGGCCATGGTTTCCATGCGCGCCTCGGCGACGGGCTTGCCCTGCTCGCGGCTCATCGTCACGGCGATCTCGTCCGCCCTCTGGCGCAGGATGTCCGCCGCCTTGCGCATCAGCTTGTATCGTTCGAAGGCCGAAGTGGCGCTCCAGACGGCGAAGCCGCGCTCGGCAGCCGCCAGCGCCGCATCGAGATCCGCCACGGTCGCATGGGCGACGGTGCCGATGGCCTCTCCCGTCGCCGGATCGACCACGTCAATGGTCTTTCCCTCGGCGCCCGGGCGCCATTCGCCATCGATGAAGAGCTGGGTGGATGGATAGGCTGCGGTCATGCTCGTCTGGAACTCCTGTGACGCTTTCACTACGGCATGGCGCAGCGACCTGTCATCGTCAAGGGCGGGCTTGGTCCTGGAGACCTTTTAGAGAGCCGGCGTTCCGGGTTCGCCCAGATCCCAGTACAGCCCCGCCATCACCGCTAGGCCTTCGCGCAGCAGATCAGTCGGCAGGTGCTCGTTTGGTGCGTGTTGGGAGCAGCCGGGATAGGAATGCGGCACCCAGAGTGTGCGCGCGCCGAGGATCTCGGCGAAGGCATCGTTGGGAAGCGTTCCGCCGAAATTCGGCAGAAGCGCCGGTTTCTTGCCGGTAGTCCGGGCGATGGAGGCGGCCGCCCATTGCGCCCAGGGATCTTCGGGATCGAGGCGCGTGGCCCTGAAGATCTTGTCGCGCGCCATGGCGACCCGGACCATCTCGAACCCGTGTCGGTCAAGGTGTCTGCGCACCGCCGGCAGGACATCGTCGGGATCGATGCCGACCACGAAACGAAGCTGGAGCCGCGCCCAGGCCTTCGAGGGGATCGCGTTCACTGGGCTTCGCGGGTTGCCGGTTTCATAGGCGAGCACTTCCAGCGTACACCAGCCGAACACCCGCTCGGCGGGGGTGAGACCCGGCTCGCCCCAGTCTTCGTCGGGCGTCAGGCCGTCGACGCCCGACGTGATGACGCAATCGGCCAGGGCGTTACGCACAGAGGGCGGGAGCGCGCCGGGGACGAGCTCCGGCACCAGGATGCGCCCGCTCGGCCCGATCAGGCTCGCAAGGGCATGCGCAAGCTGGATGCCCGGGTTGGATAGGGCTCCGCCCCAATTGCCGGAATGATGCTGTCCCTCCCGGGCGTCGATCCAGAGGTCGAAGGTCACGCCGCCGCGGGAACCAAGGAAGACTGTGGGGCGACCGGCATTGAGGCGCGGCCCGTCGGAGGCGATCAGTATGTCGGCGGCAAGCCGCTCATTGTAGCGCGCGCAGACTTCGTGCAATCCCGGCGAACCACGCTCCTCGCCCATCTCGATCAGGTATTTCGCATTGAAGCCGAGACGCCCGCGTGCGTCGAGGACGGCCCGCAGCGCACTCATGTTGACCGAATGCTGCGCCTTGTTGTCGGCGATGCCGCGGCCATACCAATTGCCGCCGATCCCGGTCAGGCGCCAGGGCGACACGTCCGGCAGCCAGTCCTCGTCGCGGCCGGACACCACATCGCCGTGGCCGTAACCCAGCACGGTCGGCGCGTCTTCGTCCTCGATCCGCTCGGCGATCAGGAACGGGGCCTTGCCATCCCCGCCATGGACGATCTCTGTCGAGAAGCCCATCTCCCGGAATGGCGGCTTCATCTCGTCATCGAGATATTCCAGCAGCGTTTCGGCGCGCGCCGGATCCTGGCTCTCCGTCCGGAATGCGATGCGCCGCGCCAGGTCCTCACGAAAGCGCCCGTCATCGAACGAAGCCAGTGCGCGGGAGATGGCGTTGTCGCGGGTCATGGCGATCCTTCCCCGTGCGCTGGTCCTAGATGCGCCGCGTTGTCTTGCTGTCGAACAGATGCACCTTGTCGAGTTCGGGCTGCAGGTGCAGCACATCGCCGGGACGGGCAGAAACCCTCTCATGGGTGTTGAAGACGATCTGCGCGCCGTTCAGCCTGCCAAAGAATGCAGTTTCGGCGCCGGTGGGCTCCACGACATCCACGGCCATCTCGAATCCTTTCTTCGCCATGCGCAGGTGCTCGGGCCGAATGCCGTAGTGGACTGACTGACCGGTCTGGCAGCGTTCGCGGAGGGCCGCGGGCACGGGCAGGGCAATCCCGTCGAACATGACATGCGCCCCGTCGGCGACGGTTCCGGCGATCATGTTCATGGCCGGGCTGCCGATGAACTGCGCGACGAACATGTTGGCCGGCGCATCGTAGAGATGAATGGGTTCGCCGATCTGCTCTACGAATCCGTCCTTCATGACGACGATCTTGTCGGCCATGGTCATGGCTTCGACCTGATCATGGGTAACGTAGATGGTGGTGGTCTTCAGCCGCTGGTGAAGCGCCTTGATCTCGACGCGCATCTGGACGCGCAGCTTTGCGTCGAGATTGGACAGGGGTTCGTCGAAGAGGAATACCTTCGGGTCCCGGACGAGGGCCCGCCCCATGGCGACGCGCTGCCGCTGGCCGCCCGAGAGCTGGCGCGGGAAGCGGTCGAGCAGATTGGACAGACCCAGAATTTCGGCAGAGGCGCTGACGCGTTTCTCGATCTCGGCCTTAGGCGCCTTTCGCAGGGACAGCGAGAAGGCCATGTTGTCGCGAACCGTCAGATGTGGATAGAGCGCATAGCTCTGGAACACCATTGCGATGTCGCGGTCCTTGGACGGGGTGCTGTTGACCACCTTGCCGTCGATCTCCACGTCTCCGCCGGTGATTTCCTCAAGCCCGGCGATCATGCGCAGAAGCGTTGACTTGCCGCAGCCGGACGGACCGATCAGCGTGACGAACTCACCGTCGGCGATATCGACGCTGATGCCATGGATGACATCGACATCGCCGAAGGATTTCGTGAGATTGCGAAGCGTTACTGACGACATGCGGGTCTCCAGGGAGAGGCAGGTTTAAACTAGCTGATACGGTGTTGCGCCAGGACGGAGCGGTCGAGCTCGATCCCGAGGCCGGGCGTCTGGGGCACGGCGAGGTGACCGTCGGACAACTGGCCGGCGTCTCCGACGAGCGGCGCACAGAGGTCCGTGCGCAGCGCGTTGTCGAACACCATGCATTCGAAGGTGCGGAAGCTTTCGGCGGCTGCCGCCAGATGCAGGCTGGCGGCGACGCAGATGGCGCCGGACCAGCCGACATGCGGCGCGTAGGAAACATGATGCGCCGCGGCGAGCTCGGCAATGCGCCAGGTTTCCGTGATGCCGCCCGCCCGGGTGACATCGGGCTGAATCATGCCGACGCTGCGATCCCCCAGCGAGATCAGGGCTTCCGCAGCAACATAGTCGCTTTCGCCGGCAGCGATCCGGATCGGCAGGTTCCCGGCCAGCCGGCGGTAGCCCGCACGGTCCTGCGGGACGATGGGTTCCTCGAAGAAGTCATAGCCGAGGTCCGCGAGAGTGCGCCCGACCTGCATGGCCTCGTCGAGGTCATAGGCCCAGTTCGCGTCCACGCCCAGCAGCGCATCCGGCGCGAGCCGGCGGACGAGCTGCACACGCTGCCTTGCCTCCGCCACGCCGCGCCCGAGCTTTACCTTGATCTGGGTGAAACCCTGATCAAGCACATGTGCGACTTCCTGCTCGACAGTCGCGTCGTCAAGCCAGTTGATCGAAGAAGCATAGGCCTGCACGCGCTGCCGCCCCATGCCGCCGAGAAGGCGGTAGACCGGGAGGCCGGCAGCCTTGCCGACGATGTCCCAGAGCGCGATGTCGATGGCGGCGATCGCCTCGACAAGCTGCCCGCCGGGGCGGCCGCTCATGGCGGAGCGCATCTTTTTCCAGAGGTGTCTGCAGTTGCGGGCATCCTCGCCGACGAGACGGGGCTTCAGCACATCCTCGATGAGGCGCGCATAGCCGGCGGCGCCGACCCGGGCCAGCCCTTCGCCGATGCCGGTGATGCCGTTGTCGGTCTCGACCTCGACCACCACGATCTCCAGCGCCTCGAACAGCGCCTGCGATGTCTTCTGCGCCTTCGGCAGGCGGATGCGAAGGGGATGGGCTCTGACGTCGCGGATGGTCACGGCGTCCCCGCCCGAAAACTGATCGCTCATGGTCTGTCAGCTCTTCAGGTGCAGGGTGACGAGAAGGGTCACGGCGCTGTCGTTCTGGAACTCGCCCGCCAGACGCAGCCAGTTGCCGAAATGGGTCACCCTGGCGAAGCTGACGGCGTTCCTCTCGGTGGGAAGGTCGAACGACGTTCCCTCGCGCACCCAGTTCATGCCGTCGGGCGAGATCTCGACATGGGCACGGCCGCCGGTGCCGACGGCGTCGCGGAGCGCCCGGACAAAGATCACGGCGTTCTCTGCCCAGCCGGCCTCGTAAGGCTCGCTGTGGGCGCGCTGCGACCAGACAACGTTGCGCGCCACGATGGCGCTGGTGCTCATGCGCATCAAAACTCTCCCGAAAGGCAGACTGAGTCGAGATAGAGGAAGCTGCGCTTGTTCGTGTCGGCTTCGGCGAAGAAGGCGACATTCAGCATGCACCACAGGTTCTTCATGGCCGGAATGCGCAGCGAATCGAAGCCCGACACGTCGAACACGCGGTCGTTGCACTGGAAATGCGTGCATTGCATCGCGCCGAGATCGAAGTCGAACCGCAGATAGTGCCAGTTCACCTTGGTCGGGATCTCATTGTAGCAGAGACGCTGATCGCCTCCTTCGAGATCCTCCCAGCCATCGGGCGCCAGGTGATAGTGGGAGATGGTCTTGTTCTCGCTGCCGATCGGCACGATCGGCACGGACTGGCGCTTGAACTGCCATTTCTGCACATGCTTGCCGTCGGCTGCGTTCAGGAAGCGCATATGCGGCATGACCCGCTCCGCACCGGCGCCCGCCGTGTCGCCCACCTGCAGGTCGAACAGGAAGCCGAACGAACGCACGTCGGTCTCGGACAGCTTAAGCTCCGTTGCCTCGGGTTTGAAGGTCACGTAGGCCTCGAGGCGGATGGGGCCGGCATGACGGAACGTGAGGCGCTTGATGGCCACATTCTGCGCGCCGGCCTGCGGCCGCGTGGCGATCTTCAGGGCGTAGTCTCCGTCGACGCCGCCATGCGAACCCGCGTCCCAGTGGCCGAGGGTCGACAGCATCGGCGACACGTGCTGGGCGTAGCCGGGCAGCATGGCGTCGAGGTCGTCCTCGTAATTGCCCACCAATTGTGTCCAACCGCAGAAGCCGCGATCGAAGTCGTCGAAGGCAATGATCCTTCCGAGCGGATCGAAACGGCTCAGGGCCGGGTCGCGGTGAAGGCTGTGCATCACCGCAGGCACGTCCGAACGCATATAGGGTCTCCTCTAAGATGAAACATCGCGGCTAGCCCTTGGTGGCCCCGGCGGTGAGGCCGGCGACAAGGTGCTTCTGGGCCAGGATGACAAACAGCAGTACCGGCAGGAGCTGCAGCGTGGAGGCTGCAAACAGGACGCCCCATTCGACCCCCTCGACCGCGCCGAACATCTCGGAAATCACGAGAGGCGCGGTTTTCGCATTGGTCGTGGTGAAGATGAAGGCGAACAGGAATTCGTTCCAGGCGTAGACGACGACGAAGACCGCCACCGCCACCATGCCCTGCGCGGAGAGGGGCAGGATCACCTTGCGAAGGATCTGCAGCCGCGTCGCGCCGTCCATGTGCGCCGCCTCGTCCAGTTCGCGCGGGATCTGGTCGATGAATGTCCGCATGACGAGCGTTCCCAGCGAGACGAAGAACGTGGCGTAGAGCACGATCAGCAGGATGTGCGTGTCGTTGAGGCGCAGCGCGTTGGCCACCGGGAACAGCGGAAGCGTGATGACGATCGGCGGAATGAGCCTGATGAAGATCAGGAAGAAGGCGCTGCCGGCCAGCGCGGGATGGCGGAAGCGCGAATAGGCATAGCCTGCCATCGCGCTTGTCAGGACGGCGAGCAGCGTGGCTCCCGTCGTGATGATCACGCTGTTGAGCAGCCCGTCGAAGAAGTCGCTCCACCGTGTCCACAGCCCCGTATAGTTTGACAGGGTCGGCTCGAAGAAGAGGCGCGGGGGCGCCGCGAAGATGTCGCGGTCGGCCTTGAGTGAGGACAGGGCGATCAGCATGATCGGTATCAGCGACCAGCTCAGCACGAGGAAGATCGCGAAACCCTTCAGGAATTTGCGGACGGTCTTACGCATAGGTCGCAAACATCTCCTTGTAGAGGCGGCGCAGGTACCACATGGCGAGGATCAGCGAGGCCACCACGAGCAGCCAGCCGGTTGCCGCGGCTTCGCCGAATGCGTTGTAGCGGAAGGCTTCGAGATAGAGATAAACAGCGAGAACCTCGGTCTGCCGGGCGGGGCCGCCGCCGGTCATGAGCCAGATCTCGGAAAAGAGCCTGAAGGCGAAGATGTAGCGGAACAGCATCGCGATCAGCATCGCCGGCATGAGCAGGGGCAGCGTGATCCGCTTGAACTGCTGGAACGGGCTGGCGCCGTCCACGCCGGCGGCTTCATAGAGGTCCTTGGGGATCGCCAGCCGCGCCGCGTAGAGAATGACAAAGGTGAAGGGCAGGTGCAGCCAGATGCTGAGCAGCGCCACCAGGATCAGCCCATGCGTCGGGTTGACCGACCATTCGAGGTCGGGCAGCCCGAGAAAGGCGAGGAACTGCGTGGCGAACCCCACGTCGTGATCGAACAGATAGCGCCACATGACGACCGCGCTGATCTCACTGACCGCATAGGGTGCTAGAACGGCGGCGAGCATGAACGGCCGGAACGGCACGCCGCTCGCAAAGAGCAGCGCGATGCCGAGGCCGATCAGCAGTTCGAGATGCACGACGATCAGGACGACGACGACGGTGTTGCGCAGCGAACGCCAGAAATACGGGTCGCTCAGCACCTTCACGTAGTTTTCGAACCCGACGAAAACCGGCGCCTGGCCAAATGACGACTTCGTCAGGCTGAGCCATGCGACATACATGACGGGCGCGAAGATCATCGAGATGATCAGCGCGTGCACGGGCGATATCAAGAAGAAGGCTGGTAGGCTTGCCGAAAGCCGCGAGGGCTTCTTCGCAGATCGCAATTTCATCAGCTGGTCCTGTGGTTTCCGCCGAAATGCAGCTTGTGTCGTTGGCGTCGAGGGCGAAAGCGGGTGTCCGCAGCCCCTGTCTTGTGATGTAGTAAAACTAAAAAATATGACCTGTCAACGTGGAAATCCGCTTGCCAAAACGGTGATTTCGTAATTATTCTACAATCCGTCTCGCACAACTGGAGGAGACGTCTCAGGCATAATCCGGCGCACAAGCGAGACCACGAAGCCGGTAGTGAGGGGACGGCCACGAAGGAGAAATCATATGCGCTTGACGAGAAGGGGCTTTCTCGCGGGGACGGCAGCCACCTGCGGTCTGTCCTATATCGGCGGTCCGGCATTCGCCCAGGCTACGGAACTGAATGTTTTCGCGCACCGGGTCCTGCAGAACGTCTCCAAGGGAACGTTGGGCGGAGACGCCACGTCCGCCTTCACAGAGGCGACCGGCGCCAATGTGACCTGGGTCACGTTCGAGACGGGACCGCTGCACGACCGTGTTTTCCGCGAGGCGTCGCTGAGCGAATCCACGGTCGATGTCGCGTTCCTGCTCAATACCTATGCGACGCCGCGCGTGACGGGTCTGTTCGAGCCGCTCGACGCTTATATGGAGAAGGACCCGATCGAGAATTTCGGCGACATTTTCCCTGGTCTGGTCGATGCGGTCACGTTCAACGGCCAGCTCTTCGCAGTGCCTTTCCGGCATGCCACGACGGGCCTGCACTACAATGAGGAAATCTTCGCCGAATGCGGCATTGAGGGGCCGCCCAAGACGATCGAGGAATTTGTCGACATCGCCAAGCGGTGCACCAAGACCCGGCCGGACGGCACGCCGGCGGTCGGGTTCATCATGCCGGGTCTCGCCTATCCAGAGGTGATCTCCTTCGCCCGCGCATGGGACGCAGATTTCATCACGCCGGACATGCAGGTGGTCGCCAACTCGAAGGGGATGGTCGCCGCACTTACGGCAATCCGCGATCTCTACGAGTCGGGCGCCGTGCCACGCAACATGGTCAGCATGAAGGCGGAAGACGCGAACACCTGGATGCAGACCGGGCGGGCGGCGATGAGCAAGGGGTCCTTCAGCCGCAACGCGCTCTACAACGACCCGCAGAAATCGCAGGCCGCCGGCAAGATCAAGACCACGGTGCTGCCGGTGACGGAAGCTCTCCTCGGCAAGTACGAGGTCGCCCCGGCCAAGGTCGAATTCTGGAGCATGGCCATTCCGAAAAACTCCCGCAACAAGGACCTGGCCTGGAAATTCATCAAGTCGATGTCTTCGCCGGAGGCCACCCTGTCGGCCGCGCTCAACGGCAACGGACCTGTGCGCAACGGGACCTATGACGATCCGAGGATCATCGAGAAACTGCCTTACTCGCAGGCGGAGCGCAGGGTGCTCGCGGTCTCGCGCGTTCCCCTGCCGGCTTTCGACGAGGCAGCGCGCGCAGCCGACTATTTCAAGGAAGAGGCGGAGGCCGCGGTCCTTGGCATGAAGACGCCGCAGCAGGCAATGGACGACCTGACGCGTCGGGTCGAGGAACTGCTGCAATAACCCGGGGGGTAGGGTGGGGCTTCGGCCCCCACCCTTTATCGGCCCAACAGCTCGTTGCGGGTCACGTCCTTTGCAAGGTGCAGCAGGACGTCCGCCTGGGCGCATCCAGCTGGCACGCGGCGGCAGACCAGAAGCCCGTCATCGGGCATGGCAAGCGCCTCGAGTTCGCGGTCGGGGCGCTCCAGATCCCAAAGGAAGCCGGCGGCCTCGCCCGCCTGGACGGCTGCGCCCAGGGTGTGCAGGGGTTCGAAGAATCCCGATCCCGGCGCGCGCAGAAAGCCGCCCGGCTCGACGCCCATCAGCCGCGTGTCGGCGGGCTTCGATCCGGGCCGTTCCATCAGGCCCAGATGCGCGAGCACGTTCATCAATCCCCGTTCGGCCACGGCGAGCGTACGCGGCGTGACGCCGCCCCCACCGCCCAGTTCCGTGGCCATCGCGGGAATACCTCTTTCCAGAGCCGTGGAGACCATGGTGCCGCTTGCCTCGGG
Organism: Nitratireductor pacificus pht-3B; assembly: GCF_000300335.1. GTDB lineage: Bacteria > Pseudomonadota > Alphaproteobacteria > Rhizobiales > Rhizobiaceae > Nitratireductor > Nitratireductor pacificus. The sequence continues at coordinate 111,245 of NZ_AMRM01000015.1, read as the reverse complement.
GCTGCGCATCACCACCGTATGCGGAGCGGCGAAAGCCAGCATCAGATCCAGTGTCTTCTCAGCCAGGGGGCGGTCGCCCGGCAAGCGGCCGAAAGCGCAAGGCAGGTAGTCGAGCGTCTTGCCGCCGCTGTGCAGGTCGACGAGGCAGTCGGCCAGCGGCAGAAGCAGACGGGTGACGCCTTCCGCGACCTGTTCGCTGGGGGAGCCGTCGGCCCTGCCGGGGAAGCTTCGCGCGAGGTTCACACCGTCGATGGGCGAGGTGCGGGTCGCCGCCGCCGAGGCAGCCGGATTGACCACGGGCACCAGAATCAGACGCCCCGACAGGCGGTCGGGATGGATCGCGCGGGCGAGGCGCGAAAGGGCAATCTGTCCCTCATACTCGTCGCCATGGACGCCCGCGGTACACAAAAGCGTCGGACCCGGCGATCCGTTGAGTACAACCACCGGAACATTGATGCGGCCATAGGCGGAGCGGTTATGGGAGTGGGGCACGAACAGGCTCCCGAGGTGGCGGCCCGGTCGGTCGAGCTCGACGTCCAGGCGCGCCGGACCGGCAGCGGGAGGCGCAGCCCTCATCGGGCTGCCCGATGCGCAAACGCCGCGCTGTGCGTGAACAGGCCCGGGGTTCCTCCCGAATGCAGGAAGACCACGGAGGACTTGCCGTTGAGAACCTTGCGGCCGGCCTGTGCGATCAAGGCCGCCATGCCCTTTCCGGTGTAGACGGGATCCAGGACGAGGCCCTCAAGGCGTCCGGCCAGTTCCACGGCGGCGATGCTTTCCTCGGAGGGTATGCCGTATCCGGGGCCGACATGTCCGTCGATGATGTCGAAATCATCAGCGGCGAGGCGCTCGGGTATGCCGAGCGCGCCGGCGGCCTCGTTCGCCGTGGCGATGATCCATTCCCGCAACCGGGCCTCCGGCTGCTGGGCGCTGACGCCGATCACGCGGGTCTTGCAGTTCAGGCGCTTGAAGCCGAGCGCCAACCCGGCAGCCGTCAGGCCCGAACCGCTGACGACCATGATGGCGTCCGGCTGGCGGTCCAGCCGTGTGAAGTCCTTCACCAGTTCGGCCGCGCCGGCCATCCAGCCGACGACGCCGGTGCTGGCGCTGGTGCCGGTCAGTTGCACGATGAACGGCTTTCTTCCTTCGCCGCGGTAGGCTGCTGCGATGTCGTCGAGTTCCGCGCGGATGGCCGGATCCCAGGGGTCCGTCTGGCTGGTGAAGCTTTTCTTCGCGCCAAAGATGCCGTCGAGGAGCAGGTTTCCGACATGCTCCGTGCCCATCTTCGCCCGCAGATGAAGATGGCAGCCGAGGCCGATCTTGGCGGCTGCGCCGGCGAGGGAGCGGCAGAAGTTCGACTGGCTGCCCGCCGTGGCGATCAGCATGTCCGCGCCGTCCTGCAGCGCCTCCGCGAGAATGAAGTCGAGCTGGCGCAGCTTGTTGCCGCCAAGGGCGTAGCCGGCCATGTCCTCGCGTTTGATGTGAAGCGTCTCCAGGCCCAGATGACGGGCGAGGCGGGGCGCGCTTTCGAAAGGCGTCGGCAGGCTGGCCAGCGCCAGGCGTGGCCGCTGTGAAACCTCTTCAACCGAAATCGCGTGGCTTGGCTGTGATGACATGCACTCTCACCTGAAAAATTGTTGCGACACGGGCTTGCATTTGCGCAATCGAATCTTGCCATGTAGATAAATTACGAAGATACTCGCGTCAACGTGGTTCCGGTGCTTCTGATGGCAGCTGGAAACATGGTTCCAAGACATTTGCATCACGATGAAATCCAGGAGTGCCCCAGAATTGACCGCAGCTCACAGTATCGAGAAACGCCTTGCCGAAATGGGCCTTTCTTTGCCTCTTGTCTCTGAATCTAAAGGAAATTACCGATCCTATAAGATCGAGGGGAGCCTGCTTTTCGTATCTGGCCAGCTGTGTGTCGGTCCCGACGGGGCGATCGCTGAAGGGCACAAGGGGAAGATTGGGAGTAAAATTACGGAATCGGAGGGATATGCCGCCGCCCAGCTCTGCCTGCTGCAGGTTCTCGCCCATGCCCGCCTCGCCCTGGGATCGCTCGACCGTCTTCGCCAGTGTGTCAGGCTCGGCGGTTTCGTCAATGCGGAGCCCGATCTTCTGACGCCGGGGGCGGCTATGAATGGCGCTTCCGATATGATTGTTGAGATAATGGGCGAATCCGGCAAGCACAGCCGCACGACCATCGGCGTCGCGACCTTGCCCCTCGGGGCATGCATAGAGGTGGAAGGCGTGTTTGCATTCGACTGACGGAGAGGCTGGGCATGACGACCACAGATGAGATGGAACAGAGGCAGGCCGAGCTCGATGGCGAACGCTTCCTGGATCTTCTTGCCGCCCGCAAGGAGGAGCTGTCGCCTTCTGAAAAACGGGTCGCAGATTTCGTTCTCGAGGTGCCGGACAAGGTGATCCACATGTCGATCGGAACGCTGGCCGAGGCGGTCGGCGTCAGCCAGCCGACCGTCCTTCGTTTCGTGCGCACCATGGGACTGGCGAGCTATCCGGAACTCAAGCTCCGGACGGGACAGAGCATCGTCTCCGGCACGCCCTATGTGCACAGCGAAGTGGCTTCGGACGATCCCCTGGGGCAGATCATCGACAAGCTGCTCGATTCAAGCATCTATGCGTTGACAACGCTTCGCCGCTCGATCGACCAGACGGTTCTCGACAAGGCCATCGAGGTTCTGGCGAAAGCGCAGCGCATCGATTGCTACGGAACCGGCGCCGCGCGCATCCTGGCGATGGAGGCCCAACACAAGCTGATGCGCTTCGGCATTCCCGTCGTCACCTATGACGACACGCATCTGCAGCGCCTGGCGGCCGCGACCCTGCGGCCGGGTGACGTCGCGCTGTGCTTCTCCCACACAGGCATGGTGCGCGATACGGAGGCGATGGCGCTGAAGGCGCGCGAATGCGGCGCGACCGTCGTCAGCATCACGCGGCCGAGCACCGCGCTGTCGGCGGCCTCCGACATCGTGCTTGCCATCGATGCGCGTGAAAACACGGAGATCTATGCGCCGATGTCGTCGCGCGTGGCGCATGCCGTGCTGATCGACATCATCGCGACGGCGATTGCCCTGCGCGGCGGGCCGCAGCTGCTCGAGCGCCTGCGAGCGGCGAAGAACAGCCTTGCCGATTTGCGCATTTCCTCCCAGCCTTCCAGTGAGTAGCCACATGCGGAATCTCCGAGTGTTCGTCGCCTCGCTCGCGACCGAGACGAACACGTTTTCCCCCATTCGCATCGACCGCAGCGCCTTTGAAGACGCTTTCTATGCGCCTCCGGGCAGTCATCCCGAAACCCCGACGCTGTGCTCGGCGGCCTTCGTCGCCGCGCGTCGGCAGGCGCGGCTGCATGGCTTCACCCTGATCGAGGGGACGGCAAGCTGGGCGGAGCCGGCGGGCCTGGTGGCCCGGTCTGCCTATGAGGGGCTGCGCGACGAGATCCTCTATCAGCTGCGCGACGCCATGCCGGTCAATGTCGCGCTTTTCGGCCTTCATGGGGCGATGGTCGCAGAAGGCTATGACGATTGCGAAGGCGATCTTCTGGCGCGGGCGCGGGCGATTGTCGGACCCGATGCGGTCATCGGCATCGAGCTCGATCCGCATTGCCACCTCACCCAGGCGATGACCGATGCCAGCACAGTGCTGGTGACGTTCAAGGAAGTGCCGCACAGCGATTTCCTCGAGCGGGCGGAAGACCTGGTGGCGCTCGCCCTTAGCGCAGCGCGCGGTGATGTCAGGCCGCATGTCACGGTCCTCGATTGCCGTTCCATCGCCAATTTCCTGACCAGCCGCAGCCCCGGCCGCGAACTCGTGGATGACATCCTTTCGATGGAGGGGAAGAACGGCGTTCTGAGCATCTCCATCGTTCATGGATTTCCGGCGGCCGACGTCGCCGATGTCGGGACCAAGGTCGTGGTGATCACCGACGATGCCCGCGAGAAGGGGCGTGCGCTGGCGGCCGAACTCTGTACGCGGATACGGGCGTTCGGAGCCAACCGCATGCCCTACATGCCGGGTCCGGAAGAAGCGATCGATCTGGCGCTGGCAACCAAAGGCGGCCCGGTGGTGCTGGCGGATCGCTGGGACAATCCGGGCGGCGGCGTGGCCGGCGACAGCACGTTCCTGCTTCGCGCCCTGCTGGAGCGTCCGGAGATCGCCGCCGCCGTGGGCGCCATATGGGATCCCGTCGCCGTGACGTTCTGCCTGGCCGCCGGCTCCGGTGCGCGGCTGTCGCTGCGCTTCGGCGGGAAGGCAGCGCCCAGTTCGGGCGCCCCGGTCGATGCGGGTGTCGAGGTTATGGCCGTCACGCCCGACCATGTGGTGCCTTTCCAGGACAGCCGTGTTTCCCTGGGGGCGGCTGCCGCGGTCCGGATTGGCAGGCTCGACGTCGTGCTGGCGAGCAAGCGGGCGCAGACTTTCCATCCGGAAGTCTTCGAGAGCCTTGGAATCAGGCTTTCAGAGAAGAAAATCGTCGTGGTCAAATCGGCCAGCCATTTTCACACGGCCTTCGCGCCGATCGCCTCCGAGATCATCTATGTCAATTGCGGCGGACCCTATCCGCCGGACCCGGCCCGCATCCCCTATCGCCGTATCAGGCGGCCGATCCTGCCGCTGGAAGCAGCGGAACCGGTGTGGATGACGTAAAGCGCTTTGTTGTGCGGCAGGACCTCAGGGCACGATCATGAATTGGTCCACGTCGACCATGCCATGATCGGTGACCTTCAGATGCGGGATGACCGGAAGGGCCAGGAAGGCGAGTTGCAGGAAGGGTTCTTCCAGTGTCACGCCAAGCCCCCGGGCGGCATCGCGTAGGAGGATAAGCTCGGATTTGACCTGCTCGAAAGGCGCTAGGCTCATCAGCCCGGCGATGGGAAGCGCGAGTTCCGCGACGACCCCGCCGGCGCGGGTCACGACGAAGCCGCCCTCAAGCTCCTTCAGCCGGTTGGCCGCCAGCGCCATATCCTCGTAGTCGACGCCGACAACGGCGATGTTGTGATGGTCGTGGCAGACCGTCGAGGCGATGGCGCCCGCCTTCAGGTTGAAGCCGCGCACGAAGCCCGTGGCGATGTTGCCGTTCTTTCCATGACGCTCGATCACCGCGATCTTGACCAGGTCGCGCGCAATGTCCGGCTGCTTGTCGCCGTCGACGGGCTCGATCCTTTCCACCAGATGCTCGGTGATGATCTTGCCCGGCAGGATGCCGATGACCGGCGTTTCGGGCCTGTTGCCTGCGGTGCGGAAGGAGCGCGCCGAGATTTCCGGCGGCCTGACCGACCCGCGCGCCACCGGCGGAACGGTCCGGCGTGCTGCAAACGCTTCGGGCGTCAGGCGAACCCCGCTGCAGATCACCAGTTCGGCGCGGCATTCTGCGAGATCGTCGAGCACGACGATGTCGGCGCGCCTGCCGGGCGCGATCAGGCCGCGATCCTTCAGGCCGAACGCCTCCGCCGCCGAAAGGCTGGCCGCGCGGTAGACTGCGAGCGGTTCCGCGCCCAGCGCGATCGCGGTGCGGATCATGTGGTCGAGATGACCATGCTCGGCGATGTCGAGCGGGTTGCGGTCGTCGGTGCAGAAGGCGATGTAGGGCGAGTTTCGCTCGGTGATCAGGGGGTGAAGGGCATGCAGGTCCTTCGAGACGGACCCTTCCCGAATGAGGATGCGCATGCCCTTGCGCAGTTTCTCCAGCGCCTCGCCGGCGCTCGTCGCCTCGTGCTCCGTGCGGATGCCGGCTGACAGGTAGGCGTTGAGGTCGAGGCCGCTCACCAGCGGCGCATGCCCGTCGATGTGCCTGCCGCGAAAGGCTTCGAGCTTGGCCATCGCTCCCGGATCCTTGTGGATCACGCCGGGATAATTCATGAACTCGGCCAGCCCGATCACCGCGGGATGATCGCGATAGGGGACGAGATCCTCCGCCTCAAGCCGCGCGCCGGCGGTCTCCATCTCGGTCGAGGGGACGCAGGAGGAAAGCTGGACCTTTATGTCCATCAGCGTGTGGGCGCTCGCATCGAGAAAATAGCGGATCCCCTCGATGCCGGCCACATTGGCGATCTCGTGCGGGTCGCAGATCGCCGTCGTCACGCCGTGCGGCCCCACGCAGCGGTCGAACTCGAATGGCGTGACCAGAGAGCTTTCGATGTGCAGATGCGTGTCGATGAAGCCCGGAACCAGCACCTTGCCCGAAACGTCGATCGTTTCCCGACCCTCATAGGACGCGCAGGTCCCGACGATCATGCCGCCGCAGATCGCGACATCGCCGTCGAGCAGGTCGCCCGTGACCAGATCGAGGACGCGCCCGCCCTTCAGCACCAGGTCGGCCGGCTTGCGGCCATGGGCCTGGTCGATCATGTCCGGAAGCGGGGGCAGGGGCATGCTGGGCTCCATCATTCCTCGATCTGCGCCGGGATCAGCGACAGGCTGCTCCGTGGCCACCACTCCCTAGCACATCGCGACGGAGGGCTGCACGGCAATCCATGGTCGAGGCGGTTGCATGGAGCGGGCGGCCTCCGGCGGTGGATGCGCCGGAAACGGCTTCCACTTTCGGGTCCGATGCTCCGCGTGTCCGGGGAAACGTGTTTAACGCGGCCTTAATCGGCGCGGTCCCTTATAGGGGCAACGCACTCATGCGATGGCCGCGCCCTTGACCGAGAACTGCACAGAAGAGCGGGTTTCAATGCTCCCGCATGCGCTGCTTCCAGCAGGGGCGGCCATGCGGAGCGAATTTGCCTGCGGCCTGTGGCATTTCGGAAAGCCGGCCCGATGCGGATGAGCGGCGTGGCAACTCAGCGCGGGGCGGACTATCCGTTCGTCAAACGGCTCCTTGCCGCCGAGCATCTTCCGACGGTGATCGCCACGGTGATCCTCAGCACGCTGATCATCTCCTTCCGGCCCTTCCAGCCGAGCGGCGCGGAGCTGACCGGCAGCGGCGGCGACATCGTCAACCAGCTCGGCTTCGGCGGGCTTGGGGCGCTGTCGCTGGTCTCGCTGTTGACGCTGGTCGACCGGCGCGTGCTGTCGGCCCTTCTCAGCCCGTGGTGGCTGCTGCTTCTCGCCTTTCTGTTCCTGTCGATCCTCAACACGCCCGACCCGACCGCGACGATGCGCAGCGCGGCCTTCAGCGTGATCGGCATCGTGTCGGTGGCGGCCGTTCTGACCCTGCCGCGCTCGGCGGACGCGTTCTGCCGGGTGCTGGTCCTGGCCGGCTTCACGATCATCGGCCTCTCCTATCTGGGACTGGTGATCGTGCCGGAAGCGGCGATCCACCAGGCGGGGGACGTCGAGTACCAGCATTCGGGGCTGTGGCGCGGGGTGTTCACGCACAAAAACATCGCCGGTCCCGTGATGGCGAGCCTTTCCTTTGCCGGGATCTATCTCTGGCGGCGCGGCTGGCGGCGGGCCGGCGGCCTGCTGTTCGTGCTCGCCATGATCTTCGTTCTCAACACCGGGTCCAAGACCACGGCGGGGACCGTGCCGCTCGCCGGCCTGCTGATCGCGCTGCCTGGGATCTTCGGACTGCGCTTTCTCGTTCCGCTCTTCGTCGCTGCCGCGGTCTGCGGCATGGGCGTCGCGACGCTCGGCATCGTCTTCATCGAACCCGTGAAGCAGCTGGCGGCGTCGCTGGCGCCGGACCTCACCTATACGGGGCGCACCGCGCTGTGGGATTTTGCCGGCTCGATGCTCGCCCAGCGGCCGTGGACAGGCTACGGCTTCGAGAATTTCTGGCTGACGGAGACGGTGTTCACCTCAGATCACCCGTTCGACCGGGCCTGGGACGTGCGCGGCACGGTGCACAGCCACAACAGCTACATGGACCTGGCGATCGCCATGGGTTTGCCCGGGCTGGCCGTCGGCATCATCGCGTTCATCATCGTGCCGCTGCGCGACTACATGCGCGCGCCACTGCATCGCGAGAACGTGTTCCTCGCCGACTTCTTCATGATGATCGTGACGTTCGCCCTGTTCAACGCGTTCCTGGAAAGCTTCTTTTTCCGCAGGGCCGATCCGGTGTGGATGTTCTTCGTCATGGCGGCGCTCGGCCTTCGCCTGACGGCGCGCTTCATCGTGCCGGCGCATACGCGGCGTTGATGCTGCGCTCCAGGCCCCGCCTGCCTCAGGTCTAGGGATCGATCTCCATCGCCGCCGCGCGCTTCTGCGAAAACACCATCAGATTGGTGCGCAGGGCCGGAGGCATCAGCCATTGCAGGAACGAGACCACGGCAAAGCCGAGCGTCGTGCCGCCGTGATATTTCGGCGTGCCGTTCGAGATATATCCATGGTGCGACCAGCGTTCCTTGCCGAAGGCGCGCCGGATGCTGCCGGCAGTGTTCATCCGGTAGAATGTCGGGAAGGCGTCCTGCGCCGGGCGCTCTGGCCACACCAGCCGCATCAGGCCGTCCTTGACGATGTCGGGCACCATGTTGTTGCCGATCCCGACATAGCCGTAGGTGTTGGGCGTCAATGCGCAGAACCAGCCGCCGGGCTTGAGGACGCGCTCGATCTCCCGCGCGAAGACCTTCGGGTGTTCGACATGCTCGATGACCCATTCGCAGACGACGATGTCGACGCTGGCATCCGCCAGCGGCAGGGCGCCGCCGGGCTCGATGACATGCGCCTCGTCGAGATGGGGATGCTGCATCACGACCGGATCGACATCCAGGCCGATGACCCGCTTCACCCTGCCCTGGAAATTGCAGAAATTCCTGCGGAACGGCGAGCTTCCGTCGTCGAAGCGCGAGCCGCGTCCTGCGCCCAGATCGGCCAGCACCATGTCGGGGTGCACGAGGGCGTTGATGCGCGTGTAGAAGGCGATGTCCTCATCGTCGCGCGTAAATCCCCCGGCTGCCGTTTCCGGCCGCCATCGGTCAACAACAGTCATCGTCTGCCCCCTGAATAACACCATATGCCGCCCGCAACCGGCGCGTGCACCGTATCTTCAAAACCGCTAAAATTCGTTAATCGGCCGCCTGTATCCTGGCGATGCAGGAGATAGGACAGGGGGCCTCGGCATGGCAAGCAAGACCAAACGATTGAGCGGCAGTCCGGTCGCGGGTCTGCTTGCGATCGCTGCGCTTCTCGGTTGCCCGGCCAGCCCCTCCGAGGCGGCAACCTTCGCGCCGGGCCGCGGCGTCAATCTCGACCTCTGGGACACCTGGCCGAACGAGGCCGACTGGTCGCGCGAGGGCGTTCTGCTCCCTTATCCCGAATGGCGGCGCAAGATCGAGACCGAAGACCTGGCGCTCCTGAAGGGGACCGGGTTCGATTTCGTGCGCATGCCGGTGGACCCGATCCCTTTCCTTTCCCCCAACGCCCGCTCCTTCCGCGATCGCCTGTTCGGCTCGGTGCTGGAGGGGGTGCGGGCCATCAATGCGGCGGGGCTCAAGGTGATCGTCGACCTGCACCCGATTCCGCGCGGGGCGGATCGCTTCGCCGGCGTCGAGGAGATCCTGCGCGACGAGGCGCTGTTCGAACGCTATCTGGACCTGGTGCGGGAGATGGGACGGACGCTTTCCGGGGAAGATCCGGCACAGGTCGCCTTCGAACTCATGAACGAACCCGTCACCGGCTGCGAAGGCGCCGAGGGTGCGGCCTGGGACGACCAGCTCGGCCGCCTCTTCGCCGCGGCGCGTGCTTCCGCGTCCCGCATCACGCTGGTCCTGTCCGGTGCATGCTGGGGATCGGCGGAGGGGCTTGCCGCGCTCGATCCGAAGACCATTCCCGACGACAACATCCTGTGGGGTTTCCATACCTACCAGCCCTTCCTGCTCACGTCGCAGGGCGCGCTCTGGGCGGGTGATTTCATCCGCTACGTGACCGGCATTCCCTATCCTCCCCATGCCCACAAGGCGGAGCTGACAGATGCACTGGAGAAGGCGCGCGAGCGTATCCGCAGCGAGGCGCCTCTGCTGCGCCGCGCGGGCATGCTCGCCTATCTGGACGAACAGATCGCCCTGATCGATACGGAGGCCGAACTCGAGGAGCAGATGGCCGCGCCGTTCCGGGTCGTCGCCGACTGGGCCGACACGCATGCGGTCGATCCCGGTGACATCATCCTGAGCGAGTTCGGGATGATACGGCAGGAATACGAGAACCCGGTCGTCATGCCCGGCGAATGGCGGGCCGCCTATATGCGCGACATGATCGGGCAGGCGGAAACGCGCGGTTTCGCCTGGTCCATCTGGGGTTATGGCGGCGCGTTCGGCATCGTCGAAGAGTTCGGTGGGCGGCGCGCCGAAGACGATGTCCTGCGGATGATCGGAACGCTCGGGGAATAGACCGTCCGGCGACCCTACAGCCGCGCCCTGGTGCTGTGCGGCGTCGCCAGAAGCAGGTTCGTTTCGCTCGCCATGATGCCGGGAATGAGGCGGATGCGGCGCAGCACCGTGTCGAGGTCGGTCAGCGTCGCGGCGCCCAGTTCCACGATGATGTCCCAGCGGCCGTTGGTGGTGTGGATGGTCGAGACTTCCGGAAAGCCGCTCAGCGCATGGATGACGCGGTCCGCCATGCGTCCCTCGATCTCGACCATCATGACGCCGCGCACCGGCGAGCCGACGGCGTCGGCGCGCAGGACCACCGTATAGCCGAGGATCGCTCCAGCCTTTTCCAGACGGGCGATGCGGGTGCGCACGGTGGCGCGCGACACGCCGAGGTCCAGCGCCAGGTCGGAGATGCCGCGGCGTGCGTCGTGTCGCAGCAGCGTTATCAGGCGTTCGTCGAGCTGGTCCATTGTGTCATATCGGGCATCTGATCTTTCAAAACGATAGATCTCTCTGTCGTATTTGGCAAATTGCATTGTTCAAACTGCCGGTGAATCGCGTTCGAATGTTCAGGGTTTCAGGCGCGGGAGACGGCGATGCACTGCAAGATACTGGGCGCGCCCGTTCAGGACGGGGCGGGCCGGATGGGGTGCGAGATGGGGCCGAGCGCCCTCAGGACCGCGGGGCTGGCCGCGGCGCTCGGCGACCTTGGTCACCGGGTGAGCGATCTTGGCACCGTCGTGCCGGCCAGCGCCGGCCCGATCGTCCACGGAAACACCGCCCTGAAGGCGCTGCCGGAAATCGTCGCGTGGACGGCGGCGATCGCTGAGGCAGCCTATGCGGCGAGCGCCGACGGTATGCCGATCTTTCTCGGCGGCGATCACAGCATCTCGGCCGGCACGGTTTCCGGCGTCGCCCGGCGTGCTGCCGAGACCGGCCGGCCGCTGTTCGTGCTGTGGCTCGACGCGCATCCTGATTTCCACACGCTCGACACGACGCAGAGCGGCAATCTGCACGGCGTTCCCCTTGCCTATGCCAGCGGGCAGGCGGGCTTTTCGGGCTACTTCCCCGCCCTGCAGGCGCCGGTCGCGCCGGAGCGCATCTGCACCCTCGGCCTGCGCAGCGTCGATCCCGCCGAACGCGCCGCCCTCCAGGCGGCCGGCGTGACCGTGCACGACATGCGCGCCGTCGACGAGCACGGGCTGGCGCCGCTGCTGCGCGCCTTCCTCGAGCGGGTGACAGCGCAGAACGGGCTGCTGCATGTCAGCCTCGACGTCGATTTCCTCGATCCGTCCATCGCTCCGGCGGTCGGCACGACGGTGCCGGGCGGGGCGACGTTCCGCGAGGCCCATCTGGCGATGGAGATGCTGCATGACAGCGGCCTTGTCAGCAGTCTCGACCTGGTGGAGCTCAATCCCTTTCTCGACGAGCGCGGGCGCACGGCGACCCTGCTCGTCGATCTCACGGCAAGCCTGATGGGACGCCGCATCATGGATCGCCCGACAAGGAGCCATTGACCGTCATGACCGACCCCTTCGCCCACGGCCAGCTCAACCTCGTTCCCTTCGTCAGCGTCCATCACATGATGGAACTGGTCCTGGAGATTGGCGTCGAGCGGTTTCTCACGGAACTGACCGGCTATATCGAGGAGGATTTTCGCCGCTGGGAAGCCTTCGACAAGACGCCGCGCGTCGCCTCGCACAGCCGCGAGGGCGTGATCGAGCTGATGCCCACCAGCGACGGGAAGCACTACGGCTTCAAATATGTGAACGGCCACCCGAAGAACACCCGAGAGGGTCGGCAGACGGTCACCGCCTTCGGCGTCTATGCGGATGTCGGCAACGGCTATCCGCTGCTGATCTCCGAAATGACGATCCTGACCGCGCTGCGCACGGCCGCGACATCGGCGCTGGCCGGCAAGTACCTGGCGCCGAAGGGCGCACGGACGATGGCGCTGATCGGCAACGGGGCGCAGGCGGAGTTTCAGGCCATGGCGTTCAAGGCGCTGCTGGGCATCGACCGGCTGCGGCTCTACGACATCGACCATGCGGCGAGCGAGAAGTGCCTGCGCAATCTTGCCGGGCTGGGCTTCGATATGACGGTTTGCGGCACCGCCGAGGATGCTATGGAGGGCGCGGAGATCGTCACGACGGCAACGGCCGACAAGCAGTATGCGACGATCCTGACCGACAACATGGTCGGCGCGGGCATCCACATCAACGCGGTGGGCGGCGACTGCCCGGGCAAGACGGAACTGCACCGCGACATCCTCACCCGCTCCGACATCTTCGTCGAATACCCGCCGCAGACGCGCATCGAGGGCGAGATCCAGCAGCTCGAGCCGGACCATCCCGTCGAGGAGTTGTGGCGGGTCATCACCGGGCAGGCGGCGGGCCGGCGCGAGGCGGGCCAGATCACCCTGTTCGATTCGGTCGGCTTCGCGACGGAGGATTTTTCCGCGCTGCGCTATGTGCGGGACAGGCTTGCCGGCACCGATCATTATGTGAATCTCGACCTGCTCGCCGATCCCGACGAGCCGCGCGACCTGTTCGGCATGCTGCTGCGGTTTCCAGGCTCCTCGCTTCTGGCGAGCCGCAGGAGGGCCTGATCCGCCGCCGGCGCGGGCGCTGGCCTGGAACCCTCGGCTCGTGTAGGACGGTCGCGGTGCGGTCGTCCCGATCCCATGGACGGCGCGTGTTTCCGGCCGATGGAGCCATTCATGAAACTGTTCTACTCGCCTACTTCTCCCTATGTCCGCAAGGTGCTCGTCAGCGCCCACGAAAAAGGGGTGGCCGAGCGGATCGAGCGGCTCGGTTGCGCGGCAAATCCGATCAACCGCGACAAGACCATCGTCGCCAGCAATCCTTCCGGCAAGGTGCCGACACTCCTGCTCGACGATGGCCGGGTGCTCTACGACAGCCGCGTGATCTGCTCCTATCTCGACGCACTGACGGACACGCCGCGCCTGATGCCGGCGGAGGGCGGGGAGCGTTTCGCGGTCATGACGCTCGAAGCCCTGGCGGATGCGATCCTCGATGCGGCGGTCCTGGCGCGCTACGAAACGGCGGTGCGTCCGCGGGAGCTGTACTGGGATGCGTGGCATGCCGGGCAGATGGAGAAGATCGACAGCGGCCTCGATGCGCTGGCGGAGCAGTGGATGGCCTTGCTCGCGGGGCCGGTCAACGCCGGCGCCATCGCTGCGGCCTGCGCGCTCAGCTACCTCGATCTCCGCTTTCCCGAAAAGGACTGGCGGGCCGGGCGGGAAACGCTCGCCGGCTGGTTCGCCACGTTCTCGGAACGCGAATCGATGCGCATGACGGTCCTGCGGGGCTGATCCGTCTCCCAGATTGCCGTTCGTTACAAAACGTCATCCGGTTTTGCTGCGGCGGCGTGTCCCAGCGGTCCTATAGACGTGTCCCGCCCTTGATCCCGGCGGCGCTCTCTGATTCCTTCAGGCGGTCGAGCCCGCCCGGCGATTCGCAGTCGCCGGCGCCGCGGCTCCCCTAGAAGGACCTCGCCCAATGACGGACAACAAGAAGCCCGAGATCTCGGAGATGCGGCCGAAAATCACCATCATCGGTGTCGGCGGCGGCGGCGGCAACGCCGTCAACAACATGATCGCGCAGAAGCTGGACGGCGTCGATTTCATCGTCGCCAACACGGACGCTCAGGCGCTGACCATGTCGAAGGCCGAACGGCTGATCCAGCTCGGTGCCAATTCGACCGAAGGGCTGGGCGCGGGTTCGCTTCCCGAGATCGGTCAGGCGGCGGCCGAGGAAACCATTGCCGAGATCATGGATCACCTGTCGGGCACGCATATGTGCTTCGTGACGGCGGGCATGGGCGGCGGAACGGGGACCGGCGCGGCCCCCGTGATCGCCGCCGCGGCCCGCAATGCCGGCATCCTGACGGTGGCCGTCGTCACCAAGCCGTTCACCTTCGAGGGCAACCGCCGCATGGCCATCGCCGAGCGCGGCATCGAATTGCTGCGCGAGAGCGCCGACACGGTGATCGTGATCCCCAACCAGAACCTGTTCCGCATCGCCGACGCGAAGACGACGTTCGCCGAGGCCTTCGGCCTTGCCGACAAGGTGCTCTACTCGGGCGTCGGCTGCATCACGGACCTGATCGTCAAGGAAGGCCTGATCAATCTCGACTTCGCCGATGTGCGCTCCGTCATGCGCGATATGGGCCGCGCGATGATGGGGACAGGCGAGGCCTCGGGCGACGCGCGCGCGATGAAGGCGGCTGAGGCGGCCATCGCCAACCCGCTGCTCGACGAAGCCAACATGGCCGGCGCAAGGGGCGTGCTCGTGTCGATCTCGGGCGGTCGCGACATGACGCTGTTCGAAGTGGACGAAGCCGCCACGCGCATCCGCGAGGAGGTCGGCGACGATGCCGAGATCATCGTTGGTGCGATCTTCGACAACAGTCTCGAGGGCACGTTCCGCGTGTCGGTGGTGGCGGCCGGTCTGGCCGGGTCGGACGAGGCGAACAGGTCCGCCGAGCGCCGCGACCCGAACGACTTCCGCGTCCAGACCGTTCACTGACCTGAATTGCCGGGCTGTCCCGCCCGGCATTCCGCGTTCAGGCGACCACCTGCGGCGGCAGGTGCAGGTAGTGGGCGACCTTGCGCTTGGCCGCGATGTCGCGCCAGACCAGTTGCACCTGCTCTTCGCTCAAGCCGGTTGCCCCGGCCACGCCTGCCGCTTCGACGCGATGGTCGAGACCGTAGAGGCACAGATCCATCTCGCGGTAGGGAAGGGCGAAGTAGAACTCCTCCTGGGTCTGGGCGAGTGAATAGGTGTCGGTGGTCGGCGGACGGCGGCGGATTTCCTCCGGCACGCAGAGATACTCGGCCAACTGGTAGACCTGCGACTTGTAGAGATGGGCGATCGGTTTCACATCCGCCGCGCCGTCGCCGTTCTTGACGAAGAAACCCTGGTCGTGCTCGAGCCGGTTCGGCGTGCCGAGCACGGCGTGGTTGAGCCGGTCGGCATGATAATATTCGAACTGCTTGCGGGTGCGCTGCTTCATGTTGGTGGCGGCGACGATGCCGAGATAGACCTCCGGCGTCAGGCGATGCTTTCCGGTCGTGCCGTCGGGCGCGCGCACAACCAGCGAGGAGATGTTGTATCCGCCGGTTTCGAGCGCTCCGGCGATGACGATCTTCGAGCTCCAGCCCTCGCCATATTCCGGAACCACCTGGCGGATGAACGTGTCGCGCCGCGCGTAGCAGCCCATGGCGGCCAGCGCCGGGCCGATGTCCTCGACGACGCCGACGAGGCCGAAGGTTTCCGCGACAAGACGGCCGAGCCGCAGGCTCTCCGGATCGGAATCGTGCTCCGGCATGAACAGGCAGAAGACGCGCTCGGGGCCGACGGCGCGCGCGGCAAGCGCGGCGCAGACGCTGGAATCGATCCCGCCCGACAGGCCGAGCACGAGGCCGCGCTTGCGCACGGCCGCGCGCAACTGCGTGCGCAGGGCTGCGACGATGCGCTCCGTTTCGGCCGCCGGGTCGATCTCCAGCGTGGCGGCCGAGAATGATTGGTCGTTGATGGTCATAAAGCTTGCGTTGCCTCCATGGCGGCAAGGCGGCGGCTGATCTTGCCGCTCGCCGTTCTTGGCAGTTCGGATCTGAAGGTCACCTTTTTCGGCATCATCGCGTCGGGCAGGCGGCGGGCGCAGAACTGCATGACGGCTCGTTCGGTGAGCGCGTCGTCGTCGCGTATGATGAGCGCGTGAACGATGTGGCCCAGCACCGGCTCCGGTTCGCCGAAGACCAGCGCCTCGCGGACGCCGGGACAGGATTGAAGCACGTCCTCCACCTGCCTGGGTGGAACCTTCTCGCCGCGCACCTTGATGATGTCGTCCCTGCGCCCGACGAAATGCAGATAGCCTTCGGCATCGGTGCTAAACAGGTCTCCGGTGTGCAGCGCGATGCCCCTGCCGTCGGGCAGGGCGCGCAGAACGGCATCGGTTGCGGCCGGGTCGTTCCAGTATCCGCGCATCACATGCGGCCCCCGGACGACCAGCTCGCCGGTGACGCCCGCGGCCGCGGGGACGCCGTCCTCGCCGATGACGAAGGCTTCCGTTTCCGGCAGCGCCTTGCCGACCGATCCCGGATGCCGGTCGATTTCGCCCGGCGGCAGGAAGGTGGCGCGGGCGCATTCGGTCAGCCCGTACATCGCGTAGAACTCGGCCTTTGGGAAAAGCGCCCGCAGCGATGCCAGATGGGCCGGGGGCAGGGCGGCGGCGGCATTGGTGATGTAGCGCAGGTCCGGCAGGAAGCCGGCCGGGCTGTCCTTCATCGAGACGAGCATGGCGGCGATGGTGGGAACGAGCGGAAAGCCGGTCACGCCTTCCGCGCGTGCCGTCTCCAGAACGGTCTGTGGAAAGGCGAAGCTCTTCTCCAGGACGAGGCATGCACCCGCACGCACCGCGACGAGGAGCTGGTAGAGGCCGTAGGTGAAGGAAAGGGGAAGCACGCTCAGAACGACGTCGTCCGGCGTGTTTTCCAGATAGTCGCGGATGAGCCGCGACGCGGCATCGACATTGCGATGCGCCATCATCACGCCCTTGGCGCGGCCGGTCGAACCAGAGGTGTAGATGATCAGGGCGAGATCGTTTTCGTCGCCCGCTTCCCTGTCGAGGCGGTGGGATTCCTCCAGGCATTCCTCGAGGGCGACTGCTCCTTCGGGCAGGCTCTCGCCCGCCCTGGCGATGATGCGGGTTCCGGCAAGGGTTCCGCCGGGGTCCGCCTCCTGCAGCAGCGTATGATGGCGGGCGTCCAGCACGATGGCGCCGGGCCGGCAGTCGCCGAGCACATGCGCCAGACCGGGAGCCTTCACGCCGGGATTGAGCGGACAGACCACGGCGCCCGCCTTCAGAACGGCGAAGACCGCGACAGCCATTTCCCAGCAATTATCCATGAACAGCATGACCCGGTCGCCGCGCGCCACGCCCTGTTCTGCAAGGCTTGCGGCGAAGCGCTCGGAAAGCGCATCGAGATCGCCGTAGCGGAGCCGCATCCCGCCGGCGACGAGCGCCGTGGCCTGCGGCATTCTTGCCGCCTGCTCGCGCAAGAGGGTTTCGACGCGCATGGCCGTGGTCAGGCTTCCGCCGCGGCGCGCTTGCGCTCGACGAACGCGACGAGTCTCGCGACGGTGTCGAAATTGTCCGGCACGATCTCGGCATCGGCGACCGAGATGGCGAAGCGCTCTTCTAGGAACAGCACCATTTCCAGAATGCCGGTCGAATCCACCAGGTCCGTTTCGATCAGCGAGATTTCCTCCGCCGGCAACTGGCTCGCATCGCCGAACAGGAAGTTCTCGACGATGAAGGCATGGATCTCGGATTTCACGGAAGCGGACATGCTGGGTTTCCTTGTGGTCTTGGTGCTAGCCTGCACGCAAGGCGGTGTCATGCTGCGCGGCGGCCGCGAACTGGCGGTGCCAGAGCTGCGTTGAAAGGATGCCGACGAAGGCGGCGTTGTCGCGGAAGCCGGTCAACGCGCCCTTGCGGTTCTTTTCCATCAGCCGGCCGGTGGTCTGCGGGTTGAACAACCCCGTCTCCGTGATCGCCGCCGGGGTGAGCGCCGCCAGCAACCCGTCCGCCGCCTCGCCCAGGAAGGCGCTGCTTTCGGGCGCGCGGTAGGGCTGTTTCGGCCGCGAGCCGATGCGAGCGGGCAGAAGGTCGGCGGTTGCGCGGCGCAGCAGATGTTTTTCGCGCAGGCCCCGCAGCTTCATGTCGGCGGGAATGCGGGCGGCGCGTTCGACAAGGCGGTGGTCGAGGAAGGGAAAGCGCGTCTCGATGCCGTGTGCCATCGCCATCCGGTCGCCCTGGCTCGACAGGATGTAGCCGGGCAGCAGGAACCGGGTTTCCAGATACTGGGCCTGGTGCAAGGGATGCCAGCTCCCGAACGCGTCCGGCAGGAGCGCGGCCATCTCGTCCGCCGCGTCGTAGCCGTCCAGCCGCTCGCGCAGCGCGGCCGAGTAGAACAGCTTGGCCCCTGCCGTCGCACGAAAGCGCGGGCGGTGCGAGAACAGCGGGTCGTCCGACCGGTCGGCGCCGACGCCGAAGAATGCGCCGAGATACTCGGGGGTCTGGCGCTGCAGCGTCGACAGATAGGGATAGATGCGCCGGAACAGATGCGGCCGGAGGCGGGACCCCGGCTGGCGGGCGCAGAAGCGGCGGATGCGCGCTTCCTTGAAGATGTCGTAGCCGGCAAAAATCTCGTCGGCGCCTTCGCCGGAAAGCACGGCCTTGATGCCCACGTCCCTGACGAGCCGCGAGAGGCGGTAGAGCGGCGCCGGCCCCGTGCGCAGGACGGGTTGTTCCGCGTGCCGCACCACATCCGCGAAGACCGTGGCGATGTCGCCGGGGCCGCTGGTGATCCGGTGATGCCGCGTGCCGAGCGCTTCTGTCATGATCTGCTGGAACGCGCCCTCGTCGAACGCGTCGTCGGAAAAGCCGATGGCGAAGGTTCTGAGGCCGGCCGGCGCCATGCGCGCGGCCATGGCCGAGACGATGGACGAATCGAGGCCGCCCGAAAGGTAGGAGCCGACCTCGACATCGGCGCGCAGGCGGATGCGCGTTGCATCCTCGAGAAGCGCGCGCGCTTCTTCCGCATGCTCGGCTTCGCTGCGTCCCGCGGCGTCATCGGAAAAATCGAGCGCCCAGTAGGCGTGTTGCCGCGCCGCGCCGTCCTCGACGGTCATCACATGCGCCGGAGGCAGTTCCGCTATCCCGTCGAAGACCGTGCGCGGCGGGATCGGCGCCCACAGGGTGAAGATCTGGTCGAGCGCGATCGGATCCATGCGCGCCTCGATGCCGGGAACGGTCAGCAGCGCCTTCACCTCGGAGGCGAAGTGGAAGCGTCCGCCGTGCCATGTGTGATAGAGCGGCCGCACGCCCATGCGGTCGCGCGCCAGCACCAGACGGCGGCGGGGTTCGTCCCAGATGGCAAAGGCGAAGTCGCCGTTCAGCATGGTGACGCATCCGGCTCCCATCCGCTCGTAGAGGTGGAGGATCACCTCGGTGTCGCTGCCCGTGCGGAAGCGGCAGCCGCGGCTTTCCAGATCGCGGCGCAGCTCGATGTGATTGAAGATCTCGCCGTTGTAGGTAATGTGCAGCGTCCCGTCGGCATTCGCCATGGGCTGCTGTCCGTCGTCTAGGCCGACGACCGCGAGGCGGCGATGCGCCAGCCCAAAGCCGTTTCCGACGTGGATCCCGGCATCGTCGGGGCCGCGATGGGCAATGGCGTCGGCCATCGCCTTCAGCCGCGATGCCGCGTCGTCAGGTGTCAGGCCCGCGCCAACATATCCCGCGATCCCGCACATCAGCGGCGCTCGCCGGGCTGGATGCAAAGGCTGTCGGCGCGGCTAGTCAAAACGGTCTCCGAGCAGGCGCGACCAGGATTCGCCGGCGAAGCCGTTGAAGAAGGCCTGCCCGGCGCGGAACGGCGCGATCAGGCTCTGGTCCCGGGCGTGGACGATGCTCGAAGAGGCGTGGACGAAGGCGAAGCGGCGCCCGAGCATGGCGTCGAGCAAGGCCGGCTGGCTGCGGCCGCGCAGGGCGACCAGCCCGCGCTCGCAGGCATCGGCCAGCATGCTGTCGATCACCGCGCCTTCCTGGCCGGGCAGGGCAAGAACCTGGATGACCCGGCCGATCCGGGCGCGGTCGCCGTAGTAGAGGAACAGGCCGACCGGCGTGCCGTTGCGCGCCAGCACCTGGCGACGGACCATGCCGCCGTAATTCGCCTTCCGGCCGGATTCGGCGACCATGCGCTGCAGATCCGCCTCGGGCCAGTCGGGGTGCAGTGCGTGGAGTTCGACGAAGCGGCGAAACAGGGCGGCGGCCGTTTCCGCGTCGGCGTCGCTGCTCGGCAGGGCCTTGCCGCCCAGCGCCGCTGCGGGAAGATGCGCCCAGCCGGCTCCGGGTGCGATGCGTCCCAGCAGCGCGTCGATCGGACGGGCGAGCGGCGAGATCAGCCGAAGAGGGCCGAAGACGCCTGCCGCCATCTCGGAGACGAAGGCGGTGGGCCTGATGACGCGCAGCCACTCCAGGCTGTAGTCGGGCAGGATCGTGCCGCGCAGCTTGCGCCACATGGTGGTCGAGACGTCATTGGCCGTTTCGGTCAGCGAGAGATCCTGCGGACCGTTCTGAAAGGCGCGCAGGAGGCGGGCGCCGGCATAGGGATCGTCCTCGTGGTCCTCGACCATGAAGCTGCCGCCGATGGCGGCGCGCAACGGTCGTCCCTCGAAGGCCATCCGCATGGGCAGCACGCCCATGAAGCCGGAAACGCTTCCGTCGGCCCGCAGGTGGACCAGCGAAGCGATATCGGGATCGCGGTTGGGCGGGTCGAGGAAGAGCTTCGAGAGATAGGCGATCAGGTCAGGGGACGCAGCGCGCCGGTCCCGGCGCAGGATGCGCTGGAACATCGAAGCGATGACCGGCACGTCCTCCCGTGCCAATGGGCGAATCTCACTCACAGCAACACGCCAATACCGGTTTGCGACTGGCCCCCGTCAGATGCGGCCGAGGTGATGTGTGACTCAAAGTTGTTTAAGAAGTGTTTTTGCCCGCAGGGCGTTGGTGCCCCTTACCCTGCGGAATGCCGGTGTCGAAACGGCCGTGCCGGCTCCCGGCAAAGGATAGCGCTTCCGGTGAACAACGTACCGGAAGCGATGATTGCCGGCCGGCTTCGAAGCCTCCGCGCCGTGCCGTCAGGCCCGTACGGAGCCTTTCGGCAGAGCCGCCAGCGTCTTGTCCAGCCCTATCCTGAACAGCGACAGAAGTTCGTCGATCTCGCCTTCCGTGATGATCAGCGGCGGGCAGAAGGCGATTGCGTCGGTCATCGCGCGGCTGATGAGACCGGCCTCCTGCAGATGCGCATTCACCAGCGCTCCCAGCGCGCCGGGTGTCTCCAGCGCTGTGCGGGCCTCTCTGTCGGTGACGAGCTCGACGGCGGCGATCAGTCCGACGCCGCGCACCTCGCCGACCAGGGGATGATCCGTCAGGGCGTCCAGCCCGTCGCGCAGGCGCCGGCCCATGGCGGCGGCATTGCCGACGAGGTCGCGCTCCTCGATGATCTTCAGATTTTCCAGGGCGACCGCGGCGGCGACCGGATGGCCGCTCGCCGTATAGCCATGGCCGAGCGTGCCGATCCGGTCGCTTTCCTCCATGATCGGTCCGAACACCCGGTCGTTCATCATCAGGGCGGAGGCAGGCAGGTAGGACGAGGACAATTGCTTCGACATCACCATGATGTCCGGTTCGATGCCGTAGGTGGTCGAGCCGAACATGGTGCCGGTGCGGCCGAAGCCGCAGATCACTTCGTCGGCCACCAGCAGGATGTCGTACTTCCGGAGGACGGCCTGCACCTTCTGCCAGTAGGTGGCGGGCGGCACGACGACGCCGCCGGCGCCCTGGACGGGTTCGCCGAAGAAGGCGGCGATCGTCTCGGGACCTTCGGCGAGGATCGTGTCCTCCAGCTCCTTCGCCAGGCGGGTCGCGAAATCCTCCTCGCTTTCGCCGGGCAGCGCCTCGCGCCAGTGGTGCGGGCAGGTCATGCGCAGCACGTCCGGGACGATCAGGTCGAACGAGCGATGGTTGGCGGGCAGGCTGGTCAGGCAGGCGGCGGCGATCGTCACGCCGTGATAGGCGCGGTTGCGGACGATGATCTTCTTGCGCTCGGGCTGGCCCAGCGCGTTGGCGCGGTACCAGATCAGCTTCAGCGCGGTGTCGATGGCTTCCGAGCCGGAGTTCGTGAAGAACGCCTTGCTCATGGGCACCGGCGCCATGCCGACGAGCTTCTCGGCGAGTTCGATCACCGGCCCGTGCGACTTGTGGGTGAAGGTATGGTAGTAGGGCAGCCGCTTCATCTGCTCGGTCGCGGCGTTGACCAGCCGTTCCTCGTTGAAGCCGACGCCGACGCTCCACAGGCCCGCCATGGCCTCGATGTAGCGCTTGCCGTTGTTGTCGAAGACATAGATGCCCTCACCCCGATCGATCACCAGCGGTCCGGCCTCCAGATGCTTCTTCGCATTGGTGTAGGGATGCAGGTGGTAGGCGATGTCGCGGGCTTCGATGGAATTGGGCTTGTCGTTCATGACGTGTCCTCGCAGGCGTTCCGTGCGGTGAGGCCTACAGCATTTTTCGATCGCGTGGAATCACCCGCCCGCCTCGTTTCTCAGCGTTGAAGGACGTCCTCGATGCCGGCTCGCCGCCGGCGTCGTTTTCCGCGCGAGGCGCGCCGCGGGGAAAATTTCTCCCCGCTGGCGTCCGCCGACAGGGTTCTGGCCTATTGTCAAAGCACGCCGGAAGGCGTTCAAATCCCGTATCGAAACGGCGATCAGCAGCAGGCCCTCGGGCCGCTTCCATCGCGATCGTCGGCGCAGGCCGCGCCGCAAGCAATCGGGGGGTCTCATGTCCAGTTTTCAGATTTCACGCCGCGGATTGTTGCAGGGAGCGGCATCCATCGCATTGCTCTCGGCCCTTCCGGGAGCGGTTCATGCCCAGGAGGCGCCGCAGGGCGGCCGGCTGGTGGTCGCGGCGGATTCCGAACCGCGCAATCTGAACCCGGCCATCGTCGCCTCGAATGCCGTGTTCTTCATCTCCTCGAAGGTGATCGAGCCGCTGGCGGAGGCCGCGCTCGACGGCGAGGGCGCGCTGGCGCCGCGCCTGGCGACGAGCTGGGAAGGGGCGGAGGACGGGCTGTCGGTCACCTTCAAGCTGCGCGAGGGCGTTACCTGGCATGACGGCAAGCCGTTCACATCGGCCGATGTCGCGTTCTCGGCGATGGAGGTCTGGAAGCCGCTGCAGAATCTCGGGCGCATCGTCTTCGCCAATCTGGAGGGGGTCGATACGCCCGACGACCTGACGGCCGTGTTCCGCTTCTCCACGCCGACGCCGATCCAGATGATCCGCAACGCATTGCCGGTGGTGACGAGCGTGCTGCCGAAGCATCTCTACGAGGGGACGGACATCGCCAGCAACCCGGCCAACAACGCACCGGTCGGCACCGGCCCGTTCAAGTTCGCCGAGCACCGGCCGGGCGAATATTACCGCCTGACGCGCAACGACGCCTATTGGGGCGAGGGCCAGCCGAAGCTGGACGAGATCATCTTCCGCATCCTGCCCGACCGGGCAGCGGCGGCATCGGCGCTGGAAGCCGACGAGATCCAGCTTGCCGCCTTCTCGCAGGTGCCGCTGGTCGATCTGGAGCGCATCTCCAAGGTGCCGGGGCTGAAGGTGGTGACGGAGGGCTACGAGGCGCTGACCTACCAGCTCGTCGTCGAGATCAACCACCGCAACAAGATCCTCGCCGACCTCAAGGTCCGGCAGGCGATCGCCCATGCGATCGACAGGGACTTCGTCGTCGCGACGGTGTTCCTCGGCTTCGCCGCGCCGGCCACCGGACCCGTGCCGCAGAACGCGCCGGAGTTCTACAATCCGGATGTGCCCGAATACGCCTACGACGTGGACAAGGCCAACGCCCTGCTCGACGAGGCGGGCTATCCGCGCGGAGCGGATGGAAACCGGTTCCAGCTTCGTCTCCTGCCGGCGCCTTTCTTCAGCGAAACGCGCCAGTTCGGCGATTATCTGCGCCAGGCGCTGGCCGATGTCGGGATCGACGTGACCATCGTCGCCAACGACACGCCGGCGCATCTGAAGGCAGTCTACGCCGATCATGATTTCGACATCACGGTCGGCTCGCCGGTCTTCCGCGGCGATCCGGCGATCTCGACGACGATCCTTGTGCAGTCGGGCATCGCCGACGGCGTGTTCTTCTCCAACCAGGGCGGCTATGCCAATGCCGAGCTGGACGCGATCATCGCGGAGGCTGCCGAGACGGTCGACACCGAAGCGCGGACGGCGCTGTACAACGACTTCCAGCGCATCGTCGCCGGGGATCTGCCGCTGATCAACGTCGCCGAATGGGGTTTTACCACCGTCGCGAGCGCACGGGTCGCCAATGTCGGCAACAATCCCCGCTGGGCCGTGTCGAACTGGGCGGATACCGGGCTGCTGCCCTGATCGCAGGCAGCATGGCAGCATGAAGCAGACCCCCGCATGAAACGCGCCTGGACCCTTGTCAGGCGGCGCATGGTCAGCAGCATTCCGGTGCTGCTGATCGTCGTCGTGGGGACGTTTCTGCTGCTCGAGATGGCCTCCGGCGACGCGGTCGATGCCTATCTCGTCTCGCTCGGCGGCGGAGATGCCGGTCTCGCGCAGTCGCTGCGCGAGAGCTACGGCCTCGACCGGTCGGCGCTCGCCCGGCTGTGGCTCTATGTCAGCGCGCTGGCGCGGCTCGACCTCGGCGTCTCCGTCGCCTTCAACAGGCCCATCCTCGACATCATTCTCGAACGGCTGCCCAACACGCTGTGGCTGATGGGCAGCGCCACCGTGCTGGCGTTCACGCTCGGGACGCTCCTCGGCATCGTGGCCGGGGCGAAGCCGGGCGGGGCCGCAGACCGGGCGCTGTCGGTCGGTTCGCTGGCGCTGTACGCCATTCCGAGCTTCTGGCTCGGCCTTGTGCTCAGCTTGGTTTTCGCGGTGCAACTGCGCTGGTTTCCGACGGCCGGCATCGAGACCATCGCCTCGGGCAAGACCGGGCTGGCGCGGGCGCTCGACATCGCGCGGCATCTGGTGCTGCCGGTCGCCGCCCTCGGCATGATCTATCTGGCGCTGTTCCTGCGCATGATGCGGGCCGGGATGGCCGAGGTCTGGCGGCAGGATTTCGTGCTTGCGGCGCGGGCGAAGGGGCTGGCGCGGCGGCGGATCGTGCTGCGCCACGTGGCGCGCAACGCGCTGCTGCCGCTCGTCACCATGCTCGGCCTGCAGGCGGCCACCATGCTCGGCGGCAGCGTCGTGATCGAGAGCGTGTTCGCCATCCCCGGCTTCGGCCGGCTGGCCTATGAGGCGGTGGCGGCCCGCGACGCGCCCCTGCTGATGGGCATCATCGTCGTCAGCGCCGTGCTGGTCATCGTCGTCAACCTGCTGGTCGATCTCGCCTATGCCTGGCTCGACCCGCGGGTGGGAGCAGGGGAGGCCTCGTCATGAAGCGGTTCGTGCTGCGCTTCCTGCGCTCGCCCGAGGGCGTCGCCGGGCTGATCCTGCTCTCCTGCCTCGTCGCGATGGCGCTGCTGGCGCCGGTTCTCTTCCCGCGCGATCCGCTGGCCATCGTCGGTCGGCCGCTCACTGCACCGTTCACCGATGCATCGCTGCCACTCGGTACGGACCGGCTCGGCCGTGACGTGCTGGCCGGGCTGATGCACGGCGCGCGGGCGTCGCTGCTGGTCGGCATCTTCGCCGCGCTCGTGGCGATCCTCGTCGGCGCGGTGGTGGGAACGGTGGCCGGGTTTGCCGGCGGGCTGATCGACGAGGCCCTGATGCGCGTGGTCGACGCCTTCCAGATCGTTCCGGGGTTCCTGCTGGCGCTGGCCTTCGTCAGCGTAACCGGACCGTCGCTACCGGTCATCGTCTTCGCCATCGCGCTGGGGGCGTGGACCGGTCCGGCTCGGCTGGCGCGGGCCGAGGTCCTGTCGATCCGCGAGCGCGATTACGTTGCCGCCGCGCGGGTCATTGGCATGCATCCGGCTGAAATCGCCTTCAAGGAGGTGCTGCCGAACGCGCTGCCGCCGGTGCTGGCGCTCGTGTCGGTGATCGTGGCGAGCGCGGTGCTGATCGAGGCGGCGCTGTCCTTCCTGAATCTCGGCGACCCGAACATCGTCACCTGGGGATCGATGATCGCCGAGGGGCGCAACGTGCTGCGCACCGCGCCCTATCTGTCGATCGTGCCGGGTTTCGGCCTCGTGCTGACGGTGCTCGGGGTCTATCTGTTCGGTGAGGGGCTGGTCGAGGGCATGGCGCATCGCAGGAGGCGGCAATGACCGAGCCGCTCGCCACGCTTCGCGGCGTTTCCGTATCCTACGCGCGGGAGGGGGGTCGGGCGTTCGCCCTCAGGGAGGTCGATCTCGCGATCGCCAAGGGCGAGCGGCTGGCGATCATCGGCGAGAGCGGGTCCGGCAAGAGCACGCTGGCGCTGGCGCTGGCCGGACTGTTGCCGCCGGAAGCCGCGGTTTCGGGTCAAATCGACTGGCCGGGCTTTGCAGAGGGGCCGCGCGCCGGGCGGGACATCGGCATGGTGTTCCAGGATCCCGGCTCCAGCCTGAACCCGGTGCTCACCATCGGCGAGCTGGTTTCAGAGGGGGCCGTGCGTCATCTGCGGCTCGGGCGTGCCGAGGCGCGGCAGCGGGCACTCGACCTGCTTGCGCGGGTGCGCATACCGCAGCCGGAGGCGGCGCTGGATGCCTATCCGCACCAGTTCTCCGGAGGGCAGCGGCAGCGTATCGCGATCGCCTGCGCCATCGCCGCCAGCCCCAAGGTGCTGATCGCCGACGAGGCGACCAGCGCTCTCGACATGATCGTCCAGGCGGAAATCACCGCGCTGCTCGACATGCTGGTGCGCGAGGACGGGATGAGCCTCATCTTCATCACGCACGACATCGCGCTCGCCGCGAAGCTTGCGGACAGTATCGCCGTGTTCCGCGACGCCATGCTGGTCGAGGCAGGACCGGCGCGGCAGGTGCTGGGCCGGCCTGTGCAGGATTACACGCGCAGCCTGATCGCGACGCATATCGATTTCTCCTCGCCGCGGCTGATCGGGGAGCCGGCGTGATGCGGGAGCCGTTCGTCGTCGCCGAAGGGCTGCGCAAGACCTTCCGCAGTCGTGAGCGCGCGGTGATCGCGCTGGACGATGTCTCATTCTCGCTGGCACGGGGGGAAACGCTCGGCCTCGTCGGCCCTTCGGGCAGCGGCAAGTCCACTCTGGCACGGGCGCTGATGCGGCTGGTCGAGCCTGATGGCGGCTCCATCCGGATCGATGGTGAGGACTGGCTCGGCCTCAGCGGCAAGGCGCTGCGCAGGCGCCGGGGCGCCATCCAGATGGTGTTTCAGGACCCGCTTGCGGCCTTCAATCCACGCGCCACCATCGGCGGCGCGCTCGACGATCCCCTGCGCATCCACGGCATGGCGGACCGGGGAGAGCGGCCCCGGCGGATCGCCGAACTCCTGGAGCGCGTGGGCCTGCCTTCCGGTTTCGCCCAGCGCGCGGTGCATGAGGTGTCGGGCGGGCAGCGCCAGCGCGTCGCCATCGCGCGGGCGCTGGCGACGCGGCCGGCGCTGATCGTGCTCGACGAGGCCGTTTCGGCGCTGGACGTTTCGGTTCGGGGCAGGATCCTCGAACTACTGGCCGACCTCCAGAAGAGTGACGGCATCGCCTTTGTCTTCGTGTCGCACGACCTCGCCGTCGTGCGGGTCATCGCGCATCGCGTGGCGGTCATGGATGCGGGCCGCATCGTGGAGACGGGGAACACGCCCGATGTCATCGCCAACCCGCAATCCGCGACGGGCAGGGCGCTTGTCGCTGCCGTTCCGACGCTGAACCTCGGTTAAGCCCGTCGGAAACCGGCGCGGGGTTGCATTCCCACGGGGCGATGCGGCTATACTGCGCCGGGGTGCCGTGATGCTGCGAACCGGAGTTTCCGCCAATGACGATCCGCAATCTCGAGCACGCCGCCCGCCCGAACTCCGTCGCCGTCATCGGCGCTTCGACGCGAGAGGGCGCCGTCGGCAGGATCGTGATGCGGAACCTGATCGAGGGCGGTTTCGAGGGCGCGATCTGGCCGGTCAATCCGAAATATAAGAAGGTGGGCGACCGCCGCTGCTACGCCCGGGTCGGCCAGATACCCGAAGTGCCGGACATCGCCGTGATCGTCACGCCGCCGGAGACCGTGCCGGGCATCATCGCCGAACTCGGCGAGAAGGGCACACGCACGGCGGTCGTCATCACCGCCGGCCTGACGCGCGAGAACGGCTTGCGCCAAGCCATGCTCGACGCGGCGAGGCCGCATCTCTTCCGCATCATCGGGCCGAACACGATCGGCCTGATCGTGCCGCCGATGAAGTTCAACGCCAGCTTCGCCCACATGCAGCCAAAAGCCGGCGGGCTGGCGCTCCTGTCGCAATCGGGCGCCATCGCCACCTCGCTGGTCGACTGGGCGGCGGAGGAGGGCGTCGGCTTCTCGCATATCGTCTCGCTCGGCGACATGGCCGATGTCGATGTGGGCGACTATCTGGAGATGCTGGCCGGCGACGGAAAGACGCGCGCCATCCTGATGTATCTGGAGACCATTCCCAATCCACGCAAGTTCATGACGGCGGCGCGCGCCGCGGCGCGGCTGAAGCCGGTGATCGCCATCAAGTCCGGGCGGCATGCGCAGGCGGCCGAGGCCGCCGCCACCCATACGGGCGCGTTGTCGGGCGCCGACCGGGTGGTGGAAGCCGCGCTGCGGCGCGCCGGCATCCTGCGGGTGCTCGATCTCGGAGAGCTGTTCGACGCGGCCGAGGTCCTGGCGCGCTTTTCCCCACTGGAACAGTCGCGTGTCGGCATCGTCAGCAATGGCGGCGGCGCGGGGGTGCTGGCGGTCGACCGGCTGATCGACTTCGAGGGCGAGCTGGCGGCGTTCTCCGACGCGACGCTGGCGCGGCTCGACAAGGCGCTGCCGCCCAACTGGTCGCATTCCAACCCGGCCGACATCATCGGCGACGCGCCCCCGGACCGCTACAGCGAAGCCGTGCGCGCAGTGGGCGAGGACGAGGGCACCGATGCGGTCCTGGTGTTCAACTGCCCGACCGGCCTTGCCTCGCCGTCGGACGCGGCGCGGGCTGTCGCCGCCCTTGCCGAGCGCGGGCGGATCAACGGCAAGCCGCTGATCACCTGCTGGCTCGGCGAGAAGACGGCGCGCGAGGGGCGGCGCATCCTGCAGGACGCCGGCATCGCCAACTTCGCCACGCCGTCCAGCGCCACGGCGGCGCTGTCCTATCTCGGCGAGTGGTCGCGCGCGCAGAAGGCGCTGACGCGCGTGCCATCGAGTGGCAGCGAGGACGTGCGCGGCGACCGCGAGGCGCTGGCGGCGATCCTGCGCGGCGCGGCCGGCGAGAGGCGGCGCATGCTGACCGAGCCGGAGGCGAAGGCGGCCATCGCCGCCTATGGGATTCCCGTGCCGGCGACTAAGGTGACGAAGACGCCCGAGGCTACCGGAGAGGCGGCCGCGGAGATGCTCAATACCTCCGCGCGGGTGGTGGTGAAGCTCCTGTCGAGGGCGATCAGCCACAAATCGGATGTCGGGGGCGTGGTGCTCGACCTGAAGACACCGGAAGCCGCCGCCGAGGCGGCGCAGGGCATCGTCGCGCGGCTGAAGGATGCGGGTTCGGAAGATGCGCTGGAAGGCTTCGTCGTCCAGCCCATGGTGGTGCGCAAGCATGCGCATGAGCTGATCCTCGGCGTCAGCCAGGATCCGATCTTCGGGCCGGTGGTGCTGTTCGGCGCCGGGGGAACCTCGGTCGAGGTGGTCGACGACACGGCCATCGCCCTGCCGCCGCTCGACGACGTGCTGGCCGGCGACCTGATCGATTCCACCCGAATCGGCAAGCTGCTGGCCGGCTATCGCGACCGCGCGCCGGCCGACCGCGCGGCCATCGCCGGCGCGCTCAACGCCATGTCGCGGATGATCGTCGATTTTCCCTGCATCAAGGGCATGGACATCAACCCGCTGCTGGCGGACAGCGATGGCGTGGTGGCGCTCGACGCGCGCATCGAGATCGAACCGGAGGAAATCGACCGGCAGGGACCGAACCCGGATCTGGCGATCAGGCCCTATCCGGACGGCTGGGAGAAGGATGTGGACCTCGAAGGCCACCGCTATCATCTCCGGCCGATCAAGCCGGCGGATGTGGCGCTGTTCCCGGACTTCCTCGCGCGGGTTTCGCCGGAGGACATCCGCTTCCGCTTCCTCGCGCCGCGCAAGCATTTTCCCGACGAGATGCTTTTGCGCCTGACACAGCTCGATTACGAGCGCGACATGGCCTTCATCGCGCTGCGCGCCGAGGACGGCGAGATGGCAGGCATCGGCCGCCTTTCCGCCGACCCCGACAAGGAAATCGCCGAATACGGCCTTCTGGTGCGCACCGACCTGCAGGGGCACGGACTTGGCTTCGCCCTGCTCAAGCAGCTCATTGACTACGCGCGGGAGGAGGAGATCGGCGCCATCGAGGGGATCGTGCTGTCGGACAATACCAAGATGCTCTCTCTGTGCCGGGAATTCGGCTTCGAGGTGAAGGACGGCGCGTCCGAGCCGGGAGTGATCACGGTGTCGCTGGGGTTGTAGATGGTGGCGTCGTAAGATCGCCCCTCACCCTTACCCGACCGGGGTCGAGCCACGGGTCTCGACCCGTCCTTCGGACCCCCGCTTGCGGGAGAGGGGGGCTTGCGGATGAGGGGCGGGCGCCTGCCGCTTCCCTCAGATACACGCCTCGAACAGCGCCTTCGTGTTCTCCACGGTCATCTCGACCGGGTTGCCGCCGGCGCTCGGATCCTCCAGGGCCATTGCCACCATCTCGTCGATGCGGTCCGTGCCGACGCCGAGGGCCGACAGCCGGTCGGGAATGCCGAGACCGGCGCGCAGTTCCATGACGAAATCGTAGAAGCCGTCGAAACCGCCGGCGATCCCCAGATAGGCGGCGGCGGCGTTGATGCGGGTCTCGACCACCTGCCTGTTGAGCCGCAGAACCGGGGGCATCACCACGGCATTGGTGGTGCCGTGATGGGTGTTGTAGACGGCGCCGACCGGGTGCGACAGCGCGTGGATGGCGCCCAGCCCCTTCTGGAAGGCGACGGCGCCCATGGCGGCCGCGCTCATCATCTGCGCGCGTGCCTCGATGTCCGTGCCGTCGGCATAGGCGCGGGGCAGGTATTCCTTCACCAGCCGCATGCCCTCCAGTGCGATGCCCTGGCTCATCGGGTGGTAGAAGGGCGAGGAATAGGCCTCGAGGCAGTGGGCGAAGGCGTCCATGCCGGTGCCGGCGGTGATCGCCTTCGGCATGCCGACCGTTAGTTCCGGGTCGCAGATCACCACCGAGGGCAGGATCTTCGGATGGAAGATGATCTTCTTCACATGGGTTGCCGAGTTGGTGAGCACGCCGGCGCGGCCGACCTCCGAGCCGGTGCCTGCGGTGGTCGGCACGGCGACGTTGGGCGCGATCTTCGCGGCGTCGGCGCGGGTCCACCAGTCGCCGATGTCCTCGAAATCCCAGACGGGCCGCGTCTGGCCGGCCATGAAGGCGACGAGCTTGCCGAGATCGAGGCCGGAACCGCCGCCGAAGGCGATCACGCCGTCATGGCCGCCATCGGTGAACATCCGCACGCCCGCCGCGAGGTTCTTCTCGTTCGGGTTGGGGTCCACCTCCGAGAACATGGCGCGGCCGAGACCGGCGCCCTCCAGGAGGTCGAGCGCGTTGCGGGTGATCTCCATGTTCGCAAGGCCCCGGTCGGTGACGAGCAGGGGTTTCTTGATGCCGGCCGCCTTGCAGGCCTCGGCCAGTTCCTTGATGCGCCCGGCGCCGAAGCGGATGGATGTCGGGTAGGACCAGTTGGCGACGAGGCTCATGCTTGCTTCTTCCTGAGGTGGTAGGATTTGGGTCGGGTGAGGTTGTGGTAGCCGATCTCGGACAGCGCGCCGCCGCGGCCGGTGTTCTTGCAGCCGGTCCAGCAGAGCGCGGGGTCCAGATAGTCGGCGCGGTTCATGAACACGGTGCCGGTCTCGATTTCGGCGCCCAGCCGGGCCGCGCGCTCGGGATCGGCAGTCCACAGGGACGCCGTCAGGCCGAACTCGCAATCGTTCATCAGGGTCAGTGCCTCGGCGTCGTCCTTCACCGGCATGATGCCGACGACCGGGCCGAAGCTTTCCTCGCGCATCACGCGCATCTGGTGGTTCACGCCGACGAGCACCTGCGGCATCAGATAGGTGCCGCCGTCATCCTCCGGGAACAGCGTCGCGTCGATCAGCCTGCTGGCGCCCTGCGAAACCGCGTCCTCGGTCTGCGAGCGCACCGTGTCGGCAAAGCGGCGGTTGGCCATCGGACCAATGGTGGTTTCCGGTGAAATCGGGTTGCCGAGCTTGAGTTTCGACACCCAGGCAACGGATTTCTCGACGAAGGCATCGAACAGGGGTTCCGCCACATAGATGCGCTCGATGCCGCAGCAGCACTGGCCGGCATTGTACATCGCGCCGTCCATCAGCACGTCCACGGCCCAGTCGAGGTCGGCGTCCTCCATGACATAGCCGGGGTCCTTGCCGCCCAGTTCCAGCCCAAGGCCGGTGAAGGTGCCTGCGGCCGCCCTCTCGATGGCCTGACCGCCACCGACGGAGCCGGTGAAGTTGACGAAGTCGAAGGCGCGGGCGCCGATGAGCTTTTCCGTGCCCTGATGATCGAGGAACAGGTTGACGAACAACTCCTCCGGGATGCCCGCCTCGTGGAAGGCGCGGACGATGCGTTCGCCGACGAGCAGTGTCTGGGTCGCATGCTTCACGGCAACGGCATTGCCGGCGATCAGCGCGGGGACGATGGTGTTCATCGCCGTCATGTAGGGATAGTTCCAGGGAGCGATGACGCCGACCACGCCATGCGGATCGTGGGCGATGTGCCGGTCGAACGCCTCGGAATCCTCGATGACGATGGGCGCCAGCGCCCGCGCGGCGATTTCAGCCATATAGGCGGAACGCTCGTTCATGCCGCCGAACTCACCGCCATAGCGCACCGGGCGTCCCATCATGTGGGCGAGTTCCGGCACAACCTCGTCGGTCATCTCGTTGAGGCGCGCGACGCCGGCATTGACCAGCGCGATGCGCTCGTCGAGCGGGCGCCCTGCCCAGGCCTTCTGGGCGGGACGGGCGCGCGCGAGAAGAGCGGCCGCCTTGTCCGGGTCCATGACGGGACGTTCGGCATAGACCGAGCCGTCAATCGGGGAAATGCACTGCAATGTTCTGGATGGGGTGTTCGTCATCTCATGCTCTCTCGAAGCCGCGCCTGATCTCCCAATCGGTGACGCGGCGGTCATACTCTGTCTGTTCCCAGCGGGCCGCGTGGACATAATGGTCGATCACATCGTCGCCAAACGCCTTGCGCAGCATTTCGGAACTGTCGAGGGCGGTCGTCGCGTCGCGCAGGGTGGACGGGATCTCCCGGATCCCGCTGCCGTGATACGCATCGCCGACGAAGGCCGGTTCCAGTTCTCTCTCGTTTTCAATGCCATCCAGCCCTGCCGCGATCAACGCCGCAAACGCCAGATGGGGATTCAGATCCGCGCCGCCCACGCGGCATTCCGCCCGTACGGCCCTGGTGTCGCCGCCGCAGACGCGATAGCCCGCCGTGCGGTTGTCGAACGACCAGATCGCCTTCGTCGGCGCGAAGGTGCCGGCGGCGAAACGCTTGTAGGAGTTGATGTAGGGGGCGAGGAAATAGGTGATCTCTCCGGCATGCGCCAGCAGGCCTGCGAGATAGCGGCGCATCATCGCCGACATGCCGTGCTCGCCCTCGGGGTCGAAGAACAGGGGCTTGCCGTCGAGCGACCACAGCGACTGGTGGACATGTGCGGAGCTGCCGGCCGCCTGGTTGTCCCACTTCGCCATGAAGCTGACGGCGCGGCCCTTCTGCCAGGCGATCTCCTTGCAACCGTTCTTGATGATGGCGTGCCGGTCGGCCATGGTCAGCGCGTCGGCATAGCGCACATTGATCTCCTCCTGCCCGGCGTCCGCCTCGCCCTTGGAGTTCTCGACCGGTATGTCGGCACCGTTCAGCCCGTTGCGGATGGCGCGCATCACATCCTCTTCCTTGGTGGTCTGGAAGATGTGGTAGTCCTCGTTGTAGGCGCCGATCCGCTCCAGGCCGCGATAGCCCTTGGCGCTCGCTTCCTCGAAGGAATCGCGGAACAGGAAGAATTCTAGCTCCGAGGCCATCATGGCCTTCATGCCCATCGCCTCGAGCCTCGCGACCTGCCTTTTCAGGACGGCGCGCGGCGAATGCGGCACGTCCTCATGGGTGTGGTGGTCGAGCACGTCGCACAGCACCAGAGCCGTGCCCTCGAGCCAGGGAATGCGGCGCAGCGTGGAGAGATCAGGCTTCATCGTGTAGTCGCCGTAACCCGCCTCCCAGCTTGTCGCCTTGAAGCCTTCCACCGTGACCATTTCCAGATCGGTGGCGAGCAGGTAGTTGCAGCCGTGGGTCTCCTCGAAGCCGCTCGCGAGGAAGAAGTCCACATGGAAGCGCTTGCCCATCAGCCGGCCCTGCATGTCGACGAGGGCCACCAGTACGGTGTCGATCTCGCCCTTCTCGGCCGCGGCCTTCAGCCCTTCCAAAGTTAGTTTGCCCGCCATCTGGTCTGTCCTGTCTGTGTCTGCCTTGGTGGTGATCTTTAGTCTGCGCCCGCCCCTCATCCGCCTGCCGGCACCAACCGGGGCCGAGCCACGGGTCTCGGCCCGTCCTTCGGACCCCCATTCACGGGGAGAAGGAAACTCGTTGTGACGTTGGCGACCCCCTCTCCCCGTTTTACGGGGAGAGGGTAAGGGTGAGGGGCGAGTGCCCGTGTGTTCAGGTGTAGCGATAGGGCCGGCCCGCCTTGCCCATGGCGGCGTTGTAGTCCTTCAGGATCTTGACCACGCGGGCGCTGCGTTCGCTCTGCGCGGCGATCTCGTCCCAGAACTTCGCCGCCGCTTCCTCCACCTGCGCCCATTCGGCGTCGGGGATGGTGGTGAGCTGCAGCTTGGTGCCCTCGACGCGCAGCTTGGCCTCGCCGCCCCAGTACCACCACTGACGGTAGTAGTGGGAGGAGTCCATGCAGAGCTGGAACAGCGCCTTCAGGTGGTCCGGCACCTCGTTCCAGCGTTCGGTGTTGGCGAAGAAGGAGCCAATCCAGGCGCCGGTGATGTTGTTGGTCAGGAAGTAGTTGGTCACGTCGGCCCAGCCGACCGTGTAGTCCTCGGTGATGCCCGACCAGGCGATGCCGTCGAGCTCGCCCGTCTGCACGGCCACCTCGACATCCTCGTAGGGGATGGTCACCGGCACGACGCCGAACTGGGCGAGGAACTTGCCGGCTGTCGGGAAGGTGAAGACGCGCTTGCCCTTCAGGTCGGCGAGGCTGTTGATCGGCTCGACCGTGTTGAAGTGGCAGGGGTCCCAGGAACCGGCGGAGAGCCAGGTGACGTTCTCGACCTCGCTGTAGGCTTCCTCCCAGATCTCCTTCAGGCCCCACTGGTTGAACAGGACAGGCACGTCGAGCGAATAGCGAGTGGCGAAGGGGAAGTAGCCGCCGAAGACGGAGACGTCGACCGGTGCGGCCATGGAGTCCTCATCCGACTGCACGGCGTCGATCGTGCCGGCCTGCATGGCGCGGAACAGTTCGCCCGTCGGTACCAACTGGTCGGCCGTGTAGAGCTCGATCACCATCTCGCCATTGGCCACCTTGTTGAAAGCGTCGATGGCGGGCTTCACCACATGCTCGGCCAGCGCCGGTCCGGCATAGGTCTGCAGCCGCCACTTGATCTGGCTTTGCGCGCGGACGTGCGGCATGGCGAGCGCCGAGGCGCCGGTGGCGGCCGCCGAAGCGATGCCCGCCTTCTTGAGAAAATCGCGTCTGTTCTGCATCTCCGTTCACTCCTCTCATTGTTTTTCCGGCCGCTTGCCGGTTCCTTCTCGCGCAGGCTTCTGATCTCTTCCTCACCTCCTTTGCTCGGCCGGTCTCCCGTTTTCTCAGCGGATGTAGATGTGTTGCGGTAGCCACAGGGCGATCTGCGGGAAGGCCATGACGATGATCAGGGCCAGGATCATCACCGCGACGAAGGGTATGATGGAGCGGTAGATGTCGCGCAGGCTGACTTCCGGCGGCGCCATGGCGCGCATCAGGAACAGGTTGTAGCCGAAGGGCGGGGTCATGTAGGCGATCTGGCAGGTGATCGTGTAGAGCACGCCGTACCAGATCAGGTCGAAGCCGAGCAGCTTGACCAGCGGCACGTAGAGCGGCGCGACGATGACCAGCATCGCAGTGTCGTCCAGGAACATGCCCATGATCAGGTAGGAGAGCTGCATCAGGATCAGGATCTCCCAGGGCGAGAGACCCAGCTCGCCGATGAAGAAGCCCTCGATCGCCTTGACCGCGCCCAGCCCGTCGAACACCGCGCCGAAGCAGAGCGCGGCGAGTATGATCCACATGAACATGCACGAGACGGACAGCGTGTTGCGCACGGTGCTGTGGATCACCTTCAGCGTCAGGCGCCCGCGGATGGCGGCTGCGGCGGTCGCCGAGACCGCGCCGATGGCCGAACTCTCGACGAGGCTGGTCACGCCCATGACGAACAGGCCGGTCATCAGGAAGAAGATCATGAAGGGCAGGATGCCGGCCGACAGAAGCTTCAGCTTCTCGGAGAGCGGCATGGCCCGTTCCTCCGCCGGCAGGGCCGGGCCGAGCTTCGGCTGGAGCCAGCAGCGGACGGCGATGTAGAGGATGAACAGCCCGGCCATCAGCAGGCCCGGAAAGACCCCGGCGAGCCAGAGCTGGCCGACCGGCTGGCGGGCGATCATCGCGTAGAGCACCAGCACGACGCTGGGCGGCACGAGGATGCCGAGCGAGGAGCCCGCCTGGATGACGCCGGTCACCATCACCTTGTCGTAGCCGCGCCGCAGAAGCTCGGGCAGGGCGATGGTGGCGCCGATCGCCATGCCGGCGACCGACAGGCCGTTCATCGCCGAGATCACGACCATCAGCGCGATGGTGCCGATAGCCAGCCCGCCGCGCACCGGCCCGAACCAGACATGGAACATCTTGTAGAGGTCGTCGGCGATGCCCGATTCCGACAGCATGTAGCCCATGTAGATGAACAGCGGCAGCGTCAGCAGCGCGTACCATTTCATGAGCTTCATGGCGGCCGAGAAGGCGATCTCCGAGCCGCCCGTTCCCCACAGGAGAAGCGTGAAGACGACGGCGATGAAGCCGATGGCGCCGAACACGCGCTGTCCGGTCAGGAGCAGGCCCATCATGCCGGCGAACATCAGGATCGCGGTGAGTTCGTAGCTCAAGAGATTTCCTCCCCGCGCGCGATGGCGATGTCCTTGAAGAGCTGCGCGACCGCCTGTAGCAGCGTCAGGGCGATGCCGAAGCACATGATGATCTTGACCGGCGCCATGTAGGGCGACCAGGCCGAGTAGCTGGTCTCGCCGTATTTCAGGGCGTAGGAGGTGGAGGAGAACCCGCCATAGAGCAGCAGGCACAGGTAGAAGATCAGGAACAGGACGGTGACGGTGTCTATCAGCGCCTTGGTGCGGGGCTGCCAGTTGGCGTAGATCAGGTCCATGCGCACATGGGCGTCGTTCTTCAGCGCCCAGCCGCCGCCCACCATGTAGTAGGTGACCATCACGAACTGCGCCATTTCCAGCGTCCACAGGGGCGGGATGGCGACGGTCTTCATGATCGACGAATACAGAAGGATGCCGATCATCAGGAAGATCATGTACATCATGATCAGCCCGACGATCTCGTTGGTCCGGTCGATGAAGCGCACATAGCGCCTTATGGCGTTCGGCATCGGCTCCGGTCTCCCATTATCGAATCTCCCGTTCCCGCTTTGCCCTGTGTTTCTTCATCACGCTTTCGCCGGGCCGGCGGCGTGTGTTTCGATATCCAGATCGTCGAGTGCTGCTCCGAGGAGAAGCGCTAGGCGTTTCGCCCAGTCGTCCTGCTCCGCCGCGTCGCGGATCAGATCGCTGCAGATCTCGATCATCACATTGACGAGCCCGCGCGAAATCGCGTGCTCGCGCAAGGTGTGCGTGACCCCGTCATCGGGGCCGTAGGGGTAGTTGCGCAGGGCGTTGGCGATGCCCTCGCGCTCGCAGAGCGCCAGCATGGCATCGGCCAGCCGCCGGTCGCGGTCATGCAGGATGCCGACCGCCCGGTGTCGGGTGATGCCGAAATAGACGCGCGTGAAGGAATGGATCGTGACGATCACCGGTGCGGGCTTCATGGCCGCCCGTTCGTCGATCAGTGAAGCGAGCGCATCGCGAAAGGGATGGTAGATGCCGGTGACGCGCTGGCGACGCGCGGCCTCGCTCAGGCGGCGATTGCCGGGGACGGCGTGGACCTCGCTCATTTCCGGGATGGCGTCGGGCGCCTCGGGCGGACGGTTGCAATCATAGACGAGGCGCGAGAAGCGCTGGTGGATCAGCGGCGCGTCGAGCAGGGCGGAAAGCCGGCGGGAGACCTCGAGCGCGCCCAGGTCCCAGGCGGCGTGGCTGGTCAGGGTTTCGGGCTTCACGCCCAACGTGCCGAGGGCGCGGGGAATGGTTCGCGAAGCGTGCTCGCAGACGAGAATGACGGGCGAACGCCCATCCCGCCGCTCGATCGCGACGGGCGAACCCTCGGATGGGTCAAGCCACGCCTTTGCCACCAGAACGCTCTCCTCGCCTGCCAGTGATGCCCGTTTCCCGCGGGCGACCGCTTATGCCAATTTGTAATAATGATTAGCATTGCAGCTCGTTTGTCAATTGTGTAATTTTTATTACGGATCGATTTGATGTGCGCCGCGGAAGAACGGCGAGCGGGAAGGGGAGACGTTTTGGGGACCAGGGAGCAGGTGCACGAAGCGCTCGGCCAGATGACCGACGCGGAGCGGAAGGTGGCGCATTCCTTCCTGGCCAACTATCCGAGCAGCGGCCTTTCGACCGTCGCCGAGTTTGCCGAGCTTGCCGGAACCAGCGCGCCGACCGTGTTGAGGTTCGTCTCCCGCCTCGGCTTTTCCGGCTATCCGGAGTTCCAGCGCGCGCTGCGCGCCGAGATACAGGCGGAACTCCTGTCGCCGCTGGAGAAGGGCGAACGGTCCCATGCGGGGTCGGCGCTCGGCGCCTATTTCGACCGCGCGGCGGTGAACATCGCCGCGACGCTCGACGCGATTCCCGAGAGTGAGTTCGAGGCGGCCTGCGCGCTCCTGTCGGATCACAAGGCTGCCTGCTACTGCCTTGGTGGACGTTTCAGCGACGCCATCGCCCGCTACATGGCCGCGCATCTGCGCATCGTGCGGCCGAATGTGCGCCGCTTCCAGGACCAGACATCCACCTGGGACGACCAACTGCTCGACGTGAAAGCCAGCGACGTGGTGGTGCTGTTCGACATCCGCCGCTACCAGCGCGACCTGGTGCATCTGAGCGAGCTACTCGGCGAGCGCAGGGCGCGCATCGTGCTGATCACCGACAACTGGCTCTCGCCGATCTCGCGCTATGCGAAGGTGGTGCTGCCCTGCGCCATCGATGCGGGCCGCACCTGGGATTCCAGCGTCGCGCTCCTCGCGCTGGTGGAAGCCATCATCGACCGGGTGACCCACAAGGACTGGGACGCCTCGCGCGGCCGCATCCAGGCGCTGGAGCACATTCATTGGAACAAGCCGTCCGCGGGCGGGTGAGCGACGGACGCTTCTGGGTTGCCGGGGCGTGCCAGTGCCAAGCGCCCTCGTGGTTCGACAGGCTCACCATGAGGGCTACTGCCAAGTCTGGCTCATTCATTCACGTCAGGGCACCGATGCATCAACAGCCCTCATGGTGAGCCTGTCGAACCACTAGGGCACCATATGCAGGCCGAGCCTAGGCGTAAACCGCCGCCGCCTGTTCCTTCAGCCACGCCATCGCCGCGCGATAGGGGCCCGGCCCATGGCTGATGCGCGCCACGCCGAGCGCGCCGAGGCGCCGGGCGTCCGGCGCGTCTTTCATGGCCATGATGTTGACCGGCAGGTCGGTCGCGGCGCACAGATCGCCGATCAGCGCCTCGTCCACCAGCGCCGGCGCGAAGAAGCCGCTGGCGCCGGCTTCCGCATAGGCGCGGCCGCGCTCCTTCGCTTCGGCCAGCAGCGCGGCATGCCGGGTGCGGTCGCCCTCCTTCAGGAAGAGATCCGTGCGGGCGTTGATGTAGAAGGGCATGCCCCGCTTCTCCGCCATGGCGCGGATGGCGGCGATCCGCGCGGCCTGGTCGCGGATCGGATGAAGCCCGTCGCCGCCCACCATCTGGTCCTCGAGATTGATGCCGACCGCGCCCGCGTCGATGATGCGGCCGACATTCTCCGCCGCCTGTGCAGGCTCCACGGCATAGGCGCCCTCGAAATCGACCGAGAGGGGCAGGTCAAGCGCGCTTGCGATGCGCTCCGCTACGGTTACCAGCAGATCGAGCGGGATCTTCTCGCCGTCGCCAAAGCCGTGCGCGGCGGCGACCGACCAGCTTCCGGTCGCCAGCGCCCTGGCGCCGCCATCGGCGACGGCCCTGGCCGACCCGGCATCCCAGACATTGTAGAGGATCAGCGGATCGCCCTTCACATGCAGGGCGGCGAAGGCGCGGGCTTTGTCACTCTGGCTCATGGGACGCTCCTGTGCGGGAAAATTTCAGTTTCTCATGTTCGAGCAGCCAGCGCTTGCGCCACAGGCCGCCGCCATATCCGGTCAGGCTGCCATCGGCGGAGAGCACGCGGTGGCAGGGGATGACGATGGCGATCTGGTTGGTGCCGTTGGCCCGCGCCGCGGCGCGGGCGGCGTCCGGGCGGTCCAGCGCATGGGCGATCCCCGTGTAGCTCCGCGTCTCGCCGGGCGGGATCGCGCGCAAAACCCGCCAGACGTCGCGCTCGAAAGGCGTCCCGTGTCCGGCAAGCCGCGTCTCGAAGCGCGCCGAGCGGCCGGTGAAATAGGCATCGAGCTCGGCGGCGATCTGTTCGATCGGGGCGCTGCGACCGAGGGCGATGGCGGAGCCGGTCGCCTTGCGGAGCTTGCGGATTTCGGCGGGCAGCGCGGTCCGCTCGAGGAATTCCAGGATATGCAGTGCATGATCGTCGGCGATCGCCACCATCGTGCCGATCGGGGTCTCGATCCAGTCGGCGCGCAGGAGCGGCCGGCCGCGCATGCCGGCCGGCGCTTCGCCGAGCAGCCGGGTCACGGCGTCGCGAAAACCGCTGCCCGAGGCGAAGCCCGCCTCCTGCTGCGCCTCGATCACGCTTGCGCCGCCGGAAAGGGTCTCGACCGCCAGGCCGACGCGCCGCAGCCGCGCCATTTCGAGGAAGCTGATGCCGAAACGTCGGTTGAAGGCGCGCCGGACCGTGGAGGGATCGTGCCCCAGGCGGACGATATCCGCCTCGTACCAGCGGCGCTCCGGCCGGGCATCCAGCCGCGCCAGCAGGTCCTCCACCAGCGGATCGGCTGCGCCGGCGGCGGCGAGCGGCCGACAGCGCTTGCAGGGCCGCAGCCCCGCCTCGAAGCACTGCGCCACCGTGTCGTAGAACACGACGTGCTCGCGCTTCGGCTTGCGCGCCGGGCAGGTGAGGCGGCAGAAGACGCCGGTGGTGGTGACGCCGGCATAGACGAAGCCGTCGAGCGCCGCGTCGCGGGCTACAAGCGCTTCGTAGAGATGGTCGTCGTCGGGGCGTCGGAACAGCATGGGGCGAGACTAACGCAAACCCGCGCCGCCGCCGCCGGAAATCGGGCGTCTATTGCAAGGCTCCTGACAAAATCGCTCAGGGCGCGGGCCGCATCTTCGCTTCCGTCTCGATCTGCGCCTTGATCAGCCAGATCTCCGCCTCGTGCGTGGCACAGAGCCGCTGCCAGCGTGCATCGTCCATGCCGGCGCCGCGCCATGCCGTCAGCGTGGCATAGCAGGTGCCTTCCGGCAGGCCGCAGACCGTGTGCGGCACGACGCGGGCGCTGATGCGCGGCTGGAGGGTGTCCGGGGAGCCGATGTGGTAGTCGATGAGCATGAGGTCGCTTCTGGCGTCGATCCGCAGAAAGCCCTCGGAGCCGTCGAACAGCGACCGGCCCCGGTAGAGGCCGGTTTCCGCGTCCCTTCTCGTGCCGAAAGATCCGAGTGCCCAGCGGCCGAGTGCCTTGCCGTCCGAGAGGAAGGCGAAGACCCGTTCGGCGGGCGCCTCGACGAGGGCCGAGACGCTGTGGCCGATATTCGGGCCGACCGGCGGTGTTTTCTGGCGTTCGTCGCTCATGATGCTCTCCGCAAAGGCGTGTCAGAAGCCGAGGAGCCGGGGCAGCCAGAGGCTCAGGCCCGGCACGGCGGAAACGATCGCCAGCGCGATCAGGTTGACGGCAAGGAACGGGGCGGTGGCGCGCAGGAGCGCGCCGAGGCCGCAGCCGGCCATCCGCTCGGCGGCGAACAGGCAGACCCCGAGCGGCGGGGTCAGAAGCCCGATGTTCAGGTTGAGGATGGCAACGACGCCGAAATGCAGCGGGTCGATGCCGGCCGCCTGCGCCGCATGGGCAAGGATCGGCCCGAACAGGATGATCACGGCCGTCGGGTCGATGAACATGCCGAGCACCAGCAGCGCCGCGTTGAACACCAGCATGATGGCGAGCGGGCTCATGTCCCACCCCTCGATGGCGCCCGACAGGAGGCGTGGCACGTTCTCCATGCCCATCGCCCAGGAAAACGCGGCGCCGCAGCCGACGATGATCAG
The DNA here is from genome assembly GCF_000300335.1 of Nitratireductor pacificus pht-3B. Classification (GTDB taxonomy): domain Bacteria; phylum Pseudomonadota; class Alphaproteobacteria; order Rhizobiales; family Rhizobiaceae; genus Nitratireductor; species Nitratireductor pacificus. Next base: position 68,593 of record NZ_AMRM01000015.1, on the reverse strand, counting down.
GAGCTGGCCGGAAAAGAGGGCAGAGCGTGAGAAGACGGCGGCCAGGGAGCGCGCGTCGACGGAGCGGTAGAAGAAGAGCGCGACCACCAGCGCGTAGACGCAGGCGATGCCGCCGGCCTCGGTGGGGGTCATGATGCCGCCGAGGATGCCGGCGAGGATGATGACCGGGATCATCAGCGGCACCAGCGCGGCGCCGGAAACCTTCGCCAGCGCCTTCGGCGAGCGGTCGGCCTGGACGGAGGGGAAATTGTGGATGCGGGCCTGTATGGCGACGAGGATCATCTGCGCCAGGCCGATCAGGAGGCCCGGGAAAATGGTGGCGGCCATCAGCGCGCCGATGGAGATGTCGGTGATCGAGCCGTAGATGACGGCGGTCAGCGACGGTGGCAACATCGGCCCGATGATCGACGACGAGGCGGTGACGGCGGCGGCATAGGCGCTGGTGTAGCCCTGCTTGACCATGGCGGGGATGAACACGCGGCCAAGGGCAGCGATGTCGCCCAACGCCACGCCCGTGATGCCGGCGAACAGGATCGACGCGCCGATGTTGACCTGCGCCAGCCCGCCGCGCATCGCGCCGAACCAGGCATTGGCGAAGGCGATCAGCCGGTCGGTGATGCGTCCGGCATTGACCAGCTCGCCCGCCAGGATGAACAGCGGCACGGCCATCAGCACGAAGCTGTCCATGCCCTGATAGAGGCGTTCGGGAACGATGGGCAGGAAGGCCCAGTTTCCGGTGATGGCCATCCAGGAGAGAACGCCGGCGATCATCGCCCAGGCGATGGGCAGGCCGGCAAGCAGCAGTCCGAGGAAGACGCCGAGAAGGGTCAGGAGGCCGATACTCATGAATGCCGCGATCCGGTGAGAAGGCGCAGCAAGGCAAACAGCGCCGCCAGCGCGAAACAGGCGGGCAGGGCCGCATAAGGAATGGAGAGCGGGATGCGCATGCCCTCGCTGGTCTGGCCGGCGGCGAAGCGCATCATGTCGACGCCATACCAGACGAGGACGAAGAAGACCGTCAGGGCGATCAGCTCGAGCAGGAATTTCAGGGCGCGGCCCAGCGCCGGCGCCTGCGCCGCCAGCACCGCCGGCACGAACTCGACGCTGATGTGGCTCGCCTCGCGCACGGCGACCGCGGTCGCGGCGAGCGCCATCCAGATCATGCCGTAGCGCGCCACCTCCTCCATGAACAGGGGAACGCTGCCGATGCCGTAACGCAGGAAGACCTGCGCGGCGACCAGCCCGAGAAGGACGACCAGACAGAGCGCGGCGAAGGCCCGCAGCGCTCCGTCCAGCAGGTCGAGCAGACGTTCGACGGCCGCCATGGTCAGTTGCGCGCTTCTTCGACCGCCTTGACGATGGCGTCGACACGCTCGGGCGTGTCGACATTCTGCTTCAGCCACTCGATCGCAGGCGGCTGGGCGATCGCCTTGAAGGCGTCGCGCGTCGCCTGATCGAGCTCGATCACCTCGGTGCCATTGTCGCTGGCCGTCTTGAGCGCCGCCGAAAGCGCGTTGCGCGAGGCGTCGCGGTTGAAGGCGATGGCCTTGGCGGCCGCGTCGTCGATCACCTTCTTCTGCTCGTCCGTCAGGCCCGAATAGAAGGCGTCGTTGATGCCGAGCGGGCCGAAGGCGAAGCCATGGCTGGTCAGGCTCAGATATTTCTGCACCTCGTAGAGCTTGACGAGGACGAAGATCGGCGCGGCGTTGTCCTGTCCATCGACGACGCCGGTGCGCAGCGCCGTGTACAGCTCGGCGAAGGAGATCGGCGCAGGCGAGGCGCCGAGCGCTTCGACCGGGATCGTCGCGAGCGGCCCGAGCACGCGCATCTTCAGGCCCTTCATGTCTTCGGGCGAGCGGATGGGCTTGTTGGAGCTATACTGCTTGAAGCCGCCGGAAGCCCACCAGCCAAGCACCCGGATGCCGGTCTTGGCGCGCAGTTCCTCGGCGAGTTCGGCGCCCACCGGTCCGTCGAGCAGCGCCCAGGCCTCGGTGTCGTCGGTGAAGAGATAGGGCAGGTTGAGGATCTGGATGTCAGAGAAGACCGTGGCGTAGTTGCCGTCGGCGGCGTCGCTCATCTGGATCACGCCGCGGCGCATCTGGTTGAGCCGCTCATTGGGCGCACCCAGTGCGCTGCCATAGGAGATTTCCACCGTCATGTCGGAATTGGCTTCGACTTCCTGCTCGAAGCGCTCATACATGCCGTTGATGAAGTCGTCAGGCCGGTCGCTCTTCGGCAGCGCCACGCCGACGCGAATTTCCTGCGCCATCGCGCCGGAAACGGCCAGAAGGCCGGCCATGATGCCAAGAACTATCTGTTTTCTCATGATTTTCGCTCCTCTGTGATCCCCATTCGGCCGGCCCGGCGGGATGTCAGGCGCGGCATCACTCACCGGCTTCTTGCGGGCCGGCCTGCGCATTCGATCAAATGATACTTTAAACTTAAAGCGTCGTCCAATGAAATTGCGACGGGCATGGGCGCGGCTTGGGAAGCCGCTGCCGGAACGGCGGGACCCGCCGAGCGATGTACGATACGGGAGGGCGTGGCCGGTTGCGTACAGACGCGACGATGGCCGGCACGGGACAGACACCGCGGGGACGTTAAGGGGCAGGATGTGCTTCGCTGCCAGGCAGCCTCGGATGCCGGGAGGCGCGCCTGTCGCAGCGTTCTGCGAGCGGCGGGAATCAGCTGACGTTGATCAGGTGAGGGCCGGTTTCATCTGCCGTTGCGGCGCGGCAGGCTATCGGTGCCAAAAAGTGCGGGGAGTTGCCCTGTGGCCTTCACACCTGCAGCACCGGCAATCTCAGTCGCAGAGCGTGCCGAGCAGTTCCTGCGTCGCAGCGATGTCGTCGATGATCGCCTGCCTGACGCCGGCGGCGTCCCGCGACCGCAGGGCGTCGATCGCCTCGTGGTGATGCTGCGAGTAGGTGACGGCGCCCTGCGACTTGAGGATCGGTTCCACATGGCGGGTCAGCATGCGCATATAGGGGCCGAAGCGCAGCCAGAGCGTTTCGATGAGCTGGATCAGCACTTCCGAGTTCGATCCCTGGTAGAGCGCGAAGTGGAATTCGCGGTTCTTGCCGAGCATCTCGTAGACGCTTTCATTGCGGCCGGAGGCCTCGTGGGCGGCAAGCAGAAGCTCCAGTTCGGCGATCTCGGCCTTGCCCAGATTGGCGGTGGCCAGTTCCGCCGCCAGGCCCTCGACGGCGATGCGGGCGCGGCAGAGATCATCGAGCCTCGCCCTGCTCACCGAGGGAACGCGGGCCGAGCCGTTCGGTGCGGTCACCAGCGCGTTCTCCGCGGCCAGCCGACGCAGCGCCTCGCGCACCGGCATGTGACTGGTGCCGAAGGTTTCAGCGAGAGACGAGATCGTCAGAACCTGTTCCGGCTCGAAACGGCCCGTCATCAGCGCATGGCGTAACTGGCGGTAGACGCCATCCTGTATCGTCACGCGCGATGAAACCGGAACAAAGTCGCCTTGCTGCACGACGCCTCTCCCATGAAGACCAAACCATTCTTCGCCGGACCCGCTTCTGTTGCAGGTCGCTCAGGATCGACTAAGGGGAGTTGCCGCGATGCGCAAGAGCCGGGCAATTGTGCCCGGTCATCTGCAATCCGGCGTTCAGCGGATGATGTCGCCCTTGTCGTCGAAACGGTATATGCGGCCCTCGTCGAACCTGGCGTGGATTTCGCTATCGATCTCGAATTGATGTTCGCCGAACAGGCGGATGCATAGAAGACCCGCCCGGCCACAGTCCAGATAGACATTCGTATCGGCGCCCAGATGCTCGACATGCGAGACGCGGCCCTTGAGATCGCCGCCGGTGGTGCTGACGGAGATGTGTTCGGGCCGGATGCCGATCGTCCTGGCGTCCTCGCGGCCGATGGCGGATGCCTCGACGAAGTTCATCTGCGGTGAGCCGATGAAGCCGGCGACGAACAGGTTGGCGGGGTCGTTGTAGAGTTCCATCGGCGTGCCGATCTGCTCGATGCGTCCGGCATTGAGCACGACGATGCGGTCGGCGAGCGTCATCGCCTCGGTCTGATCGTGCGTCACGTAGATCATGGTGGCGCTCAGCTCGCGGTGCAGGCGTGCGATCTCCAGACGCGTGTTGACGCGAAGCGCCGCATCGAGATTGGAAAGCGGTTCATCGAAGAGGAACAGCTTGGGCTTGCGCACCACGGCGCGGCCGATGGCCACGCGCTGGCGCTGGCCGCCGGAAAGTTCCGCCGGCCGCCGCTCGAGATAGGGTTCGAGCGACAGCATCTTGGTCGCCAGATCGACGCGCTCCGCGATCTGCGCCGGGGGGCGCTTGGCCTGTTTCAGGCCGAGGCTCATATTGTCCTTCACCGTCAGGTGCGGGTAGAGCGCGTAGGTCTGGAAGACCATGGCGATGCCGCGTTTCGAAGGCGGCGTCGCGTTGACGGCGTCGCCGTCGATCTCGACGCTGCCGCCGCTGGCATCCTCCAGCCCGGCGATGATGCGCAGGAGGGTAGATTTGCCGCAGCCCGAGGGGCCGACGAAGATGACGAATTCACCGTCCTCGACGTCCAGATCGACACCCTTGATGACGTCGACCTTGCCGAACGATTTGGTGATGTTTCTGAGTGCGAGTGAGCCCACTGGATCTTCCTATAATTCTATTTCCTTGCCGCTTCGCACGCTTTCGTCGGCGGCGAGGCAGATGTTGAGCGACTGGACGGCGTCGTCCATGTGGCGGGAGAGGTCGATGTCCTCGCGAATGGCCTTCAACACGAAGGCCTGCTCGCGGTCGCACAGCTCCTGGTGACCCGGTTCGTCGTCCATCGACAGCAGCGTGTCAGGGCTGGCGAAGCGGCCGGCGGCATCGGTCTCCGCGCGGTGGACGCGGATGGTCGATGTTTTGGTGTGCGTGTCGATGTCGTCGGAGCGGGCGCCTTCGGCCATGACGATCGAGACGCAGCCCTTCGGCGAGACGATGTCCTTCACGAAGAAGGCGGTCTCCGAGATCATCGGACCCCAGCCGGCCTCGTACCAGCCGAGCGAGCCGTCTTCGAACAGCACCTGGAAATGACCGTAATTATACATGTCCGGGGCGATCTCGTCGGAGAGCCGGAGGCCCATGCCGCGCACCTTGACCGGCTTGGCATCGGTGATCTGGCACATCACGTCCACATAATGCACGCCGCAGTCCACGATGGGCGGCGTGGTCTCCATCAACTGCCTGTGGGTGTGCCAGGTGGGGCCGGAGGATTGCTGATTGAGGTTGAGCCGGAAGACATAGGGACCGCCCAGCGCGCGCGCTTCCTCGATCAGCCGGATCCAGGAGGGGTGATGGCGCAGGATATAGCCGATGACCAGCTTGCGCCCGTTGGCGCGGGCCGCATCGACGACCCGCCGCGCATCGGCGACATTGGTCGCCAGCGGCTTCTCGACGAAAACATGCGCGCCGTGCTCGAGGGCGGCGACCGCGTAATCCGCATGGCTGTCCGAGTAGGTGTTGACGGACACCAGGTCGGGCTTCAGCCGCGCGAGCGCCTCGGCGTAGTCGGTGGTTAGCGGATAGGAGCCCAGCCCGGCGGGGAGGTCGGGCCGCGAACGGTTGACGAGGCCGACGATCTCGAAGCCGGGGTTCTCGTGATAGGCGAGCGCGTGGCTGCGGCCCATATTGCCGAGGCCGGCGACCAGCACGCGGATCGGGGTTTCTCCGCCGCTCATTTGACTGCTCCCGAGGTGATGCCGCGGATCAGCTGGCGTGAGAAGATGAGGTACAGGACCAGTACCGGCAGGATGGCCAGCGACAGCGCCGCCAGCACGGCGTTCCAGTTGGTGACGAACTGGCCGATGAAGACCTGCGCGCCGAGCGTGATGGTCTTGGTCTCCTCGGCAGGCGCCAGGATCAGCGGAAACCACAGGTCGTTCCAGATCGGGATCATGGTGAAGACCGCCACCGTCGCCATGGCCGGACGGACCAGCGGCAGGACGAGGCGGAAGAAGATGCGGTATTCGCTCAGCCCGTCGATGCGGCCGGCATTCTTCAGGTCGTCGGAGACCTGGCGCATGAACTCCGACAGGATGAAGATGGCGAGTGGCAGGCCCTGCGCCGTGTAGACCAGGATCAGCGCCGTGCGCGTGTTGACGAGACCCGAGGCCACCATCATCTGCAGGATCGCCACCGTGCCGAGGCGGATCGGGATCATGATGCCGAGCGCCAGATAAAGGCCCATCAGCGTGTTGCCCTTGAAGCGGTATTCCGACAGGGCGAAGGCGGCCATGGCGCCGAACAGCAGGACCAGGAACAGCGAGACCACCGTGACGATCAGGCTGTTCTGGAAGTAGAGCAGGAAATCGCCCTGTTTCAGCACCGTCTCGAAGCCGATCAGGCTGAAGCTCTCGGCATCGGGCAGCGCCAGCGGCTCGCGGAAGATCGCCTTGCGCGACTTGAAGGCGTTGACGACGATGACGAACACCGGAAACAGCGCGATGATCGTGTAGAGGATCAGGATCGCGTGCGCGGCAGCCGAGTGGAATGGGGAGTGCCTTGCGGTGCTCATGGTTGCGGCCTGCCTGCGGGGTTGTTGTTCCGTGCCTTGGCGGTGCCCGTCATCACCCCCCTCTGCCCTGCCGGGCATCTCCCCCTCATGGGGGGAGATTGACGGGTCGACGGATTTCGCCAGTCGCTGGTTTGTGAAAGGATCCACCGCTTCCCTGCCAGCCGATCTCCCCCCGTGAGGGGGAGATGCCCGGCAGGGCAGAGGGGGGTATCAAGAACGCCGATGTAAGACATGGTTCTCTCCCCTCAGAACTGATACCGGCGCAGGCGCCGCTGGATGCCGAACAGGTAGATCGACACGCCGATCAGGATGATGACGAACATGGCCGTCGCGATGGCCGCGCCCAGGTTCGGATCGCCGAGCTGGAGCTGGAAGCCGAAGAAGGTGCGGTACATGAAGGTCCCAAGGATGTCGGTCGAGAAATCCGGCCCGGCGAGGGCGCCCTGCGTCGAGTAGATCAGGTCGAAGGCGTTGAAATTGCCGACGAAGGTCAGGATCGAGATGATGCCGATGGCGGGCAGGACAAGCGGCAGCTTGATCTTCCAGAACTGCGCCATGCCGGTGATGCCGTCGCATTCGGCCGCTTCCAGAAGTTCGTCCGGGATCGACAGCAGTGCTGCGTAGATCAGCATCATCGGAATGCCGACGAACTGCCAGACCGAGATCAGCGCAAGCGTGGTGAGCGCATAGGCCTCCTTGCCGAGCCAGGGCTGGAACAGGCTTTTCAGCCCGACCAGGTCGAGCAGGTTCGGCGCGACGCCCCAGAGCGGGCTGAGGATCAGCTTCCAGGCGAAGCCGGCGATGACGAAGGAAAGGATGGTCGGGATGAAGATCGCGGTCCGATAGAAAGCGCGCATCCTTAGCCGCGGACTGCTCAGGATCGCCGCCAGCAGGATGCCGATCGGGTTCTGCACCAGCATGTGGATGACGAAGAACCAGACATTGTTGCCGAGCGCGTTCCAGAACTGCTCGGCCCAGCGCGGATCGCCGAAAAGGGTGCGGAAATTGCCGAGGCCGACAAACACCTGGCTGTTGTTGATGTCGCTGAACAGCGAAAGCTGCAGCGTGCTGAACAGCGGCAGGATCATGACCGCGGTGTAGACCAGCACCGCCGGCGCCAGGAACACCGCAATGTGCCATCGAATGGGTGGTTTCGTCGTTTGCTCTACGGCCATGCTCGCCCCTCGGCATGATTGGCCGCCGGACGGGGAGACCCCGCCCGGCAGCATTTTCAAGGTTCTACTTCTGCTGCGGCTCGTACCAGCTCGCCAGGCCGTCCTGCAGCGTGGCCCCGCCTTCCTCCGGCGTCTGCGCGCCGCGCAGGACGTTGGCCGAGACGTTCCACATCTCGTTCCACAGGTTTGGCGTGCCGCGCGACAGGATCTGGTGCGCCGGGCGGATGGTCGACTTGCAGCTCTCGCGCCAGGAGACGAACTCCTTGGCCAGCGGGTCCTCCATCTCGACCGTCTCGTTGGACAGCGAGAAGAAGCCCGGCAGCGAATTGGCGTAGAGCGTCGCGAACTCGGCCGAGCCGACCCAGTTCAGGAAGGTGCGGGCCGCTTCCGGATTGGCCGACTTGGCGTTCATGCCGATGCCGATGTCGGTGTGGTCGGAGATGTAGCACTCGTCGCCGGCATTCTGTACCGGCGGCGCGAAGGCGCCCATCTTGAAGTCGGCCTGCTCGTTGAAGATCGAGATTTCCCAGGAGCCGGCCGGGAAGATCGCCGCGCGGCCGAGGGTGAACAGGTTCTGGCTGTCCGGATAGGCCTGCGCCTCGTAGCCGTCGCCCAGATAGGGCGCCCATTTGGCGAGCTGGCGGAGCGGTTCAACCCATTGATCGTCGCTCAGCTTCTCGCCGCCCTTGATGAGTGCCAGCCGGCCTTCCTCGCCCTTCCAGTAGTTCGGGCCGATATTGGTGTAGCCCATGGTGGCGGCTTCCCACTGGTCCTTGGCGCCCATGGCCATGGGAATGTAGGAGCCCTCCTCCTTGATCTTGTCGAGCAGGGCGAAGAACTCGTCATTGGTCTTCGGCGGCGTCAGGCCAAGCTCCTCGAAGATCTCGGCATTGTAGATGAAGCCGTGGATGACCGAGGCCATCGGCACGCAGAAGGTCGCCGAGCCGTCATCCGTGCTCCAGGCGGCCTTCGCTACGTCGCCGAAATTCTTCATGTTCTCCAGGTCCTGGATCGCCGCGAGGTGACCCTTCTGGTAGAGGCTGAGCGAGGCATCGAAGGGCCGGCAGGTGATCAGGTCGCCCGCCGAACCGGCTTCCAGCTTGGAATTCAGCACGGCGTTGTATTCGGTCGGAGCCGAGGGCGCGAAGGTCACTTTGATGCCGGGATGGGCGGCCTCGAAGGCGGGAATCAGCTTTTCCTGCCAGATGGTCAGGTCGTCGTTGCGCCAGCTTTCGATGGTCAGGGTCGCGTCCTGCGCCATCGCCGTGCCGGCCGAGCCAAGCACGGTTGCGGCGAGGAGCGCGAGTTTTACATGTCTTGCAGTCATTTTCTTCTCCCTTTTTTGTCTTGGCGGCTTCCGAGAGGCGCCTACCGGCCGGTCTTGCGCGGGGCGATCACGAACGCCAATGCCGGGGCAGGCCGACCATAAGGGGCCTGCCCTGCACCGGAGCATCGGACCGAAAAGCGGATCCCCGATTTCCGGTTGTTCCGATGCTCCATCAATCGTCCGGATCGTCCTTGTGCATCCCAGCGGACACAGGGCGATCCAGGTCCGTGGACCGTCCCTTACTTCTGGGGATCGTACCAGCTGGCGAGACCCTTTTGCAGCCGTTCCGCGGCAGCTTCCGGCGTCTCGGTTCCCTTGATCACGTTGGCCGAGGCGTTCCAGGTCTCGTTTTCCAGGTTCGGCGTGCCGCGCGACAGGATCTGGTAGGTCGAGCGAATGGTCGACTTGCATGTCCCGCGCCAGGAGACGAACTCCTGCGCCAGCGGGTCTTCCATCTTCACGTCGTGGCTGGACAGGGAGAAGAAGCCCGGCAGTGCATTGGCGTAGAGCGTGGCGAATTCGGCGGAACCGACCCAGTTGAGGAAGGTCTTCGCCGCTTCCAGGTTCTTGCCGTTGGCGTTCATGCCCATGGCGATGTCGACATGGTCGGAGATGTAGCACTCGTCACCGGCGTTCTGCACCGGTGGCGCGAAGGCGCCCATCTTGAAGTCGGCCTGCTCGTTGAACACGGAGATTTCCCAGGAACCGGCCGGGAAGATCGCGGCGCGGCCGAGCGTGAACAGGTTCTGGCTATCGGGGTAGGTCTGGGCCTCGAAGCCGTCGCCCAGATAGTCCTTCCACTTCGCCAGTTGGCGGAAGGGCTCCACCCAGGCGTCGTCGGTCAGCTTCTGCTCGCCCTTGATGAGCGCGTTGCGGCCTTCCTCGCCTTTCCAGTAGTTGGGGCCGACATTCTGGTAGCCCATGGTGGCGGCTTCCCACTGGTCGTTGGTGCCCATGGCCATCGGAACGTAGGTGCCTTCCTCCTTGATCTTGTCGAGGGCGGCGAAGAATTCTTCATTGGTCTTCGGCGGCTCGACGCCGAGCTCTGCGAGGGCGTCGGCATTGTAGATGAAGCCGTGGATGACCGAAGCCATCGGCACGCAGAAGGTCGCCGAACCGTCATCCGTGCTCCAGCCCGACTTGGCGACGTCGCTGAAGTTCTTCATGCCTTCCAGGTCCTGGACGGCGGACAGGTAGCCCTTCTCGTAGAGGCTGAGCGAAGCGTCGAAGGGGCGGCAGGTGATCAGGTCCCCGGCGCTGCCGGCTTCGAGCTTGGAGTTGAGAACGGCGTTGTATTCGGTCGGCGCGGTGGGGTTGAACTTCACCTTGATGCCGGGATGGGCGGCCTCGAAGGCGGGGATCAGCTTGTCCTGCCAGATGGTCAGGTCGTCATTGCGCCAGCTCTCGATGGTCAGCGTCGTGTCCTGCGCCATGGCGGCGCCCGAAGAGGCGAGCATGGTCGCGGCGAGTAGCGCCAGTTTCACTTTCTTGGTCATGTCCTTCTCCCTGTTGTGCCTGTAGAATGCTGTTTGCCATGCGCGCGCGGTCGAACCGACGCGGGCGCAGCGTCGTGCTGCGGAACATTCCGGTGGGGATGGCCTGTTTGTTGGGGTCGTGCGGGCGGCGGCAGGCGAACCTCCTGTCTCCGCTGCGGTGCTGCGCGCCGTTCGACCGGCGTCGGAGTGCAAGCCGGCGAAGCATGCTTCGCGGATGCCTTTCCACTTTCCAGCGAGACCCGTTATCATAACTCCTCCACCCGACAAATTAAGGCCAAAAAAATACCATTTGTCTAGTGGGATTCCGGATTGTTCTGCCGCATCGGCCTCTTGATGCGGGAAAAGCGCATATTTTTCAATAAAATCCAGCTGCTTGTCGTTTGTGCATTTTTGCGGTTTCGCAAAGGTATCTTTTTGGTATTATATGGTGGAGGAGCGCCTATGACCGATTACGTGATTGCCATCGATGGTGGGGGGACGAGCTGCCGGGCCGCGGTTGCCGACAGGGCCGGCCGTGTCGTGGGGCGCGGCATGCGCGGTGCAGCCAACATCTTCTCCAGATCCGACGCGATTTCCGAGAGCATCGTCGCCGCCTCGCTGGCGGCGCTGGAGCAGGCGGCCATCGACGTCAGCAGGATCAGCGGCATCCCGGCCTTTCTGGGCCTGGCCGGGCTGAATGTCGGCATGCGGCAGGAACAGCTCGCCGCCGAGTTGCCGTTTAGCGACACGCGCTTCGCGCATGACGGGATCATCGCGCTGCAGGGGGCTCTGGGCGACGGCGACGGCGTGATCGCCATTCTCGGCACCGGCTCCGCCTATGTCGCGCGCGCGGCGGGCGAGGTTCGTAGCGCCGGCGGGTGGGGGTTTGCCGTGGGCGATCAGGCGAGTGGCGCGGTGATCGGCCGGATGCTGCTGCAGCAGACGCTCCTGGCGCGGGACGGCATCCGCCCGATGACACCGCTCGCCAGCGCCGTGATGACGCGTTTCGGAGACGAGCAGCAGGCGGTGGTCGAGTTCACCCAGTCGGCGAAGCCGGCGGATTACGGCTCCTTCGCGCCGATGATCTTCACGTTCGACGCCAAGGGCGATCCGATGGCCGCCGGGATCATCGCCGAGGCGGTCGGCGACATCACCGAGACGCTCGACGCGATGGTTTTCGAGGGATGCGAACGGCTCTGCCTGCTCGGCGGTCTGGCCGAGAAATATGGCGAGCGGCTCGCTCCGCGGCACCGGGCGATCCTGCGCGCGCCGCTCGGCGATCCGCTGTCGGGCGCGGTGCAGCTCGCCCTGCGCGCGTTCCTGCCTGCCGCGGCCGTCGCTCCCGACGGGATGGAGCGGCGATGAACGCGGTCGATCTTTTCAAGCCCGACCGGGTCGCCGCCATGGGGCCGGGACCGCTCTACCTGCGTCTTCGCCGCCTGCTCGAGGAAGCGATCACGGGTGGGCTGATCGGCGAGGGCGAGGCGATCCCGACGGAGCGCGACATCGCCGAACTGGCCGATCTCAGCCGCGTCACCGTGCGTCGCGCCGTCGATGACCTGGTGAAGCAGGGCCGGCTGATCCGCAGGCATGGCTCGGGCACTTTCGTCGCGCCCTCGGTGGCGCGCGTCGAACAGTCCCTGTCGCTGCTGACCTCGTTCACCGAGGACATGGCGCGGCGCGGGCTTTCGTCGCGTTCCGAATGGCTCGAAAGGGCCGTCGTCGCGCCGTCGCCGGACGAGATGATGGTGCTCGGCCTCTCGGTCGGCGACATGGTTTCGCGGCTGGAGCGGCTGCGCATCGCCGGCGACGTGCCGATGGCGATCGAGCGGGCTTCGATCATCGGCACCTATCTGCCGGACCCGGCTTCGGTCAGCGGATCGCTCTATGACGCGCTGGAGGAGCGGTCGGCGCGGCCGATCCGCGCCACGCAGAGGATCTCCGCGCGCAATCTGGACGAGCGCGAGGCGGTGTTGCTGAAGGTCGCGCCCGGCGAGGCCGCCCTCTATATCGAGCGCGTATCCTACCTGCCGGGCGGCCGGGTCATCGAGTTCACCCGGTCCGTCTATCGCGGCGATGCCTATGATTTCGTCGCCGAACTGAAGATTCCCGAACATTGACGCACATCACGCAATGGAACCCGCTTTGGAAACCCCTGTCATGAGTTCTTTCGCCCTCGCCGGAGCGCGCATCTTCGACGGTCACGGCTGGCTGACGGGCCATGCACTGGTGATTGAGGGAGGCAAGATCGTCGATCTCGTGCCGGAGGGATCCCTCGCGGCGGGGCGGACGGTGCGCCGCGCGGCGGGCTCGATGATCGTGCCCGGGTTCATCGACCTGCAGGTGAATGGTGGCGGCGGGGTCATGTTCGACGGTGCGAGCGGTATCGAAGGCATCGGCACGATCTGCCGCGCCCATGCCCGTTTCGGGACCACGGGGCTTCTGCCGACACTGATCACCGATACGCCCGGATCGACGGCGGCGGCTGTCGCGGCGGGCATCGCGGCGGCGCGGGCGCATGTGCCCGGGTTCCTCGGACTGCATCTGGAGGGACCGCATCTTTCCGTCGCCCGCAAGGGCGCGCACGACCCGGCGCTGATCCGGCCCATGAGCGATGCCGATCTGGCACGCCTGATCGAGGCGGCGCGGCAGCTTCCGGTGCTGATGACGACACTGGCCCCCGAAAGCGTCTCGCCGGAGCAGGTTCGAGCGCTCGTCGCCGGCGGCGTCAGGGTCAGTCTCGGCCATACCGACACGGACTGCCGGACGGGTCTTGCCTATGCCGAGGCCGGTGCGTCTATGGTGACGCATCTGTTCAACGCGATGAGCCCACTCGGGCATCGCGAACCCGGCCTCGTCGGCGCGGCGCTGGAGAGCGGCGCGCTGTGGGTCGGACTGATCGCCGACGGCGTGCATGTCGACCCCGTGGCGATCCGCGCCGCGCTGAAGGCGAAGACCGGCCCGGCGCGCATCTTCGCGGTGACCGACGCCATGTCGACCATCGGCACCGACGTGGCCTCCTTCACCCTCAACGGACGCACCATCTTCCGGAAGGACGGCCGCCTGACGCTTGAGGACGGAACACTGGCGGGCGCGGATATCGACATGGTGTCGACCGTCGCCTATCTGCACCGCGTCGTGGGCCTGCCGCTCGACGAGGCGCTTCGCATGGCTGCCCTCTATCCCGCGCAGGCGGTCGGGCTGGAAGCGTCGAAAGGCCGGCTCGCGGCGGGCATGGACGCGGATTTCGTCGAACTGACCGACGGGCTGGACGTGGCGGCCACCTGGATCGGCGGACAGGCGGTGTTCGAGGCATCTGCCGCCTGACGCGACCATGCGCGCCAGCCGGGCAAACGGCACTCTTTGCAGAAAATGGCATTTTCCCTCTTGAAGCTCTAGTGACTAGAGATCCTATCCTTGTGGTGAGTTGACAATCGCAAGGAGAAGAATCGTGTCCTCGAACCATGAAAACCGCGCCACGCAGGCTTTGACGTGGACGGTCAGCGGCATGGATTGCGGAAGCTGTGCCGCAAAGATCCGGGGCGCTGTGGAACGCCTGCCGGGCGTTTCCGACATCAAGGTGTCGGTGATGGCGGAAACCCTTTCCGTATCGTTGGACGACCAGGGGACCGAACCACAGGCTGTCGAAAACGCCGTCAAGCGGCTTGGCTATTCGATTGCTCCGCGCAATCGGGCCGCCATGACGCCGCCGGATGCGGCTTCGGACGGGGCCTGCTGTGGCGGACATTCGCACGGAAGCGATCACAACGGGGCGCATTCCGCTTCGGATGCGGCCCATGGCGCCGCCGGCCATGTGCATGGCGCGAGCGATCCCGACAAGCGCTGGCACGAAACCGGCAAGGGACGGCTGGTGATCGGCACGGGCCTCCTGCTGGCCGCGGCCTGGGCAGCGAAATGGTTCCTGCCGGGCGACGTCTCAGCCTGGGCCTTCGTGGCCGCCTGTCTGATCGGCGTCTTCCCCGTGGCACGCCGCGCCTTTGCGGCGCTTCGCGCCGGCATGCCGTTCACCATCGAGATGCTGATGACGGTTGCCGCCGCCGGCGCGCTGGTCATCGGCGCAGCCGAGGAAGCGGCGCTGGTGGTGTTCCTGTTCGCCGTCGGAGAGGTTCTCGAGGGGGTTGCCGCCAATCGCGCCCGCGCGGGCATTCGCGCCCTCGGCGACCTCGTGCCGAAAACGGCCCTGCTCGAGGAGAACGGCGCGACGCGCCAGGTGCCGGCGGCGGCGCTGCGCATCGGCCAGCTTGTGGTGGTGCGGCCCGGCGACCGCATTCCTGCCGACGGCGAGATCGTGGACGGCACGGCAGGCATCGACGAAGCGCCGGTGACCGGCGAATCCGTGCCGAAGACCAAGGGGGTCGGCGAGGCGGTCTTCGCGGGCTCGATCAGCACCGACGCCGTGCTGCGGGTGCGCGTCACGCGGACGCCGGAAGACAACACCATCGCTCGCATCATCCGCCTCGTCGAGGAGGCACAGGAGGCGCGCGCGCCGACGGAACGTTTCATCGACCGTTTCAGCCGCTACTACATGCCGGCCATTGTCGGTCTCGCCATCCTGGTCGCCATCGTACCGCCGCTGTTCATGGGCGGGCTCTGGGATACCTGGATCTACCGCGCGCTGGCGCTGCTCCTGATCGGCTGTCCCTGCGCGCTGGTGATCTCCGTTCCGGCCTCCATCGCTTCGTCGCTGTCGGCCGGGGCACGGCATGGCCTTCTCATGAAGGGCGGCGCGGTGATCGAGGCCGCGGCGCGGACCGAGCTGGTCGCTTTCGACAAGACCGGAACGCTGACGCGCGGCAAGCCGGCCGTGACCGATATCTGGAGCCCGGACGGCGACGCGGATGCTGTCCTTGCGCTGGCCGCCGGCGTTGAAGCCGGGTCAAGCCATCCGCTGGCGCAAGCCATTCTGGCGCATGCCGAGGCGGAGGGCATTGCCGTTCCGGCGGGGCGCGACGCGCGGGCGATACCCGGGCGCGGGGTCGAGGCCAGGATCGGCGAGGCAACGGCCTTCGTCGGCTCGCCGCGCTATGCCGAGGAACAGGGCGTCATGACGCCGGCTGCAAGGTCGCGAATCGAAACGCTCGAGGCCGAAGGCAAGACGGTCGCCGCCGTGTTCAGGACCGGCAAGCTGGCCGGCGTGGTCGCCCTGCGCGACGAGCCGCGCGAGGATGCCGGGCAGGCGGTCGCGGCGCTCAAGGCGCTCGGCGTCCGGTCGGTGATGCTGACCGGCGACAACGAGCGCACCGCCGCGGCGATCGCCGGCACCCTGTCGATGGAGCACAGGGCGGAGCTGCTGCCGGACGACAAGGTCACGGCCATTCGAGACCTCGCGGGCAAACTCAACGTCATGATGGTCGGCGACGGCATCAACGATGCGCCGGCACTGGCCGCGGCTCATGTCGGCGTGGCGATGGGGTCGGGTACCGATGTGGCCCTCGAAACGGCCGATGCGGCGCTGCTGCGCAACCGCGTCGGGGACATTCCCGAGAAACTGCGCCTGGCGCGGGCCACCATGGCCAATATCCGCCAGAACATCACGATCGCGCTCGGCTTGAAGGTCGTGTTCCTGGTCACCACCGTCCTGGGGATGACGGGTCTCTGGATCGCGATCCTGGCAGATACGGGCGCGACTGTTCTCGTCACCCTGAACGCCCTGCGCCTGCTGGCCTTCCGCTTCGGGCGGTAGACCCGTTCAACGTCCCACAGAAACGCTGAACGGGCCTATCCCTTTGTTTGCCGCGTTGTGCGGGCGTCAGGTGATCTCACCTGACGCCAAAACACTCCAGGGCCTTTTGCGGAGAAACGGGGAGAAGAACGGTCTCGTCGCCGGTCCGGACGATCCATGGTCGAATCACGTCATCGCCGCTGCCCAAGGGGTGGCGGCGAGCGTGTTTTCGCAGTCGATACGAGGGCGTATATCGATGTCGCAATAACCGTATAAGTTGTATTTTTGTGTTTACATCCCCATGGTGTGGGTTTCTCGTTAATCTATTGTTTTTATAGTTTTATTTCGTCCCTTGTATCGGTGAAAAAGCGCATAACTTGCATAGATATCCACATAATCCCTTATAGGTTGTACGTGTACCGAAAATTCGGTATCGTGTTTAAGTTGTATCGAGACGGGTCACTTTCTACCGATCTCATGGGGGGAGAGTGTGTTTCAGCGGACAGGGTTGGTCGGCGCCGCATGAGTTAAGCTTGGGCTGTTTTCAGTTCGGCTTGGACTGGTCGGCTTGGTGGCAGGCGCGGATGCGCGTCTGTCCGGGGCGGTGCATTGTGCATCGCGCCCGATGCCAGCCACGTGGCGATCGCCCCGGTTTGGATGCGAGCGATCGCCGTCGTCTTGAAACAGCGTTGTGTGCCGCATGTGCGGCATTGTCGGACGGGTCAAATCTCACCTCATACGGAACGAGGCGCAAAACCTATGGGCATGCACAAACAGGACGGACTTTCATTTGCCACCTTGCGGGCCGCCGAGGCGGTCATCGACACCCGAAGCCTGACCGGCGCGGCGCAGAAGCTGGGCATCAGCCAGCCGGCGGTCAGCATGCATCTCGGGCGGCTGGAAAAGGCGATCGGCACACCTCTGATCAAGAAGCTCGGCAACCGCATCATCGTGAAGGAGGAGATCTCCGGTCTCATCCGCCAGATGCTGGACCTGGAGCGCCGCCTGCGCACGGTCGGCTACGAGAAGAATCTGGCCAAGCTGAAGATCGGCGTCTGCACTTACTGCGCGCCCCTTCTTCTCGGCGGCCTCGGGCGGCTCAACAAGCTCAAGGAGCAGGTGAGCTGGCGCATCGCCGATTCGAAGCGGCTCGAGGAAATGTACGATTGCGGCCAGGTGGATGCCATGTTCAAGGCGCTCTACCCGTCGGAAATGGGGCCGGACTTGGCCACCCAGTATACGCTTCGCTGGATCGGCAGCCGGGAGATCGCCGAGCAGTCGAAACGCAATACGGGCGCGATCCCGGTTGTGCTCACCAATGCGCAGTCGCCGCTGGGCATGGCGGCGCGGGAATGGCTGCGGCAGCGGGAGGTCGCCTATGAGGTTCTGGGCGAGGTCGACGACATCGCCACCGCGATGAAGCTCGTCTCAAGCGGGATCGCGGTTTCCCCCTTGCCGAGCTTCGTCTTCGACGGGCAGATCTCCAGGCTGGACGATTGCGTCGAGGTCATGCCCGGCAGCCTCGACATGCGGTATGGCATGTTCTTCGACGACAAGCGGTTCAATCTGCGGCTGGGGCTGGACATCTTCGAGTTCCTGCAGGGCGAGATGCACCGCATGTCGCCGCCGCTCGCCGCGTTCCAGAGACACAGCATCACGCACCAGTAACCCCGCCGTCTCACCCGTGCCGTGCAGGCCTCCGCGCGGCAGGGTTCTGCCAACAAACTGTCGTCAAAAATTCATCGGGCCGCCTCCTTGCTGTCAGGATCGGCGGTGAAGAATCCCAGCCATGAAAACACCTGTTCTCAATACCGATTCGGACATCTCGTCCGATCCCCGGATCGATGCGTTCCTCTCCCCGGATGAGGATGCCTCGATCGTCGATTCCCTGTTCTCCGTTCTGGAGGGGCCGTCCGCCACGGACGCGAAGGATGTGCTCGAACGCGTGATGTTCGCACGCCTGCAGGCACGCATCGCGCACCGCATGCGCCAGTCGATCCAGGGACCCCGGGAGGCCAATGCCGGCGGCAACGACCGGAGCAGCTCGAGGAGTGCCGCATGATGCAGTGCAGGGTGCTATTGCAGGGCGAGAAAATCCTCCACCCTTCGCGCGGCGCCGAGAAGGGTGGGCAGAACCGCCTGCTCCATTTCAGTGCAGCTAAAGCGCGCGGACTGGGTCGAGACGTTGAGCGCCGCGACAATGCTGCCGGACTTGTCGCGGACGGGAACCGCAATCGACCGCAGGCCGAGTTCAAGTTCCTGGTCGACGATGGCGTAGCCGGCCCGGCGCGCTTTCGCCACTTCAGAGGCGAGGACGGACCGGTCCGTCACCGTTCTGTCGGTTCTGGCGCCGATCGCCGCCTGCGTGAGAAAACGGGTGAGTTCGGCCGCATCCAGATCTGACAGAAGAACGCGCCCCATGGACGTGCAATAGGCCGGCAGGCGCGCGCCGACGCCGAGCGCGACGGACATGATGCGCCGGCCGGCGACGCGCGCCACATAGACGACGTCCTCGCCCTCCAGCACGCCCGCCGAGCAGGATTCGCCCAGTTGCCCGGATACCTCGCGCATGATCGGCTCGGCGTAGCGCCACAGGGACGCGTCGCCCAGCCAGGAACGGGTCAGGGACAGAAGCTTCGCCGACAGGACGAAGCGCCGCTCTTCCTGCCGTGCGAAGCCGCTTGCCACCAAGGTGATCAGCAGGCGCCGGGCGCCGGCGCGGGTCAGGCCGGCGGCGGCGGCGACCTCGGTCAATGTGATGCCGCCCGGCGCCGACGCCAGGATCTCCAAGACACTCAGCCCCTTCTGCAGCGACCCGACCAGGTCGCGGGGCCGTTCCGTGTCCGTGCCGTTTGACTCCGCAGATACCTCCATCTAAGAAATATCTCATACAAAACTTTTGTTCGCAATACGAACTTTTGAGTTGGCCATGGTGCGTTTCCTCCCACTTTCCGAAGCAGTGGCGGAGAACCTGAATGACGGCGATAGCGTCGCCTTCGAAGGGTTTACCCACCTCATCCCGACGGCGGCGGCGCACGAGGCCATCCGCCAGGAATTTTCGGACCTGACGCTGATCCGCATGACCCCGGACGTGGTCTATGACCAGATGGTCGGTATGGGTATGGCGAAGAAGCTCGTCTTCTCCTATGCGGGCAATCCCGGCGTCGGGCTCCTGCGCCGCCTGCGCGACGCGGTGGAGAACGGTTTTCCCCGCCCTGTGGAGGTCGAGGAGCACTCACACGCCGCCATGGCCAATGCCTATGAAGCCGGCGCTGCGGGGCTGCCCTGCGCGGTCTTCCGCGGGTATCGCGGCGCCGAGCTTGCCCGGGTCAATCCCAACATCAGGCGCATCGCCTGCCCGTTCACCGGCGAGGAACTGGCCGCGGTGCCGGCGCTCAGGCCCGATGTCAGCTTCATCCACGCCCAGAAGGCGGACCTGAAGGGAAACGTTCTGATCGAGGGCATCGTCGGCGTCCAGAAAGAGGCGGCGCTGGCCGCGCGCCGCGCCGTCGTCACGGTGGAGGAAGTGGTCGACGATTTCGACGACCTGCACCCCAATCTCTGCATCCTGCCGCACTGGACGGTCTCGGCGATCTCGGTGGTGCCGGGCGGCGCGCATCCATCCTACACACATGGCTATTACGCGCGCGACAACGCCGCCTATCTGGAGTGGGACGGGATTGCTGCCGACCGCGACGCGTTTCGCGCATGGATGGAGGAGCACGTGCTGCAGGCTGTTCCCGAGGATTTCGCAAGACGTGTCGAGACGCTGAGGGCAGACCGATGAGCGGCGCCGATTTCACCCCCAACGAGATGATGACCATCGCCGCGTCGCGCGCCCTTAAGAACGAGGATGTCTGCTTCGTCGGCATCGGCGCGCCGTCGGCGGCCTGCAACATCGCGCGGCTGACGCATGCGCCCGACATCACGCTCATCTACGAGTCCGGCACCATCGGCACGGCGCCAGACGTGCTGCCGCTGTCGATCGGCGACGGCGAATTGTGCGACACGGCGCTCACCACCGTGCCAGTGCCGGAGATGTTCCGCTACTGGCTGCAAGGCGGGCGCATCACCATCGGCTTTCTCGGCGCGGCGCAGCTCGACCGGTTCGGCAACATCAACACCACCGTCGTCGGCGACTACGATCATCCGAAAGTGCGGTTGCCGGGCGGCGGCGGCGCGCCGGAGATCGCCTCCTCCTCGCAGGAGGTCTTCATCACGCTTGCCCAGTCGAAGCGCTCGATGGTCGAGAAGATCGACTTCTACACCTCCTTCGGCCATGGCGAGGGTGGCGACCACCGCCAGAGGCTCGGCATCGACACGAAGGGCCCGACGCTGCTCATCACCGATATGGCGATCTGGAAGCCGGACCCGGAGACGAAGGAGTTCACCGTCGTCTCGCTGCATCCGGGCGTCACGCGTGATCACGTTCAGGAGACCTGCGGGTGGACGGTCCTCTTCGCCGACGATGTGGAGGAAACCCCGCCGCCCAGCGCGCTGGAGCTTGCGACACTGCGCGACTTGAAAGCGCGCACGGAGAAGGCCCATAAGGGCGCATGAACTGGAGAACCATGCATCATGGCTGAAGCCTTCATCTGCGACTATATCCGCACGCCCATCGGTCGCTTCGGCGGCGTCCTGTCCTCCGTCCGGGCCGACGATCTGGCGGCGGTGCCGCTCCGGGCGCTGATGGAGCGCAACACGAATGTGGATTGGGCGGCGATCGACGACGTCTTCTACGGCTGCGCCAATCAGGCGGGAGAGGACAACCGCAACGTGGCGCGCATGGCCGTCCTGCTCGCCGGGCTTCCCATCGATGTGCCGGGTTCGACCGTCAACCGCCTGTGCGGTTCCGGCATGGACGCGATCACCATCGCCGCGCGGGCGATCAAGGCGGGCGAGGCCGAGATCATGATCGCCGGCGGCGTCGAATCCATGAGCCGCGCGCCCTTCGTTATGCCGAAGGCCGACGCCGCCTTCTCGCGCAATGCGGAGATCTACGACACCACCATCGGCTGGCGCTTCGTCAACAAGGTGCTGAAGAAGCAGTACGGCATCGATTCCATGCCCGAGACCGGCGAGAACGTGGCCGAGGACTTTTCCGTGAGCCGCGCCGACCAGGACGCCTTCGCCGCGCGCAGCCAGGACAAGGCGGTCGCCGCGCAGGAGAATGGGCGCCTCGCTCGGGAGATCGTTCCGGTCACGATCCCGCAGCGCAAGGGCGATCCCATCGTGGTCGACAAGGACGAGCACCCGCGCCCCGGCACCACGGCCGAGAAGCTCGGCAAGCTGCCGACACCCTTCCGCGAGGGCGGCACGGTGACGGCGGGCAACGCCTCCGGTGTCAATGACGGCGCGGCGGCGCTGATCATCGCTTCCGAGGCGGCGGCGAAGAAATACGGCCTGACGCCCATTGCGCGCATTCTCGGCGGGGCGACCGCCGGCGTTCCCCCGCGCATCATGGGCATCGGTCCGGCGCCGGCGACGAAGAAGCTGTGCGCGCGGCTTGGCCTGAAGCCGTCGGACTTCGATGTGATCGAGCTGAACGAGGCCTTCGCGTCGCAGGGCATCGCCGTGCTGCGTGATCTCGGCATTGCCGAGGATGCGGCCCATGTGAACCCGAACGGCGGCGCCATCGCGCTCGGTCATCCGCTCGGCATGTCGGGCGCCCGTATCTGCGGCACGGCGGCGCTGGAACTCGCTGAGCGCGGCGGCAAGCTGGCGCTCGCCACCATGTGCATCGGCGTCGGTCAGGGCATCGCGCTGGCGATGGAAAGGGTGTAGCGCGTTCCGCGTTGGCCGCTGGCTGGCTGTTTCGCCAACGCCACCCACCCCAGCCCTCATGGTGAGCCTGTCGAAGCACGGGGGCGGCATGAAGCGCGCCTGCGGCAACGTGGTGCGCACCTTCACCCTCGCCCTTCGACAGGCTCAGGATGAGGGTGAAGGCAGAGAATCGGTGCGGGCAACGGCAAAGTGGTGATCGCGGGCGCCGGCGGCGTCAGTTCAACGGAATGGAATTTTCCGCCTTGCCCTGCTGGTAGATCCCCGAAAGCCCGTCATAGGCGGCCTTGAGCGCAGCGATGCGCGCCGATGCGGCGAGCGCATCGGCTTCCGGCAGGGCGGCCGCCAGCGCCGGCAGGGAATAGCTCTTCCAGAAGGCGTTCTCGGCGTTGTAGCCGCCCGCGTCGAGGGTGAAGACCTCCTTGAGAATCCGCAGATCGTGCGGGATGGCGAAGCTGTCGCGCGAATCCTCGTGGCTGAACAGATAGTGGAAATTGTCGAACCCGGTCCATGTGATGGCGGAGAGGCAGAGCGAGCACGGCTCGTGCGTCGAAAGGAAGATGCAGTCCTTCGTATCGGGACGCGATGCCTGCGGCAGTTCATAGAACCGCTTCAGCGCGTGCATCTCGCCGTGCCAGAGCGGATTCTCGAGCTCGTTGTTGGTCTCTGCGATGACCAGCGACAGGTCGCTCTTCCGCAGGATCGCGGCGCCGAACAGCTTGTTGCCCCGTTCGACGCCCGCCTGCGTCAGGGGCAGGATGTCCTGCTCGATGACATCGAACAGCCGGTTGATCAGATGTCCCGAGGGCGCGCTCATGATGGCTCCGGCAAGGTTATCCGATAGGGTGCGGGAAAGAAGAACTCCTCGATATTGTCGCCGTCGCCGCCGCGGTCCACCACCGCGAAATCCTGTTCCATTCCGAGCGGAGTGAGCACGCCATGCCATGTTCCCCGCGCATAGTTCACGCCCTGTCCGGGCTTGGTCAGGAAAGCACGCGGGGTTCCGGGAGAGCCGTCCTGATCCGGGCAGACGATCACCAGAAACGGCGCCGGCGACAGCGGGATGAACGCCTGGCTGCCGAGCGGATGGCGCTCGACCATGCCGACGGTAACCGGCGCGGGATATGGCTTGGCGCGAAACAGGCTGATCAGGACGCGGGCATTGTCGCCCGTCGCCTCGACCTGCGCCAGATCGTGGAAACGCCGGCAATTGCCGTTGTTGATGAGGAAGCTCTGCGCGCCTTCCGCCTCGATCACGTCTCCGAAGGGAGCGAAGGCCTTCCGGGTGAGGGGCAGCGCTGCGATCACCGTCATCGCGGGAACACCCCTCCGAGCCTGGGGTGGCGGTTCACGTCCTTGTAGAGCAGATAGCGGAAGCGGCCCGGTCCGCCGGCATAGCAGGCCTGCGGGCAGAAGGCGCGCAGCCACATGAAGTCGCCCGCCTCCACCTCGACCCAGTCCTGGTTGAGCCTGTAGACCGCCTTGCCCTCCAGCACGTAGAGGCCGTGCTCCATCACGTGGGTCTCGGCGAAGGGGATGACCGCGCCCGGCTCGAGCGTGACGATGGTGACATGCATGTCGTGGCGCACGTCCTCGGGATCGACGAAACGGGTGGTCGCCCACCGGCCGTCCGTGTCCGGCATGGGCGAGGGCGCGATGTCTGCCTCGTTGAGGAACAGGGCGTCGGGCGCGTCGAGACCCTGAACAGCCTCATAGGCCTTGCGGATCCAGTGGAAGCGCGCCGGCCTGTCGCCTGCATTGCGCGCCCTCCAGCTGCTTGCCGGCGGCAGGAAGGCGTAACCGCCGGGCGTCAGCAGATGCGCCTCTCCGTCGAGCTCGACCGTGAGTTCGCCTTCGACGACGAACAGCACGCCTTCTGCCTGCGCGTCCGGCTCCGGCGTGTCGCTGCCGCCGCCCGGCAGCACTTCCATGATGTATTGTGAAAAAGTCTCGGCGAAGCCCGAAAGCGGCCGGGCGATGACCCAGCAGCGCGTCCTGTCCCAGAAGGGCAGGACGGAGGTGACGATGTCCTGCATGACGCCCTTGGGCATCAGCGCATAGGCCTCGGTGAACGCCGCCCGCTCGGTCATGAGCTGCGTCTGCGGAGGGTGGCCGCCATGGGGCGCGTAGTAGGTGCGGGCGTTCATCGGGCGGTCCTGTGTCATGAGGGAAGGAGGTCCTTCAGGCGCAGATGGGCGATGCGCTCCACCTGCCGGCAGGCGGTGGCGAATTCCTCGTCGCGGCCGTTGGCCAGGCGCGTCTCGAACGCCTGAAGAATGCTCTCCCTGGTGTGGTCCTTGACCGCGATGATGAAGGGAAAGCCGAACTTCTCGACATAGGCGGCATTCAGCTCGGTGAAACGCGCGCGCTCGGCGTCGGTCAGGGCGTCGAGGCCGGCGGAGGCCTGTTCCCTGGTGGATTCCGCGGTCAGGCGCCTGGCCGCTGCGAGCTTGCCGGCAAGGTCGGGGTGGGCGTTGAGGACGCCCAGGCGCTCGTCGGCGCTCGCCGAGCGGAAGACACGCGACAGCGCGTTGGCCAGCCCGCCCGCCGTGTCGTGCGCCGGCCCGAGCTCCAGTCTGGCGGCCCGTTCGGCGATCCAGGGGGAATGCTCGAAGATGCTGCCGAAGCACTCGATGAATTCCGGCTCCGTCATTCGGCTCGGGCGCAAGGCCGGCGGTGAATAGGGATGTGTTTCCATCCAGTGCCGGGCGATGGCGCCGCGCGTGGCGAGCCACACATGGTCACGCCCCTTCACATATTCGATGAAGCGCTGCAGCGCCGCCGCGCGGCCGGGCCGGCCGACCAGCCGGCAATGCAGGCCGATGCTCATCATCGCCGGGCGCCCGGCGCCGCCTTCCGCATAGAGTGTGTCGAAGGCGTCCTTCAGATAGGTGAAGAACTGGTCGCCGGAATTGAACCCCTGCGGCGTCGCGAAGCGCATGTCGTTGGCATCGAGCGTGTAGGGGATCACCAGTTGCGGCCGCGCCGCGTTGCCATGGCCGTCATGGTCCAGCCAGTAGGGCAGGTCGTCGTCATAGGCGTCGGAAATCCAGTCGAATCCGCCTTCCTCGATGGCCAGCTTCACGGAATTGACCGAGGTGCGGCCGAGATAGAGCCCGCGCGGGCGCTCGCCGGTCACTTCCGCGTGCAGGCGCACCGCTTCCATGAGGTCGCGGCGTTCGTCCTCCATGTCGTGCGAGCGGTAGTCGATCCATTTCAGCCCGTGCGAGGCGATCTCCCAGCCGGCATCCCGCATCGCCGCCACCTGGTCGGGGCTGCGGGCAAGCGCCGTTGCGACGCCGAAGACCGTGACGGGAATGTCGGCGGCCGTGAACATGCGGTGCAGCCGCCAGAATCCGGCGCGGGCGCCGTATTCGTAGATGGATTCCATGTTCCAGTGGCGCATGCCGGGCCAGGGGGCCGCACCGACCACTTCCGACAGGAAGGCCTCGGAGGCCTCGTCCCCATGCAGGATGCAGTTCTCGCCGCCTTCCTCGTAGTTGACGACGAACTGCACGGCGATCCGCGCCGCGCCGGGCCATTTCGGGTCCGGCGGGGTGGCGCCATAGCCGGACATGTTGCGGAAATAAGGGGTCAAGGCGCGCTTCCATTGATCGTCATTGCCGAAGATAGTCGAAGGAATAGGCTTGGAACTTTCCCGAAAAATTTGAAAGTCTTTTGTTGTCCCACTGCCGGCACGCCCCTTATGCTCGCGAAGGATTTGCCGCACAATCGGGCCAGTTTCGGCGGAGAGGCAGGGAGGCCGCATGAACGATGTGGGTGAGGGCCGGTTGACGACCCATGTGCTGGACACGGCCAGCGGAAGACCGGCGGCGGGGCTGGAGATCGCCCTTTACCGCATCGCCGGCGCGGAGCGGACGCTGCTGAAGACCGTCGTCACCAACAGTGACGGGCGCTGCGATGCGCCGTTGTTGCAGGGCGCGGATTTCGCCACCGGCGAATACGAGCTGGTCTTTGCGGCCGGCGCCTATCTCGCGGCGCAGGGCGCGGCCCTTCCACAGCCCGCCTTCCTCGACCGCATTCCGATCCGCTTCGGCATGGCCGAGAACACGCATTACCATGTGCCGCTGCTCGTCTCGCCCTACGGCTACTCCACCTACAGGGGAAGCTGATGAAATCCCGCAATGAAATCCGGTTCCTGCTGAACGGCGAGAGCCTCGCGCTGGGCGAGGTGCGGCCCGACGAAACCCTGCTCGACCTCCTGCGCATCAGGCGCCGGCTGATCGGCACGAAGGAAGGCTGCGCGGAGGGAGACTGCGGGGCCTGCACGGTTCTCATCGGCCGGCTGCGCGGCGGCGAACTCGTCTATGAAAGCGTCAACGCCTGCATCCGCTTCGTCGGTTCGCTGGACGGTTGCCATGTGGTGACGGTCGAGCACCTGAAGCGCACGGACGGCACGCTGCATCCGGTGCAGCAAGCTCTGGTCGATCATCACGGCTCGCAATGCGGCTTCTGCACGCCGGGTTTCGTGATGTCGCTCTACGCGCTGTGGATGCGCGTGCCGCAGCCTTCGGATCAGGCGATCGAGAAGGCGCTGCAGGGCAATCTGTGCCGCTGCACGGGCTATGAACCGATCGTGCGGGCGGCGCGCGCCATCTCCTCCTATGGCGAGGCGTCCGACGATCCGCTGGCCGCCGAGTGCGCCGCGGTGATCGCCGCACTGACCGCCATGCGCGACGGGGCGCGCGTCGAGATCGGCTCGGGTGGTGAGCGCCTCGTGGTGCCGGCCAGCGTCGATGATCTCGCTGCGGTCCTCGAGGCCGAACCGAAGGCGACCATCGTCGCCGGCGCGACCGATGTCGGCCTTTGGGTCACGAAGTTCATGCGCTCGATCTCGCCGGTCGTCTTCATCGGGGCGCTGGACGAGCTGCAGGCCGTCAACGCTGAAAACGGCGTGATCAGCATCGGCGCGGGGGTGAGCTACACGGAGGCGTTCGCCCTGCTTTCGGCGCGTATTCCGCAGCTCGGCGCGCTGATCGACCGCATCGGCGGCGAGCAGGTGCGCAACATGGGCACGATCGGCGGCAACATCGCCAACGGATCGCCCATCGGCGACATGCCGCCGCCGCTGATCGCGCTGGGCGCGACGCTGACGCTGCGCAAGGGAACGGCGCGGCGGACCATTCCGCTCGAAACGTTCTTCATCGACTATGGCAAGCAGGACCGGGCGGCGGGCGAATTCGTCGAGGCGGTGCATGTGCCCGTGCCCCGGCCGTCGGAATGCTTCGCCGTGTGGAAAATCTCCAAGCGGCGCGACGAGGACATCACGGCCGTTCTCGGCGCCTTCAACATCGCCGTCGCGGACGGCGTGGTGACGCATGCCCGCATCGCCTATGGCGGCATGGCGGCAACGCCGAAACGGGCGAGGACCGTGGAGGCCGCCCTGATCGACCGGCCCTGGACCTACGAGACCGTCGAGGCGGCGCTTGCCGCTTTCGAGACGGATTTCAAGCCCATCAGCGATGCGCGGGCCACGGCCGGCTACCGCATGCTGGCGGCGAAGAACCTGCTCAGGCGCTTCTTCCTGGAAGGCGTGGAGGGGCATGTGCCTCTGCAGGTGTCCCGATACGAGGCGGCGTGATGATGACCAAGCACGAAGCTCTTGACCTCGCGAAGGCGAAAATTGTCGGCGGCGTCGCCACCGACCAGAAGCACGATTCCGCCCACAAGCATGTGACCGGCGAGGCGATCTACATCGACGACATGCCGGAGCCGGCGGGCACGCTGCACGCCTGCCTGGGGCTTTCGGAGGTGGCGCATGGGAAGATCACGGGAATGGACCTTTCCCGGGTGCGCGCGGCTTCGGGGGTCGTCGCCGTTCTGACGGCCGAGGATGTGCCGGGTGTGAACGACATCAGCCCGACCGGTCTCCATGACGAACCCATCCTCGCTTCGGGAAAGGTGCAGTTCTTCGGCCAGCCCGTCTTCGCCGTGATCGCCGAAACGCGCGAGGCGGCGCGCCGCGCCTGCCGCCTCGCCAGGGTGACCTATGCGGAAGAGCCGGCCGTGATCGACATCGCCGATGCCGGCCCTTCCGGCACGCTGGTCACCGCGCCGCTGACGCTGAGCCGGGGAGAAGCTGTGAAGGCGATCGCTGCGGCGCCGCGCCGCATCAAGGGACAGATGCGCGTCGGCGGGCAGGATCATTTCTATCTTGAGGGCCAGATCGCTTTTGCCCTACCGGGCGAGGACCGTGACGTTACCGTCTATTCCTCCACCCAGCATCCGAGCGAGGTGCAGCATATGGTGGCCCACGCGCTGGGCGTCGCCTCGCATGCCGTCACCGTCGAGGTGCGGCGCATGGGCGGCGGGTTCGGCGGCAAGGAGACCCAGAGCAACCAGTTCGCGGCGATCGCCGCGATTGCGGCGAAGCGGCTCAACCGGCCGGTGAAGCTCCGCCCCGACCGCGACGACGACATGACGGCGACCGGCAAGCGGCACGACTTCCTGATCGACTATGAGGTGGGTTTCGACGACGACGGGGCCATTCTCGGCGTCGATTTCACCTATGCGGCGCGCTGCGGATTTTCCGCCGATCTTTCGGGACCCGTGACGGACCGGGCGCTGTTTCACTGCGACAATGCGTATTTCTATCCGCATGTTCGCGCGGTCTCGGCGCCCCTCTACACCAACACGGTTTCGAACACGGCGTTTCGCGGTTTCGGCGGGCCGCAGGGCATGGTCGGCGCCGAACGCATCATCGACGAGGTGGCCTTCGCGCTCGGCAGGGATCCGCTCGATATCCGCAAGAAGAATTTCTACGGGACCGATACGCGCAACCTCACGCCCTATCACCAGACGGTCGAGGACAATGTCGTCGAGCGTGTGGTGAGCGAGCTCGAGGCGAGCGCGGCCTATGCGGAGCGCCGGCGTGCGATCGACGCGTTCAATGCGAACAGCCCCATCGTGAAGCGCGGCCTGGCGCTGACCCCGGTCAAATTCGGCATCTCGTTCACCGCCACGCATTTCAACCAGGCGGGCGCGCTGGTCCATGTCTACACGGACGGGTCCGTGCACCTGAACCATGGCGGCACCGAGATGGGGCAGGGCCTCTATGTGAAGGTCGCTCAGGTGGTCGCGGAGGAATTCCAGATCGACATCGACCAGGTGAAGATCACCGCCACCACGACAGGCAAGGTACCGAACACTTCCGCCACGGCCGCCTCGTCGGGATCGGACCTCAACGGCATGGCGGCGCAGAACGCGACACGCCAGATCAAGGCGCGACTGGTCGATTTCGCCGCCGGGCATTTCGAGGTGCCGAAGGATCAGATCCTGTTCCTGCCGGGGCGCGTGCGGGCCGGCAATCAGGAGATTCCCTTCGCGGAGCTGATCGGAAAAGCCTATATGGCCCGGGTGCAGCTCTCTGCCGCTGGTTTCTACAAGACCCCGAAAATCCACTGGGACCGGGACAAGGGGCGGGGCCGTCCGTTCTACTATTTCGCCTATGGAGCCTCCTGCGCCGAGGTCTCGGTCGATACGCTGACGGGCGAATATATGGTCGAGCGCGTTGACATCCTGCACGAGACCGGCCGGTCTCTGAACCGGGCCATCGACATCGGCCAGATCGAGGGCGGCTTCGTCCAGGGGATGGGCTGGCTGACGACGGAGGAACTGGTCTGGGACGGCAAGGGGCGCCTCGCGACCCATGCGCCGTCCACCTACAAGATCCCGCTCGCCTCGGACCGGCCGAAGATCTTCAACGTGACGCTGGCCGACTGGGCGGAGAACGCCGAACCCACGGTGAACCGCTCGAAGGCGGTCGGAGAGCCGCCGCTGATGCTCGGCATGTCGGTGCTGCACGCGCTCTCCGACGCGGTGGCAAGCGTGGCTGGACACCGGGTCTGTCCGCGTCTCGATGCGCCTGCAACGCCGGAGCGTGTGCTGATGGCAGTCGAGCGGATGCGGGCCGGGGCCGGGGCTTAGATCGTGCGTCGTCGTGCGGCTGTTGTATGGATATGCGCTTGATCCTTCGACCCCCCCTCTGGCCTGTCGGCCATCTCCCCCACAAGGGGGGAGATCGGCTTTTTCAAACGGTTTCGCAAATCGTTGGATGGAACCGCCACCAACGCGTAATCTCCCCCCTTGTGGGGGAGATGGCCGGCAGGCCAGAGGGGGGCGCGAAGGGGCGCGGGAGTTGGCAATGAGCGCGCTCGCCGGCAGGCTTGCCGCTTTCCTCGATGCCGCGCCTGTCCTGGCTCTGGTCGAGGTCCGCGAGGCGAAAGGCTCGACGCCACGCGAGGAAGGGGCATGGATGCTGGTCTCGCTCTCGTCGATTTTCGGCACGATCGGCGGCGGGCAGCTCGAGTTCCTGGCGATCGACAAGGCGCGCGAACTGATCGAGCGGAACCTTTCCAGCGGCGCCCTGGATGTCCCCCTCGGGCCGGAGATCGGCCAGTGCTGCGGCGGCCGGGTCGTGCTCGACCTGAACATCCTCGACGCCGGCAAGCGGGCGACGCTGCTGCGGGAGACGGAAGATGCCGATCTGGCGCGACCGCAGGTGATCCTGTTCGGCGGCGGCCATGTGGGGCACGCGCTGGCTGCGGCGCTGGCGCTGTTGCCGGTGCGGGTGACCGTGGTCGAGACGCGCAATGATGCGCTGGCGGATTTTCCGGACGGCGTCGAAACGATGCTGACCGCGATCCCCGAGGACGCCGTGCGCACGGCGCGGCCCGGTTCGGCATTTGTGGTTCTGACGCACGACCACGCACTGGATTTCCTGCTTGTCAGCGAGGCGCTCGGGCGCGGTGACGCCGCCTATGTCGGCATGATCGGCTCGAAGACCAAACGGGCGACGTTCAGGAGCTGGTATCTGAAGAATGGCGGCGACGAGACGCGGCTTGCGTGGCTCATCTCGCCGATCGGCGGCGAGCGCGTGCGCGACAAGCGGCCGGCCGTGATCGCCGCGTTGGCGACGGCGGAGATCATGGCGGCGCTCAGCGGCTGATGCGCCGCGTATGCGGTTGGCTCACGCCAGGATCTCACCGATCATGCGCTGGCAGCGCGCCGTCATGAAATCGACCAGAAGGCGGACCTTCGGGTCCTGGAATTTCTTGTGCGGGTAGAGGGCGGCGAGGCGGACGGGCACGGGTGGCGTCTGCGGCAGGACCACTTTCAGCCGCCCGTCGCGCAGATAGGGCTCTATCTCGAAGCGCGGCTTGTTGACGATGCCATGCCCGGCCAGCGCCCAATCGGTGATCACGTCGCCATCGTCGGAATCATAGGGGCCGCTGACCTCGAACTTCTGCGGGCCGTCGCCGGTCTGCAGGGTCCAGAAATGCTCCCGGGCGCCGGGAAAGCGCAGCATCAGGCAGTCATAGCCGCCATCGACGAGTTCCTGAGGGCCCGCCGGCTCGCCGCGCTGCGCCAGATAGTCGGGTGCGGCTGCCAGGACGCGCTCGCACTCCATGATGCCGCGCATGCGGAAGCTGGAATTCTCCAGAATGCCCAGCTTGAACGCCACGTCGATGCCCTCGCGCATCATGTCGACCTCGTGGTCGGACAGGCGCAGCCGCACCTCGATCTCGGGGTATTTGTCGCGGAATTCGGGAATGCCGCTGGCGATCAGCCGCTTGCCGATGCCGAGCGGCGCGGTGACGCGGATGATGCCGCGCGGATGACCGGAAAGGGCGGCGACCGAGGCTTCGGCCTCCTGCACGGCGTCCAGAACCTTGCGCGCGCCCTCGTAGAAGGCGCGCCCCTGCTCGGTCGGCGTCAGCTGCCGTGTCGTCCGGTTGAACAGGCGGACGCCGAGATGCCGCTCGAGTTCCTTCACCCGGTTCGATGCGACCGCCGGTGAAAGACGCATGTCGCGGCCAGCCGCCGACAGGTTGCCCAGCTCGACGACGCGGACGAAAACGGCGATGTTGTCCAGATAGGCCATGTACGATCCCGGCGCGATCCCGATTGGTCGGGGGCATTATTTTCCAGAAAAATTTGAAAGTCATCGTGCTTATCCCCGCTTTCTGTTTATACGGGAGATCGTAACCTTGGGCCTCTGCTGGATGAGGAACGAGCATGAACGACTTTGCGAT
The DNA here is from genome assembly GCF_000300335.1 of Nitratireductor pacificus pht-3B. GTDB lineage: Bacteria > Pseudomonadota > Alphaproteobacteria > Rhizobiales > Rhizobiaceae > Nitratireductor > Nitratireductor pacificus. The sequence goes on along the minus strand of NZ_AMRM01000015.1, from coordinate 36,563 downwards.
TCTGTGGGACTGGCTGGCCTTCGGCGTCCGCTGGCTCCACGTGGTGACGGCCATCGCCTGGATCGGCTCGTCCTTCTACTTCATCGCGCTGGACCTGGGGCTGACCAAACGGCCCGGCCTGCCGCACGGCGTCGCGGGCGAGGAATGGCAGGTGCACGGCGGCGGCTTCTACCACATCCAGAAATACATGGTTGCGCCGGCGGCGATGCCGGAGCACCTGACCTGGTTCAAATGGGAATCCTACGCCACCTGGCTGTCGGGTTTCGCGCTGCTGGCCATCGTCTACTATGCGGGGGCCGATCTCTATCTGGTGGACCGCAACGTGCTCGACGTTTCGGCGCCCGTGGGCATCCTCATCTCGCTGGCGTCGATCGGCCTCGGCTGGATCCTCTACGATCTCCTGTGCAAGTCGCCGCTGGGCCGGAGCGACACCGTCCTGATGCTCGTGCTCTACGCGATCCTGGTGGCCATGAGCTGGGGCTACACGCAGTTGTTCACAGGGCGGGCGGCCTTCCTGCATCTGGGCGTCTTCACCGCGACGATCATGACGGCGAACGTGTTCCTCATCATCATTCCCAACCAGAAGATCGTCGTCGCCGACCTGAAGGCCGGCAGGACGCCCGAGCCTAAGCTCGGCATGCAGGCCAAGCAGCGCTCGCTGCACAACAACTACCTGACGCTGCCGGTGGTCTTCCTGATGCTGTCGAACCACTACCCGCTGGCGTTCGGCACGCAGTTCAACTGGGTGATCGCCTCGATCATCTTCATCATCGGCGTCCTGATCCGGCACTATTTCAACACGGTTCATGCGCGCCGGGGCACGCCGCACTGGACCTGGGGACTGGCCGGGGTTCTGTTCATCATCGTCATGTGGCTATCGACCGTGCCCGCGGTGCTGACCGGCGAGACAAGGCTTTCGGCGGCCGGCGAACGCTTCGCCGCCTCGACGCATTTCCCGGCCGTGCGCGACACGGTGATGGGTCGCTGCGCCATGTGCCACGCGGCCGAACCCGGCTATGAGGGCATTCACGCCGCGCCGAAGAACGTGATCCTCGACAGCGACGCGGCAATCGCCGCGCAGGCGCGCGAGATCTACTTGCAGGCCGGCCGCAGCCATGCCATGCCGCCCGCCAACGTGTCGGGCATCACCGAGGGCGAGCGCCGCCTGCTCGTCACCTGGTTCGAGGAGGCCCGCTAGCCAATGGTCCAGACGCTGATCCGTGGACGCCTGCTGACGTTCCATGCGGAGCCGAAAAGCATGGAGGATCACGGCGCCTATTCCTACGAGGAAGACGGCGCCGTGCTGATCGAGGATGGCGTGATTGCTGCTTCGGGCGGCTTTGCCGACGTCTCGGCGCGCGCCGCGCCCGGCCATGAGACGGTCGACCATCGCCCGCACCTGATCCTGCCGGGCTTCATCGACGCGCATGCGCATTTCCCGCAGATGCAGATGATCGCCAGCTATGGCGCCGAACTGCTCGACTGGCTCAACGACTACACCTTTCCCGAGGAGACGGAATTCCGTGACCTGCAGCACGGGCGGCGCATCGCCCGCCTGTTCCTCAACGAGCTGCTGCGCAACGGCACGACCACCGTCGCCGCCTATTGCTCGGTGCACAAGGAGAGCGCGGAGGCGTTCTTCGCAGAGGCGCTCGGCCGCAGGATGTGCGTCGTCGGCGGCAAGGTGATGATGGACCGCAACGCTCCGGAGGGGCTGACCGACACGCCGCAATCCTCCTATGACGACACGAAGGCGCTGATCGCCGACTGGCATGGCAAGGGGCGGCTTCACTATGCGGTCACGCCGCGCTTCGCCATCACCTCGTCGCCAGAGCAGCTCGAGATGGCGGGCGCGCTGATGCGCGAGTTTCCGGACCTGCACATGCAGACGCATCTGTCGGAGAACCACGACGAGATCGCCTTTACCGGGGAGCTTTATCCGGACGCGCCGGACTATACCGGCATCTATGAGCGCTACGGCCTGCTGGGACCGAAGGCGCTTCTCGGGCATTGCATCCACCTATCCGAACGTGAAGCCGACGCGCTGGCCGACACCGGCTCCGTGGCGGTCTTCTGCCCCACCTCCAACCTTTTCCTCGGGTCCGGCCTGTTCGACTACCAGCGCTATCGCAAGCGGACCAAGTCATTGCGGATCGCCACGGCAACGGATGTCGGCGGCGGCACCAGCTATTCCATGCTCAAGACCATGGACGAGGGCTACAAGGTCATCGCGCTCAACGGCGAGAAGCTCAATCCGTTCGCCTCTTTCTGGCATATCACCCGGGGCAATGCCGAAGCCTTGTCCCTGTCGGACCGGATCGGCACGCTGGATGCTGGAACGGATGCCGATCTCGTCGTGCTCGACGCGCGGGCGACGCCCGCCATGGCGCTGCGGATGGAGCGCGCGAAAGGTCTGGCGGAGGAGCTTTTTGTGCTACAGACGCTCGGCGACGACCGCGCCGTGGTGGAAACCTACGTCGCGGGGGAGGCGCTGAAGAGCGAACTGTAGGGCAGGGGGACAGCATTGAGCGGGGCATTTGATCGACGGGCATTCTTCACCAGCCTTTTCGAAGCGGCGGTTGCGGCCGCCGATCCGGCGGCGGTGATCGGCGACTTTCTTCCTGCGAGGCCGAAGGGGCGCACGATCGTCGTCGGGGCCGGCAAGGGTGCCGCGCAGATGGCGCAGGCGCTCGAGGCCGCCTGGGACGGTCCGCTCGAGGGGCTTGTGGTGACCCGCTATGGCTATGGCGCGCCGACGCGCTCCATCGAGGTCGCCGAGGCATCGCATCCCGTGCCCGACGAGGCCGGCCTTGTGGCAGCGCAGCGCCTTCTCAAGCTGGTCGACGGCCTGACCGCGGACGATCTGGTGATTGCCCTCGTGTGCGGCGGCGGGTCGGCCCTGCTGCCGGCGCCGGCCGGCACGCTGACGCTCGCGGACGAGATCGCCGTCAACCGGGCACTGCTTGCCTCAGGCGCACCGATCTCCGCGATGAACACCGTGCGCAAGCACATCTCCGCCATCAAGGGCGGGCGTCTCGCGGCGGCGGCCCATCCGGCGCGGGTCGTTTCGCTCGTCGTCTCCGATATACCCGGCGATGATCCGGCCCTGGTGTCATCGGGACCGACGGTTCCCAACGACGCGACCCGCCAGGATGCGCTCGACATCGTGCGCGCTTATGGAATGACCCTGCCGCCGGCCGTGATGGCGCATCTCGCCTCGCCCGAGGCCGATGCCCCGGCGCCCGGCGATCCGAGGTTCGCCGGCAATAAGGTGCATGTGATCGCCTCGGCGGCGCGGTCGCTGGAGGCGGCGGCGCGGGCGGCGGAAAAGCAGGGCGTGCCCGCGGTTATCCTGTCCGACGCCATCGAGGGCGAGGCGCGTGAAGTGGGCGGCGTCCATGCGGCCATCGCCCGCGAGATCGCCACGCGCGGCCGGCCTTTCGCGAAGCCGGTCGTGATGCTCTCGGGTGGAGAAACGACGGTCACCATCCGCGCGGACGGGGGACGCGGCGGGCGCAACAGCGAGTTCCTGCTGGCGCTGGCGCATGGCATCGACGGCGTGGATGGTGTCTCCGCCTTCGCCGCCGACACGGACGGGATCGACGGTTCGGAGGACAATGCCGGTGCCTTCGCCGACCAGACGAGCATTGCACGCCTGCGCGCCGTCGGGCAGGACCCGAAGGCGCTGCTTGCCGCGCACGATGCCTGGGGCGCCTTCGACGCGTTGGGAGACCTTTTCGTGCCGGGGCCGACCGGCACGAATGTCAACGACCTTCGGGTCGTGCTCGTGGTTTGAGGCCGTGCCGGGGGCCGTCAGCGTCTGCTTCTGGACGCGGCGGCATCCTGGTAAAGCGAGATCACGTGGCCGTCCGGATCGGCGAACTCCGCCGACCAGCCGCCCGGCGCGTGGCTTACGGGGGTGACGATGGTCGCGCCCTGCCGCGCCAGATCGCTGACCATATCGTCGATGCCGCCCTCGTTGAGGTCGAACACGATGATCGGCGAGTTGCCCGGCTTGCATTCGGCCTTGAAGAAGATCAGGTCCACATTGTTCTCGATGGACGCCAGGAGCCAGTCGCCTTCGTCCTTCTCGGCTTCCATTCTCTGGACCTGAAGGCCCATGACGTCTCGGTAGAATTTTTCCGTGCGGTCGATGTCGTTGACGTAGAAGCAGATATTGCCGATGCGCGTTTTCGAAAGCATGTGTGTTCCTTGAGGTTACGGGTTGCGTTCCGATGATCTGTTGCCGCCGCTTGCCTGTTTGTGAGCCGGGCGCGGAATTTTTATCGCAAACAGATGCCCGTCGGGGTCGTGGCTGGCGAGCAGGATGTCCGCCTTGCGGACGAAGGGGAGCAGGGATCGGCGTATCGCGCCGAAGGCCAGCATCGGTTCCCGGCCGCAATTCCATTCTCCGCCGGCCGCCGAAGCGCGGCCCGAAAGCGTTTTCCGCAGGGAAGAAATGCGCTGGCGCAGCGCGTCGTCGGAAATGCGCAGCAGGTGCCTGATCTCGGCTCGTGTGTGGCCGGTGAAGGCCAGGAGCGCGACGATGGCGAGGGAAGGCGGCAGGCCGCCCATCAGCGTGCGCGGGTCCGCGCGGGGCTCCGGTGGCGCGGGTGGCAGGGTTGCCACTGTGGTCTCGCGTCTCTGACGCCGCCCCCGGGTGCGGAGGTTCATGGCGTTGATGTTGCGCATGACGCCGTTGAGCCAGGCGCGGTTGACGGCGCCCGGTTCCCGCCCATCGGCGATTGCCGCAATCAGCGCATCGTGCAGCAGGTCATCCGCGTCATGGCGCGCATAGGCATGGCGGCGGGCCAGCCGCAGCAGTTCCTGATAGGTCTTTCGCGTCAGTTGCACGACACAGCCGGCCGCTTCCGTGGTGCATGAAGTCGGCTTGGCATTCGGATCGCGGCCTCCCTGATTCAGGATGGAGCTTATCGAAAGCGCCGTGCGCTGCAAGCCGGCCGGTGGCCCTCGATCAGCCGGCGATGTCGACCACACCGCATTCGCCGGTCTCGGCGCCGAAGGCGAGACGCCGGCCTTCCCGGTCCCAGGCGAGCGCGGTGATGGCGCCCTTGCCCGCGCGCCGCAGGAGCACTTCCTTCTGGTCGGCGAAGCGGGCGGCGAGCACCATGCCGTCGGCATAGCCGATGGCGGCGATCTCCTCGGTCCGGTGGCAGCAGACCTGCGTGACCATGGTGTCGCCGCGCGTGCCCAGTTCCAGCGGCGCCTTGCCCATCGGTCCGTCCTTCGCCTGAAACGGCCAGACGACGGCTGCCGGGGCGCCGGAGGTGGCGAGCCATTTTCCTTTGGCGCTCCAGGAGAAACTCTTCACCTTGGCGGGATAGCCGGCCATGCGCATGTGCTTGCCGTCGGCCAGCTTCCAGCCGTGCAGCGCGTTCTCCTGCATGGTGGTGATCAGGAATTTTCCGTCCGGCGAAAAGCTCACATCCGTGTGCGCGCCGGCCCATTCCAGCTCGACCGGTTTGCCGTCCGTGGCGGGAAAATGCAGCGTCGCGCCGTTGTACCGGGCGACCGCCAGCCGCATGCCTTTCGGCGCGAACGCCAGGCCTTCGGCCGAGCGCGGATGCGGGAACTCGCGCAGCTTGCCATCGGCGAAGCGCACATAGGCCGTCCGCCCGGATGCGAAGCCGACCGCGCCCTGCGGGCCGGCGGCGACGCTGGTAACCCATTTGCGGCCGATCTCGGCCAGTTGCGTGGCCGTGCCATCGGTCGAAACGGCCATGACCCTGCCATCCTCGCCGCCGGTGACAAGCGACGTTTCGGAAAGATCGGGGCAGGCGGTGAGCAGGCCGTCATGGGCCTCAACCCATTTGTGTCCATGATCGAGCCTGTGCACGACGCCGTCGGCCAGCGCGAAATGCGGGATGTCATCCAGCCAGGCAACGGTGATGGCGTGACTGTCGAGGTCGAGGGGGGCGACTGTGGGCATGCGGCGGGCTCCTGAAATCGTCCGGGCTGTAGCAGGCCGCCGATGCGATTGCCAAGCGCCCTCGTGGTTCGGCAAGCTCACGATGAGGGCTACTGCACGGTTTGCTCGCGGCAACGGTGTCGCGTGCGAGGGGTTGAACAGCCCTCATGATGAGCTTGCCGAACCACGAGGGCGCCTGGCGCTACGACTGGGCCGCCGGCGTCCATTCGGACGCACGACGATCTACGCCTGGCAGGCTTCGAAGGTGCGTGTCAGGCGTTCCGTGTCGAGTTCGCGCCCGATGAAGACGAGACGCGTCTCGCGCTTCTCCCCCTCCTTCCAGGCCCGCTGATGGTCGCCCTCGAGAATCATGTGAACGCCCTGGACGACGAATCGGTCCGGGTCGTCGGCGAAGGCGACGATGCCTTTCAGGCGCAGGATGTTCGGCCCGTCCATCTGGGTGGTCTTCTCGATCCACGGCAGGAACTTCTTCGGGTCCATCTCGCCGCCCCGCAGGGAGATGGATTTCACGCCGGCATCATGGATCGGCGAGGCTTCGCCGTGATGATGGTGATGGTGATCGTGGCCATGATGATCGTGATCGTGATGGTGGTGATGATCATGATCGCAATCGGGACCACAGACATGGTCGGGGTGGTCGTGATCGAGGAAATGCGGGTCGTTGTCGAGCGCCCGCGACAGGTCGAAGGCGCCGCGGTCGAGCACGTCCGACAGCGCCACGCCGGCGCGCTCGGTCCGGTGGATGCGGGCCGACGGATTGATGGCGCGGACAGTGGCCTCGACGGTCGCCAGCTCCTCGGGCGTCACCAGATCGGTCTTGTTGAGGACGACCACGTCGGCGAAGGCGATCTGGTCCTCGGCCTCGTTGGAATCCTTCAGCCTGAGGGGCAGGTGCTTGGCATCCACCAAGGCGACAACGGCGTCGAGCTTGGTCTTGGCGCGCACATCGTCGTCCATGAAGAAGGTCTGGGCGACGGGCGCCGGATCGGCCAGGCCCGTGGTCTCGACGATGATGGCGTCAAAGCGGCCCGGACGGCGCATCAGTCCCTCGACGACCCTGACGAGGTCGCCGCGGACGGTGCAGCAGATGCAGCCATTGTTCATCTCGTAGATCTCTTCGTCCGATTCGACGATGAGATCGTTGTCGATGCCGATCTCGCCGAACTCGTTGACGATGACGGCGTAGCGCTTGCCGTGGTCTTCCGTGAGAATGCGGTTGAGCAATGTCGTCTTGCCGGAGCCGAGATATCCGGTGAGCACCGTTACCGGGATCTGCGCCGCGGTTTCTGATGGAGTGGCGGTCTGCGCGTCGGACATGGTTTCTCGCAAGGCTTGGTTGGCTCACCCTCATATAAGGGGAGACGAAACGGATTGCACGGGTTCAGCGCGTGAAATGCGCGAGGTCGAAGCGGTCGACATCGATCAGCAGCTCGACGAGGCCGGCGACCGCGTGGTCGATGATGCGATGACCCGCTTCAGCGCTGGCCGCAGCGGCATTGCCGGCGACGCCTTCGGGCGAAAGATCGCTCATCATCCAGCCGAACGCGTGCGGCCCGTAGGCGCGCAGATGGGTGAAGTCGCGGCGGAACCGGGTCTGCGCCGAGGCGAAGTCGCGAGCCTTCTCCATCGCCACGAGGTCCGGCCGGAGCGCCAGCATCACCGACGTCTCGATGAAGCCGCCGTGGATGCCGAGCGCGCGCTCCTCGTCGGACACCAGCTCCGGAGGATACCCGAATCGCGTCCAGCTCGTCGCCACGGCGAGCATGCCGAAACGGACGCGCAATTCAGTCGCGACGACGGTCATCAGGGGAGAGTTGCCGCCATGCGCGTTGAGTATGACGAGTTTCCGCACACCGGCCCTGCTCTGCGCTTCCCCGATGCCGATCCAGCGTTCGATCGCCTCGTCGAAGGGCAGGGAACGGGTTTGCGCAAAGTCGGCGTGCTCGACCGAATAGCCGACTTTCTCGACGGGCAGAAAATGAGCGTCGAGCCCGGCCGGCAGGGCTTTCTCCACCTTCAGCGCTATGCCTTCGGCGATGATCCAGTCCGTTTCGGCAGGCAAATGCGGACCATGCTGCTCGGTTGCCCCGAGCGGCAGGACGGCGATGGTTCGCGCCGGTGGAAGGACGGGTATCACTGGTTTCATGGCCTATCCACACCATGGGCTGCGACAGGCTGAACGGGAGCTATCATAACAGTTTATCTTGTTATCATTTGTCTGTGCAAGGTCAATCTTAGGTTGCAAAGGCGCGGGACCCCGCTATTCTGTTGCGCAGGGGACGTTCTACACAATAGCTGAGGATGGCTAAAGGGGAGTAATGTATGGCCAAGGCTGTCAGGGGCGCGACGATAGGTTTACTACAGTCGGCCGCGAGACTTTCACGTACCGCTCTGGCCGAGCGGCTCTTGGCGCACGGCTTCTATGCCGGCCAGGACAAGATCATGTTAGCACTGTCTCTCGAGAATGGACAAACACCAAGCCAGCTTGCGACGCTTCTGGGCGTCCGTCCCCCCACCATCACCAAAACCATCAATCGCCTGACCAGCCAGGGCTTTCTCGAGAAACGCGTCTCGGGGGAAGATGGTCGCAGGGCCAATGTCTACCTGACCGTCACCGGCGAGGAAGCGATCCGCTCCATCGAGAAATCGGTGCGCAAGACCGAGAAGCTGGCGCTGAAGGGGTTCGACAAGAAGGAGCAGCGGGCCCTGACCCGGCTGCTGAACAAGATCGAGGCCAATCTCAACGGCGTTCCCTTCGAAGACGATGAGGAAAGTGTCGAGGAAGAGGCGTAGACCCTTTCGCCGGCTTGCACGCTTCGTGCGCTGCAGCGCGGCATCTCCCCGGAACCGGAATGACCCCATCGATATCCGGCCTGCTCCAGCGCTTGCGACTGGAGACCGGATCATGCGTTCAAGGCCTGCCGCAGCACCGCGGCAGGCCGATCCGCTTCTTCGGTCGGGTTTGGCGCTTCGCCCAGCATACTTGTTGACGTTTCCGACGAGCATGGCATAAGCAACCCTTAAACAGTTTAAGGTGGCGCGCCGGATGTCCGCCGAGAACTGCGAGCTGGTCCGTGTCCGGCCGTGTTTGCCGGGTATCGACCACGGAGCGTCCTTCCTGCATCCGGATGGCGGCGCGGCGCTCCGGCTCGAGCTCTGGGTATGGTGCCTTGGGGGAGAGGTGAGCTGGCGCAGAAAATCAAGCTTTCGACGATAGCTGAGGCACTCGGCGTTTCGACGGCGACGGTGTCGCTGGCGTTGCGCGACAGCCCGCTCGTGGCCGACGCGACGAGGCAGCGCATCAAGGAGCATGCGCGCGAGATCGGCTATATCTACAACCGCAGGGCCGCCAGCCTGCGCACCTCGCGTTCGGGCATCATCGGCGTCGTGGTGCACGACATCATGAACCCGTTCTTCGCGGAGATCCTGCGTTCCATCGAGACCGAACTCGATCGCTCCCGCCAGACCTTCCTGCTGTCCAATCACTACGACCAGGTGGAGAAGCAGCGGACCTTCATCGACACGCTGCTGCAGCTCGGCGCCGATGGGCTGATCATGTCGCCGGCCATCGGTACGCCGGCGCAGGACATCCGCATGGTCGAGGACAACGGCCTGCCCGTGGTGCTCATCGCCCGCTCCGTCGAAGGCGCCCGCGTGCCGGCATTTCGCGGAGACGATGCCTATGGCACGGCGCTCGCCACCAACCACCTGATCTCGCTCGGCCACAAGCGGATCGCCATGATCGGGGGCACGGACCAGACCTCGACGGGCCGCGACCGCTATCAGGGCTATGTCGACGCGATGGGGAAGGCCGGGCTGGAGATCAAGCCCGAATGGCGGTTCCCCGGGCCGCGCACCAAGCAGGCGGGCTTCGAGATCACCGGCGCGTTCCTGGCCCTGAAGGACAAGCCGACCGCCGCGGTGTGCTGGAACGATCTCGTCGCCATCGGGCTGATGAACGGCATCGCGCGGGCCGGTCTCGTGCCGGGCGTCGACATATCGGTGACCGGCTACGACGATCTGGAGGAAGCCGCCATCGCCACGCCGGCGCTCACGACCGTGTGGAACGGACAGCGCGATGTCGGGCGGCGGGCCGCCCGCGTGCTGCTCGACCGGCTGAACGGTGCCGCCGTCAACCCGGCGCAGGAACTGATCAAGCCCGAGCTGCATGTGCGCCAGTCGGCCGGCAAGCCGGTCGAGCGCTGAATTCATCGGCGTCCTGCACGCCATCTGCCCAAGTCCATGGAGGAATTGACCTTGGCCGACACCAACGGGATCGCCATTCTGGTTCCAGGCGCATTGCACGCGCATGCCGCCAAACGGATCGACGAACGCTTCCGGCTGATTGCAATCGACAAGGCCGATGCCTCGCTGGTCACACCCGAGATCGCCCGGGACGTGCGGGGCGTCGCCAGCATGACCAGTATAAATGCCGCCTTCATCGATGCACTGCCGAATCTCGAGGTCATCGCGCATTTCGGGGTCGGCTACGATTCCGTCGATGCGGCGCATGCCGGACGCAGGGACGTGATGGTCACCAACACGCCGGACGTGCTGACGGACGAGGTTGCCGACACGGCCGTCGCCCTGCTGATCAACACGCTGCGCGAGCTACCGAAGGCCGAGGCCTGGCTGCGCGAAGGGCGCTGGGAGCGCGAGGGCGGCTACCGGTTCTCGCGCGGGTCGCTGCGGGGGCGGCGCGTCGGCATCTTCGGCATGGGGCGCATCGGCCAGGCGATCGCCCGGCGGCTGGAAGGCTTCGGATTGCCGATCGCCTATCACAACCGCCGTCAGGTCGAAGGCGTCCCCTATGCCTATCACGACAGCCTTCTCGGCCTCGCCGGCGCCGTCGACACGCTGATCAACGTCGCCCCGGGGGGAGCCTCCACAGCGAGGGCGGTCAACGCAGAGGTTCTGCGCGCGCTGGGCGCCGATGGTGTCCTGGTCAATATCGGCCGCGGCAGCACGGTGGACCAGGAAGCACTGATCGCCGCGCTGGCCGACGGCACGATCTTCGCGGCCGGCCTCGATGTCTTCGCCGACGAACCGCATGTGCCCGAGGCGCTTCTTGCGCTGGAGAACACCTCGCTGCTGCCGCATATCGGTTCGGCGTCGGTCGCCACCCGAGAGGCGATGGCGGATCTTCTGGCCGACAATCTCGTTGCGTGGTTCACGGACGGAAAGCCGCTCACGCCGGTTGCGGAGACCGTCCATGTGAGCCGCTGAGACGGCCCGCCGACGGCAGGCCGTTCCGGCAGGCATTCCGGGTCTCGGCAGAGGCCGGTTTCGGGCCGGAGCGTTAGCACTTAGTTAAGGCCTTCGCCGCACAGTGCGTTTCGTATTTATCGCGCGAGGGTTGTAATGAGGTTTCTGGTCTCGGGCGCATTGGCGCTGGGGTTGATGGGGTCCGCCGGATATCTGTCGCTGGATGCAGCGGACGGTGCGAACCCTGTTTCGGATCCGGCAGGTTCGGCCAGGGTTGCGGAGAGCGCCGGTCAGCGCGTCTTCACGCTGGCGAGAGCCGGTGCGGATCTCGGATGCGCCGTCACGATGGCGCCGGTTCCGCCGATGCAGCGTGCGGAGCTGCGCCTCACCGATGCCTGCCCGGAAACCCTGCCGGCGCTGGCCGAGGTGCGCTACTGGCAGGATGACGGCGACGGCGCCGTCATGTTCCTTGGAGAACAGGGCCAGCCGGTGGTGGAGTTCTTCGCCGCCGATGGCGTCGCCTACGAATCGATCCGGCCCGCCAGGGCAATGCTGAGCCTAAGCCTGAACGAGTAGCAGCACCCTGATTCGACGGCAGCGCGCTCCCTGTCCTTTCCCGTTCGCGTTACCCTGCGGCGGTTCTCGCGGGGAGGCCGCCACTGCTGCGCGCGGCGGCGTGGGCGCGCACGGCATCGCCAAAGGCGCGGAAGATGCGCGCCGAGTTCTCGTCGCTCGCCGCCCAGTATTCGGGATGCCATTGCACCCCGACGGCGAATGCCGCCGCGTCCTTCACGGAAACGGCTTCGATCGTTCCATCGCTCGCCGCAGCCTCGACCTGCAGGCGCGGCGCCCTTTCGCCGATCCCCTGACGGTGGACCGAGTTCACCTGGATATCGCCCGGTCCGAAGATCGACGCGAAACAGCCCGCAGGCGAGACCCGGACCGGATGGCGGATGGCAAAGCGTTCGTCCTGAACGTCGCTCTGCGGCGCGCGGTGATCGAGGGAACCCTCGCGCTCCTGGATCTCGGTCGCCAGCGTGCCGCCGAGCGCGACATTGAGTTCCTGAATGCCGCGGCAGATGGCCAGCAGCGGAACCCCGCGCTCGATCGCCTTCCTGATCAGGGGCAGGGTGGTCGCATCGCGAGCATGGTCGTAGGGGCCGTTCTCCGCGCTGGCCTCGCCGCCGTAGAGCGCCGGGTAGACGTTCGACTTGGAGCCCGTCAGCATCACGCCGTCGACGGAGGCAAGCAGGCTGTCGAGGTCGATCTTCTCGCCGAGCGCCGGCACCAGGACGGGCAGGACACCGGCGACGGACAATGCCGCATCCAGATATTGCTGCGGGGCTGCGTGCCAGGTGTAGTTCTCGAAATCCTTGGCGTCGGTGGAAACGGCGACGAGAGGATGGTGCATGGTGGTTCCGACTTTCCGTGGTCACGCTGGTGCGGGTTGATACCGTCATTCCTAGAGCATCGGACCGAAAAGTGGAATCCGGTTTTCGGTTCGTCCGCCGCTCCGTCGATCGGCCGGATCGCCCTTTGCGGGGCCCGATGGACGAGTGGCGATCCAACCACTTTCCTAAGCCTCCGCAAGGGGTTTCGAGGCGTCTCCTACATTGGTCGCAAGCGCCTCAAGTCTGCTGGACTTGAACCGGCATGCATGCATTGATGCATGCAGTGTCCGACACGGAACAACGCGAAGAGCGAGGCCGTGTCCGGCGCTATCCATCGGTCGGGCGCAATGTCGCGTCGCGACGAACGGTTCACAAGTGGGAGGAGAAACCATGGACCGCAGAACATTCATCAGGAATGCGGGGCTGGCCGGCACCGGTGTCGCCGCCGCTTCGGCGCTCGCCACGCCAGCCATCGCTCAATCGATGCCGAAGATCACCTGGCGCTGCACATCGTCGTTCCCCAAGGCGCTGGACACGATCTACGGCGCCGCCGAGACCATGGCCGATTTCGTCAAGGGAGCGACCGACGGCAATTTCGAGATCCAGGTGTTCGCGGCAGGCGAAATCGTGCCCGGCCTTCAGGCTGCCGATGCCGCCTCGGCCGGAACCGTCGAGATCGCGCACACGGCATCCTATTACTACTGGGGCAAGGACCCCACATATGCTCTCGCGACGGCCATCCCGTTCGGCCTCAACTATCGCCAGCAGAACGCCTGGTTCTACTATGGCGAAGGCAACACGCTGATCAACGAGTTCTATGCCACGCAGGGCCTCTACGGTCTTCCCTGCGGCAATACCGGCGCGCAGATGGGCGGCTGGTTCCGCAAGGAGATCAACACGCTCGAGGATCTCAAGGGCCTGAAGATGCGCATCGGCGGCATGGGCGGCAAGATCATCGAGAAGCTGGGCGTGGTGCCGCAGCAGATCGCCGGCGGCGATATCTATCCGGCCCTCGAGAAGGGCACGATCGATGCATCCGAATGGGTCGGGCCCTACGATGACCAGAAGCTCGGCTTCAACAAGGTCGCGCAGTACTACTACTATCCCGGCTGGTGGGAAGGCGGGCCCGTCCTGCATGCCCTGTTCAACAAGGCGAAATGGGAGGAACTGCCCAAGTCCTACCAGATGATCCTCGACGCCGCCTGCCGTGCCGCCAATGCGGACATGATGGCGAGCTACGACTACAAGAATCCGCAGGCCCTGCGGCAGCTCGTGGCCGATGGCGCCCAGCTCAGGCCGTTCAGCCAGGAAATCCTGGAGGCCTGCTACAATGCGTCGATGGAGACCTACAACGAGATCAACGCGTCGAACGCCGTCTTCAAGAAGATCTACGACAATCAGCTGGCCTTCAAGAAGGACGCCTATCTGTGGGCGCAGATCTCCGAATACACCTTCGACACGTTCATGATGATCCAGCAGCGCGCCGGCAAGCTCTGATCCGGACAAGTTGACGGGATATCGGAACGACCGAGATACGCCTTTGAGGAACCCCGGGACGCACGTCCTGGGGTTTTTTCTTGCCCGTCGTCAGTTGAAGCTCGGCGGCTGGCTCAGGTCCGGCTGCGGCGGGTTCGGCTGGTCGGTGGCGGCGCCGTCCGGGGCAGGGGCGTTCCCGTCCTGAACGGCGGGGTTGCCGATCGGCGGCAGCCCTCCGAGGCCCGGCAGTTGCAGCCCCCCGCCATTGCCGGATTGTCCCGGCGGCGCGCCGAAGGGCGACCCGCCCAGACCGCCGGGCAGGCCGAAGCCCGGCTGCCCGTCGCTCTGGCCGAATGGGGGCACGATGATCTCGATGCTGTTCGGATCGGTGGTTCCGGTCTTCTTGTAGTGCGTGACCAGGCCGGGGAAGGCGATGACCAGCAGGATCATCAGGAACTGGATGATGATGAAGGGCACCGCGCCCTTGTAGATCTCGGTGGTCTTCACCGGCGGCAGGACGCGGCCGGAAACCCGGTCCTTCCATTCATGCATGGGCGCGATGGAGCGCAGATAGAACAGGGAGAAGCCGAAAGGCGGCGTCAGGAACGATGTCTGGAGGTTGATGCCCAGGATCACGCCGAACCAGATCAGGTCGATGCCGAGCGTTTCGGCGGCCGGCACCAGCAACGGCACCATGATGAAGGCGATTTCGAAGAAGTCCAGGAAACAGCCCAGGATGAAGACGATGATGGTCACGGCCAGCAGAAAACCGGTTTCGCCGCCCGGCAGTTGCAGCAACAGCTCCTCGATCCACTCATTGCCGTTGATGCCGTAGAAGGTCAGGCCGAAAACGCGCGCGCCGATCAGGATGAACATGACGAAGGCGGAAAGCTTGGTCGTCGCATCGAGCGCCTGCTTGAGGATGCTGAGGGAGAGCCTTCTTTTCACGAGAGCCAGAACCAGGGCGCCGGTCGCGCCCATGGCGCCGCCCTCCGTGGGGGTGGCGATGCCGAGGAAGATCGTGCCGAGCACGAGAAAGATCAGCGCCAGCGGCGGGAAGAGCACGATCACCACCTGCTCGGCAAGCCGCGACAGGATGCCGAGCTTCAGGTAGCGGTTGGCCAGGCTGAAACCGAGCGCCATGGCTGTCGCGGAAGTCGCCGCCCAGACAAGCCGCACCTCGCCGCGCATCTGCGAAAAGACGGTGTGATAAGTGACCAGATAGACGAGCACGGCGGCTGCGAGAAGCAGGATCAGCGAGAGAACGCCCCCGCCCAGCGTGCGGGTCTCCGGTGGTAAGGCCGGCGCCCAGTGCGGCTTTATCAGCGTCACGCAGAACACCAGAAGGCAATAGGCGGCGATGATGATGAGCGCGGGGAAAAGCGCTCCGATATACATGTCGCCAACCGAACGGCCGAGCTGATCGGCCATCACGATCAGGACCAGCGATGGCGGCACGATCTGGGCGAGCGTGCCGGAGGCGGCGATGGTGCCCGATGCGAAGCCCCGATTGTAGTTGTAGCGCATCATGATGGGCAGCGAGATCAGCCCCATGGCGATCACCGAGGCGGCGACGACGCCGGTGGTGGCGGCCAGCAGTGCGCCGACGAGCACGGCCGCGTAGGCAAGGCCGCCGCGCACCGGGCCGAACAGCTGGCCGATCGTGTCCAGCAGATCCTCGGCCATGCGCGAGCGCTCTAGAATCAGTCCCATGAAGGTGAAGAAGGGGATGGCCAGCAGCGTGTCGTTGTACATGATCCCGTAGATGCGCTCGGGATGCGACTGGAGCAGCGGCCAGAACAGGCGGATCTCGCTGGAGATGTGCGAAACCTCGACGCCGATGACGAAGAACAGCAGTCCGCCCGCAGCAAGTGTGAAGGCGACTGGATAGCCGATCAGCAGCATCGCCATCACGCTGACGAACATGATCGGCGCGAGGTTGTGGGCGATCAGATCAATCACGGCCCTTATCCTCCATCTCGATCGCCGCTTCCGCCGCGGGGTGCAGGGCATGCTGCGGATTGGGCTCGTCGATCAGGCCGCGGAGCACGGCGATGCGCTTGACGATCTCCGACAGGGCCTGTGCCGTCAGCAGCACGAAGCCGGCAAGAACCATGAACTTGGCCGGCCAGATGATGAGGCCGCTCGCATTCGCGGAAATCTCGCCTGAAACGAAGGACCGGTGGAACCAGGGCCAGCTCAGCCAGGTGAGCAGGGTGACGAAAGGCAGGAGAAAGAAGATATGGCAGAACAGGTCGACCCAGTCGCGTGTGCGTTTGGAAAAGAAGCTGGAGACGATGTCGATGCGGATGTGCTCGTTGCGCAGCAGCGTATAGGCGGCCGCAAGCATGAAAACGGTGCCGTAAAGATACCATTGCAGCTCGAGCAGGCTGTTGGAGGCCCGGGGGATGGGCAGATAGGCGGGCAGCCCGTCGCCGACAAAGCGAACGGTGGCATTATAGGCGGAGACCAGGACGGCCACCAGGATGAGCCACGAAACTTGCTTGCCTATAAAACGGTTAATACCGTCGATCAGGCGTGAAAGGCCCAATAGCCCCGCCATGCGTTCCTCCCAGCGATGTGTTCCCCCCGATGTCGTCTCGGGTTTTCTTTTTGTCTTCCATCCGCAGCCTGCCTGCAACCGAGCCAAAAGTCGACATTGCCCTCTCGTCGGCGCCGGGCGGCCCACGGATTTTCTGTTGAAACAACGTATGCAAACGAATTGCGGTTGAGGCGCAAGACGGAAAGAGCCGGAGCTATTCTTAAAAACTATTTGAAATTCAATCGCTTGAAGTCATTTTTACCTGAATAGACGCACAGGTGACGAATGACAGGTCCAGTGCGCTGTCACCCTAGACACATGCGTGGCCGCGTGTATTGATAGGCGCCTCAACCGGGAGCGGGGCACTTGTGGCCGAGCGACCGGTCATCGATCCGGCCGTTCGACGGCCGTTTTTTTCGTATGCGATTGTCCCGGGAGGTACTTCATGGATCGCCGTTCATTCATCAAAAAAGCCGGACTTGCCGGCGCCAGCGCTGCCGCGCTCGCCACGCCGGCCATCGCGCAGGGCAACCAGACCTGGCGCATGGTCACGACATGGCCGAAGAACTTCCCCGGTCTCGGCGTCGGCGCGCAGCGCCTGGCCGACCGCATCACCGCGGCCTCCGGCGGCCGCCTGACCATCCAGGTCTACGCGGCCGGCGAACTGGTGCCGCCGCTCCAGTCGCTCGACGCCGTGATCGACGGTTCGGCCGAGATGAGCCATGGCGCCGCCTATTACTGGCAGAACAAGAGCGCCGGCCTGTCGTTCTTCACCGGCGTGCCCTTCGGCATGACGTCGCGCGAGATGGCCGCATGGGTGCGCTACATGGGCGGTCAGGAAATCTGGGACGAGATCTATGACCAGTTCGGCGTGCAGGGCTTCCTGTCCGGCGATACGGGCACACAGGCCGGCGGCTGGTTCCGCAACGAGCTGACGGGCCTCGATTCGGTCAAGGGTCTCCGTTTCCGCACGCCGGGCCTCGGCGGCCGCGTCTGGGAGAAGCTCGGCGCGACCGTGACCAACATGGCGGCGGGCGAGATCTTCCAGGCGCTGCAGTCCGGCACGCTGGACGCGGCCGAATTCGTCGGCCCCTACAACGATTTGGCGCTCGGCTTCTATCAGGTCGCCAAGAACTACTACTTCCCGAGCTTCGTCGAGCCGGGCCTGGCGACCGAGCTGGTGGTCAACAAGGCCAAGTATCAGGAACTTCCGTCCGACCTGCAGGCCATCGTCAAGGACATCTGCCAGGCCGAATATGATCAGGTCGCGTCCGATTTCTACGCCAACGATCCGCGCGCACTGAAGACGCTGGTCGACGAGCATGGCGTGACCGTCCGCCAGTTCCCCGATGACATCATCGAGGCCGGTGCGAAGGCGGCGACGGAAATCCTCAGCGAGCTGCGCGATTCCGGCGATGCGCTGACGAAGAAGACGACCGAGAGCTTCATCGAGGCGCTGAACATCGTGCGCACGCGCACGGAAGGCACCGACGGCGCGTTCGTCAAGGCCCGCGAGGCCTATTTCAAGATCTAGAGCATCGGACCGAAAAGTGGAATCCGGTTTTCGGTCATTCCGATGCTCAGTCTATGATCTAGATTGTCCTTTGTGCGTCCGTAAGGACGCACGGCGATCTAGGCGCTGGGCCTCTTCAGAAGGAAAAGCCCGGGTCATCGACCCGGGCTTTTTCGTTTCCGTTCCGTCAGTTGTAGATTGCCCGGGGCAGCCAGGTGGCGATCTCGGGGAACATGAACATGATGGCGATCGCCAGCACCTGCAGGGCGACGAAGGGCAGCACGCCCCTGTAGATCATCGAGGTGGACACGATGGCAGGCGCGACCCCGCGCAGATAGAACAGGGCGAAGCCGAAAGGCGGCGTCAGGAACGAGGTCTGCAGGTTCACGCCGACCAGCACGCCGAGCCACACCGGATCGACATCGAGCGCGAGCAGGATCGGCGCGGTGATCGGGATCACGATGAAGATGATCTCGAACGTGTCGAGGATGAAGCCCAGCAGGAACATGATGAGCATCACCACCGCCACGGCGGCGAGCGTGCCCCCCGGCAGGTTGGCCAGGAACTCATGCACCAGGTTGTCGCCGCCCATCAGGCGGAACACGATGGAGAACACCGACGCGCCGAACAGGATGATGAACACCATGCAGGTGATGGATGCGGTGGCGATGGCCGTCTCGCGCAGCACCTGGAATGACAGGCGCCAGCGCAGGCCCGCCAGCACCATGGCGCCGACCGCGCCGACCGACGCCGCCTCGGTCGGTGTTGCGATGCCGCCGAGGATCGAGCCGAGCACCGCCATGATGAGCAGGAGCGGCGGAACGAGCGCCGTGGCGATCTCGCCGAGCAGGGCTTTCCTGTCTTCCTTGCTGACGGGGGTGGCGGGACAGGAGGCGGGATCGAAGATCGCCTTCAGGATGGTCCAGCCGAGATAGAGGCCGACCAGCAGCAGGCCGGGCAGGAGCGCTCCCGCGAACAGGTCGCCGACGGAAACGGGCACGGGCGCGAAATTGCCCTTGGCCATCTGGACCTGTGCGTTGATGCCCGACAGCATGTCGCCCATGAAGATCAGGACGGTCGATGGCGGGATGATCTGGCCGAGCGTGCCGGACGCGCAGATGACGCCGGTGGCGAGCTTGGGATCGTAGTTGGCGCGCAGCATCGCCGGCAGCGAGATCAGCCCCATGGTGACGACGGTGGCGCCCACGACGCCGGTGGAAGCCGCGAGCAGCGCGCCGACGACGATGACGGACATGCCGAGGCCGCCGCGCAGATTGCCGAACAGCTTGCCCATGGTCAGAAGCAGTTGCTCGGCGATCTTCGAACGCTCGAGCATCACGCCCATGAAGATGAACAGCGGGACCGCGACGAGGACCTCGTTGGTCATGTAGCCGATGTAGCGGTTCGCCAGGCTGCCGAAATTGGAGGGGTCGAACACGCCGAGCCACATGCCCACGGCGCCGAACATCAGGGAGACGCCGGCAAGCGTGAAGGCGACGGGAAAACCCAGAAGCAGGAAGCCGATGATGCCGAAGAACATGAGCCCCGCGAGAAGCTCGCCAATGAGAACCGGATCCATCAGACGTTCGCCTCCGGCTGCGCGTCGGTTTCGTTCTGATAGCGCAGCTTCTGGGGAAGCAGGCTCTCGTTGTCCGTCAGGACCAGGATCGAACGCAGGATCATGGCGATGCCCTGCAGGGCGATCAGGACGGCGAAGGCGAGGATGAAGGTCTTCAGCACGAACAGGCCGGGCATGCCGCCGACATTGGCGGACGCCTCACGGATGCGCCAGGAGCGCTCGACGAAGGGCCAGCCATAGTAAACCACGATCCAGGCGAAGGGCAGCAGGAAGAGCACCACGCCGATCAGGTCGACGAGGGCTTTGCGGCGCACGCCGGCGGGGCGGTAGAAGATGTCGACGCGGACGTGATCGTTGCGCAGAAGCGCGAAGCCGGCGACGGCGGTGAACATCGCCCCGTTCAGCCAGATGTAGAGATCCTGCATCCAGACGAAGCTGACGGCGAAGACATAGCGTTGCACGACGACCGTGAAGCAAACCAGCACGATGGCGAGCGATAGCCAGGCGAAGATGTTGCCGACGAGGGTGTTTAATCCGCATATGGCGCGGACGGTTGAAGCGATTGCGCGCACGGGTCAAGACCCTCCGCCGCCAGCGCGAACGGCGCGCGGCACTTGTTTGTCGGTCATTGTCGGTCCTCTTGCTCGTTCCCCTGGACAAGCGTCGGTTGTGTCCCGACTTACCCATCCTGCCCACTACCCGGCGCGGTTGATTAGCAGCTTTCCGATTTTGGCAAAAGTTGCCTGAAGCGAAAAGTCGCCTTTTTTGCCGCTCGGCCCACATGACTGGTGGAAGACCGCCCGGCTGCTCGATACGCGATGCGGGGAAGCGGATATACTGCGGCAGAATCGTCCGCAACCCTGCGCTTCCGGCGCATGGGGTGTCACCGGACGGCGCGCGTGACGATGGACCTGCTCATTATCACAAACGCCGCGATTTCGTTTGACGCGGTGCGGTGCCAATAGAAAACTGCCCTGGCGGGAGCGCCTTCGAAGCCGCTGCCCGCTAAGGAGGATACCGTATATGACGCTGCATGACGTCGCGCTCGACGACAAGTACGACCTCAGCAAGGAACGCATCTTCGTTTCCGGCGCGCAGGCCGTCGTGCGCATGCTCCTGATGCAGCGCGAGCGCGACAGGCGGGAGGGCCTGAACACGGCAGGCTTCGTTTCCGGCTATCGCGGCTCGCCGCTCGGCGGCCTCGACCAGCAGCTCTGGAAGGCAAGGAGATCGCTCGAGGCGTCCGATGTCGTCTTCCAGCCGGGCCTCAATGAGGAACTGGCTGCGACAGCCTGCTGGGGGTCCCAGCAGGCTGGTCTTCTGGGCGACGGGAAATATGACGGCGTGTTCTCCGTCTGGTACGGCAAGGGGCCGGGGGTCGACCGCAGCGGCGACGTGTTGCGGCATGCCAACCAGGCCGGTTCGGCGAAGAATGGCGGCGTTCTGGCGCTTATGGGCGACGACCATACGGCCGAATCCTCGACCGTGGCGAATGCCAGCGAGTTTGCCTTCGTCGATGCGATGATCCCGATCCTCAACCCGGCGGGCGTGCAGGAACTGGTCGACTACGGTCTCTACGGATATGCCCTGTCGCGTTTCGCCGGCACCTGGTCCGCCATCAAATGCGTGAAGGACAACATCGAATCGACAGCCGCCGTCGATGTGTCGCTCGACCGGCTGAACATCATCCGCCCGGAGTTCGACATGCCTCCCGGCGGCCTCAACATCCGCAACGAAATCAACATGCTCGGCCAGGAGACGCGGCTCTACGATTTCAAGCGCGCCGCCGCGGCGGCCTTCGTGCATGAGAACAAGCTCAACCGCATCGTCTACACGGGCGGATCGAAGGCCAGGATCGGCATCGTCACGCTCGGCAAGAGCTATCTCGACACGCGCAAGGCGCTCGACGATCTGGGCATCGACGAGGCCCGCGCCCGGACGCTCGGAATCCGCCTGTTCAAGGTGGCCTGTCCGTGGCCGTTCGATCTCCAGCACATGCGCGCCTTCGCGCAGGGGCTGGATCTCGTCATCGTCGTCGAGGAGAAGCGTTCGCTGATCGAGGTGCAGCTGCGTGAGAACCTCTACGGCACCGCCAACCAGCCGGAGATCATCGGCAAGGCTGACGAGAAGGGCGGACGCCTGTTCGCGCCGACGGCTGCACTCGATCCCAACGAGATCGCCATCGCCATCGGCGAGCGCGTTCTCAGGGTGGTCGGTCCGTCGGAAGAGATCTCCGCGCATGTGACGCGGCTGCGCCAGTTCCAGGCGATGCTCGCCGACACGGCGGATGTCGGTTCCCGGACGCCCTTCTTCTGTTCCGGCTGCCCGCACAACACCTCGACCAACGTTCCCGAGGGGTCGATCGCCGGAGGCGGCATCGGGTGCCACTTCATGGCGACCTGGATGGACCGTTCGAATGTCGGCTTCACCGCCATGGGGGGCGAGGGGGCGCAATTCGTCGGCCAGGCGCCGTTCTCCACGCGCAAGCATTTCTTCCAGAATCTCGGCGACGGGACCTACAATCACTCCGGCAGCATGGCGATCCGCTTCGCCATCGCCTCCGGTGCCAACATCACCTACAAGATCCTGTTCAACGATGCCGTTGCGATGACCGGCGGCCAGCCGCACGAAGGCGGGCTGACGGTCGGCATGATCGCGGAGCAGATGCGGGCGGAAGGCGTTTCGCGGATCGCCGTCGTCAGCGACGAGCCGGAGAAATATGCCGGCACGGTCAGTTTCCCCTCCGGCACCACCATCGACCATCGTGACGAGCTGGACCGGGTGCAGCGCGACCTGCGCGAGCTGGAAGGCGTCACGGTCCTGATCTACGACCAGACATGCGCGGCCGAGAAGCGCCGCCGGCGCAAGCGCGGCACGTTTCCCGACCCGGACAAGCGGGTCTTCATCAACGAACTGGTCTGTGAGGGCTGCGGCGATTGCGGCGTCAAATCCAACTGCGTGTCCCTTCAGCCGCTGGAAACGGAGTTCGGCCGCAAGCGGCGCATCGACCAGTCGAGCTGCAACAAGGATTTCTCCTGCGTCAAGGGGTTCTGCCCGTCCTTCGTGACCGTGCATGGCGCCAGGCTGAAGAAGGCGAAGGGCGCGGGCGGGGCCGATGACCCGCTGGAAGGAGTGCCTGAGCCGACGCTGTTTGCGCTCGAGCGCGGCTGGTCCGCCGTGGTCGACGGGATCGGCGGCACCGGCGTCGTCACCGTCGGGGCGCTCGTCGGCATGGCGGCGCATCTGGAGGGCAAGGGCGCCGGCATCATCGACATGGCCGGCCTCGCGCAGAAGGGCGGCGCGGTGTTCACGCATCTGCGCATCGCCAGGACACCGGACGACATCCACGCCATCCGCGTCTCGGCGGGCGAGGCGGACCTGATCCTCGGCTGCGACCTCGTCGTGTCCGGCACCAAGAAGGTGCTGGCCTCGGCGCGCGAGGGGCACACGCTGTTCATGGCCAACACGGCTGAGGTCATGCCGGGCGATTTTGCGCGCTCCGCGGATTTCTCCCTGCCGGTCGAACGCCTCAAGAAGGCGGTGCGCGCCGCCGCGGGCGAGCACAGGGCGCATTTCTTCGACGCCACGCGGGCCGCCAGCGTGCTGTTCGGCAATTCGGTCGGGGCGAACATGTTCATGCTCGGAATGGCCTATCAGCTGGGCGGGCTTCCGGTTTCAGCGGAGGCCGTCGAGAAGGCGATAACGCTCAACGGCCAGTCCGTGCAGATGAACCTTGCCGCCTTCCGGTGGGGCCGGCGCGCCGGGCACGATCCGGCCTTCGTGCAGGACCTCGTCGCCAGGGGGGCAGACGGCGAGACCCGTCCCGCATTGTCGCAGACGCTGGACGAGATCGTCGCGCGGCGCGGCGCGTTCCTGGCGGACTATCAGAACGAGGCCTATGCCGAACGATACCGGGCGCGCATTGCGCGCCTGCGCGCGGCGGAGGACCGGGCCGTTCCCGGCTCGACCGTCGTGACGGAGGCGGCCGCCCGGAGCCTGTTCAAGCTGATGGCGGTCAAGGACGAATACGAGGTGGCGCGGCTCTATACGGATGGCGCCTTCCGGAGACAGCTCGCCGCCGAGTTCGAAAGCTATGACAAGCTGGAGTTTCATCTCGCTCCGCCCATTCTCGGCAGGCGGGACGCCGATGGCGTGGCGCGGAAATCCAGCTTCGGCCCCTGGATGATGACCGGTTTCCGCATCCTGGCCCGCATGAAGGGGCTGCGGGGCACGATGTTCGACGTTTTCGGCCGCACCGCGGAGCGTCGCATGGAACGGCGGCTTCTTGCCGACTACGAGGGCGATCTCGACCGCATCGAAAGCCTCCTGTCGCCGCAGCGGCTGGACGCCGCGGCGGCGCTCGCAAGCGTGCCGGCGCTCATGCGCGGGTTCGGGCACGTCAAGGAAGCGAATGTCCGGAAGGCCGAACAGGAGCGCGCGCGCCTCGTTGCCCGGCTTGAGGACGGCGACGATCAGGGGACTGCACTGAAGGCGGCAGAGTAACCGGCTGGTTCTTAGCCGGATTTGTCGGAGCCGGATAACATAAAGCTTTCTTAATGCTGTTGTGCCATTTCTGGGCCTGTCAATCGGGCTCATGCGGTGAAGAACAGCAAAAACAGCATTCCGGAAGACGTGTATGTCGGCTTTGTTCGGTCGTTGTTCAACGAGCCGACGATTTTGCTCGTCGGTGGCGCAAGCCACTGCCTGATTGCCTATCTTGCCTATCTGTCGTCCAACGAACCGGTTTATCTGGGATTTGCCTTCGCGCTGCTGGTTGCCGGCGTTCTTCGCTATCTGGGCATCATCAAAGGTCGCGCGGCCAACATCGAGACCGCGAAGGACGCGGAAAAGTGGGAGTTGAACTACCTGATCTGGGGGTTCCTCCAGGCCCTGATCATGGGGCTTTTCTGTTTCGTCGCGATCTATCTGAAGCCTGATGTTTTCGCCGAGATCGCGTCAATTGCCGTGGTCACCGGATCGACGATCACGATCGTCGGCCGGAACTACGGCTCGCGGACGATGGTGCTGCTGCAGGCACTGGTCGTCGTGCTGCCGATGGCGCTCGGCATGATCCTCAAGTTCGAGATCGAGTATGTGATCCTCGGTCTCTACCTCATTCCCTTCATCTTCGTGCTGAAGAAGATGTCGGATAGCGTGCGCACTGTGCTGTTCGACGCCATCATCCAGGGCCGCCGCTCGCGCAACCTCGCGCAGCGGTTCGACCGCGCGCTGAACACGATGCCGCACGGGCTGGTGATGTTCAATCCGCAGGAACGGGTGGTCGTCAGCAATGCGCAGGCGGCTGAAATGCTCGGCTTCAAATCGGCCGAGGCCCTGTTCGGCCGCACGCTCAAGGCGCTTCTGATGCGCGGCGTGGCGAGCGGCCTGCTGACCCAGCGCGATTACGCCTATGCGGAGGAGCATCTGTCCCGGGCCCTGCGCGAGGGACGCGACCGGAAGGTGATGCTCCGGATGACCAATGGACGCCATTTCGAGTTCTCGGCACGAGAGGGACGCGAGGAGCTGGGTGTCCTGACCTTCGAGGACGTGACGAGCCGCGTCGAGGCGGAGGACAAGATCCGCTTCATGGCGCGCTACGACAGCCTGACGAGCCTGCCGAACCGCGCCTACTTCCACGAGAAGGTCACCGAGGCGATGGCCGGCGGCGACCAGACGCGGCTCTGCGCGCTGGCGGTGCTCGACCTCGACGATTTCAAGAGCGTCAACGACACGCTCGGACATCCGGTGGGCGACGGCCTGATCTATGCGGTCGCCGAACGCCTGTCTGCCTTCGCGAGCCTGGACATCCGGATCAGCCGCTTCGGCGGTGACGAGTTCATGATCTTCTTCAACGACGTCGAGGACGAACAGGCGTTCTCGGAGACGTTCGACCGCATTTTCGCCGGCCTTCAGGGGGAGGTCGACATTGCCGGCCACGCCGTGCGGATCCAGACCAGCGGCGGCGCCGTGGTGGTCCCGGTGAGCAACGGCGACGTGGATGCGATGATCGTCAAGGCGGACCTGGCGCTCTACAAGGCGAAGGAGCTGGGCAAGAACGTCTGGAGCCTGTTCGAGACCGAAATGGACGTGGCCTTCCGCAACCGGCAGATCATGAAGGCCGATCTGCGCAGCGCGGTGGAAGCGGGGAACCTGCGCGTCGTCTATCAGCCCATCGTCGACATGCACACGATGCGGATCGCAAGCTGCGAGGCGCTTTGCCGGTGGGATCACCCCGATCTCGGGCTCGTGTCGCCGGCCATCTTCATTCCGCTCGCCGAGGAGATGGGGCTGATCTCGCAGATCAGTACCATCGTGCTGAAATCCGCCTGCCGCGAATGCGCCAGGTGGCCGATGCATATCGGCATCTCGGTCAACTTATCAGCCAAGGATTTCCACAGCGAGGAGGTCGTGGCGAAGGTGCGCGACGCGCTGGCGGTTTCCGGGCTTGCACCCGAGCGGCTCGAGATCGAGGTGACGGAGACGGCACTGCTCACCAACAGTGCGAACACCATCACCTATCTCAAGGCGCTGAAGGCGCTGGGGATTCGTATCGCGCTCGACGATTTCGGCACCGGCTACTCCAGCCTCAGCTATCTGCACACGCTGCCGCTGGACAAGGTGAAGATCGACGGCAGTTTCCTCGTCGATGTGACGGAGAACGAGCGTTCGCACCGTCTCCTCAAAGGCGTCGCCACCCTGTCGCGCGATCTCGGCATGGCCGTCACGGTGGAAGGGGTCGAGCGCTTCGATCAGCTGAAGATCCTGTCGCAGTCGGTCAGGCCCGATTTCGTGCAGGGCTTCCTGTTCGGATCGGCGCTGACATCGTCCGGCATCGAGACCATGTCCGCCAAGACCTGGGTCTTCGCCGAAGAAGCGGCATCAGCGTCCGGCGAGGCTGACAGCGAGGTCGGGCAAAGGGGGACGCGCTGGCGTGAACCCCTCGGCCGCACCCGGACGAGCGTTTAGACCGGTCCAGCATCGCGCCGAAAGACTGAACGGTCCAGTTTCCTTGCATTTCAGCGTTCATGCGGGCGTCAGGTGATTTCACCCGACCGCAAAACGCCATGGCAGCAAAGTTGCGGACCAGAAGCCCTGCCGCGTCCGGCGGCGGAAAGCTGTCGTTAACCTTAACAGAACGTAAACAGGCCCATTCTGTTTTTCTTCTTCTTGTAGTGGCTCAACTGATTTACCTTGTCACCACGAGTAGGGGTGATGCGGTGTCATTGTCAGAGCGGCGTTTTGCGAGGGACGATACGGGCCAGGGTCGTGTTTCGACCTTCAGCCGCAACGTCCTGTCTGTTCTAGAGAAGATCGAATACCGCCGGTGCGACACCGGAGAGGATCTGGAGGCGATCTACCGCCTCCGATACAAATCCTTCCGCAAGCACGGCCTGCTCCTGTCCGAGACCGTCGATCAAAGGATGGTCGACGATCTGGACAGCGCGCCGAACTGCCACAAGTTCGGCGTGTTCATGGACGGTGAGCTGGTCAGTACCATCCGCCTTCACCACCTGACCAGGGAGACGCCCTTCGCGCCGGCGATGACGGTGTTCGGGAACGTGCTCCAGCCACGGCTCGACCGCGGGGAATCCTTCATCGACCCGAGCCGTCTGTCGATCGATCCGGATCTGTACGGGGTGCACCGGGTCATGCCGCACATAACCCTGCGGCTCGCCTTCATCGCCAACATCCATTTCAGGACCGTCGCCTGCATCTTCATGATCCGTGAGGAGCACACGGCGTTCTACGCGCGTAACTTCCAGGCGACGCAGGTCGGGCATCCGCGGCCCTATCCGCCCTTCACGATGCCGATCTACCTGTATGAGACACGTTACGATCTCAACATGCAGCGAACCATCGACCGGTTCCCGTTCTACTATTCGACGCCGATGGAGCAGCGGATGCTGTTCGCCCGGCCGGGTCCCGGCGAGCTCGCGCCGCTGACGGTGCTGCCGACGGCCAGGTACATCAACAAGGCGGCCTGAAGGCCATCGGCGGCGCGGTGAAGCCGCTCGCTGCTTGTCGCCCGCACGCGGGCAGGTTATCGAAGAACGATGAGCGCCAAGAAGGATATCGCCGGTTCCGTCGTCTGGACGGCTGAGCTGACCGAGGATGAACTCGACCGCGCGCGGCGAGGTCTGACGGAGCGCACCTTCTCGAAGGGCGCGTATATCTGCCATCGGGGAGACCGGCTCGACCACTGGACGGGCGTCATCGAGGGGCTGATCAAGATCAGCGCCATTTCCGCCGCCGGCAAGGCGATGACCTTTGCCGGGGTGACCGATGGCGGCTGGTTCGGCGAGGGGTCTGTGCTCAAGGACGAGCGGCGGAAATACGACGTCGTCGCCATCCGCGAGACGCGCCTCGCCATGCTGTCGCGCAGCAGCTTCATGTGGCTGTTCGAGAACAGCACCGGCTTCAACCGGTTTCTCGTCCGCCAGCTCAACGAGCGGATGGGGCAGTTCATCGCCACCATCGAGTATGATCGCATTCTCGACCCGAAGGCTCGGGTGGCGCGCAATCTCTCCTGGTTCTTCAACAGGGCGCTCTACCCATCGGCGGGGAACGAGATCCAGATCAGCCAGGAGGAACTCGGGCTTCTGGCGGGCGTCTCGCGCCAGGTGGTCAACCGCAGCCTGCGGCTTCTGGAGGACGAGGGCCTGCTCAAGGCCGAGCACGGGCGCATTACGATCGTCGATGCGGACGCCCTGAGCCGCTACGGCTCCTGATGCATGTCGCATTCGGATGGATTCATTTGAAAGACGACGAACATGCGTCATTTCACGAAACGACGGTATCCTTGCGTGCCTCATAAGAAGCGTGGGGCTACAGGGTCCGGCCCGTCGCGGTTGCCGGCCCGCAGGGCACGCCCGGCAGGATGAAACCCTCGGGACATCCCGCATTCGTCTAAAGTCCAATTGTCCGGGAAAGCCTCTATCGTGAAGAACGAGCACGTGCGTTCGGACGCGAATAGGCTGTATAATAAAGACAAACTGGCGGCCTGTCTGTCAAGGGGCGAGTTGATTGCGCGGGGTTTTCGTGAAAACTTCGGTTCAATCAATAGTCTCCGGCTCGGGGAGGAGCTGGATACAACGGCGGGTCAACCGCCGCATTCGGGAGGAAACGGTTTGGCGCACAGCATCGCGTCGACGGACACGTTTGCCAAATATCTGCTGCTGAACGCCGAGCGCTTTCGCAGCCGGCCGGCCATGCGGTTCAAGGACTACGGCATCTGGCAGAGCTGGACCTGGGAGGAGCAGCTCGACGAGGTGCGCGCCCTGGCGCTCGGGCTGCAGACGATCGGCGTGCAACGCGGCGACAAGATCGCGGTGATCGGCGCAAACCGGCCCCGTCTCTACTGGTCGTTCGCCGCCGCCCAGTCGCTGGGCGCGATTCCGGTGCCGATCTATGCGGACTCCGTCGCGGAAGAGATGGCCTATGTGCTCGACCACGCCGAGGTGAAGTTCGCCGTCGTCGAGGACCAGGAGCAGGTCGACAAGGTCCTGTCCGTGGCGGAGCGCGTCCCCGCGCTGACCGAACTCATCTATGACGAGCCGCGTGGCCTGAAGGACTACGACCACACGCATCTGCACGCCTATGAGGGGCTGCGCGCGACGGGCCTGAAGCGTTTCGCCGAGGACGCCGATGCCGGCGCCGCCTGGCTTGCCGAGATCGCAAAGGGTAGCGGAGGCGACCTCTCGGTCATTCTCTACACCTCCGGCACAACGGGGCGCCCGAAGGGTGTGATGCTGTCGAACGACAATTTCGTCCTGTCGGCGGTCAACGGCAACGGCTTCGACAATCTCGACGAGAACGAGACCACCATCGCCTATCTGCCGCTGGCCTGGGTCGGCGACCACCTGTTCTCCTACGCGCAGTCCTATACCGCCGGCTATTGCGTTGCCTGCCCGGAAAGTCCCGAGACGATCAACGAGGACCGGCGCGAGATCGCGCCGACCTATTTCTTCGCGCCGCCGCGCGTCTTCGAAACCCTGCTGACCTCGATCATGGTGCGGATGGAGGATGCGGGACGGATCAAGAAGGCGATGTTCCACTATTTCCTTGCCCATGCGGGCAAGGTGGGCGAGCGCATCCTGAACGGCGAGGCCGTCGCCCCGTGGGACCGGCTGAAATACGCGGTCGGCAATTTCATGGTCTATGGCCCGCTGAAGAACCGCATGGGCCTGTCGCGCATGCGCGTCGGCTATACGGCGGGCGAGGCGATCGGCCCGGAGCTGTTCAGCTTCTACCGCTCGCTGGGCCTCAACCTGAAGCAGCTCTACGGCCAGACCGAGGCGACCGTCTACATCACCGCGCAGGCGGACGGAAAGATCCGGCCCGACACGGTCGGCCTGCCGTCGCCCGACGTGGAGATCAAGATCGCCGAGAGCGGCGAGGTTCTGTATCGCTCGCCCGGCGTCTTCGTCGGCTACTACAAGAACGACGAGGCGACGCGCGAGACCAAGACCGAGGATGGCTGGGTGCACACCGGCGACGCCGGCTTCTTCGATGCGGACGGCCAGCTGAAGATCATCGACCGGGCGAAGGATGTGGGCAAGCTCGGTTCGGGCGCCCTGTTCGCGCCGAAATACATCGAGAACACGCTGAAATTCTTCCCCGACATCAAGGAAGCGGTGGCCTTCGGCCATGGGCGCGATTTCTGCGCGGCCTTCATCAACATCGATCTGACGGCAGTCGGCAACTGGGCGGAGCGCAACAACATCGCCTATGCGTCCTATCAGGAGCTTGCAGGTCATCCGCAGGTATACGAGACCATCGCGACCCATGTGGACGAGGCCAACCGGCGCCTGGCGCGCGAGCCGCTGATGGCCGCCTCGCAGATCAGGCGGTTTCTCGTCCTGCACAAGGAACTCGACGCCGATGACGGCGAACTGACGCGGACGCAGAAGGTGCGCCGCAGCTTCATCGCCGAGCGCTACGGCCCGTTGATCGAGGCGCTCTACGACGGTTCGAAGGAGAAATTCATCGAGACCGAGGTGACCTACGAGGATGGCCGCAAGGGGATCATCCGGGCGACCGTGAAGATCGTCGACGCCAAGGTCTACGACGCACCCAGCGAGATGATCCGGGAGGCCGCCGAATGAACCCGCGTCCCGATCCCCGCCAGCTCGCGACCCCCGGCGACGGCATCGCCAAGGGCGACGTGCTGCTCGACGTGCGCAACGTCTCGCTCGCCTTCGGCGGCGTGAAGGCGATCACGGACATCTCGCTGAACGTCCTCAAGGGCGAGATCCGCGCGATCATCGGGCCGAACGGCGCCGGCAAGACCTCCATGCTCAACGTCATCAACGGCTTCTACACGCCGCAGCAGGGAACGATCGTGTTCCGCGGCAAGGAGCGCCGCTCGATGAAGCCGCATCAGGCGGTCGGGCAGGGCATCGCGCGCACCTTCCAGAACGTCGCCCTCTTCAAGGGCATGTCGACGCTCGACAACATCATGGCCGGGCGCTCGGTGCTGATGAAGCGCAACATCGGCTGGCAGATGCTGTGGCACGGGCCGGCGCTGCGCGAGGAGATCGAGCATCGCGAGAAGGTCGAGGAGATCATCGACTTTCTGGAAATCCAGCATATCCGGCGGACGCCGGTGGGCAAGCTGCCCTACGGACTGCAGAAGCGGGTCGAGCTCGGCCGGGCGCTGGCGATGGAGCCGACGCTCCTTCTGCTCGACGAACCGATGGCCGGCATGAACCTCGAAGAGAAGGAAGACATGAGCCGGTTCATCATCGACGTGAACCAGCAGCGGGGAACGACCATCGCGCTGATCGAGCACGACATGGGCGTGGTGATGGACCTTTCCGACAGGGTGGTGGTGCTCGACTACGGCAAGAAGATTGCCGACGGGACGCCCGACGAGGTTAAGGGCAATCAAGACGTGATCGACGCCTATCTGGGCGTGCCGCACTAGGCGGCGAAGGGAGCAGGACGCGCATGGACATTCTGAACGGTATCCTGGTGAAGCCATTCGCCGACATGGCGGCCGCGCCCGATTTCCTCCTGCAGGTGCTGTGGGAAGGGCTTGTCGGCGGGGTTCTCTATGCGCTGATCGCCCTCGGCTTCGTGCTGATCTACAAGTCTTCGCGCATCTTCAATTTCGCCCAAGGCATCATGGTCGTCTTCGCGGCGCTGACGCTGGTCGGCCTCTACGAGAAGGGCCTGCCAGCCTTCATCGCGCTGCCGCTGACGCTGGTGGTCATGCTGGTGCTGGCCATGACGATCGAGCGCGTCGTGCTGCGCCCGCTGGTCAACCAGCCCGATATCATCCTGTTCATGGCGACCATCGGCATCACCCTGTTCCTCATCGGGTTCGGCGAGCTGATCTTCGGCGGCGAGAACAAGGTGATGATCACCGAGCAACTGATGATCCCCACCGGCAGCTTCGTCTTCGAGCTGTTCGGCGGTTTCGTGTCCATCGAGCAGAAGGACCTGACGGCCGTCGTTGGCGCGGTGCTGCTGGTGGCGGGCCTGCTGGTCTTCCTGAACAAGTCGAAGATCGGCCGCGCGATCCGGGCGCTCGGCGACGACCACCAGGCGGCGCTGTCGGTCGGCATCTCGCTGTCGACCATCTGGGTCATCGTGTGGTTCATCGCGGGCGTCATCGCGCTGGCGACGGGCATCGTCTGGGGCGCGCGGGCCGGCGTTTCCTTCGCCCTGGAAGTGATCGCCTTCAAGGCCCTGCCGGTGTTGATGCTGGGCGGGCTGGAAAGCGTGATGGGCGCCATCATCGGCGGGCTGGCGATCGGCATCCTGGAGAAGGTCTTCGAGATCTACTGGGGCCAGCCGCTGCTCGGCGGCAATACGGAAGCCTGGTTCGCCTACATGCTGGCGCTGCTCGTGCTTCTCTTCCGCCCCCAGGGGCTGTTCGGCGAAAAAATCATCGAGCGGGTGTAATCCATGTTCTACCCAACCGCAGGCCAGTTCAAGACCAGCTACCAGGCGGACCACGCGCTGTTTCCTGTGCGGCAGGACGCGATCCTGCTCGGCGTGATCGCCGTGCTGGCCTTCGTCGTCTTTCCGCTGACAGCCAACGAGTTCACCTTCCGGGCGCTGCTCATTCCGGTGCTCATCTATTCTCTGGCGGCGCTCGGCCTCAACATCCTGACCGGCTATGCCGGGCAGCTATCGCTTGGAACCGGCGCCTTCATGGGCGTCGGCGCCTATGCCTGCTACAAGCTGGTGTCGATCTTCCCGGAGATGAACATCGTCGTGGCGATCGCCCTGTCGGGGTTCTTCTCGGCGGCGATCGGTGTGATCTTCGGCCTGCCCTCGCTGCGCATCAAGGGCTTTTACCTCGCCATCGCCACCCTGGCGGCGCAGTTCTTCCTGGTCTGGCTGTTCCAGAAATGGGGCTGGCTCTACAACTACAACGCATCGGGAGCGATCCAGGTGCCGAACATCGACCTGTTCGGCATCACCGTGGCCGGGCCGCGCGCCACGGCGGTCGCGCAGTACTATTTCGTCCTGTGCACGGTCTGCGTCATCACGCTGTTCGCGATCAACATCACGCGCGGTCGCATCGGCCGCATGTGGAAGGCGGTGCGCGACATGGACATCGCCGCGGAGCTGGTCGGCATCAACCTGATGCGCGCCAAGCTTACGGCCTTTTTCGTGTCCTCTTACATCGTCGGCATCGCCGGGGCGCTGTTCGTGTTCCTGTGGCGCGGCGCGGCGGAAGCCAATCTGTTCGACATTCCCTTGTCGTTCCGCGTCCTGTTCATCGCCATCATCGGCGGGCTTGGCTCGGTGCTGGGCAATTATCTCGGCGCGATCCTCATCGTGGCGCTGCCGGTGATCATCAGCACCGTGCCGGAGGCCTTCGGCCTGCCCATCGGTTCAGCCACGGTGGAGCATCTGAACGTGATGATCATCGGCGCGCTGATCATCACCTTCCTGATCGTCGAGCCGCACGGCCTGGCGCGCTTCTGGGCGGTGATCAGGGAGAAATTCATTCTGTGGCCGTTCCCGCACTGAGCAAGGGCCGGAACGCCGCTTGAAACGGGGCCGGTTCGCCCCTTCCTTTCGGAGAAAAGAACTAGTGGAGGAAACAGCATGAAGACATTGCTCAAAACTGCGATCCTGTCGTCGGCGCTCGCGCTGGGCGCCGGCTTTGCCGGACCCGCCGCCGCGCAGGACGATTCGATCTACATCCCGAACCTGTCCTACCGGACGGGACCGTTCGCCGCGACGGGCACGCCGCTGATGAACGGCCAGCGCGACTACATCACGCTTCTCAACGAGCGCGACGGCGGGCTGAACGGCGTCAAGCTGGTCTATGACGAGTGCGAAACCGGCTACAACACGGAAAAGGGCGTCGAGTGCTACGAGAAGACCAAGGCGAACGCCGTGGTCACGCAGCCCTGGTCGACCGGCATCACGCTGCAGGTCCTGCCGAAGTCGAATGTCGACGAGATCCCGATCCTGGCGCCGGGCTACGGCTTCTCGCCGATGGCCGACGGCAAGGTGTTCCAGTGGGCCTACAACCCGCCGTCCTCCTACTGGGATGGCGCGTCGATGATCCTCAACAACCTGTCCGACGGCAATCTCGACAATCTGAAGGGCAAGAAGATCGCCCTCCTGCATCTCGACCATCCGTTCGGCAAGGAGCCGATCCCGCTGCTCGAGGCGCTGGCCGCGAAGCATGGCTTCACCTTCCTGCCGATCCCGGTCGGCCTGACCGAAATGCAGAACCAGTCCGCGCAGTGGCTACAGATCCGCCGCGAGCGGCCGGACTTCGTCGTCATGTGGGGCTGGGGCGCGATGAACGCCGGCGCCATCACCGAGGCGGTGAAGACCAAATATCCGATGGACCAGTTCGTCGGCGTCTGGTGGTCGGGCCATGACGGCGACCTCAAGCTCGTCGGCGAGGCGGGCAAGGGCTATCGCTCGATCTCGTGGAGCGTGCCGAACTCGGAATCCCCGCTGATGCAGGACATCAAGAAGCATGTGGTCGATGCCGGCAAGTCGCTGATCAACCAGGGCGAGGGCGAGTTCGATTCCGTGTTCTACCAGCGCGGATTGATGATCTCGGCCATCCTCGTCGAGGGCATCAAGGAAGCGCAGGAGCAGTTCGACGTGCGGGCGCCGAGCCCCGAGCAGCTGCGCTGGGGTCTCGAGAACATCAATCTCGACGAGGCGCGGCTGAAGGAGCTGGGCGCCGAAGGCATGCTGGTGCCGTTCAAGACGTCCTGCGCCGACCATACCGGTCATGGCGGCGGCTGGATGCTGCAGTGGGACGGCGCCAAGTTCGTCAAGGCGTCCGACCTCCTGATGCCCGACCGCACCGAGATCGAGCCGCTCGAGGCAGCGAAGGCGAAGGAATATGCCGACGCCAACGCACCCTGGCCGATCAACGAAGAGTGCAGCATGTGACGAAAGCCTTCTTCTCCCCGTCCGCGGGGAGAAGATGCCTGCGGGCAGGTGAGGGGCGGCGCAAGTCTTTGAACTCCAGCGTCCGCCCTTCATCCGGCCCTCCGGGCCGCGCTCTCCCCGCCCGCGGAGAGAAGGAGACTTCAATGTCGGAGCCGAGATGAGCAACACAGCCCCCGCCGCCGCACCCGCCGAGGCCATCCTCGAGGTCAACAACATCGAGGTGATCTACGATCACGTCATCCTGGTGCTGAAGGGCGTGTCGCTTTCCGTGCCGCGTGGCGGCATCACGGCGCTGCTCGGCGCCAACGGGGCCGGCAAGACCACGACGCTGAAGGCCATCTCGAACCTGCTGCAGGCCGAGCGCGGCGAGGTGACCAAGGGGTCGATCCTGTTCGAGGGAGCGGAGGTGCAGAACCTGTCTCCCAACGACCTGGTGCGGCGCGGCTGCATCCAGGTGATGGAGGGACGGCACTGTTTCGGCCATCTGTCGGTCGAGGACAATCTGCTGACGGGCGCCTTCACCCGGCGCGACGGGCAGGCGGCGATCCGCGAGGATCTCGACCTGGTCTACAGCTATTTCCCGCGCCTGAAGGAGCGGCGCGCCAGTCAGGCCGGCTACACGTCCGGCGGCGAGCAGCAGATGACGGCGATCGGCAGGGCGCTCCTGTCGCGACCCAAGATGATCCTGCTCGACGAACCCTCGATGGGTCTCGCGCCGCAGCTGGTCGAGGAGATTTTCGAGATCGTCAAGAAGCTCAACGAGGAGCAGGGCGTGTCGTTCCTGCTGGCCGAGCAGAACACCAATGTGGCGCTGCGCTACGCGAAGTACGGCTACATTCTCGAATCCGGTCGCGTCGTGCTCGATGGCGAGGCGCAGGCGCTGCGCGAGAACGAGGACGTCAAGGAATTCTATCTCGGCGTCGGCGGCGAGGGGCGTCGCTCCTTCCGCAACGTGAAACATTACAAGCGGCGGAAACGCTGGCTTTCGTAACGCTTCGACGGCCTGCTTCCGTCTCGCGCGCCTGAGGCGCGGCCTCCCGGGCGATGCAAACCGATTGAACCGTGGGCGCGCATGCCCGTGCGGCAATCATCCCATTGCCCTCAAGCCATCTTTTCGCTATTCCCCAAGTCCAATTCTATTCCCATGGGGTTTTGTGATGGCAGAGAACACGCCGGCCGGTCCGGCCGAAACGGGCGCGGAAATGGACTACGCGGAACATGAACGCACCTACAATCTTTTCCTGTCCATCTCCAAATATTCGAGCCTCGTGATCATCGCCCTGTTGATCGCCATGGCGTTCGGCTTTTTCACCTCCGCTGGATTTTTCTCCAGCACCGTTCTTTTCATTCTCATTTCGGCGCTCGGCGCCTGGCTGCTGCGCTAAGGCATGCGGCCTGATGCGTGGGGCGGCGAACGCTGCCCCGCCGATGGGGAGGACGGTCCAACCGAAAGGAGATGCCGGTGGGACAATGCATTTTTGTGCCTAAAGAAGTTGACGTAACGGAAGGGCGTGTTTCGG
>NZ_AMRM01000014.1 GCF_000300335.1 Nitratireductor pacificus pht-3B | reverse complement strand
GGCATCGTCGCTTCGATCACTGAGTAAACGGGAACTTTCCGGCGCGGCGCGGTTCTCCCGCGCCGCTGCGGAATAAGGAAGTGACACATGAACGGACAGAATATCCGTATCCGCCTCAAGGCGTTTGATCATCGCGTGCTCGACGCTTCGACGCGGGAAATCGTGTCCACGGCGAAACGCACGGGCGCCAATGTGCGCGGCCCTGTGCCGCTGCCGACGCGCATCGAGAAGTTTACTGTGAACCGGTCTCCTCACATCGACAAGAAGAGCCGCGAGCAGTTCGAGATGCGCACCCATAAGCGGCTGCTCGACATTGTCGATCCGACGCCGCAGACGGTCGATGCGCTGATGAAGCTCGACCTGGCTGCCGGCGTGGACGTCGAGATCAAGCTCTAAGGGCGCAAGACAAGAGGTCTGGAACCTGCGCCACCGTCCCGGAAGAGGGATTGGAGGCGGGGAACCCTGAAAGGAAATCGAACCGATGCGTTCAGGTGTTATCGCACAAAAAATCGGTATGACACGCGTCTACAACGAAGCGGGCGAGCATGTGCCCGTGACGGTTCTGCGGATGGAGAACTGCCAGGTTGTCGCACAGCGTACCGAGGACAAGAACGGCTACACGGCGGTTCAGCTCGGCGTTGGTATCGCCAAGGTGAAGAACACGTCGAAGGCGCTGCGCGGCCATTTCGCCGCCGCCTCCGTCGAGCCGAAAGCCAAGATGGCCGAGTTCCGCGTGTCGCCCGACAATCTTCTTGATGTCGGCGCCGAGATCACGGTCGAGCATTTCGTCCCCGGCCAGAAGGTCGACGTGACGGGCACCTCGATCGGCAAGGGCTTCCAGGGTGTCATGAAGCGCCACAATTTCGGCGGCGGCCGTGCCACCCACGGTAACTCGGTCTCGCACCGTTCGCATGGTTCGACCGGTCAGCGTCAGGATCCGGGCAAGGTGTTCAAGGGCAAGAAGATGGCCGGCCACATGGGCGATCATCGTGTCACCACGCAGAACCTCGAGATCGTTTCGACCGACACCGAGCGTGGCCTGATTTTGGTGCGCGGTGCCGTTCCGGGCTCGAAGGGCGCTTGGATCATGGTTCGCGATGCCGTCAAGGCGCCGCGTCCGGACAATGCCCCGATGCCGGCCGCCATTCGCGCCAGCAGCAACAATGGTGCGGCCAAGGTTGAAGAAGCCACCGCCAGCGAGGGGGCTGAGTAATGGATATCAAGGTAACCACCCTCACGGGCACGGATGCCGGCAAGCTCAAGATCTCCGACGAGATCTTCGGCCTGGAGCCGCGCGATGACATTCTGCATCGCGTCGTGCGCTGGCAGCTCGCCAAGAAGCAGCAGGGCACGCACAAGTCCAAGGGACGCGCCGAGATTTCGCGTACCGGCGCCAAGATGTACAAGCAGAAGGGCACCGGCCGCGCGCGTCACCATTCGGCTCGCGCTCCGCAGTTCCGCGGCGGCGGCAAGGCGCACGGCCCGGTCGTGCGCAGCCACGCCCACGACCTGCCGAAGAAGGTTCGCGCGCTCGGCCTGAAGCATGCCCTTTCGGCGAAGGCCAAGGGTTCGCAGCTGATCGTCATCGACGAGCTGGCCCTGGCCGACGGCAAGACCAAGGCACTGGTGGAGAGCTTCGCCAAGCTCGGCCTCAACAACGCGCTGCTGATCGGCGGCGCCGAGGTGGATGCCGGCTTCAAGCGGGCCGCCCAAAACATCGCCAACATCGACGTTCTGCCGGTGCAGGGCATCAATGTGTACGACATTCTGCGCCGCGGCACGCTCGTCCTTTCGAAGGCGGCTGTCGAAGCCCTCGAGGAGCGTTTCAAATGACGGATCTTCGTCACTATGACGTGATTGTCAGCCCGGCGATCACCGAGAAATCGACCATGGCGTCGGAACAGAACCAGGTGGTCTTCAATGTGGCGCGCGGCGCCACGAAGCCCGAGATCAAGGCTGCCGTGGAGGCGCTGTTCGGCGTCAAGGTGTCCGGCGTCAACACGCTGGTGCGCAAGGGCAAGGTAAAGCGGTTCCGCGGAACGATCGGCCGCCAGAGCGACGTCAAGAAGGCGATCGTGACGCTGGCGGAAGGTCATTCCATCGACATCGCGACTGGTCTTTGATCGGGCGGCGAGGATAAGATAATGGCACTCAAGAAGTACAAACCCGTAACCCCCGGCCAGCGCCAGCTGGTCATCGTCGATCGGTCCGGCCTGTACAAGGGCAAGCCGGTCAAGGGGCTGACGGAAGGCCTGACGAGCAAGGGCGGCCGCAACAACACCGGCCGCATCACCGCTCGCTTCCAGGGCGGCGGTCACAAGCGGACCTATCGTCTGATCGACTTCAAGCGTCGCAAGTTCGACGTCGCCGGCACGGTCGAGCGTCTCGAATATGATCCGAACCGCACCGCCTTCATCGCGCTTGTGCGCTATGAGGATGGCGAGCTGTCCTACATTCTCGCCCCGCAGCGTCTGGCTGCCGGCGACAAAGTGATTGCCAGCGACAAGGCCGTCGACGTGAAGCCGGGCAACGCGATGCCGCTGTCGGCCATGCCCATCGGCACGATTGTCCACAATGTCGAGCTGAAGCCCGGCAAGGGCGGCCAGATTGCCCGTTCGGCCGGCGCCTATGTGCAGCTGGTCGGTCGCGACCAGGGCATGGCGATCCTGCGGCTGAACTCGGGCGAACAGCGCCTGGTTTCCGGCGCCTGCTTCGCCACGGTCGGCGCGGTGTCCAATCCGGACCACGGCAATGTCAGCCTGGGCAAGGCTGGTCGCAAGCGCTGGATGGGCAAGCGCCCGCACAACCGCGGCGTGACCATGAACCCGGTCGATCACCCGCATGGTGGTGGTGAGGGACGCACGTCCGGCGGCCGTCACCCGGTGTCGCCGTGGGGCAAGCCCACGAAGGGCGCCAAGACGCGGTCGAACAAGTCGACTGACAAATTCATCATGCGCTCGCGCCATCAGCGCAAGAGCTAAGGAAAGGTAGCGGCAAGTGTCCCGTTCAGTCTGGAAAGGCCCCTTCGTCGACGGCTATCTGCTCAAGAAGGCCGAGAAGGTGCGCGAAAGCGGCCGCAACGAGGTCATCAAGATGTGGAGCCGCCGCTCCACCATCCTGCCCCAGTTCGTGGGCCTGACCTTCGGTGTTTACAACGGCCAGAAGCATATTCCCGTTTCCGTCTCCGAGGAGATGGTGGGCCATAAGTTTGGTGAGTTTTCTCCGACCCGCACCTATTACGGCCATGGGGCGGACAAGAAGGCAAAGAGGAAATAGACATGGGCAAGGCCAAAGCGCCGCGCAGGCTTGCTGACAACGAAGCCCGTGCCGTATTGCGCACGATCCGCGTCAGCCCGCAGAAGTTGAACCTCGTTGCCGCGATGATCCGCGGCAAGAAGGTGGCCACTGCGCTCGCCGATCTGGAATTCTCGCGCAAGCGGATCGCCGGAACCGTCAAGAAGACGCTGGAATCGGCAATCGCCAATGCGGAGAACAACCATGACCTGGACGTCGACGCGCTGGTCGTGGCCGAAGCCCATGTCGGCAAGTCGATCGTGATGAAGCGGTTCCATGCGCGTGGCCGCGGCCGCGCCAGCCGGATCGAGAAGCCGTTCTCGCACCTGACCATCGTCGTGCGCGAAGTGGAAGAGAAAGTGGAGGCCGCCTGATGGGCCAGAAAATCAATCCGATCGGTTTCCGTCTTGGCATCAACCGCACGTGGGATTCCCGCTGGTTTGCCGACAACGGCGAGTACGGCGACCTGCTGCACGAGGATTTCAAGATCCGCAACTACATCGAGAAGGAGCTGAAGCAGGCTGCCGTCTCGAAGGTGGTGATCGAGCGTCCGCACAAGAAGTGCCGCG
Organism: Nitratireductor pacificus pht-3B; assembly: GCF_000300335.1. Lineage (GTDB taxonomy): Bacteria > Pseudomonadota > Alphaproteobacteria > Rhizobiales > Rhizobiaceae > Nitratireductor > Nitratireductor pacificus. The sequence goes on along the minus strand of NZ_AMRM01000014.1, from coordinate 126,552 downwards.
TCACGATCCATGCCGCCCGTCCGGGTCTGATCATCGGCAAGAAGGGCGCCGACATCGAGAAGCTGCGCCGTAAGGTCGCCTCGATGACGAATGCGGAAACGCATCTCAACATCGTCGAGGTCCGCAAGCCGGAGATCGACGCGACGCTGATCGCGCAGTCGATCGCCCAGCAGCTCGAGCGCCGCGTTGCGTTCCGCCGCGCCATGAAGCGCGCCGTTCAGTCGGCGATGCGTCTCGGCGCCGAGGGCATCCGCATCAACTGCTCGGGTCGTCTGGGCGGTGCGGAAATCGCCCGCATGGAATGGTACCGCGAGGGCCGCGTGCCGCTGCACACGCTGCGCGCCGATGTCGACTACGGCACGGCCGAGGCGAAGACGGCCTACGGCATCTGCGGCGTCAAGGTTTGGGTCTTCAAGGGCGAGATCCTGGAGCACGATCCGATGGCCTCCGAGCGCCGCGCGGTCGAGGGCGAACAGGGCGGCAGCGGCGGTCGTCGTCGCGAGAACGCTTAGGAATTTTGGAGTAGACAACAATGCTGCAACCAAAGCGCACAAAGTTCCGCAAGCAGTTCAAGGGCCGCATCCACGGCCTGGCGAAAGGCGGCACGGAACTGAATTTCGGCTCTTACGGCCTGAAGGCGCTGGAGCCGGAACGGGTCACCGCCCGTCAGATCGAAGCCGCGCGCCGCGCCATCACGCGTCAGATGAAGCGTCAGGGCCGCGTGTGGATCCGCATCTTCCCGGATGTGCCGGTCACCTCGAAGCCGACCGAAGTCCGCATGGGTAAGGGCAAGGGGTCGGTCGATTACTGGGCCTGCCGCGTCAAGCCGGGCCGCGTGATGATCGAGATCGACGGCGTCGCCGTTGACGTGGCGCGCGAGGCCCTGCGTCTCGGCGCTGCCAAGCTGCCGATCAAGACGCGCTTCGTGCAGCGTATTGCAGAGTAGGAAAGGCGGACGCGATGAAGGCCGTTGATGTCAGGGCGATGACGCCGGACCAGCTCAACGACGAGCTGGCCAAACTGAAGAAAGAGCAGTTCAACCTGCGCTTCCAAAAAGCGACGGGACAGCTCGAGAAAACCGCGCGCGTGAAAGAAATCCGTAGGGATATTGCGCGCATCAAGACAATCGCGGCCGAGAAGTCGGCCGGTAGCAAGGCCTGAGGACAGCGAACATGCCAAAGCGCGTTTTGCAGGGCACGGTGGTGAGCGACAAGAACGACAAGACCGTTGTCGTCCGTGTCGAGCGTCGCTTCACCCATCCGATGATGAAAAAAGTCGTGCGTATGTCCAAGAAGTACAAGGCGCATGACGAAGCGAATGCGTGCAAGGTCGGCGACGTGGTCATGATCCAGGAGACCCGGCCGATTTCGAAGGACAAGAACTGGGTCGTCATCACCGACGCCCAGGCGCAGTAAAAGATTGAACATGCCGGGAAGCGGGACGTCTGAGCCGCTTTCCATTGAACGAGAAGGCGGCCAGTCATGATTCAGATGCAAACAAACCTCGATGTGGCGGATAATTCCGGCGCCCGTCGTGTCATGTGCATCAAGGTGCTTGGCGGTTCGAAGCGGAAATATGCCTCCGTGGGCGACATCATCGTCGTCTCCGTGAAAGAGGCGATCCCGCGCGGCCGCGTCAAGAAGGGCGATGTGATGAAGGCGGTTGTCGTGCGCACGGCGAAGGATATCCGCCGCGCCGACGGCAGCGTCATCCGTTTCGACAAGAACGCTGCCGTTCTGGTCGACAACAAGAAAGAGCCCGTCGGTACGCGCATCTTCGGGCCGGTTCCGCGCGAGCTGCGCGCCAAGAACCACATGAAGATCATTTCGCTCGCGCCGGAAGTGCTCTAGGAGGCCGGGGATATGCAGAAGATTAGAAAAGGCGACAAGGTCGTCGTGCTGACCGGCAAGGACAAGGGCCGTTCCGGCGAGGTGGTCAAGGTCATGCCGAAGGAAGACAAGGCGGTCGTCCGCGGCGTCAACCTGGTGCGCCGCCACCAGAAGCAGTCCGCCCAGACCGAGGGCGGCATCATTTCCATGGAAGCGCCGATTCACCTGTCGAATCTGGCCGTGGCCGACCCGAAGGACGGCAAGCCGACCCGCGTCGGCTTCCAGGTCCAGAAGGACGGCAAGAAGGTGCGCGTGGCGAAGCGCTCTGGAGAAACGATCGATGGCTAAAGCTCAGTACCAGCCCCGCTGGAAGGCGAAGTACGAGGAGGTGATCCGCAAGGAGCTCCTCGATACGTTCAAGTACGAGAACGAGATGCAGGTGCCGCGCCTCGAGAAGGTCGTCATCAACATGGGCGTCGGCGAAGCGACGGGCGATTCCAAGAAGCCGGCGGCCGCCGCCGAGCATCTGGCGCTGATCGCCGGCCAGAAGCCGGTCATCACCCACGCCTCGAAGTCGATTGCCGGCTTCAAGGTTCGCGAGGGCATGCCGATCGGCACGAAGGTGACGCTCCGCAAGGACCGCATGTACGAGTTCGTGGACCGGCTGGTGAACATCGCCCTGCCGCGCGTCCGCGACTTCCGCGGCCTCAACCCGAAAAGCTTCGATGGCCGCGGCAACTTCGCCATGGGCATCAAGGAGCACATCGTTTTTCCCGAGATCAACTACGATCAGGTCGATCAGATTTGGGGAATGGACATCATCGTTTGCACGACCGCCAAGACGGACGACGAAGCGCGGGCCCTTCTGAAGGCCCTCAACTTCCCGTTCCGGCAGTAACGGCAGGCGAGAAGAAGGACACTTTAAATGGCTAAAGTCAGCGCAGTCGAAAAGAACAAGGCTCGGCGCAAGCTGGTCGATCGCTACGCCGCCAAGCGCGCGGAGTTGAAGGCGATCATCAAGGATCAGTCGAAGCCGATCGAAGAGCGTTTCCAGGCGCAGCTCAAGCTTGCCGCCCTGCCGCGCAATTCGTCGAAGACGCGCATCCGCAACCGCTGCGATGTGACGGGGCGCCCGCGCGCCTTCTATCGCAAGCTGAAAATGTCGCGTATCGCGCTGCGCGAACTGGGCAACAAGGGCCTGGTTCCGGGCCTGGTCAAGTCGAGCTGGTAAGGGGTAGAGACGATGTCCGTGAATGATCCTCTCGGCGATATGCTGACCCGCATCCGCAACGCCATCGGCCGCAACAAGACCAAGGTGTCGACGCCGGCTTCGCGCCTGCGCGCCCGCGTTCTCGATGTGCTCAAGGCGGAAGGCTACATCCGCGACTACAGCCAGGTCGATTACGACAATGGCAAGTCGGAGATCGAGATTGAGCTGAAGTACGGCGAGGCCGGATCCGTGATCCGCGAGATCGCCCGTGTTTCGAAGCCCGGCCGCCGGGTCTATGTTTCGGTGAAATCCATTCCACAGGTCGCCAACGGCCTCGGGATTGCCATTCTCTCGACGCCGAAGGGCGTGATGGCCGATCACGAAGCACGCGAACAGAATGTGGGTGGCGAGGTGCTCTGCCAGATCTTCTGATCCGGCAGGGCTAACCGCAGAGAACGAGGGCAGACAAATGTCTCGCATTGGCAAAAAGCCGGTTCCGGTGCCGCAGGGCGTCACGGCGCAAGTCGACGGTCAGACCGTCACGGCCAAGGGGCCGAAGGGCGAGCTGACGTTCGTCGTCAACGACGAAGTCCTGGTGAAGCTCGACGACGGCGCCGTTTCGGTCGATCCGCGCGACCAGTCGAAGGACGCGCGCTCCAAATGGGGCATGTCGCGCACCCAGATCTCCAACATCCTGCAGGGGGTGAAGGACGGTTTCGAGCGTCGCCTGGAAATCAACGGCGTCGGCTACCGCGCGGCGATGCAGGGCAAGAACCTGCAGCTTTCGCTTGGCTACAGCCACGAAGTGATCTACGAGACGCCGGAAGGCATCACGATCACCGTGCCGAAGCCGACCGAGATCGTCGTCAGCGGCATCGACAAGCAGGTTGTCGGTCAGGTCGCCGCCGAGATCCGCAAGAAGCGCGGACCCGAGCCTTACAAGGGCAAGGGCGTGAAATACGCGGACGAGACGATCGTCCGTAAAGAAGGCAAGAAGAAGTAGGAACGCAAACCATGGTCTCGAAAGTCTCCGTCAAGCGGCGCGCGGGACGTGTTCGCCGGAAGATCAAGGCGGTCTCCAATGGCCAGCCGCGCCTTTCGGTCTACCGTTCCTCGAAGAACATCTATGTCCAGGTCATCGACGACGCCCGCGGCCACACGCTCGCGGCCGCCTCGACCCTGGAGAAGGATCTCAAGGGATCGCTCAAGACCGGCGCCGACGCCGCTGCCGCGGCAGCTGTCGGCAAGCTGGTCGCCGAGCGTGCCAAGAAGGCAGGGGTATCGGAAGTGGTCTTCGACCGCGGCCCGTATCTCTACCACGGCCGCATCAAGGCGCTGGCCGACGCCGCCCGCGAGGGTGGCCTGAAGTTCTAACCCATTCGGGCGCGGCCATTGAGGCACACACGCGCCCGAATGATTCTTATCAACCCCGTGCTTCCGGAAAAGAACAAGGAAAAGGGTTATGGCACAAGGACGTAGGGACGATCGTCGCGATCGCGAAGAGCGCGACAGCGAGTTCGTCGACAAGCTGGTTCATATCAACCGCGTTGCCAAGGTGGTGAAGGGCGGCCGTCGTTTCGGCTTTGCCGCGCTCGTCGTCGTCGGCGACCAGAAGGGCCGTGTCGGCTTCGGTCACGGCAAGGCACGCGAAGTGCCGGAGGCCATCCGCAAGGCGACCGAGAGCGCCAAGCGCGACATGATCTTCGTGCCGCTGCGCGGCGGCCGCACGCTGCATCACGACATTGCCGGCCGTCATGGCGCAGGCCGTGTCCTGCTGCGCGCTGCCAAGCCCGGTACCGGCATCATCGCCGGCGGTCCGATGCGCGCGGTCTTCGAGACGCTCGGCATGCAGGATGTGGTTGCGAAGTCGCTCGGCTCCTCCAACCCCTACAACATGGTGCGGGCCACCTTCGACGCCCTGAAGCGTCAGTTGCATCCGAAGGACGTTGCTGCCCAGCGCGGCATTAAATATTCCACGCTGCAGGCGCGCCGCGGTGCCGCCGCAGGCGCCGAGGAATAAGTTCATTGGCTGGCTGGCCCGCCCGCTCGCTCGCTTCCAGAGCGGGTGACGGTCGCCCCGTTTGCAAGGAATGACGAAGATGGCAGAGAAGAAGAAGGGCAAGACGGTCACCGTCGAACAGATCGGTAGCCCCATTCGCCGCCCGGCCTACCAGCGCCAGACGCTCGTGGGTCTTGGTTTGAACAAGCTGCACCGCCGCTCGACGCTGGAGGACACCCCCTCCGTGCGCGGCATGATCGCGACCGTGCAGCACCTGGTCCGCGTCGTGGACGAGGCCTGAGGAGAGACACGATGAAACTGAACGAAATCAGCGACAAGGAAGGCGCGACCAAGTCGCGCAAGCGCGTTGGTCGCGGCATCGGCTCTGGCTCCGGCAAGACCGGTGGACGGGGCGTGAAGGGCCAGAAGTCGCGCTCCGGCGTGGCGATCAAGGGCTTCGAGGGCGGTCAGATGCCGCTCTACCGGCGCCTGCCCAAGCGCGGCTTCACGAACATCTTCGCCAACGACTACAACGAAGTCTCGATCGCCCGCCTGCAGACGGCCATCGACGCGAAGAAGCTCGACGAGAAGAAGGTCATCGACACGGCGGCGCTGATCGCCGCCGGCGTCATCCGCCGCGCCAAAGACGGCGTCCGCCTTCTGAGCGACGGCGAACTGAAGGCCAAGGTGACGCTCGAGATCGCCGGCGCCTCGAAGGCCGCGATCGCCAAGGTCGAGAAGGCCGGCGGCACGATCAAGCTCGCCGAAGCCGCGGCTTCAGCCGAATAAAGTTGCGCAGCAAGCGGCAGCCCTCCGGTTGCCGCTTGCATCCTTGTCCGCCGCAACCTATCTCGGGATTTCGGCAATATCCGCCGGTCTCCGGGAACGGACACTCAGGCGTGTGACGAAGCGGAGAATTCTTCATGGCATCGGCAGCGGAACAGCTTGCGTCAAACCTCAATTTCGCGGCCTTCGCGAAGGCGGAGGATCTCAAGAAGCGCATCTGGTTCACGCTCGGCGCTTTGCTCGTCTACCGCCTCGGCACCTATATCCCGATGCCGGGAATCAATCCCGATGCCTTTGCCCAGGCTTTCGAACAGCAGTCCGGCGGCGTGCTGGGCATGTTCAACATGTTTGCCGGCGGCGCCGTCGAGCGCATGGCGATCTTCGCCCTCGGCATCATGCCCTACATCTCTGCCTCCATCATCATGCAGCTGATGACCTCGGTCGTTCCTTCGCTTGAGCAGCTCAAGAAGGAAGGCGAGCAGGGGCGCAAGATCATCAACCAGTATACGCGCTACGGCACGGTCATTCTGGCGACTGTCCAGGCCTACGGCATCGCCGTCGGGCTGGAAGGTGGCGCCAACATCGTGGCCGACCCGGGCTGGTTCTTCCGCATTTCCGCGGTCATCACGCTCGTGGGCGGCACCATGTTCCTGATGTGGCTCGGCGAGCAGATCACCGCGCGTGGCATCGGCAACGGCATTTCGCTGATCATCTTCGCGGGCATCGTCGCCGGCCTGCCGTCCGCGATCGGCGGTACGCTGGAACTCGGCCGCACAGGCGCTCTTTCGACCGGTCTCATCCTGGCGATCATCGTGCTGGTGGTGGCCGTCATCGGTGTGATCGTCTTCTTCGAGCGTGCCCAGCGCCGCCTTCTGATCCAGTATCCGAAGCGCCAGGTTGGCAACCGCATGTTCCAGGGCGACACGTCGCACCTGCCGCTCAAGCTGAACACCGCCGGCGTCATCCCGCCGATCTTTGCCTCGTCGCTGCTCCTGCTGCCCGCCACCGTTGCCGGCTTCTCGGACACGACGCAGCTTCCCGCCTGGGCGTCGACCATCCTGGCCTCGGTCGGCCACGGCCAGCCGGTCTTCATGATCCTCTATGCGGCGCTGATCGCGTTCTTCGCCTTCTTCTACACGGCCATCGTGTTCAACCCCAAGGACACGGCCGACCAGCTGAAGAAGCATTCCGGCTTCATCCCCGGCTATCGCCCGGGCGAGCGCACCGCCGAGTATATCGACTATGTGCTGACGCGCATCACGGTGGTCGGCGCGATCTATCTGGTGCTGATCTGCCTTCTGCCGGAGTTCCTCATTTCGGCGACCGGCGTTCCCTTCTACCTCGGAGGCACGTCGCTGCTGATCGTGGTCAGCGTCACGCTCGATACGGTGGCACAGATGCAGGGGCATCTGATTGCCCATCAGTATGAGGGGCTGATCAAGAAATCGAAGTTGCGTGGGGGTAAGAGGGGACGATGAGGCTGATACTTCTTGGGCCGCCGGGAGCGGGGAAGGGCACCCAGGCCCAGCGGTTGGTCGAGAAGCACGGCATTCCGCAACTGTCGACCGGCGACATGCTGCGCGCCGCCGTGAGTGCGGGTACCGATGTTGGCAAGCGCGCCAAGGCGGTGATGGATGCCGGTGAACTCGTCTCCGACGAGATCGTCAATGCGATTGTGGCCGAGCGGATCGATCAGGCGGACTGCGCCGACGGCTTCATTCTCGATGGTTATCCGCGCACGCTGGCGCAGGCCGATGCGGTCGAAGCCATGCTCGCCGAGCGCGGGCACAAGCTCGACGCCACAGTCGAACTGGTGGTGGACGACCAGGCGCTCGTCGGGCGCATCGTCAAGCGGGCGGAGGAGGCAGTCGCCGCCGGCCAGACGGCTCGCAAGGACGACAATCCGCAGGTGTTCGAGGAACGTCTTCGAGAATACTACAAGAAGACGGCTGCGTTGATCGGCTATTATCACGCCAAGGGTCTGCTGCGCCGCGTCGATGGCATGGCCTCCATCGACGATGTCACGGTGGAGATCGAGCGGGTGCTCGCCGCCGTTTGACGACGCCCTGGAAGACGGCTCGCTTGACTACAGGTCGGATATCGACTAATGCGAGCCGAATTCCTGATCAGACAAGCGGTTGGTCGGGCCGGCAGGCTCGGCCCTGTTGTTTATAGGAACCAATCCCGCAGGGGCCGGCCTCCACCGGACGCGGGCAAATGAAGCGCCGGTGCGCCGGCTTACATGGAGAACTGAGATGGCTCGTATAGCCGGTGTAAATATTCCGACCAACAAGCGCGTCGTGATCGCGCTTCAGTATATCCACGGCATCGGCCCGAAGCTTGCCGGCGATATCGTCAAGAAGGTCAACATTCCGGCCGAGCGCCGCGTCAGCGAACTGACCGACGCCGAAGTGCTCGCCATCCGCGAGACGATCGACCGCGACCTGCAGGTCGAAGGCGATCTGCGCCGCGAAGTTTCGATGAACATCAAGCGTCTGATGGATCTGGGCTGCTACCGCGGCCTGCGTCACCGTCGTTCGCTCCCGGTCCGCGGCCAGCGCACGCATACCAATGCGCGCACCCGCAAGGGCCCTGCCAAGGCAATTGCCGGCAAGAAGAAGTAGTTTGGTGAATAGTGAATAGTGAATGGTGAATGGGCCGGCCGAACATTCGGTTTCAACCATTCACCATTTCACCGTTGACCATTCACTCTTAGGTGGAGCCGCTGGTGTTACGGCGGTGTAGAGATCGACTGAAAGGAAAGTCATGGCCAAGGAAGCCACGCGCGTTCGTCGTCGCGAACGTAAAAACATCTCGTCGGGCGTCGCACATGTCAGCTCGACCTTCAACAACACGATGATCACCATCACCGACGCGCAGGGCAACGCGATTGCCTGGTCGTCGGCCGGTGCCCAGGGCTTCAAGGGCTCGCGCAAGTCGACCCCGTTCGCCGCCCAGGTCGCCGCCGAGGATTGCGCCAAGAAGGCGCAGGAACACGGCATGCGCACCCTCGAGGTGGAAGTGTCCGGTCCCGGCTCGGGCCGTGAGTCGGCACTGCGCGCCCTGCAGGCCGCGGGCTTCACCATCACGTCGATCCGCGACGTGACGCCGATCCCGCACAATGGCTGCCGCCCGCGCAAGAAGCGCCGCGTCTAGTTTTCGCAATGTCCGCATGAGCGCGCGAGCGCTCCTCTGCGGTTTCCAGAACGCCCGCCACGATTGGATGGTGGCGGGGTAACGGAAGGAACCCAGAATGATCCAGAAAAACTGGCAAGAGCTTATCAAGCCCAACAAGGTGGAGTTCTCCTCCAAGGGTCGCACCGTCACCACGCTGGTGGCGGAGCCGCTGGAGCGCGGCTTCGGCCTGACGCTGGGCAATGCGCTGCGGCGTGTGCTTCTGTCGTCGCTGCGCGGCGCCGCCGTGACGGCGGTGCAGATCGACGGCGTGCTGCATGAATTCTCGTCGATCCCCGGTGTGCGGGAAGATGTCACCGACATCGTCCTCAACATCAAGGAAATCGCGCTTTCGATGGAAGGCGACGGCCCCAAGCGCATGGTCGTGCGCAAGCAGGGACCGGGCGCCGTCACCGCTGGCGACATCCAGACGGTCGGCGATGTGGAAGTGCTGAACCCCGACCACGTGCTCTGCACGCTGGACGAGGGCGCGGAAATCCGCATGGAATTCACAGTCGACAACGGCAAGGGCTATGTCCCGGCCGACCGCAACCGCGCCGAGGATGCGCCGATCGGGCTGATCCCGGTCGACAGCCTCTACTCGCCGGTCAAGAAGGTCTCCTACAAGGTCGAGAACACCCGCGAGGGACAGGTTCTCGACTATGACAAGCTGACCATGACCATCGAGACCAACGGTTCGGTGACGGGCGAGGACGCCGTGGCGTTTGCCGCGCGCATCCTGCAGGACCAGCTTGGCCTGTTCGTCAACTTCGAAGAGCCGCAGAAGGAGCAGCCCGCCGAGCAGGTGGCCGAGCTCGCCTTCAACCCGGCGCTTCTGAAGAAGGTGGACGAGCTGGAGCTTTCGGTTCGTTCGGCCAACTGCCTGAAGAACGACAACATTGTCTATATCGGCGATCTGATCCAGAAGACCGAGGCGGAGATGCTGCGCACGCCGAATTTCGGCCGCAAGTCGCTCAACGAAATCAAGGAAGTTCTGGCGTCGATGGGCCTGCATCTCGGCATGGAAGTCGAGGACTGGCCGCCGGAAAACATCGAAGAACTCGCCAAGCGCTACGAAGACCAATACTAGCCCCGCGACGCCGGCTTCGAATGCCGGGCGACGGGAATTGAAGGAGAAAAGCCATGCGCCACGGAAAATCCGGCCGCAAGCTGAACAGGACGGCAAGCCATCGCAAGGCGCTGTTTTCCAATATGGCGGCATCGCTGATCGAGCACGAGCAGATCGTCACGACGCTGCCGAAGGCCAAGGAACTGCGCCCGATCGTCGAGAAGCTGGTGACGCTCGGCAAGCGGGGTGACCTGCATGCGCGTCGTCAGGTGATCGCTGCGATCCGCAACGAGACCCTGGCCAAGCGCCTGTTCGACACGCTCGCGCCACGCTATGCGGATCGTCACGGCGGCTATCTGCGCATCATGAAGGCGGGCTTCCGCCACGGCGACAACGCCCCGATGGCGGTCATCGAGTTCGTCGACCGCGACGTCTCGGCCAAGGGTGCGGCCGATCGCGCCCGTCTCGAAGCCGAAGGCGTCAACGAAGAGGCCGAAGCTGCATAATCTGATGCCGGTCTCAGACGGTGATTGCGAAAGGGGCCCGCGGGCCCCTTTTTGCTGCGCTCCTGCTCGGGCTCCGATCCGCTTCCGCGGGCCTTTTGTTCGACACGGTTGCGTGTGAAAAAGGGGCATCCGCCTGAACCGAGGATTGTCATGACAAGCAAACCGTTTCGCCTGTTAGCCGCCCTTCTGGTCGCGGTGCTTCTGGTATCGCCCGTTGCCGCGCAGGATGGGTCGGCGGGCAGCCTTTCCGACACGCTCTCAAAGCTGCTGCGCGGCGGCGAGACGGCGGAACCGGCACCGGCCGCGCCGAAGAGACGCGTGCCGTTCGGCGATGCCGAGATCCAGCTCTCCTTCGCTCCGCTGGTGCGCGAGACCGCGCCGGCGGTGGTGAATGTCTATGCCTCCTCCACCGTCCAGGTGCGCTCGCCTTTCATGGGCGATCCGTTCTTCGAGCAGTTCTTCGGCCGCAGCCAGATGCCGCCGCGCGTGCGTTCCTCGCTCGGGTCCGGCGTGATGGTCGACCGGAGCGGCGTGATCGTCACCAATTACCACGTCATCAGCGATGCCGATGCGGTCAAGGTGGCGCTGGCGGACGGGCGCGAGTTCGAAAGCGAGATCCTGCTGAAGGACAAGGCGCTCGACCTGGCGGTGCTGAAGATCAAGGCGGACGCGCCGTTTGCCGCCGTCCCGCTCGGCGATTCCGACCTGCTGGAAGTGGGTGACCTGGTGCTCGCCATCGGCAACCCGTTCGGCGTCGGGCAGACGACCACCAGCGGCATCGTCTCGGCACTGGCGCGAAGCCATGTGGGCGTGTCCGATTTCGGTTTCTTCATCCAGACCGACGCGGCGATCAATCCCGGCAATTCCGGCGGCGCGCTGATCGACATGAAGGGCGCGGTGATCGGCATCAACACGGCGATCGTCAGCCGCAGCGGCGGCTCCATCGGCATCGGCTTCGCGATCCCGGCGAACATGGTGCGCGCTGTGGTGGACGCCGCGATGAGCGGCGCGGAAAGTTTCGAGCGCCCCTATTTCGGCGCTTCCTTCGATCCGGTCACCTCGCAGACCGCCGAGGCGCTCGGCATGGCGCGGCCGGCAGGCGCGCTGGTGCGCGAGGTCGCCGAGGACAGTCCGGCCACGCGCGCCGGATTGAGGCCCGGCGACGTGGTGATCGCCATGGACGGCGCCGATATCCAGCATCCCGACGCGCTGGAATATCGTCTGGCGACCCATCCCGTGGATGAGGAAGGGACGATCCGCATTCTGCGTGACGGCGCGACCACGGACATGACGATCCGGTTGGAGCGCCTGTCGGACGGGGACGCGTCCGCACCGACCCTGATCGAAGGACACGGTCCCTTCGCAGGGGCGTCGGTAGCCGATCTTGAGCCGCGGCTGGCGCAGCGCCTGAAACTCCCGTTGAACAAGAAGGGCGTCGTGCTTCTTGATGTGGACCGCCGTTCGCCGGCTGCGAGCGTCGGGCTGCGGCCGGGCGATGTCATTCGTGAAGTCAACGGCCTGGAGATCGACCGGGCCGACACGCTCCTGGCCGTGGCACGGGAGGAAACCCGTCGCTGGCGCTTTGCCATCGAGCGCGACGGCCGCATATTGCAGCAGACCCTGCGTTTTTGACGAAAGAGCCATGAGCGACCTTTTCGCGAGCACGGAGCAGAATTTCGCGCCGGTCAACCGCCCGCTGGCCGACCGGCTGAGGCCTACACGGCTCGCCGACGTCGTCGGCCAGGAGCACCTGACGGGCGACGACGGGGTGCTGACGCGCATGATCGCCAGCCGCTCGCTTGGCTCGCTGATCTTCTGGGGGCCGCCCGGAACGGGCAAGACCACCGTTGCGCGGCTGCTCGCGGGCGAAACGGAACTGGCCTTCGAGCAGATATCGGCGATCTTCTCAGGCGTCGCCGATCTGAAGAAGGTGTTCGAGAGCGCAAGGCTGCGGCGCAGCCAGGGCCGCCAGACGCTTCTTTTCGTCGACGAGATCCATCGCTTCAACCGCTCGCAGCAGGATTCCTTCCTGCCGGTGATGGAAGACGGTACGGTGGTGCTCGTCGGCGCGACCACGGAGAACCCGTCCTTCGAGCTCAATGCCGCTCTCCTGTCGCGTGCGCGAGTGCTCAATTTCAACACGCTGACGGCCGACAGCCTGATGAGCCTCCTGGAACGGGCGGAAGCCCTGGAGGGAAAGCCGCTGCCACTCGACGATGAGGCGCGCGCCGTTCTCGTTCGCATGGCCGATGGCGACGGGCGGGCCTCGCTGACCCTTGCCGAAGAGGTCTGGCGGGCCGCGCGCGAAGGCGAAGTGTTCGACGCAGAGGGACTGCAGCGCGTCGCGCAGCGCCGTGCGCCGGTCTACGACAAGGGCCAGGACGGCCATTACAACCTGATCTCGGCGCTGCACAAATCCGTCCGCGGGTCCGATCCGGATGCCGCGCTCTACTATCTCTGCCGCATGTTCGATGCGGGCGAGGACCCGCTCTTCATCGGTCGCCGGCTGGTGCGCATGGCAGTGGAGGACATCGGGCTTGCCGATCCGCAGGCGCTCGGCATCGCCAATGCCGCCAAGGACGCTTATGACTATCTCGGTTCGCCGGAGGGGGAGCTGGCGCTCGCGCAGGCCTGCGTCTATCTCGCCACGGCGCCGAAGTCGAATGCGGTCTATACCGCCTTCAAGCAAGCGTTCGCCGCCGCCAAGGAGCACGGTTCGCTGCTGCCGCCGAAGCATATCCTCAACGCGCCGACCAGGCTGATGAAGGAGAGCGGATACGGCGCTGGCTACGCCTATGATCACGATGCGCCCGACGCCTTCTCCGGGCAGGACTACTTTCCCGAGGCGATGGGCCGCCGCCAGTTCTACGATCCGCCGGAGCGCGGTTTCGAGCGTGAGATCCGCAAGCGGCTCGACTACTGGGCGAAGCTGCGCCGGGAACGCGGGGAGGGGGCGTGATGGCGCTTGTTGCTTTTTGCGCAGCTTCTGCGAAAAGGGCGCCATGAGTCATTTGCTGATCGTTGCTGCCGGCGGCGCAATCGGCGCGAGCCTGAGGCACCTGACCGGGCTGGCGGCGATGCGCCTGTGGGGCGCCGGCTTTCCCTGGGGAACGCTGACCGTCAACTTGGTCGGCTCGTTCATCATGGGTCTCTTCATCGAGTGGCTGGCACGGCGGGCCGGGACGCCGCCCGAGCTGCGGCTCCTGATCGCGACCGGGCTTCTGGGCGGGTTCACCACCTTCTCGGCCTTTTCGCTGGATGTGGCCGTGCTGTGGGAGCGGGGCGCCGTCGTCATGGCTGCGGCCTATGTCCTCGTCAGCGTTTGCGGGGCGATCGCCGCCCTTTTTGCCGGCCTGTGGCTGGCGCGGCACTTCGCGTAAGCGCGTTTGCCCGGATTTCAGAACGGATTCTTCGTCATGGCGGGTGTGCAGCAGATGGAAGTGCAGAAGGACGAGGCGGATATGCGCCTCGACCGCTGGTTCAAGGTGCATTTTCCCGGTCTGGGTTTCGGCCATCTGCAGAAACTGCTGCGTTCCGGGCAGGTGCGGGTCGATGGTGGCCGTGCGAAGGCAGATACGCGGGTCAAGGCCGGCCAGATGGTGCGCATCCCGCCGCTCGCCGTCGACCGCAAGGGCAGTGACGGCATGACGGCGCGCAGCCTGCGCGACACGGGCGACGCCGAGGCGCTGTCGCAGATGCTGCTCTACGAGGACCCCAAGGTCTTCGTCTTCAACAAGCCGGCGGGCCTCGCGGTGCAGGGCGGCTCCGGCGTTCACCGGCATGTGGATGACATGCTGGAGGCCTGGCGCAACAAGAAGGGCGAGAAGCCGCGTCTCGTGCACCGGATCGACAGGGACACATCCGGCGTGCTGGTCGTCGCACGCACGCGGCAGGCGGCGATGCGGCTCGCCGAGGCTTTCCGCGCGCGCGAGACCAAGAAGACCTATTGGGCACTGGTCAAGGGCGTGCCGAAGCAGCGCGAGGGCCGCATATCGACCTGGCTGGTCAAGGAACAGACGCCCGATGGCGACCGCATGCGCGTGACCAAGCATGGCGAGCCCGATTCCGATCACGCCGTGTCCAACTACCGTCTGATCGAGCAGGCGGGGATGACGCTCTCATGGCTCGAGATGGAGCCCTATACCGGCCGCACGCACCAGCTGCGCGTTCACGCGGCCCATATCGGCTGCCCGATCATCGGCGACCCGAAATATTTCGAGGCCGACCAGAACTGGGAGTTTCCCGGCGGCCTCCAAAACAGGCTGCACCTGCATGCGCGACGGATCGTCATCCCGCATCCCGATCAGGGCAGGATCGACGTGACCGCGCCGCTGCCGCCGCACATGCGGCAGAGCTGGAACCTGCTCGGCTTCGAGGAATCTGCGGCGGAGGATGAGCGATGAGCGTCGTCGCAGCAAATGGCGGACGGCACGACGCGATCGACACCTTTGCCGCGACCACGATGGTCTGCCTGTGCTTCTTCTGGGGCCTGAACCAGGTGGCGATCAAGGTCGCCAATACGGGCTACGACCCGATCTTCATGGTCTTCTCGCGCTCCGCCCTCGCGGCGGTGCTGGTGTTCTTGTGGTGCCGCTATCGCGGCATCCGCCTGTTCGAGAAGGACGGGACGCTCATTCCCGGCATTGTTGCAGGCGTTCTGTTCGGCCTGGAGTTTGCCTGCCTTTTCGTCGCCATGGAGTATACCAGCGCGGCGCGCGGCGCCCTGATGCTCAACGCAATGCCGTTCTGGGTGCTGATCGGCGGTCATTTCCTGCTCGGCGAAAAAATCTCGGTGGTGAAGTTCCTGGGGCTCCTTCTGGCCTTCACGGGTGTCGCTCTCGTCTTCTCGGACGGATTGAGCCTTCCCGGTCCCGATGCGCTCATCGGTGACGTCCTTTGTCTTGTCGGCGGCGTCCTGTGGGCTGCCACGACCATCGTAATCAAGCAATCGCGACTGACAGACGCCAGCGCGGAGAAGACGCTCCTTTACCAGTTGACAGTCTCCGGATTGATGGCCGGGCTGTTCCTCCCCTTTGTCGGGCCGCTGCTGCGGGATGTCTCGTGGCTTGCCACCGGGGCCTTCCTCTACCAGGCGGTCTTCGTCGTCGCCTTCACCTATGGGCTGTGGTTCTGGCTGATGCGGCGCTACCCGGCGTCGGGCCTGTCGAGCTTCGCCTTTCTGACACCTGCCTTCGGCGTGCTGAGCGGCGCGCTCTTCCTCGGCGAGCCGCTGACACTGAAGATCGTCCTGGCGCTGTTCCTGATCGGGCTTGGCCTGGTAGTGGTCAACCGGCCGCATCGTCGTGTCGTTCCGGGCTGAAAGGACTATATGTGAACCATGCGTGATCTCCTGAACGACCTCGAGAACGGGAAAACCGCCGCCGAACAGGATCCCGTGCGGCGCGCCCAGAGCACCATGAAGCGGCCGCTGCCGAAGCGGTTCTACGGTGCGGCGTCCGTCGGGGAGGAAGGCGATGCCTTCACGGTTCTTCTCGACGGCCGCATGGTCCGGACGCCGGGCGCGGCCACCGTCCTTCTCCCGACGCGCGTCGCCGCCGAGCTGGTGGCGAATGAATATGCCGGGCAGGGGGAGGTGATCGACCCCGCGACCATGCCGGTGACGCGTCTCGTCAACACGGCGCTCGATGGCGTGGCGCATCACGCCCAGCCGGTGCTGGAGGATGTGCTGCGCTACGCCTCGAGCGACCTTCTGTGCTACCGCGCGCCCTCGCCGGAAAGCCTGGTCGCCAGGCAGGCGGAGCTCTGGGACCCGGTTCTTGACTGGGCGCAGCAGGCCATGGGTGCGCATTTCGTCCTGGCCGAGGGGATCGTCCATGTGGAGCAGCCACGCGCGGCGATCCAAGCCGTCAGCGCGCATCTGCGGCAGCGTTCGCAGCCGCTGCGCCTGGCCGCCCTGCATGTGATGACGGCGCTTACCGGTTCGCTGCTTCTGGCGCTTGCCGTCGAGGCAGATGCGATCAGCGCCGCGGATGCATGGAGCGCTGCCCATGTCGATGAAGACTGGAACCGGGCGCAGTGGGGCGAGGATGCGGAAGCCGCCGCACGGCGCGCGGCGCGCGAGCGCGACATGATGGGGGCGGCGGCCCTTCTGGCGGCGCTATAGGCTATTGCAGTCAGGTGGAAACACCTGACGCCCGCATGAACACGGAAAACAGAGTGATGGATTCATCCGGCGTTTCAATGAAACGGCGAACGAGACCGGACGTCTGAAGCCTATCTGTTTCCGAACGCCTGATAGATCATGCCGGCGATCTCGCTTTCCAGCGGGAAGGACAGCATGCCCATGACCGAATAGCCGAGCAGCCAGGGCATCAGGTAGAAGCGGATCATGAAGAAGAACCACGCCACATAGACCGGGATCAGCGGCTCCAGCAGGAAGCCGGGGGTGATCGGGCGGAACAGCCGCAGGATCGGGTTTGTCGCGCGCACGAAGAAGCGCATGAAGAAGAAGCTGGAATCCTCGGGCAGGAAGATGCCCATCGCCGCGCGGCCGATCAGCGTCCACATGATGACGCCGAGAGCGTAGTCGAGCGCGATCACCCAGATGGGAAAGGCGGCCATGGTTTCCGGCATTCAAACAGTCCTCCCGACGCGAATCGGGGGCGGGTAAACCCGCCCCCGTCGTCACTTTAGCCCGATCAGTGCTTCGAGCCTAGAATGGTCGGACCCGTCGGAACGCGGGTTTCGTCCACCATGCGCTGGATCTCCTCGTCCGGAGCCGGCGTCAGCAGCGTGACGACGACCATGGCGACGAGGCTGACGGCCATGCCGACAATGCCGAACCGCAGATGGTCGAGACCGAACCACGGCGTGCCGCCCGTGTAGACGTAGTAGAGATAGAGCGAACCTGCGATGAAGCCCGCCGCCATGCCGGCGATTGCGCCTTCCCGGTTGGCCCGCTTCCACCAGACGCCGAGGGCGAGCGGGAAGAAGAGGCCGGAGCAGGCAAAGCAGAAGGCCCAGGCAACCGCGCCGAGGATGCCCGTGAGCTGCAGCGAGGCGATCAGGGCGCCGAGCGCGCCGATGGCCAGGAGAAGCACGCGGGCAACGATCAGCCGGACGGCCGTGTCGGCCTTCGGGTCGATCATCTTGTAGTAGAGATCGTGGCTGAGCGCGTTGGCGATGGCCAGCAGCAGTCCGTCGGCCGTCGACATGGCTGCCGCCATGCCACCCGCGGCGACGAGGCCGGAGATGACGTAGGGCAGGCCGGCGATCTCCGGCGTGGCCAGAACGACGATGTCGGGCCGCATGAAGAACTCGTTCAGCTGCAGGATGCCGTCCGCATTCTGGTCGGCGATGGCCAGGAAGCCGACGGAGGACCAGTTCTGGATCCAGTCCAGCGCGGCGACTTCGGCAAAGGGCTTGCCGATGATGGCCGTGGGCAGGTTGGGATCGAGAAGCTGGAGCTTCGTCAGCGTGGCAAGCGCCGGCGCCGTGAAGTACAGCAGGAAGATGAACAGGAGCGACCATGCGACCGACTTGCGGGCCGAGCGCACGGACGGCGTCGTGAAGTAGCGCATCAGGATGTGCGGCAGCGATGCGGTGCCGGCCATCATGCAGAGCGCCAGCGTGACGAACTTCCACTCCGCGTAGTCGCCCACCGGACCGGTGTGCGGGGTCGTCAGGACCGACAGGCCCCTGATCGCTTCGGCAGGCGCGTTGAGGCCGTATTGCGTCTCGAACTGCGCCATGGAGGTCGCCGCTTCGCCATAGGTGAAGTGCGGGATGATGCCGAAGCCCTGCGCGTTGGACATCCAGATCACCGGTACCAGATAGGCGACGATGAGGACGATGTACTGCGCCACCTGGGTCCAGGTGACGGCGCGCATGCCGCCCAGCATTGAACACAGCAGGATGCCCAAAAGGCCGAACCATACGCCGTAGCTATAGGGGATGTGCAGGGCGCGCGCGGCGATCGTGCCGGTGGCGTCGATCTGCGCGGTGACGTAGGTGAAGGACGCAACCACCAGAACGATGACGGCGCAGAGGCGTGCAAGATTACCGCCGTAACGCGTGCCGATGAAATCGGGCACGGTGTAGCAGCCGAACTTGCGCAGATAGGGCGCCATCAGCGAGTTGACGAGCACATAGCCGCCGGTCCAGCCGACGATGAAGGCCATGTAGCCGTAGCCACCGAAATAGATGCCGCCGGCGAGCGCGACGAAGGATGCTCCCGACATCCAGTCGGCGGCGGTCGCCATGCCGTTGTAGACAGCCGGCACCTGACGCCCGGCCACGTAGTAGGCGTCGACCTCCATGGTGCGCGAAAGCCAGCCGATGATGGCGTAGATGGCGATCGTGAAGGCGACGAACAGAATGCCGATCGTATTCGCGCTAACGCCGAGCTGTTCCAGGATCGCCATCAGGATGATGAAGGCGACGAAGCCGCCCGTGTAGATTCCGTAAACCCGACCGATGTTGTCGATGAACCGTCCCTGTATCAAAGCCATGTCGGGTCCTCCCTATTCTTCGTCGCCGAAGCCGAACTCATCATCGATCGCATCCTGGCGCCAGTTCTGCACCCAGATGATGACCACGAATGCGATGAGCGAGCCCTGTGCGATCATGTAGAAGCCCAGCGGAAAGCCGATGAACGTGTACTGATTGAGCGTTCCGGTCATCCATGGGACAACCAGCGAGAAAAACGCCCAGAGCGCCAGGACGACAATCGTCAGATTCCTGGTCTTCGCCCAATAGCGATCCCTCGCATCGTCAGCGTTGTTAGTGGACATGATGTCCTCCTCCCTAAGATCCGTTAGCGACGAAAGTCGTTAACCGCCGCCATTGCGATCCGCGTGAATCGGAATCACAATGGCTTGTCTCAAGCATTGGGCATCTCCTTACCAAAGGGAATTGAGACATTGGTCGTATCCGGGAGGGAGCGCGATGGGCGTCGAGTGGTCGAAAAGCATGGCGTTCCTGCGCGAGGCGGCGGGGCGGCTGCGTTTCCGGCGGGAGCGCGCGCCGATCGACACGGTCGATGCGCTTTGCGGGTTCGTCAGCACGCGGGCAGCCTTCGTGGCGCAGAAGAAGCTGTACGGTTACCTGAAGGCGCGCATGGGCACGCGCTATCCGACCATGTTCGAGGACGATGTCTTCGTCGGATCGATCAACGTGGCGAAGCTGCATGTCTTCGCCGCCTGCCTGTCCGATCTGTCGCTCCACGGTGTGGCGCGGGTCGTGGCGGCCGGCGGCCTCGGGCGGGAAGGGGGAACAGCGCTGGCGCGCCATTGCTTCCAGGCGGGCCTCGCCGACAATGAAGCGCATCTGCCCGAACCCGGCGTCACCGATGCCTGGCGGGCCGCGTTTGAGGCCCGTCTTGCCGACGTGCACTGGGACAATCTCGCCGCCGGCGGGGACAGTTTCACCGAAAGCCCGAAGGCGCTGTTTCACTGGGCGCCGATCGCCGAAAAGCTGAAACGCTACGATCAGGAGATCGTCGAGAACTCCATCCGCTTCGCCTTCGGCGAGGTGACGCGGGAGTTCCGCCAGCGCGCCGTTCCGGCATCGATCGCGGCAGACTGGAGCGCCCGCGGCCGCGCATGAAAAAGGCCCCGCCGGCGGGGCGGGGCCTTGATCGTTCGGAGGACTGCGTCAGACCGAGTAGTACATGTCGAACTCGACCGGGTGCGGCGTCATCTCGTAGCGCAGCACTTCGGCCATCTTGAGCTCGATATAGGCATCGATCTGGTCGTCGTCGAAGACGCCGCCGGCCTTCAGGAAGCCGCGGTCCTTGTCGAGGCTCATCAGCGCCTCACGCAGCGATCCGCAGACGGTCGGCACCTTCTTCAGTTCCTTCGGCGGCAGGTCGTACAGATCCTTGTCCATGGCCTGGCCGGGATGGATCTTGTTCTTGATGCCGTCGATGCCGGCCATCAGCATGGCGGCAAAGGCCAGATACGGGTTCGCGCCCGGATCGGGGAAACGGACTTCCACGCGCTTCGCCTTGGGGGACGAGCCGAACGGGATGCGGCAGGAGGCCGAGCGGTTGCGCGCCGAATAGGCGAGCAGAACCGGCGCCTCGAAGCCCGGCACCAGGCGCTTGTAGGAATTGGTCAGCGGGTTGGTGAAGGCGTTGATGGCCTTGGCATGCTTGATGACGCCGCCGATGTAGAACAGGCAGGTCTCGGAGAGGCCTGCATACTCATTGCCGGCGAAGGTCGGCTTGCCGTCCTTCCAGATCGACTGGTGCACGTGCATTCCCGAGCCGTTGTCGCCATAGATCGGCTTCGGCATGAAGGTGGCCGTCTTGCCATAGGCGTTGGCGACCTGATGCACGGCATATTTGAACTTCTGCACGCTGTCGGCGCTCTGCAGCAGCGGCTCGAACTTGATGCCGAGTTCGTGCTGGGCGGCGCCCACCTCGTGGTGGTGCTTCTCGACGAGCACGCCCATCTCGGAAAGGACCGTCAGCATCTCGGAGCGCATGTCCTGCGCGGAATCGATCGGCGGAACCGGGAAATAGCCGCCCTTCATGCGCGGGCGGTGACCCAGATTGCCGGTCTCGTAGTCGGTGTCGTCGTTGGACGGCAGTTCGCTGCAGTCGAGCTTGAAGCCGGTGTTGAACGGGTCGGCCTTGTATTTGACGTCGTCGAAGATGAAGAATTCCGGCTCCGGCCCGATGTAGATGGCGTCGCCGAGGCCTTCCGACTTGACGAAGGCTTCCGCCTTCTTGGCCGTGCCGCGCGGATCGCGGTTATAGGCTTCACCGGAGATCGGATCGAGAATGTCGCACAGGACGACCATGGTCGACTGGGCGAAGAAGGGATCCATATGGGCCGTTTCCGGCTCGGGCATCAGGACCATGTCGGACTCGTTGATCGCCTTCCAGCCGCCGATGGACGAGCCGTCGAACATCACGCCATCGGCGAACATGTCCTCATCGACAGCCGCCACATCCATCGTCACATGGTGCAGTTTGCCCCGGGGATCGGTGAAGCGCAGATCGACGAATTTCACGTCATTGTCCTTGATCTGCTTCAAGAGGTCCTGTGCTGTCGTCATAATTGCTTTCCTGTTTGGGATGGTATTGCCTGGGTGGCCCCAGCGAATGCCGGGACCGGAAGAAAAATGGATCAGACGGCGTCCGCGCCGGTCTCGCCGGTCCGGATGCGGATCACCTCCTCGACATTGGTGACGAAGATCTTGCCGTCGCCGATGCGGCCGGTCTGGGCCGCCTTGCGGATTGCCTCGATGGCCGCCTCGACCATCTCGTCGGGGATGACGACCTCGATCTTCACCTTGGGAAGAAAGTCGACGACATATTCGGCGCCGCGATAGAGTTCCGTATGACCCTTCTGACGGCCAAAACCCTTGGCCTCGATGACGGTGATGCCTTGCAGCCCGACTTCCTGGAGGGCTTCCTTCACCTCGTCGAGCTTGAAGGGTTTGATGATCGCTTCGACCTTTTTCATGCCGGGGTAGTCTCCAATGGTTTCGAGGACGGGTACGGCGCCCCTTGTCGTTCCGGTTCGGTTAAAGCACGAAACATGCCAAGTCTCGCCGAGGCCTTGCACGAAGCGTGCCAAGCGCTGCATTGTGGGGTTCCGCGCCGCAAATGGCAGGCTTTGCCGCGCCGAAGCAGGGAAGGGTGCCGGCTGAAAGCGGCAAAATGCGTCAGACGCCCCACAGGCCAGTCTGGCCCGTGCCCAAAAAATATGCAATGCGCCGAAGAAAGCGGCAGGAGAGCGATGCCATGGAAGTCCTGACGCCGGAGGAGATGAGCGCGATCGACCGCCGGGCGGCGGAGGCCGGGCCGTTCGACGGATACCATCTCATGCGCAATGCGGGCGCCGTGGCGGCGGCGGAGATTCTCGTGCGCTTCGCCGATGCAGCCGGCTTCGACGTCCTGTGCGGTCCCGGCAACAATGGCGGGGACGGCTATGTGGTGGCGCGGCTGCTGGCGGAGCGCGGCCTGGACGTGCGCCTGCTTGCCGCCGTGCCGCCGCGCAAGGGCAGCGACGCCGCTCGGGCTGCTGACGACTGCCCGCTCGCCGCCCGGCCGCTGGATGCCTTCCGGCCCGCACCGGATCGTATCGTTGTCGACGCCCTGTTCGGCGCCGGGCTGTCCAGGCCCGTATCGGGGGCGGAAGCCGCCGCCATCGCCGGGGTCGCCGCGGCCGGCGCGCGCGTTGTCGCCCTCGATCTCCCGTCGGGTATATCAAGCGATAGCGGGCAGGTCATGGGCGCTGCGTTCGACGCGGCGCTGACCGTCACCTTCTTCCGCAAGAAACCCGGGCATCTCCTCTATCCCGGCCGCGCCCGGTGCGGCGAGACGGTGCTCGCCGATATCGGCATTGCCGGTGCGCTGCTTGAGGCAGCGGGCACGACGCTCTGGGAGAACCTGCCGGCGCTCTGGCGGTCTGCTCTACCGACCGCCGGGCCGGACACGCACAAATATAACCGCGGCCATGTCGCCGTCTTTTCGGGAGGGCCGACCAGCACGGGCGCCGCGCGGCTCGCCGCGCGCGCCGCGGCGCGGTCTGGCGCCGGGGCGGTGACGCTTCTGTCGCCGGCGAGCGCCCTGATGGTCAACGCCATGCACCTGACCGCGATAATGCTCAGGCGCGCCGAGACTGTGACAGAGGTCGAGCAGTTCCTCGCCGATCGCCGTCCGGCCGCAATTGTCCTCGGACCGGGTTTCGGCGTGGGCGACTGGGTTCGGACGCTGGCTCTCCTGCTACTGCGGCAGGCGGCAGCGGAGCGGGGCGGGCTGGTTCTCGACGCGGACGCGATCAGCGCTTTTGCCGCCAATCCCGGCGAACTGTTCGACGCGGCACGCGGGGAGACGGCCCCGCCGCTGGTCCTGACACCACATGAGGGCGAATTCGCGCGGCTCTTTCCGGATCTCGCCGAGCGGGAAGGTTCGAAGATTGTCCGGGCGCGCCGGGCGGCGGAGCGCGCCGGCGGGGTCATGGTGCTGAAGGGAGCCGACACGGTGATCGCATCTCCCGACGGCCGCGCGGCGATCAATGGCAACGGGACGGCGTTCCTCGCCACGGCGGGCTCGGGCGACGTTCTGGCCGGCATCATCGCCGGCCTGCTGGCGCAGGGCATGCCGGCCTTCGAGGCGTCCTGCGCGGGCGTCTGGCTGCATGCGGAAGCGGCCCGGCTGTTCGGGCCGGGACTGATTGCGGAAGATTTGCCCGAGCTTCTGCCGGAGGTTCTGGCCGGGCTGATCGATTGAAGGCGACGCGGGACGATTTCGTGCTTTCAGAGTGCGGTTTGATGATCGGAGAAGAGGGGTGCCTGCCTTCTGCACAGGGTGTTGTGCGTGGTTCGACAAGCTCTCCATGAGGAAGGTGGAGCTTGGCGGGAAGCGCTGGTTCGGGGACGGTCACAGGTGCGTTTTGCAACCCGCACCCTTCCTCGTAATGAGCTTGTCGAACCACGCATCACGCTGCTGCAAACAAGACCGAAGGCGAACGAGACCGTCACGCATTGCGGATCGCGGACCCCAAAAGAAAGACCCCAGCGCCTGATCCCGCGCATTCATGCAGATTTGGGCTGACCCCAGCCGACTGTGTCAGTCGACCCGCTTCATGAACGCCTGCGCGGCCTGCGGCGCGCGGATCTTGCCTTCGTGGATGAAGTAGACGAACACGTCGCGCGGCTTCTTCTCCGGCACGGAGGAGGGGTCGGCGAGCGGCAGGTCGTCGGGCTGTCCGCCCGCGGCCCACAGCTCCGCCCGCTTCGCCCAGGCGTCGAGTTCGGCCGGCGGATAGGCGGTCGGAACGGAATCCTCGCCGCGTTGCAGCCGGGCATAGACGAAGTCCGCCGTCACGTCGGCGAACTCCGGATAGGTGTTGTGGTGCGCGTAGCAGATGGTCGCGCCATATTTGCGCGCCAGCGCGACGAATTCGGGAACGACGAAACTGTCGTGGCGCACCTCGAGCACATGGCGCAGCCCGACGCCGTCGCGGCTGGCCGGAAGCAGCTTTAGAAAACCCTCGAAATCCTCGGGATCGAACTTCTTCGTCGGCGCGAACTGCCAGACGAGGGGACCGAGCTTTCCGCCCAGTTCTGAAATGCCCGATCCAAGGAATTTCTCAAGAGATTCAGCGGCATCCGATAGAATCTTGCGGTTTGTGACGAAGCGGTTGCCTTTCAACGCGAAGACGAAATCGTCCGGCGCTTCGCTGCCCCATTTGGCATAGACCGCCGGCTTCTGGCTGCCATAATAGGTGCCGTTGACCTCGATGGTCGGGATCTGCCGGCTGGCATATTCGAGCTGCCGCTTCTTCGGCAGGTCGTCGGGATAGAAGGTGCCTTCCCACGGCTCGAACGTCCAGCCGCCGATGCCGGCGCGAATGGTGCCCTTGGTCATGTTCACTCCGCTGCCTGTGCCTTGCCGGCGGGGCGCCGCTCGAGCAGCTCCTTCAGGAACTTGCCCGTGTAGCTGCGCGGCTCCGCCATGATGTCGTCGATCGAGCCGGCGGCAACCAGCTCGCCGCCGCCGTCGCCGCCCTCGGGGCCGAGGTCGAGCACCCAGTCGGCGGTCTTGATGACCTCCAGATTGTGCTCGATCACCACCACCGTGTTGCCCTGATCGACCAGCTCGTGCAGCACCTCGAGCAGCTTCGCCACGTCGTGGAAATGCAGACCGGTCGTCGGTTCGTCCAGGATGTACAGGGTGCGGCCCGTTGCGCGTTTCGACAGTTCCTTGGCTAGCTTGATGCGCTGCGCCTCGCCACCCGAAAGCGTGTTGGCCTGCTGGCCGACATGGATGTAGCCGAGGCCGACGCGCGACAGGGTGACAAGCTTGTCGCGCACGGCCGGCACGGCGGCGAAGAATTCGACGCCCTCGTCGACCGTCATCTCGAGCACGTCGGCGATCGACTTGCCCTTGAAGGTGACGTCGAGCGTCTCGCGGTTGTAGCGCTTGCCGTGGCAGACGTCGCAGGTGACGTAGACATCCGGCAGGAAGTGCATCTCGATCTTGATGACGCCGTCGCCCTGGCAGGCCTCGCAGCGGCCGCCCTTGACGTTGAAGGAGAAGCGGCCCGGCTGGTAGCCGCGCGCCTTCGCCTCCGGCAGGCCGGCGAACCAGTCGCGGATCGGCGTGAAGGCGCCCGTATAGGTGGCCGGGTTGGAGCGCGGCGTGCGACCGATGGGCGACTGGTCGATGTCGATGACCTTGTCCAGATGCTCCAGACCCTCGACACGGTCGTGCTCGGCCGGATGCTCGCGCGATCCCATGATGCGGCGCGAGGCGGATTTGAACAGGGTCTCGATAAGAAGCGTCGACTTGCCGCCGCCCGACACGCCGGTAACGGCGGAGAAGGTGCCGAGCGGGATCTCCGCCGTGACATTCTTCAGGTTGTTGCCGCGCGCGCCGACGACGCGGATGCGCCGCTTCTTCGGAATCTCGCGCCGCGTCTCCGGCATGGGGATCGCCAGCGCGCCGGTCAGATACTTGCCGGTGACGGAAGCCGGGTTGGCCATGATGTCGCGCGGCGTGCCCTCGGCGATGATCCGGCCGCCATGCACGCCGGCCGCCGGGCCGATGTCCACCACGTGGTCGGCGGTGAGGATGGCGTCCTCGTCATGCTCGACGACGATGACCGTGTTGCCCAAATCGCGCAGGTGACGCAGCGTGGCGAGCAGACGGTCGTTGTCGCGCTGGTGCAGGCCGATGGAGGGTTCGTCGAGCACGTAGAGCACGCCGGTGAGGCCGGAGCCGATCTGCGAGGCAAGGCGGATGCGCTGGCTCTCGCCGCCCGACAGCGTGCCCGAATTGCGCGACAGGGTCAGATAGTCGAGGCCGACATCGTTCAGGAAGGTCAGGCGCTCGCGGATCTCCTTGAGGATACGCGCGGCGATCTCGTTCTGCTTGTCGTTGAGGCGCTCGGGCAGGGTCTCGAACCACTGGCCGGCCGCGCGGATGGACATCTGCGTGACCTCGCCGATGTGCAGCCGGTCGACCTTGACGGCCAGCGCCTCGGGCTTCAGCCGGTGGCCGCCGCAGGCGGGGCAGGGATGCGCCGACATGTAGCGCTCGATCTCCTCGCGCATCCAGGCCGATTCCGTTTCCTTCCAGCGGCGCTGCAGATTGACCACGACGCCCTCGAAGGGTTTTGTCGTGCGGTAGCTGCGCAGGCCGTCGTCATAGTCGAAGGCGATCTTCTTTTCGCCGGTGCCGTTGAGGATCGCGTCCTTGGCCTCCGCCGAGAGATCGC
Organism: Nitratireductor pacificus pht-3B; assembly: GCF_000300335.1. Lineage (GTDB taxonomy): Bacteria > Pseudomonadota > Alphaproteobacteria > Rhizobiales > Rhizobiaceae > Nitratireductor > Nitratireductor pacificus. The sequence goes on along the minus strand of NZ_AMRM01000014.1, from coordinate 99,780 downwards.
GCCAGCGGTCGCCGACCTTGAAGCCGTATTCGCGGCCGAGCGCCTCGAGCGTCTGCAGATAATAGGGCGAGGTGGATTTCGCCCAAGGGGCGACGGCACCCTCGCGCAGCACGATGCTGTCGTCGGGCACGACCATGTCCGGGTCGATGGCGCGCTGGCTGCCCAGCCCGTCGCATGTGGGGCAGGCGCCGGCCGGATTGTTGAACGAGAACAGACGCGGCTCGATCTCGGCGATGGTGAAGCCGGAGACCGGGCAGGCGAATTTTTCCGAGAAGACGATCCGCTCATGGGTCTCGTTCTTCGACTTGTTGGCGCTGCCGCCCTCCGCCGTCTCGGCGTCCGGCAGCGGCCTGTCGGCGAACTCGGCGACCGCCAGGCCCTCGGCGAGATGCAGGCAGGTCTCCAGCGAATCCGCCAGCCGGGTCGCCAGATCGTCGCGCACCACGACGCGGTCGACCACCACGTCGATGTCGTGCTTGTACTTCTTGTCCAGCGCCGGTGCGTCGGCGATCTCGTAGAAGGCGCCGTCGATCTTGACGCGCTGGAAGCCCTTCTTCTGCAGTTCGGCCAGTTCCTTGCGGTACTCGCCCTTGCGGCCGCGCACGATGGGGGCGAGGATGTAGAGCCGGGTGCCTTCCTCAAGCGCCATCACCCGATCGACCATCTGGCTGACCGTCTGGCTCTCGATCGGCAGGCCTGTCGCCGGCGAATAGGGCACGCCGACGCGGGCGAACAGCAGGCGCATGTAGTCGTAGATCTCCGTCACCGTGCCGACGGTGGAGCGGGGGTTGCGCGAAGTGGTCTTCTGCTCGATGGAGATGGCGGGGGAAAGCCCGTCGATCTGGTCGACATCGGGCTTCTGCATCATCTCCAGGAACTGGCGCGCATAGGCCGACAGGCTCTCGACATAGCGCCGCTGGCCCTCGGCATAGATCGTGTCGAAGGCGAGCGACGACTTGCCCGAGCCAGACAGGCCGGTCATGACGATCAGGCTCTCGCGCGGCAGGTCGAGATCGACATTCTTCAGATTGTGCTCGCGCGCGCCGCGAATGGAAATGAACTTGTGCTCGGGCATGCCCCGTTGCTGCCTTCTCGAAAAGATGGATGGACCGGCGGCTTGCCGGCCTCGCTTCATTTAGGAAACGCAGCGCAAATGTCGATGGCCGGAAAGACCATGCAGGGCGGCCACGTCTCGCCGCTGATGCGGTTTTCCCGTTTTTTGCCGCAAAGGGCAAGCGAAAAGAACAAAGGCCGAACAACCTCCTGACAAATCGGCCACGCACGACTTCAGCGCCTCCCGATCACATTTTGTCTCGCGGCGGCCGGCCCGCTTGACCCTTATCCGGCAAAGGCGCAGTATCGCCTGGTCAGGGCTCGCAGGCGCGACGACGCCGTTCTGACCGGGCGCCGGTGGGCGCCACGAACCGGCCAGCGCCGCTTGAGCCGCCTGACGACCGAGCAACGGACCGAAGCACGAACCGGGAGGGAGGCATGACTCCACCTGACCGAACGCCTTGGCTTCGCAATGCAGGCGAAGCCACAGTCGGCTGATCCGACCGCCCGTTCATCGAAGGCGCGCCTGCCTTCGCGCAGCGGCGACGGAACGATCCGAAGGCGATACGCGCTCCATCGGGGATGCGTCGCCGGGAAGCGTGACCACGCTGGTGGCCGGCTGCCCCCACTCATCGACAATCTTGCAATCCAACGGGAGCGGCAGGGCCGCATATCCCGAGAGCAAGCCGGTAAAACTCTCCCGGCACAAGGGTCAGCGACCCCAAGCCCCGCGCGCTCGAAACGGTAGCGGCGGGGCTTTTCCATGTCCGCTCCCGGCGTCGGCCTGGCCAGTCGGTGAAGGGGTGTTGACAGCATCCCGCCAGAATGAGAACATAATAGGAACAAAATGAACTGTGGACGATGCGGCGCATGGTTCAGCCAGCCGGCGCGCCGGTTGGCCGATTGCGATAAAGTGCGCCGCAGATTTCGGACAAGCGTGGAGAAGCGTCATGGCGGGCAGCGTCAACAAGGTCATACTGGTGGGCAATCTGGGCGCGGACCCTGAAATCCGCCGGCTCAACTCGGGTGATCCGGTGGTCAACATGCGGATCGCCACATCCGAGACCTGGCGCGACAAGGCCAGCGGCGAGCGCAAGGAAAAGACCGAGTGGCACAATGTCGTGATCTTCAACGACAATCTGGCCAAGGTCGCCGAGCAGTATCTGAAGAAGGGTGCCAAGGTCTATATCGAGGGCCAGTTGCAGACGCGCAAGTGGACCGACCAGAGCGGGCAGGACCGTTACACCACGGAAGTGGTCCTGCAGAAGTTCCGCGGTGAATTGCAGATGCTCGACGCGCGCGGCCAGGGCGGCGGCGACCAGGCCGGCTATGGCGGGCAGGGCGGTTACAGCGGCGGCGGCCGCAGCTCCGATTTCGGCCAGTCCGGCCCGGCGGACAATGCCGGCGGCGGCGGTGGGTATTCGCAGAATCTGGACGACGAAATCCCGTTCTGAGCATCCCCAAAGGGCCGCCACGATCCCGTGGTCTCGCGGGCTCGATACATGACTTCCGATGAGCCGGTCCAGCGACCGGCTCATCGCATTTGAAGCGCCTGTTTACACAATGATCCGCAGGCGGCTTCCGGACAGCGCCCGTCATGCCGGATCGGCCGAGCGCTTCATCCAGTGGATGAACGAATTTACTTCTTTGTTTTTCGTCGGTTATGCCGACTTCCTGATATTCTTGCTGATGACGGGATGCGCAGGCGGTCGATGCGGTGACTATCCCAGGAGCAGCACGCGGCAGCGTGCGCCGGTTTCGGCAGCTGCGGCGCCCGGCTCGCGGACGATCAGCGCGTTGGAGGCGGCCAGTGTCGTCAGCATCGACGAATCCTGTACCGGGAACGGGGTTGCGATCAGCCCGTCGGGACCCGCCGCCACGGAGGCGCGCACATAGTCGCGGCGCTCGTCATTGGCGCGCAGCGGGGCGCTCAGAACGGCGCTGCGCAGGTCCGGCGTGAAGGCGCGCTGCCCCAGCCGCGCCACCAGCGGGCGCAGGAAGAGGTGCGCGCAGACGAGGCTCGACACCGGGTTTCCCGGCAGACCGAGAACACGCATCTCGTCCAGGCGCCCGAACATGAGCGGCTTGCCCGGGCGCATGGCGATCTTCCAGAAGTCGAGCGACATGCCGGCATCGAGCAGGGCCTGGCGCACCAGATCGCGGGCGCCGACGGACGCGCCGCCCAGCGTGACCAGCACATGGGCGCCGGCATCACGCGCCCTGAGAACCGCGGCGGTGATCGCGCCGGCGTCGTCGGGGATGATGCCGAGATCGAGAATCCGCGCGCCTTCCGCCCGGGCGAGCGCGCCGATGGCAAAGCCGTTGGAGGCGACGATCTGGTCCGGTCCGCAGGGTTCTCCCGGCAGGACGAGCTCATCGCCGGTGGCAAGCACGGCGACCAGCGGACGCTGCGTCACGGGCAGGGTCGGATGCCCTCCCGCCGCCGCAAGGCCGATGGTTGCGGCGCCCAGGAGCCGGCCTTCCTCGAGCATCGGTTGGCCGAGGCGAAAATCCAGTCCGGCGCGGCGGATATGGCGCCCTTTCTCGACGGGGTGCAATGCCTCGATCCGTCCATCGGCAAGGGATTGCGCATTCTCCTGGATCAGGATCGTGTCGGCCCCTTCCGGGACGGGCGCCCCGGTGAATATGCGCACGGCCTGGCCCGGGCCGACTTTTCCGTGAAAACGGTTTCCCGCGGCGGATTCGCCGATGACGTCGAGCTCCGCCGGCGTGGTTTCGACATCAGCAGCGCGCACGGCATAGCCGTCCATGGCCGAGGCATCGAAAGGCGGCTGGGTGCGCGCGGCGGTCAGGGCGCGCGCCAGAACGCGCCCATCGGCCTCCGCGATGCGCACGGCCTCCTCCGGCAGCGGCTTGACGCCGTCAAGGATCCGTTCCAGCGCTTCGTCGACGGGCAGCAGCGCCATGGTTCAGCGCTCTCCGGCGCGCCAGGTGCCGGACTTGCCGCCAGTCTTTTCCAGCAGGCGGATGCCGTTCAGGGTCATTGCCTTGTCGAGCGCCTTCGCCATGTCGTAGATCGTCAGGCAGGCCACCGAAACCGCCGTCAGCGCCTCCATCTCGACGCCGGTCTGGCCGCTGACGCGGACCGTCGCGCGGACGCGAAGGCCGGGCAGGGCGGTGTCCGGATCGATGTCGATCGTAACCTTCGACAGGGCGAGGGGATGGCACAGCGGAATGAGGTCGTGCGTCTTCTTCGCCGCCATGATGCCGGCGATGCGCGCCGTCGCCAGCACGTCGCCCTTCCTGGCATTGCCCGAAAGGATGGCGTCGAGGGTCGCCGCCTGCATGACGACGGTGCCTTCGGCGATCGCCTCGCGGCGGGTTTCCTGTTTGTCGCCGACATCGACCATATGCGCCTCGCCGGAGGCGGACAGGTGGGTCAGCTTGTCCTGCGCCGCGCCCATGGCGTCAACCGGCCGCCTGCGCGGTGTCGAGGCCGAGCAGCGCCCGGGTCGCCGCCGCGACGTCCGCCTGCCGCATCAGGCTCTCGCCGACCAGAAAGGCCGTCATGCCCGAGCGCGCCAGGCGCTGGCAGTCCTCATTGGTGAAGATGCCGCTCTCGCCGATGACCATGCGGTCCTCGGGCACCCGCGGCGCCAGGCGCTCGCTGGTCTCGAGCGCGGTTTCAAATGTGCGCAGGTCGCGGTTGTTGATGCCGATCATCCGCGTCGAAAGCTCCAGGGCGCGCTCCAGCTCCGCCTCGTCATGGATCTCGACCAGCACGTCCATGCCAAGATCGAGCGCGGTATCCTCGAGCGCCTTCGCCTCGCTGTCCGTCACGCTCGCCATGATGATGAGGATGGCGTCGGCACCCCAGGCGCGCGCCTCGTAGACCTGGTAGGGCTCGAACAGGAAATCCTTGCGCAGCGCCGGAAGGCCGCACGCGTCGCGCGCCATGCCGAGATATTCCGGCGCGCCCTGGAACGAGGGCGTGTCGGTGAGCACGGACAGGCAGGTGGCGCCGCCCTCCTGATAGGCTTTCGCCAGCGCCGCCGGCTCGAAATCCTCGCGGATCAGCCCGCGCGACGGGCTGGCCTTCTTGATCTCGGCGATCAGCGCGAAGCGGCCGGCCGCCTTGGTCGTCCTGAGCGCCTGCGCGAAGCCGCGCGGCGGGGCGGCGTCGCGTGCCCTGGCTGCCAGCTCGGACAGCGGAAGCATTGCCTTGGCGGCCTCGATTTCGGCGCGCTTGTAGGCCTCGATGCGGCGCAGAATGTCAGTCATCGGGGCGGCTCCTGGCGTTGGACACGGCGATCAGCCGCTCAAGAGCAGCTTCGGCCTGGCCGCGGTCGATCGATTCGACGGCGAGCTTGACGCCGTCCTTCAGGGTTTTCGCGCGGCCGGCCACCACCAGGGCGGCGCCGGCGTTGAGGACGGCGATGTCGCGATAGGCGTTCTTCTCGCCCTTGAGGACCCCGCGCAGGGCGCGGGCGTTGTGGTCGGCGTCGCCGCCCTTCAGGTCGGCCATAGAAACGCGGCGCAGGCCGATCTCTTCCGGGGCGATCTCGAAATGGCGGATCTGTCCATCCTCGAGCGCGGCCACCTGGCTGACGCCGGCGGTGGTCATTTCGTCCAGACCGGCGCCATGGACCACCCAGACGGTTTCGGCGCCGAGCTGCTGAAGAACCTTGGCCAGCGGCGCGACCCATTCGGGCGCGAACACGCCGACGAGCTGGCGGCGAACGCCGGCGGGATTGGAGAGCGGGCCGAGCAGGTTGAAGATCGTGCGCGTGCCGAGTTCGACGCGCGAGGGGCCGACATGGCGCATCGCCGAATGATGCGCCGGGGCGAACATGAAGCCCAGCCCGGCCTCGGCGATGCAGGCGGCGATCTCCTTCGGTCCCAGTTCGATATTGATGCCAAGCGCCGCCAGCGTGTCGGCGGCGCCGGAACGGGAGGAGAGGGCGCGGTTGCCATGCTTGGCGACCGGAACGCCGGCCCCGGCGACGATGAAGGCGGCGCAGGTCGATACGTTGTAGGAGCCGGAAGCATCGCCGCCGGTGCCGACGATATCGACGGCGTCGTCGGGGGCCGCGACAGTCAACATCTTGTCGCGCATGGTGGCGACGGCGCCGGAAATCTCCTCGACGGTCTCGCCGCGCACGCGCAGCGCCATCAGGAAACCGCCGATCTGGCTCGGCGTCGCATCGCCCGACATGACGATGTCGAAGGCGTCGCGGGCCTCGTCGAATGTCAGCGACGCGCCGGAGGCGACCTTGGCGATATGGGCTTTGAAATCGCTCATCGCCGGGATCAGAAGCTCAGGGCTTCCTGCATGGCGGCGCGGTTGACCGTCACGGGATACTTGCCCTGCAGGCGCGCCACCATCTGGTCGAGCAGGTCGTCGGCGAGTGCTGCGCGAACGGCGTCCCGCTCGTTCTCGGGCACGCTTTCGGGGCTGGCGGATGCCGGCTCGAAGACTTCGGTCACCCGGAACAGGAACTGCCCGTCGCCGGCTGGATTGGCGAAGATGCCGGTGCCGTTGCGCGGCACGGAGAAGACGGCGGCGACACCCGACTGGCCGAGATCGGCGTCGTTAGCGGTGCGCCGGAGGCCGCGCTTGGTCTGCTTCTCCTGACCGATGGCCGTGGCGATCTCGTCGAGCGACTTGCCGTCCTTCAGTTCGCCGGCAAGTTCGGCGGCGCGTGTCGCAAGGCGCTGCACGGCCTCGGCCTGCGTCCAGTCGGCGGCCACCTTCTCGCGCACCTCGTCCAGCGTCCGGTCCCGCTCGGGCGTTATGCCTTCCACCTCGTAGAAGATGAAGCCGCTGCCGCCGAGGGAGAGCGGCGCGTTCTCGACGCCCGAATCCGTATCGAACACCTCGCGCAACAGCTCGGCCGATTGCGGCAGGTCGTTGACGATGGAGCCGTCCGGGCGCTGCGCATTGCGGTCGACGGCCTCGATGGTGCGCGGCGTCAACTTCAGGCGCTCCGCAGCCTCGGCCATGGTGGCACCGCCGGCGCGCGCATCCTCATAGGAATCGTGCACGTCGAGCAGGATGCGGCTTGCTTCCTCCAGCGCCAGATCCTGGCGGATCTCGTCTTCCACCTCGGCCAACGGCTGGACGACCTCCGGGGTGATCTGCGTGACATTCAGGATCACCGGACCAAAGGCGCCGTCGATCACGTCGCTGAACTGGTTCTCGTCCAGCGCGAAGGCGGCCTCGGCCAGCGCGCTGTCGGGGATTTCCGACCTGGCCAGCGTGCCGAGTTCGGTGTCCTGCGCCGTCTTGCCGGCCGCGGTCGCGACATCGGCGAAGCTCTTGCCGTCGAGCAGATCCTTCAGCGCGGAAGCGGCGGCATCCTTGTTCGCGAATACGATCTGTTCGATCGCGCGCTTTTCCGGCGTGGTGTAGCGGTCGCGCAGGTCCTCATAGGCCTTCTGCACCTGATCGGCGGAAATCGAAGACGGGTCCGCAATGTCGGACGGTTCGAGCTTCACATAGGTGAACTTGCGGTATTCCGGCGCGGCGTAGTCCGCCTTGCGCTCGTCGAACCAGGTCTGCAATGCGGCGTCTTCCGGCTGTTCGATCGGTTCGACTAGCGCGCGGGGCAGCGGCAGGTACTCCACGGTGCGGTCCTCGCCGCGGTAGAGCGCCATGTTCTTCAGCAATTCGTCGGGTACGGCGATGCCGTCCGTCGCGGCCTCGACGATCTGCTGACGGATCGCCACCTGCTCGCGGTTCTTCAGATAGTCTTCGGGGCGCATGCCGATCTGCCGCAGGACGAAATCGAACTGCTGGCGGTCGAAACGGCCATCGGCACCACGAAACGCGGGATCCTCGGCGGTGAGCTGGGCCAGCTTGTCGCTCGACAGGCCGAGGCCGAGCTGGCGGGCTTCCTCGTCGAGCAGCACGCCGGCGGCCAGCTGCTGCATCACCTGGTCGTCGAGGCCGAAGGCGACCGCCTGTTCGCGCGTGACGCGCGTGCCGAGGCGCTGCGACAGCGCATTGATCTGCCGGTCGTAGGCGAGACGGAAATCAAGCATGGAAACGGACGCGTCGCCGGCCGTCAGCACGCTGCGCGACTGGTCGTTGAGAATTTGCCCGGAAATACCCCAGACCGCGAAGCTGACGACAAGCAGGCCAAGCAGCAGCTTGGCGATCCAGGTGGAAGCGGCTTTTCTGAGACTGTCGAGCATGGCGGTTCCGGTATTCCTCGATGAATTCTTCGATGCTTTTCCCCACACAGCGCAATAGCGCCCCTGACGCCCAGTGTCGATAGTCCTGTGCCATAGTCCTGTGCCATGTCGGTTGTCGGGAGCCGCGCCGCCGCCGGCGCGCCGATTGCTTTGTCACGGGTTTTTGCTACGAGGGGGCAGCGCAAATGGAACAGCAAGGAAAAGCCCCATGACGCCTGGTATTCGTCCTCTCATCGCCGGCAACTGGAAAATGAACGGCACGGGCGCCGCTCTGGTGGAACTGACTGCCATGACCGCCGGCGACTTCGCCGCATGCGAGGCGCTCATCTGCGTGCCGGCCACGCTGCTGACGCGGGCGAAGGGCGCGCTCGAAGGCAGCGCGGTGCAGCTCGGCGGGCAGGATTGCCATGCGCAGGCCTCAGGCGCCCATACGGGCGATGTTTCTGCGGAAATGCTGGCCGATGCCGGCGCAAGCCACGTCATCGTCGGCCATTCGGAGCGGCGCACCGATCACGGCGAGACCGATGCCATCGTGGCCGCCAAGGCGGAAGCGGCCTGGCGTGCGGGCCTGACGGCGGTGATCTGCATCGGCGAGACGAAGGACGAGCGCGAAGGCGGCGAGACCTTGGCGGTGCTGTCACGCCAGATTGCCGGTTCCGTGCCGAAGGCGGCGAAAGCAGCGGGCACCGTGATCGCCTATGAGCCGGTATGGGCCATCGGCACCGGGCTGACCCCGACTGTCGGCGATGTCGCGGAGGCGCACGCGCATATCCGCGCGGAGCTGACAGCGCTTTTGGGCGCCGAGGCCGGGTCGATGCGCATTCTCTATGGCGGTTCGGTAAAGCCGTCCAACGCCGCCGAACTCCTGTCCGTCGCCCATGTGGACGGCGCGCTGGTGGGCGGGGCGAGCCTGAAGGCCGCCGACTTCCTCGGCATCGTCGCCGGCTGCCCTGCCTGAAGCTTCCGTTTCGCGGCGGACGATCTACGTCATTGATGGAGCATCGGAGTAACCGAAAACCGGTTTCCACTTTTCGGTCCGATGCATTAAATCGCCGTGCGTCCTTTCGGACGCACAAAGGACGATCTAAATCATTGATGGAGCATCGGAGTAACCGAAAACCGGTTTCCACTTTTCGGTCCGATGCTCTGATGGACTTGCGCCCGCCGTTCCACAACCTATTTTCTGTGGATCGGCCTGGCGGGGCGCCGCCGGGCCGGGGAATCCGGGTGTTTTCGTTCTTCCGCGGCGCAAGCGGCGCTCCTCCTGCGGAAAGAAGCGTCGCATCGGTCTTGGAAAAGCGGCGAAAGCCGTGTAATGAGCCGCGTCCGCATCTTGGCGGGCGCATCGAGCCGGAGAGCCGGCCGGAAAGCCGGAAGATAACATGCAGACCGTCATCATCGTCATTCATCTGATCGTCGTGGTCGCGCTGGTCGGCGTGGTCCTCATGCAGCGCTCCGAAGGGGGCGGGCTCGGCGTCGGCGGCGGTTCCGGTTTCATGTCGGCGCGCGGCGCGGCCAATGCGCTGACCCGCACGACCGCCATTCTGGCCGCGGCATTCTTCGCCACCTCGCTGGCGCTCTCGCTGATCGCCCGCTACGGCGCGAGCCCGACCGACATTCTGGACCGCATTCCCGCAGGCAGCCAGCAGACGCAGGGCGGCTCTGGCGTTCTCGACCAGCTCGGCGGCAGCGGTGCTTCGACCCCGGGTGAGGTGCCGACCACCGATGGCGCCCAGCCGGCGTCGGCCGGCGAGGGCAACGCCGAAGACCAGGTGCCGACAGGCCAGTAATCCTCTGTTTTTGCCGGGTGTTGCGACCGCCTTCGCGGGGGCGGTGGCATTCGGCTGGCGGAAACGGTGTTCGCCGGGAGACGCAAAAAGATTTGCGGCTTCCTGATTTTTTGCTGGCGGAATCGCCTGCGTACGGTTAAGCGATGAGTCCCATGGCGCGATATGTATTCATAACTGGCGGCGTGGTCTCCTCCCTCGGAAAAGGCATAGCGGCAGCAGCCCTTGGCGCGCTGCTCCAGGCCCGTGGGTACCGCGTTCGCATCCGCAAGCTCGATCCCTATCTGAACGTTGATCCGGGCACGATGTCGCCCTATCAGCACGGCGAGGTTTTCGTCACCGACGACGGGGCGGAGACGGATCTGGATCTTGGCCATTACGAGCGTTTCACCGGTCGCTCGGCCAACAAGCAGGACAACATCACCACCGGCCGCATCTACCAGAACATCATCGAGAAGGAGCGGCGCGGCGACTATCTGGGCGCAACGGTCCAGGTGATTCCGCACGTCACCGACGAGATCAAGCAGTTCGTGCTTGAGGGGAATGACGACTACGATTTCGTGTTATGCGAGATCGGCGGCACGGTCGGCGACATCGAGGCGATGCCGTTCCTCGAGGCGATCCGCCAGCTGGGCAACGAGTTGCCGCGCGGCAACGCAGTCTATGTCCATCTGACGCTGATGCCGTGGATCCCGGCCGCCGGCGAATTGAAGACCAAGCCGACCCAGCACTCGGTCAAGGAACTGCGCTCGATCGGCATCGCGCCGGACATTCTCCTGGTGCGCGCGGACCGGGAAATCCCGGCGGAGGAGCGCCGCAAGCTGTCGCTGTTCTGCAATGTGCGCGAATCGGCGGTCATCCAGGCGCTCGACGTGGCGCATATCTACGACGTGCCGATGGCCTATCATCACGAGGGGCTCGATTCGGAAGTGCTGGCTGCCTTCGGCATCGACCCGGCGCCGAAGCCGCGCATGGAACGCTGGCAGGAAGTCGCCGACCGGATCCACAATCCCGAAGGCCAGGTCACCATCGCCGTCGTGGGCAAGTACACGGGCCTCAAGGATGCCTACAAGTCGCTGATCGAGGCGCTATCGCATGGCGGCATGGCGAACCGCGTTCGCGTCAAGCTCGAATGGATCGAAGCGGAGATCTTCGAGAAGGAAGACCCCGCGCCCTGGCTTGAGAAGGTGCACGGCATCCTGGTGCCGGGTGGTTTTGGCGAGCGTGGCGCGGAAGGCAAGATCCTGGCGGCGAAATTCGCCCGCGAGCGCAAGGTTCCGTATTTCGGCATCTGTTTCGGCATGCAGATGGCCTGCATCGAGGCGGCGCGTTCGCTGGCCGGCATCGAGAACGCGTCCTCGACGGAGTTCGGCCCGACGAAGGAGCCCATCGTCGGCCTGATGACCGAATGGCTGAAGGGCAACATGCTGGAGAAGCGGACGGCGTCCGGCGATCTGGGCGGCACCATGCGCCTCGGCGCCTATGATGCCAAGCTGACGCATGGGACGAAGATCGCCGAGATCTACGGCAGCGAGGACATTTCCGAGCGCCATCGCCATCGCTACGAGGTCAATATCGGCTATCGCGAGACGCTGGAGAAATGCGGCCTCGTCTTCGCCGGCCTGTCGCCGGACGGCGTGCTTCCGGAAACCGTCGAATATCCGGACCATCCCTGGTTCATCGGTGTGCAGTATCATCCCGAGCTGAAGAGCAAGCCGTTCGAGCCGCACCCGCTGTTCGCCTCGTTCATCGGCGCTGCCATGGAACAGTCGCGCCTCGTGTGATAGGTTTTTCCCGCTTGCGCTCAGGCGGGGGAAAAGGCTGTGGCGACGCCGCTCGACGTTCTTTTCGACGATCCCGAGAATCAGCCCGAGGACGGTGCGGTTCCGCAGTCCGTTCTCGATGAGATGCGTGCCTTCTCCGCCTATCTGGACCAGACGGTGCCGCCAAAGCGCGCCATCGACCGCAACATCCTCATCGCCACCTGGAACATCGCCCATTTCCGCTCGCTGACGCGCAAATGGTCCGTTCCCCTCAGCTCCGACGACAGCCCCAAGCGCGACTACCGCTCGCTGTGGGCAATCACCGAGATCCTGTCGCGCTTCGATGTGATCGCCGTGCAGGAGGTGGGGGAGGATTTTGGCGCGCTGCGCTCGGCGATGAAGGTGCTCGGCCCGAACTGGAGCTTTCTGATGACCGACCGCAATGCGGGCGTCGGCGGCAATGACGAGCACATGGCCTATCTGTTCGACACGACGCGCGTCGCGCTTTCGGGCCTCGCCGGCGAGCTGGTCGTGCCCGACGAGGCGGAGGAATTCGGCTTCGATGCCGGGAGCTTCAAGAAGCAGTTCGCGCGCAATCCCTATGCCGTGTCGTTCCGCACGCGCGACACGACCTTCATCCTGGTGACGACGCATATCGACTATGGCGACGTGGACAAGGAACGCCTGCCGGAACTGCGCGGCATTGCCCGCTGGATGCAGAGCTGGGCGGCGCGCGAGCGTCGCTGGCACCACAATCTGATCGTGCTCGGCGACTTCAATCTCGAACGCACCGGCAACAGGCTCTACGAGGCCTTTGTCGAAACGGGTCTCGAAGTGCCCTTCGTCCTGCAGAGCCATCCGCGCACCATCTATGCGCGGGCGTCGGAACCGGAGAAGGCGAGCTATCACGACCAGATCGCCTGGTTCTCCAAGGGTAACGCCGCCCTGATCGGCCTGGAACTGACGGATGGCGGCATCGTTGAAATCTGGGGGCGGCTTCTGAACGATCTCGGTCTCACGAAACGTAATTTCGCGTTCCGCATTTCCGATCACCACCCGCTGTGGGTGGAGTTCCGCCTGCCGCAGGATGTGACTGGCTGACACGCTTGCATTGCGGCGGCGCATCGGGCACATGCGAGGCATGGCTTCCAGCAACGAAGCGCCGCCGGCGCGCAGGCTCGATCATTGCGTTCTGCCGACCGCCGGTCTGGCGGAAGCGCGGGGCCGGCTGACGGCGCTCGGCTTCACCGTCGCTCCCGATGCGGCGCATCCCTTCGGCACCGGCAATTGCTGCGTCTTCTTCTCAGACGGCGCCTATCTGGAGCCGCTGGCGGTCCTCGATGCGGCTGCCGCCCGGGCGGCGATCGACGGCGGAAACGTGTTCGTCGCTCGCGATGCCGCCTTCCGCGCGGCGGCGGGCGAAGAGGGTTTCTCCGCCGTGGTTCTGGGCACGACGGATGCCGCCGCCGACCATGCCCGTTTCGTCGCCGGCGGCATCTCGGCGGGGCCGCTGCTCTCTTTCTCGCGGCCCTTCGTCGATGCGGCGGGAGCGGAGGCTGTCGCGTCGTTCAGGCTCGCCTTTGCCGTGCCGGCCATGGGGGGCGACCGGTTCTTCTTCACCTGCGAGCGGGTCAATGCGCCGAAGGTCGACCGCGCCGCGCTGGAGCGGCACGCCAACGGGGTGTCCGGAATCGCCCGCATTGTCGCCGTGGCGGCGCGTCCGGAAGGCGAGCGCGCTTTCCTCGAACTTTTTAGCGGGCGGGAACCGGCTTCGGTTGGGGCAGGCGGCATCTCGCTTCCGCTTGCCGGTTCCGGCCTGTCCCTGATGACGTCTGTATCGTTTTCCGCCTTATATGGCGTCGAGCCTTCCGGCGCGGCGGCGCCACTGGATTTCGCCGCCATCGTCTTCCGCGTTCCGGCTTTCGCCGCGCTGCGGTCGCAGTTGGCGGCCAATCGTGTCGCGTTTTCCGAACATGGCGGGCGCATCGTCGTTCCGCCGGCCGCAGGGCAGGGCGCCCTGTCCATTTTCGAGGAGTTTACCGCATGAAGCCCAATCCACGCGTCGCCATCGGCGAATCCGTCTTCGCCAATGATGCGCCGCTGGCGTTGATCGCCGGTCCCTGCCAGCTCGAATCGCGCGATCACGCCTTCGACATGGCTGGCGCGCTGAAGGAGCTGACCGCGAAGCTCGGTCTCGGCTTCGTCTACAAGACCAGCTTCGACAAGGCCAACCGCACCTCGCTTTCGGGCAAGCGCGGCGCCGGCCTCGAAAAGGCGCTGCCGATCTTCGCCGACCTGCGCAAGGAACTGGGCATAACGATCCTCACGGATGTGCATACGGAGGACCAGTGCCGCACCGTCGCGGATGTGGTCGACGTGCTGCAGATCCCGGCGTTCCTGTGCCGGCAGACCGATCTTCTCATCGCCGCCGCGGCGACCGGCAAGGTGGTCAACGTCAAGAAGGGGCAGTTCCTCGCGCCTTGGGACATGAAGAACGTCATCGCCAAGGTGACCGATTCCGGCAATCCGAACGTGCTGTTGACCGAACGGGGCACCTCGTTCGGCTACAACACGCTGGTTTCCGACATGCGCGGCCTGCCGCAGATGGCCGAGATGGGCGCGCCGGTCATCTTCGACGCGACCCATTCCGTGCAACAGCCGGGCGGGCAGGGCGGCTCGACCGGCGGCGAGCGCCGCTTCGTGGAAACCCTGGCGCGCGCGGCGGTGGCGGTCGGTGTCGCCGGCGTCTTCATCGAGACGCATGAGGATCCGGACAACGCGCCTTCGGACGGGCCGAACATGGTGCCGCTCAAGGACCTGCCCGCGCTGCTCGAACGGCTGATGGCGTTCGACCGGGTGGCGAAGGGGGCGTGAGCGGGAGATCGGCCGGTCAGGCATGGGCCTTTGGGTCAAGCCCGAGGATGACGAATGGCAGGACAGCCGCATCGATCGCCTATGCCGGCGGTTCGCATCATTCGTCATATCCGACCTCCGAGCCGGGCATCCATGCCGGAACGGCAATCATCGCTCCCGCCCACCGTCATTGTCTTTTGCAAGGTTTTCGCTAAGACAGGCGCTGACAATCCCTCCAGCCCAACTCCAGACCAGAGAGAGCCAACATGACCGCCATTATCGACATCGTCGGACGCGAAATTCTCGACAGCCGTGGCAACCCGACCGTCGAGGTCGATGTGGTTCTGGAAGACGGCTCGATGGGCCGCGCCGCCGTGCCATCGGGCGCCTCGACGGGCGCGCATGAGGCGGTCGAGCTGCGCGACGGCGGCAAGCGCTATCTCGGCAAGGGCGTCGAAGACGCGGTGGATGCGGTGAACGGCGAGATTTTCGAGGCGCTGAGCGGTCTCGACGCGGAAAACCAGATCCAGATCGACCGCGCCATGATCGCGCTCGACGGCACGCCGAACAAGAGCCGGCTCGGCGCCAACGCCATTCTCGGCGTTTCGCTTGCCGTCGCCAAGGCCTCCGCCGAGGCGGCCGGCCTGCCGCTCTACCGCTATGTGGGCGGGGCCTCGGCGCATGTGCTGCCCGTGCCGATGATGAACATCGTCAATGGTGGCGCGCATGCCGACAACCCGATCGACTTCCAGGAATTCATGGTCATGCCGGTCGGCGCGCCGACGCTGCGCGAGGCCGTGCGCTGGGGATCGGAAATCTTCCACACGCTGAAGGCGGGCCTCAAGGCGGCCGGCCACAACACAAATGTCGGCGACGAGGGCGGCTTCGCGCCGAACCTGAAGAGCGCCGAGGCGGCGCTGGACTTTGTTCTCGCCTCGATCGAGAAGGCCGGCTACAAGCCGGGCGAGGAAGTGGCGATCGCGCTCGACTGCGCGGCGACCGAGTTCTTCAAGGACGGCAAGTATGTCTATGAGGGCGAGGGGCAGACGCGCGACGGCAAGGCGCAGGCCGAGTATCTCGCCAAGCTCGTTGGCAATTACCCGATCATCTCCATCGAAGACGGCATGTCGGAAGACGATTTCGAGGGCTGGAAGATCCTCACCGACCTGGTGGGGGCCAAGGCGCAGCTCGTCGGCGATGATCTGTTCGTGACCAACTCCGCCCGCCTCCGGGACGGCATCAAGATGGGCGTCGGCAATTCGATCCTCGTCAAAGTCAACCAGATTGGCACGCTGACCGAGACGCTGGATGCGGTCGAGACCGCGCACAAGGCCGGCTACACGGCGGTGATGTCGCATCGTTCCGGAGAGACCGAGGATTCGACGATCTCCGATCTCGCCGTCGCCACCAATTGCGGGCAGATCAAGACCGGCTCGCTGGCGCGTTCCGACCGGACGGCGAAGTACAACCAGCTGATCCGCATCGAGGAGGAGCTTGGGGCTCAGGCGCAGTATGCCGGCAGGTCGATCCTGCGCGGATGAAGCCGCGGGTGACCCGACGGAAATAACGGTCCATTAAACAACATATGTTCACATGCGGAAGAAGGGTTTTTCCGCATGTGGACACGTCATCACAAACGCCGCAACACAGGCCGATTGATCGTGCCGGTGATCACCGGTCTGTTTCTCGCCTATTTCGGCTTCCACGCCTATCACGGCGAATACGGCATCTATTCCAAATATCAGCTCGATGCGCGTATCGCGGAAGCGCAGGCGCGGCTCGACGCCCTGACCGCCACGCGGGAGAAGCTGGAGGCGCGCGTCGCGCTTCTTAAGGACGGTTCGATCGAGAAGGACATGCTCGACGAGCAGGCCCGAAGGGCGCTTAATCTTGCCCGCGCCAATGAGGTGGTGATCCTGCTGGATGACCCGCGCTAGATTAACTGAAATCAAGTTAATCGTATAGAAATCGAATAAATCCATAATCTTAGCTGCATGGCAGCTATGCGAAATTCGGATGGCCGAATAAGCCGGCTCGTGTTAGCTTCTCTGATTATAAGCGGGAGGTGACGGGAGGCACGCAGCGCGATCTTCAAGCTGCACACTGCCGTAACCCAAATTCCCCGAAAATTTCAGCTAGGGAGTTGAGGCATGGCGCGCGCCGCAAGCAAAACCACTGCGACGAAGGCACGGCCGGCGAAGAAACCGTCGGCAGGAGGCGCCGTTCAGGCGCCGAAATCCCCACCACCGGAGAATTTCGACAAGGAGCAGGAACTCGCCGCCTATCGCGAGATGCTGCTGATACGCCGCTTCGAGGAGAAGGCCGGCCAGCTCTACGGCATGGGCCTGATCGGCGGCTTCTGCCACCTCTATATCGGTCAGGAAGCCGTGGTGGTCGGCATGCAGATGGCGCTCAAGGAGGGCGACCAGGTCATCACCGGCTACCGCGACCACGGCCACATGCTGGCGGCCGGGATGGAAGCGCGCGGCGTGATGGCGGAGCTGACCGGACGCCGCAGCGGCTATTCGCGCGGCAAGGGCGGCTCGATGCACATGTTCTCCAAGGAGAAGAATTTTTATGGCGGTCATGGCATCGTCGGCGCGCAGGTGCCGCTCGGCACGGGCCTTGCCTTCGCCAACCGCTATCGCGGCAACGACAATGTCTCGCTGACCTATTTCGGCGATGGCGCGGCCAATCAGGGCCAGGTCTACGAGAGCTTCAACATGGCGTCGCTGTGGAAGCTCCCCGTGGTCTACATCATCGAGAACAACCGCTACGCCATGGGCACGGCGGTGGCGCGTTCCTCCGCCGAGACCGACTTCTCGCATCGCGGCCTGTCCTTCAAGATCCCCGGCATCCAGGTCGACGGCATGGATGTGCGCGCGGTGAAGGCCGCCGGCGATCTGGCGGTCGAATGGTGCCGCTCGGGCAAGGGGCCGATCATCCTGGAAATGCAGACCTACCGCTATCGCGGGCATTCCATGTCCGATCCGGCCAAGTACCGGACGAAGGATGAAGTCCAGAAGATGCGTTCTGAGCATGACCCCATCGAGCAGGTGAAGCAGCGCCTCCTGGCCAAGAAATGGGCCGACGAGGATGCGTTGAAGGTGATCGATAAGGAGGTGCGCGACATCGTCGGCGATTCGGCCGATTTCGCGCAGGCCGATCCGGAGCCGGATGTGTCCGAACTCTACACCGATATTTTGCTCTGAGGGGAAAGCCGACATGCCAGTAGAAATTCTCATGCCCGCGCTCTCGCCGACGATGGAAGAGGGCAATCTGTCGAAATGGCTCAAGAAGGAGGGTGACAGCGTCGCCCCCGGCGACGTCATCGCCGAGATCGAGACCGACAAGGCGACCATGGAAGTGGAAGCCGTCGATGAAGGAACCATCGGAAAGCTGCTGATCTCCGAGGGAACCGAGGGCGTCAAGGTGAACACGCCGATCGCGCTTCTGCTCGCGGACGGCGAGACCGATGCCGATCTCACCAAGGGGGCGGCGAAGCCGGCCGCCGAAGTGCCCGCCGCTTCCGAGGCGGAGGCTCCGAAGGCCGAGACCGCCAAGGTGCCGGCCGCGCCGAAGGTGGAGGCCACCGCCGACCCGGACATTCCCGAGGGCACCGAGATGGTGTCGACCACGGTGCGCGAGGCGCTTCGTGACGCGATGGCCGAGGAGATGCGCAGCGACGAGAGCGTTTTCGTCATGGGCGAGGAGGTGGCCGAGTATCAGGGCGCCTACAAGGTGACCCAGGGCCTGCTGCAGGAATTCGGCGACAAGCGCGTCGTCGATACGCCGATCACCGAGCACGGCTTTGCCGGCATCGGCGTCGGCGCGGCGTTTGCCGGCCTGAAGCCGATCGTCGAATTCATGACGTTCAACTTCGCCATGCAGGCGATCGACCAGATCGTCAATTCGGCGGCGAAGACCCTGTACATGGCCGGCGGCCAGATGGGCGCGCCCGTCGTCTTCCGCGGACCGAACGGCGCGGCTGCCCGCGTCGCCGCGCAGCATTCGCAGTGCTACGCCGCCTGGTACGGCCACATTCCGGGTCTCAAGGTGGTGATGCCCTACACGGCAGCGGACGCGAAGGGCCTGCTCAAGGCGGCGATCCGCGATCCGAACCCGGTCATCTTCCTCGAGAACGAGATTCTCTACGGCCAGAGTTTCGACGTGCCGAAGCTCGACGATTTCGTGCTGCCGATCGGCAAGGCGCGCATTCACAAACAGGGCAAGGACGCCACCATCGTCTCCTTCGGCATCGGCATGACCTATGCGGTCAAGGCGGCCGAGGAACTGGCGGGCGCCGGCATCGACGTGGAGGTGATCGACCTGCGCACCATCCGGCCGATGGACCTCGACACGGTGATCGAGTCCGTCAAGAAGACCAACCGGCTGGTGACGGTCGAGGAAGGGTTCCCGCAATCCTCCGTTGGCGCGCATATCGCCAGCCAGGTGATGCAGCGGGCCTTCGACCATCTCGATGCGCCGGTCATCACGGTCGCCGGCAAGGATGTGCCGATGCCCTATGCCGCCAATCTGGAGAAGCTGGCGCTTCCCAACGTGGCGGAAGTCGTCGAGGCGGTGAAGGCCGTCACCTATCGGACCTGAGCGGGAGGACATCATGCCGATCCAAATCACCATGCCCGCCCTCTCGCCGACCATGGAGGAGGGCAACCTCGCCAAATGGCTGGTCAAGGAAGGCGACAGCGTCGCGCCGGGCGATGTCATCGCCGAGATCGAGACCGACAAGGCGACCATGGAAGTGGAAGCCGTCGACGAGGGCACCGTCGCCAAGCTGGTCGTGCCGGCCGGCACTGAAGGCGTGAAGGTCAACGCGCTGATCGCCGTGCTCGCCGCCGAAGGCGAGGATGTGGGCGATGCGGCGAAGGCCGCCGCCAATGGCGGCGCTGCTGCCGAGAAGCCGGCCGCCGCGCCGCAGCAGGAGGCGAAGGCCAGCCCGGTCAACAATGACGGCCCGGGCACGGAGCCGACGCCCAAGCCTTCTGGCGGATCGGGCGAGCGCGTCTTCGCCTCGCCGCTTGCACGCCGCCTGGCGAAGGACGCCGGACTTGATCTCGCCGGCGTGTCCGGTTCGGGACCGAAGGGGCGGATCGTCAAGGCCGACATCGAGGCCGCGGCGAAGGGTGGGGGAGCGGCAAAGGCCACGACGCCTGCCGCCGGCGCCCCCGCATCGGTCAAGCCGATGTCCGACGAGGCCGTGCTAAAGCTGTTCGAGGAAGGCTCCTACGAGCTGGTGCCGCATGACGGCATGCGCAAGACCATCGCCCGCCGTCTCGTCGAGGCGAAGTCCACCATTCCGCATTTCTACCTGACGCTCGACTGCGAGATCGACGCGCTGCTGACCCTGCGCAAGCAGCTCAACGATGCGGCGCCGGTGATCAAGGGCGAGGGCGGCGACAAGCCGGCCTACAAGCTCTCGGTCAACGACATGATCATCAAGGCGATGGCCAAGGCGCTGATGGCGGTTCCCGACGCGAACGTCTCGTGGACGGAGAGCGCCATGGTGAAGCACAGCCACGCCGATGTGGGCGTTGCGGTGTCGATCCCGGGCGGCCTGATCACGCCGATCGTGCGCCGCGCCGATGAAAAAACCCTGTCGGTCATCTCCAACGAGATGAAGGACTTGGCGGCAAGGGCACGCAACCGCAAACTGAAGCCCGAGGAATACCAGGGCGGTACGACGGCGGTGTCCAATCTCGGCATGTTCGGGATCAAGGATTTCGCCGCCGTCATCAACCCGCCGCATGCGACGATCCTTGCGGTCGGCGCCGGCGAGCAGCGGGCGGTTGTGAAGGATGGCGCGGTGGTGGCCGCCACCATCATGTCGGTGACGCTGTCTACGGATCACCGGGCGGTGGACGGCGCGCTCGGCGCCGAGCTGCTGGCCGCCTTCAAGCAGGTGATCGAGAATCCGTTCGCCATGCTGGTGTAGACGGGGACAGGCGATGGTTCCGGGAACGACGGCATGAAGACCATCCTGTGCTACGGCGATTCGCTGACATGGGGGTACGATCCCGTCGGTCCCGCAAGGCACGCCTACGAGGATCGCTGGCCGAGCGTTCTCCAGGACGCGCTCGGCAGCGGCGTCCGCGTCATCGCCGAGGGGCTGAACGGCCGCACGACAGCCTATGACGATCACCTTTCGGGCGCCGACCGCAACGGCGCCCGCCTCCTGCCGACCCTGCTGACCAGCCATGCGCCGCTCGACCTGGTGATCCTGCTGCTCGGGTCCAACGACATGAAATCCTACATCTGCGGCAGCGCCTTCGGCGCGTGGCAGGGGATGCGGCGGCTGGTCGATATCGTGCGGCGGCACGACTATCCAATGGGGCAGCCCGCGCCGGCGGTCCTTGTCGTCGCGCCGCCCGCGCGCGGCCCAAGCGAGGATCCGCAGGCCGACGCGGTGTTTGCGGATGCGCTTCATGAGACCACCAAGCTCGCCGGCTTGTACCGGCAGCTTTGCGAAGAGGTTTCCTGCGGGTTCTTCGATGCGGCCACCGTGGCGCGGCCCAGCCCGATCGACGGATTGCACCTCGACGCCGACAACACGCGCGCCATCGGCGCGGGGTTGGCGCCGATCGTCAGAGACATTCTGGAACTTTGACCAAGGAGGAATGATCATGACCAACACTGTCGGGACTCAATCCATCCACGCATCCTGGGGCTGGCTCGCGCTGCTCGGCGCGATCTCGCTCATCGGCGGCATTCTGGCGCTTGCCAATCCCTTCGCGGCGACCCTGACGGCAGCCCTTCTCGCCGCCTGGACCTTCGTCCTGTTCGGCGTATTGCAGATCATCCAGGCGTTCCGCGTCCGCGGCTGGTCCGGCTTCCTGTGGTCGCTGCTTCTAGGCGTGGTGACTCTGGCCGTCGGCATTTCCATTCTGGTGCGGCCCGGCGCCGGCATCGTCTCGCTGACGGTCCTGGTGGCGATCATGTTCCTGGTTCTGGGCGTGGTCAAACTGATGTATGCGTTCTCGCTCCGGCCGATCTCCGGCTGGGTCTGGGTGCTCGTGTCGGGGCTGATCTCGCTGGTGCTCGGCGTGATGATCCTAGCGGAAATGCCTTGGGCCGCTGCTGCCGTCCTCGGCATCCTGCTTGCCATCGAGCTGCTGTCGAACGGCGTTTTCCTGCTGCTCGTGGCATTCGGCCTGAGGGCCGCGCGGCAGGCGTGAAGTTTTTTTGCAAGGCGCGCCGGCGGCGCGCCTTGAAGCGTGATTGACCAAAGGAGAGACCAGCCGTGGCTGAAAATTACGACGTCATCATCATCGGATCCGGTCCCGGCGGCTATGTCACGGCCGTACGCGCAGCGCAGCTTGGCCTGAAGACGGCCATCGTCGAGCGGGAGCATCTGGGCGGCATCTGCCTCAATTGGGGCTGCATCCCGACCAAGGCTCTGCTGCGCTCGGCGGAGATCAAGCACTATGCCGAGAACGGCAAGGATTACGGCCTGACCATCGAGGGCAAGGTCTCGGCCGACGTGGCCGCCGTGGTCGACCGCTCCCGCAAGGTTTCTCTCAGGCTGAACGGCGGCGTCGGCTTCCTGATGAAGAAGAACAAGGTGGACGTCATCTGGGGCGAGGCGAAGCTTTCCAAGCCGGGCGAGGTCGTCGTCTCTTCTTCCTCGAAGAAGGCGATGCAGCCGCAGCCGCCGGAACCCAAGGGCGCCAAAGGGGCGGGAACCTACACCGCCAAGCATGTCATCCTCGCCACCGGTGCGCGGCCGCGCGCGCTGCCGGGCATCGAGCCGGACGGCGAGAAGATCTGGACCTACTTTGAGGCGATGGTGCCGAAGGCGATGCCCAAATCGCTCGTCGTCATGGGATCGGGCGCAATCGGCATGGAGTTCGCCTCCTTCTACCGCACCATGGGCGCCGAGGTGACCGTGGTCGAGCTGATGCCGCAGATCCTGCCGGTCGAGGATGCCGAGGTGTCAAAATTCGCCAAGCGGCAGTTCGAGAAGCAGGGCATCAAGTTCCACCTCGATTCCAAGGTGACGAAGGTCGAGAAGACCAAGGACGGCATCACGGCCCATGTCGAGGGCAAGGACGGCAAGGTCGAGAAGATCTCCGCCGAGAAGCTGATTTCGGCCGTCGGCGTGCAGGGCAATATCGAGAATCTCGGCCTCGAGAAGCTCGGCGTGAAGACGGATCGCGGCTGCGTCGTGGTCGATGGCTACGGCCGGACCAATGTCGCCGGCCTCTATGCCATCGGCGACGTCGCCGGCCCGCCCATGCTGGCGCACAAGGCGGAGCATGAGGGCGTCATCTGCATCGAGAAGATCGCCGGCGTGCCGGGCGTCCACGGCCTCGACAAGGGGCTGATTCCGGGCTGCACCTATTGCCAGCCGCAGGTGGCGTCCGTCGGCCTGACGGAGGAGAAGGCGAAGGCCGCCGGCCGCGAGATCCGCGTCGGCCGCTTCCAGTTCGCCGCCAACGGCAAGGCCATCGCGCTCGGCGAGGATCAGGGGTTCGTCAAGACGATCTTCGACAAGAAGACCGGCGAACTGCTCGGCGCGCACATGATCGGCGCCGAGGTGACCGAGCTCATCCAGGGTTTTGTCGTCGCCATGAACCTGGAGACGACCGAGGAGGAGCTGATGCACACGGTCTTCCCGCATCCGACGCTGTCGGAAATGATGAAGGAGAGCGTGCTCGACGCCTATGGGCGTACGTTGAACGCGTAAGGGGCTTCCCCCTGTTTCCCCGCGCCGTTCTGGACTATATGCGGGGGAACGCGAAACGAGGACCGACCCGATGGAACAGGATTTTGGAATCATGGGCATGCCGGGCGTCGGCTTCTTCGGCCTTCTCTTGATCGGCTTTCTTGCCGGTTACGTGGCCGAGAAGACGATGAACCGCGACCATGGTTTCCTCACCAACATCCTCGTCGGCATCGCCGGCTCCTTCGTCGGCGGCACGCTGGCGGGGCTGGTCGGCGTCTCGTTTTATGGCTTTCTGGGCAATCTGGTGGTCGCCATCCTCGGCGCGATCCTGATCCTGTGGATTTTTGGCCGTTCGGAATCCCGCCGGACGCGATAGGACAAACATGGTCACCGTTCTCGATACCGTCAGCAACAAGCCGCGCCTGCGGCACCCCGAAAAGGCGCACCGGCCCGATCAGGAGGTGCTGCGCAAGCCGGAGTGGATCCGCGTCAAGGCACCGACGTCGAAAGGCTATCTGGAAACGCGCGAGATCGTGAAGTCGCACAAGCTCGTCACGGTCTGCGAGGAGGCGGGCTGCCCGAACATCGGCGAGTGCTGGGACAAGAAGCACGCCACCTTCATGATCCTCGGCGAGATCTGCACCCGCGCCTGCGCCTTCTGCAACGTCGCGACCGGCATTCCCGGCCCGGTGGACATGAACGAGCCGGAGAACGTAGCCAAGGCAGTGCGCGAGATGGGCCTGAAGCATGTCGTCATCACCTCGGTCGACCGCGACGACCTGGCCGATGGCGGCGCGCAGCACTTTGCCGACGTGATCGGCGCCATCCGTGCCTCGTCACCCGGCACGACCATCGAGATCCTGACGCCTGACTTCCTGCGCAAGCCCGGTGCGCTCGAGGTGGTGGTGGCGGCCAAGCCGGATGTCTTCAACCACAATCTGGAAACGGTACCGTCGAACTATCTGACCGTGCGTCCCGGGGCGCGCTATTTCCACTCGATGCGGCTCCTGCAGCAGGTGAAGGAACTGGATCCGACCATGTTCACCAAGTCGGGCATCATGGTGGGGCTCGGCGAGGAGCGCAACGAGGTGCTGCAGCTGATGGACGATCTGCGCGCCGCCGACGTGGATTTCATGACCATTGGCCAGTATCTGCAGCCGACCCGCAAGCATCACCCGGTGAAGAAGTTCGTTACGCCGGAGGAATTCAAGTCCTACGAGACCGTCGCCTACACCAAGGGCTTCCTGATGGTCTCTTCCAGCCCGCTGACGCGTTCGTCGCATCACGCCGGCGAGGACTTCGCCAAGATGCAGGCTGCGCGCGAGGCGCGTCTCAAGTCGGCCTGATCGCCTCGATGCCGAAATTCGAGACCGTACGCCGCGTCGCCCACGCGCCGGACCAGATGTTCGCGCTGGTGGCGGATGTGGAAAAATATCCGGAATTCGTGCCGATGTGCGAAGCGCTCACGGTGCGCACACGCAAGGAGCGCGAGGGGGTGACGCTGCTCGTGGCTGACATGACGGTCGGCTACAAGGCGTTGCGCGAGACTTTTACCAGCCAGGTGACCCTGAAGCCCGCCGACTGCGCCATCGACGTGCGCTATGTCGATGGGCCGTTCCGCTTCCTGAAGAATGAATGGCGCTTCGAGCCTGCGGGCGAGGGCGCCTGCGACATCCATTTCTTCATCGAGTACGAATTCAAGAGCCGCATGCTCGGCATGGTGATGGGCGCCATGTTCGACCGGGCGTTCCGGATGTTTTCCGAGGCCTTCGAGCGGCGGGCCGATTTGGTCTACGGCACCGCTGCTTGACGATTGACGCGGTTGCGGGCGGGGCGCTGGCGTTCGGCCTTTTCCAGTCAGGCATGGATCCTCGGGTCAAGCCCGAGGATGACGAATTGCACGGGCGGCGTTGTTGATCGGCAAGCTGATGCAAGGGTGGTGATCGGCATTGCCCT
Source organism: Nitratireductor pacificus pht-3B (assembly GCF_000300335.1). Lineage (GTDB taxonomy): Bacteria > Pseudomonadota > Alphaproteobacteria > Rhizobiales > Rhizobiaceae > Nitratireductor > Nitratireductor pacificus. The sequence goes on along the minus strand of NZ_AMRM01000014.1, from coordinate 74,527 downwards.
GTCCATCACTCGTCATCCTCGGGCTTGACCCAAGGATCCATGCCGGAACGTTGGTGTGGTCGCCGACGCTAGAAAAACGTCTAGCCCGCCTTCAAGGCATCGAGAACCATCCGCAGCGCCGAATCGACCGTGGCGGCGCGAACGCCGGCGCGGTCCAGCCCGGTAAAGAGCCGGTTTTCGGCAACCACCTCATGGCCCTCCAGCGCCAAGCCGAACCACACGAGGCCGACCGGCTTTTCCGCCGAACCGCCTCCCGGTCCGGCGATGCCGGTCACAGCGATGGCGATGCCTGCGGCCGACCTTGCCAGCGCGCCGGCGGCCATTTCCCGCGCGGTCTCCGCAGACACCGCGCCATGGGCGTCGAGCGTGGCGGTCTGAACGCCGAGCATCTCTGTCTTCGCCGCGTTGGAATAGGTGACGAAACCCCGGTCGACCACCGAGGAGGAGCCGGCGATGTCGGTGAGTGCTGCGGCGATCATGCCGCCGGTGCAGGATTCGGCGGTCGCCAGCAGCAGCCCGCGTTCCTCGCAGACGGCCAGCACCGCGCTGGCGAGGTTTTTGGCTCCGCTCACGCCGGCACCTCGCCGGGATAGATGACGCTGGCCGTGGCGATGGCGGCGATGCCTTCCTCGCGGCCGATGAAGCCCAGCTTCTCGTTGGTCGTCGCCTTGATCGAGATGCGGCCTTCGGCAATGCCGAGCATCGTGGCCAGCGCCGCCGTCATCGCGGCGCGGTGCGGCCCAACCTTCGGCGCCTCGCAGATCAGCGTGACGTCCGCATTGGCGATGCGGCCGCCGGCCTCGCGGACGATCCTTGCGGCATGCTCCAGGAAGATATGCGAGGCCGCGCCCTTCCATTGCGGGTCGGAAGGCGGGAAATGCGTGCCGATATCGCCGGCGCCGCAGGTGGCGAGCAGCGCGTCGGTCAGCGCATGCAGGCCGACATCGGCGTCCGAATGGCCCGAAAGGCGCTTTGTGTAGGGAATGCGCACGCCGCACAGAATGACCGCGTCGCCTTCGGTGAAGGAGTGCACGTCATAGCCGTTGCCCGTGCGCACATCGGGGAAGAGCGCCGCTCGATTGAGGCGCTGGTCGGCAAGAGCGATGTCGCGCGCCCAGGTGAGCTTGATGTTGTCGACGGAACCGGCGACGATGCGGACGGGAATGCGCGCCCATTCGGCGATCGCCGCGTCGTCGGTGAAGTCGTCGCGCCCCTGGTGGAAGGCCCGGTCATGGGCTGCCGCGATCAGGGCGAAGGGAAAGCCCTGCGGGGTCTGGGCCGCATGCAGGTCGTGGCGGGGAACCGTTTCCTCGATGGTGCCGCCGGGGCCGGCGCGCTTCAGCGTTTCGGCGACGGGGAGGGCGGGCAGTGCGCCCTTTCCTTCCTCCACCGCACGGATGATGCGGTCGATCAACTCGCCGTCGATGAACGGGCGGACGCCGTCATGGATCAGCACCGTTTGCGGCGCGGGATCGTGTAACGCCAGCAGTGCGAGCCGGGTCGAGGCCTGGCGCGACGCGCCGCCATGCAGCGCGATCACCCGGTCGGTCAGGCCGGCTGCGGCTTCGGCGAAAAGCGCTTCGTCATCGGGGTGGATCGCGACCACGACGCGGCCGATGCGGGGATCGGCCAGAAAGGTTTCCAGCGTATGGCGCAGCACCGGCTTGCCGCCGATGAGGCGGTACTGTTTCGGTCCCTCGGCGGATTGGCCGGCCCGCTCGCCGCGTCCCGCGGCGACGATCACCGCGGCGACCTCTCCCGCTCGGCCCCCGGTGATCCGATCCTGCCGTGTCATCTGCTTGTCCATAGGCCAGACGCATAATAACAGGCGCGGCGAAAGGCCAGTCGAATTTGCTGATCGCGTCGCCGAAGCGAAAAGCCGGTTGCGGGGCGGCCGGGAAATGTCTAAAGAATAAGCAATGAATGCTCCTGCTTCAATTTTAAGCAATGACGGGTTCGAGACGCTGCGGAAACCGCTTTCGCTGGGGCCTGTGACCATCCGCAACCGCGTGTTCCTGGCGCCGCTGTCCGGCGTCACCGACATCGCCTTCCGCCAGCGCGCGCATGCGCATGGGGCAGGACTCGTTGTCTCCGAGATGGTGGCGAGCGGGGAACTGGCGAAGGGCCGCGCCGAATCGGCCCGGCGGATGCGTCGGCCCGACATCGACGTGCACATGGTGCAGCTTGCGGGGCGCGAGGCGCGCTGGATGGCGGAGGCGGCGCGGATCGCCGCCGATGCCGGCGCCGACATCATCGACATCAACATGGGATGCCCGGCCAAGAAGGTGACGGGCGGCTATTGCGGTTCGGCACTGATGCGCGCGCCAGATCACGCGCTTTCGCTGATCGAGGCTGTCGTCGGGGCGGTCACCGTTCCCGTGACGGTGAAGATGCGGCTCGGCTGGGACGAGACGACGCTCAACGCGCCGGAGATCGCGCGGCGCGCCGAGGACGCCGGTGTCGCGATGGTAACGGTCCACGGCCGCACGCGCTGCCAGTTCTACAAGGGACGCGCGGACTGGCCGGCCATCGCCGCCGTCAAACAGGCGGTCGGCATCCCCGTGGTGGCGAATGGCGATGTGATGGACGCCGGGGACGCTGCGACGATCCTCGACCAGTCTGGCGCCGACGCGATCATGGTCGGCCGGGCGCATTATGGAGCGCCATGGGCGGCAGGGGCCATCGCCTCTGGCCGCGACCTGCGGCCGGAGGCGATGGCCGATTACGTCGTCGATCACTACGAGGCGATGCTCTCGCTCTACGGCATCGACCAGGGCCTGCGCCATGCCCGCAAGCATCTGGGCTGGTATCTCGACCGTCACGCGCCTCCGCTCGAAGCGGACGAGCGCAAGGCGATCATGACGGGAACGGATCATCGCGCGGTGATCGCCGGCATACGAGCGGCTCTCGATGCCGGGAAAGGTGTTCTGGCCGCATGACCGTGCAGATGTCGGATGGATCGGCCTCGGCCACCGCGCAGCTTCTCCTGAACACGCTGCGCCATCCCGTGGTGATGATCGACAGCGATGGATTCATCGTCCAGGCGAATGCCGAAGCGGAGGATTTCTTCCGGTCTGGTGCGACGATCCTGGCGCGCAGCCGGTTGTCCGATTTCGTGCCCTTCGGCAGTCCGCTGGTCGCGCTCGTCGAACAGGTGCGGGCGCAGCGCGTGGCGATCAACGAGTACCGCGTCGACATTTCCTCGCCGCGCCTCGGGCCGGAGCGCATGGTGGATATTCACGCGGCGCCTGTTTCCGAAGTGCCGGGCGCCGTCGCTCTTCTTCTGCAGGAGCGCTCGATGGCCGACAAGATCGACCGGCAGATGGTGCACCGCGGCGCGGCGCGCTCGGTCACGGGGCTTGCCGCCATGCTGGCGCATGAGATCAAGAACCCGCTGTCCGGCATCAGAGGCGCCGCCCAGCTGCTCGAACACGCGGTGACGGACGAGGACCGGGCGCTGACGCGGCTGATCACCGATGAGACCGACCGCATTGTCGCTCTGGTCGACCGGATGGAGGTCTTTTCCGACGAACGGCCGGTCGAGCGCGCGCCGATCAACATCCATCTCGTCCTCGACCACGTGAAGGCCGCCGCCCGCAACGGCTTTGCCCGCAAGGTGACCATCGTCGAGGACTACGATCCCTCGCTGCCTGCAGTCTGGGCCAATCGCGACCAGCTCGTGCAGGTGTTCCTCAACCTGGTGAAGAACGCCGCCGAGGCGATCGGCGACCGGGCAGACGGCGAGATCCGCCTCACCACGGCGTTTCGGCCCGGCATCCGGCTCTCCGTTCCAGGTTCCCCCGACCGGGTGGCGCTGCCGCTCGAATTCTGCGTTCACGACAACGGGCTGGGCGTGCCGGAAGACATGCGGCCGATCATCTTCGATCCCTTCGTCACCTCCAAGCAGAACGGGTCCGGCCTCGGTCTTGCGCTGGTGGCGAAGATCGTCGGGGCGCATGGCGGGGTGATCGAGTGCGAATCCTCCGGCCAGCGCGGCACCATGTTCCGCATCCTCATGCCGGCCTGGCGCGGGGCGAGCGGCTTCTCCTACGGGCAGGAAGAGGAAACGGCATCATGAGAAGCGGCAGCATTCTGGTCGCCGACGACGATGCGGCGATCCGCACCGTTCTGAACCAGGCGCTGTCGCGCGCCGGGCACGAGGTGCGCGTCACATCCAACGTTGAGACGCTGTGGCGCTGGGTTTCGGCGGGCGAGGGGGATCTGGTGATCACCGATGTGGTCATGCCGGACGGCAACGCCTTCGACCTCCTGCCGCGCATCCGCAAGGCGCGGCCCGACCTGCCGGTCATCGCCATGAGCGCCCAAAACACCTTCATGACGGCAATCCGCGCCTCGGAAGTGGGAGCCTATGACTACCTGCCGAAGCCCTTCGACCTGACGGAGCTGGTCAACATCGTCGGCCGGGCGCTGGCCGAGCCGAAAGCCGGTCATCGTGAGACCGCGAACCCGGAAGCGCCCGACGCCCTGCCGCTGATCGGCCGGTCGGCGGCAATGCAGGAGATCTACCGGCTGCTGGCGCGCATGATGCAGACCGACCTGACGGTGATGATCAGCGGCGAGTCGGGAACCGGCAAGGAACTGGTGGCGCGCGCGCTCCATGAGTATGGGCGCCGGCGCAAGGGACCGTTCGTTGCCATCAACATGGCGGCGATCCCGCGCGACCTGATCGAGTCAGAACTGTTCGGCCACGAGAAGGGCGCATTCACCGGCGCCCAGGCGCGCTCCTTCGGCCGTTTCGAGCAGGCCGAGGGCGGCACGCTGTTTCTCGACGAGATCGGCGACATGCCGATGGAGGCGCAGACCCGCCTCCTGCGCGTCCTGCAACAGGGCGAATACACGACCGTGGGCGGGCGCACGCCGATCCGCACCGACGTGCGCATCGTCGCGGCGACCAACAAGGATCCGCGCGGGCTGATCGACCAGGGCATGTTTCGCGAGGACCTGTTCTACCGGCTCAACGTGGTGCCGCTGCGCCTGCCGCCGCTGCGCGAACGGGCGGAGGACATTCCCGATCTGGCGCGGCACTTCTTCGCACGCGCTGAGAAGGAGGGACTGCCGTCGAAGCGCATCAGCGCCGAGGGGCTGATGCGGATGAAGCATTATCGCTGGCCAGGCAATGTGCGCGAACTGGAGAATCTGGTGCGCCGCCTGGCGGCGCTCTACCCGCAGGACGAGATATCGGCGGAGGTGATCGAGCAGGAACTGCGCGCCGCCGGCTCGCTGCGCGACGGCGATGCCGAGGTTCCGGTCGAGGAGGGATCTCTGGAACAGTCGGTCGAGCGGCATCTGCAGCATTATTTCGCGCGGTTCGGCGAGCAATTGCCGCCGGCCGGTCTCTACCAGCGGGTTCTTGCCGAAGTCGAGCAACCGCTCCTCATCGCTGCGCTGACGGCGACCGGCGGCAACCAGCTGAAAGCCGCCGATCTTCTCGGGCTCAACCGAAACACGCTGCGCAAGAAGATCCGCGAATATGGCGTCAACATCTATCGCGGAGCGAACTGAGGGCCGCCCAGCATCCAGAGCGGTTCATCGTTCGATGGAGACAATGAACCGCTCTATCTCGTTGTTTTTCCGCATTTATGCGGACGTCAGGTGATTCCACCTGACTGCAAAATGCTCTATTCGGCGCGAGCGGCGGTACCGTCGAGGATCATTGCTCCGATCGGATCGGCGGTGTCAGGCGGAGCTTCGTAGGAAAGAGCGGTGGACGGCGTGGCTTTTCCCATTGCTGCGGCGGTCCTTTCGATCGGTGGTGGCTGCACACGCTGCGTCACCTGATTGCGGGGACGCTTCTCGTAGAAGGCGTTGCCGCCGGCAACCAGCACATAGTGCATGTTCCTGTAGGGAAATGTCAGGCCGGCGGTGTGGAAGAATTTCGACTGCTGCACGCCGGGATGGCGTTCACCCCGCAGCACGGCGTCGGCGGCCGCCTGCACGTCGGGCAGGGCCTTCGAGTTCATCGGCCGGCTCATGACGCCCGGCGCGAACTGGCCTTTCTGGCCGACGACACCGCAGACCGTGTCGGGGAACGCTTCCGAGGCCACCCGGTTCATCACCACCGTGCCGACAGCCACCAGCCCATCGCGGCTCGAGCGGTTGGATTCGAAGAACATGGCCCGCTCCATGCATTCGCGTTCCTTCTGCGAATAGCGGAGCGGCTTGGGGGTGAGGGAAGCGGTGGCGATGGCATCCACGCCCTGCGTGCAGCCGGCAAGCGCCAGAAACGTCACGGCAAGGCCTGCCGCGCGCCGCGTCGAACCGGCGCGGTTCACGATATGCGCCTCATGCTGATGTCCTCTCCGATATGCCGCCCATCCCGCCTGAGATCAGAAAAAGCATGTTCGGGGCGAAATGATGTCGAACGCCTTGCTTCAGGCCTCGATTGCCGCGTGAATTCCCACTCTGCCCCAGCATTGCCGCAATGTTTGACGAATGAAGTGTTGCCTGTACGCTACAGTCGTTGCATATATGCAACATCTTCTGAGTCCAGTTCGCGAGCGCAGATGCCGGAGTGATGGTCAGCTTGTCAGAGAGTTCGACAATACAGCCGCTTGCAGCGGCGTCGCCGGTCAGAAACGGCCGGTCGCCCTCGCTTTACCTGGGCATCGGCGCGGCGGTCGGGGCGCTGGTCACCGCCGTGGTGTCGTTCACGGTGCTGCTCGGCCTCACGCCGCTGACACCGGATTCCGGCACGACGCTCCTGCTGATCGCCATCAATCTGGGCTTCATCCTACTCTTGTTCGGGCTCATTTGCGCCGAGGCCTTCCGCATCTACAAGAGCCGCAAGGGCCGCAGGGCGGCGTCGCGGCTGCATGTGCGCATCATCGCGATGTTCTCGCTGGTGGCGGCGATCCCGGCGATCCTCGTCGCCGTCATCGCCTCGGTGACTCTCGAACTCGGCCTCGACCGCTGGTTCGAGATCCGCACCAAGGTGATCATCTATTCGTCGCTTTCGATCGCCGATGCCTATGTGCAGCAGAACGCCCGCAGCCTGCAGGTGACCACGGAGAGCATGGCCGTGCGCCTCGATCAGGCGCGCACGCTGTACAATCTCGACCGCTACGGATTCCGCGACTTCATGACCCGGCAGGCGGCCCTGCGCGGACTGGCCGATGCGGAGCTGGTGCGCGCCGACGGTTCCGTCATCATGAGCGCGCAGATGCCGGAGGATATTCCGTTGCCGCGGCCGGACCGGGCGGCGATCGGCACGGCGGACAATGCGGAGATCGCCTTCAACGAGATCGGCGGAACCAACCTGGTGACAGCCGTCTACAAGCTGCAGGAGATCCCGGACGCCTATCTCTACACGGGCGCGCTTCTCGACCCGGATGTCCTGAAGGCGCGGCAGATCGTGCGGACCAACACGGACGAGTACCGCTCGCTGGAGGACAATCGCGGCAACACGCAGCTCGCTTTCGCGCTCCTCTATCTGGTGGTGACGCTCGCCATCGTGCTGGCTGCGATCTGGACGGGCATCGCGGTCGCGGACCGCCTGGTGCGGCCGATCCGCCAGCTGATCGGTGCCGCCGGAGACGTTTCGACGGGCAATCTCGATGTTTCGGTTCCCGTCCGTTCGTCGGATGGCGATGTCGGCCTTCTGGGCGACACATTCAACAAGATGACCCAGCAGCTCAAGTCGCAGCGCGACGAGTTGATCGCCGCGAAGGACGTGATCGACGAGCGCCGGCGTTTCACCGAGGCCGTGCTTTCGGGCGTCACCGCCGGCGTCATCGGCGTCGATGCGCACGGCACCGTGGCGATGGTGAACCGGTCGGCGGAGGCCATGCTGGCGATCCCGGCGCGCAACGCGGTCGCGAAGAACCTGTCGAGCGTCCTGCCGCATGTCGGCCGCGTGTTCGAGGCCGGGCGCAAGTCGGGCCGTCCGGTCTACCGAGAACAGGTGGCCTTCTTCCGCGCCGGCGCCGAACGCACGTTCAACATCCAGATCACCACCGAGGAGGGGGTCAACGATACGGACGAGCACTCCTATGTGGTGACCGTCGACGACATCACGGACCTGATGCAGGCGCAGCGCTCCATGGCCTGGGCGGACGTCGCGCGCCGCATCGCGCACGAGATCAAGAACCCGCTGACCCCGATCCAGCTTTCGGCGGAGCGTATCCGCCGCCGCTTCGGCAAGGTGATCGAGCAGGACCGGGAGATCTTCGACCAGTGCACCGACACGATCATCCGGCAGGTCGGCGATATCGGCCGCATGGTTGACGAGTTCTCGGCCTTCGCCCGCATGCCGAAGCCGGACATCCAGCTGCTGGATCTCCGCGAGCCGCTGCGCGAGGCGTCGTTCCTGGTCGAGGTGGCGCGCAACGAGATCGCCTTCGAGCGCGATTTTTCCGACACGCCCCTGATGGGACGGTTCGATGCGCGCCTGATCGGGCAGGCCTTCGGAAACGTCATCAAGAATGCCGCCGAGGCCATCGAGGCGACGGAGAAAACGCACGGCCAGAACGGCGCGATCCGCGTCGTGGCGCGTCGCGACGACCGTTTCATCCAGGTGGATGTCATCGACAACGGCAAGGGATTGCCGCGCGAGAACCGGCAGCGCCTGCTCGAACCCTATATGACGACGCGCGAGAAAGGCACGGGCCTTGGCCTCGCTATCGTCAAGAAGATCGTCGAGGACCACGGCGGACGGCTGGAACTGCACGATGCGCCGGCCGATTTCCACCGGGGCGTCGGTGCGATGATCCGGATAATCCTTCCCGCCACCCGGCCGGCCGACGCGCCGGCCCAGGGCGGCACAGAGACGATAAAAAGGTAAGCCATGGCGTCCGACATCCTGATCGTAGACGACGAGGAAGACATCCGCGAGCTCGTCGCGGGAATCCTCAGCGACGAGGGCCATGAGGCGCGCACCGCCCATGACAGCGACAGCGCCCTCGCGGCGATCTCCGAGCGCGCGCCGCGCCTGATCCTGCTCGACATCTGGCTGCAGGGATCGACGCTCGACGGCCTGGCCCTGCTCGACAAGATCAAGGAGATGCACCCGGACATGCCGGTGGTGATGATCTCCGGGCACGGCAACATCGAGACCGCCGTCTCGGCCATCAAGCGCGGCGCCTATGATTTCATCGAGAAACCGTTCAAAACCGACCGGCTGATCCTGATCTGCGAGCGGGCGCTGGAGATCTCCAAGCTCCGGCGCGAGATGACGGACCTGAAAAAGCGCAGCGGCGATTCGTTCGACCTCGTCGGCCAGTCGGCGGCGCTGAACCATCTGCGCCAGACCATCGAGCGGGTCGCGCCGAACAACAGCCGCATCATGCTGATGGGGCCCTCCGGATCGGGCAAGGAGCTGGTGGCGCGCGCCATCCACGCCGCCTCGCTGCGGAAGAACGGCCCCTTCGTCGCCCTGAACGCGGCGACGATCACGCCGGAACGCATGGAGATCGAGCTGTTCGGCACCGAATCGAACGGTCACGAACGCAAGGTCGGCGCATTGGAGGAGGCGCATGGCGGCGTCCTCTATCTCGACGAGATCGCCGACATGCCGCTCGGCACGCAGAGCAAGATCCTGCGCGTCCTGGTCGACCAGCAGTTCGAACGGGTCGGGGGAACGCGGCGCGTCAAGGTGGACGTGCGGATCATCTCCTCGACGGCGCAGAACGTCGAATCGCTGATCGCCGAGGGCGGTTTCCGGGAAGATCTGTTCCACCGGCTGGCGGTCGTTCCGGTCGGCGTGCCGCCGCTTGCCGAACGGCGCGAGGACATTCCGCTCCTGGTCAATCACTTCATGCAGCAGATCGCCGAGCAGGCGGGCATCAAGCCGCGGCCGCTTGGCAACGACGCGATGGCGGTGCTGCAGGCGCACAACTGGCCGGGCAATGTCCGGCAGCTGCGCAACAACATCGAGCGGCTGATGATCCTGACGCGCGGCGACGGGCCCGACACGCCGATCACGGCAGACCTTCTGCCGGCGGAGATCGGCGATGTGATGCCGCGGCTCCCGACCCAGTCGGATCAGCACATCATGGCGCTGCCGCTGCGCGAGGCGCGCGAAATGTTCGAGAAGGAGTATCTGCTGGCGCAGATCAACCGCTTCGGCGGCAACATTTCCCGCACCGCGGAATTCGTCGGCATGGAACGCTCGGCCCTGCACCGCAAGCTGAAGTCGCTGGGGGTTTAGGGTAGGGCGGGCGCTCATCGCGCCTGTTCCCTTCCCCTCGGAAAAGCGATAGAGCAGAGCCGTTGCCAGGACCCCTCGACAGGGCAGGAGTGGACGATGAAGGTCATTATTTGCGGTGCGGGCCAGGTCGGCCACGGCATTGCGGAGCGTCTCGCCGCCGAGCAGAACGATGTCTCGGTGATCGATACCTCACCGGAGCTGATCCGGGCCGTACGCGACACGCTCGACGTGCGTGGTTTCGTCGGCCATGGCGCGCATCCCGACGTGCTGGCGCAGGCCGGCGCCAGCGAAGCGGACATGATCATCGCCGTCACCCTGTTCGACGAGGTCAACATGGTGGCCTGCCAGGTGGCGCATTCGCTGTTCAACGTGCCCACCAAGATCGCCCGCATCCGCTCGCAATCCTATCTGCAGGCCCATTACATGGATCTGTTCTCGCGCGATCACCTGCCGATCGACGTGATCATCTCGCCAGAGGTCGAGGTCGGCGAGATGGTGATGCGGCGCATCGCGCTGCCGGGCGCCACCGACGTGGTGCGCTTCGCCGACGACCATGTGCTGATGGTGGCGATCGAATGTCTTGAGGAATGCCCGGTCATCAACACGCCTCTGGCGCAGCTGACCGAGCTTTTCCCCGATCTGCCGTCGACCGTGGTCGGCGTGTGGCGCGACGGAAAGCTGTTCATCCCCCATTCGGGTGACCAGCTCATCGCCGGCGACCTTGCCTATGTGGTGACGACCCGCGAGCAGGTGCGCCGGACGCTGGGCCTGTTCGGGCACGAGGAACGGGAAGCGACGCGCATTGTCATTGCCGGCGGCGGCAATATCGGCCTGTTCGTGGCGCGGACCATGGAGAAGAAGCAGAGCCGTACCAAGGTCAAGATCATCGAGAACACGCGCGAGCGCGCCGTGGCGCTGGCCGACAAGCTGCGCCGCACGGTGGTGCTCCATGGCAGCGCGCTCGACCAGAAGCTGCTCCTCGAGGCAGATATCCAGCATGCCGACCTGATGGTGGCGCTGACCAATGACGACCAGGTCAATATCCTGTCGAGCGTCATCGCGAAGCGACTCGGCTGCCGATCGAACCTGGTTCTGATCAACAACCCGACCTATCATGATTTCGCCAAGACGCTGGGCATCGACGCGCATGTGAACCCGCGTTCGGTGACCATCTCGAAGGTGCTGCAGCATGTCCGGAGGGGGCGCATCCGCGCGGTCCACAACATCCAGCGGGGAGCTGCCGAGGTGATCGAGGCCGAGGCGCTGGAGACCTCGCCTCTGGTCGGGCCGCCGCTCTCCGAAGTGGAATTTCCCGACGGGATGCGCATCGGCGCGGTCTATCGCGACGGCGCGGTGATCAAGCCCAGCGGCTCGCTCAGGATCAAGCCGAAGGACCGGGTGGTGATCTTCGCTCTCGAGAGCGCGGTCCGGCAGGTGGAGCAGATGTTCCGGGTCAGCCTCGAATTCTTTTGAGCCAGTTTGCGCGGCGGCTTGAAATGCACGTCGCACCCCTGCAAAAGAATGCAGTCATCATTCTTGCCTTGCCGCCTGGAACAGGGCGCGGCATTCACCAGCACGGAGAGTCCAGATGCCACGCATTGCCTATGTGAATGGGCGCTACGTTCGCCACGCCGACGCCGTCGTCCATGTGGAGGATCGCGGCTATCAGCTGGCCGACGGCGTCTACGAGGTGTGCGAGATCGCGCGTGGCTTCATCATCGACATGAAGGGGCATCTCGACCGGCTCGACCGCTCGCTGAGCGAGTTGCGCATGGGCTGGCCGCTGGAGCGCAGCGCGCTCGAACTCGTCATGCGGGAGGTCATCCGGCGCAACCACGTCCGCAATGGCCTGGTCTATCTGCAGGTGACGCGCGGCGTTTCGCCGCGCGACCATGCTTTCCCGACGAAGCCCGTGCGGCCGGCGCTGGTGGTGACGGCGAAGCGCACGGATCCGCGCGTTTCGGCGCGAAAGGCCGAGAAGGGCATGGCGGTCATCACCGTCCCGGAGAACCGCTGGGAGCGGGTCGATATCAAGACGATCGGCCTTCTGCCGAACGTCCTGGCGCGGCAGGCGGCGGTGGATGCAGGCGCGCAGGAAGCCTGGTTCGTCGATCCCGACGGCACGGTGAAGGAAGGCGCCTCGACCAATGCCTGGATCGTCAGCAAGGACGGCGTTCTGGTCACGCACCCGGCCGATTTCGGCATTTTGCGCGGCATCACGCGCGCCACCGTCATGAGGATCGCCGCCGAGCATGACCTGAAGGTCGAGGAGCGGCATTTCACGGTGGAGGAGGCGCAGGCGGCGCGCGAAGCCTTCGTCACCAGCGCCACCTCCGTCGTCACGCCCGTGATCAGCATCGACGGCAAGGCCATCGCGAACGGACATCCCGGCTCGATTGCACGCTCCCTGCGCGAAGCGTTTTTTGCAATTGCGGAAAAAAGTCCTACCTGTTAACCAACGGACATGGTAGCGGCTCAACACGAGCAAGGAAAACCGGCGTCAAACGCGCACGCGACTTCTGTCATTGGATTTCTTGACAGAGGCGGGTGATATTTGCGCTACTGGCTGCCTTGACGGCAGCGAATGGGTGAAAGACCAAGAAATGGCGGAACGATCACAAAATTTGCAGGACCTGTTCCTGAACACCGTTCGCAAGAGCAAGAACCCGTTGACGATCTTTCTCATCAACGGCGTCAAACTGACGGGCATTGTCACATCCTTCGATAATTTCTGCGTGCTTCTGCGTCGCGACGGGCACTCGCAGCTCGTCTACAAGCATGCGATCTCGACAATCATGCCGAGCCAGCCCGTGCAGCTGTACGATGCAGAGGAAGGCGCTCGGGAATCCTGATTGACCCAGCCACGCAAGCCTGAGGGCAGGGGGCAGACCGACGACAGCGGGACGCGCGGCGCCGTGGCGACGCGCGCTTTCGTCGTTTCGCCTGTGCTTGCCGCGGACCGGCGCGCTGCAGAAAGCGGCACCACGCCGGCGCGCTCGCCGGAAGCACGCTCGGAAGAAGCCGTAGGGCTTGCCGAGGCGATCGACCTCCAGGTGGTTTCCGCGGAGATCATCCCGGTCGGCACGCCGCGCCCGGCGACGCTCATCGGCACCGGCAAGCTCGACGATCTCGCCGCGCGCGTCGCCGAGGCCGAGATCGAAGTGGTCATCATCGATCATCCGCTGACGCCAGTGCAGCAGCGCAATCTCGAAAAGGCGCTGAACGCCAAGGTGCTCGACCGGACCGGCCTGATCCTCGAGATCTTCGGCAGGCGGGCGCGCACGAAGGAAGGGCGCCTGCAGGTCGAACTGGCGCATCTCGAATACCAGCGCGGCCGGCTGGTGCGGAGCTGGACCCACCTGGAACGGCAGCGCGGCGGCGGCGGCTTCATGGGCGGCCCGGGCGAAACGCAGATCGAGGCCGACCGCCGGCTGCTGCAGGACCGCATCGTGCGCCTGAAGCGCGAGCTGGAAACGGTGCGCCGCACGCGCGATCTGCACCGGTCCAAGCGGCGCAAGGTTCCGTTCCCGATCGTCGCCATCGTCGGCTACACCAATGCCGGAAAATCCACGCTGTTCAACCGGCTGACCGGTGCCGCGGTGATGGCCGAGGACATGCTGTTCGCAACGCTCGACCCGACGCTGCGGCGGGTGCAGCTGCCGCACGGCACGACCATCATCCTGTCCGACACGGTGGGCTTCATCTCGGATCTGCCGACCCATCTCGTCGCCGCTTTCCGGGCGACGCTGGAAGAGGTCATCGAAGCCGATCTGGTGATCCACCTGCGCGATATCTCCGATCCCGCTTCCAGCGCGCAGGCGGCGGATGTCGAAGAGATCCTCGGCGATCTCGGCGTCGACGTGGCCGACAAGAAGCACGTGCTGGAAGTGTGGAACAAGATCGACAATCTCGACGCGGAGAAGCGCCGGGCGCTTCTCGACGGTACGCGGGGAGCGGAGGCGCCCCTGGCGGTCTCCGCCGTCACCGGCGAAGGGATCGACGCGCTTCTGGCCCAGGTGGAGGCGCGGATATCGGGTGTCGTCAAGGCGATCACCATCTCCCTGACGCCAGCGCAGATGCCGCTGCTCGACTGGGTCTATCGGAATGGCGACGTGACGGAGCGCTCCGACAATGACGACGGCAGCGTCACGATGACGGTGCGCGCCACCGATGCCGCCCGGCGCGAGATCAGCGAGCGCCTGGGCTCGAGACCCGCCGAGGAAGCATAGGGTCCTGCTACAGGGACTTGGCCTGCTGCCAGAGCTCTTCCATTTCAGCAAGGCTCGCCTCTTCGAGCGAGCGTCCGGCACCGTCCAGCGCCCGCTCGACATGATCGAACCGCTTGCGGAACTTGTCGTTGGCGGCCGAAAGCGCGGCTTCGGGATCGTGCCCCAGATGACGGCCGAGATTGACGAAGGCGAACAGGAGGTCGCCGTATTCCTCGGCAATATGGGCTTCGTCGCGGCTCTCGATGGCCTCGCGCAGCTCGCCGATCTCTTCCTCGATCTTGTCGAAGACCGGGCCTGCCGCGCCCCAGTCGAAGCCGACGCGGGCGGCGCGCGACTGCAACTTGAGGGCGCGCATCAGCGCGGGCAGGGCGCGTGGCACGTCGTCGAGATAGGCGTTCTCTTCCAGCGTCTGGCCATTCGCCGCGCGGCGCGCCCGGCGGTCTGCCTTCTCCTGCGCCTTGATCGCCTCCCACATGCCCTTGGCAAGGCCCTTGCCGCGCGCCTCGGCCGGGCCGAAGACATGCGGGTGCCGGCGGATCATCTTGGCCGTGATGGCGTGCACGACGTCGCCGAAGGCGAAGCGGCCTTCTTCCTCGGCCATGCGGGCGTGAAACACGACCTGCAGCAGCAGGTCGCCGAGCTCGTCGCGCAGATCGTCCATGTCGCCGCGCTCGATGGCGTCCGCCACCTCATAGGCTTCCTCGATCGTGTAGGGGGCGATGGACGAGAAATCCTGCTCCACGTCCCACGGGCAGCCGGTTTCGGGCGTGCGCAGCGCGGTCATGATCTCCAGCAGGCGGGCGATGTCGGTCGAGGGCTGCATGGATGATCCTTTCGCTGTCGCTCGGCGGGGCGTCATAGCATGGATTGGCGGTCGGGGGAGGGAGACCGCGGGATGTCTCCACCGTTTCTTCCGCCACGAGGCCGTCTTGCTGCGGTGGAGTGTTGCTGCTAGAAACCGCTCCCGGCCCGCACGCAAGACGGGCCTGAACAGGACGAAAGCAGATGACGGGAAGCACCAAGTCCGCAGACAAGTGAGCCGCAACGCCATTTCAGGTCGTTGCGGCGTCTGATCCGTCATCGTTCAAGAAATCATGCCGGCAGGGCGCCGCCAAATGCAGTTCATTTGTGCGGATTTTTGCCATGCTTCGTCCCAGCTCTTCTGTCTGGAACCATTCTCTCGCCACGGCGCTCATGCTTATGGCGCCATTCGACATTCTCGCCTCCCTGGCGATGGACATCTATCTTCCCGTCATCGTGCAGATGCCGGAAAGCCTGCAGACCACAACGTCTGTGGTGCAGCTCACGCTCAGCCTGTACATGGTGGTGCTTGGGCTCGGGCAGATGGTCTTTGGCCCGTTGTCCGACCGTGTCGGCCGCCGTCCGGTCCTCATCGTCGGGGCGCTTCTGTTCGCCGCCAGTTCCCTCGGCCTGGCGCTGACCGCATCGGCCATCTTCTTCGTGATCCTGCGCATCGTGCAGGCGGCGGGCGCCTCGGCGGCGCTGGTCGCGACATTTGCCACGGTACGCGATGTGTACGCGGAGCGTCCGGAAGGTGCGGTGATCTACAGCCTGTTCGGGTCCATGCTGGCTTTCGTGCCGGCTCTGGGGCCGATCGCCGGGGCGCTGATCGCCGCACATTTCGGCTGGCGCGCAATCTTCGCCGTTCTGGCCGGCCTGGCCGTCGCGGCGCTCGTACCTGCTCTCGTCCGATGGCCCGAGACGCGGCCGGCCGAGACGCCTTCGTCCTCCACCGCATGGCGCGCCATTCTCACAAGCGGTGCCTTCTGGATCTACACGCTCGGCTTCAGTGCCGCGATGGGTTCGTTCTTCGTCTTCTTCTCCACGGCGCCGCGTGTCCTGATCGACGGCGCCGGCTTTTCGCAGATCGGGTTCAGCCTGTCGTTCGCCAGCGCGGCATTCGCCATGATCATCACCACGCGTTTCGCCAGTCGATTCGTGACGCGCTGGGGTCAGGCAGGTTGCCTGGCGCGGGGCATGGTCATGCTGCTCCTGGGGGCCGTTCTTCTGGCGCTGGGCCAGATGTTCCTCACGCCGTCCTTCGCCAGCTTCGTGATGCCCATGTGGGTGATCGCGGTCGGCATCGTCCTTGCCTCGTCGGTGACGGCGAACGGCGCGCTGGCGGCTTTCGGCGCATCGGCGGGAATGGCCGTCGCGTTCTATTTCTGTGTTCAGAGCCTGATCGTCGCGCTGGCGGGAACGCTGTTCGTCATCTGCCTGGATGGTGACACCGCCTGGCCACTGGTCGGCTATGCGGGTTCCATGGCGCTGCTGGTGCTCGCCGGGCTGGCGATCCTGAGGCGCTGATGGCCAAGGCCGGGCAGGGGCGTTGCCGCCTGCCCGGCCATGTCCACCCGTGCCCTGCTACTCCTTCATCGGCGGCGCTTCGCCGATGCTTGGCGGAACATAGCTGAAAAGATCCTGACCGCGTTCGATCGCCGGTTCCGAACCGCCCTGGTAGGACAGGTTCCAGTCGGTGACGATCTGGATCGTCCCGTCGTCGTTGCGCCGCGCGTAGCCGGTCCAGCCCGTCGCCGATCTGCAGTCCTGGGTGCCGTTCCGCCAGGCCACAGAAAAGGCGATGAACTGCCCGTTGACGCGGCCGGTGAGCGGGTAGGGCGTGTTCTGGCAGCCGGTGTCGCGGGCGTGGTTGACGTAGTGGCCGCTCACCTGGTCGGTCGTGCTCACGGTGATCGTCATCATCGACCCGTGCTCATTGACCCAGGTGGTCGATGTGGCCACCAGGCCGGAAAAATCCTCGAAACCGGTCTGGTCGAGCGTCTCATAGGCGGTCGCGGATGTGGCGAGCGTCAGGAACGACGCTGCAACAGCATGTCTAAGCATGGCATCAATCCTCATTGTGAAGGCGTTGACGAGGCCGGCTGCCTGCATGCTCGTGGAATTGCTGTGCCGTTCTGCGGCGTGTCGGTGGTGGAACCTCGAAAACACTCTGACACCAGCCGGCACCGGGGTAAAGGCCGGCGTCACGCTTCAGGGGAGGAGGTTTGACGGCTTATGGCGGCGTGGGGGCCACCGGCCCCCACGTCGATACGGGCTTGGTCTACCGGTCGGCGGCAGGCATGGAGTGGCCCGGCGCGGCATGACCCCGGTTCCCGTCCTGCAGGGTCATGCGGCTCTGTGCCAGGGCGAGCCCGGCGCTGATTGCAAGTGCCGCAGCAATGAAGATCGGAGTGAGCCTGTTCATGGCGCTTCTTCGATCAGCGCGCGGTTGCCGGAAAGCCGGCTTCATCGAGGACCGTCTGCACCGCTGCCGCGGACGCCTCGGTCTCGACCTTGACGATCCGGGCGGCCGGATCGGCCTCGACCTTCGCATTGGGGTCGACGGACTGGATCGCCTTGGTGACGGAGCGCGCGCAGCCGCCGCAGGTCATATTCTCGATCTTGAGCTCCATGGTGTTTCTCCTTGCTGTGAGTCTCATCCGGTGCAAGATGGAGCTTCCAGCGATGGGAAGGTCAAGCGATGAAAAAAGCAGAAAAATTGCGCTTGACCTTCCCATCGCTGGAAGCTCCATCTCTGGTCCGAACATGAATTCCGGACTGATGAAGGAGGTGGCGATGAATGCCCCTGTTCGAAACACCGACACGACGAGGCAGGCGCTCTCACTGCCTATCGAGGGCATGACCTGCGCGTCCTGCGTGGGTCGCGTCGAAAGAGCCTTGAAGGCGGTGCCCGGCGTCGCCGACGCGGTGGTCAATCTGGCGACCGAGAAGGCCAGCATCACCTTCAGCGCGCCGGTCGATCCCGCCGCGCTGGTCAGGGAAGTGGAGGCTGTCGGCTATGAGGTTCCGGCCAGCTTCTCCGCTCCGCAGACGGCGACGCTCGAGGTGGCGATCGAGGGCATGACCTGCGCGTCCTGCGTCGGCCGTGTCGAAAAGGCCCTGAAGGCGGTGCCCGGCGTCACGGGCGCGGCGGTCAATCTCGCAACGGAAAAGGCAACCGTCCACGGAACCGTGGAGCCAGCCGCCGTGGTGGCGGCGATCGAGAACGCCGGCTACGACGCCCGGGTCCTCGCGGCCGCAAGCACCGGCGCCGAGACCGAAGCCGACGACCGTGCGCAGAAGAAGGAAGCGGAGCGGCGTGAGCTGACTCGCGACTTCATCATCGCTGCCGTGCTCACCGCTCCCGTCTTCCTGCTAGAGATGGGATCGCACCTCATTCCGGGCGTCCACGCGCTGATCGACAGCACCATCGGCATGACCAACAGCTGGTATCTCCAGTTCGCGCTGACGACGCTGGTGCTGTTCGTTCCGGGGATCCGCTTCTACGACAAGGGGCTCCCGGCGCTGTGGCGGCTTGCGCCCGACATGAACTCGCTTGTCGCCGTCGGATCGCTGGCAGCCTATGGCTACTCGCTGGTGGCGACCTTCGCGCCCGGATTCCTGCCTGCCGGGACGGTCAACGTCTATTTCGAGGCGGCAGCCGTCATCGTGACGCTGATCCTGCTCGGCCGGCTGCTCGAGGCCCGCGCCAAGGGTCGCACCTCCGAAGCGATCAAGCGCCTGGTCGGCCTGCAGGCCAAGACAGCGCGCGTGCGCCGCGACGGCGGGACGATCGACCTGCCGATCGGCTCGGTCGCCTCCGGCGATGTCGTCGAGGTTCGCCCTGGCGAGCGAATCCCCGTGGACGGCGAGGTGATCGAGGGCGACAGCTATGTCGACGAGTCGATGATCACCGGCGAACCGATCCCGGTTTCCAAGTCGCCGGGCAGCCCGGTGGTCGGCGGCACCGTCAACCAGAAGGGCGCCTTCGCCATCCGCGCGACGGCCGTCGGCGGCGACACGGTGCTTTCGCAGATCATCCGCATGGTCGAGGAAGCGCAGGGTTCGAAGCTGCCGATCCAGGCACTGGTCGACAAGGTTACGATGTGGTTCGTGCCGGCTGTCTTCGCCGTGGCGGCGCTGACCTTCGCAGCCTGGTTCTATTTCGGTCCGTCGCCGGCGCTCACTTTCGCGCTGGTCAACGCCGTCGCCGTCCTGATCATCGCCTGCCCATGCGCCATGGGGCTGGCGACGCCGACCTCGATCATGGTCGGCACCGGCCGCGGGGCGGAACTGGGCGTGCTCTTCCGCAAGGGTGAAGCACTGCAATTGCTGAAGGATGCAAAGGTCGTCGCCGTCGACAAGACCGGCACGCTGACCGAAGGCCGGCCGGCGCTGACCGATCTGGAACTGGCCCCGGGTTTCGACCGCGAGACGGTTTTGGGCCTCGTCGCGGCGGTCGAGGCGAAGTCGGAACACCCGATCGCCCGCGCGATCGTCGATGCGGCGGCAGGCGAGGGCATCGCACTGGCCTCCGTGTCGGACTTCGAATCCGTGACGGGCTTTGGGGTGAAGGCCAGCGCGGACGGCAAGCGCGTCGAGATCGGCGCCGACCGCTACATGGCCGCGCTCGGTCTGGACGTCACCGGTTTCGCCAGCGTTGCCGAACGCCTCGCAAACGAAGGCAAGTCCCCGCTCTATGCGGCGATCGACGGAAAGCTGGCGGCCATCATCGCGGTGGCGGACCCCATCAAGGAGACGACCCCGCTGGCGATCAGGGCGATGCATGATCTAGGGCTGAAGGTCGCGATGATCACCGGCGACAATGCCGGCACCGCCAGGGCCATTGCAGCACAGCTGGGCATCGACAGCGTCGTGGCGGAAGTGCTGCCGGACGGGAAGGTGGACGCCGTCCGCCGCCTCAGGGCGGAGCATGGCAAGGTGGCGTTCGTCGGCGACGGCATCAACGATGCTCCCGCGCTCGCGGAAGCGGACGTCGGCCTCGCCATCGGCACGGGAACGGACATCGCCATCGAGGCGGCGGACGTGGTGCTGATGTCCGGCAGCCTGCAGGGCGTGCCGAATGCGATCGCCCTGTCCAAGGCGACGATCGGCAACATCCGGCAGAACCTGTTCTGGGCCTTCGCCTACAATACGGCGCTGATCCCGGTTGCCGCCGGCATGCTCTATCCGGCCTATGGCATCCTCCTGTCGCCCGTCTTCGCGGCCGGCGCCATGGCGCTCTCCAGCGTCTTCGTGCTCGGCAACGCGCTGCGGCTCAAGACCTTCAGGGTGTCGAACTGACAACGCCCGGCAGCCGCCCTATATAGGGCCGGTTGCCGGAGCTTTTTCGGGAGTGTGATGATGAACATCGGACGCGCATCGAGCGCATCGGGCGTTTCGTCCAAGATGATCCGTTACTATGAGCAGAACGGGTTGATCCCCAGGGCGGATCGTACGGAGTCCGGCTATCGCGACTATTCCGACACCGATGTCCATATGCTTCGCTTCATCCGCCGCGCGCGCGACCTCGGCTTCTCGGTGGCCGAGATCGGCAATCTGCTGGGGCTCTGGCGCGACGATGCCCGGCAGAGTTCGGAGGTCAAGCGTCTGGCGGAAGGGCATGTCCGGGAATTGGAGAGAAAGATCGCCGGTCTCCAGGACATGGTTCAGACGCTGACCGTGCTGATCCGGTCCTGCCGGGGCGATCACCGCCCGCACTGCCCGATCCTGCACCAGCTCGAGACCGGCCAGGACAATGAGGATCGCTCGGTCAAACCCCGCGCCGGCGCTGTCGAGAGTGCATCGAGGAGGACTTAGAAACCGCTTGGCGAGGGGCAGGGGTGGCATTTGCAGATCTCCATGCCAAACTCTTTCGGCGTTTCATCGCAGCGCGATAAAGATTTCAAATGAAAGCCGCATCGCGGCATTTCACAGGTGTATATCATTGCTGGATGAAGCGGCATGAACGACCCTTTTAGACGCTCCACGCTCGGCGCCGGTGTTTTTTATCGTGACCCGGTCGCGGCGCTGGACTGGCTCGAGCACGCTTTCGGATTCGAGCGCCACATTGAGGTGCGGGATCGCGACGGCGTGCTTGTCCACTCCGAAATGCGCATGGAGGACGCCTATATCGTCGTGGATTCGGAGTGGGCGTCCTATATTGCGAGCCCGGCATCAGTCGGCGCGAAGAACACGCAGGTCCTCTATATCAAGCTGCGCTACGGCCTCGATCAGCATTGCGACACAGCGCGGCGGGCGGGTGCCGAAATCCTGCAGGAGCCTGAGGATCAGGTCTATGGTGACCGCATCTATCGCGCGCGTGATCCGGAAGGGCACGTCTGGACGTTCATTCAGCCTGTTCGCTCGGTCTCCCGGGACGAAGCCGAGAGTCTGACTGGATGGAGCATCGAAGGCTGGCATCAGGAGTAGGCGCTCAGCCGTGCGAGGCACACGCGGAGAGATGAAGGCACACGGGCGCTGGCATATCGGAAAGTTGCATAAGATAGATTATGGAACAATACGGTGCGACGCGCACTGCCAGAAACTGCGTTTGCGGTCCTGACGCTGCATCTGGCATCATGCCCCGCGTCCCGCGCGTCTGTCGGTGATGCATCTTGCGCCCAACGGACTCCGACGCCTGCGCATGCACCTCAGGCCGTCAGGTCGGCTTCCGACACGCCGGCCGCGCGGAACAGAGCGCCCGGTTCGGCGGCGAACACGGCGTCATGCGCGCCCGCCGCCGCCCAGACCACGTCGAAACCAAGCAGCGTCCTGTCGCCGAACCTGCGTACGCCGTCCGGCTGGCCGAGCGGCGAAACGCCGCCGATGGCAAAACCCGTTTCGTCGCGGATGCGGCGCGGATCGGCGCGCTTCAGTGCTTCGCCGGCGATCCCGGCAGCCTTGTCGAGGTCGAGCTGATGCGCGCCCGACACCAGAAACAGATAAAGGCTTGCGCTGTCTTCGCCCTGGAAGATCAGCGACTTGACGATCTGCGCGACGCTGCAGCCGCACTGGCTGGCGGCTTCCTCGGCGGTGCGGGTCGATTCACCCATGCGTCTGATGTCGATCGCAAGGCCGGCCCGGTCGGCGGCGGATTGGACGCGGCTGATGCTCTTGCTCATGGATTCCTCTTGTTTTTCAGTCGGATATCGAGCTGTTTGGACATTTCTCATGATGTCAGCATAACATGCTGATTTTAAATGGAAACTTCCAATATCATGCCGTCATAGGCCGGTTCGACATGGTCCGGAGTTTCGCGCAGCACGGTCGCGTAGTCGAGCGGGATATGCATGTGGGTCAGCACGGCGCGGCGCGGCGCAAGCCGGGCGATCCAGCCGAGCGCCTGGTCCAGCGAGAAATGGCTGGGATGCGTCTGATATTGCAGGGCGTCGATCACCAGAATCTCGGCATCGGCGATCAGCGGGGCCGTCTCGCCGGGAAAATCGCTGACATCGGGGCAATAGGCGATGCCGCCGATGCGGAAGCCGAGCGACAGGATGTCGCCGTGGATCTGCGGCAGCGGCGTGAAGGTCAGCGGACCGCCCTCTCCCGTGATCGTGAAATCATCCTCGTGGCCGATGGCATGCGCCTTGAGGATCGGCGGATAGCTGCTGCCGGGCGGCGTTTCGAAACAGTAGCCGAAGGCGTCGCGCAGGCGCGCGAGCGTCGGTTGGTCCGCATAGATGTCCATCAGGCGGCGCTGGTTCAGGACGAAGCCGCGCAGATCGTCGATGCCGTGGATGTGGTCGGCGTGCGGATGGGTGTAGACCACGGCGTCGAGCCTGGTGACGCGGGCATCGATCATCTGTTCGCGGAAATCCGGCCCCGTGTCGATCGCGACACGGGTGACGCCGCCATCCGCCGCGATGCGCTCGATCATGGCGGCACAGCGCCGCCGCCGGTTCCTCGGGTTCTCCGGATCACAGGCGCCCCACTCACCGGTGATGCGCGGCGTACCCGGCGACGAGCCGCAGCCGAGGATCGTCAGACGCAGGCGGTCGCTCACGGAAAGAGGCTCCGCGGCACCTTGGAGAACAGGCGGAAGAAATTGTCGGTAGTGGTTGCGGCAAGCGCCGCCGGATCGAGGCCGACCGTCTCGGCGAGCACCTGGGCGGTATGGGCGACGAAGGCCGGTTCGTTGCGCTTGCCGCGCTTCGGCACCGGCGCCAGATAGGGCGCATCCGTTTCGACCAGCAGGCGGTCATGCGGCACGGTCGCCGCGATGTCGCGCAGTTCCTGCGAATTCCTGAAGGTCAGGATGCCCGAGAAGGACACGTAGCCGCCCAGCCGCACGCCGGCGACAGCCAGTGCCGCGCCGGATGAGAAGCAGTGCAGGATAAAGGGGAAAGCCCCCTTCCCCGTCTCCTCCTCGAGGATGGCGATCATGTCGTCGTCGGCGGCGCGCGCGTGGATCACCAGCGGCAGGCCGCTCTGGCGCGCCGCCGCGATATGGGTACGCAGCCCCTCGGCCTGCGCGGCGCGGGGCGCCTTGTCGTAGTGATAGTCGAGACCTGCCTCGCCGATGGCGACGACCTTCGGGTGCTCGGCAAGCCTGATGAGGTCCTCGGCCGTGACGTCGAGCTCCTCGTCGGCATTGTGCGGATGGGTGCCGACCGAGCAGAACACGTTTTCATGGGCGTCCGCGATGGCCCGCACCCGCTCGAACTGGCGGACCCGCGTCGAGATCGTCACCATCAGCCCGACGCCGGCCGCGCGGGCGCGTTCCAGGATGGCGGGGCGCTCGTCGTCGAAGTCGGCGAAATCGAGATGGCAGTGGCTGTCGACCAGCATCCGGCTCAGGCCCCCTCGCCTTCCTTCTTTTCCTCGACATAGCGCGGAAACACCGGTTGCGGCGCCGGAAGCTCCTGTCCGGAAACGAGGGCGGCCGCATCCGCAACTTCCTGGAAGCTGCGCTTATCAACGGGGACTGCGAGCAGGTCGAGCAGCTTGGCGGCCGATCCCGGAATGAAGGGCTGGCAGAGGATCGCGACACGGCGGACGACTTCCGCCGTGGTGTAGAGCACGGTCTCCATGCGCGCGGGGTCCGTCTTCTTCAGCGACCAGGGCTCCTGGCCGGCGAAGTAACGGTTCGCCTCGGCGACGACGGCAAAGATGGCGGCGAGCGCGGTGTGGATCGCCTGGTTGCCCATGGCCTTGCGCGCTGCGCCGAGCGCCGCATCGGCGGCGGCCAGAATGGCGAGATCCACGTCTTCCAGCGTCCCCTTCTCGGGCACCTTGCCGCCGCAGTTCTTGGCGATCATCGACAGCGAGCGCTGCGCGAGATTGCCGAGATCGTTGGCGAGGTCCGCGTTCGACCGGTTGACGATGGCGTCGTGGCTGTAGCTGCCATCCTGTCCGAAGGGCACTTCGCGCAGGAAGAAATAGCGCACCTGGTCGAGCCCATAATGCTCGATGAGCGCGAAGGGATCGACGACGTTGCCGACGGATTTCGACATCTTCTCGCCGCGGTTGAACAGGAAGCCGTGCGCATAGACCCGCTTCGGCAGCGGAATCCCGGCCGACATCAGGAAGGCCGGCCAGTAGACGGCGTGGAAGCGGACGATGTCCTTGCCGATGACGTGCACGTCGGCCGGCCAGCAGGACCAACTCGCGGCATCGGTGTCGGGATAGCCGGCGGCGGTGATGTAGTTGGTGAGCGCGTCGACCCAGACATACATGACGTGCTTCTCGTCGCCCGGCACCGGGATGCCCCAGTTGAAGGTGGAGCGCGAGATCGACAGGTCGCGCAGGCCCGAGCGGACGAAGCTCATCACCTCGTTGCGGCGCTCGACCGGACCGATGAAATCGGGATTGGCCTCGTAATGCGCCAGAAGGCGCTCCTGATAGGCCGAGAGGCGGAAGAAATAGGTTTCCTCCTCGTTCCACTCGACCGGCGAGCCGAGCGGCTCGCGGCGCACGCCGTCCTCGCCGATCGTGGTCTCGCTCTCGTCGAAATAGGCCTCCTGGCGCACCGAGTACCAGCCGGAATAGCGGTCGAGATAGATGTCGCCATTGTCGGCCATCTTCTGCCAGATGGCCTGGCTGGCGCGCCTGTGACGCTCCTCGGTGGTGCGGATGAACTGGTCGTTGGAGCCGCCGACGGCTTCGACCATGCTGCGGAACACGGCGGCATTACGGTCGGCGAGCGCCAGCGGCGCGACGCCCTCCTTGTCGGCCGTCTGCTGCATCTTCAGCCCGTGCTCGTCGGTGCCGGTGAGAAAGAACACATCCTTGTTGTCCAGGCGCTGGAACCGCGCCATCGCGTCGGTGGCGATCACGGTGTAGGCATGGCCGATATGCGGCTTGCCGTTGGGATAGAAGATCGGTGTGGTGATGTAGAACTTTTCGCGGGCCATGCGGGGGAGTTTCCAGGCTTAGTGATGCTCGGTCGGACTGTTCGGACCGTCGTTGGACGAAATTCAACAGCGCAATACCGCATCGCGCCCTCACATGCCAGTGCGGCGTGGGTCTCCGGTCCGGAAAGCGGCGTGCAGCCTGGCGGCCAGCCCGGCCACGTGCTGCTTGCGGTCGAGATTGTAGGTTTCGGCGTCGCGGATCGCCGCGTTGGTCTCTTCCCACAGATCGGCCGCGCCGGCGGCGGCTTCTGCATCGCCGGCGGCGGCAAAGGCCGAAGCGCGCTCCGCGATCATGTCCAGCACGGCGCGGTTGAAGATGGCGAACTGTACGTCGCGTTCACGGCCGCTGACCGCGTCGCCCAGGCGCAGCGCCTCGGTACTGTCGAACGCGCCGCGCGCCTCGACCAGGCGTTGCAGGACGCTCGTGATCTCCGCGCCGCCGAACTGGGAAAGCAGGATGGCATTGCGGACGCTGCCGCCTGCATGCGCGGCAACGGCCTGACCGTCGCCGCCATCGGCTGCGCCGAGTGCGCCGAGCAGGCCGCCAAGCGCGTCGTCGCCGAGCGGCTGTAGTCGGATGACCTGGCAGCGCGAGCGAATGGTCGGCAGGAGACGGCCCGGCGAATGGGCGATGAGGATGAAGACCGTGCGCGGTGGCGGCTCTTCCAGGCTCTTCAGCAGGGCGTTGGCGGCGCTGACATTCATGTCGTCGGCGGGATCGACGATCACCACGCGATAGCCGCCATCGTGCGGCGTCAGCGAGAGGAAGCGCTGGATCCGGCGGATTTCGTCGACCGTGATGACGGTCTTGAATTTCTTGTCACGCTCGACATAGGGCCGGGTCAGGTGCAGCAGCGAGGGGTGTACGTCCTGGGCGATCAGGCGGAACGCCTGCCCCGCCGCATCGGGCGCCGTCAGGTGTCCGGGCGCGTTGGACGGGTCGGGATGCGTGAAAAGATGATGCGCCAGGTGAAAGGCCAGCGTCGCCTTGCCGATGCCGGGCGGCCCGGCAAACAGCAGTCCGTGATGGAGCTTGCCTGCCCGGTAGGCCCCGGCGAGCATGGTTGCAGCCTCGGAATGCCCGACGAGAAGCGGATTCTCGGCCGGCTCGGGAATGTCCGGCAGCGTGTCGAAGCGTTCCGGCGCGATCCGCTCGAACATCAGGCGTTGCTCCGTCGGCCGGCGGCGGCCGTTTCGCCGGCGATGGCGCCGCGCGCCGCCTTCAGCACGCTCGTCGCCACCCTGTCGGGCTCGAGCGATGCATCCACCACCACACAGCGACCCGGCTCTGCCTTGGCGATCTCGAGAAAGGCTTTTCGCCGGCGGCGATGGATGGCCAGCGTCTCCTTCTCGAAACGGTCGGGCGCTTCCTCGGCGCTGCGCCGCGCGCCGGCGCGCCGCAGCCCCTCCTCAGGATCGATGTCCAGGATGACCGTCAGATCCGGCAGCATGCCGTTGATGGCGACGCGTTCAAGATTGCGCATGAAGGCGGGATCGAGATCGCCGGTGACGCCCTGATAGACGCGCGAGGAATCGAGGAACCGGTCGCACAGCACATCGGCACCGCGCTCGATCGCCGGCCGGATCACCTGCTCGACATGGTCGGAGCGGGCGGCGGCGAACAGGATCGCCTCCATCGACTGGCCGAAGGGTTCGGCAGCGCCCGACAGGAGCACGTGGCGCACGGCCTCGGCGCCGGGCGATCCGCCGGGCTCGCGGGTCACGATCACCTCGCGTCCATCGGCGCGCAGGCTTTCCGCCAGCCGGCCGATCTGCGTCGACTTGCCAGCCCCCTCGCCCCCCTCGAATGTGATGAAGAAACCGCGCGGCAAGGTAAGCTCCCCGTTCGTCGGCGGCCGTCCATGCGCGCCGGCAGCCCTCGCCTCCTACTTAGGCCGTCGGGGAACAAAGGTCCACGCCGCGCCCCGGCTTCTCAACACGCGATTGCCCGCCGGATGCATCAGGAACGATACTTGCGCAGCCAGCCGACCAGCAATTCGCCGACCGCGTCCATCGCCCTGTCCGACAGCGTGCCGACGGCAACGTCCTCGGCGGCGTAGAGGGGTGTTTCCTGGCTGAGCGTGTCGCCGATCCAGACTTTTAGCGTGCCGATCCGCGTTCCCGCCGCGACGGGCGCCGGGACCGGTCCCTGGTAGACGATACGGGCGACCAGTCGGTCGGCCTCGGTGATCGGCTTGAAGATCGCGATCGGGCCTTCCGCCCGCAGGGCCAGATCCGGTTGCTCGCCGCCGAACACGGAAACGCGGCCGATGGTCTCGCCGGCGGCAAAGATCTCCGTCCGCTCGAAGGCGCGGATGCCCCAGTCGAGCATCTTGCGGGCTTCCTCGGCGCGCTCGCTTTCGCTCGACAGCCCACTCATCGCGACGAACAGACGCCGGTCGCCGCGATGCACGGCGCCGACGATCGCGTAGCCCGTCTCCTCGGTGAAGCCGGTCTTCATGCCCTCAGCGCCGATGTCCATGCGCAACAGCGGATTGCGGTTGCGCTGCAGGATCTTGTTCCAGGTGAAGGCTTCCTGGGCGTAGTATTTGTAGAATTCCGGATACTCGCGCCAGATATGCGCGCTGAGCCGGACGAGGTCGCGCATCGTCACATGCTGACCCTCCGCCGGCAGGCCGGTCGCGTTGACGAAAACCGAATCCGTCAGGCCGATAGTGCGGGCGCGTTCGGTCATCAGCCGGGCAAAGTTTTCCTCGGAACCAGCCATGCCCTCGGCGATGATGATGCAGCCGTCATTCGCCGACTGCACGATGACCGCTTGGATCAGCGCTTCCAGCGGCACGGAGGACTTGATCTCGGCGAACATGGTCGACGTGCCTGATATGGCTCCGCCGGTGCGCCAGGCATGCTCGCTGACATAGAAGGCGTCGTTGAGGGTCAGCCGGCCACTCTTGATCGCATTGAAGACGACCTCCATCGTCATCAGCTTGGCGAGCGAGGCCGGTGGGATCCGCGCGTCGGCTTCCTTGGAGAACAGAACGGTGCCGGTTTCGGCATCGATCATGAAGGCCTGTTTGGCGCGCGTCTCGAAGAGCTGCGCCGATGCCGACTGCGCGCCGAACAGCAGCACGACAAGCGCCGCGGCAAGCAACCCGTTGAAATTCCACCTGTACACCATACGCCCCGGGGTCCTATCCACCCGCCGATGGTACAGGTTTCGGCGCGCGGCGATCAACAGTTCCGCACGAAATAAAGCGACAAAGTTTAACGGTCCGCGGCTTTTGACTGTGCGCTACTGCCGCACCACGAAGGCATCCTGTGCGCCCGCCGCCCATGCTGTTTCCAGCATGCGGTCCAGATCCATCCGGCCGTCGGGCATGACGCTGACGGTGAAATAGGTCTGGCCGCCGGGCTCCACGGCGCTCTGCAGGGCAACCCTGCCGACACCTTTCAGGCGCTCGGCCTGCGCTTCGGCTTCGGTGCGCGAGGTCCAGCTTCCGGCGTTCAGATAGGCCTGCCCGGCCTCCTCTCCCGCCATAGCGCGGCCGTTCCACCATTCCGCCACGGCGTTCGCCGTCAGTTCCGGCTGCAACACGGCGTCGAACGGCGTCGAAGCGTTCCAGATGCGCCGGTCCGCATAGGACAGAAGTGCCACATCGGTCGCGTCGCTCTCTGCCGGCGAGACGGTCCGTGGGCGATCCGGAACGATGGGGCCGAGCGCGGGAAGCACCGCCTGCTCCCCACCGGCAGCGACCGGCAGGGGCGCGGGCGGCGCCAGGCCCGGCTGGCTGGCGAAGGCATCGGCCGCCCTGACGCCGGGAAGCGTGGCGGTCGGGGTCGTGCCGTTTATGGCGATCATGACACCGGTCGGAAGGCCGTCGGACGGGTCCGGAGCAGCGCCGCCCGGGCGATAGGACGCCAGGAGATACTGGTCGTCCTGGCCCTCGAGCGGCGCGCGGCCCACATATTCCACCTGCACCTCGGCGATGCCCGAATGGGTGTAGTCGAGCATTTCCGCAGCGCGTTTCGACAGGTCGATGACGCGGTTGTGCGCAAAGGGTCCGCGATCGTTGACGCGGACGAGGACCGAACTGCCGTTCTTCATGTTGGTGACGCGCGCATAGCTGGGCAGAGGCATCGTCGGATGCGCGGCGGTCAGA
Organism: Nitratireductor pacificus pht-3B; assembly: GCF_000300335.1. GTDB lineage: Bacteria > Pseudomonadota > Alphaproteobacteria > Rhizobiales > Rhizobiaceae > Nitratireductor > Nitratireductor pacificus. The sequence continues at coordinate 44,853 of NZ_AMRM01000014.1, read as the reverse complement.
TGCGTCATGTCATAGACTTCGCCGTTTGCCGTCAGCCGCCCGTGGAAGGCATCGCCGTACCAGGATGCCATGCCGACCTTCTTGTAGTCGGGATCTTCGGCGGGATGATACCAGCGCCCCTTGATCTGATAAGGCTTGCCGACCTGATAGCGCCCGCCGCCGCGCGGCAGGTTGGAACGGACGGAGGTGACGCGCGGACTGGCTTTGACGCCGTATTCCGATTCGGCGAAATATTCCTTGGTGGGTTTCTTGCTGACTGCGACTTTCGGCGTCGTGGATGAACAGGCCGAGACGAGAGCCGCGCAGGCGGCGGCCATGACCGTCACCGATAAGCGGCGCGCGCCGGCGGGGCTCGAAGATATCCGCAGGCTCATGCGCCCGAATCCAGTCGAGACGTCGAACAATCATTCATCGGCGCAGGAAATCCCCATCCAGGCGAAAAATATCCGGTAACCCGGTCTTCAGATGCAAATACGACGGGACGCCCTCCGCATCCCGGTCGCATACTGGTACATAATCTCTTATTACCGTGTAAATCATTTGTGGCGGGAAGTAGGCGGGCGCGCCACAAAATGCGCAAGATCCCGCGCCCCAGCCCGCGTCCTTCCCCGCGTTTTGCCTTGAAAAGGCGCAGGGCTTGAAGCATACAGCCGTCAGCCGGAGGGATGGCCGAGCGGTTTAAGGCACCGGTCTTGAAAACCGGCGTGGGCGCGAGTCCACCGTGGGTTCGAATCCCACTCCCTCCGCCATTGGTCAGTTCACGGCAGTTTCACTTCGTTCAACGCCTCCGCGGGGCCGCCTGTCGGTCAGTCGCGCAGTCGCGCTCTTGCCGTATACTTCGAACTTCGTCCCGAACTCGACGCCATTTGCCACCAGTCGATACGGTCCGGCGTTCCTGTGAATTCACACCAGAAGCAGCCTCCGATCCTGCCAATCAGAGCAGCCAGACCGGGGGCCACCGCAAATTCTGGGTAGATCGACCGCCGTTGCGGCGCTAGCTTCCGAACATCGGGAGCACTGAAACGCATGGACATGATCAGACCGTACTACAGCCGCCTTTTCCCCGCAGCGATCATAACGGCAGGTTTTGCCGCGTTCGCTCATGCGGCGCTGGTGGCGGTGGCCGCCCGCTCCATCGGGCTGGAACTGGTTGCGATCGCCAGCCTGACTTTCGCGGTGGCGATTGTCGTCGCTCTGGCGGGAGGGGCAGTGCTGCTCGCGGTTGTCGGGGCGTTGAAACTGAAGCCCCTGCCCTCGCTGTTTCTTTTCTTTGTCGCCGTGCAATGCGTTGCGATCTGGCTGGAAATGTTCCTCTTCGATTTCGAGAGCGGCTGGGCGGACATATCATGGCAATACGGGCTGATCTCGGTGCCAGCCTCGCTGATAGCCTGGCATCAATCGGTTTTTCACGTCCAGAAGCGGGGGTGAAACCCCACGCGCGTCGCGGGTCCGTCCGTATTCTCGCAAAGATGAAATAGAGGGCGCCGGTCACATCAACGACGGCATTGCGCACCACCCGAAGCAGGGGCGCCGACACGCCGAACATAGCTATCGTGACAGGAAGGGCGATCCGCGCGAGAGACGTGTCGCCGCTCAGGGAACCGAATGTTCGACGACAATGAGACGAATGAAGAGGATCGCTTTCACCCCGCCTGAGCAACGATCCCCTCCAGCGAAAGAGAGTTCCTGAGGATCTGCTGTACGCTGGCGATGTCAGCTGATCCGCGACCGGACGCCTTGCCGTTGCTGTCAGGGTGCTCGGGCGTTGCAGGGCCCGGTTTCAGCGCAGAGCATTCGGAAAGGTAGCCGAGACATCATCTCCCCTCACACCCTTTGACGGTCGGGATGATCAGTCGTTTCCGGATGCCTCTCCGTCTTGCTTCGGCGGTCAGATACGCAACACTATCTTGCCGGCGTGTCGACCGGACTCCAGGGCCGCATGGGCATCGGCGACCGAAGCCATGGGAAACTCTGCCCCAATCACCGGTTTGAAACTCCCCTGGGAGATCAGCGGCCAAACACGCTCCTTGATGATGCTGCGCAGTCGTCCCTTTTCCTTCGGTGTGCGGTGGCGGAGTGTTGTGCCGGTAATCACCGCGCGCTTGAGCATAATCTGACGGATGTTGAACACAGCCTCCGGAGCTTCGTCGCCGGCGATGAAGCAGATGCGCCCGTGCAGGGCAAGGCTCTCGAGGTTGCGCTGGGAATAGCTTCCACCGACCATGTCGAGAACCACATCAACGCCGTGTCCGGCTGTAAACTCCAGAACCCTTTCCACAAAATCGTCCTGACGATAGTTGATCGCCAGAACGGCACCGATATCCTTGCACAGTGCCACCTTCTCGGCCGTTCCTGCGGTGGCGAGGGGTTTTGCTCCGAACGCGGCCGCAAGCTGGATGGCCGTCGTCCCGATTCCGCTTGCACCTCCGTGGATCAACACGGTCTCACCAGGCTGAAGTCCCGCCTGCTCGAACAAGGCTGCCCATGTGGTAAAAACTGTCTCGGGCAAGCCGGCTGCTTCGACGAAACTCAGACTTTCGGGGATGGGCAGGCACTGCACGGCAGGAGCGACCACATATTCGGCGTAGCCGCCACCTATGAGAAGCGCGCAGACCCTGTCACCGACATCGAACTCATCAACCTCCGCCCCTGTCGCCAGAACAGTTCCGGCAACTTCCAGACCGGGCACCGTAGGTGCGTCCGATGGCATCGGATAGTCGCCGGCCCGCTGCTTGAGATCGGCGCGATTGACACCGGCAGCCTCCACCTTGATGAGGACATCTCCGCGCTGAGCGGAAGGCACCGGTCTCGAGACCAGGGTAAGTGCCTCCGGTCCGCCCGGTACCGGAACATCAATAACGCGCATCTTGCCCTGATGTGTCATGCGAACCATCGTCCTTGTCTCGTTTCTCCAGGCGCGATCTTCTCGCGCCCGCACGTTCATTTCCCCAATGAACAATCCGACAGCACCGGTCGGGGGCAGATTTCACCGTTCGTGAAATGGGGCGGAGTGTGGCCAGACCTGCGGGGCTGCGCCCTGCAGTTTCTCCAGCGACACGAGGCACAATTGGCCTGCGCAACCTTGGCTCAAGGCGGAGGCTCCGGCATCTGACGTCACCGCGTTGGGATTGCCGTTGACACAGGTGAGCCCTGTTCCCGGCAGTTCCTCCGGGGCATACCAGGCACCGGTCGAGAGCTGCACCACGCCAGGCAAGACCGCGTCAGAGGGACGTGCCGCTGCCAGAACCGAGCCGCGTTCGTTGTGGAGCCGGATCACATCTCCCTCACAAATTCCGAGCCGCGCGGCATCGTCCCCGTTGAGCCTCGCAACCTCGCGTCCTTTCATCTTTGCAGCCATGCTGGTGCTTCCGAAATCGAGCTGGCTGTGGAGGCGGGTGGCCGGCTGGTTGGAGACGAGTTGAAACGGATGGCGTTCGGCCATCGGCGCACCCAGCCATTCGGCCGGTGCGAGCCATGCCGCATGCCCTGGCAGGCCAGCGCCCGCAACGGTTTCCGAAAACAGCTCAATCTTGCCGCTTGGCGTATCGAGCGGGGCACCCGACGGGTCCCGATGAAAGCGCACCATCGTGCCGGGGGCGTCGCGCACAGGCAGTTCAATCCGCCCGTTTTGCATGAAGTCCTCGAAGGACGGGGCATCGTGTCCGAGCTTTTCGAGAGCTGCGCGCGTCGGCTCATACATGGCTTTCAACCAGCCGTCCGTGTCGCGACCCTCTGTGAAGATCTCGCTGCACCCGAGCCTGCCGGCCAGATCCGCGAAGATTGAGTAATCATCGCGCACTTCGCCGAAAGGTTCCGCAAACCTCTGCATCGCAAAGAGATACGGGTCGTTGCCGCCCGCGCCGATATCGCTCCGTTCGGCCGTGATGGTTGCGGGAAACACAATGTCGGCGTGGCGCGCCGATGCGGTAAAGACGCTGTCGTGCAGGATGATCGTCTCCGGCCGGGAGAATGCCTCCTTCAAACGCGAGAGATCCTGGTGGTGATGAAAGGGATTGCCGCCCGCCCAGTAGACGAGCCGGATATTGGCATAGCGGCGCACTTCGCCCTTGTAGGTGTAGGGCTCGCCCGGTTTCAACAGAAGATCCGAGATGCCGGCCACGGGAATGAAATCGTCAACCCGGTTATGCCCCTGTGGCATGGTGGGCAACGGCACGGCCAGCGCTTCCTTGCCGATATTGCCAATGGAGCCCAGTCCGTAGCAGAAACCCGCACCGGGCAAACCGCCCTGCCCCAGCATGCAGGCAAGCGTCAGCGCCATCCAGACGGGCTGTTCGCCGTTCTCCGCGCGCTGCAACGAATACGTGACGTTGATCAGCGTCCGGCTCTTCGCGGCCCGCTCGGCCAGAGCGGCGATCTCGGAGGACGGGACGCCGCAGATGCTCTCGGCCCATTCTGGCGTTTTAGCGACACCATCCGATTTGCCCGTCAGATAGGCCTCGAACGCGGGATAACCCGTCGTGTAGCGCTCCAGATAGGCGCGATCGACCAGGCCCGTCTCATGCAGCCTGTAGGCCATGCCAAGCATCAATGCGGTGTCGGTGGCCGGGCGCGGAGCAATGCGCGTGAGGCCCGGCAGATCGCTGAAATCGTCGGCGATGGGGCTGACCGAGACGAAGTTGCAGCCGCGAGCAGCGGCCTTGTGCAGAACACTCTTGCCCAAGTGCCTGGAACTGCCGCCCGCGCTCACCGCCAGATTGCGCAGCGGAAGACCGCCGAAGCAGATCAGAAGTTCCGTATCCTGTGCAAGCTCGCGCAGATAGGGATGATCGCGGTTCAACTTGATCGCATTGCCTAGAACCAGCGACAGGATCACGCTGCCTGCACCGGACGAATAGGTGTCTACGGAGGCAACGTAGCCGCCGAAAACACTGTTCAGAAAGCGGTGCACCTGGCTTTGCGCATGATGGAAGCGGCCGGCCGAGGACCAGCCGTAGGACCCCCCGAACACACGCGCGCCAGGCAGGGGACCGTCGTCCGACAGGGAGGGCGAAGCACCCAGGCGTCGCAACTCCTGTGCCGTCCTTTGCAGGGCTTCTTCCCACTCGACCTCGACGAATGCATCGGAGCCGCGACGTCCGTCCGGGCCCGGGCCATCTTCCAGCCAGCCGCGGCGGATCAGCGGCTTTCGGATGCGGGCGGGGTGATCGAGCGACGCCGGAATGTTGGCAAGCAAAGGCGACGGGTCGGGATCGGCCTCGAAGGGGCGGATGTCCAGCCTTCCGCCATTCATCCGCGCGCTGAACGCGCCCCAATGACTGCTGTGCTGCTTGTAGGTGGTGTCATCCATCGTTCTACTCGATGTCCACCCGGTGGGTCTGGCGCGCGCGCAGTTTCTGCACGATGGGACCCAGCGGCAGCGAACGCAGAATAAGCACCAGGCAGATCGCCAGAAAGATCGCGCTGATCGGATGATAGAGGAACGTCATCGGGTCCCCTCTCCCCAGAAGCAAGGCGCGGCGCAGATGCTGCTCCATCAGCGGTCCCAGCACGAAGCCGAGCAGGAGGGGCGGCGCTGGATACCGAAACAGCGCCAGCACATAACCCACGACGCCGAAGACGAGCATTATGTAGACATCGAAGATGCTGTTGCGGATGCTGTAGACGCCGATGCAGACAAAAACGAGCATGATCGGGTAGAGGATGCGTGGCGGAATGGCCAGCATGCGGACCCAGATGCCGATCAGGGGAATGTTGAGCACGAGAAGCAGAACGTTGCCGATCCAGAAGCTGGCTGCCAGCCCCCAGAAGATGTCGCCGTGGGAGCTGATGAAATCCGGACCCGGCGTGATGCCGTGGATCATCAGCGCACCGATCAAGACCGCCATGACCACGTCGCCCGGCACGCCGAGCGTGAGCGTGGGAATGAAGGCCGTCTGCACGGAGGCGTTGTTGGCGGCCTCCGGTGCGGCAATGCCCTCGATGGCGCCCTTGCCGAACTTTTCCGGATTCTTCGAAACCTGCGTCTCGGCCACATAGGCAAGATAGGAAGCCAGGGCCGGCCCTGCGCCCGGCATCGCGCCGATGACAGAACCGATGCCCATGCCCCGAAATGTGGGCAGGATCGCCTGTTTGAGCTGCGTCCTGGTCGGCAGCATGTCGCGCAGGCGCACCGAACTCGCGTTGAGAAGCACAGGGCCTTTGCCCGCGAAACTCGACAGGATTTCCGCGACGCCGAACAGGCCGATCGAAAGCGCCACGAGACTGACGCCCTCCGCCAGATCGAGGATGCCGCCGGTGAAGCGGAATTCGCCCGTGTACTTGTCCGTGCCGATCATGGAGAGGGCAAGCCCCGCGACCACCATCGTCATGCCCTTGATGGGCGAGCCGATAGACAGGGTGGAAGCCGCCACGAGACCGAGCAGCATGACGGAGAAATATTCTGCCGACGAGAAATTCATCGCGAAGGCGGAGATGACCGGCGCAAGCCCCATGACGAGCACGATGGCCATGGTGCCGCCGGCAAAGGAGGTCAGCGTGGTGATCATCAGCGCCACGCCTGCCTGCCCCTTCTGGGTCAGCGGGTAACCGTCGAGGCAGGTGACGGCAGCGCTGGCCGTGCCTGGTATGTTGAGCAGGATCGAGGCGGTGGAACTGCCATATTGCGCGCCATAGAAGATGCCCGCCAGCATGATCATGGCGGTCGTGGGGTCGAGGTAGAAGGTGATCGGCAAACACAGCGCGATTGCCGCCAGCGGCCCGAGACCCGGCAGAACGCCGACGAATGTGCCGATCGTGACGCCGATGAAGCAGAACAGGATGTTGTGGGGTGTGGTCGCCGTGGCGAAACCGCCGAGGATCTGGTTGAAAAGGTCCATGGTCTCAGCCCCCGAAAATCGTGAAAGGAAGGCGGAAGCCGTAGATGAAGAGCGCCACGCATCCCACGCACATGGCCGCAATCACGATGCTCGTTGAAATCCAGCGTATCGGTCCATAGGCGAATGTCCCGATCAGCATCAGGACAATGGTGGCCGGGACAAGCCCGAACGGTTCGACCAGCAGTGCCCACGCCACGACGGCGATGAGCACCAAGGCAACCGGAAATGGCGGCGAGACATCGACCTCGATCCGGTTTCGCAGCGCGCCGACAAGACAGATGAGGCTGCAAAGGCAAAGCGCGCAGCCGATCAGGAACGGCATAGCGCCGGCGCCGATGCGTCGCACGGAGCCGAGGCCATGATCATAGGCGACGATCGTGAAGCCGACACCGACCGCCAGAAGAACGAGGGCGATTGCAATGTCGGCGTATTGCGCGCCCCTGATTTGCTTTCCATTTCTCATTTTTATCCCCATTGAACTCCAGGGCATTTTGCTGTTTCGAAACCTTAGGCCATCGCCCGACCTCTGATGCGGACTTTCCGTTTAGCCGGCAACACCCTAGGCACCACGAACCCGGGCCGAGGGATCGACACCGGCCAGATCGAGGCGGAACAGGCGGCCGGCGCCGATATCGCGCGGCGTGAGGCCCGCCCCGCGCATGGCGCGCCAGAGCGAGGCCGAATTGGACGAGAAGACAGGCCGCGCAAGATCTGCCTCCAGCGCCGCGATGCGGTCCATGGAACGCAGGTTCGTGCAGCTCAGGAAAACGGCGTCACATTCCCTGATCGCAGCACGATGGCCGAGCGCAAGCGCTTCCACGTCACGCGAATTGATACCGCGGATCATCTCGGAGCTCGCGCAGCCGAAAGTGGCGTTGCCGGGCACCGGATGCCCCGCCTTTTCAAGGAATGCGATCTCGGCGGCATGAATGTCGTCGGGATACGGGCTGATCAGGAACACCGTCCTGGCTTGAAGCGCCGCCAGCGCATCGAGCACGGCCCGTGTGGTTGTGACTGCGGGAACGCCCGAAGCGGCGCCGATCCTGTCCGCAATGGTGTCGAGAGCATCGTCGGCGCCCAGGAAACTCCCGGATGTGCACGCATAGAGGATGATGCGGGCGTCGATGCCGCCCAGAAGGCGCGACTGATGCTCGACGCTGTCCATCATGCGAATGAGCGATTCCTGCGTGAGCGCTGCCCCTTCTCGTGGAAGGCGCGAGAAATGGGCCGTCACGCCATCGGGCAGGAACTGCGGGAACTCGGTCTCGCAGGCGACGTTCCTCTCGGGAATGACGAAGCCTAGCCGAACCGGCGTTGCAGGCAGTGGCTTGAAGGGTTCCATGTCGCTTTGTCCTTTTCGGAAGATCCCGCGCATTCCGGAGCCTTTCCGGTCCCGCCGCAGTCGGGTGCTTTCAAACCCGCCGGGATGGACCGTCCGCCGCGCTTCCAGCGGGCGGGGCATGCGGAGGCCGGCCAGACTGCGACCGGCTTCCGCGACAGCATCGAGACATCACTTGGGCGCGCTGGCGCCGGCAAGCTTGACCATGTAGGCCCAGTTCTCGATCTCGGAAGCGACGAAGGCCTTGAATTCCTCCGGCGTCGAGCCGACCGGCACCGAGCCGAGCTCCTTGTTGCGCTGAACGACGTTCTCATCCTTCAGGGCTGCGGCGGTCGCCTCGTAGAGCTTCTGGACGATGGCATCGGGCGTGCCCGCAGGCGCAAAGATGCCCTGCCAGGAAATGGCAACGATCTTGTCGCCTCCCGACTCGACGAATGTCGGCACATCCGGCAGGAGCGGGTTGCGCTCGGCAGCCGTCACCGCGACCGGCTTGGCGATCCCGGCCTGAATCGCCTTGATGGCTTCCGGCAGGTTGTTGATGGCAATCTGGACGTCGCCCGCATTCAAGGCATTGTTCACTTCCGCGCCGCTGTCATAGGGCACGTTCTCCATGTCGACGTCGTAATTGTCCTTGATCAGCTCGAAAGTGAGGTAGGGTGAGTTGCCCACGCCCGGCGTCGCATAGAGTTCACCAGGGTTTTCCTTGGCAAAAGCCATCAGGTCCTTCACGTTGTCGAACTCGAAATCCTTGGAAACCAGAAGAACGCTCGGCTGCTGGATGAGCTGGGTGACCGGGGCGAAATCCTCAAGCACCTTGTAAGGAATGGTGTCTGCATAAAAGGCCGGCGCAATGGCTTCGCTGGCCACATTGCCCATCAGGATGGTGTAGCCATCCGGATCGGCCTTGGCGACCACGGCGGAACCCACGGTGCCGCCGGCCCCGGGCCGGTTCTCGATGACGACAGGCTGACCGAGCGCTTTGCCCATCGGTTCTGCCACGAGCCGCGCGATGATGTCGGCGGCCCCCCCCGGTGCCCACGGCACAATCATGGTAACCGGACGATCCGGATAGTTCTGGGCCTCGGCCGCCGTGCCAAACATGGCCATGGAAATCACGCCAAAGGCGGCTGTCAGGACTTTGATCTTTCTCATCGTTTTTCCCCTGAGGTTCGATTTGTCATGTCGCCGTTTTCCGGTTCTTGTGGTTGCCGCATTGCGGTCAGACGGACACGTCCGTCCATTCAAGCGCCACGAAGGCGATACGGTCCCCAGTGTGAACCACCGGATCCTTGCGAATGCCGATGATCAGCACATCCTGGGCCATGGCCGGCTCGGCCATGGGACGTCCGGTGATGCTGCAGATGGTGCCGAGAGGCCTGTTGGCCTCCACCTTCATGGCTGGACGATTGGCGGTGCGGAACAAGCCGCCCTCGCGCGTCATCACATGGGTGCGTCGGGCGACCCGGCGGAGCTTTTCGGCAGGCTTGCGCTGCGGCGCGGCGATCATGCCCATTTCTGCAGCCACGCCATGCAATCCCGCCACGCCGAGCGCGACGCAGCCTTCGTCCGTTTCGCTGCCGGACCCCAGCTCGATCATGAAGGCCGGCTTGCCGCGGGCCAGCATCTGGTAATCGAGCGCTCCGGGGATGTTGCCGGGAAGTTCGCCCGCGCCGGGCGCAACATTCATGCGACAAGCGACTACCGGGTGAAAATGACGGATCATCGAGAACAGTTTCGCTTCGTCGATGCCGCTGTCGGGATGCAGCTTGTAGACCGCATAGGGGTCCGAATAGAACAGGTTGTTCATGGTATGCATCGAGATCAGCACATCCGCGCAATCGGCTGCAGCCGCAAAAAGCGCCGCCGACATCTGGTCACTGACAAGCCCGTTCGCATTGCCCGGAAAGGTCTGGTCGAGATCCTGTTCATCCTGCGGCGCGGTCTTGCGACGGGCGTCGAGGGCCAGCGGATTGGCCGTCGAGCTGAGAACCACCGAGCCCGAAAGTTCAGCTGGATCAAGACCTTCCATGAAGTCGAGCGCTGCCCAGATGCCGTTGATCTCGTTGCCGTGAACCTGTCCGGAAATCCACAGGCAGGGGCCGGGCTTCGCCCCTTTCAGGATGAGGAAAGGAAGGACGATTTCGGCACCGGAGGCGAAACTTCCAACACGGATGCGCCCCTCGGTCAGGCTTCCCGGTGCCGCAGTGGCAAAGGCTTCGGCAAAACCTGCCTCGGTCGAAATGCGCTCTTTGCTCATGGTTCTCTCCCCCCTTCTAGCTGAACTGGGCGGTCAGGCCCGCCGCCAGATCCGCGATCAAGTCATCGGGATCCTCGAGCCCCACATGCAGGCGCACCAGAACTCCATCATCGGCGGAGACTTCATGGTTGCGTGTGGGATGCGGGATCGTGATCAGGCTTTCGAAGCCTCCCCAGCTCGACCCGATACCGAAATAGTCGAGCCCGTCGGCAAAGCGGCGCGCGGCCTCGTTATCCTTCGACTTCAGCCTGAAGGCGAAGAGGCCCGAAGCGCCCGTGAAGTCGCGCTTCCAAAGCGCGTTGTCGGGATGGCTTTCCAGTGCTGGATAATGAACCGCAGCCACTTCCGGACGCCCCTCGAGCCATCGGGCGATCTTCAGCGCGTTCTGCTGGTGCCGCTCTAGTCGCAGGCCCATGGTGCGCAATCCGCGCAAGGCCAGATAGCAATCGTCGGGTGCGGTCGAATAGCCGAGAAGGCCGACCATGTTGCGCACCGGGCCCCAGGTCGCCTCGGAGCAGACGATCAGGCCAAGCATCGCATCGGAATGGCCGACGATGTATTTGGTGGCCGCGTGGACGGAAACATCAACGCCCTTCTCGAAGGATGGGAACAGCAAGGGCGTGGCCCAGGTGTTGTCGTTCATGACCGGAATGCCGCGCGGTGCGGCCACGGATGCGATGGCCGGGATATCCTGCAGCTCGAACGTTCCGGAGCCTGGGCTCTCGCAGTAGATCGCCACTGTTTCAGGGCGGATCAGATCGGCAATTGCCGCACCGACGCGCGGCGCGAAATACTCGACGTCGACCCCCATGGTGCGCAGATAGGATTCGCACAGGTTGCGGGTCGGGCCGTAGACGTTGTCCGTCATCAGAAGATGCGAGCCCGGCCGGGCATAGGTGAGGAGTGCGGCCGAAACGGCGGCGAGCCCGGATGGCATGACGATCGCGCGATAACCGCCTTCCAGCTCAGCCACCGCATCCGCGAGGGCGAAGGCCGTCTGGGTGCCATGACGGCCATAGCGCAGCGTTGTGTATTTCTCCTTGCCCGCCGCATCGTAGCTGTCCATGTCAGGGAACAGGATGGTCGATGCGCGAACGATCTCCGGGTTCACGGCAACCGGTCGATCCTTTGCATGGGGCCGTCCCAGCCTTGCGATCTTTGTGTCCTTCTTCATGGGGCTACCTCACCTTCTGCAAGGTTCTTGCGGGCGCAATGGCTGCAGCGCCGTGTTCGACCACAGGCGCGGGACCCCGCGTGAACACGCCTTTTTCCTGCGCATCCATCTGGTCTATCAGCCCCGTTTCCCATGCGAGGTAGCGGCGCGCAGCCTCCAGACTTCCATCATGCCTGTCATGAACGAAAAACAGGAAATCAATCATGTCGGCATCGGAAGGCACATCCGGCGTCGCCTCGATGGCAAGCCCCGCGTCGCGCCATTGCGCCGGGTTGCCGGGAAGGACGTGCAGATCCGCATGTCCCATGTCGGTCAGATCGCCGGCCGCAAGGTGAAGTGTGGACGGTTCCTGGCCTGCAACGATCAGCGGACGGGCCGGATCGAGCGCGAGCGCGGCGAGCCGTGGGCGTATGGCCCAGACGGCGCCCTTGATGTGGCCTTCACGGTAGGCCTTGCCGGAAGAAACGTCGATCAATTGCGCTCCCTCCGACAGCCCCGTCGCGGCCTCGCGCGGAGACATCGTGGCAAGCCCCGCCATCCAGTCGCGCTCGGCCGGAGCGGACACGGCGTACCCGCGTGTATCGACATCGAGAATGACGGCGTCATGTCCCATGCGGCGGAGCCAGAAAGCGGTGGTTGCCGCGCGAATGTCGCGATTGTCGGCCAGCACGATCCGGGCGCCGCGCACGCCGATCCACTGATCGGTCGCCTGGACGAGCTGACCGCCCGGCGCATGGGCGGCGCCGGCAATCGTGCCGTCCGCAAACTCTTCCGCACTGCGGACGTCGAGAAGAAATGTGGTGCGCGTGTCGTCCGCAAGCCAGGTCTGAAGTGTGTTATGACTCAGAAGCGGCAGGCCGTTGAGATCGATGAATGCGGCGCGACGGGCGGCGACATCGGCGAGCGTTTCGTCCGCCGGCGCGGGAAGCGGCAAAGGCTGCGAACCGTATTGCAGGGTCAGGCCAGCGAGCTGCCAGCCCTGTGAGCCATTCCGCAAGGCATGGATCGGGTTGGTGAAGCCGAGGTTCCGCAATGTCTGGGCGCCGATGATGGACCGCGTGCGGCCGGCGCAGTTGATGACGATGCGCGTCTGCGGCTTCTTCACCAGTTCGCCGATGCGCAGCCCCAGTTCGGCATTCGGGCATGAGCGTGCGGTGGGAATGTTCATCTTGGCGAATTCGGCCGGGCTGCGGCCGTCGAGGATGACCATGTCCTCGCCCGCGCCGATCATGGCGTTCAACTCCTCGGCAGAGAGCGAGGGGGTGCCCATATCGTGCTCCACCATCTCGCCATAAGCCTTCGAGGGGACATTAACACCCTTGAATACGCCAAAGCCGGCGGCTTCCCATGCGGGAGCGCCGCCCTGAAGGACAAAGACAGACGTATAACCAAGGGCTTCGAGTTCATGCGCCGCGCGCTCGGCAACCCCGTCGCCATCGTCCAGCAGAACCGTGCGCACGTGCCGGTTGGGAACGAGACGGGGTGCCTCGGCCTCCAGAATGCTGAAAGGGCAGTTGACCACGAAAAGGGGATGCCCTTCGCCATATTGGCCGTGCTCGCGCACGTCGAGGAAGGCGATCTCGGCTGCGTCCGAAAGGGCGGCCTTCACCTCTTGAGGCGACATTGCTGACGTCATTGCTTCTGGACTGCCTCTGCTTCAGCGCCGCGTCTTCACGCCGACGGACATGATCTTGGTCGTGCCGGCTTCCGGGTCGAAAACAAGGCGTTCGGTCAGGGTTTCGAGGGGGCGTCCGTACATATGAAGGTGGCGAATGGGCTGTTCGCCCTGAATCTCCACGTGATGCACGTCGTCCGGCATCATCGCGACCCCCGCGCCCGGCTCAACGGACACGACACGGTCGACGCGGATTTCGGCGCGGCCCGGAACGCTGCCGTTGTCGAGCCGCTCGTACAGCGTGTTGTGTTCCACACCTTCCACCGCCGCGATGCAGGCCCATGTAGTGTGATTGTGCGGCGGGATCTTCTTTCCCGGCAACATGACATTGAGATAGAGGGTCAGTCCCTGGGGATCGTCCTGCGCGATAAGATAGCGGGCCTGGCGTTCGCCCTCGTCCGGGCGCGGGTATTCGGCCTCGCTCCACAGATCGCGCTTGGCGGCCAGCCCGATCAATGCGTTCTTGGCGTCCTCCAGCGCTGCACGGTTCGGCCCGCCGGTCATGGCCACGCGCACCTTTGCCAGAACAGCTTCCACTTCTTCTTCGCGGGTCATCGTCTTCCAGCCTCGTCGTTCATCACTGCCCTCCCTCAGGGCTTACGAAGCAGGCTAGCAGCGTGTTTGAAGGCAGCACCAATTCAAACTCTCGCGAAAATCATTAGTGATCCTAATGTTTGCGAGCAAAATGCAATCTAAAACGGATAAAATACTTATCTATCAGCCGGCGCAAATCTGCTCGAAAAGCGCATTCGCCGCCTGTGAAGGCGTCACATTGCTGCGGTAGATGTAGAAATTGACGTCCGGCAGCGGCGGAAGCCCATCCCTTTCACCGAGCACTTTGAGATCGGGCTTCAGCATCTCCGGCGTGCGCGCCGTTACGCCGAGCCCGGCGTTGAGGGCCACGTGGATGCCCGAAAGACTGGGGCAGGTATAGCGCTCGATATATGGTACGCCCCGCTGGTCGAGCGCGTTCAGCGCCATGCGGCGAAAGATCGACGGCTCGTCCGCCAGGACGAGAGGCACGGGCTGCCGCCGGTCGAGCTCGAAGGACGCCGCGGCGATCCAGACAGTGGGCGAAGTACGCAGGAGGCGGCCCTGAAAACGTTCGGAATGGCGGGTCGTCAACGTCATGTCGAGCCGGCCATCTTCCAGCAGCGGCATCAGGTTCGGGCTGCGATCGACCGTCAGCATCACGTGAACGCGCGGATTGGAGCGGGCGAAGGTGGAGAGAAAACGCGGGAGGATGGAATCGGCGATATCATGCGGAGCGCCGATGCGTACCTCGCCGCTCTGCTGGGAGGAATTGACGGTCATCACCGCCTGATCGTTCAGTGCAACAATCTGGCGCGCGTAGGTGAGCAGGTTCTGTCCTGCCTCGTTGAGCCTGCGCTGACGGCCAACCTTCTCGAAGAGTTGCTGGCCGAGTGCTTCCTCCAAACGCTTCATCTGCTGGCTGACGGCGGACTGGGTACGAAAGACCCGGCGGGCAGCGGCCGAAAACCCCCCCTCCTCCGCGATCGCGACAAAGGTTCGCAACAGATCGTTTTCCAGATTGACCGGCATTGAACTCTCAAAGACGCAAACGTGTCGTGACGGCGGGTAGATTGGATCCCGAGATTGTACTTATTCGCACGCTCCAGGAGTGCGTGGAAGTCCCACCTGCCGCTTGATACTATGTTCCCAGGCTTGTCGCGGCAACTTCACATGGACGGAGGGCTGAACGATCCTGCCGCCGCCGGCCCCGGCCGAACGAATGCCACGCAGGCAGTGTGCTCAGTCATCGACGTGGTCGTGTCCTCCGATACGCCCCGGGCGCCAGTAACCCTCCGATGAGATCTGTTCCTTCGAAAGACCGCGTGCCACCAGGTGATGGCGCTGCGCCCGCACATTGCCCGTTTCGCCGATCAGATAGGCGTGGCCGCGTCCTTCCGGCAAGGTGAAGGCCGTCAACCTCTCGAGAAGCAGGCTGCTCGGCCCGGACTGCTGTCCGTCCCTGTGGACCCATGTGACGGAGGATGCAAAGGCGGGCGGAACCGGCTGATGGTCTTCAGGCCCCTCGACCTCGATGAAGGCATGGATCTTCGTTCCGGAGTCGACGGTCTCCAGGATGTGGAGGATGGCCGGAAGGCAGGTCTCGTCGCCGCAGAAGAGGTGCCAGTCCGCTTCCGGGTTGAAGACGGTGCGGCCGCGCGGCCCCCGCGCCAGGAGCGTGTCTCCCGCTTTCGCGCGCCGGGCCCAGCTTGGCGCCGGCGTTTCCCCGTGCAGCACGAAGTCGATGGAAAGACGTCCCAAGGACCTGTCCAGTTCGCGGATCGTGTAGTCACGCCGCCCCGTTCCGCCTTCGGGCAGTGGCATGGCCAGCACCAGGGCCTGGCCGGGCCTGTAGGCCATGGCGCCCAGCTCGCCCTCGAACACCACCCTGCGCATGCGCGGCGTAACGTCGAACGCCTCGACCACGGAGAGTTCCCAGACCGGCATGTCCGGTCGTTTGCTGCCCATCGTCCTGGCGGCTTCGCTCATCGCATCACTCCTTGTCGCGGTTCATGAAAGCACGAGGCTCTGGCTCACCAGGCCCTTGTGGAAACCGATCAGCGTGGTCACGTAGCGATCGCTGTCATCCCCGACATGGTGCAGGAAGCCCTCGTTCTCCGGCAGATGGTCGGCATTGTCCGCGATGACCAGCGCGCCCGGCCGTAGCCTGTCCTCGAGCATCTTCAGGACCTCCAGATAGAGGTCTTTCGCGCCGTCGAGGAACAGAAGATCGATCGGCCCTTCGACGGTGCTCAGCGTTTCCATCGCATCGCCGATGCGGATGTCCGCCTGCGCGGACAGTCCGGCATCGGCCAGGTTGGCGCGCGCTTTCTCGGCCTTGCTCGGGTGGAACTCGGACCCGCTCACCCTGCCGCCGGTATCCGCGGCCGCCGCTGCCAGATACAGGGTGGATATGCCGAAGGATGTTCCGAACTCCACGATGGTGCGTGCGCCGATGGCGCGGGCGCTGTTGTAGAGGAACCGGCCCATGCGCGGTCCGATCGACAGATATTGCGTGCGGTGCAGTTCCGAGGTGCGGAAATCCAGTGTCTGGGGAGGCGGTGCGTTCTCGTCGCGGGGCTGCTGCATACGGGCCTCGCGCATGGCGCGCGCGGCGGCATGCTCGCGCTTCAGGGTTTCGGCGACATCCTGGCGAGATAGCGTGCTCTTCACGGCTTCATCCTTGTGACTAGGTTGTTAGAATAACGGGGCAACCACGCACGGGATGCTCCAGGACGCGGACCTCCTGCCGGTAGACGCGCTCGATCAGTTCCTGCGTCAGCACCTCCCACGGCTCGCCATCGGCCGCAACCCTGCCGTCGTCGAGCAGCACCACCTTGTCGGCATAGGCCGCCGCGAGGTTGAGGTCGTGGAGCACCGCCACGACGGTCGCGCCCGCCCGCGCAAGCGCCCGCGCCCGGGTGAGAACGCGCTCCTGATGGCGCAGGTCGAGCGCGGCGGTCGGCTCGTCGAGCAGCACGACCGGCGTCGCCTGGACGACCACGCGGGCGAAGGTGGTGCGGGCCTGCTCCCCGCCCGAAAGCGTCTGGGCATTGCGGAAGGCCATGTGCTCGACCTCGGTGGAGATCATCGCATCGAGCACCGCGTCGCCGTCGCCGTCGGGCGGCAGGTCGCGGAAGGCGCGTCCCATCGTGACCACCTCCTCCACCGTGTATCCGAAGCGGATCATCGACCCTTGCGGAAACACCGAGCGTATCTGTGCGAGTTCACGCACCGAGTACCGCGACACCTCCTTGTCGAGAAGCCGCACTGTGCCGCGGTCGCACTGCCGGTCGCCGGCGACGACGGCGAGCAGCGTCGACTTGCCCGCACCGTTCGGTCCGACCAGCGCCGTCAGCGATCCCTGTTCGCAGGTGGTCGAGACGTCGTGGAGCAGGTTCCGCTCGCCCACGGTCACCGTCACATTGCGGATCTCGATCATGTCGGTGTGATCCCGAACCTGCGGCTGCGGTAGATCATCCAGAGGAAGAAAGGACCGCCGAGCGAGCCCATGATGACGCCGATGGGGATCTCCGACGGC
This sequence comes from Nitratireductor pacificus pht-3B, assembly GCF_000300335.1. GTDB lineage: Bacteria > Pseudomonadota > Alphaproteobacteria > Rhizobiales > Rhizobiaceae > Nitratireductor > Nitratireductor pacificus. The sequence goes on along the minus strand of NZ_AMRM01000014.1, from coordinate 27,500 downwards.
GGGTCGAGCGTCCGCGCCGCAAGATCCGCCAGCATGACCAGCAGCGCCCCGCCCGCCGCCGAGAAGGGAATCAGAAGCCGGTGTGCCGGCCCGATCATCAGGCGGAAAAGATGCGGCACCACCAGCCCGACGAAGCCGATCGTCCCGTTGAAGGACACGGCGGCGGCGACCAGAAGGGCGGTGACCAGAATGAGCTTGCGCCGCAGGATCTTGACATCGACGCCGAGATGCCGGGCCTGTCGCTCGCCGAGCGCCAGCAGGTCGAGCGGCCTGGCCCAGTGATAGAGGAGGCCGATGCCGACGATGGTCAGCGGGGCGGAGATCCCGACGGTGATCCATTTGGCGCTCGCCAGCGACCCCATCGACCAGAATGTGAGGCTCTGCAACTGCTCGGCGGTCGCCAGGTATGTCAGGAAGCCGGCGAACGCCCCGCCTATGGCGTTGACCGCGATGCCGACGAGGAGCAGCCTGGAATTGTCGCTGCCCTCCTGTCCCGGCCGCGCCAGCGCATAGATGATGAAGGTCGTCCCCGTGCCGGCCAGGAACGCGCCGACCGGCAGCGTCCACATGCCGAAAGTCGATATCTGGAGCACCACCACCATGATCGCGCCGAGCGATGCGCCGCTCGACACGCCCACGATGCCGGGATCCGCGAGGGGATTGCCGAACAGGCCCTGCATGGCCGCGCCGCAGGTGGCGAGGCTCGCGCCGACGATGACCGCGGTCAGCACGCGCGCGAGGCGCAGGTCCCAGACCACCGCCTCGTTGAGCGCCTCGGCCGGCGCCTGCGGGGCCGACGAGAACCGCGCGGCAAGCGCGTTCATCACGTCGCCGAGCGAAAGGGAAACCGCGCCGATCGCCACCGAGGCGAAGAACGCGGCAAGGAAGCAGGCCGCGAGCCCCATGGCGACCCAGGACGTGCGGTCCACTGGCCTTTCGAGGCGGCGCAGGCTCGCGACGGTCATTCGAACATCTCGTGCAGCGCTCCCGACAGCGCCTTTGCGGCGATGCCGCTCGACGCCGCGTCGGCACGCACGTGCAGATCGCGCATGACGATGATGTTGCCGGCGCGGCCGGCCGGGGTGAGGCCGATGCCGGGATAGTTTTCCCAGAACCCGTCGATGTCGCCGAAGGAAGGAAGCTCGCTTTCGGCGATCAGGACCACGTCCGGCGCCATCAGGATCATCCCTTCCGGCGTTACGGGCCGGTAGCGGTCCCTGCCGATCTCGGCGGTGGCGTTCAGGGCGCCGACGCGCAGGATGAGATTGTGCACCGCCGTCTCGGCTCCGCCGGCCGTGAAACTGGTCCCGGCTCCCTGTTTCGAGGCGTGCACGATGCGCAGCGGCCGCCCTTCCACGGTCACCGGGCGAACCGCCTCGTAGTCGGCCTCGATGGCCGCGATCAGCGCGGCGCCGCGATCCTCCAGTCCGAGCAGCGCCGCAAGCCGGCTGACCTTCTCGGTCGCCGGCAGGGTGCGGTCGATCAGGTCGGTTTGAATGCCGACGGTCTTGAGACCGTCGAGCAGCCGCTGGGTGATCACGCTGGAGCCGATGACCAGCTTCGGCCTCAGCGACAGAATGCCCTCGACACCGGCCCATTCGCGCACCTTGTGCGGGGTTTTTTCAATTCCAGGAAGCTCGATGTCGGCGGGCCGTGCGAGAATGTGCTCGGCCGCGCCCAGCGCCACCGCGATCTCGACGAGATCGGCGCCGAGAAGAACGACGCCCGGGCCTTCCGCCGGCGTGCCGGCGTCGTCCGGCCGGTAGAGGGGCGGATACGGCTCGGAGCCTGAAATGTCGAGGAGATCCGCCGAGGCGGGTCCGGCGAACGCCGCGCAAAGCAGAAGGGCAAGGGACAGGATGCGCATTTCTGATGATCTCTACCGGTTACCTGTTGGGTTGGGTTCGCTGAACCGGGCCACGTGAGGGATCTCCCGCGGCCCGGTAAAGGGTGCCGCCGGGATCAGAACCGGCTGGTCATGCCGAGATAGAAGCGGCGGCCGTCCAGGTAGTCGTTGTCGAAAGTCTTATCCGCGACATTGTAGACGGCGAAGTTCGCCTGGAGATGCTCGTTGAAGTCGTACTGGCCGCCGAGGTCGAACAAGACATGCTCGGGAATGTGCCCCGTGCCGGCATCGTGCGTCGCACTGCGGTACTGGGCGCGTCCCCAGACGTTGAGCGCATCCGTCGCGCGCCAGTTGAGGCCCAGATTGGCGACATGCTCGGGCAGGTCGTTGAAGCGCTCGCCTGCGCCGGCGCCCTTGGTGATCTCGCTGTCGGCATAGGTGTAGTTGAGCGACACGTCCACATCGCCGACCGGGAAATCGAGCGTCACCTCGACGCCGTTCAGCTCCGCTGCGTCGCGGTTCACATATTGACGTATGGACGAGCGGCCCCGGCAGGTCAGGCCGACCGGGTCGAAGCAGATCTCCTGCCGGTCGATCTTGTTGCTGAACCGGGTGTGGTAGGCGGTCAGGCCGAGCTGGAAGCCGAGCGGGCTTGCCCAGACTGCGCCGACTTCGAAATTGGTACTCTCCTCCGGCTTGAGGTTCGTGTTGCCCTGGTCCCAGGCCGCGCCGCGGGCGGCCGGCTCGAAGATGCCGCCGTCGGCCTGCTTCAGCTGCGGAACCTTATAGCCTCCGCTCACCCCGCCCTTCAGGGTCAGGTCGGGAGAGACCTCCCACACACCATAGAGACGCGGCGTGAAATGCGACCCGTAGCGTTCGTTGTAGTCGTAGCGTGCGCCCAGCGTCGCGGTGAAACTGTCGAAGACGCGCCAGTTGTCCTCGCCGAACACGGCAAAGTTCCAGCGGGTCATGACCGGGTCGGATCCGGGGAAACGATCCGGTTCGTGCTGCGTCTCTTCGCTGCGATAGTCGAGGCCCGCCGTGATGTCATGCGACCCCAGGCTCAGGGACGTCTTCGAGTTCAGGTTCAATTGGGTGTAACCGGAGCCATAGTCCCCGTTGTTGAAATCGAGATCCTCATAGTTGAGATACGATACGGTTTCGTAGTCATTGCCCCAGTCGAGATTGTGCGTCAGGCTGTAGTTCATGCGCCTTGCGAGGACATCCCCCGCATTGCGGCCCGGGCCGACCGTCTCGATATCCGTCGCGTTCCTGGCGATCTCCAGCGCCAGCCTGTTGCTGTCGTTGACGTTCCAGGTCAGCCGCCCGCCGAGGCTGTCGCGGCCGATCGAGTTCAGGTTGCCGTCCACGAGGATGTGGTCGAGCCGTTCGTGAATCGAGCCGTACAGCGAGAGCCCGACAACGTCGGCGATGATCGGTCCGCTGACATGGAAGCGCCCCTCGTAGGATTTGCCGAACCTCTTGTCGTCGTAGATCGTCATGCCGCCGGTGACGGAACCCGTCCACGCATCGGCGACGGGCTTGGTGATGACGTTTATCACGCCGCCCAGGGCGGCCGTGCCATAGAGGGAGGACATGGGGCCGCGAACGACCTCGATCCGCTCTATCGCGGCGGGAGGCGGAAGATAGCCACCGTCGAGGCCCGACCCCCAGCCATTGTAGGTGGCTTCGCTCGAATTGCCGAGAGGTCTGCCGTCGACCATCATCAGGACGTAGGCCTGTCCCAGTCCGCGCATCGATATCCCCGCGTCGCCCGTCTTGGTGGAAGGGGCGCTGAGCACGATGCCGGGGACATCGCGCAGGACGTCGTTGACGCTCGAATAGGAACGGGAATTGATCGTTTCGCCGTCGATCAGCGTCACGGTTGCGGGCGCGCCGGCGACGGTCTGCGCGGAGCCGGCGGCGGTGACGGTGATGGCTTCGAGGACCGTCGAGCCGTCGGTGATCGGACCGTCGGCGCCAGCCGTCGAGGCCGGATCGAGGATGGTCACGGTGTTTGCACCGGTGAAGCTGTAGTGGAGGCCCGATCCCGACAGCAAGCGCGCGAGGCCGTCCTCGGCCGACATCGTGCCTGACACGGCCGGCGCGACCGCACCTGCGGCGACCGAGGTCTGGTAGGCGATCTGCACACCCGTCCGGTTGGCGAACGAGCGAAGCGCCGCATTCAGGGGCTGACTTGGGATGTTGAAACTGTGCCGGCCATCGGCCTGAGCTGCCGCATGGGTGACGGACAGAACAACCGGAACGGCACCGAGGCACAGCGCCGTGCTCATCGTAAGCGTCGTGAGCAGCCGGCGACGCGCCCGCCGGGAGACATCCTGTCCTGCACCATTGTTGTCCATCGAACCCCAATCCTCTCTCTGAGACGCGGCCCGCGAGGGCCCCCGATAGAAGGGTTGGGTAGTGCTTTGCCTGATCCCTTCGTTACATTGACGCGCGAAGAGGCAGTCTGCCTAAAGACGGATTCGCATTTTCCTCGAAAAGTTTGCGGCGGTCAGGCGATGAGGATGATCAGGCCCGGAATCCGGCGCGCCGCAAGCCCCTGCGTCTTCGCCAGGGCCTCTAAGGCGGCAAGCGCGTCGCTGGTGGAGAACATCGCGCTGATCGGCACGTCACGGTTCGCGCCCGGTCCGAGCACGACGCGTTCCGGCACGTAGCGCCCGAGCTCGGCGACGGCTGCCGAGAACGCAAGCCCCTCGAAGATCACCCGCCCGCTGCGCCAAGCGAAAATGATCTCCGCATCCACTGCCGACGCCGGTGACGGCCGCGTCCCGGCGGCATATCTGGTCTGTTCACTGGCAGCGAGTTCGACATTGCCCTCCCCGCCTTCGCCGGACCCCGTCGGCGTGACGGCGCCCGCGACGCGCACACGGCCTTCGCGCACCGTGATCGTCGCCATGTTGTCGACCGCCTTCACGGAAAAAATCGTGCCCAGGGCATCGCTGTTGCCGCCGAGCGCCGCGACCCGGAACAGGGAAGAGACATCCGGGCGGACCTGAAATTCCGCCTCCCCCCTCAGCATCTTCACGAGGCGCAGCCCGGGAGTGAAGTCCACCGCGATCGCGCTGTCGGTGTTGAGCGTCACGACCGAGCCGTCCGGCAGCGGGATCTCCCTCTGCTCGCCCACGGCCGTCAGGTGGTCCGCGCCCGACATCACGTTCAGGCGCGGCAACGCCACCGTCGCCGCGATCCCGGCGGCGGCCGCCATGCCCCCACCGATGACGAACCCGCGACGGCTGAGCCGAGGTGACCTCGGCGCGCGGAAAGGTGGCGTGCCGTCCGATCTGCCATCGAGGATCTGCAACTGCTGCCAGAAGACCCGCTCGCGCTCGAAGGCGCGGCCGTGCTCGGGCGAGAGATCCCGCCAGGCCCTGAAACGCTGGAGCTCGGCGTCGCTGATGTTGCCGGAAGCGAGCCGAACGATCCAGTCACGCGCATCCAGCGCGATCCGGCGGTCGATTTCAGGGCGTTTGTCAGGCTCGGCCATTCACTCGTCGGAAGAAGGTTCCAAGGGGCAGAAGCGTTCAGAATCGAATGTTTCTACCATATAGACGCGCGAGGAAGTCCTTTGCCTAAAGAGACGACAGAAATTAGTCGGAGAGTTCGTCGCGAAGGCTGGCAAGCCGCTCCAGTGCCCGGCGAACGTGGTAGTAGACGGCTTCGTCAGTGATGCCCAGCATCTCGGCGATCCGACGGTGCGGAATATGCTCGATCCGGTTCATCAGGAAGATGCGCCGGGTCTTCGGCGGCAATTCGTCGAGGACACCGCACACCTGGCACAGCTTCTCTCGGCCGATCAGGGTCCGTTCGGGTGTCGTCTCGTCCACGCCGTCCCAAAGAAGCCCGCAGACTTCCGCGTCGATCTCCGCGCGGCGGCGTTCCTTGCGCAGATGTCCCGAAACCGTCGTCTTGGCGACCTGGGTGATGAAGCCGCCCGGATTCTCGATCTGGCCGTCCATGCTGGTGTTCTCCAGCTTGAGCCAGACGTCTTGGACCAGGTCCTCGGCGGTCATACCGCAACCGGTGCGCATATGCGCCATCGCTTCGAGACGCGGCCGGGACTTCACGAAGGTCCCGATCAGTTTCTTGAGTTTCAGCCTGTCCACGCCAACCACTACAGTCAGGGATTACAACGCGCCTCCGCTGCGCGAAGGCTTGATGGGGAGTGCCTAGAGGATGAGAAAAATCCCCGCAACCACAATGATTTAGAGCGATTGTAATCGGCGAGGTAAATCTTGTGCGAAATTATCATGTTTAATGATTGATTTCCTTGGGCGACGGGCGATGGCGGGAAAGACCGCGGCGGCGCGTGCCGTTCGAGGCCCGTCCGTCTTTTTGCGGCATGCGTGGCAATTCTGCCACGCATGCGATGCGGCTCCGGCCCCTTACCCACCCCGCTTCGCCATATCAGGATGAACGCGCTCACCTCACATTGAACCTGACGGGTGCGGTGATCGTCTTGTTGACGCCCGGGGGTGGTTTCGGGACGGGCGATGCGCGCCTGACGAGGGCGACCACCGCCTGGTCCAGCGCGGGATAGCCTGACGAGCGGGCGATCGAGGCGGAGCGGACATTGCCGTTGTCGTCGATGCGGAACTGCACATAGACGGTGCCCTGCTCGCGACGCCGGCGTGCATCGGCCGGATAGCGCTTGCGCCGCTCCAGATGCGCCATCAGACGCGACTGCCACCGCGCCTGCTGCGCCTTCGACACGCCAGACGACGTCTGGCGGGCGGCGTTCCGGTTCGACTGGCGGGTCTGCACCTGCGCCTTCCGCGCCGCCTGCGACGCCGCCTGCTGCCGCTGCGGGCGCGGTTTCTGCGCCTTCTCCACCGTCTTCTTCCGGGGTTCCGGCTTCTTCGCCAGTTCCCGCTTCGGCTCCGGTGGATTTGGGCGCGGCGTCGGCAACGGAACCGCGGCATCGGGCGGCAGCGCAACCGTCTCCGTCGGCTCGGGCTCTTCCACGGGCTCGGGCTCCGGTTCAGGCTCGGGTACAGGCAGGGGCTCCGGTTTCAGCTCGACCACTTCCTCGGGCGGGCTCTCCTCGGTGGGTGCGCTTTCCTCCGCCTCCTGCATCTGCTCGGAGATCTCCGTCTCCTCGGTCTCCACCGCCTCCGGCTCGGGCGCCAGATCGATCATGATCGCCGCCGGCGGCGCATCGTCCGCCGCGACGACCGGCTGTTCGCGCATCAGCCACGCTGCCACGCCCAGATGCACCGACAGGACGAGCGCAACCGCGCCCGTCCACAGCGCCGTCTCGGCGATCCGGACACCGCCGCCGCTATGCCACGCAGTTCCGCTCATTCGGAAGGATCCGCCGGAACCGGCGCGCCCTCTCCCGTGATCTTCCCGGCAGCCTCCCCCGCACCGCCCGCTGCCGCCGACGCCTGCGCCTTCTCCAGCCCGACCAGCGCGATCTTCAGATAGCCCGCGTCGCGCAGCAGGTTCATCACGTCCATCACGTCGCCATAATCGACGCCCCGGTCGGCGCGCAGGAAGATGCGCGTCTCCCGATCCCCCTCGCTCGACGCATCGAGGCTGGCCCGCAGGCTCTCGCGCGCCACCGCCGTCTCGCCCAGATGCAGCGTCAGATCGGGCTTCAGCGTCACGTAGAGCGGTTCCTCCGGGCGCGGCTGCGGCTGCGCCGTCGAGGCGGGAAGGTCGACATTCACGTCCACCGTCGCCAGCGGCGCCGCCACCATGAAGATGATCAGCAGCACCAACATGATGTCGATGAACGGGACGATGTTGATCTCGCTGTTCTCTTCGGGCAGCGATCCCGCGTTCCTGCGTATGCCTCCGGCCATGACGCCTACTCCGCCGCCGCCGCCGGAACGGATGCCGCCGCCGGGTCGCCCGGATCGTTGGCCGGGACCCGGCGCAGATCGAGTTCGAGGCTGACCAGCTGCTCGACCCCCGAGGCGGCGTCGGCGAGCAATTGTCCGTAGCCGGCGATGCTTCTGGCGAAAACGTTGTAGATGATCACCGCGGGGATGGCCGCGACGAGGCCGATCGCCGTCGCCAGCAGCGCCTCGGCGATGCCCGGCGCCACCACCGCCAGATTGGTCGTCTGCGCCTCCGAGATGCCGATGAAGGAGTTCATGATGCCCCACACCGTGCCGAACAGACCGACGAAGGGCGCCGTCGATCCCACCGTCGCCAGAAGGCCGGTGCCGCGCGAAAGCCGCCGCGTCGCCTGCGCCTCGATGCGGGCGAGCCGCGCGCCGAGCCGCTCCTTCACGCCCTCATTACCGGCATAATCGAGCGCCGGCGATGAGCGGCGCAGCTCGTCCTCTGCAGAGCGCACCATGAATGCAGCCGGCCCGCCCCGGCCCGCGAGCTTCTGCGAGGCATCCGCGAGCTTCGACGCCGAAGCGACGACGCCGACGGCGCGCCGCGCCCGCGCCTTGGCACAGGCGATCGCGATCGCCTTGGCCACCCAGATGGTCCACACGCCCAGCGAGGCGAGCGCCAGGCCGATCATCACCGCCTTCACCACCCAGTCGGCCGCCATGAACATGCCCCAGGGCGACAGATCGTGCGGCAGGCTGGGATCGCGTCCGTCCTGCGCCAGCATCTGCGAGAGCGCCCCCGCCGGGTCCTGCATGAAGGATGGTGCGGGGTCGGCGGCCGGAAGATCTTCCGCCACGGCCGGCTCGACGCCCTCGTCGCCGGAGGGCGCCGGCGTGGCCTGGGGATCGACCTCGTCACCGCTCCTCTCCGCGGCGGCTTCGCCTGACGGCGTCTGCTGGATCATCTCACCGGAACCCGGTGCGGGTGACGCCTGCTGTGACGCCGGGGCTTCAACGGGAGCAGATGCTTCCTGCGCTTCCGCGGAAAGCGGAGCAGCCACGACCATGGCAGCTGATAGAATCAGAGCCAGAAGACCGCCTGCGCAGGAGCCATGATTCCGGGAGGCGACAAACCGACAGAGTTTTAGCATTTTTCTTCTCGATACACTCTCTAGGACAACGCAAGACAGCCAGTTGAACTTCTTCGCTTTTTGGGGAACTCGCCGCTGGAAAGGTATCGCCAACGCGTGCGTCGAAGAGCTTTCCGTGACGAAAAAGAAAACTGGAGTTTTTTAATCTTAAATGACCCGGGACTGCATTAACAGAGAATTGTTGCCGGGAATCACAATCTGGACGCTTACGGCGGAAGGCCGGCCGAACAGGTGCCGACCGGGCGGGATGAGCAATCATCCGCGCGATCGTGTCCTCGGATGCGTCCCGGGGTGCGTCATGTGGGCGGGTTCTGTGTCTCTACCGGATTGCCTCGGGCGGCGTCTCCGGGAATCACGGGTGCCGGGAACTGTGCAACACAGAGTCCCTCAATCCCTTGAGAGACATGGCCGGAGATGCGGGGATCGAGTTCCGCCCCGCTGCATTTTCGGCCGGAGAGGTTCGGGAATTCCGCCGGCAGAGCCTGCATCCTGCCGGCCCCCTTGTGGCGCCGGCAGGATGGCGGTCAGAGGCCCACGTCGGAGAAGACCTCGGCCATGGTCTCCTGCAGGATGGCGAACATCTCGTCGATCTGCGCCTCGGTAATGATGAACGGAGGTCCCAGAACGATCGCCTGTCCCAGGGGACGGCAGATCAGGCCTTTCCCGAGAGCCTTATTGGCAATGCGCTCGGGAATCTGCAACCGACCGTCCAGCGGCGCCTTGCTGTTCTTGTCCGACACGAGCTCGACGGCGCCCATGAGGCCGACGCCCCGCGCCTCCCCGGCATAGCAGTGCTCGGCCAGGCCCTTCAGTCCCGCCAGAAACCGCGGGCTGACGCGGCGAACGTTGTCAAGCAGACCTTCGGTCTCGATGACCTCCAGCGCCTTCAGGGCCACGGCGCTCGCCAGCGGATTGCCGCCGGCGGTGAACCCGTGCGGGAATTCCTCGGCGGCTTCCGATACGCGCGTCAACGCCTCGCCAAGCGCTGGCCCGAGGATGATGGCCCCCATCGGGAAGTAACCGGCGGTGATGCATTTCGAGGCGACGATGGCGTCCGGCTGGAGATCGTATTTGACACTTCCCCACATTTCACCCGTCCGCCCGAAACCGGTAATGACCTCATCGGCAATCAGCGGGATCCCGTACTTGCGCAGGATCGGCCGAATTGCCTCAAAATACCCCTCGGACGGCGGGATGACGCCCCCCGCACCCTGGACCGGTTCACAGAACATTCCGGCGATCGTGTCGGGTCCCTCCTTGATGATCATCTCTTCCAGACTGCGGGCAAGACGCAGGGAGAATTCCTGTTCGCTCTCGCCCGGTCTGGCAAAGCGCCAGTAATGCGGGCAGTCCGCATGCAGAAAACCGGGGAGCGGAAGGCCGAACTCCGCATTGTAGGCCTTGCCGGTCATCGAGGCCGTTGCCACGGTAACGCCGTGATAGGCGTTCAAGCGGGTGATGATCTTGCGCCGCTGCGGCTGGCCGTTTCGGCGGTGCAGCATCCACAGCATCTTGACGACGGTGTCGTTCGCTTCCGAGCCGGAGTTCGTGTAGTAGACCCTGCCGCTTTCGAACGGGGAAAGCTGCAGGAGCTTTTCCGAAAGCGCGACCGTCGTGTCCGCAACGCGGCCAAAGAAGGCGTGGTATCCGGGAAAGCGCCTGGCCTGCTGACAGATCGCCTCGATCAGGCCTGGATGGTTGAAGCCGGCGACGTTGTTCCAGAGACCGGAATTGGCGTCCATGTATGCCTTGCCGTTCACGTCGAACACATGAATGCCCTCACCATGCGTCAGCACCACGGGTCCGTCCCGGTTCAGCGTTTCCAGATCGGTGAAACCGTGGAAAACGCTTTCCATGTCCCGCCGCGCCCAGGCGCTTCCAGCATGCGTATTCATCCTACCTCCAGAGATTCTTGAGCCCATAAAACCATGCGCATGCGCTTGTCGGCCGCCCAGGCAGGCGACAGCCATGCTCAGCAGGGTAATATATTAATATTCCAATTGACGCCGGTTTGATAGGCATATTATGGTATTTTTTATATTGAAAGGACCAATATAATGAACCAATCCGCCTTCTGGCTGTCGTCTCCCAATCTGTGGCTGACCGAGATGCTCGATCCGCTTCAGGTCCGGCATCTCATACTCGATATCGAACACGGCACCTTTGATCTCGGGGCGATCGACACATTCATCTGCCTGGCCAAGGCGCGGGGTTTCCAGGTTCATGCGAAGACCCTGGCGCCGGCGATGAGCCCGGTCCAGCAGATGCTCGACCTCGGCGCGGATTCCGTCATCATCCCGCATATCGAGAATTTTGATCATGCGCAGGAGATCTGCAGCTATGCGAAGTTCGCGCCGCTGGGACGGCGCAGCTATGCCGGCGGCAGGTCCGTGCGCTACGGTGCCCCCACGCCTGCGTATTTCATCGAACAGAACCGCAAAACGCGTTGCTATCCGATGATCGAGACCGCGGGTGCGCTTTGCGATGTGGAAGCCATCCTCGCTTTGGAAACTGTCGATGGTGTTTTCATCGGGCCGTCCGACCTTTCACTGTCCCGGGGACGGGGCCATTATGGTTTCACCGATGCCGACCGCGAAGATATCCAGAAGATCATCAACGCCGCCAAGGTCGCGGGAAAGCCATGGATCATGCCGGCATGGCGCAACGGGGAACGCGATCTCGCCCGCGATCAGGGAGCGGCGATCACCGCTGTCGCCGAGGAACAGGATGTCCTGCTGACCGGGCTGGCTGTCCTGCTGGAGCGCGCCGGCATCACCCCGGCCGGGCAAGGTTGCGCTGGATGACCCGGCGCACCGTCTGCAGATGCCTCTCCATCAGCGAAGAGGCCCATTGATAATCGCCCTCTTCCACCGCCTCGATGATCATCAGGTGTTCCCTGCAGGATTGCAGGACCCGGCGGGGGTCGGATGTGGTCGCATATTCGGAGATGCGCCGCAGCTTGTTCTGCTGCCGCATCGCCTGGATGATGAACTCATTGCCTGAGAAGTCCGCCAGCATGGCATGGAAATCGGCGTTGATCTCGAAAAGGTCATGGGGGTTCGCGGTCTTGTAACCGCCGGCGACGAGCGCTTCGTGCAGGCTGCGCTGGTGTCCGAGCCGGAGCGGTTCCGGCCGGAAGCCCGGCATCCGCATTCCCGCCGGTTCCAGGGCGATCCGAAACTCATAGGATTGCAATCGTCGCTCTTCACTGTCGAGGAGCGAAGCGAAATGCCAGCCATAGCCGCTGGAACGTTCGACAATGCCGTCGGAGGCCAGCGCCACGAGGGCGCGGCCCAGTTCGGTGCGGGTGACGTCGTACCGCTTCAAAAGCTCGGTTTCCGTGAAGCTGTCGGCCAGCACACCGGTGCGGCGATCTTCGCAGATGCGCATGCCCAGCCCACCTGCCTCGTCATTCGGAATTGTCGGCTGGCCGGGGTCGGGATCCGGCAGGGTGGCGAGAATCCATTTCTGATTCTCGTTGCGGGCCACCACGCCGTCGTCCAGGAGATGCTGGAGCGCCGCACGAATCGGGGTGCGCGAGACCGAGAGCTGCACTGCGAGCTTGCGCTCGCTCAGCTTGTCTCCCGGCGCCAGTCCGTCCTGATGAAAGAGGCGCAGGAGACGGCGGGCGAAATCCTCCGGCTCGATATGACTTCTACTGCGCGCAGGTTTTGCACTGGCCACGTTCATCAGCACCCTTTCGGTTTCGCTCAAGCTGCGGGAAGCCGCCGATGCGAGGCCAGCGGGATCAGCCGCCGGGCGCGCGCGATGGCATCCCGCTCCAGGCGGGCGCTCACCAGCCCCTCACCCAGAGGACGGCGTGCGATGACGCCGCCCCACGGATCGACAATAAGGCTGTGCCCATAGGTGTAAAGGGTCTCGCCATCCTCTTCGTAGCGCCCCTCCTGCCCCGGCGCGAGGACATAGCACTGCGTTTCGATCGCGCGGGCGCGCAGAAGCGGTTCCCAATGCTCCTTGCCCGTCTGCAGGGTGAAGGCGGCCGGGATGACGATCACTTCCGCGCCTTTCTCGATCAGGGCGCGAAACAGTTCGGGAAAACGCATATCGTAGCAGATCGCGCAGCCCACCAGGACGCCATCCATATCGTAGGTAACGACATCGTCGCCGGCGGTATAGACCCTGCCTTCGTCGTAGACGGTGCCGTCTGGAGCGGTGATCGAGAAGAGGTGCATCTTGCGGTAAGCCGCGACCTCGCGGCCCGCACGGTCGAAGACGAAGCTGGTGTTGTGGCGTCGGCCATCCTTCAGCTCGGTCAGTGACCCCCCGTGGATGAAGACGCCGTGCTGACGGGCCATGCCTGCCAGCATCTCGTAACCGGCGCCGCCGGGGCATGGCTCGGCGGCCGCCATCTGCGTTTCGGCCGTGCCTCCGAACGACGTGAAGCACTCCGGCAAGACGATCAGGTCCGGGCGTTCCTGGACAACGGCCTGCTCGATCAGGCGGTGGGCCGTTGCGATGTTCGCCGACGGGTCCGCTCCGGCATTCATCTGGATAAGGGTGGCTTTCATGACAGGTCAGTCCTTCGCGAGTGCAACGAAATGATCGGGTTCGGCTTCGGCGATGCGATAGGCCGACCCGTCTTGGTAGTAGGGCAGGTCTTCCAGACCCGCCGGGCGGTCCGGCACGCGCCGGGCTGCGACGTCGAAGCCGCCCTTGCCGTCCTCGGCCACGACGGCCGAAGCCGACAGGAGCCGGCGCGTGTAGGGATGCAGGGGCCGATCGAAGATGCGATCGCGCGAGGCGACCTCGATCACCCGGCCGTGGCGCATGACCATAACGCGGTTGGCGACCCTCTCGACCACCGCCAGATCATGCGAGACGAACAGGAACGAGAAGCCGAATTTCTCCTGCAGCTCCATCATCACTTTCAGAACCTGGGCCTGGACGGTGAGATCCAGCGCCGAGACGGGTTCATCCGCAAGAATGATGCGCGGCTTCATGATGATCGCGCGGGCTATCGCGACGCGCTGCTTTTGACCGCCGGACAGCTCATGGGGAAACTTGTCGATCTGGCTCTCTTCCAGTCCGACGTCGCGCATGCAGGCAAGCACGCGGGCCTTCGTCTCGCGCGGATCGCAGCGCTCGGAATGGCGAAGCCCCTCGCCGATCAGGGCGCCGATCCGAAAGCGCGGGTTCAATGATGAAGCCGGGTCCTGGAACACCACCTGCATGACCGAGCGCATCTGTTGCCATTGTCGCCGGTCCCTGGGATCGAAATGCACGCCATCCACCATGACCCGGCCGTCCGTATACGACTGCAGGCCCGTAATCGCCCGGCCCAGCGTGGTTTTGCCGGATCCGGATTCGCCGACGATGGCGAGGTTCTCGCCCTCCTGCAGTTCCAGGCTGACGGAATGCACGGCCTGAAACACACCTCTCGGGGACCAGGGCCATTTGCGCCTGCCCGCGAACGTCACAGACAGGTCGTGTACCGACAGCAGAGGCGCCAGGGCCGGCGCGGGCGTTTTCCGGTCTGCCCGCTTCGGGCTCGCGGCAAGCAGCAGCCGGGTATATTCTTGCTGCGGGCGCCGGAAGGTGTCCGCAATGCTCCCCTCCTCCACCACGCTGCCGTGACGCATCACCGTCACATCCTGCGCATACTCGCCGACCAGCCCGAGATCGTGGGTGATCAGCAGGACCGACGTACCGGACTCGCGCGTCATTTCAGCCATCAGGTCCAGAACCTCGCGCTGGATAATGGCATCGAGCGCCGTCGTCGGCTCATCGGCGATCAGCAGACGCGGTTTCAGAGCAAGGACCGAGGCCAGCATGATGCGTTGCCGCATCCCACCGGAATACTCGCTTGGATAGGCGTGAAAGGCGCCTTTCGGATTGCGGATCCCGACACGCGCCAGCATGGCAAGACAGGTCTCGTCGACCTCCGCGCGGCTCAGCCTGGTGTGCAGGCGCAACCCCTCGCGCATCTGGTTTCCCACCGTGATCGCAGGGTTCAGAGAGAGCATGGGCTCCTGAAAGACGAAACCGATACGGGGGCCGCGGATGTGGCGGAAATCCTTTTCCGAGAACCGATCGAGATGCTCGCCATCAAACGCAACGCTGCCCGCCACCCGGGCAATGCCCCGCGGCAGAAGCCCGACCAGCGAACGCGCCAGCATCGTCTTGCCGGACCCGGACTCGCCCACAACGGCGTGAACATGCCCCTGCTTGAGGTTCAGGTTCACATCCTGGATGATCTCGCGATAGAGACCGAAGCGGTTCTGCAAGGCGAGGGTCAGGCCCCTGACTTCCAGCAGGTTTTCGCTCATCGTGTCCATGATCACACCTGCTCCATTCGCGGATCGAAGAAATCGCGCAGCGCGTCACCCAGCAGGTTGACCGCCAGAAGCGTCATCGAGATCGCAAGGCCCGGTGCCAGAACCAGCCAGACCGCCGAGGTGGCAAACTGTTTCGTATCGGCCAGCATGCCTCCCCATGTCGGATTTGGCGGCGGCACGCCCAGGCCGAGGAAGGCCAGCGCGCTTTCCGACAGCAACGCTGTCGCAAAAAGCGAGGTGCCGATGACCGCGACGGGGGCAATGCAGTTGGGAAGGACATGGCGGATCAATGTGCTGGCGTGGGAATTGCCGAGCGCACGGGCGCTGTCAATGAAGTCCCTGCCGCGCAGGCTCATCACCGTGGCACGGACGATCCGTGCGACACCCGGCGCATAGGAGACACCGAGCGCCACGATGACACCGTATTTTCCCGGCCCCACGGCCGCCACGATCCCCAATGCCAGAAGCAGGCTGGGAAACGCGATCAACGCGTCCATCACCGTGCCGATGGCACGGTCGACCAGGCCTGCGAAATAGCCGGCAAGTGCGCCGATCACGGTTCCGGAGACGACGGCGACGGCAACCGACAGGCTCGAGATCGTCAGGCTTTCCCGTGCTCCGACCAGAATGCGTGAGAAGGTGTCCCTGCCATACTGGTCGGTGCCCAGCCAATAGTCCCCGCCCGGCGGTCGCAGCCGGTCGCCGAAGTTGACCAGGAGCGGATCGTGCGGTGTCCAGACACTGCCGAGTATCGCGGCCAGCAGGAAGACGGAAATCAGCATCAGTCCCAGGGAAGCGTTCAACCGGTTCGTCAGGAAGCGATTCAGGATGCTCATAGTTTCACCCTCGGATCGAAGACGGGATAAAGAAGGTCGATCACCGTGTTCAGGACGACGTAGATCACGACGATGAAGATCAGGACGCCCTGCACGATGGCGTAGTCGCGGGCGAAGATGGCGCCCACCATCAGGCGGCCGAGGCCCGGCAGACTGAACATCTGCTCGATCACCACCACACCGCCCAGCAGGTGGCCGAGGATCAACCCCAGCACGGTGAGGGTCGGGGCGAACGCATTGGGAAAGACGTGCCGCCACAGCACGCGCCGCTCCCCCATTCCCTTGGCCCGGGCATGGGTCACATATTCGAGCCCCATCACCTCGATGGTGCTCGCCCGTGACATGCGGGTCAGGACGGCAACTTCCGTCAGCACCAGCGCGATCACCGGCATGATCAGGTAGATTGCGCCGGCGCGCGCATCGTCAAAGACAGACACATAGCCGACCGTTGGCAGCAGCTTCCATTTCGCGCCCAGAAAGGTGAGCAGCAGCAGTGCTGTCCAGAATCCGGGGATCGAAAGGCACAAGGTCGCGATGCTGACGATCGTGGCGTCGGTCTTGCTGTTCTGCTTCCAACCCGCGACGATCCCTGCAGGGATGGCGACAAGCGCCGCGAGGGCCGTCGCGACCACAACGACGATGGCCGTTACCGGAAAGGCGGCGGCGATCTCGCCGGCGACGGGGCGGCCGGTCTGGACCGAAACACCCATGTCGCCGCGCAGCATGCCGCCCGCCCAGTTGAGATACTGCATGACAAGAGGCTGATCGAGGCCAAGCTCGCGCCGCTTGGCCTCAAGAACGGCGGGATCGTCGATCTCGCCGATGAACAGCATTGCCGGATCGCCGGGGATCAGGCGCATGAGACCGAAGACCATCACCGAGGCGAGTATCATCGTCGGGATCGCCGAGACGATCCGCTTCAAGGCATAGGCCCACATAGCATTCCTCTCTTGGCGGGAACCGGCGCAGGCTCAACCGCCTGCGCGCACACCCCACAGGCGGGGCGATTCGAGCGGCCATTCCTCATAGCCTTCGACGCGATCGTTGACGCCGACAGAGCGGGCCGGGTTGAACAGGCCGATGACCGACGCATCCTGAACCATCAGCTGGTGCGCCTTCTTGAACTCGAGCGCCCGTTCGGCCTCATCCCCGCTGACACCGGATTTCTTGACCGTCTCGATCAGTTCCGGATCATCGGCGATGGCGTTTGCCCGGTTTTCCTTGCTATCGACCACGACGTCGAACATCAGCGTCGGATCGGTGCGCGCGGAAAAGCCCATCACCATCATCTGGAACTTGCCTTCCTTGTAGGCGGCGTACTGGCTGGCCCAGTCCATCACCACCAGTTCAGTCGTGATGCCGACTTGTTGCAGCATGCTCTGGATCGCGATGGCGGAGATGTTGTCGAACGGATAGGTCCCGTTGGTGATCAGCTTGATGGCCCGGCCGTCATAGCCCGCCTCGCCCAGCAAAGCCTTGGCTTTCTCCGGATCGTATCCGAGGCCTTCCTGAAAGAACGGTCCGAAGAATGCGGAGGCACCCGCGATGGCCGACGGATTCGGTTGGCCGAGCCCGTTCGTCGCCCCTGCCGTCAGACCCTTGATATCGATGGCGTGACTGATCGCCTGACGGATGCGCCTGTCCTTCAGGAGCGGATCGGTGTTCTGGATCAGCGCAACCTGCCATTCGGGTGTGGCGACGGTCTTGACACCAAGCCCCTCGGCCGCCTCGATCTCGGCGATCGCGTTCGGGTCAAGCCGCGGCAGGATGTCGATGTCGCCCGCCAGCAGTGCGGTCTTGGCGGCCGCCGTGTCCGCTATGACCATGAAGCGGACGCTGTCGAGAAAGGTCTCGCGGCTCCCCGCGTAACCATCCTTCGGCGCATCGAGCGGAACATAGTCGGTAAAGCGGTTCAGCTCGACGAACTGCCCTGCTTCGTGCCGCCCCATGGTAAACGGACCAGTAGCGATCAATTGGGCCAGCTTGCCGTCCGGCCCGACGGAATCGGGATGAATGATACCGGTCAGGCAAACCTTGTGCGCCATGCGAACGAGAAACAGGCCGTTCGGTTCGGCAAGCGTGAAGCGAACGCGGCGCTCGTCCAGCGCTTCGATCGTCTGAATGTCGATGCCGAGAGAGCCGCCCTTGAACCACTTCTGGCAGAGAAAGCCTGTTTCATCGGCAAGAAGCCGTTCCCACGACCATTTGACATCGGCTGCCGTGACCGGCTGGCCGTTGTGAAAAACGGCGCCCTTGCGGACCGTGAAGGTGTAGCTGCGCCTGTCCTCGGACACGTCCCAGGATTCGGCGAGTTGCGGCCCGACGGAAAGATCATCGCGATAGGCAACCAGCGCCTCCACGACATGATGCAGCACATTGTCGGTATTGCCGTCGCGATTGACGCCGAAGTCGATGGAGCGGATATCCCCCGGCATGGCCAGGGTGACCTGCTGCGCGCCGGCCGGCGCGACGAGCATCGCCAGGCCGGCGGCCGTGGCAAGATATCTGAGCGTTTTCTTCATTGTGATCTCCTCCCTTGGATTGTCTGCCGCGTTCACGGCGCGATCTTGTATTCTTCGAAATGCGTTCCCTGATACGGGCGAAGCGCGAGCCATGCCCGGCCAAGCGCCGGCTCCATGATCAGCGAGTAGAGCGTGGCCGAAGTGAGCCCGCCCGGCCGGGCCGCCGGCGCGCGCATCAGGCTGCCGGGACAATGCGCCGTGTCCATCAACGCGGCCTGGATGGCCTCGCGGTCGATTGGCATGGGGCTGGTTGCGAGCAACTGCATCAGCCGCTGATCGCGAACCAGGCTGTCGGGGCATCGTGCCAGATTGATATCGACAAGCTTGGTCCGTGCGGGATCGCTCTTGAAATGGTTGGTATGCGTCAGCACGCCGTCCTTCGGCATCAGCCATTCCGTCAGGCCCGGCGCGGATTCCAGGATCACGGCGGCGCCATCGGCATCGCTGGCGGCGAGCGCGTGGGAGAATGACGGGTCCGAGCCGTAGACAAGGCCGATCGCCTCCCCCAGAGAGCCCGAATGGATCATCTGCCGGCGCAAGACCGGGCTGGGCAGGCCGAGCCGCCCGTAGTCGCGATCCGAATGCAGCCCCATGGCCGAGATCGCCAAACCCGCCGCATTCATGCCGTGTCGGGCAAGCTGGCCGGCTTCCACGAAGTGCAGCGCGTTGGGACCGTCGTGATCGAGAATGCGCAGCGCGACCGTGTGATCGGCGGCCTCGGGCATCCAGTCCCAGTTCTGCGCATGAAGCAGCGTGCCGTCGAGGCTTCGCTTCGGACAGACAATGACGCCGGAACATTCATCCGCGCCATCGGCGGGCAAGACCTCGGCCTTGCGCATTCTCCAGTAGAGGATCTCCGTGCGCGCATTGAGCAGGGTGATGGCGTCGGCACCCTGCCCGCTCCCCTTGCCGATCGCCTCGATCTCTTCGGCGGCGTCCGAAGATTGCGCCTCGATCACCGCGCGGAATTCGGCCGCCGTCAGCATCGCTTCGGCCCAGGTCACCCCCCGTCTCTTGAAGAAGCCGCGATAGGTATCGAGGGCAGAGGCGATCTGCCCTCTGGCTGCGACGCCATATGCCATTCCGCGTTCCGCCGCGCCGCCGCGCACGGTGATTTCGGGAAGCCGCGTCATCGGCGCGCCTCCTTGACCAGCACGTCAGCCAAGAAAGCTTGCACCGGCGCCAGCACGGCAAATCCGTCATGCGCAACCCCTTCCACCACGTCCAGCCTGGCCGAAACCCCATCGGCTGCAAGGCTGCGGCGCAGGCTTTCCATCAAAGTCGTGCGGTTGCGGCCGGCATCGTTGATACCGTCCATCCAATGCGGGGAACCAACCGCCGTCGCGACATCATCCTCCTTGTCGTCCAGATCGCCGATGACCATCTGGACAGGCAGTGCGCGAAGTGCATCGAGCCGGAGCGGCTGGCCTGCCAGCTCGGCCAGTCCACGCAGCCCTTTCCACCAGGGCAGCGTCTCATCCATCAAGGTCACCTTGCCCGGGGCGCCGATGCTCAGCGCGGCCAGCCTGTGCGCGTGGAGATAAGCGAAACGATGCACGAACTGGCCACCGCCGGAGTAACCGAAAAGTGCGAAGCGGCCCGTCGCGACGCGCCCGTCCAGCCGCTCGTTCAGCTCATCGATCATCGCCAGCAGGACGTGATCGAAACGGGTGTCGGATGTGACGCAGAATTTGTAGCTCTCGGTGTCTTCCGGCCCCTCGACGCCGCAAGGGAAAAGCGGCGCAAGAACCACGGCCCCCAGCTGCTCGGCCAAGGCCGCGAAGGCATCGCGATAGCCTTCTGCAACGCGATACGAGCCATGAACGGCCACGACAAGCGGAAGGTCGCCACGTCCCTCTGCTGAAGAAGGAACATAGCTGCAATAGGAAAACCGGCTGTCGAACCGACACAACCAGAATGGTGAGATACCCGATGTCATGGTAGGCCTTGCATGGTTTGTATGGGCCGATTATTAATTATAAAAACCAATATGTCAAATTTAATCGCCATGTTTTGGTATTTTAGAATTCAAATTGGCGTTTTGTGGAGAAGGGACACGCTCGTGGCTTGATTGCAGGCAGCTCCGGATCATGGATGAAAGCGCGCGATCTGATCGAGCTGCCGCGGGGCGATGGGCGGAGCATATGCCGCCACATGGGCTACCGCTGCGGCAAGCCTGTCTCGGCGCACGGAGGCGTCTACGCCTCGTTGAACGGCTGATTGCGCACAGTGCTCGAGCGGTTCATGTAGCCGACGGCGGGAAGTGGGTTTCGCATGCTCGCATTGGTTCGATGGCCGGGCAAAAGGGGGCAGGCGAGCGCCGGTTGGGAACCTGAAGCGCGCAGTGAAAATCAGTCACCTGTGTTGTGCGCCTTGTCCCGAGACCGGCGAAGAACGGCCTTCGCGGAGCCGGAGGTCGCCCTGCGTCATGTCTTCAAGAGAGCCGAATAGCGCGGATCGAAGGTGCGGCTGATCGGTTCGACCGCCGCACCCTGCGCGACGCTCCAGGGATCCGTGATGCCCATCTGAAGGCGCGGAACGGCTCGCCCGTGACGCTGCGCAATGGACGGAAGCAGCGGATGCATCCTGTCAACGATCTCGGAAACCAGCGCCTCGGGCGCGCCGCCGCACATGATGATCGTATCGGGATCGAAAAGATTCTCGATGATCTGGATGCTGCGGCGCAACACCGCCCCCGCGCGGTCCACCCACTGCAGGAGCCGTTCATCCTTCGCAAGGATCAGAGCTTCGATCTGCGCGTAAAGGTCCGGCATCGACGGATCCATGCCCAGATGGTTGTAGAGCGAGGCGAGCGAGGCGGCGTGTTCCAGGGTGGTCGTGCCGTCGCGGGACGACGGCGTCAGGATCATGCCGATTTCACCGGCATTGCCTCTCGCCCCGCGAAACACCTCGCCGTTGAGGATCAACCCCGTTCCGATGCCGTAGCCGAGGAACAGGCACACCACATTGTCCAGTCCGCCTGCCGCGCCGATCATCCGTTCCGCTATGGCCGCCGCGGAGGCGTCGTTCTGGATCTCGACCTCGAGGCCCGTCCTGTCGGTCAGCACCTGGCGCAGCGGATAACGCTGCCAGGCCGACATCACCCAGCGATCCTCATTCTCCTCCTGCCGCCCGAATGGGCCGGGCATGGCGACGCCAAGGCCGACAATGCGGTTTTTGGATGTGCCGTTGCGGCGTGCGAGGTCCGTGCGCAGATCGGCGATGAGGCGGGAGATGACCTCCACGCCGCCCTCCGGGTCTTCGCTCAGGACAGGCGCCTCGACCTGTGCAAGCGGCTTGCCGAGAAAGTCCACAAGAACGGCGCGCGCCAGAAAGCGGTCGATCTGAAGACCGATTGCAAAGGCACCGTTGGCGATCAGGCGATAGGGCGTGAAGGGCTGGCCCCTTCCCTGCTTCACTGCCGGCAGCGCCTCGATGAAACCCTCATTCGTCAAATGCTCGACGATGTTCGAGACAGTCTGCTTGGTGAGCGAGGTCGCGCGGGCGAGGTCCGCCCGGGAAACAGGGCCGTTCGAGCGGAGCGCATCGATTATCACCCGGCGGTTATGCGCGCTGGCGCCGTCCTGATTGGTTCCCGGCGTCGCTCGAATCTGTTGCTTCACGTCGAATCCGCTTCCCTGTTGACACGCGTCAAAATATCGTCTGATAATTAAGTCAACGCAAGTGACTTAATACGCATTTGGTCCACCGCTACCGGCCATCGTTGTGTGCCCCGTGGCGCAGACAGCCGAACAACCACTTGCGCTTCAAGCAAGAAAGGGGAACTGAAATGAAACTGTTTATCCGCAGCATCCTCGCCGCCGCAGCCATGGGGAGCACCATGCTCTCAGCCCCGGCTCTCGCGGAAACCAAGCTGAACGCGCTCTTCATGGCACAAGCGGCCTACAGCGAGAACGACGTTCGCGAAATGACGCAACGGTTCATGAAGGCCAATCCGGACATCGACGTGAACCTCGAATTCGTTCCCTATGAGGGACTGCATGACAAGACGGTGCTCGCGCAGGGTTCCGGCGGTGGTTACGACGTGGTGCTTTTCGACGTTATCTGGCCCGCCGGATATGCGGAGAACGGCGTTCTCGTCGATGTGTCCGACCGCATCACCGATGCCATGAAATCCGGCGTGCTTCCCGGTGCCTGGACCACCGTTCAGAACGACGGCAAGTTCTACGGTATGCCCTGGATCCTCGACACGAAATATCTCTTCTACAACAAGGAGATGTTGAAGCAGGCAGGCATCGATGCGCCGCCCGCCACCTGGGACGAGCTGAACGAGCAGGCGAAGATCCTCAAGGAGAAGGGTATCGTCGAGCACCCGATTGCCTGGAGCTGGGCGCAGGCCGAGGCCGCGATCTGCGACTACACAACCCTCGTCAGCGCCTATGACGGCTCGTTCCTCGATTCCGACGGCAAGCCCGCCTTTCAGGCCGGCGGCGGCCTCGAGGCGCTGCAGTACATGGCGAGCAGCTACAACAGCGGCCTGACCAATCCGAACTCCAAGGAGTTTCTGGAAGAGGATGTGCGCAATGTGTTCCAGAACGGCGAGGCCGCCTTCGCCCTGAACTGGACCTATATGTACAACCTTGCCAATGCCGGCGAGGACAGCAAGGTCGCGGGCAAGGTCGGCGTCGTTCCCGCCCCCGGCATCGAAGGCAAGAGCGAGGTCTCGGCGGTCAACGGCTCCATGGGTCTCGGCATCACGTCCACCAGCAAGAATGTCGATGCGGCGTGGAACTACATCGTCTTCATGACCTCCCAGGAAGTGCAGGACGGCTACGCCAAACTCAGCCTTCCGATCTGGGCCTCCTCGTATGAGAAGCCTGAGGTCACGAACGGACAGGAAGAGCTTATCGCCGCCGCCGAGAAGGGGCTCGCCGCGATGTATCCGCGCCCGACAACGCCGCGTTACCAGGAGCTCTCCGCGGCGCTTCAGGTCGCCATCCAGGAGACGCTGCTCGGCCAAACCTCTCCCGAGGACGCCCTGAACGCAGCGGCTGAGAACAGCGGCCTTTAAGGGCATACCGCCGGGCGAGGCTATCGGCCCCGCCCGGCTGGCTGTACCTTTCTTCCCCATAGCTCCTATCTGGAGGTGCAATGTGTCCGGCGACCGCCTGACCCTTCGGGCCTGGCTTATGATGACGCCGCTGCTTGTCGTGATGCTGGCCGTCGTCGGCTGGCCCCTGATCGACACCGTGCGGCTGTCTTTTACCGATACGCGTCTGATCGGCGCATCCGGAAACTGGGTGGGGCTGGAAAACTACGCGCGCATGCTCACCAGCAGCCGCTTTCTGGAAACCCTGAAGACGACGACCATCTTCGCCGTGGGCTCGGTGGGGCTGGAAATGGTGCTGGGCGTCCTGGCCGCCCTCCTCCTCAACCAGGCCTTTTACGGGCGCACCCTTCTGCGCGCCCTTCTCATTCTGCCCTGGGCCTTGCCGACGGTGGTGAACGCGACCTTGTGGCGGCTGATCTACAACCCGCAATACGGCGCGCTGAACGCGCTCGTCACCCAGTTCGGCCTGTCGGCCGAATATCAGTCTTGGCTTGGCGAGCCCGGGTCGGCGCTCATCGCCCTGATCATTGCCGACACCTGGAAGAATTTCTCGCTCGTCGCCCTGATTGCGCTGGCCGCCCTGCAGATGGTGCCGCGTGAAATCACCGCCGCCTCGCTGGTGGACGGCGCCGGCCCCCTGGCGCGCTTCCGGCACGTGATCCTGCCTTACCTGGCCGGACCGCTCATGGTCGCGCTCGTCCTGCGCACGATCGAAGCGTTCAAGGTGTTCGACATCGTCTGGGTGATGACCCGCGGCGGGCCGGCCAACAGCACGCGCACCTTGTCCATCCTTGTCTATCAGGAAGCCTTCTCGTTCCAGCGGGCCGGCTCGGGTGCATCGCTGGCCCTGATCGTGACCCTGCTGGTGACGCTTCTCGCCTGCGCTTACACGATCCTCATCCGCAAGGCGGCAGGGAGTGCGAACTGATGGAACATCGCAGCCTGCCCGCAACCCTTCTCGTCTATTTCTTCGCCCTCTTGCTCGCCGTGGTCATTCTAGCCCCCCTTGCGTGGCTGGTTCTGATGAGCGTGTTCCCGGCCGGTCAGCTCACGGAAAAGCCCCTGGAATGGTGGCCGCAGACCGTGGACTTCTCCCGCTATGTCTTCCTGCTGTCGCAGGCCGACAACAGCGCAGGCGCAGCCTTCGTGTCCGCGCTTCTCAACAGCCTGAAGGTCGCCACCATGGCCTCGGTCATGGCGCTTGTCGTCGCCATTCCCGCCGCCTGGGCGGTCTCACGCATGCCGCAGGTGGGCTGGTCGCTGTCGCTGGTGATCCTCACATACATGCTGCCTCCGGTGGCCTTGTCCGTGCCGCTTTTCATGGGGCTTGCGAAACTGGGTATGCTCAACAGCGTGTTCGGACTGGCGCTCGTCTATCTCTCGATACTGGCGCCCTTCACCACCTGGCTGCTCAAATCGGGTTTCGACGGCATCCCGAAGGAACTCGAAGCCGCCGCGACCATGGATGGCGCAAGCCTGCTTCAGACCTTGCGCATCATCACCCTGCCCCTGGCGATGCCCGTCATCGCAACGTCGGCGCTGTTCGCATTCCTGCTGGCATGGGACGAGTTCTTCTACGCGCTGCTGTTCACCTCCGACCAGCGCGCGAAAACCCTGACGGTTGCGATCGCCGACCTCGCCGGCGGGCGCGTGTCGGACTATGGCCTGATCGCCACCGCGGGCGTGCTCGCAGCCCTGCCCCCCGTCATCATCGGCGCGCTCCTGCAGCGCGCCCTCATCTCTGGCCTCACCAGCGGCGGCGTGAAAGGTTGACCCAGTTGAACGACATTCAGAGACCATCCGGCATCCGGGCCATCGACGCGGAAATGGCCCGCCAGCACGCCGACGCGCGCGCGACCCATCATGCCTGCCGTGAAAGGGCAGCTGGGATCGCCCAAGCCCTCAGGAGCACGAAGCGCCTCGTGATGCTGGGCATGGGAGCCTCTCACGCCGTCGCACGCGCCGTCGAGCCGCTCTACCGGAAGATGGGGATCGCGGCGGTTTCCCTGCCCCTTTCGGAGCAGCTCGGCCAACCCCTGTCCCTGGCCGGTCACACCGTCCTCGTCACGTCCCAGTCGGGAGAAAGCGGAGAGGTCGTCCGCTGGCTGGATGAGGCGGATCTTTCCGATGTCCAGCTGTTCGGCCTGACCCTCGATGCCGGCTCGACCCTTGCACGGCGTGCACCATGCCTGATCGGCTGCGGCGGGGCTGAAATCGCCTTTGCCGGAACACGCAGCCTCACCGTCACGCTGGCGATGCACATGGCCGTTCTGGAAGCGCTTGGCAGTGATGTTTCCGACGCCGCGCGGGTTCTGGAGACGCCGCCGACGGCCGATGTCCGCAAGCTGGTGGATGCCTTTGGGAATGTTGACGCCATCGTCACGTCCGGCCGCAGCCTTCAGGGCGTCGCCGAGGCGGTGGCCCTTGGCTTGATGGAACTCTCGCGCCTGCCCTGCTTCGCCCTCGAAGGGGGACAACTGCGTCACGGGCCGCTCGAGATGCTGGGGCCAAACGTGGGTGTCGTTCTGTTCAAGGCGGACGACCACACCGCCGCGCTGGTGGATGGCATGGCCGAAACCGCGGCAAGCGCCGGTTCGCCCGTGATCGTCTTCGATGCCTCTGCAACGCCCTTCAACCCTGACGGCGGCACCATTCTCGCCACCGGCGCCCGCAGCGGTCTCGCCGCCATCTTCGCCCTTCTGCCGCTCGCGCAGTCCTTCATGATGGAATACGCCCTCACCCGCGTTTCCGACGCCGGCACGCCCATCCGTTCCACGAAGATCACCCGGAGCGAGTGATGCAGCCTCTTGCGGTCATCGGCAACGTCAATGTCGACCTCATCATGGGCACCGTTCCGGCCTGGCCGAAAGCCGGCACGGAAGTCCTCCTCGACCACGACGAATTGCGGGCGGGCGGCTCCGCCGGAAACACCTCCCTTGCCTGGACGGGGCTCGGCATCCCGCATCAGATCGCCGCGACCGTCGGGACGGACGAGTTCGGCCATTGGCTTGCCGGGGTGTTCCGCGAACGCTCCATGCGCTGGCCCCGCATTTCCGGCAACACCACGACTTCGGTGGGGATCACCCACCCCGACGGCGAGCGGACGTTCTTCACGACACAGGGTCATCTGCCTCACATGTCCCTGAACGATGTCCTTGCCAGCCTGGACTGGGGAACATTGAAAGGGGGGACCGCACTGCTGTGCGGCTCCTTCCTCACGGGAAAGCTGACCGGCGATTATGATCGGTTCTTCCGGCTTGCCCGGTCCCACGATGTCGGGATTGCTCTGGACACCGGCTGGCCCGTGGACGGCTGGACGGAGGAAACCCGCGAACGCACTCTCCACTGGCTGGCGCAATGCGACTATGCGCTGCTCAGCGAAAACGAAGTGATCGGCCTGGCCAGGACCCCCGATGTCGAAGCCGCCGCACGGACCCTGCATCGAGCGATGAAGCCCGGGGGTACGCTTGTGACGAAGCTGGGGCCGCAGGGGGCCCTCGCGGTGCGCGGCACGGACCTCATCCGTGTCCCCGCGCCCGTCGTCGAGGTGGTTGATACCATCGGTGCGGGCGACGTCTTCAACGCCGGTTTTCTGACCGGCATAGCGCGCAGCGCGCCGGTGGAAGAATGCCTTTCAGCCGGCATATCGCTTGCCTCCAACGCGATCTCCACCCAGCCACGCAGCTATGCCTACGAGCTTGAGCAGAAAGAACCCGTCCCATGAGCGAACTCGAAATCGACGGCATCCGAAAGAGTTACGGCCGCCTGGAAACCCTCAAGGGCATCGACCTGAAACTCGAAAGCGGGGACTTTCTCGTTCTGCTGGGAGCATCGGGCTGTGGCAAATCCACCCTTCTCAATCTGATCGCCGGACTGGCGGACCCGACGGATGGCGACATCAGGATCGAGGGGCGCTCGGTCGTCGGTGTCGCGCCGAAGAACCGCGACATCGCCATGGTGTTCCA
>NZ_AMRM01000013.1 GCF_000300335.1 Nitratireductor pacificus pht-3B | reverse complement strand
GCGCAGAATGAAAGCGATCTGCGCCAGGCGGATGAAGGCACATCAGTGGAAGAGGCGGTCTGGTCGGATCGGCGTGACGGACGTTGCGTATTATCGGGGCGGCAGGGGCGCGTACTCTGGCCGGCTGGGCGTAAAGACGTCCAGGTTGAGGACCGGCGTGTCCCCGACCACGATCGCGTGGTGCATAACGTTCGGCGGGATGACGACAATCCCCCCGGGGCCAAGCCGTTCGACCACGTCGCCGATGTGGAAATCCACGAAACCCTCGATGATCCAGGCGATCTGTTCATTGGGGTGGCTGTGGGGCCTGGGTTCGTGCTCGGGGTAGAGACGGTGTAAGGCCAGCGTGGCCGTTGGCGATGAAAACGCCTTCTGGAAAACGCCGGAGCGGATTTCACGCCAGTCGATCGCGGACCAGTCAACAGAATGGACAGGGTTCATGTCGGGGGCTCCTGGTGGATATCGATTTCGGTGATCATGTTTGTGGCGGTCGTGCGCAACAGCGACTGGTCGGACCCGCAGACGATCAGCCGCATACCGGAAGCAACCGCATCGCGGATCGCGGGGCTGTACGGCACGAACGTTCCCGCGGCCTTGTTGGCCAAGGCGGCCGCGCGGACGATCTTCTCTCCCGCTGCCCGGATCTCGGGGGCATCGGGCGCGCAGCCCAGGGATTGAGCAAGATCGACGGGGCCGAGAAACAGTGCGTCGATCCCGGGTTCGATCGCGATCGTATCGAGGTTGGCGAGCGCCTCTTCGTCTTCGATCTGCGCGATGACGAGCGTTTCCTGGTCAGATGTATCGCGGAAGCAGACCGGTGGAAGGCCACCGTAGAACCCGGCCCGACCGGAAGGCGAACATCCGCGCTGACCGGCGCTGAACCGGGCCGCTGCCACGGCGGCCCGCGCGGAGGCGGGATTGCGGATATGGGGGACCATTACGCCGGTACACCCGAGGTCGAGCGCTGGCCAGATCGCCTCGGCGCTGCTGCCACGGCTGCGAACGAGGACTGGCAGATCGACCGCGCGGCCCGCCATGGCGATCAGGTCAAGGTCGCGGAGGTCGATTGGGGCATGTTCCATGTCCGCGACCACGAAATCCAGGCCGGAGAGCCCCAGAACCTCCACCAATTGCGGGGCGGGGGTCTTGAGAAAGCTGCCGACGAGCACGTCGCCTGCGGCGAGCCGGGTTCGGAGGGTCATCCGAGCGGGTCCCCGAGGAAATCATGCGTGCCGGGGGTGTATTCGAAGCTGACGATGGCGCGGTCTTCGATCAGCGGCCGGAAGCGGGAGACGACGTGGTCTTCGTGCTCGGCGCCTTCGAGATAGCGGTCAAGGTCGTCCCAGCTCTTCAGCTCGATCACGAAGGCGTAGTCGAACCAGCTGTCGCGGCGGCTCCGGTTGCGCCCGATGTCGAAGGCCTTCATCTGCGGATGCAGGTCAGGGAAGTCGGGATATTCCATCAGCAGGGCGCGCTTCTGGTCAGCAGTGACCTCGCGCCGGAAGCGGAACATGACGATATGCTTGATCATGACGGTGTCTCAGACCTTGTGCTGCGCCGTCCACGCAGGCGTGACAGGGACATGGCCAGGACGATCAGCACGGTTAGACCCAGGATCACGGCGCTTATAGGGCTTTCCACGAAAACCGCCGCGTCGCCGCGCGACATAACCAGCGCACGGCGCAGATTCTCCTCCATCAGCGGGCCGAGAACGAAGCCCATGAGCAAGGGTGCCGGTTCGTAGTCGAGTAGGCGCATCGCGTAGCCCAGCAGGCCGAAGCCCGCCACCAGTCCGACGTCGAACAGGCTGTTGCGTAT
This sequence comes from Nitratireductor pacificus pht-3B, assembly GCF_000300335.1. Classification (GTDB taxonomy): domain Bacteria; phylum Pseudomonadota; class Alphaproteobacteria; order Rhizobiales; family Rhizobiaceae; genus Nitratireductor; species Nitratireductor pacificus. Next base: position 137,223 of record NZ_AMRM01000013.1, on the reverse strand, counting down.
CGAGTAGACGCCAATGGCAATGAAGACGAGGATCAGCGGGTAGAGCAGCGCGTAGGGGACACGCAGGAGCCGCACCCAGATATTGATCAGCGGGATGTTAAGGACCAGCAGCATCATGTTCCCGACGATGAAGCTTGCGATAAGGCCCCAGAACACATCCGGTCGGTCGGTGATCATGCGTGGTCCCGGCAGGATGCCGTGGATCATCAGGGCCCCCAGCATGACCGCCATGCTCGCGCTGCCCGGCACCCCGAGGGTGAGGGTGGGAATGAAGGCGGTCTGAGCGGCGGAATTGTTGGCGCTTTCCGGGGCTGCGACCCCTGCGATCGCGCCTTTGCCGAAAGGGATACGCCGCCGCCCAACGCGTTTTTCCACGGCATAGGCAATGAAGGCAGCGATGGTGGCTCCGGTGCCGGGCAAGGCGCCGAAGAAGCTGCCGAACCCCGCTCCACGCAGCATCGCCGGCCAGATCTCGCGCAGGTCCGTGCGGTCGGGCTGTCAATCGGCTCGGAATGGGGACCCTGGATCGGCGTGCAATCGGGACCCCCTCGTAGGGCTCGACGGTGAGCGCCCGACCGGGTGGAGCTGGTCGGGGTTGCGCAGCCCGGTCGGGCGCGTGGGTTGAGCTCCCTGGCTTTAGCTTTGAGATCGGTTCTTGAAGCGCCAGGACTCGTTGCCGGTTTCGATGATCTCGCAGTGATGTGTGAGGCGGTCGAGCAGCGCCGTCGTCATCTTGGCGTCGCCGAAGACGGCGGGCCATTCCGGCCTCGGTTTGGACCGGGAATGCCGTCTCCGTCTGCCCGACGGTCGCGCAAGCTGCTGAAATGTCGCGCAAAATTGCGCGAGAAAGCGGTGCCTAACAATGTTTGGAAATGAATGGCTGGGGAACCTGGATTCGAACCAGGACTAACGGAGTCAGAGTCCGTGGGTCTACCGTTAACCTATTCCCCAGCAGCGCGACGCGGGCCGCGTGAACACGCTATTTAGCGATCCGCTCCTTATAGTCAAGTGCGCTTCGGAATTCAAATCGCACGACGCCCCGCCGGTGGACGAGCATGTTGACCCTCAACACGCCCCTTGGTGAAATCCCGCCGGACTGATACGCTGGCGGTAACGTAAAGATGATGAGCCGGCTGCAGCGTCCGGGAAGGTTCGCGCGGCGGCGAAGGAAAAGCAGTGGACAACCACGACAACGGCGAGGTTTCGCCGGTCGCGAGGGGTGTCCGGAATGCTGTTTCGGACAGGAGCTCCAGCCCGGACTCCGCCGACCGGCAGGCCGGATCCTCCGCGCACCCGCAGGGGGCGGCCGGCGAGGGCGGCGGGCGCAAGCGCAAGCGCCGAAAACGCCGCAAGCGCGGGGTCTATCTCTCCGGGCCGCGGGAGGCTGCGCCCGCCGGGGGCGTCGCTGTCGAGCAGGAACAGCAGCCCGTGCGCGGCAGGCCCGCCATCCGGCGCGATCAGGGCGCGCAGGACGATGGCGCAAAGCTCACCTACGCGGCGCTCGATCTCGGCACCAACAATTGTCGTCTGCTGGTCGCAGTCCCGACGCGCCCCGGCTATTTCCGCGTCGTCGATGCGTTCTCGCGCATCGTTCGCCTGGGGGAGGGCCTCTCTGCGGAAGGGCGGCTCGGCGAGGCGGCGATGGACCGGGCCGTGGCGGCGCTGAAGATCTGCGCCGAGAAACTCGGCCAGCGCCAGCCCAGGCGCATGCGCTTGATCGCAACGGAAGCCTGCCGGTCGGCCGAAAACGGCGCGGACTTCATCGACCGCGTCGCCGTGGAGACTGGGCTGACGCTGGAGATCATCGACCGCCAGACCGAAGCGCGCCTGGCGGTCGCCGGCTGCGGCACGCTGGTCGAGCGCGGCACGGAGGGCGTGGTGCTGTTCGACATCGGCGGCGGGTCTTCGGAAATCGCGCTGGTGGACATCTCGCGCCACCGCACGCCGCGCCTAGCCGACCATATCGTGTCATGGACATCGCTGCCGGTGGGGGTCGTCTCGCTGGCCGAGCGCTTCGGCGGGCATCATGTGACGCGCGAGAGTTTTGCGGCGATGGTCGACGCGGTGTCGGAAATGCTCGACCGCTTCGACGATGGCGGCCGCCTCGCCGAGATCGCCGCCGGCGGCCGCTTCCATCTGATCGGCACCTCCGGCACGGTGACGACGCTTGCCGGCGTCCATCTGGGCCTGACCCGCTACGACCGCAGGCGCGTCGACGGGCTGTGGATGGAGCGCGACAATGTCGACCGCATGATCGACACGCTGCTCTCCTGGGATTTCGAACAGCGCAAGGCCAATCCATGCATCGGCGCCGACCGCGCCGACCTGGTCCTCGCGGGCTGCGCCATCCTCGAGGCGATCCGCCGCCGCTGGCCGTCGGAGCGTCTGCGTGTCGCCGACCGCGGCCTGCGCGAGGGAATGTTGAGCGAGATGATGGCCGCCGATGGGGTGTGGCGCCGGCGGCGGCGGACGGGACGCGACGCATGACGAAAAAACCGGTCAACAAGGGTGGCGGTGCGCGGGCGCTCAAGACCCGTGTCAAGAAGAAGCGCGGCCTGAAGAATTCGTCGCGCCGCTGGCTCGAGCGGCATCTGAACGATCCCTACGTGCACCGGGCGCAGGCGGAGGGCATGCGCTCGCGCGCCGCCTACAAGCTCATCGAGATCGACGACCGGCACAAGATCTTGTCGCCGGGCATGCTCGTCATCGACCTGGGCGCCGCCCCCGGCGGCTGGTGTCAGGTCGCGGCCGAGCGGGTCAAGGCGACGCCGGAGCGGCCGCGCGTCGCCGGCATCGACTATCTGGGCATGGACCCGGTGCCCGGAGCGGTCGTCCTGGAGATGGATTTTCTCGATGCGGACGCCCCGGCGCGCCTTGTCGAAACGCTCGGCGATGCGCCGGACGTGGTGCTGTCCGACATGGCCGCGCCGACGACCGGCCACCGACGCACCGACCATATGCGCACCATGCATCTGTGCGAGGTGGCTGCGGATTTCGCGGTTTCGGTGCTGAAGCCCGGCGGCCATTTCCTGGCGAAGACGTTTCAGGGCGGCACGGAGGCGGGCCTGCTCGACATGCTGAAGCGGAACTTCCGTTCGGTCCATCACGTCAAGCCGCCGGCCTCGCGCGGCGAATCGGTGGAACTCTACCTGCTGGCCAAGGGCTTCAAGGGACGGGTCGGGGACGAGGCGGCGGAAAGCGGCGACAGTCGGCCTGCCGGCGACGAGGACACCGGCAGCGGCTCGGGCGAAGGGTAACAGCCATGTGGCAGCGCCTGCGGAGCCCTATCGAGCGGGTCGCGTATTATACAACCGCGCTCGGACGCGAGGTTCTGCCGCATCCCTACTGGCGGGCGCAGTGGGAACGCTGGCTGGCGCGGCTCGGGCAGGACGGCATAGCGCCTGAGACCGCCGAACGCCTCGCCTATTACAACAAGCTGGAGGAGGGCGCGTCGGCCGCCGCCGCCCCGCGCCTGCGCGACATGTCGCACAAGCCGAGCTACTACTATTATGATCTCCGCCGCTTCGCCTCGGCCTTCGATCGGGAGTTGCAGCTCGGCTATGTGTTTGGCGACGTCAATTTCGTCCCGGCCATTCCGTCGGTCGTGAAGAGCCGGCCGATCGGAAACGGCAACACCAACGGCGTGCTGATGAAGCTCGACCGGCTGCGCCACTACCGTTGGCCGCAGGATTCCCTGCCGTTCGAGCAGAAGGCGCCGCGCGCCGTCTGGCGCGGTGTCCTGAACACCGAAGCGCGCCGCCGTCTCGTGGAGCTCTATGGCGGGCATACGGCCTTTGACATCGGGCATGTCCAGACCGGCGTTGAGGGTGTGGCGCCGAAAGCGCGACTGTCCATCCCGCAGCAACTTGCCAGCCGCTACATCATCTCGCTCGAAGGCAACGACGTCGCCACCAATCTGAAATGGATCATGACATCCAATTCGCTGTGCTTGATGCCGCGGCCGCGCTACGAGACCTGGTTCATGGAAGGCGCCCTGGTTCCCGGCCGGCACTATGCCGAGCTGCGTGCCGATCTGAGCGATCTAGAGGAAACGGTCGCCCACTACGAGCGTCACCCGGAGGAGGCGCGGCGGATCATCTCCGAGGCGCATGCCCATGTGGCGCGCTTTGCCGACACCCGGCGCGAGGCGCTGCTTTCCTTCCTCGTGCTGCAGAAATATTTCGAGTGCACCGGCCAGATGGAACGCCGGCCGCTGGTCACGACCGCCTGAGCACGTCCCGCGGGCTCACTCCGCCGCCCGGGCCTCCGCTTCCTCCGCAGCCAGCCGGCCGCGGCGATGCCCGGAGACGGTACTGCCGGCTTCCGGCGGCAGCATGAGGAACGGGATCACCGCCAGTGCGGACAGCACACCCACGATGATGAAGGCGTTGACGAAGGAATCGAGGCCGAGCGTGGTGCCGGTGACCACGGCTGTCGCCTCCAGAATGCCGCCGCCGATGGCGACGCCGAGGGCGATGCTGATCTGCTGGCTCGCGGCGGCAATGCTGGAAGCCTGGCTCGCCTCGCGGTCGCTGATTTCGGCGAAGACGAGTGCATTCGCGGAGGTGAAGAACAGCGAGCGAAGCAGGCCCGAAGCGATCAGCACGGCAATGATGACCGCATGCGGCGTGGCCGGCGTGAAGAGCGCGTTGACCGCGATGCTTACAGCGCCCAGGAGCGCTGCGAAGACAAGCACCGGCCGGAAACCGCCGAGGCGCAGCGCCGTGGTGGCGATGAATTTCATGGCGATTGCCCCGAAGGCCGAAGCGAAGGTCAGGAGGCCCGACTGGAACGGGGTCAGGCCGAAGACCACCTGAAACATCAGGGGCAGAAGGAAGGGCACCGCGCCGACGCCGATGCGGAACAGCGAACCGCCGACGATCGCCGCGCGGAAGGCGCGGTTGGCGAACAGGCTGAGGTCCAGAAGGGGGTGCGGCGTTCTGCGCGCATGGCGGACATAGAGCGCGGCCGCCGCAAGGCCGATCAGCACGGTGACGAGGCCGACGACCGGCGGCAGAGCCGGCAGGCTGATCACCGACAGGCCGAAGACCAGGCCGGAGGCCGCGATGCTGGACAGGAGAAGGCCGACCGTATCGAGCCTGCCGCGCTCCTCGGCGGCGAATTCCGGCAGGAAGCGACCGGCCAGCACGATGCCGGCGAGGCCGATCGGCACGTTGATCAGGAAGATCCAGTGCCAGGAGAAATAGGTGGTGATGAAGCCGCCAAGAGGCGGCCCCGCGACGGGGCCGATGAGAGCCGGTACGGAGAGCCAGGCCATGGCCGTGACAAGCTGCGCGCGGGGCGTGCCGCGCACGAGGATCAATCGGCCTATCGGCGTCATCATCGCGCCGCCCATGCCCTGCAGGAAACGCGAGAGAACGAAGGCGCCGAGCGAGCCTGAGAAGGCGCAGGCGAGGGAGCCGACGATGAACACGCCGATGGCCGCCCGGAAGACGTTCCTGGCGCCGAAGCGGTCGGCCATGAACCCGCTCACGGGAATGAAGATCGCCAGCGCCACCAGATAGGCGGTCAGCGCGAGTTTCAGGGTCACCGGGCTGGTGCCCAGGTCCGCTGCGATCGCCGGGAGCGACGTGGCGATGACGGTCGAATCCATATGCTCCATGAAGAGAGCAACGGCGAGGATAAGCGGCAGGGTGCGGTTCAAGGCTGTTCTTCGTTCTTGGAGCATCGGACCGATAAGGTGGATTTCGGTCTTCGGTTGTTCCGATGCTCAGTCAATAATTCAGATCGTCCATCGTGCGTCCCAAAGGACGCATGGCGATCCAGCCGAAAGCGAGCGACGGGCCCGGAGATCGGTTTTCGGCAGGCCGCGCTTTAGCATGCGGTATAACGTTTGTCCTGTGTCAGTCCGTGCAGGGGTGTTGGTGCTGATGCCGGTCCGGCGTGATTATTCGTGCCTCCCGAAGGGGTTTCGCCTTTTCAACCCGGCGCCGACGTGGTACCAGCCAGCGCCAATCCTGAAAGGGAATCATGAAATCGAGGCTGTGTTTCCAACCGGAAGCGGAGCCGCGCATCCTCTCATATTCAAGGGTCGGCAATGGCGAAGATCATCGAGACAGCAACCGGCGCCGAGGCGCTCACTTTCGACGACGTGCTCCTGCAGCCGGGACATTCGGAAGTCATGCCCGGGCAGACCGATGTGCGCACGCGCATCGCCGGCGATATCGAGTTGAACATCCCGATCCTTTCGGCGGCCATGGATACGGTGACGGAATCGCGTCTCGCCATCGCCATGGCGCAGGCCGGCGGCGTCGGCGTCATCCACCGCAATCTCACCCCGGCCGAGCAGGCCGAGGAAGTGCGCCAGGTGAAGAAGTTCGAATCGGGCATGGTGGTGAACCCGATCACGATCGGTCCCGATGCGTCGCTGGCGGAGGCGCACGCGCTGATGCGGGCGCATGGCATTTCCGGCATTCCGGTGGTCGAGAACGGCGGTGCAGGTGGCCACACGACCGGCCGGCTGGCCGGCATCCTGACCAACCGCGACGTGCGTTTCGCCTCCGATCCCGATCAGCCGGTTCGCGAGCTGATGACCCACCAGAACCTGATCACCGTCAGCGAAGGCGTGGCGCAGGACGAGGCCAAGCGGCTGCTGCACCAGCACCGGATCGAGAAACTCCTGGTGGTCGATACGGCGGGCAATTGCGTCGGCCTGATCACCGTCAAGGACATCGAGAAGTCGCAGCTCAACCCGAACGCGGCCAAGGACGCGCAGGGTCGCCTGCGGGCTGCCGCCGCCACCAGCGTCGGCGATGATGGCTTCGAGCGCGCCGAGCGCCTGATCGATGCCGGCGTCGACCTCTTGGTGATCGACACGGCGCATGGCCATTCGCAGCGCGTTCTCGACGCGGTGGCGCGGGCCAAGAAACTCTCCAACGCCGTGCGCATCATCGCCGGCAACGTCGCTACGGCCGACGGCACCAAGGCGCTGATCGACGCGGGCGCCGATGCGGTCAAGATCGGCATCGGTCCCGGTTCCATCTGCACCACGCGCATCGTCGCCGGTGTCGGCGTTCCGCAGCTTTCGGCGATCATGTCGGCGATGGAGACGGCGGAGAAGGCGGGCATCTCGCTGATCGCGGATGGCGGCATCAAGTATTCAGGCGACCTGGCGAAGGCGCTGGCCGCCGGTGCCTCGGCGGCCATGGTCGGCTCGCTGCTCGCCGGCACGGACGAAAGCCCGGGCGAGGTCTATCTGCATCAGGGCCGCTCGTTCAAGGCCTATCGCGGCATGGGCTCGGTCGGCGCGATGGCGCGCGGCTCGGCCGACCGCTATTTCCAGGCAGAAGTGCGCGACACGCTGAAGCTGGTGCCGGAGGGCATCGAGGGTCAGGTGCCCTACAAGGGGCCAACCGCCGGCGTGCTGCATCAGTTGACCGGCGGCCTGAAGGCGGCGATGGGCTATGTCGGCGCCGCCGACCTTCCATCGTTCCGCGAGAAGGCGACCTTCGTGCGCATTTCCAGCGCAGGCCTGCGCGAAAGTCATGCGCATGACGTGACGATCACGCGCGAAAGCCCGAACTACCCCGGCGGCGCATAAGAGCCGGAAGGAAAAGGGGCCTCAAGGCCCCTTTTTTTGTTCATTCCTTCTCGAAGATCCGCGTCTTGGCGACCAGGCCTGCCGCCGCGGCGCCGAGAAGCGGCGCGAGGATGAACAGCCAGAGCTGGCTGATCGGCACGCTTCCGGAGAACAGCGCCGGTCCGATGGACCGAGCGGGATTGACCGACGTTCCGGTGACCGGGATCAGGCACAGATGGATGACCGTCAGGGTCAGGCCGATCGCCAGTCCGGCGAGGGCCGTTTCGTGTTTCTTCGCGGTCACGCCGAGGATCACGGTGACGAAGATGAACGTGGCGACGGCCTCGGCGATGAACGCCGATCCCATCGAATAGCCGTTCACCGGATCCCAGCCATTGGCAGCGAGGATGGCCGGTGCGCCGGCGGCGTTGCCGCTGGCGATGACCCACAGCACCGTCGCGCCGAGAATGCCGCCGATCACCTGCGCCACCATATAAGGCGCGACGTCCTTGGCGGGAAAGCGGCCGGACAGGAAGGCGCCGAGCGTGACGGCGGGATTGAGATGCGCACCGGACACGGGCCCGATGGCGTAAGCCATCGCGATGACGGCAATGCCGAACGAAAGGGCGATTCCGACGCCGCCGGCGGGCAGCAGACCCCCATACCCTCCGGTGATCACGCTGGCACACCCGAAAAATACCAGGCAGAACGTGCCGAATACTTCAGCCATATAAGCTTTCATGCTCAAATCCTCGCAATCAAGGCAGTTGATCGACAGAGAGTTCTGTGAGTCTCGTTGAAAAATCAATCGTTTCATGTGAATTGGTGGAGGAAACGCCGAAAGCATGGGGAGTTGGGAGGAGTTGATGTCGCAGACCGGTATTTTCTGGCCGATGATGGCGCACGTGCTTCTCGTCTACGCGGTCTACATTCTGATGAGGCTGCGCCGCGGACGGGCCATCGAAAACGGCAGCGCCCGGATCTCGCAGTTCCGGGAGAACCGCGACGAACCGGCGGAAAGCCTGTTTGTCCGCAACAACCTGGCCAACCAGTTCGAACTGCCCGTGCTGTTCCACGCGGCCTGTCTCGCCCTGTTCGTGACCGGCAATGCGGGCGCCCTGGCGATCGGCCTGGCATGGATCTTCGCGATCTCGCGCTACGGGCACGCCTATGTGCACGTCACCTCGAATCGGATCCGCTACCGGCAGCCTCTGTTCGTCATCGGCTTCGTGGCGGCCGGCCTGATGTGGCTGCTCCTCGCCCTGCGGCTCGCCGGCGCTTCCACCTGACGGCACGCTAAGCCGCGGCGGCGGCAGCCAGCGAGCGTTGCGCATCGCGGGCGATGGCACAGAGTGCGGCGAAATCCGCCTGCCGCGGGTTTGTCCTGCGCCAGGCGAGAATGATCGTCCGGGATGGCCCGGGATCGACAAAGGGCAATACACGCACGGACGGCAGCATCTGCACCGAGGCGCGGGCGAGTTGCGGAATGAGCGTGACGCCCATGCCGTGCGCCACCATGTGCAGAAGCGTGGTCAGGCTGGTGGCGCCGAAGCTTTCCATCGCAACGGGCTTGACCTTGCCACAGATGTCGAGCGCCTGCCCGCGCATGCAGTGTCCCTCGTCGAGCAGCATCAGCCGCTCGAGCGCCATGCTCTCCTGCGCCACGGGCGGGGCGATCCGCTCCGCTTCGTCCTCCGGCACGGCGAGATGGAAAGGATCCCTGAACAGGATTTCGTGGACGAGCCGCGGGTCGTCCAGCGGTTCGGCGGCGATCATGCCGTCCAGGCGGCCGCTACCGGTTTCCTCGAGCAATGTGCCCGTGACGGCCTCGCGGATCTCCAGCTGCAGATGCGGGAAGCGCTGTTTCAGGCGCGGCAAGAGCTCCGGCAGGAGATAGGGAGCGACGGTGGGGATGACGCCGAGCCGGAAGCGTCCCTCGAGCACCTGCCGTTCGCGCCGCGCCTCGCTCTCCAGGTCGCGCAGCTCCGCCAGGATGCGCTCTATGCGCGGCCTGAGCGCCTGCGCTTCCGCCGTCAGCGCGACGCCGCCCGCGCCGCGCTCGAAAAGCCTGAGGCCGAGTTGCGCCTCCATTTCCGAGATCTGCGCCGACAGGGCGGGCTGGGTAACGCCGCAGCCCGCCGCCGCGCGCCCGAAATGGAGCGTTTCGGCGAGGCTTTCGAAATACTGCATCTGTCGGATGGTCAGGCGTATCATAAGATTATCTTATCGGAATGAATATCAAAGACAATTGGAAATTATGATGAGTCGCGTTACTCTGGAATGGTTCCAAGGAACGGTTCCAAGTCACGCGATCATTCATTGCCGCAACCGAAAGCAGCTCGGACCGGCAAGCAAGGGAGTTAAGACATGGCCGACAAGCCCACCATCACGACATCTGCCGGCGCGCCCGTCAGCGACAACCAGAATTCGGTGACGGCGGGCGAGCGCGGCCCGGTTCTCCTGCAGGACTATCAGCTCATCGAGAAACTTGCGCACCAGAACCGCGAGCGCATCCCCGAACGTCCGGTCCACGCCAAGGGCTGGGGCGCCTACGGCACGCTGAAGATCACCGGCGACATCTCGAAATACACCAAGGCGAAGGTGCTGCAGCCGGGCGCCGAGACGCCGATGCTGGCGCGTTTCTCCACCGTCGCCGGCGAACTGGGCGCGGCCGATGCCGAACGTGACGTGCGCGGCTTCGCGCTGAAGTTCTACACCGAGGATGGCAACTGGGATCTGGTCGGCAACAACACGCCGGTCTTCTTTGTCCGCGACCCGTTGAAGTTCCCCGATTTCATTCACACCCAGAAGCGTCATCCAAAGACCAACCTGCGCTCGCCGACCGCGATGTGGGACTTCTGGTCGCTGTCGCCGGAAAGCCTGCACCAGGTGACGATCCTGATGTCGGATCGCGGCCTGCCGACCGACGTCCGCCACATCAACGGCTACGGGTCGCATACCTTCTCGCTGTGGAACGACGCCGGCGAGCGCTACTGGGTGAAGTTCCATTTCAAGACCATGCAGGGCCACAAGCACTGGACGAATGCCGAAGCCGAGCAGGTGGTCGGCAAAACCCGTGAATCGACGCAGGAAGACCTGTTCAACGCGCTCGAGAACGGCGACTTCCCCAAATGGAAGGTCCAGGTGCAGATCATGCCCGAGACCGACGCGGAGAAGACGCCCTACAACCCGTTCGACCTGACCAAGGTCTGGCCGCATGGCGACTACCCGCCGATCGACATCGGGGTGATGGAACTGAACCGCAATCCGGAAAACTACTTCGCCGAGGTCGAGAATGCAGCGTTCTCGCCGTCGAACATCGTGCCGGGCATCTCCTTCTCGCCCGACAAGATGCTGCAGGCGCGCGTCTTCTCCTATGCCGACGCACACCGGCACCGGCTCGGCACGCATTACGAGACCATTCCGGTCAACCGGCCGAAGGTCGAGGTGGCGCACTACCACCGCGATGGTCAGATGAACACCTATGGCGGCATCAAGACCGGCAATCCGGATGCCTATTACGAGCCGAACTCGTTCGGCGGCCCGGTCGAGCAGCCGGCGGCGAAGGAGCCGCCCCTGAAGATCTCCGGCGACGCCGACCGCTACAACCACCGCGTCGGCAATGACGATTACGGCCAGCCGCGCGCCCTGTTCAACCTGTTCGACCAGGGCCAGAAGAACCGGCTGTTCGCCAACATCGCGGCAGCCATGGGCGGTGTGCCGGGCGAGATCGTCGAGCGTCAGCTCGCGCATTTCGACAAGGTGCATCCCGACTATGGCAACGGCGTCCGCAAGGCGCTGAAGGAGGCGCATGGTTACGAGGCCAATGCGATCCCGGTGTCGGGAAAGACGCCGCAGCAGGCCGCCGAATAGGCGCGGCGAAGAAACCGTGACGACCCGGCGGGCGCGGATCACTCCGCGCCCGCTTTCTTATGTTCCGCCGCTCTTGTGTATTCGCCTCCATCCCGCTAGCTGTGCAGCATTCGGGCAACCGGCAGAGGGACCACATGCGAACCGGCGGAAGACTGGCTGCGGCCATTGAGGTACTGGAAGACATCGACCGGCGTTATCGCCCGGCCGCCGAAGCGCTGAGAGACTGGGGCCTGTCGCACCGCTTTGCCGGCTCCAAGGACCGTGCGGCCATCGGCAACATCGTCTACGACGCCCTGCGCCGCAAGCGCTCCGCCGCCTGGATGCTCGGCGAAGAGACGCCGCGCGCACTGGCCTTCGGGGCGCTGGCGATCGAGGCAGGCTTCACGGCGCAGACCTTCGACGAGGCGCTGGCAGGAGACACTTTCGCCCCGCCCGGCCTTTCGGCGCAGGAGACGGCCGCTCTCAAGACCCACCGCCTTGAACAGGCGCCGGACGGCGTGCGGGCCGACTGTCCCGAATGGTGCGAGCCGATCCTCGAACGCGCCTGCGGTGCGGACTGGGTGGACGAAGCCGCCGCGCTTGCCGCTCGCCCGCCGCTCGACCTGCGCGTCAACACGTTGAAGGCGGCGCGCGACAAGGTCGTTCGCGCCCTCGACAAGAGCGGCGCTGGGCCCTGCGCGCTGGCGCCCGTGGGCCTGCGCATCGGTGCCATCGAGGGACAGGGGCGGCATCCGAATGTCCAGGCCGAGCCGGCTTTCCAGAAGGGCTGGTTCGAGGTTCAGGACGAGGGGTCGCAGATCGTCGCGCAACTGGCGGGCGCCGCTCCCGGCATGCAGGTGCTGGATTTCTGCGCCGGCGCGGGCGGCAAGTCGCTCGCCATGTCCGCCGCCATGGAAAACACCGGCCAGATTTGCGCCTTCGACGCGGACAAGCAGCGCCTGGCGCCGATCTTCGACCGGTTGAAGCGCGCCGGATGCCGCAATGTGCAGGCGACGGCCGGCGAGGGCGCTCTCGAGGCACTTGAAGGCCGGATGGATCTCGTCCTGGTGGACGCGCCCTGCACCGGGTCGGGCACCTGGAGGCGGCGTCCGGACGCCAAATGGCGCCTGTCGGAGAAACAGCTCGAGCAGCGGCAGGCGGAGCAGGCGGAAATTCTCGAAAAGGCGAGCCGCTTCGTGCGCCCCGGCGGCCGGCTGGCCTATGTGACCTGCTCGGTCTTCGCCGAGGAGAATGCCGACCGGGTCCGGGCCTTTCTCGAAGCATCTTCCGGCTTCACGCCGGTCGATCACGCCGCGCTCTGGCAGCGGAACTTTCCCGAAAAGGCCGGCTTCGCGCGCATCGACCCGGCGCTGGGCATCGCGCTTTCGCCGTTGCGCACGGGCACGGACGGTTTCTATTTCGCAGCGCTGACCCGCGACTGAGGGCAGGGGACAACATGGCGACGGACATGATCGAAACGCGGGTGCGGGCGAGCTTCGACCGGCAGAACATGATGCAGACCATCGGCGCGAAGCTGACGCTGGTGACGCCCGGCGTGGTCGAGATCGAGATGCCCTATTCCGAAGCGCTGACGCAGCAGCACGGCTTCCTGCATGCGGGCGTGATCTCGACGGCGCTCGACTCCGCCTGCGGCTATGCGGCCTACTCGCTGATGCCGGACGATGCAGCCGTGCTGACGATCGAGTTCAAGGTCAACCTCCTGGCGCCCGGCAAGGGCGAGCGTTTCCTGTTCCGCGGCTCCGTGACCAAGCCCGGCCGCACCATCATCGTCGCCGACGGCCAGGCCTACGCCTTCAGCGGAGAGGGAGAGGCGAAGCTGATCGCCACCATGACCGGCACGATGATGACCATCGTCGGACGCGAGGGGATCGCGGGATGAGCGGCGTGATCGTCGAGCCGGCCGTGCTGTCGGGCAGGACCGTGCTGTTCGTGATGGCGGCGGAGGCCGAGTACGGGCCGCATCTGAAACGCCGTTTCAAGCCGCTGATGACGGGTGTCGGCCCGGTCGAGGCCGGCGTGGTGCTGGGCGCCGAACTCGCGCTCCTCAAGGCGCAGAACCGGTTGCCGGATCTGCTCGTCTCGCTCGGTTCGGCCGGCAGCCGCACGCTCGAGCAGACGGAAATCTACCAGGCGACGACCGTGGCCTATCGCGACATGGATGCCTCGCCGCTCGGCTTCGAGAAAGGCGCGACGCCGTTTCTCGATCTGCCGGTGGCCGTGCCGCTGCCGTTGCGCATTCCGGGCATCCGCGAGGCGGCGCTGTCCACCGGCGGCAACATCGTTTCCGGCCTCGCCTATGACGGCATCGCCGCCGACATGGTCGACATGGAGACCTTCGCCTGCCTGCGCGCCTGCCAGCGCTTCAATGTTCCTCTGGTCGCCCTGCGCGGCATTTCCGACGGCCCGGCCGAATTGCAGCAGGTCAGTGACTGGACCCAGTACCTGCATGTGATCGACGAGAAGCTGGCGAAGGCGGTGGACCGGCTCGAGGCGGCGATCGCCGATGGCGTGCTCGCCGGCTGATCCTCATTGCGGCAGGTTCTTCGCGTTGCCGAACAGGATGCCGCGCAGCTTCACACGCTGGTCGCCGTCGCGGGAAACATAGGTGATGCCTTCCGCAGTGGCGTCGAGCATCCAGTCGCCCTTCTGCCCGCCGTCCCATTGCGTGGCGTAGCCGTCATCGAGCAGGCGCCAGGTGCCCGAGCGGGTCTCGCCGGTGTCGAGCAGCATGTGGCCGGTGCCGTCGGCCTTGAGGTAGACGAAGGCTTCGCCGCCGCCGCGTTCCAGCACATGCGTCGTATCGGGTATGAAGTACTGCAGGCTGTCTCTGGTGAGGATGGTCATGAAATGCTCCGATGGTTCCGCCCCGGCTTGCCCCGGTCGTTGGAAAGTGTAAATGTAGTCAAGTATCTTGACAATTAAGGCATGGAATCGAAGTGGTCAAGCATCTTGACGAAAATACCGAAGCCTGGCCCGATCATGTGGGCTGGCGGCTGTGGCAGGCGAGCCGCGCCTGGCAGGCGGCGTTCGTTGCCGCCATGCGCGATGCGGGCCATGGCTGGATGACCGAAGCGCGCGCCGCGCTGCTTGGCCACATCGGGCGCCGGGGCACGCCGCAGTCCGCGCTGATCGACCGGATGGGGATTTCCAAGCAGGCCGTGCAGCAGCTGGTGGACGGGCTGGAGGGCGAGGAGATCATCAGTCGCGTACCGGATCCCGACGACAGGCGGGCACGGATCGTCGTCCATACGCAGAAGGGGCGCCTGGCCCTGCGGGACGCCGACCGGATCAAGCGCGAGATCGAGCAAGCCTACCGCGCCCGCCTCGGCACGGACCGGTTCGACGCGCTGAAATCGGCGCTCGAGGCGCTGGCGCTGCCGCAGGACGGCAAGAATCCGGGTGACCGGGGCGGATAGAGGTTGCGCAGCCGCCGGCGTTTCATTAAAGGCTCGCCATGACGATATCCCATCCCGACTCGGCTCTCGCAGGTGCGGCTTCCGCCGACACTGTCCTCATCGTTGATTTCGGCAGCCAGGTGACCCAGCTCATCGCGCGGCGCGTGCGCGAGAGCGGCGTCTACTGCGAGATCGCCCCGTTCCAATCGGCCGAAGAGGCCTTCCGGCGCCTGCAGCCGAAGGCGATCATCCTGTCCGGCAGCCCGGCATCGACCGTCGACATCGGCAGCCCGCGCGCTCCGGACGTGATCTTCGAATCCGGCCTCCCGGTGCTCGGCATCTGCTATGGCGAGCAGACCATGTGCGCGCAGCTCGGCGGCAAGGTCGAAGGCAGCGATCATCGCGAGTTCGGCCGGGCCTTCCTGGAAATCCAGGACGATTGCGCCCTGTTCGACGGCGTCTGGGCCAAGGGCACCCGCCATCAGGTGTGGATGAGCCACGGCGACCGCGTCACCGCGCTGCCGCCCGGTTTCAGGATCGTCGGCACCTCGACGGGCGCGCCCTTCGCGGCGATCGCCGACGAGGCCCGCAAATACTACGGCGTACAGTTCCACCCCGAGGTGGTGCACACGCCGGACGGTGCCAGGCTGCTCGCCAACTTCGTGCAGAACATCGCCGGGCTGAAGGGCGACTGGACAATGGCCGCCTATCGCGAACAGGCCATCGAGGCGATCCGCAAGCAGGTGGGCAAGGGCAAGGTGATCTGCGCGCTTTCCGGCGGCGTCGATTCCTCCGTGGCCGCGCTTTTGACGCATGAAGCCGTCGGCGACCAGCTCACCTGCATCCTGGTCGACCATGGGCTGATGCGCAAGAACGAGGCAGCCGACGTGGTGGCCATGTTCCGCGAGCATTACAATCTGCCGCTGATCCTGGTGGACGCCTCCGACCGCTTCATCGGCGCGCTGGAAGGCGAGAGCGACCCGGAGACCAAGCGCAAGACCATCGGTCGCCTGTTCATCGAGGTGTTCGAGGAAGAGGCGAAGAAGCTCGGCGGGGCCGACTATCTGGTGCAGGGCACGCTCTATCCGGATGTGATCGAGAGCGTCTCCTTCACCGGCGGCCCCTCGGTCACGATCAAGTCACACCACAATGTGGGCGGCCTGCCCGAGCGCATGAAGATGAGCCTTGTCGAACCGCTGCGCGAGCTCTTCAAGGACGAGGTGCGGGTGCTCGGCCGCGAGCTGGGCCTGCCCGAGAGCTTCATCGGTCGCCATCCTTTCCCGGGGCCGGGCCTTGCGATCCGCTGCCCCGGCGGTGTGACGCGAGAGAAGCTCGACATCCTGCGCGCCGCCGACGCGATCTATCTCGACGAGATCCGCAAGGCGGGGCTCTACGATGCGATCTGGCAGGCCTTCGCCGTGCTCCTGCCGGTGCAGACGGTCGGCGTCATGGGCGACGGCCGGACCTACGAGTTCGTCTGCGCCCTGCGCGCGGTGACGTCGGTGGATGGCATGACGGCAGATTTCTACCACTACGACATGGAATTCCTCGGCCGCGCCGCCACCCGCATCATCAACGAGGTGAAGGGCATCAACCGCGTCGTCTACGACGTGACGAGCAAGCCGCCCGGCACGATCGAGTGGGAATGATTCAGGCCGGCTGATCTCATCCAGGGCGCGTTGCAACGGGATGTAGCGTGCCGGAACAAGGCCGGCCTCACGCCTGCATCGCTGGCCGCCGACGGGGTGGCCCCTGCGGCGGTTCTCAAGCCTCCGGCAGTCCGACGCTCCACTGGAAGTGTCGCTGCAGGCGCTGGGTCAGCCGGGCGCGGCTTGCGCGCTTCTTGCCGAGCAGGACCTCGTCGACGATCCCGTGAAGTCCGCCAAACAGAAAGACGGCGGTAAATTCCGGATCGTCGAGAGACCATGCGCCTGCATCACGCCCTGCTTCGAGAAGCGCCTTCAGATTACCGGCTATGGGATTGGGACCATCGTCCGGCGGGCGTGGATGAGTGTGAAACAGCATGTTGACCAGCGAACCGTTGTCGAGAAAGCGGGCCGTCGCGGCCTTGACCCAGACGGCGAGCTTCTCGTTCCAGCCCGCCTTGGACGCCCGCGCCAACGCTGCCTCCAGATCCGCGACGAATGCGCGAACGAAACGCTCTCCAAGCGCGGCGTGAATGTCCTCCTTCGAGGAAAAATGCAGGTAGAAGGTGCCCTTCGCGACGTCGGCGCCGGCCGTGATCTCCCCGACCGTCGTGGACCCAATGCCTTTCTCCAGGAACAGGACTTCCGCCGCGTTCATGAGCTCTTCCCGGCGCTCCTCGGCGGGCTTCGTCCGCGGCCTTTGCTTGCTGGCGATGCTCATGGTGCCCCGTCCCCGCTGCTGACTGAATCGCAATCGCCGACCAAGCTAGAACCGCTCAGGCGGGAAGTCACGGACGCATTGCCGGACAATCCGCGCCTGAAGATCCCTTGAGCCGAATGACCGGACGAGGTCACGCAAGGAACCGGTCGTAGTCGGCCGATACGCCATTCGTCTCCTGCAACAGGATCCTGTCGATCCTTTCGTCCGAGAACTCGCGATCGAACATGGCGCGATAGGTTTCCCGCATCTCGTTGCGCAGGGTTCTTTCAAGCCGGTCGGGATAGAGCAGTTCGGCCAGCCATGTCTGCGTAAGCGCGTCGTCGGGACCGATGGCGCCCCAGTAATGACTGCCCGTGGGCAGGACATAGACGCGCCTGGTTGCTGCGGCTCGCGTCGATTGAAGGACCGGATCGTCGAGGATCGTCCCCGGGGTTTCCCCTTCACCGCCGAAGAGCAGGATCACATCCGGCTCAAGGGCGGCGACCTGCTCCCGGCTGACGGGGGAGTAATCCGGCAGCGCCTCCGCGACATTGATGCCGCCGGCCCTGTAGATGTAGTAGGAATAGAGACCCTCGCTGCCGCCGCCCGAGGCATACATCGCCTCACCGGTGCGCGTCATCAGCAGGACGCGCTGCCGAGGACCAGTAGGCAGCGTGCGCACCATCTCCGCCAGGCGCCGGCTGGTCTCTCCGCGCTGTGCATTCAGGCGCTCCGCGCGCCCGGTATCGCCGATCATTTCACCGAACATCGTCATCATGGCCGAAAGCGTCGCTTCCGCCCCGCCGATGGAGCGGTAGCGCGCAACGGTGATGCCGGCGTTTTCGAGAGGGGCGATCAGCGCGTCGCCCATCTCCGCCCACTGCACCACGATGTCGGGGTGAAGCCGCGCGATCCCCTCGACATTCGGCGTGAAATCGCCGCCGACCGCGATGTTCGTGGGGATGTCCATCACCTCGGGGAACAGTTCCCGGACGAAGCTTCTGGCAAACATGTCCTGGGCGCGTGGATGAATTCCGACGAGGCGTTCCGGCGAGCCGTAGACCGCGAGCGCCATGGCCGCATAGGGCGGCCCCAGCGTGACGATGCGCTCCGCGGGGCGGGGAAGCTTGATCGTCCGGCCATCGAGATCGAGAAAGCTGACGGCTTTGTCACCGGTCACCGGCGAGGCCGAACCGTCGCCGTCCTTGCACCCCAGGAGCCCGAATGTCGCCACAGCTGCCGAAGCGGTTGCGAGAAGATTGCGTCTGGTCCAGATCTCAGTCATTGCGAGCCTCTCTCATCGGAATGTGTTGCCGGGTGTCGGGAGCCGATCCAGCATCGGGACCAGAGCGTCGGAACCGCCCGGCACCGGGATACGCCGGACTTCGACGCCGTAGAGCTTGTGCAGGTTCTCCTCGGTAAGCACGGTGTCGACCGGGCCGCGAAGGATGCCGCCCTGCATCAGCATCGCCACATCGTCCGCCAGATGGAGAGCATGCTGCGGATGATGCGTGCTGAAGATGACGGTGAATGCCGGATCGCGCGTCAGATCCCGTATCAGCGCGAGGAGATGGTTCTGATTGGCGAGGTCGAGCGCCGAGGACGATTCGTCCAGCACGATCGTCTTCGCCCCGGTAGCGATTGCCCGCGCGACCAGAACGAGTTGCCGCTCCCCGCCGGAGAGAACCGAAAAGGACCGCTCCGAGAGGGCGGCGAGGCCGACCCGTGTGAGCGCCGACCGCGCGGCATCATAGTCGTCGCGTCCGGGCGCGCCGAACACGCCGATGGACCTCGCCCTGCCCATGACCACCATGTCAAGCACGCGATAACGCGCCGGCAGATTTCCGGCCTGCGGCACATAGCCGATCAGCGCGGGTGCCGCGCGACCGCCTTCGTGCAGCGGCTGAAGGCCGAGCAGCGAACGGATCAGCGTCGTCTTTCCGCGCCCGTTCGGCCCAAGCAAGGCGAGGCAGGCGCCTTCCTTCACCGAGAGGTCAAGACCCCGAAAGACCCAGCGCGCGCCGAAGCGGACGCCTGCACCGTCGAGCCGGATCATGCCATCGCCTCCTCGGCGTGCTGGCGCCGTCTGAGCAGGGCGGCGACGAAGGGCGCGCCGATGACGGCGGTCAGCACCCCAAGCGGGATTTCCGTCGAGGTCGCGCTTCGCGCCAGCGTATCGACCACGCAAAGATAGGACGCGCCCAGAAGCGCGGACGCGGGGAGAAGGTGGCGATGGTCATGGCCGATCAGCAGCCGTGCGACATGCGGCACGACGATCCCGACCCAGCCGACGATCCCGGCGACCGAGACGGTCGTCGCGACGATCAGGGTGACCCCGAAGAAGATCAGCCAGCGGTCGCGCTCGACGGGAACCCCGAGGGCACCGGCCTCTTCGTCACCGAGCGAGAGAGCGTTGACGCGAAACCGCATCAGCCAGAGCAGGCAGCTTCCGACAGCGACCGCCGGTGTCGCGAGCAGAACCTTTTCCCATGTCGCCGTGGCGAAGCTCCCCATCAACCAGAAGACGATCGCCGGCAAGGAGTTGTAGGGGTCGGCCAGCAATTGCGTGACCGAGACCAGGGCCGCGAAGAAGGCTCCGACGATGACGCCCGTCAGGATGACGGTCGTGGTGTCGGCGCGTCCTCCCACGCGCGCGATGGCTCCGACCATGACCAGCGAAAACAGTCCCGCTGCGAAAGCGCCGCCAAGCAGCGCAGCACCGGCAAATCCGCAGAGGATCGCCACCGCGCCGCCAAAGGCCGCGCCGGATGAGACGCCGAGGAGTTCCGGCGCGGCGAGCGGATTGCGGAACACGCCCTGCATCGCCGCGCCCGACATCGCCAGGCCTGCGCCGCACAGCGCGACCAGAACGATCCTGGGGCCGCGCAGAAGGGTGACGATGCGCTCATCCATGCTGAGCGTGGCGCCCTCCGTCCGGTACCCGACAATGATCGACAGCACCTTGCCGGGAGCGACGGGATACTGGCCCGCGCAGACCCCGATCAGCATCGTTGCCACCAGTGCGACGCCGAGCAGGGTGTACACCAGCAAGCGAAGCTTCTCCGCCTTGACGGCCGTCTCGCCGAAGCATGCTTCGGCGGTGTCTGAAAGGAGGGGATCCCTGGCCGCAGCCGCGTCGGGCGGCCCGGCCTCTCGCGTGATCGTCATGTTCAGAACCTGACGCTGGCGCCGAGCCCGATCGTCCTGCCGACGCCGGGGCGCACGAGATCGAGACCGGGTCCATAGCTGGCGCCGATGATCTCGTAGCGCTCGTCGAAGACGTTGTTCGCGAACAGATACACCTCGGCATCGTCGCCCTGCCAGCCGAGGCGGGCGTTTACGACGCCATAGGCGTCCAGGTCGAAGGTCCGTTTCACGTCGACCGCGCGCGACCCGACATGCTGGTAGTTCGCGTTCACGTAGAATTCGCCCTGGTTCACGCCGAGGCGGCTTGCATCGATCCGGTATTCCATGCCGAGATGGCCGGTAAGGCGCGGAATGCCGGGGACCCGCCCACCCGTTCGCGCGCCCGTCAGGCTCGGTTCCGGTATCGTGCCGAATGTGGCGTGGGTGTAGCCGATGCCGCCGAACACGGTCAGGTCCGGCGTGACCTGCACCCTTGCCTCCAGTTCGCCCCCATAGGTCTCGTAGTCCAGCGCCGCGACGGTGAAACTGTAGATCGCGGGATCGTATGTGAGCAGATGGCCGTCCCGCACATCGTTATAGAACAGCGACCCGTTGAGCGTCGCCCGTCCGTCCCACAGGGTCGCCTTGAAGCCCGCTTCGTAGGTCCAGCTCAGCGAGGTCGGGAAGCTCGCCTCGTTGATGCCGAAGGGCACGTTGTAGGGAACCCATGGAAGACCGCCCGCCACCGCGCCGCGGCCCATCGAGGCGTAGGTCATCAGATCGTCGGTCCACTGGTAGTTGAGGCCGACGCGGCCCGTGACGAAACTATCCTTGAAGGATGCGTCCTGCCGGAAGAAGTCGACCGTATCCGGCGGCTCGCCGTCGAACACATATGCGACACGCTTTTCCTCGTGGGTGAGGCGCATTCCGATGACGCCGGTCAGCCGGTCGGTGAGCGGAACGGAGGCCTCGCCGAACGCGGCGTAGCTTCTCGTCCGCATCTCGGTGTTCAGCCGTCCGCCATAGGTGAAGAATGCGGGGTCCGTCAGGTTCTCCGCCCGGCGGAGCATGTCGAAATCCGACTGGAAATAGTTCAGACCTGCCGTCCACCGGACATGCGCGTCGTCATGCGACGACAGGCGAAATTCCTGGAAGAGGTTTTGCTCGCCGAGTTCCACCAGCGAGAGGTTCTCCCGTGGCCCGTTCACCGAATCCCCATAGACCAGGCCATCGGCAAGATCCATGACCTGCGGGCTTTCCATCGACTGGAAGGCCGAGATCGACGTGAACCGGAAAGCATCGAAGTCGTGCTCGACCCTGAGCTTGGTGCCGTATTGCTCGCGCCTGAAATCGTTGCGGGGGTTGAGCCCGCTGCAGGGGTAGCAGTCCGCGTCGCGCATCACCCAGAGTGGAGTGGCGTCGTCGTTGCGATCGTAGTTCAGACTGAGAAGAACCGAGGTGACGTCGCTCGGCGTCCAGAGCACGGAGCCGCGCGCCGCGCCGACCCTGATCGCGCCGTCCTCGCCGCCCTGCACGACGTTGCGGATGTCGCCGTCGCGGCTGGAATACTGAAGCGCCAGCCTCGCGGCGAGCGTGTCGTCGATCAGCGGCATGTTGGCGATGAACTCGCCGAGGTGCCAGCCATTGGTTCCGATCTCCCCGCGCAGCCTGAACTCACGGTGGAATTCGGGCGTGTTCGGCACGAAATTGACCGCGCCGCCTTGCGAGTTGCGGCCATAGAGCGTGCCCTGCGGGCCGCGCAGCACTTCGACGCGTGAAAGGTCGAGCGCCGAGGGCGGTATGCCGAACGCCGACATCGGAATCTCATCGACATTGAACGAGACGGAGGTGTCGTCGGGCGACAGGGGGAACAGCGATCCGACGCCGCGGATATGGCCGATATTCGTGTAGTTGCCGCCGAATTCCTGCATGACGAAATTCGGTGTCGAGCGGGCGATGTCGGCATTCGACGATGCGGGCGAGATCTGCTCCGTCTCCCGGCCTTCGATGACCTTGATGCTGATCGGAACGGACTGTGCATCTTCGGCATGGCGCCTTGCCGTGACCGTGATCGTGTCGAGTATGGTCGCCTGGCCTTCGGCGTTCTCCTGCTCCTGGGCAACGGCCGGCAATGGGATCAGCACTGTCGATGTCATCAGGAATGCAGCCAGCCGGACGGACCAGCACTTCGCTGGCTCCCCGCGGGAATCTGCATGGAGTTTGTGTCGTACAGACGGAGTGTGCGGGATGGAGGCCATGGGCGTTTCCTTGGGCTTTGGCTGGAGCGGGTCGCCGATGGCTGCCGTGCTCGAATGCTTGGATGTGTTGTCAGTTCGGGTTGGTGGAAGGGGCGATGCGCCAGTTTCGCGCCTGCGCGTACTGGCCGTAGAGGCGGGCGAAGAAACCGCCTGCATGCTGGAGGTCCTCGGTTGCACCGAACTCCGCGACGCGTCCCGCATCGAGGGCGACCACCTGGTCCGCGGCCGCCAGTGTTGTCGGCCGGTGCGCGATCACGATCACCGTGCGTTCGGCGTTGCTGGAAAGCGCGACGATCGCCTGGGCGATGGCCTGCTCATTCTCGGGATCGAGCGCCGAACTTGCTTCGTCGATGAGGACGATGCGCGCCTTCTTCAGGAAAGCGCGGGCGATGGAGACGCGTTGGCGCTCGCCGCCCGAAAGCTGTGCTCCACCTTCGCCAACCCGTGTCTTCCAGCCCTCCGGCAGGCGCGCGATGAGTTCGTCGAGACGCGCGGCTTTTGCCGCCGCCGCCAGATCGTCCGCGGTGGCATCCGGCCGGGCCAGCCTGAGATTGTTCTCGATCGTATCGTCGAAGAGGTAGACCTCCTGAAAGATGATCGCGATGTCATCCATCATGGCCTCCTGATCGAGGTCGCGAACATCGACGCCGCCGATGCTCACGCGTCCCTCGCCGACATCGAAGAAGCGGGCGATCAGGCGGATGACGGTCGTCTTGCCGGAACCCGATGGGCCGACAAGCGCAGTGGTTGTTCCCGGGGCGCAGCGGAAGGTCACGTCACTAAGCGCGGGCTTGTCGCCATAGCCGAAGCTCACTCCGGAGAATTCGATAGACGCGTCGGTCAGCTGACGCACCGGGTTCGGGTTCTGCGGCAGGGCGGGAGTGTCAAGCACCGCCATCAGGCGCTTGATGGAATTGTCCATCTCGCGGAGCGCGCCGTTGAGGTCGATCAGCCCGCCGAGCGGCTCGATGAAACGCACGGCCAGAACGAGGAGCGCGACGGTGACGGCAACCGAGTTGGAGCCTTCGAGGAGCAGGTAGGCGCCGAGAACCACCACTGCCCCGATGCCGACCACCACCAAGGCGGTATAGGCGAGGTCAGGAGTCATGGAGCGGTCCATGCCATGGCGATACACCCGCCTGTGATCCTCGAGCGCGGCGCGCATGCGATCACTGCCGGTCTCGCCGAGGCCGGCGGCGCGCAGGACCGGTTGAGCCTGGCCGAACTCGATGGCGCGGCCGGCAATCTCGGTATTGGCCACTTCCAGCAGGATCACCGATTCGTCCGCGATTCGCGCCGAGTGCCGCAGCGCGAGACAGGCGAACGGCACGATCGCCGCAAACAGCAGGCCCATGCGCCAATCGATGAAGAACGTGATCACCAGTATCGTGGCGGAGACCAGCAGCGACGTGATCGCCGGCCCCCCCGTCACCACGGCCAGATGCGCCACGTGGCCGACATCCTCCGTCACCGCCCGCGCAAGCCTTGCTTTACGTTCGGTCGTAAACCAACCGAGCGGCAGAATGCTGACATGGCGCATCAGGTGAAGCCGGAGTTGCGCCGCCAGCTCTCCGCTGGCGGCCAGCCCGACCGGCGACGCGATCACGCTGAGGACGCCATAGAGAAGAAGACCGAGCGCGCCGGCGATCAGCCATGGCCTGGCGGCGGCGAAATCCGGGTCGGCCCGCAGAAGCGCCGAGAGGATGGGGACGAGCAGCCCGAGAAGCGCGCCCTGCAGGATCGCCATGACGGCCTGCAGAAGACCGAGCCGAAGCAACAGAACGGGGTTGGGCCAGAGTGTGTAGAGATGGCGGATCAGGCTCATGCTGCTTCTCCTCCCTGCTGCGCGCGCCACATTCGGGCGTAAAGCCCCCGGCATGCGATGAGTTCGGCATGCGTTCCGCGCTCCGCGACCTTCCCGGCGTCGAGGACGAGGATTTGGTGCGCGCCGGCGATGGTGTGCAGCCGATGCGCGATGACGAGCACCGTCTTGCCGGCGGTGAGCTCGGCCAGCGCGGCCTGCACGGCGCTTTCGCTGTCGGGATCGAGTGCGGCGGTGGCCTCGTCGAGGATGACGATCGGGGCGTCGGAAAGGATCGCGCGGGCGATGGTCAGGCGTTGACGCTCGCCGCCGGAAAGGCCGGCGCTCTCCGTGCCGAGCGGTGTGTCGTAGCCGTGCGGCAAACGTTCGATGACGTGATCGACCTGCGCTGCCCTGGCGGCGGCGCGAACATCGTCGTCGCTGGCGTCGGGCCTGCCGATGCGAATGTTCTCGCGCACCGTGTCGCGCAGCAATATGACGTCCTGGAACACCAGCGACATCGAGGAGAGAAGCAAAGGCGTCGGGATCGCGCGGATATCGGTGCCGCCGATACGGATCGCGCCGGCACTCACGTCGTAGAAGCGCGGGACGAGGCTCGCGAGCGTGGACTTGCCGGCGCCGGAAGGGCCGACCAGAGCCGTGAGTGTGCCCGGCTCGCAGATCGCGCTGACGGCCGACACGGCATCGGAGACGCCGTCATAGCTGAAGGATACCTTGTCGAACTCGATGCGGTGTCCGTTCGGCGTCCTGGCGACCAGCGCTTCGGGAATCCCCGGCCGGGACAGGAGATCCTCGATGTTGCCCGCCGCCAGCCGGCCCCTGCGAAGCCCCTGTTCCCCCAGCACGGCTGGCATGATCGCGGTGGGGAGGCCGATGCCGACGACCAGGAAGGGCAGGAGGTCGGCGGCCTGCATTGCGTCGCCGCTGATCATCCAGATCCCGGTCACCATGACGACGGCCAGAACGGCCATCTCCGAACCGAGCAATCGCGCAGCGGCGGAGCTGTAACGGGTTTCATCGACCCAGGCCCGGAAAGCCTCGGTGTGTTCCCGCACTGCCTCGGCGAAGCGTTCCAGGATCCGCCCTCCCGTTCCGAAGGTTTTGACGACTGTTATGCCGTCCGCATACTCCACGCTCGCGGCGCTGATGCGCGCCTCCGCCGCATTCAGGCGGGCGAGGTGAAGCGACATCGAACGCATCGCCACCTTGAAGAAAAGCGCCCATGCCAGGAGCGCCGCCACGGTCACCGCTGTCATGCGCCAGTCGACGAGGATCAGGTATCCGATGCCGACGATGATCGCGACCGCCGCGCCGATGATCTCGCCCAGCGCATGCGCGATAAGCTGGTGCATGTCCTCGAGATCGGTCGTCATCACCTTCTTGACGGCCCCGGAGCCGACCGACCTGAACCAGCCGATCGGAAACACGCCGAGCCGCCGCACGAGCTTCACGCGGATGTCGTGCAGGATCTCCGCATCGGCATAGTGCCCGAGCCTCGAGGAGAAGAAGACGAGAACGAGACGCAGCGCGCCGCCGGCGATGCCGATGAGGACCCATGTCCATATCGTTTCGCTGACCGCCGCCACGCTTTCGGCCGCCAGGGCGACGCGCGCGATCTCGGCGATCGCGATATAGGGCGCGAGACCGGCGGCGGCGCCCAGCGCCGACAGGATGGAGCAGCCGATCAGATAACCGCGAACGGGACCGAGAAGGCGCCAGAGCGGCGCAGCCCGCACGAGCCTGGGAGATGTGGAGAAGGGGGAGTTTGCTTCTTGACCTCGCGCCGGAGTGGCGGGCTCCGAGCCCGCAAGCGCCTCGCCGATTTCGGACATGAATAGCCTCCTGCGATCCCGCTTCATCGGGAGCGCACCGCAAAAATTGATCATCGCTTTCAAGTTAATTCTGATACGGGCGCTTGGAGCGGCGAGTCAAGTGACTTTCGGTCAGTCAGTGAACTGAAATCCGGGATCCGCCACAGCGCCTTGCAGCCTGGTGAAAGCACGGATCGCTCGCATAAACGCGTAAAAACAATGACGTAGGACCATTCAAAGCTTCGGTGAAGCGTTGGGCGAGTCGAGGTCGGGGACCCGTCGCGGCCGCAAAAAATGACTGACGGTCAGTAGTTTGTCGACCTCGCCTATCCCTCCACCTTCATGTCCCTGATCAGCGCTTCCCGCGAGGCGAGGTTCGTCAACGCGCGATCACCCATCTCGCGGGCGACCAGATTGAGCAGGCCTTCGCAGAAGACGATATAGGCGCCCATGCTGTTGCTGAAGAAGCTGCTGGCATGCGGCACGAAGAAGGCATGTCGGGCGGGTCCCACGAGGGGAGAGGCGCGCGTATCCGTGACTGCTATCACGGCGAGGCTGCGCCGGGCGGCCATCTCTGCGACCTTCGCGATGCTGCGGGTGTAGGGTGCGCAGCTCGCCACCACGACGACGTCATCCTTCTCCAGCTGCGCCAGGGCTTCGGCGACGCCGAGGCGGGGCGCGTCGAGGAGGGAGACGTCGCCGCGCAGCATGCCGAGGCCGTAGGTCAGGAAGCTGGCGAAGGCGTGAAACTGGCGAACGCCGTGAACCCGCACCCGGTGGGCGTTCGCAAGCAGCGCGGCGGCTTCCTGTAGCGCGCCGGGTTCGAGCTGCTTCAGGAACCCGTCGATGTTGCTCTTGGTTTCGGCCCCGAGCCGGTCGAAGATGTGCAGTTCCCCGCCGCTGTCCTCCTTCGTCGAGAGAAGGCGCCCGGCCTGCCGGCTGTAGAAATAGCGGTCGTCGGTCGAGATCGCCTCGCGGAAGACGCTCTGGAAATCGCTGAACCCGGAGAAGCCCAGCCGCTGCGCCAGCCGGGTCAGCGTCGAGGGGTTGACCGCGAGGATGACGGCCAGTTCCGAAATGGTGCGGACCGCCGTCTGCTCCGGCGCGTCGACCAGCCGGGCGAGCACGTCCAGCGCCTTGTTGCCGAGGGACACGCCCGCATTCTCGCGGTTGATGCTGATGGTGAGACTGCGGAGTTCCTCGACCGTCTGCGGTTTTGCAAATCCGGCCGTCTGCCCTGTCGAAACCATTCATGCCCTCGGTGTCACGATAAAGCGAAGTCCGGCTGCGTCCTTGCTGAACGAACCGCCGCTCCCGCGCCATCATAGACACACCAGTCGATGCCGTCCCCCGTGATCTTGAAAACGGCCGTGGCGAGTGTGTTCTCGTTGTCGGGGTCGTCCGGCTGGGTGCGGTGGATGGGAAGCGCGGGGCACGCCTTGTCGTGCAGGATCGATAGGGGATCCGGCAGGGAGTCCGGCAGACCGGCCGCGATGTCGAGCATCTCCTGGCCCCTGTTTTGCCGGGCGGCGGACGAGGCGGTGACGACCTGCGGTTCCGACTGCATCGCGGCGTGCACGAGATGGTTCGCATGCACGGACGGCCGGTCGATCTCCTCGACCGAGCAGCGTGTGTGGGTGAACTCGACGCTGACCAGCCGCGTCCGGCGCGCCTCGGCCAGCGTGAAGTGAAACGCTCCGGCGCGCGGCGCCTGGCGCAGCAGCGCCACCGCCGCATCGGCGCTTTCGCAGCCCGCGACTGCGCGGCCGAGCACCATGCGCGGCAGGCCGTCGCCGCCGTGCCGCGAGCGGATGTTGTTGACGGTGAGCACGAGGCCGGCGTCGTTGATTGCGAAGGTGTGGCCGGGGATTGAGCCGGGATAGACGAAGGTGGTGAAGGCCCGGTCGCCGTCGGGAGCGATGCGCGCCAGAGCGCAGCCGGCGCGCAGGCCCGGATCGCCGTCCTCGTTGTGGGCGACGACCGGAGCCGGACCGGGCAGTTGGACAGTGGTGCAGCCATCCGGCGCCATCGCCCGGACGTCGCCGCGGCAGTTCCAGGCGAACACGTCGTCGAAGGGCAGGGCGAGGCCATCTGCCAGGCCGCAAAGCTCCTGCAGGTAGCGTGGATAGCACTCTTCCACGAGGCACCGCATCGCCTGCATACGCTCGTCATCCCACAGCGCCATGACGGTCGCCCACGCATGGGTCCTGACGAGATGGCCGTGCACCGCCGCCGCACCCTGGCGGCCGAGTTGCAGGCCGATATCGTAGTGGCTTCCCGTCAGGGTGAGGTTGGTCAGCCGATGCTCTGCGTCAGTGGACATGCTGGAGGAATTCTTTCAGGCGTGGGTTGTCGGCATTGTCGAGAAGGGCGGCGGGATCTCCGTCGACGGCGATCTTGCCGTTCTCCATGAAGATGAGGCGCGTTCCGACCTTTCGGGCGAAACCGATCTCGTGCGTCACCACGATCATCGTCATGCCCTCCTCGGCGAGCGACTGCATGACCCGCAGCACTTCGTGCCGCAGTTCCGGGTCGAGCGCCGAGGTCGGCTCGTCGAACAGCATCAGCTTCGGCTTGACGGCGAGGGCGCGGGCAATCGCGACCCGCTGCTGCTGTCCCCCCGAAAGTTCCGAGGGATAGTGATGTCCGCGATCAGCGAGGCCGACCTTGGCGAGCAGGGCGCGCGCCTGCTCGAGCGCCTCGGCCTTGGTAAGATTGCGCACCCGGCGGGGGCCGAAGGCGACATTCTCGAGCGCCGTCATCTGCGGGAACAGGTTGAACTGCTGGAACACCATGCCGGCTTCCT
Source organism: Nitratireductor pacificus pht-3B (assembly GCF_000300335.1). Lineage (GTDB taxonomy): Bacteria > Pseudomonadota > Alphaproteobacteria > Rhizobiales > Rhizobiaceae > Nitratireductor > Nitratireductor pacificus. Next base: position 108,246 of record NZ_AMRM01000013.1, on the reverse strand, counting down.
GGCGGATCAGCCTGATCTCGGACCGGCTGGCCCGGACGCTGATCCCGTCGACCTCCAGGTCGCCGCCATTGATCGCCTCCAGCGCGTTGATGCAGCGCAGCAGCGTGGACTTGCCCGATCCGGAAGGGCCGATCAGCACGACGACCTCGCCTTCCTCGATGGTGAGATCGACATCCTTCAGGACGGAAATGGCGCCGAAGCTCTTTGTAACGTTCTTGAATTCGACGAGGCTCATAGGATTTTCATCCTCTTCTCCGTGAGGCGCAGGACGAGGGTCAGCGTTCCCGTCATGATCAGGTAGAACACGGCGACGGCGGACCAGATCTCGACCGCCCGGAAATTCGCCGCCATGATCTCCTGGCCCTGCCGGGTCAGTTCGCCGACGCCGATGACGATGAACAGCGACGTGTCCTTCAGACTGACGATGAACTGGTTGCCGAGCGCCGGGATCATGCGGCGGAAGGCCAGCGGACCGATCACGTAGAGCAGCACCTTCCATGAAGGCAGGCCCAGCGCGAGGCCGGCCTCCCGCAACCCGTTATGAATGGAAAGGAACGACCCGCGCACGATCTCCGCGATATAGGCGCCCGCATTGACGATGATCGCGGTGATGGCCGCGGTGATCGGATTGATCCTGATGTCGACCGCCAGCGGGAGCGCGAAATAGATGAACATCACCTGCACCACGATCGGCGTGCCGCGAATGACCTCGATATAGAGGAAGGCGATGCCGTTCAGGAGGGCATTGCCATAGGCGCGCATCAGGCCGGCGACGATGCCGATGACCAGACCGCCGGCCAGCCCGGCCAGCGCGATCATCACCGTAAGCTGCGCGCCCTTGAACAGTTCCGGCAGCGCCTGCCAGACGACTGACCATTCGAATTCCATGGTTCTGGTCTCCCTGCGAAGAAGGAGCGCCGGCGGGCCGGCGCCTGTTGTCCCGTTCGGGGATCAGCTCTTGGGCGGCTCAGCGCCGAACCATTTCTGGTAGATCCGGGCGTAGGTTCCGTCGGCCTTTAGCTTGGCGAGCGAGGCGTTGACCTTGGCGACCAGTTCGCTGCCCTTCGGGAACGCCATGCCGTACTGGTGCGCCATCATCTGCGCGCCGACCGACTTCACTTTACCCTGGCCGTTGGTCTTGATGTAGTAGAGCACGTTCGGCGTGTCGTGCATCGCAGCGTCCGCCCTGCCGGTGGCGACTTCCAGATAGGCGTTGTCGCTGTTCGGGAAGAGGCGCAGCTCCGATTCCGTAAAATGCTCCTTGGCGTAGTCGGTGGCGGAGGTGCCCGTCTTGACCGCGACGGTCTTGCCCTTCAGGTCCTCCGGCCCACGAATCGCACTGTCCGTCGGCACCATTAACAGGAAGCCGCTGTCGTAATAGCCGTCGGAGAAGTCGACGACCTTCCTGCGCTCGTCCTTGATGGTGATGCCGGCGAGGCCGACATCGACCTGCTTCGTCTGGAGCGCCGGAATGATGCCGTTGAAATCCATCGGCTGCAGCGTGTAGGTCACGCCGATATCCTGCGCGATCGCATCCCAGAGGTCGATGTCGAAGCCGACATATTTGTCGCCCTCCTTGAACTCGAACGGCACGAAAGCGGTGTCGGTGGCCACGATCAGCTCGGCGGCCCGTGCCGGAACCGAGAAGGCGGCCGCTGCCGCGAGGGCGGCGCCGAACAGGTATCCAAGTCTGCGTTTCATCGGTGTTCCCCTTTTGTTATGAATGCGTTGGGCATTTGCTTATGGATGATAGAAGCAAATATACAATGCTTTTGAGATCTTGTCGCATTCAAAATTTGCATCCTGGAATTTGCCGCGGCGCGCCTCTTGACGCTCGGTGCGGCAGAGAGGGAAATGGTTCCGTGCGGGCGCTGCGAAAGCGCGGCCCGAGCTGGCGGGCGCAAAGGTGGTTCGCTGGGCATGAGGGGGATCGCGGGAGGCAGCGTCATGAATCATCGACAGGTCGAGATTTTTGCGATGGTCATGAAGTCGGGCACCGCCTCGCGCGCGGCGGAGCTGCTGAACATCACGCAACCGGCGGTCAGCCGCTCGCTTTCCGAACTGGAGGCGGAGATCGGCTTCCCGCTGTTCGATCGCGTGCGCAACCGTCTTCTGCCGACGCCGGAGGCTCTGCTGTTCTACCGGGACGTCGAGGCTTCGTTTCAGGGCATGGACAAGCTGCGCACCAGCGCCGCCTGGATCCGCGACCGCGGGGCGGGTGAGATCCGCATGGCCAGCCTTTCGGCGCTGAGTTCCTCGGTCGTGCCGCGGGCGATAAGCTGGTTCCGCGCCAAGCATCCCGATATCCGGGTGACCCTGCATGTGCTGTGGTCACGCGACGTGCGCGACCGCGTGGCAAGCGGGCAGTTCGATGTCGGCCTGGCCGCCGACGAGATCGACGTCTCGGGCATTCACTACCAGAACTTCATCAATCACCGGGCGCTCTGCGCGATGCCTGCGAGACACCGGCTTTGCGGTCTCGAGGTGGTCCGGCCCCGCGATCTGGAGGGCGAGGACCTGGTCAGCTACGTGCCGGAAGACCGGCTGCGCAAGCAGATCGACGTCACCTTTCGCGATGCGGGCGTTGCTCCGCGCATCGTCGTCGAAACCATTTACGCCTCGTCCATCTGCTCGCTGGTTTCCGCCGGCGTTGGCATCGGCTTCGTGACGGCGCATGCGGCCGGCGGGCTGGACTGCTCGAAGATCGTGCTGCGTCCTTTCGAGCCGGCAGTGGGATCCCGCAGTCTCCTGATCATGCCATTCGACCGCCAGAAGTCGCAACATCTGCGGGCCTTTATCGACTGTCTGCTCGCCGCCCGCTGATCGCTGGCGCGGCCTCAGAGGTATAAGCTGAAATTATAAAGTCATTACTTCAAATGTATTGCTCTGGTCGGTTTCGGCGGAGTAGCCTCATACATGCGGGAAATTGAAGATTATATCGTAATAACCGGTCTATTCAAAGCTTATGTCAGTATATATTATGATGTATCGGAGGCAATATATTGGTTGAATTTCGACAGTTGAACGCGCCTTTACATCGTGCATCGACGGTTTTGTTTCCTGATACGGAGACGTTTATTAACAGACAGGGCCTACTTTTCGATGGGTTTTCCTATGGTCTGTATGGGACGCCGACAATCCGCACGCTTGAGGATCAGGTGGCGGAGATCGAGGGTGGCGTCCGCTCGATCGCCGTGCCGTCCGGCCTCGCCGCGGTGACGCATCCGCTGCTGGCCCTGTGCGTCACCGGCGATCATGTTCTGATCGCCGACTGCGCCTACGGGCCGACGCGCAGCTTCGCCAAGGAAACGCTGCGGAAGCTTGGGGTCGAGGTCGAGTTCTTTCCCTCCGATGCCGCCTCGATCAAGGAGAGGCTGCGCCCCGGAACGCGCGCCGTGGTCCTTGAATCGCCGGGCTACTACACGATGGAGATGCAGGAGATCGGGGCGATCGCCGCCGAGGCGCATGCGGTCGGCGCCCTGGTGCTGATCGACAACAGCTGGGGATTTGGTGCCTCCAGCATGTTCGCGCATGGCGTCGACATATGCTGCACCGCGCTTTCCAAATACGCCTCCGGCGCAGGCGATCTGTGCATGGGGTCGATCACGGTGGCCGACGAGGCCCTGTTCCGGACCCTGAAGACGTTCCTGGCCAATCTGGGGACCGGCGTTTCTTCGGACGAGGCCTATCTCGTCATGCGCGGGCTTTCGAGCATGCAGGTCCGTGTGCGCGAGCACGCCGACCGCGCGCTGGAACTCGCCCGGTGGCTGAGCGTCCATCCGGCGGTATCCCGCGTGCTGAGCCCGCCGCTCGACACCGACCGGTATCACGAGCGCTACACGCGCTTCTTCCGGAACGGCAACGGGCTTCTCTCGGTCCTGCTGCATGAGACCGGCATCGAGCCGTTGCGGGCCATGATCGATGGTCTCGAGCACTTCAGGATCGGTGCGAGCTGGGGCAGCCCGCACAGCCTGGTTTCGATCACGGAACCGGCAGCCAGCCGTGAAATCGACCAATGGGAGCGCGGCCGCTATCTCGTCCGCCTCCATGTGGGCCTCGAACCGTTCGAGCTGCTGAAGGAGGATCTGGAACGAGGCTTCGAGAGACTGACGCTGAAGAGATAAGAAGAAAGGGGAATACCATGTATCGCATCATCACGAAGTTGCTTCTTGCCGCCGCGCTCGGCGGTTTTGCAGGCACGGCGCATGCCGAGGAATCGCCGACGCTGGAGAAGATCCGCGCCAAGAACGAGATCACCGTCGGCATCCGCGAAGGGTCGCTGCCCTTCAACTATCTGGACGACAACAACGAGCAGGACGGTTATTCTTGGCAGATCACGTTGCGCATCGTCGATGCGGTGAAGGAGAAGCTTGGCCTGCCCGACCTGGCCGTCAAACGGCTGATGGTTTCGCCGGCGACCCGTATCCAGCTCGTCGCCAACCAGACGCTCGATCTCGAATGTTCGTCGACCACCAACAACACCGAGCGACAGAAGCAGGTGTCTTACGGCAACACGTTCTACATCGTTGGCCCGCGTCTTCTAGTCGACAAGGGATCGACGATCCGGAACTGGACGGACCTGAAGGACAAGTCCGTGGTCGTCAACGCCGGAACGACGGCGGAGAAACTGCTGCGCACCATGAACAGCGAGAAGGATTGGGGCGCCAACATTCTTCTGGCGAAGGAGGCCTCGCAGGGCTTCATGATGGTCGAAACCGGCCGCGCCGACGCAGCGATGATGGACGATACCGGCCTCTTTGGCCTGGTGGCCCGCTCCAAGGAGCCGCAGCGCTGGGAAGTGACGGGCGATTTCCTGCGCAAGGAAGCCTATGGCTGCATGCTGCGCAAGGATGATGCCGGCTTCAAGGAGATCGTCGATGAGACCATCGCCGGAATGATGCTGAGCGGCGAGATGGAGGAGCTTCAGAAGAAGTACTTCCAGCAGCCCATCGCCGTTAAGGGCGGCATCACGCTCGGTGTTCCGCTCTCGGACGAGATGAAGGCGCTCTACAAGCAGCCGACCGACGCCGCATACGACTGATCCGATGCCCGGCGGGCGGCCAGCGGCCGTCCGTCGCGCAACCCGAAGGCGGCTTCACCCGGCAAACGGCTTGCAGACGGGTGGCCGCAATCCCTGATGGGCGGTTTGATGAATTATTCCTGGGATTGGCTGATCTTCCTCCAGCCCTCAATAACGGGCGAGGGCGCCTACGGCTACCTGCTGCTGCGCGGCCTGCTGTGGACACTGGCGATCTCGTCGCTGTCATGGGTCCTCGCGGTCGCGATCGCAGCGGCCGTCGGGATCGCCCGCACGCTCGACTTCGTCGTCCTGCGCTTTCTGGCGGCGACCTACGTCAATATCTTTCGCAATATCCCGCTGCTGGTGCAGCTCTTCCTCTGGTACTTCGTGGTGCCCGAACTTCTGCCCACCGCCTGGGGCACTGCGATCAAGCGGATGGACCCGCTGCTGAATCAGTATTTCACCGTGGTGGTCGGACTGACCCTCTACACGGCGGCAAAGGCCTCGGAGCATATCCGCTCGGGCATCGAGTCCGTCTCTGCGGGGCAAAAGCAGGCGGGCCGGTCGCTCGGGCTGACCACGGCCCAGTCCTACCGCTACGTGATCCTGCCGCAGGCGATGCGCATCGTCATTCCGCCGATGACGTCCGACTTTCTCAACGTGTTCAAAAACTCTTCCGTGGCGCTCACCATCGGCCTGCTCGAGCTCGCGGGAGCCACCTACCAGCTCAGCGAGTTCAGCGCCCAGCCCTTCGAGTTCTTCGCCGCGGCAACTCTGATCTACATGATGATCACCTACACCGTGATCCTGCTGATGCGTGCCGTCGAGCGCTGCACACGGATCGCCGGAAGCCTCGGAGCAGCGTCATGAATTACGCCTTCGAATGGGGGACGATCCTGCGGGCCTGGCCCTATCTGATGCAGGGCCTGCAGACCACCCTTCTCCTGCTGGTCGTCGGCGTGGTTCTGGGCATCGCGCTGGGAACCGTCCTGGCCATCTGCCGCATGTTCGGTCCGCGTCCGCTGGCGGCGCTCACCACGGGCTATGTCAATCTCTTCCGGTCGATCCCGCTGATCCTGACGATCTTCTGGTTCTACATCATGATGCCCGGCGTGATGCGGGTGCTGACGGGGGACCCCAATTTGACGGTCGGCCCGATCTACGCGGCGCTCGCCGCCCTCGTCCTGGCGGAGGCCGCCTATTTCTGCGAGATCGTGCGGGCCGGCATCGGCAGCGTGCGCAGCGGGCAGATGCAGGCTTGCCTGTCGCTCGGGCTGACCCGTTGGCAGGCGTTGACCAATGTGATCCTGCCGCAGGCCTTCCGCAACATGACGCCCTCGCTGCTCAACCAGACCATAGCGCTCCTGAAGGACACCTCGCTTGTCTATGTGATCAGCATGAACGACTTTCTCGGCGCCGCCGTCCGCATCGGCCAGCGCGACGGACGGGTCGTCGAGGTCTTCATTTTCGTGGCGGTTGTCTACTTCGTCGTTTGCTCGGCGGGAACCTGGCTGGCCGGGTGGCTTCAGAAACGCCTGAATCCCGGCAAAGCATGAAGAATGGTGACGATATGATCGAGATCAAGAACGTTTCGAAGTGGTACGGGGACTTCAAGGTGCTCGACGATTGCAGCGCCGTGGTTTCCAAGGGTGAGGTCGTCGTCGTCTGCGGACCGTCGGGCTCGGGGAAATCCACCCTGATGAAGACGGTGAACGGGCTGGAGCCGGTTCAGCAGGGTGAAATCCGCGTCGCCGACACGGTCGTCACCGACCGGAAGACGCGCCTTACGGCGCTGCGCAGCCGCGTCGGCATGGTGTTCCAGCACTTCGAGCTGTTTCCCCATCTGAATGTTCTCGACAATCTGGTGCTGGCGCAGACCAAGGTGCTGAAGCGCCCGCTGGCCGAGGCCCGCGAGCGCGCCATGCTCTTGTTGCGCCGCGTCGACATGGAGGCCTTCAGCGAGAAGTTTCCCGGCAACTTGTCGGGCGGGCAGCAGCAGCGCGTCGCCGTCGCCCGTTCGCTCGCCATGGACCCGATGGTGATGCTGTTCGACGAACCGACATCCGCCCTCGATCCGGAAATGGTCGGCGAGGTTCTGGAAGTGATGATGCAGCTGGCGCGGGAAGGCATGACGATGATCGTCGTGACCCACGAGATGGGCTTTGCCCGCAAGGTCAGCAACCGCGTGATCTTCATGGACCGCGGCCGCATCGTGGAAGATTGCCCGAAGGACGATTTCTTCGAGCGCCGGGACGAGCGCTCGGAGAGGGCGAGGGACTTCCTCGACAAGATCCTGCAGCACTGAGGAGCGGCAGCCCGGTCGGGCGTTCGCCCGCGGGGCTCGTCTTATCCCGGGGCATGCGTCAGTGGTTGTCTCGTGGCACGCCGGGCATGGTTCCGTCGGCACCGCCCTGGGCGAGCCGCCGGTAGTTGACCGCCGGCTTCAGCACCATCCCGCTTTCGAGCTGCGTGACGAGGCCGCGCTGGATCTCCTGCCAGGGAGTCTGGTGCGCCGGATAGGCGTAGCCGCCGGCAGCCTTCAGCGCCTTCCGCCGCGCTTCCAGCTCGGCGTCGTCGATCAGCATGTTCGCAGTGCACTTCACGAGATCGATGCGCACGCGGTCGTCCGTCTTGAGCAGCGCGAGCCCGCCACCCGCTGCCGCTTCCGGCGAGGCGTTGAGGATGGAGGGCGAGCCGGAGGTGCCGGATTGGCGGCCGTCGCCGACGCAGGGCAGGGCGTGGACGCCACGCCTGAGCAGATAGTCCGGCGCGCGCATGTTGACGACCTCGGCGGCGCCCGGATAGCCGATCGGCCCCGCGCCGCGCATGAAAAGGATGCAGTGTTCGTCGATCGCCAGCGCCGGATCGTCGATCCTTGCGTGATAGTCCTCCGGACCGTCGAAGACGATGGCTCGACCCTCGAACGCCATCGGATCGTCCGGGTTCGACAGGTAGCGCCGCCGGAACTCCTCGGAGATCACCGACAGCTTCATGATGGCGGAATCGAACAGATTGCCGGAGAGCACCCGGAACCCCGCGTCCTTCTGCAGGGGCCGGCCGAAGGGCCGGATGACGTTCTCGTCCTCGATCGCGGCGTTGCGGCAGTTCTCGCCGATGCTGCGGCCGTTGACCGTCAGTACGTCTTCCTGGATCAACCCCGCCGACATCAGCTGATTGATCACGGCCGGCGCGCCACCCGCGTGATAGAAATCCTCGCCGAGATATTCGCCGGCCGGCTGCAGGTTGACGAGAAGCGGGACCGCCTCGCCGTAGGTCTGCCAGTCCTCAATCGAAAGGTCCACTCCGAGATGCCGCGCGACGCTGTTGAGATGGACCGGCGCATTGGTCGAGCCGCCGATGGCCGAGTTGACGCGGATGGCATTGATGAAGGCTGCACGGGTCATGACGTCGCTCGGCTTCAGGTCCTCATGGACCATGTCGACGATGCGCAGGCCGGTGCGGTACGCCATTTCCTGGCGGTCGCGATAGGTGGCGGGAATGGCCGCCGAGCCGGGCAGCTGCATGCCCAGGGCTTCGGCCAGCGTGTTCATCGTGGTTGCCGTGCCCATCGTGTTGCAGAAACCGGTGGAGGGGGCGGACGAGGCGACGAGCCGGACGAAACCCTCATAGTCGATCTCGCCGGCGGCCATCATCTCGCGCGCCTTCCAGACGATCGTGCCCGCGCCCACGCGCTCGCCCCGGAACCAGCCGTTCAGCATCGGCCCGACCGACAGCGCGATGGCGGGGATGTTCACGGTGGCCGCGGCCATCAGGAGTGCCGGGGTGGTCTTGTCGCAGCCGATGGTGAGCACCACGCCGTCGAGCGGGTAGCCGTAGAGAACCTCGACGAGGCTCAGATAGGCGAGGTTCCGGTCGAGCGAAGCGGTGGGCCGCTTGCCGGTCTCCTGGATGGGGTGGACGGGGAATTCGATGGGAATGCCACCGGCCTCGCGGATGCCGTCGCGCACGCGCTTGGCCAGTTCGATATGGTGCCGGTTGCACGGCGACAGGTCGGAGCCCGTCTGGGCGATGCCGATGATCGGCCGGCCGGACTGCAGCTCCTGCTGCGACAGTCCGAAGTTCAGGTAGCGCTCGATATAGAGCGCCGTCATGTCGGGATTGTCGGGGTTGTCGAACCAGGCGCGCGAACGCAGGGGTGGTTTCGTCGAACTGTCGCTCATGGGAACTCCGGCGTCTCGATTCCAGCCGCCCAGCGGCCGCGGGCGATCAACCTATAGCCTTTTGCCATCAGGTGGAATCACATGCCGCCCGCATAAACGCGGAAAAACAAGGGGATAGGTACATCCAACGTTTCAGCGTAAGTTTGAACGAGCCTATCGGCAAAGCAGAACGCTAAAAATGCCGCCGGGCAGCGCAGCCTTTCGCACAGCCCGGTCGGCCTGTCGCTCACGGGGCAGTCAGACCGCGCCGTCGGCCTTGATCTGGCGAACCGCATCCTCGACCACGTCCAGCGTCTGGCCGATCACGGCGTCATCGTGCTCACTCGACATGAACCAGGCGCCACGCTCGAGCGCCCGCACGCCGCGCCGGAGCAGAGCCGTGGTGAACGCCACATAGGCCTGCTTGTCCATGCGGGCGAGGTCCCGGTAGTTCGTGGCCGGCTCTTCGAGACCGAAGGCCACGTGGAAGACCTGCGGGAAACCCTCGACCGAGGCCTTGACGCCGGCGCGCTGGAAGATCTCCCGCATGCCGCTCATCAGCCGCGTGCCGGTCTTGTCTATCCCGGCATAGAGCGATGGCTGCAGCGCCTTCAGCGTGGCGACCGTCGCCGCCATGGCGATGGGCTGCGAGTTATAGGTTCCCCCATGCACGACCCCGCCCGTCGAGAACAGGTCGAGCAGATCGGCGCGGCCGGCGATGGCCGCCACGGGGAAGCCGTTGGCGATGGCCTTGCCGAAGGTCGAGAGATCCGGCGAAACGCCGAAACGCTCCTGGGCGCCTCCCGGCGCCAGACGGAAGCCGGTGATGACCTCGTCGAAGACCAGGATCGTGCCGTGGCGCGTGCAGGCCTCGCGCACGCCTTCGAGATAGCCGGCGGCCGGATGAACCGCGCCGGCATTGCACATGGCCGCTTCCATGATGACGGCGGCGATGTCTCCCTTCGCCAGCCGGGCCTCCAGCAGGTCGAGATCGTTCCACGGCAGGACGACGAGCGTTTCGGCCGTGTCCGCGAGCTGGCCCTTGCTGCCGGCGACGGCCTTCGGCGCTTCATAGGGGCCGGCAGCGTCGAGGCCGGGCGCTGTCGACCACAGGACGTTGTCGAACCAGCCGTGATAGTGGCCCTCGAACTTGATCACCTTCTGCCGGCCGGTCGCGGCGCGGGCGACGCGCAGCGCCGCCTGGTCCACTTCCGAGCCCGAGCTGCCGAAGCGCATGCGCTCGGCCGAAGGCACCATCTCGCAGACGAGCCGGGCGGCCTCCGCTTCCACGGCCGTCTGGCCGGCGAAGAGAATGCCGCTGTCGATCTGGGTTTTCACCGCCGCCGTCAGCGCCGCTGGGTTGTGGCCGAGGATCATCGGCCCCATGCCGAGATAGTAGTCGATGAGCTTGTTGCCATCGACATCGTAGAGATAGGGGCCTTCTCCGCGTTCGAAGACCAGCGGCGTCGGCGAGATGTTCAGGCGGAAATTGCTGTTCACGCCTCCCGCCATCCACTGGGAGTTATGCTTGATGGTCGCAGCGGATTTTTCGAAGGACAAAAGGGACCTGGAGTCCGTTTTCGGATTTCCAATGGTTGAAGAAAGTGACAAGGCAATGCTCCTGATCATACCTACGGTAACTGGCGTCAGTTCCATATTTTTGTAAATTGGATGCCGTTCCGTCTGGCGGAATACTGGCTGGTGTCATGTATTTCGGCTCAAGAGCGCTCGTCTTTCGCGATGGCAATGCAGTCGATTTCGTAGCGCAGCCCGCCAAGGCAGCGCGACAGTGTGGTGCGTGCCGGATAGGGCTGCTTGAAATAGTCGAGATACAGGCGGTTGAACTCCGGCAGGTCGGTGTCGTCGCGGACATAGTTGCGGGTCTGCACCACATGCGCGAGATCGCTGCCGGCTGATTCCAGAACCTTGCGCAGGTTTTCCATGGAGCGGCGCAGTTCGCCCTCGAAACTGTCGGGGATGATCTTGCCCGTCTTGTCGACGGATGCCTGCCCGGAGACGAAGATCAGGTTGCCGACACGGGTGGCGGGGCTGAACGGCAGGTGGGAACGCGGCGTGTTCGGATCGCCCGGATATTCGATGGTCATGTCAGGTCCTTTGGTGGCTGATGGGGAAGACTGGCTGGCGCAGCCGGCGATAGGGCAGGGTGGTCAGAGCGCTGGTGCACGGCCCGGCCGTCTTGACCGTGTAGCTGCCGGCCATGATGGGATCGTAGGCACGCCGGTGCGCCACGGCCGCCTTGACGCCGATCGCGAACAGTGTCTCCGGCACAATGCCCTGCGAGCGGAGCTGCCCGAGATCGTTGGGCGAAGTCTTGAGGCTGGTCAGCAGCACGGTCACGCCCTCGATTCGGACGACCGCCGAAGCGCCCATCCTGATATGGATGCCGCGCGAGGCGACCATGTGGCTGTTCCGGTCCTCCAGCGTGAAGGCGCCGTCGCTGCGGCTGACGAACGCGACCTCCGCCTCCAGCGGGCCGGCGCCGAGCGGGCTACCCCGGCCGCCGATGCTCAGCTTGCGCCGTTCTCCCGCTTTCGCGCCCGCGAGCGCGGCCACGGCATCGGCATCGGCGATAATCACTGCGGCATTGGTGAAGCCATGCTTCAGGAAGCCGCGCAGCACCGCCGTGTCGTCTCCGGGCGCGCCACCGCCGATATTGTCGGCCGGTTCGACGACGATATAGGGGCCGCCGCTTTTCGTCTTGATTTCCGACAGGGCGGCATCGAGATCCCATTCCTCGGGCTTTCCGTGCTCCTGCAACTCGATAGCCGTCCGCTCCAGCGCATCGAGCGCCTGGTTAGCCTCATGCTCCGGGGCGGTGGTGGTGATGCTGAACGCCACGCCGGCGTCGGGGACGTCGGAGAAGGCGTAGCCAGCGACAGTGCTGATTTCCCAGATGTCCGGGTTCTGAGCTTCGAGCGCGCGCGCCTGTCGCGCGAGGTCGCGCATCGGCCGGTCCGCCGTGCCGGTGCCGGGCGGCGCCCAGATGATCGGCGCGTTGCGCACGAACACTTTGGGCCGCAGGTTCCCGGCCAGCGACCTCGCCAGCATCCGCGCCGAACGCACGGCTGAATCCCTGGAATCGATGTGCGGATTCTCGCGATAGCCGATGAGGCCGTTGGCGTGCGCCGCCATCTTCGCGGTCATGGTGGCGTGAAGGTCGAATACGGCGAACAGGGGCAGCGTCTCGGCGCCGGGAACAGCGCGTATCCTGGCCAGAAGGTCGCCTTCCGGATCGACGGAGCGCGTGGTGACCATGGCGCCGTGCAGGGAGAGCCAGATCCCGTCGAGACCGCCCTCGGCGAGCGCTTTCACGAGACCCTCCTCCAACTCGTCGCAGAACTGTTCGAACACCGCATGGTCGATGGTGCCGGACGGCGTTGCGGAATAGTCGCTGATCGGGACCACCTCCCAGTTTTCCGCTTCCGCCACTTCGAGGAAACCGGAAATCGTCGAGCCGTCGTGCCTGCGTTGCAGGAGTTCTTCGCCGCGCTTGATGGCGAAGTCGTCGAATGTGGTGTTCTGCGCGACGAAGCTGTGGGTCTCGTGAAAGATCGCCGCGAGCAGGATGCGCTTCTTACTCATGTGTCCTCACCGCATTGATGGGTTGAAACGGGTTCCGCTGTTGCCGCGAAGATGCGCCGCCCCTTTCGCAACCGGGGTTGGTCGTTTCTGTTCCGGCGCCCGGCATGTTGGATTGTTGTTCTACATTGTAAGATGTTGTGAGATTGCAATCTGAGACATTGAAACTATGGGAAATCGCAAATTGCAAGGCGTTTGTGCGGAATTTCTGCGCAACCATCTTGTGCGCGGTTGACAAAGTATTCGATCTGGCCGCTAATTGATGATCAATAGGCAGCAGTTATTCTATAATATGGAATGATTGAAAGCCGAAGGCGGCAAGGAGGGAGCAATTGCGCGTTTTCGTCGCTTCTCTGGCAACCGAGACAAACACGTTCTCGCCGCTGTTCGTCGACAGGACGGCTTTCGAGTCCGCCTTCTACTGCCCGCCCGGAACGCATCCGCAGACGCCGACCCTGTGTTCGGCGCCCGTTGTCGCCGCGCGGCAGCGCGCCGCCGCTGAAGGCTTCACGCTGATCGAGGGAACGGCGACCTGGGCGGAACCCGCCGGTCTGGTGTCGCGGGAAGCCTATGAAAGCCTGCGCGACGAGATTCTAGATCAGCTCGAGCAGGCAATGCCGCTCGACATCGTCCTGTTCGGATTGCACGGTGCGATGGTCGCGCGCGACTATGACGACTGCGAGGGCGACCTCCTGGCGCGGGCGCGGGCCATCGTGGGGCCGGACTGCGTCATCGGCGCGGAACTCGACATGCATTGTCACCTGACCGACAAGCGGGTCGAAGCCGCCGATATACTCGTTGCCTTCAAGGAATTCCCCCACACGGACTTTCTCTACCGGGCTGAAGATCTGGTGGAGCTCTGTCTGCGGACCGCGCGGGGCGAGGTGGCGCCGGTTTCCGAAGTGTTCGATTGCCGCGCCATGTCGGGCTTCATGACGAGCCGTGAGCCCGGCCGCGCCTTCGTCGATCGCATGCTTGCGATGGAGGGGCGGGACGGCATTCTCAGCATTTCCGTCGCGCACGGTTTCCAGGCAGCAGATGTCTATGACGTTGGCACCAAGGTTCTGGTGGTCGCCGACGGGGAGGCGAACAGGCCGAAGGCCAGGGCGCTGGCCGAGGCGTTGGGGCGCGAGATTCTCGGATGGGGGGGCTCCGGCGCCGGGCCGCGCCATTACAAGCCGGAGGAGGCTGTCGCCCTGGCGCTGGCCGAGGAAGGCCAGCCCATCGTCTTCGCCGACCGCTGGGACAGTCCCGGCGGCGGGGTCGCCGGCGATTCATCGGTGATGGTCGAGACGCTGCTGCGCCATCCGGAAATCCCGGCCGCCATCGGCGCGTTCTGGGATCCGACAGCGGTGTCGCTCTGTCGGGGCGCCGGCGCGGGCGCCGTCATACCGCTGCGGTTCTGCGGCAAGGCGGCCGCAACGTCGGGGCCGCCGGTCGACGCGGTGGTGACGGTGCGCGCGACGACCGACGATCTGCTGATTCCGTTCGAGCAGAGCTGGGTCTCGCTCGGCCCGGCCGCATCCATAACGATCGGGAATCTTGACATCGTGCTGGTGACGGGCCGCGCCCAGACCTTCAGCCCGCCCGCCTTCACCGATCTCGGTATTGATCTTGCGCAGAAGAAGATGGTCGTGGTGAAATCCTCGAACCACTTCTATGCGGCCTTCTCGAAGATCGCCGCGCAGATCCACTATCTCGACACGGGCGGCCCCTATCCAGCGGATGTGACGAAGATCACCTACGCCAAGGTTCGCCGCCCTATCTCGCCTCTGGATGCGAACCCATGGCTTTGATTCCACGACTTGATGTTGCGGCACTTGACGAACAGCCGCTCGACCCGCTGACCAAAGGGCTGCCGTTCGGCGTGCCGCCGATGCGCCTTGGCGATGTCGGCGGACAGGGCTGGAGCCTGCTGGCCGGCGACATTCCCTTGCCCGCTGCGATCATCCGCGAGGACATTCTGCGGGCCAACAGTGCATGGATGCGCGATTTCACGGCGGCGAACGACCTTCTGCTCGCGCCGCACGGAAAGACCACCATGTCGCCGCATCTGTTCGACCTGCAGATTGCGGACGGCGCCTGGGCGATCACCGTCGCGACGGTCCAGCAGCTGGAAGTCTGCCGGCGTTTCGGGGTGAAGCGAATATTGCTGGCAAACCAGCCGGTAGGCCGTGCCGCCGCCGATGCCTGTTTCGGGGCCCTTCGCGATGAGGCGCTGGAGCTCTATTGCCTGGCCGACGGCGAGGCGGGACTGGCATTGCTTGCCGATGCAACGCGGCGCAATCCGCCGCCGCCCGGCAATCCGCTGCGCATCCTCGTCGAGGCCGGTTTCACAGGTGGTCGAACCGGTGCTCGGACGCGCGCCGAGGCGCTGGCGCTGGCGCGTGGCATCGCGGCGATGCCCGGCCTGCAACTCGCCGGCTTCGAGTGTTTCGAGGGTGTGCTGCCGACGCCCCAGGCGGCCGACGAGCTGATCGACGATGTCGCAGCACTTGCGTCGGCTGCGCTCGATGAAGGGCTTGTTGCGGGGGAGGCGCCGGTGGTCATCAGCGCCGGCGGCTCGTCCTTCTTCGACCGGGTGGGCGAGCGCTTCGACCGCGTGTCGTTCTCCCGGCCGGTCCTGCGGGTCCTGCGCTCGGGCTGCTACCTGACGCATGACACAATGGGCTACGCAAAGGCCTTCCAGCGCATTGTTTCGGAAACGACGCTCAATCTCCCTGCCGGCGGCCTGGAGCCGGCGCTGGAGGTCTGGGCCTATGTGCAATCCCGGCCGGAGGCGGGCCGCGTGATGCTGACCATGGGCAAGCGGGATGTCGGCTTCGACGCCGGCCTGCCGCAGCCGCAGCGCTGGTACCGTCCCGCATCGGGCATGGATGCGCCGCAACCGATTCCCGGTGGGCACGAAACCGTCGCGCTCAACGATCAGCATTGCCATCTGACCGTGCCGCAGGACAGCCCGCTGGCGTTCGGCGACATGGTCGGCTTCGGCATCGGCCACCCCTGCACGACCTTTGACAAATGGTCGATGCCGCTGGTGGTCGATGAACAGTATCGGGTGACGAAGGCGTTGAAGACCTATTTCTGATCGCCTCCGCACCCGGAGAAAGGATTGCAGGCAGCGTTGGCCGACGGTGGCCGATGCGCTGCGGGACATGAAAGGGTGAGGCAATGAGCGCGATCGGCGAAGACTATGTCGTTCAACCGGTGATGAGGGCCCTGCAGGTTCTCGAGTATGTGACGCGCCAGGGGCGCGACGTGACGCTCACCGAGACGGTGCACGCCGTGCAACTCCCGAAGACGACCGTTTTCCGCTACCTGCAGAGCCTTTCGGCAGCGTCGTTCCTGGAATATGACCTGCGCCGCGACCGCTATCGCACGGGTCCCCGGTTCCGCGATCTGGCCGAGGTGGACCGCGACCGGCAGCACCTGCGCGACCATGCCCTGCCCGAGATGCACAGGCTCGCGGAAGCGTTCAGCGAAACGGTCAACCTGGCCGTCCGCGCGCAAGGCGAGATCGTCTATATCGACATCGTTGGCGCCGAACGGCCCGTGCGGATGCAGGCGCGGGTGGGGCACCGGCATCCGATCCACTCGACATCGCTCGGCAAGGCGATGGCCGCCTTTCTGCCGGACGAGGCGATGGAGCCGATCCTGAGCGCCGCGCTACCGGCGATGACCATCAGGACGCTGACCGACGGACGCAGCCTGCGACGGCAGGCGAGCGACGTGCGCCGTTGCGGCTACGCGGTCGAGATCGGCGAGAACGAGGACGGCCTGATGTGCATCGGTGTGCCGATCCTCGACGGTACCGGTTACCCGGTCGCGGCGATGAGCCTTTCGGCGCCCGAGAAGCGCATGCGCGGGCAGGACATGACGGCGCGCGCCGCGGAGGCGCTGAAGGAGGCCGCCGTGCGCATCTCGACATGTATCGGCTCCATGGCGCCGCGCCCGGAGTTCGCGCTCTCTCCTGTCGAGCTGCGCGCGTGAGGGGTCTTGTCTTGTTCCTCCTGGCGAAACCGGATGTCGTTGACCCTCTCGTTCGGCAAAAGTAATTTTGCGAATAAATATAAGTAAAAAATGGGGAATCGGCGATCTCAATTTGAATTTCGGGAGATTGCTGTTTCCTTTGCGTGAACACAAAAGGGAAGAGCCGTGCGGATCGCAGTAATACATATCGCGCAGGAAACGAACGATTTCAATCCGAAGCTGACGACCCTGAACGACTATCGTTCATTCGGGATTCTCGAGGGTGCGGAAGTCTTTGAGACGATGCGCGGTTACGGGCAGGTTGGGGGCTATCTGCAGGCCGTCGAGGACAGCGGCCTTCAGGTGGAGTCCGTGCCGATCATTCGCGCTTATTCGCTGGCCGGCGGGCGCATCAGCCGCGAGGCGTTCGAATTCTTCCAGGAGAAGATCCGCGAAGGCCTGACGGCGGCGGGGCCGATCGACGGCCTGGCGCTGCAATTGCATGGCGCCTGCGCCGCGGACGGCGTCGACGATGTCGAGGGCGCGCAGGTGGAACTGTGCAGGTCGCTGCTCGGCAAGGACGTTCCGATCGTGCTCGGCCTCGATCATCACGCGAACGTCACACGCAAGATCATCGACAATTGCGACGCCATCGTCGGACATCGCACGCAGCCGCACGACACGTTCGATACCGGCGTGATCGGTGCCGAGCTCCTGTTGCGCATCATCACCGAGAAGCTCGAACCCGTGATGGCCTGGCGAAAGATCCCGCTCGTCTCGCATCAGGAACAATTCCTCACTTCGCAGGGACCGATGAAGATCTGGTTCGACCGGGCGCGGGAGATGGAGAAGGATCCGCGCGTGCTGCAGGCATCGAACTATCCGATGCAGCCATGGCTGGACGTCGCGGAGGGTGGCTGGTCGACGATCGTCGTGACCAATGGCGACCAGGCGCTGGCGGAGAAGCTGGCCGACGAACTGGCCGATCTCTGCTGGTCGCTGCGCGACGCGTTTCAGGTGCGCGAGGCGGTTCCGGTGGACGAGGCGGTGCTGCAGGCCGATGCGGCGGAAAAAGGCGTCGTCATCATCAGCGACACCGGCGACACGGTGTTCGGCGGGGCCGGCGGCGACAGCAACGTGATCCTCGAAGCAATGCTGCGGCTGGGCATCAAGGGAAAGGCGCTGGTGCCGATGATCTCGCCTGCGGCAGCTCACAAGCTCGCCGCCGCAGGCGAGGGCGCGGAGGTCACGCTCGCCCTTGGTGGCGACACGGCGGACAATTTCTTCCAGCCGCTCGAGGTCACGGGCATCGTGCGCAAGGTCGGCGGTGGCGTCGTCAAGATCGATTACAACCAGCAGAGCGAGGTGGATATCGGCTGCGCCGTAATCTTTGAGATCGGGCCGGTGACCATGCTGATCACGGAACTTCGCGGCGTGGCCGGCAACGTGCCGAGCATCTACCGGGTCATGGGCGTTGAGCCGAAGGATTTTCAGATGGCGGTGCTGAAGACCGCCTCGAACTTCCAGTATTTCGCGCCGATCGCCTCCCGGCTCATTCGTGCCGACACGCGCGGGCCCGGACAATCCGACGTCATGACGCTGCCGTGGCGGCGCGTGCCACGGCCCATGTATCCGCTGGAGCATTTCGACGACTGGAGGGCGCATTCGTCACAGCCGGGCGAGGGGGTGCTGCAGCGCTAGGCCTTCGCATGACGGGGAACGACAAGAGCAATCAAAACCAAGGAATGGGAGCTATCGACATGAAGAACGCATTGTTACGACCGATCAGGACGCTGGGGGTCCTACTGGCTTTGGCCACGGCGCCAGCTCTCGTCATCGCGACGCCTTCCCAGGCGGAGGAATTGCAGGGCGGGACCATGCATGTCGGCGTGCTCGCCGACATGACCAATTTCGATCCGATGCAGTTCTCGACGGTAAATTTTCCGCTGATCAAGAACCTCTATGACAGCCTGATCGAATACACGCCGGAAGGCGAGGCGATCCCGAGCCTCGCGACGGACTGGACAATCGCCGAAGACCATATGTCGGTCAGCGTCACCCTGCGCGAGGGCGTCAAATTCCATTCCGGCGCGGTGCTGACATCGGCGGATATCGCCGCCACGCTGGCGAAGGCGACCGATCCGAAGAAGGGCAAGAACGTCTACTCCACCATGGCGATCGTCAAGGACTGGACGACGCCCGACGACAAGACGGTGGTGATCAACTTCAAGGCGGCGACGCCCGACCGGCAGATGCTCGACCTCTTGCAGTTCGTCATGCCGATCGAGGCCGCCGGCATCGAGACGGTGGAAACGGTTCCCGCCGGCACCGGCGCCTACAAGCTCGACAGCCGCGCCGTGGGCCAGAACATCGTGCTGACGGCCAATGAGGACTACTGGCGCGAGAACGAGCCGATCCTTGGCGAAGTCCGCTTCACGATCTTCAGCGACGACGCGTCGGCCAGCGCCGCGCTCGAATCCGGCGGTCTGGAGATGGTCTACGGCGGCGCGGCAAGAAGCGCAGTGCGCCTGCAGGACGCAGGTTATCAGGTCATCCGTGGCCCCGGACCTCTGGTGCAGGTGTTCCGCATCAACGCCACCAAGGCGCCCTTCGACAACGCCAAGTTCCGCCAGGCCTTCAACTATCTGCTCGACCGCGAGGGCATCCTGCGCGTCGGCTATGCCGGCCTCGGCGAGGTGGTTGCCCTGCCGTGGGCGCCCGCGAGCCCGGCATTCGATGCGTCCTACACGGAGAAATATGCGTTCAATCCTGACAAGGCGCGGGAACTGTTCACCGAATCCGGCCTGAGCAAGGCCGAGATGGAAGACTGGAAGCTTCTGGTCTACGGCACGGACGCCGCCTCCACCACCATCAGCCAGATCGTGCAGGCTGCGCTCGCTGATCTCGACATCAACATCGAGCTCGATGTGCGTGAAGGGTCGGAATATGTCGAGGCGCAACTGTCCGGCGATTACAAGGCGACCTTCGGTGGCGTCGGCAACGTCCAGAAGTTTCCCTCGCGCGTCTCCACCAACAGCATCTACAGGACGGCGAACAACCCGGTGCTGAAGGATCCGCATCCCTTCCCCGAATATGTCGCCGCGATCGAGCGGGTGAACACGACGCTCGGGCCGGACGAGGCGGTCAAGGCTGCCTACGATCATCTCAACCAGGTGCTGGTGGAATCGTCCTTCGCCATTCCTACCAATTCCTACGAGATCGGGTTGATCGTGGCCTCGCCGAAGCTCTCCGGCTTCACGCTCGACATCGACAACCTCCTTGTTGCCCGTACGATCGGCTTTAAGGAATGAGGTTGGCGGAAGGAACCGCAAATGCGGGCCCCGTACTGTCGGTACGGGGCCTGAAGGTGGCGTTTGCCGTCGCGGACCGGCATGTGCCGGTCGTGCGCGGCGTCGACTTCGACGTCTATCAGAACGAGGTGCTGTGCATC
Organism: Nitratireductor pacificus pht-3B; assembly: GCF_000300335.1. Lineage (GTDB taxonomy): Bacteria > Pseudomonadota > Alphaproteobacteria > Rhizobiales > Rhizobiaceae > Nitratireductor > Nitratireductor pacificus. The sequence continues at coordinate 88,046 of NZ_AMRM01000013.1, read as the reverse complement.
GTTGGCGAATCTGGTTCCGGCAAGAGCGTCACCTCGCTCGCCGTCACCGGGCTGCTGCCGGAAACGGCCCGTGTCGAGGGCAGCATCACCCTTGGCGGGGTCGAGGTGAACGGCGCAGGCCGCGACGCGCTTCGGCGCATGCGCGGCGAGGATGTCGGCTTCGTCTTCCAGGATCCGGGTACCACGCTCAACCCGGTCCTCAAGGTCGGGCGTCAGATCACGGAAGGGCAGGTGGCGCTGTCGCGCCTGCGCCCGGCGGAGGCGGAAGGGCGCGCGGTCGAGCTGCTGCGTGATGTCGATATCGCCGATCCCGAACAGCGCGTCCGGCAGTATCCGCATCAGTTTTCCGGCGGCATGCGCCAGCGGGCCGTCATTGCCATGGCGATCGCCGGCCAGCCGAAGCTGATCATCGCCGACGAGCCGACCACCGCGCTCGACGTGACCGTGCAGGCGCAGGTGCTGTCCGTCCTGGCGCGCCGCCAGGCGGAGATGCGCGCCGCCGTCGTCCTCATCACGCATGATCTCGGCGTCGTCGCGCAGGTCGCCGACCGGGTTGCCGTCATGTATGGCGGCCGCATCGTCGAGACCGGGCCGGTGGAGGCGATCTTCCGTTCGCCGCGCCATCCCTATACCCGCGCCCTGCTGCGCTCGATCCCGCGCATGGACACGGACGAGGTTAGGCTCGACCCCATTCCCGGCCAGCCGCCGATGCCGCACGCCTTGCCCGCGGGCTGCGCCTTCGAGCCGCGCTGCGCGCTCGGCTCGGGCCGCCCACGCTGCCGCGAGGAGGAGCCACCGCTTTCGACGGTCGCCTCGGAACAGAATGCCGCGTGTCATTTCGTCGATGAAGCGCCGCCCGCCCCGAAAGTGCATGCGATGGCGAGGCCGAAGATGGCGGAGGCCGAGGCTCCGCCGCTGCTCGACGTGAAGGGGCTGAAGGTCCACTTCCCGATCAAGTCGAGCGTTCTGCAGCGCACCACCGGATGGGTTCGGGCTGTCGATGGCGTCGATATCAGCGTCCGGGCGGGCGAAACGCTGAGCCTGGTCGGTGAATCGGGCTGCGGCAAGACGACGATCGGCCGGACCGTGATGGGCCTTGTGCAGGCGACCGCCGGCGACATCCGCTTCGACGGTCAGTCGATGGTCCGGCTCGGTCCGGCCGACAAGCGCAAGGCGCGCCGCCGGATGCAGTATATTTTCCAGGATCCCTATTCGTCGCTCAATCCGGTTCTGCCGGCCGAGGACATCGTTGCCGAGCCGCTGCGCATCCACGGTCTCTATGACGAGATGGGCGGAGCCGAACGCGTGGCCGAACTGTTCGACATGGTCGGCCTGTCACGGAGCATGCTCAGCCGCTATCCCAGCGAGTTCTCCGGCGGCCAGCGGCAGCGCATCGGCATCGCCCGGGCGCTGATCCTCGCGCCGCGCCTGGTCATTCTCGATGAACCGGTCGCCGCGCTGGATGTGTCGATCCAGGCGCAGATCCTCAACCTGCTGCAGGACCTGCAGGCGGAGCTGGGCCTTTCATATCTGTTCATCGCGCACAATCTGTCCGTGGTGCGCCACATCTCCGACCGTGTCGCCGTCATGTATCTCGGCCGCATCGTCGAGCAGGGCACGCGCGACGAACTCTACAGCAACCCGGTGCACCCTTATACGCAGAGCCTCCTGTCGGCTGCCCCCGATCCAGACCCGGCGGCGCGGCACAGCAGCAGGCGCATCGTGCTGGAGGGTGAGATCCCCAGCCCCGCCGCGCCGCCTTCCGGATGCGTCTTTCACCCGCGCTGCTTTCGCGCAGATGCCCGCTGCTGCGCAGAGGTTCCTGCCTTCCGGCCCTATCCGGGACTGGCGACCTGGACAGCTTGTCATCATGCCGGCCCGCTGGAGCAGAATCCTGCCGCGCTTGCGGAGGTTTCGCGATGAACCGGGCGTGGAATTCGACCCTGTGGCTGCTGAGCGGGCTGATGGCGCGCCCGGCAAGTGCGGCCGCCCTCCTGTTCCTGGCCGCGATGGTGATTGTCTCGTTGTTTGCGGACCTTCTGCCAATCGACCCCTTTGCCCAGAGGCTGACGGATGCGCTGAAGGGGCCGTCCGCCGCCAACTGGTTCGGGACGGACGAGCTTGGCCGTGACATCTTCGCCCGCGTGATCTACGGCGCCCGCACATCGCTCTCGACGGCGGCGGCCGCGGTGGTGATCGCGGCCTCCGTCGGCATTCCGGTCGGCCTTGTCGCCGGCTTCTTCGGCGACTGGCGCGACACGGTGCTGATGCGCTTCATCGACGTGCTGCTCGCCCTGCCGGCGATCCTGTTCGCCATGGCGTTGATCGCCGTTCTCGGACGCAGCCAGATGGCGGCTTTCATCGCTGTCGGCATCACCGGCATTCCGAATTTCGCCCGCATCACCCGCGCCCGCGTCCTGTCGTTGCGCAAGAGCGATTTCGTGACAGCGGTGGAGGCTTTCGGCGGCTCTTCGGGATACAACATGTTCCGCACGATCCTGCCGAATGCGTGGAGTCCGATCCTGGTCCAGGTCGTGGTCCTGTGTTCGGTCGCCATCCTTCTCGAAGCGGCGCTTGCCTTTCTCGGTGTTGGCGTGGCGCCTCCGACGCCGAGCTGGGGCGAGATGCTGCGCACGGGCAAGTCCTATCTCTACGAGGCGCCCTACTACGCGGTCCTCCCGGGCGTCATCCTGACACTCACCATTCTCTCCTTCGACGTGATCGGGCGCGCGCTGGCGTCGCTCCTCGAAGACCGCCATGACGCCGGCGGCGTCCAGATCGAAAGGACCGCGTCATGATCGGGTTCGTGCTTCGCCGTCTGGTGCAACTGGTGCCCGTCCTGCTCATTGCTTCGTTGGGCATCTGGGCGATCCTCTATGCGGTGCCCGGCGGTCCGGTCGCCGGGCTGGTGGGCGAGAACGCGACACCGGAGCAGATCGCCGCCGTCACCGCCCAATATGGTCTCGACCGGCCGGTGGTCGTGCAGTATCTCGACTGGCTCCGAAGGGCTGCCGTTGGGGATCTGGGCGTCTCGATCTATGCGAGCGAGCCCGTGGTCGACCTCATCGGCCAGCGTCTGCCGGCGACCCTGCATCTGGCCGTCGCGGCGACACTCGTCGCTCTGGCACTCGGCATTCCCGTCGGCGTCATCAGCGCGATCTCGCCCGGCTCGTGGATCGACCGCGCGCTGTCGGCCTGGAGTGCGCTGGCGCTTGGCGTGCCGACGTTCTGGCTGGGCATCCTGCTGATCCTCTGGTTCGCGGTGGACCTGCGCTGGCTGCCTGCCGTCTCGGGCTACGTGCCGATCTGGGAAGAGCCGCTGACGGCGATCCGCAATCTCCTGCTGCCGGCGATAACGCTGGGCGTCTACGTGTCGGGCATCCTGGCGCGATTTCTGCGCGCCTCGCTGGTGAGTGAACTGCGCGCGGACTATGTGCGCACGGCGCGTGCCAAGGGGCTACCCGAGCGGCAGGTGGTGGGGATCCACATCATGCGCAATGCGCTCCTGCCGTTCATCACCATCGTCGGCCTGATGATGGCGAGCTTCATCGGCGGCGCCGTGGTCACCGAGGCGGTGTTCACCTATCCGGGTCTCGGCCGGCTGCTGATCCAGGCCATCAGCACGCGCGACTACCCGCTGATCCAGGGCTGCATCGTCGTCATCCTGATACTCTACGTGGCGATCAATCTAGCTGTGGATGTGCTCTATGCCTATGTCGATCCGCGCATCGATTACGGCTGACGCGGGTCGCGGCCTGTCACGGCGCGCCGGGCGAGGAACCGCAGGCGTCAGTGCGTCAGGTCGTGGCTGATCCGCGCCAGATTGGCGACGAGCAGGGTGCCGAAGCGCTGCACGGTCCTGGGATCGAAGCGCGCGGCGGGGCCGGCGATGCTGACCGACGCGATGACATCGCCGCCCGGGCCGAAGATCGGCGCTGCGATGCAGGCGCTGCCCAGTTCGTTCTCCTCCATTTCCACGGTCCATCCGTCCGTCTTGCAGCGCTCGAGCACGCTCTCGAGTTCACGGGTCTCGGTGATGGTGTTGGGGGTCAGCTTAAGCAGCGGTCCGACCGCATAGATGAACTTGCGGAAATGGTCGCTCTGATAGGCCAGGAGTGCGCGGCCGCAGGCGGTCGAATGATAGGGCGCGCGCGTGCCCGAATAGGACGAGACGCGCAGGTTCTGGCTGCCCTCGAGGCTTTCGACGATGACCGCGTCGGCAGGGCAGGGCAGGGCGAGGTTGATGGTCTCTCGCGTCTCGGCGCAGAGCGACACGAGATGCGGCCGTGCGATGGCGAGGATGTCGAGCCGGCGTTCCACCGCGCGGCCGTAGACCACATGCTGCAGGCTGAGACGGTAGGAGCCCGTTTCGGGATCGCGCTCGGCAAGTCCCGTCTCGACGAGCGCGTTGACGAGGTTGAACGCCGTTGTCTTCACCAGGCCGGTTCTGGAGGCAAGCACGCGCAGCGAAACCCAGTCGCCCTCGACCATCGCATCGAGAAGCGCCTTGGCGCGGGCGATGGACTGAATGCGCGCTTCCACTGCAGGGCCTTGCTCGCGGGTGGCATCAGCCATGAACGCTTCTCCTTGATGGTCGGCTTTCTTGCCACGCGCCGGGGGGAGGGGCAAGTTAGATTTCATCTTACAATATAGGATGAAATTTTTGGTTGCAAGCCATTCATCCATATCTTCAAAGTGCGCAAAAGTCGCGATAGCGCAATAATTCCGTAAAAACCGGTTGACGCATGAAGGGTTTGCTCCTTTACTTCTCAGCGAGGAACGCATCCTGTCGTACTATATTATTGAACGATAGAAGGCGGCGCTGTCCGATGCGGCAGTGATGGAGGCAAGCGGTTCGCGGGAATATGGGTTGGCCGATGGCCAGCCGGATCCCGACCGATATGCGGAACCGGGGTGAGATGAAGCAACGTCCGAGGATACTCTTCGCGGGATTTTTCCATGAAACCCACACATTCGTGGAAGACCGGACAGGAGAGGCGCAGTTCGATATCCGGCAGGGCGACGCGCTTTTCGCGCGGCGTGGCGACGCCTCGGCCATGGACGGCTTTCTGGAGGTGGCGGAGGAGAACGGCTGGGACCTGATCGCCTCGGTCGAGTACACCGCTCTTCCTTCGGGGATGATCGACCATGCGGTTTTCGAGCGCTTCTGGCAGGCGTTCGAGGCCGATCTGCGCGATGCGCTGCAGTCGGGCCCGCTGGACGGCATCTGGCTCGAGCTGCACGGCGCTGCGGTGACCGACGCATGCGATGATCCGGAAGGTGAGTTCCTGCGGCGCATCCGCGGCGTTTCCGGCGCCGAGTGTCTGCCGGTGTTCGGCGTGTTCGACCTTCACGCGACCTTCACCCGGACAATGGCCGGGAACGCCAACGGCCTCGTCTGCTATCGCGAGAACCCGCACACCGATGCCCGCGATTCCGCGGTTCGGTCCGCCCGCCTTCTGGCGCGCAGCCTCGACGAGGCAACACTGCCGTGGATGGCGGTCCGCAATCTGCCGCTGATGTGGCCGCCGACCGGGACGGGCACTGCCGACGATCCGATGAAGGAGCTTGAGGCGCGCGCCCGGGACATCGAGCGGCAGGACCCGGCGGTCTGGGCGGTGAATGTCGTGGCCGGGTTTGCCTTCTCCGACGTGCATGATGCTGGTGTGGCGTTCTCGCTGGTCACCGAGGGTGACCGCGCGTCCGCCGAGCGGCATCTGCAGTCGCTGGATGATCTGGCCATGGCGCTGCGCGAGCGCGGCCTGCCGCGGGAGTGGGATCTCGATGCGGCGCTGAAGGCGATCGGCGATGCGCCGGGGCCGAACATCGTCGTCGAGCCCGCCGATAATATCGGCGGCGGGGCGGGCGGCGACTGCACGGCCGTGCTGCGCGGGCTGCTGCGGCACGGAATGGAGAACTCGGCGGTCGTGATCGCCGATCCCGAGGCCGTTGCCGGCCTGCAGGATGCGCAGCCGGGTGATGTCCGGCGCCTGCGCATCGGCGGCAGGAGCAGCCCGCTCGACGAAGGCCCGGTCGAGGTCTCGGCACGGCTCGTCCGGCTGAGCGCCGGCGCCTTCCGCCTCGAGGACCTGAACAGCCATCTCGCCGCCTCGCAGGGCGCGACATTCGACATGGGTCCCTGCGCGGTGATCGTCGCCGACGAAACCGTCACCGTGCTGCTCACCAGTCGCAAGACGCCGCCATTCGATCTGGGCCAGCTGCGCTCGCAGGGCATCGAGCCGGAAGCGCTTTCGGTGATCGGCGTAAAGGCGGCCGTCGCCCATCGCCGCGCCTATGACGGCATCGCCAAGGCAAGCTACACGGTCAGCACGCGCGGCCCCTGTGCAAGCAATCTGCGCATGCTTCCCTATCGCAAGCTGCGCCGCCCGATCTACCCGCTCGACCCGATATGAGCAGGAGGACCGGCGCGATGCTTCCCGAACACACGAACCGCCATCCGATGCTCCTTTCCGAAATGCCGGAAACGACCGGTTCCGCGCGGCAAGCCGATCGACGGCGGGCGGTGGACCGGAGCCGGAAGGGCTTGATGGCGCGGCGGGGTTCCGGCCTGGGGCGGCCGGGACCTCGCCGCTCGGCGGCCGTCGCCGAAGAAGGGAATGTTCTGCAATTGAGCCTCCGTGCGGCGACTGTCGAGCGACCGCACCCGAGCCTGCTGCACGCCAGCAATCATCATAATGGGGAGAATGCGCCATGCTGAAAAGAACACAGACCATCGCAACCGCGACTGACGAAACTGCCGACGCCTGCGCCCTGTCCCGGCGCAGCCTGCTGCGCCTCGGACTGACCGGCGGGGCGATGCTCATGGGCATGCCCGCCTTTGCGGCGGGCGATGGCAAGGACGGAGCGCCGGTGGCCGGCGGCACCCTGACCATCGGCGCCGACGCCGACCCGATCGGTCTCGATCCGACGGTCGTGACGGCCTTCTCCTCCGCTGATTTCATCGCACTCATCTATAGCGGCCTGCTGCGCTGGAATGCGAAGATGGAGATCGAGCCGGATCTGGCCGTCAGCTATGAAATGCCGGATGAGAAGACCTACATCTTCAAGCTTCGCCAGGGCGTGAAGTTTCACAACGGCCAGGACTTCACCGCCGAGGACGTGAAATACACCTTCGACAGGATTCTCGATCCGGCGACGGCCAGCCATCTGCGGGCGCAGTACTCCACCGTCACCGCGGTAACGGTGGTCGACCCCTACACGGTGAAATTCGAGCTGGAGTCCGCCGATGCCGCCTTCCTGAACTATCTGGCGACGGCCGATGACGGCGCGATCGTGCCGAAGGGGGTGGAAAACCTCATGACCGACCCGGTCGGCACCGGACCCTTCATTTTCGGATCGTATCAGCCGAACCAGCAGTTCACCCTGAACGCCAACCCGGACTATTACGAGGAAGGCCTGCCGCTTCTGTCGACGGTGGTGTTCCGCTTCTACAAGGATCAGTCGACCCTGTCGTCGGCGCTGCGCTCCAAGGCCATCGACATGACCTGGCTGAAAGATCCGAAGGTGGCTGCGCTGATGAGCCGGACATCGCCGCAGCTCGTCTCGGCACCCGGCCAAACCTCGCGGACCTTTCCGATCTGGATGAACCTGAAGGCCGCGCCGTTCGACGATGTCCGGGTCCGGCGGGCGCTCAGCCTGGCGACTGATCGCGAGGCCTGCGTGCAGACGGTGCTGAGCGGCTCGGGCAAGGTTGGTGCGATGCTGCCGGAGAGCCATGTGGGCGGCTATGACGGTACCGGAGAAATGCCCTACTACAAGCACGACCCGGAAGCGGCGAAGAAGCTGCTCGCCGAAGCGGGATATCCCGACGGCATCGATCTGGGCGAATACATCGTCGTCGCCGCTAACGCGCTGGATGTCGCCTGCGCGCAGATCCTCCAGCAGCAGTGGCAGGCGGCGGGCATCACCGTCAAGCTGATGCCGATGGAAACAGCACCACTGCTCAATCACTGGAGCTCAGGCACCTGGCCGACACTGCTGTCCGTGGCGCTGAGCTGGACGCCAGATGCGGACGCGATCTTCCAGTACCTCGTCTCCGACAGCAAGTTCGGCAAGGCGGTCGGCGTGTCGGACGACAAGCTCGACGCGATGATCGCCGAGGCGCGCTCGGAGGTGGACACAGAGAAGCGGGCCGCCAGGAACATGGAGATCCAGAAGCACATCGCCGAGAACGCCTATATCCTGCAGGTCTACCAGTACCCGCTGCGCTGGGAGATCTGGTGGGACAGCATCAAGGGCTACGAGCCGCTGGCGGCCAATGTCCGTTCGTTCGTCCGCACGGCGTGGCGCGATGAATAAGGCGCTGCTTGCCTGGGCTGCGAAGGGGACGGCGTGCCCATGAGACGGATGGTCATAGCGCGTCTCGCCTGGACGGTTGCGATCCTTCTGGGCGTTTCCTTCGTTGCCTTCATGCTGGTGCGCGCGCTGCCGGGCGACTTCGTCCAGACGTCGGCCGGCGCGCAGAATGTCGCGTCCGATGTGCTGGAGGCGGCCCGGCGCGAGCTGGGCCTCGACCGGCCGCTCCTCGAACAGTATCTGATCTGGCTCGGCAATGCCGTGCGGGGCGATTTCGGCTATTCCTTCGTCACCCGGCAGCCGGTCGTCGGCGAGATCCTGCCGCGCTTCGTCGTCACCTTCCAGCTGACCCTGATCGCCGGGCTCATTGCCATGGCGATGGGGGTCGCGACGGGGCTTGCCTCGGCGCGGCTGCGCGGGCGTGCGGACTGGATCGTCCGCCTCTACAACGGCTTCATCCTGGCCGTTCCGAACTTCGTCGTGGCGACGCTGATCGTGCTGGTCGTCGGCCTCTATTTTCCGCAGATCGCCATCTTCAATTACACGCCGTTCTTCACCGATCCGCTGGCCAATATCGGCGGGCTGCTCCTGCCGGCCCTGTCGCTGGCGCTGGCGGTTTCCGTGACCATCTCGGAAAACACTCGAGCGGCTGTCCTCGAGGTCTCGGGTCAGGATTTCGTCATGGTCGCGCGCGCCAAGGGCCTGTTGCCGCGGACGGTGCTTGCGAATTACCTGATGCGCAACGCCCTGACGCCCATCGTCACGGTGACGGGCCTTCAGGTGGCGACATTGCTCGGCGGCAGCATCCTCGTCGAGACCATCTTCGCCATTCCCGGCATGGGACAGTATCTGTTCGATTCCATCACCAGCCGCGATTACCCGGTCATCCAGGCCATCGTGCTGCTGGCGTCGGCAGTCGTCGTCATCGTCAACATGTTCGTCGACATCGCCTATGCACGGATCGACGCGAGGGCGCAGTCATGAGCGATACCGTTCACAACACCGCCCACAACAACGACAAGGAGGCTTCGCGGCCGGAAGCTGTCGCGCCGCGCCGCCTGCCGTTCACCAGCGGACAGGTTCTTCTGGTCCTCGGGCTCGTGATGCTGGCCCTGATGGCGGTCGTCACGATCTTCGCGCCGCTGATCGCGCCGTACGATCCCGCGCTGACCTCCGCCAGTTCCCTCGCCGCGCCGAGCGCCGAGCACTTGCTAGGCACGGATTCCATCGGCCGGGACGTGCTGAGCCGCCTGATCGTCGGCGGGCGCACGACCCTGCTGATCACCAGCGTCGCCGTGTTCCTGGCGCTGGCCGCCGGTCTCGTGCTCGGCTTGCTGTCGGGCTACGTGGGCGGGATTGTCGACGATGTCATCATGCGCGTTCTGGACGTCATCTTCGCCTTTCCGGTGTTTCTGCTTGCCATTGCCGTGGTGGCGGGGCTGGGGCCGAGCGTGCCAAACCTTATCCTGACCATCGCCATCGTCTACACGCCGGCCATGGCGCGCGTCGTCCGTGGGCCGGTGCTGAGCGTCAAGCAATGGGACCATGTGGAGGCGGCGCGCAGCATCGGCATGAGTGAGTTGCGCATCGTCCTCCGCCACGTGCTGCCGATGGTGGTGTCGCCGATCGTCGTGGCAACGAGCCTGACGCTGGCGCAGACCATCTTCACGATCACCGCTCTGTCCTTCCTTGGGCTGGGGCCGCCGCCGCCTGATCCAAACTGGGGCGGCATGCTCGCCGAGGCGCGTCAGTTCATGGAACTCGCGCCGCTGACGGTGATCGCGCCTGCCGGGGCTATCGTCTTCGCCACACTCACCTTCATCGTGCTGGCCAACGGGCTGCGCGAAGTCCTCGATGTCGGGAGCGTACGTTGAGCAAGGCCGATCCCATACTTCGCGTCCGCGACCTGACCGCGCGCATCGTGACCCGCAAGGAAACCTTCCAGGCGGTGCGCGGCATCTCGTTCGACATCGGGGCGGGCGAGGCCGTGGGCTTCGTCGGCGAATCCGGCTGCGGCAAGAGCGTAACGGCGCGGGCGCTGATGCGCCTTGCGCCGGAAGGCACCGCCATCGCGCTCGACGGCGCGGTCGATTTCCACGGGCAGGACCTGCTTCGCCTCGGTGAGGTGGCCATGCGGGACATTCGCGGCCGGCGCATCGCGATGGTCTTTCAGGATCCGATGACCTCGCTCAATCCGGTGATGAGCATCGGAGCGCAGATCGACGATATCGTTTGCCGGCACATGGGGCTTTCCCGCCGGGAGGCGCGGCAGAGAACAGTCGAGCTGCTGGCCTCCGTCGGCATCCCCGACGCCGCCCACCGGGCGGACGATTATCCGCATCAGTTCTCGGGCGGCATGCGGCAGCGCGTCCTCATCGCGGTCGCCATCTCCTGCGATCCCGAACTCCTCATCGCCGATGAACCGACGACGGCGCTCGATGTCACGGTCCAGGCGCAGATACTGCGCCTGCTGCTGAGGCTGCGCGACGAACGCGGCATGTCCCTGATGCTGATCACGCATGATTTCGGCGTGGTCGCCGGCATGGTCGAGAGGGTCAACGTCATGTATGGCGGCGAGATCGTCGAAGCCGGTCCGGTCGAGCAGGTCTTCCATGCTCCGGGCCATGCCTATACGCGGGCGCTGCTCGACGCCGTCCCGCGCCTTGACAGTGCGGGGCAGAAGCAATGATGGAAACGATGAGAACGGCAACGGGCGAGACGGCGCTCCTGGCCAGCGTGCGCGATCTTTCGGTGGTCTTCCCCGCGCGGCGCGGCAAGCCGCCGGTGACCGCCGTCGACCGGGTGTCGTTCGACATCGGGCCGGGACGCACGCTCGGCCTCGTCGGCCAGTCAGGATCTGGAAAGACGACGACGGGGCGTGCGGTGCTTCAGTTGCAGAAGGTGCATTCCGGGTCGGTCAGGCTGCTCGGCGAGGAACTGATCGGCATGCCGTCCGCCAGGTTGCGCCGGATGCGCAGGCATATGCAGTTCGTGCTGCAGAACCCCTATTCCAGCCTGCATCCGCGCATGACGATCGCGCAGACTTTGGCCGAGCCGCTGCGCGTGCACCGCTCGGTCCCGGCCAACCGCATCCGCGAGCGGGTGGCGGAACTATTGGAACTGGTCAGCATGGATCCGGCCGTGATGCAGCGCTATCCGCATGAGTTTTCCGGCGGGCAGCGACAGCGCATCGTGATCGCGCGCGCGCTGGCGGTCAATCCGGACTTCGTCGTCTGCGACGAGCCGGTTTCCGCGCTCGACGTCCGGACGCAGGCGCAGATCGTCGCCCTGCTGCAATCGCTGCAGGAGAAGCTGGGCCTGTCCTACCTGTTCATCGCCCACGATCTGGCAATCGTCCGGGAGGTTTCCCACGACGTCGCCGTGATGTTCAATGGCAGGATTGTCGAACATGGAAGCGTCGCGCAGGTCTATGACAGTCCGGGACACCCCTATACGCAGATGCTGCTCGATGCCGTGCCGATACCGGACCCGGCCATCCAGCGCCAGAGATTGCGCGCCGCGCCGCCGGATCTTGATTTTGCCCGGCCCGAGGAAGACGGTTCATGCCGATTCGGCGAAGACCATCGTCGGACGGGAACCCCGCCGTTTCATGTCGGCGGCGACGGGCATGGCGTGTCCTGCCGGTCCTGGCCGCTCACATGACACAAGGAATATGCAGAAGAGGAATTAGACGATGAAGCTCATCCGTTACGGCGAACCGGGTCGCGAGCGCCCGGGCCTCGTGGATGCCGATGGCGCGCTCCGCGACCTGTCGGCCCATGTGGAGGATCTGTCCGGTGCCGCGCTCGATCCGGCGGCATTGGCAAGGTTAGGAACGCTCGACGCAACCTCCCTGCCTCTGGTGGAAGGAACGCCGCGCCTCGGCCCCTGCGTGGCGGGAACCGGCAAGTTCGTCTGTATCGGGCTGAACTTTTCCGATCACGCGGCGGAAGCGGGCGCGGCCGTGCCCAGCGAGCCGATCGTCTTCATGAAGGCGAACTCGGCCATCGTCGGCCCGAATGACGATCTGCGCATTCCGCGCGGCGCGGAGAAGGTCGACTGGGAGGTGGAACTCGGCGTTGTCATCGGCAGGACCGCCAAATATGTCGATAAGGCGGACGCGCTGGACTACGTCGCAGGCTATTGCGTTGCGCACGACGTTTCGGAACGGGCCTTTCAGATCGAGCGCCAGGGCCAGTGGACCAAGGGCAAGTCCTGCGACACGTTCGGTCCCGTCGGTCCGTGGCTCGTGACGACCGACGAGGTCGGCGATCCCGGCGACCTCGGCATGTGGCTGAAGGTCAACGGGGAAACCATGCAGAAGGGGTCGTCGAAGACGATGGTCTTCGGCGTGGCGGAACTCATCTCCTACCTCTCGCAGTTCATGAGCCTGCATCCCGGGGACATCATCTCGACGGGAACCCCGCCGGGTGTCGGCATGGGCATGAAGCCGCCGCGCTACCTGAAGGCCGGCGATGTCGTCGAACTCGGCATCGACGGGCTGGGTGCCCAGCGGCAGGCCGTCAAGGCCGACCTTTGATCGTTTCGTGAGGAGCCGTCCCCCGGTCTTGCGGCATTCTTCCAATCCCGCGGGCTGGAAGGCGAGGGCGGTTCAACCGGAGCCGGAATGGTCGCGGGTGCTGTAGATCTCGGCGCTTGCCAGCATCAGCGCGTCGGCGACCTCGTCATAGGATCCGTCCAGGGTCGAGGTTGCGACCCGCACGTGGCGGCTGGGCCGAGTGGAGAACTTTGAACCCGGGTTGACCGCGATGTTCCGCGCCGCCAGCGTCACCATGGCGAAGGGTTCCGAGGCCACGGGCACCCAGGCGCACAGGCCGCCGCCCGGGCCGATGTCGATCCCGCGATCCAGCAAGGCGGCGGCCAGACGGTCCCTCCGCTCCTGATAGATCGCGCGGGCGCGCGCCACATGCGCCCGCGTTTCCGCGTCGTCGAGAAGCCAGGCGCCGGCCGCCTGCAGGATACGGCTCGTCCACCCGGCGCTGAAGGCACGGTAGGACTGGATCTGCTCGATGATGGCCGACGTGCTGGACAGGACGGCAAGGCGCAGGTCCGGGCCCAGCGTCTTCGAAAGCGAATGGACATGAATGGTGCGGTCGGGAAAGCGCCCGCCGAGGCTTTGCGGCGGCGCAGGCGAGATGTCGCCCGCGCCGTCGTCCTCGATGATCAGCGTGTCGCAATTGTCGAGCAGGTCGCCGAGCGCGGCCAGCCGTTCCGGTGACACCGTCCGGCCGGTGACGGAGTGGAGGCGCGGCTGCACCAGAAACGCCGCCGGGCGCAGCCGCATCGCCGCCGCCAGCGAACCGGGCAGCGGTCCCTCCGCATCGCAGAGCACCGGCACGATGTTGACCCCGCGGTCCTCGAGAATGTCCAGGAGCCGCATCGCCGTCGGCTGTTCGATGGCCACCGTCGATCCCGGCAGGACGAGCGCGTGCAGGAGCGCGTAGATCGCGTTGTAGCCGCCATTGGTCGCCAGAAAGGCTTCTGGGCCGTAGGGCCAGGTTCGCCGCACCGCGTTCTCGAGTTCGGGGACGATGCGGCTTCGCTTGTAGCTGTTCAGCCCTTCCACCGCGACCCCGTGGGCAAACGCCCTGTCGAGCTTCGGGAGCAGGCGCGGGTCGGGCGCGGCCAGTGTCAGGTCGAGCACGTCCTCGCCGTAGTCGCCGGCGCTAGCCAGCCGTTCCGGCTTGGCGATGAAGCGGTCGCCCGTGACCCAGGTGCCGTTGCGTCCGCGCCCGTTCAGGATCTTCTGGCGCCTGAGTTCGCTCCACGCCTCTGAGATGGTGGCGGGGCTCACGCCCATTTCGAAGGCGATGTCGCGGATCGACGGCAGGCGGGTGCCGACGGGCAGCCGGCCGGAGCGGATCAGCGCGCTGGTTTCGATCGCGATGCCACGGATCGATGTGTCGCCGATCCGCTCCGCAAACCATTTTCCGGTGATGTCGTCGTTCATCGCGAATCCGCTTTTAAATGTTCAATAACATAATAACATTTGTCCTATATAATTTGAACATTTACCGTCCGGCTTACCAGACATTTTTTTGGATTGCCGCATAATGACGCTGACCCTCCGCCTGGCCGTTCGCGACTGGGATTACATGACGCCGCTCGTGCTGGGCGAGGTGGAGTCCTCCAGGCTCGACGTGAAGGTGGACCGCGTCGGCACGCTGGTGGCGAATGTCGGAACCAGCGATGACCACGATGCCGCCGAAGCCTCGTTCAGCCGCTATGCGCAGCAGCGTCACGATGGCGACGAGAGCGTCGTCGGCATCCCGAATTTCATCATGCGCGGTTTTCGCCATCGCTGCATCATCACCCGCAAGGACAGCCCGGTCTGCAGCCTGGCCGATCTGAAGGGGAAGAAGATCGGCGTCACCGGCTGGCGCGATTCCGGCAACACCTGGACGCGCGCGGCGCTGCGGCGCGAGGGCGTCGGCGTCGAGGACGCCATGTGGTATGCCGGCCGCCTGACCGATGCGCACCCGGTCACTGACAGGCTCGACGGCTTCGGCCGTCCCGGGCGCATCGAGGCCTGTCCGGGCGAGCGGCCCATGGTCGACCTGCTTCTGGATGGTGGGCTTGACGCGGTGTTCACCCCCTTCATGCCGAACGGGTTCTTCGATGCGGGATCGCCGTTTCGTCAGGTGGTCGAGGATTTCCGTGCGGCGGAAGTGGCCTATTTCAACGAGGTCGGCTACGTGCCGGGCATGCATCTGATCGCCCTCAGGGCGGACATCGCGCAGGCCCATCCCTGGGCGGCGGACGAACTCAGCCGGATGATCGGCGAGGCGCAGCGCCTCTGGCTCGCCAAGCGCGAGAAATACGCCGACACGACGCCCTGGATGATCGACGAGCTGCGCCGCTGTGCCGCCGACCTGCCGCATGACTGGAACGCGCACGGCCTTGCCGCGAACAGGAGGATGATCGGCGACTTCGCCGAGGAACTTCATGCGCAGAAGATCCTGCCGCGGCTGCTGACGCCGGAAGAGCTTTTCCCGGGGCAGGGGGAAGCTTGACGCTTTCGCTGCTCCGATCATCGCCGGCCCCGGGGTCGGCCACAACCGCAAGACCAACAAGGGGAATTGTCACATGAAACTCAAAATGTTCGCTTCAACGGCACTGGCTGCCCTGGTTCTCGGAGGCATCGCTGCAGGTGGCGCCAACGCGCAGGATGCAGCGCTCCCGACCCTGGAGAAGGACGAGGCCCTGCATGCCCGGCTGCCGGAGAACATCCGCACGGCCGGCAAGATGATCTCGGTCAACAACGGCTCCTTCCCGCCCTATGAAATCGTCACCGGCACGGAGATGACCGGCGCCAGCGCCGACCTGACCCACGCACTGGGCCAGGTGCTCGGCGTGACGATCGAGCACGAGACCGTGGGCGGACTGCCGGCGCTGCTGGCCGGCGTCAATTCTGGCCGCTACCAGTTCGCATTCGGCCCGGTGGGCGACTTCCAGAGCCGGCAGGAAGCCAATGATTTCGTCGACTGGGTGCAGGAATATGTCGTCTTCGCCGTGCAGACCGGCAACCCGAAGGGCATTTCCTCGCTCGACACGGCCTGCGGCAACCGCATCGCCGTCATGGCCGGCGGCTCGGCCGAGCGCGTGATCAAGGCGCAGGACGAGAAGTGCCAGTCGGAAGGCAAGCCGGCGGTCGAGGTCCAGTCCTATACCGACCAGCCAAGCTCCATCCTGTCCGTGCGCTCGAAGCGGGCTGACGCCTTCTTCTCCTCTCAGGCCCCGCTCACCTATTTCGTCAGCCAGGCCAACGGCCAGCTCGAACTGTCGGGTGTCGGCCAGAAGAACGGCTTCAATGATCTGTTCCAGGGTGCGGTCGTGCCGAAGGGATCGCCGCTTGCCGAGATCCTCCGCGACGGAATGCAGATCCTGATGGACAACGGCACCTATGCTGCCATCATGAAAAAATGGGGCCTTGAGAACAACATGATCAAGGAACCCGGGATCAATCTTGGTGGATCGCTTCCAAAATGAGCACTCAACAGGCTATCGACGCGTCGCCCTCCGGCGACGCGTCCGTTCGTGACGTCGTCAACGCCCACACGCCGTTCCGCTACGACCGGCTGATCCTGTGGGTCGCCCTCGGCGCCCTGCTGGCGAATTTCGGCTGGATCGTCGCCAACAACGAAAACTTCGAATGGCCGGTGGTCGGGCGGTATTTCTTCGATCCGACGGTGATGCAGGGGCTTTACGTCAGTCTCGGGCTGACAGTCGTGGCCATGGTCCTCGGCATCGCGCTCGGCCTCGTTCTGGCGGTCGCCCGCATGTCGACGGACCGGCTGGCCAGCACGCTTTCGGCGTGGTTCATCTGGTTTTTCCGCGGCACGCCGCTGCTGGTGCAGCTGATCTTCTGGTACAATCTCTCGACGCTCTTTCCGGTGCTGTCGATCTCCATTCCCTTCGGCCCGACGCTGGCCAGCTGGGACACCAATTCCGTCATCACGCCGATGACGGCTGCCATTGCCGGCCTGGCGCTGAACGAGGCTGCCTACATGGCCGAGATCATTCGCGGCGGCCTGCTGTCCGTCGACCGGGGCCAGTCCGAAACCGCCGAGGCGTTCGGCATGACGCGGGCGCGGGCGCTCTGGCGCGTCATCATTCCGCAGGCCATGCGCTCCATTGTGCCGCCCACCGGCAACCAGCTGATCAGTATGATCAAGGCGACTTCGCTCGTCAGCGTCATCGCCATGGCGGATCTGCTCTACTCGGTGCAGTCGATCTACAACCGCACCTTCGAGATCATCCCGATGCTGATGGTCGCGGTGATCTGGTATCTGCTGATCACGTCCATCCTGAATGTCGGCCAGGGCTATATCGAGCGCTACTACAGCCGCGGCGACCGCCGCACGGGCAAGGACGGCCCGGCCGAGAAGCCCACGAACACGACCATGGCCGAGGAGGCAACCCATTGAGCGCGCCGGACACAAGGGAGCCGCTCGTCAGGGCGCGCAACGTTCACAAGGCCTTCGAGAGCCTGGAGGTCCTGAAGGGCATCGACCTCGACGTGATGCCGGGCGAGGTGGTCGTCATTCTCGGACCGTCCGGGTCGGGCAAGTCGACCTTCCTGCGCTGCATCAACCATCTGGAGGCGATCGGCCGCGGCTCGATCATGGTCGGCGGCGAGCAGATCGGCTACCGGATGAAGGACGGGCGGCTGGTCAGGCTGTCGGCCAACGCCATCGCCCGGCAGCGCCGCAGGATCGGCATGGTCTTCCAGCAGTTCAACCTCTACCCGCACATGACGGTGTTGCAGAACATCATCGAGGCGCCGGTCGGCGTGCACGGGGAAAGCCGCGCCTCGGCCGTCGAGAACGCGAAGCGGCTGCTGGCCCGGGTCGGACTTTCGGAAAAGATCGACAGCTATCCGCGCCAGCTCTCCGGCGGGCAGCAGCAGCGCGTGGCGATCGCCCGGGCGCTGGCGATCAGGCCCGACCTGATGTTGTTCGACGAGCCGACGTCGGCGCTCGATCCGGAACTGGTCGGCGAGGTGCTAAACACGATGCGCGACCTCGCTCGCCAGGGCCTGACCATGATCGTCGTCACCCACGAGATCGGCTTTGCCCGCGAGGCCGCCGACCGGGTCGTGTTCATGGATGACGGCGTCATCGTTGAGCAGGGCACGCCCGACGCGGTGCTCGGCAATCCACAGCACCCCAGGACGAAGGCCTTTCTCGCGCGCTTTCTCTGAGCAGGCCCGTCGTCCTCCCAGTCGTGCCGGCCGGTTTGTCCGGCCGGCTTCCTCCCTTTCGTCACTCACGGATGTTTCCCATGCTCCAGGACAATGCCTTCGCCAGTGTTTCCGACTTCGAGGACCGGAAGGAGGCGCTGGTCGCCATGCGGCGCCATCTGCACGCCCATCCGGAACTCTCGCATCAGGAGGAGAAGACGGCCCGCTTCGTGGCCGACAAGCTGAAGGGCTGGGGTTATGAGGTGACGGAAGGCGTGGGCGGTTATGGCGTCGTGGCGCGGCTCACCGTGGGCGAGGGCAGTCGCGGCATTGCCATCCGGGCCGACATGGATGCCCTGCCGATCACCGAGGAGACGGGGCTTGCCCATGCCAGCACCGTCCCCGGCGTGATGCACGCCTGCGGCCATGACGGGCACACGACGATCCTGCTCGGCGCGGCCGAGCACCTGGCGCGTACGCGGCGCTTCAACGGCACCGTGACCCTCATCTTCCAGCCGGCTGAGGAAGCGGGCCTCACCAGCGGCGCGCAGCGCATGATCGCCGACGGTCTGTTCGAGCGCTTCCCCTTCGACGTGATCTACGGCCTGCACAATCACCCGGGTGCGCCGGAGGGAACGCTGCTGATGCGCGCGGGGCCGATGATGGCCGCCGCCGATACGGTGGAGATCACCCTTCGCGGCAAGGGCGGCCACGCCTCGCGGCCGCATCTCGCCATCGATCCCGTCGTCGTCGCCTGCAATCTGGTCATGTCCCTGCAAACGGTCGTCGCGCGTAGCATAGACCCGCTCCAGACCGCCGTGGTGACGGTCGGCACGATCCATGCGGGCGAGGCGAGCAACGTCATTCCGGAATACGCGAAGCTGGCATTGAGCGTGCGTTCCTTCGACCCGCAGGTGAGGGAAATGCTCGAACGGCGCATCACGGCGCTGACCCGCTCGGTTGCCGAAGGCTATGGCGCGACGGCGGAGATCGACTACCAGCATGGCTATCCGGTGGTGGTCAATTCTGAGGCCGAAACGGCGTTCGCGCGCGAGGTGGCCGAGGAACTGGTCGGCGCCGACCGCGTCGCCACCTGCAGTCTCATCCCCGGCAGCGAGGATTTCGCCTATTTCCTCCAGCACAAACCCGGCGCGTTCCTGCGGCTCGGCAATGGCGTGGATTCGGCGATGCTGCACAATTCCAGCTACGACTTCGCCGACGACAGCCTGCCGGTCGGCGCCGCCATGTGGGCGCGGCTGGCGGAGCGCTATCTGAAGCTCTGACCGGCCAGAGCATCGGACCGAAAAGTGGAATCCGGCTTTCGGTTATTCCGATGCTCTGTCAATAATCTGGATCGTCCTTTGTGCGTCCGGAAGGCCGCACGGCGATCCAGAACGCCCCTCAGGCGTCCTGTGATCTTCCCGCCACCGAGGCGTGCCAGGGGGTCAGCCAGCCGCGCAGCTGGGCGATCAGCGTGTAGAGCGTCAGGCCGATCAGCGTCAGCAGGACGATGACGGCGAACAGTCCCGGCACCTGCAGCTCCTGCAACATGGCGACGGCGAGATAGCCGAGGCCCTCATTGCCGCCGATGAACTCGCCGACGATGGCGCCGATCATCGACATCACCACGGCCACCTCCATGCCGGCCAGCACCACCGGCAGCGCCGTCGGCAGGTCGAGCATGGTGAAGCGCTGGACGGGGTTGGCCTGCAGCATGGTGAACACGTCGCGGTCGCCGGGTTCGACAGAGCGGAAGGCGACGAGCGCGTTCGAGAAGACCGGGAAGAACGAGAGGGCGGCGGCGATGACGATCTTCGATTCCAGCCCGAAGCCGAACCACAGGATGAACAGCGGCGCCAGCGCGATCTTCGGAATGAGCTGAAGGCACACGATGAATGGCTTGAAGGCCCATTCGAGCATCTGGATGCGGGCCATCGCCATGCCGAGCGTGATGCCCAGCACGACGGCGATCAGGAAGCCCGAGACGGCCTCGATCACCGTGACGAGTGCATGGCGCCAGATTTCCGCGTCGCTGACCAGGCCGATGAAGGCCGAAACGATCTGCAGCGGCGTGGGCAGGATGAAAGCGGAAACCTCCGCCGTGTGCACATAGGCTGTCCAGGCGAGCAGAAAGGCGGCGACGGTCGCGGTGGGCAGGGCGATGCGGAGAAAGCGGTCGGTGCGCATCAATGGCCTCCTGTCAGGCTGGCGCGCAGGCGCACGAGCATGTCCTGGAATTCGGGATTGCGTTGCAGGTCGAGGGTGCGCGGCCTCTCGAACGGCATCTCGATGACTTCCGTGATGCGCGCCGGGCGCGCCGCCAGCACCACCACGCGGTCCGAAAGGAACGCCGCTTCGGTGATCGAATGGGTGACGAGGATGGTGGTGACCTGCGCCTGCGCGCAGACGGACATCAGCTCCATGTTCAGCGTGTCGCGCGTCATGGCGTCGAGCGCGCCGAAGGGCTCGTCGAGCAGCAGGACCTGCGGCTCGGTGATCAGCGCCCGGGCGAGCGAGGCGCGCTGCCGCATGCCGCCGGACAGCGACGACGGGCGCATTCTCTCAAAACCCTTCAGGCCGACGGTCTCGCAGAGCGCGTGGGCGCGCGCCTCGCGCTCCGCCTTCCTGACGCCGCGCAGGCGCAGAGGCAGGGCGACGTTTTCCGCGACGGTGAACCAGGGGAACAGCCGCGCTTCCTGAAACATCATCGAGACCGGCCGGGTCGCCTCAGCCGAGCGCTTGCCGCCCTCCCAGACCGGATGGCCTCGGACGACGATCTCGCCCTCGCTTGGCCGTTCGAGGCCGGCGATGATGCGCAGCAGCGTGGTCTTGCCGCAGCCCGACGGGCCGAGCAGGGAGATGAAATCGCCACGCTGCATGTCGAGCGTGGCGTCGCCGATGGCGCGGACGGCGTGCTCGCCCTGGCCGAAGGTCTTGCCGACACCCGCGAGCCGGATGTCGGCGGCCCGGATGTCGGCGGCATTGTCCATCTTCATGCCTTCAGGGCCTGGTCGAGCAGGTCGTTGGTGTAGAGCTCGGCGGCCGGCACCGTCTTGTCGATCAGCTTGGCGCCGGACAGCAGGCCGACAGCGCGCTCCCAGACTTCCGGAATGTTGCGCAGGATGTTCTCCTCGCCTTTCGACGCCCAGTTCTGTGCGTTGGCGCGCAGATCCTTCTGTGCTGTGTCGGCGTTCTTGATGCCGGTCACGTCGTGCTTCTCGCCGATGGTCTTGAGGATCGGCAGCAGGTCTTCGGCGCCGACGATCTCGCTGGCCGCGCGGTGGGTGGCGCGCAGGAAGGAGACGAATTTTTCGGGGTTCTCGGCAATCTGGTCGGGGCGGGCGACATAGACCTGGCCCGGCATGCCGTCGTCGATCGGCATGACCGCGACGTCCTCGCGCGCCGCGCTGGCGATCACCATGGACGAGGTGTTGCCGATGAAGGCGCCGGCGCGGCCGGCCTCGATCAGCGCGAAGGAGGCGGCGGAATCGGCGACCTTGACCTTCTCGACCTTCTCCGGCGAAGCGCCGGCGCCGGTCATCATCAGGTCCAGCGTGCCTTCCATCGAGCCGCCGAGCGTCGCCATGCCGACGGTCCGGCCTTCCAGATCGGCGATGGTCTTGACCGGGTTGGCGGTCGAGGACAGCACGTAGAAGGGCGACATCTGCGCGATGGTGGCGATGGAAGTCAGCGGCGCGTCGTTGTTGATGCGCGAGACGATGTAGTTGGTGCCGCCGGTGCGGCCCGAATCCATCTGCTTGGCGATGGTCATCTGCGCGGCGAGCGCTGCGCCCTTGCCGGCCTGCAGGTTCATCGCGACGCCTTCATCGGCGTAGTAGCCCGCCGCGTCCGCATAGAGGACCGGAGCGAAGGCCAGCGAGAAGGTGAAGGGCGTTATGAAATTGAACGCGGTCTGCGCCCGTCCCCCGACCGGGAAGGACAGCAAAGCCGCGCTCCCCATTGCACCCAGCATCAGATTCCGCCTCGTCAGTTCCACGATCGCACTCCTGTTCAAATTTGAACCTATTGTTCATTAAACTTAAGCGCAAATCGGCGTTCGTTGCAATAGCCAGCTCAATCGTGCGGGTTCCGTGCATCCTCGACCGCCTTTCAGGCGGTCGTTGCATCCTGCTCGTCCGGCCCCGGGAGGCCGCCAAGAAGCCGCGTGATGGCGGCGGCGGTGCGCATCACCGCGCGCCGAACCTCCGTCTCGATGCCGTCGATCCGGTCGGCGGAGGCAGCCTGCGTCACGTTGATGGCGGCCACCACATTGCCCTCCATGTCGCGCACCGGCGCCGCGATGCTGGCAATGCCGGTCTCGAAGCTGCCGATCTGCACGACCGCCGGCGCGTTCCTGTCGCGGCGCCACTGGGCGATCAGCTCGCTCAGGCTGCGTGGCGTCTGTCCCGGCGCGTTCTGATATGTCTCGTCGCGGTAGAGCCGGACCAGATCCTCCTCGCCGAGATCGGCGAGAAGCACGCGGCCCATCGTCGTTCCGGCGGCCGGCAGACGGCTGCCCACATGGACAATACTGGCAAGCCTCATATGGCTCGGCACGCGCAGCATGTAGAGCACGAAGCGGCCGTCGCGGACGCCAAGATGGGCGGACCAGTCGGTCGCGTCGCGCAGCTTCTCGAGCTCGGGCAGGGCGATCTCCACCAACTCGCGCGTCGCCAGATAGCCGTAGCCCAGCCGCAGGACCGCCGGCCCGAGCGTGTAGCGCATGGTCTGCGGATTGTGCAGGAGATAGCCCTGCTGCGCCAGGGTGTAGACCGTGCGGAAGGCGGCCGAACGCGTCGTGCCGAGCTGTCGCGCCACCTCCGAAAGCGTCATCTCCCGGTTCTCCGGCGTGAAGGATTGCAGCACCTGCAGCCCGCGGATCAGCCCGGGGACAAGATACTTGTCATCGGAGTTAGTTTTATCCATAAAACATCGTCTAGCAGGTAAAACACATCTGATCTAGCCTCTCTCCAGCTCAGGAGAAAGGAAATCCGATGACCATGCACACGAGCGCCACCTCTGCCCTGGCCCAGGACCTTGCCGCCCATACGGGCCGTTTCACCGACAAGACCTTCGACTGGAACGCCTTCCCGTCGAATGCCGGCTTCGACGATCTCGCCCGCGCGCAGATGCGTTACATCGGCGCCGGCGGTTCGCCGAAAGTCGGCGACACCTCGACTCTTAAGCCTGACCATTTCACCGTCAGCCTCATTCACAAGGAACCCGGCAAGTATGCCGCATGCCACAGCCACGAGATCGAGGAGAGCTTCCTGATCATCGACGGCGTGCTCGTGGTCGGCTGGGAGAAGGACGGCGAGGTGGTCGAGGTCAAGCTGGGCGCCAAGGACATGATCCTCAATGCCCGCGAGATCGGCCACGGCTTCCGCAATGACGGCGTGACGCCGGTTCTGATGTCGATCTCCGTCGATGTCGGCAAGCCGCTGCCGCCGGTCTACCATTACCATCCGAAGGAGCACCCGGCGGAACTCGCCCGCAGCTTCGGCGCCGCGCCCGGCAAGACGCTGCCCTTCGACCGCAACGGCAGCCACCCGCTGCAGAAGCTGATGAGCCAGTATGTGGTGCGCCACAATGAACTACCCACGGTCTGGGAGAAGGCGGGCTTCACCCGCAAGGTCTATGTGGGCGAGGGCGGCATCCAGCACGACACCTGCCGCAAGGAGATGCTGGGCATTCCCTCCGGTGTCGGCATCAAGCCGATCGTCCGCGACGTGGAAGATGCTTACCTCGTTCTCGAGGGATCGCTGGTCGTCGGCTGGGAAGAGAATGGCGAGATTGTTGAAACGGAGCTGGGCCTGCGCGATCTGGTCAAGACCCCAGCCGGCCGCAAGCACTGGTTCCGCAACAATTCGGCGGCGCCCGCCACCGTCTGGTCGGTGATCGGTTCGTCCGAGGCTGACGGTATCGTTTACGAAGCGGCCTGAACGCCCCGCGCCGTAACCGCAGCAATGAAAAACCCCGGCCGCACCGTGCGGCCGGGGTTTGCTTTTGATGGGAAGATGCAAAGCGGCTTCGGAAGGGATCAGGCCGCCTCCGCCAACTCCGCCGCCCAGGCGTCGTAGCCATAGACCCAGTCGGCATTGGTACCCTGCTTCAGCCAGTCATTGGCGAGCGAACCCTGCTGCACTTTCGCCGTCCGCGGGATGCGGGCTTCCTCGTAGAGCTTCAGGGCGCCGGCTACGGTTGCCGGCGTTGCACCGTCGAGGGCGCGTGCCAGGACGACAGCGTCTTCCGATGCCATGCAGGCGCCCTGCGCCATGAAGGGCACCATCGGATGCGCGGCGTCGCCCAGAAGCGTGATGGCGCCGCTCGACCAGTGCTGCATCGGCTCCCGCACATGCAGTGCCGAGCGGGTGACCGTCTCGCAGGCATCGAGCAGCGCGCGCGCCTCGGGATGAAAATCCGCGTAGGCGGCGCGCAGGGCGCCGATATCGCCCGGCAGCGTCCAGCCCTCCTCGGTCCAGTCCTGCTGGGCCGTGGTGGCGAAGACGAAGATCTCGCTGCCGCGATTGAGCGGGAAGGTGACGATCTGCCGGTCGGAGGTCGGCCCCCACCACTTGGTGAAGGAATCGAGATTGGGAATGCCGTCGCCGCGTTCGCGCGGGAAAACGGCGCGGTAGGAGACGAGGCCGGTGAAGCGCGGATGGTCCTCGCCGAACAGCGCGCGGCGGACCGCCGAGTGGATGCCGTCGGCGCCGATCAGCACGTCGGCCTCGAACCGGGTGCCGTCGCCGAGGATCGCGGCCGCGCCATCGCCGTATGGCATCGCCCCTTCCACGGGCGTGGCGAACCGGATCGTGCCCGGGACGAGGGTGTTTTCGAGGGCCGCCAGCAGGTCGGCGCGGTGAATGGTGAGCTGCGGCGCGCCGTAGCGTTCCTCGGCTGCCGTGCTCATCGGAAGGCGTGACGTTTCCTCGCCGCTGTCCCAGGTGCGGCTGATCCTGTATTCTGGGCGCGCCGCCGTCCGCCGTAGCACCTCTCCGACGCCAAGCCCGTCCAGGGCATGCACCGCGTTGGGGGTCAGGTTGACATCGGCGCCGATGCGTCCGAAAGCCCGCGCCCGCTCGAATATGGTGACGTCGTGCCCCTGCTTCTGCAGCGCGATCGCGGCTGCCATTCCACCGACGCCAGCGCCGGCAATGCCGATCTTCATTCGGCTCACTCCCTGCCAAACGTTCAAATAAGAACTTAAAGTTCAAAAAATAACGGTAGCCCTCATGCCGCGCCCTGTCAACGCGCCGGAAGCCTGCCTCACTGCCGGTCGGACCAGGTCGGGGCTGCGTGAAGGCCGGCGGTGATGAAGCCGGCGTCGGCGAAGGAGGGAGGCGAGGAAGAGGGAGGAAAGGAGGGAGTTGACTCGAGTTCGGCGATCATGCATCCTTATTTTGAACAATGTGTTCTTATTTGAACATATGCCGGTTTGAACATCTACTGGGAGGTAGAGATGGACGCCTTCAAAGATCGCCTCTCGCAGCGCGCCTTCGACACCGGACGCCCCGGCCTGGAGCATCAATGCCGGGGCCGCGCGCTGGACGAGCGCGAAAACGCACTGGCCGGTGCGCTGATGGAGGTCTACGCCACGGGCGAGCACGACTTCGCCGCCGTTGCGCGCCAGCTGGCCGAAAAGGGCGTCGTGGCGCCCCGCTCGGGCCGGACAGACTGGACCGAGGCGCTGCTGGCCGAGGAACTCGAGGCCACCAACGCCGAGCTTGACGCCGCATACGAGGCGGACGGCTATGGCGCTTGAGTTCCGCTCGGTCACCAAGGAATTCACGACCGGCACGGGACAGAACCTCGTTGCGGTCAACGACATCAATTTCCGCGTGAACGAGGGCGAGTTCGTCTCGGTCGTCGGCCCTTCCGGCTGCGGCAAGAGCACCATCCTCAGCATGACCGCCGGCCTCTACCAACCGACACAGGGCGAGGTCTTCGTCAGCGACGACCGGGTTTCCGGTCCCAATGCGCATGTCGGTTTCATGCTGCAGAAGGACCTGCTCCTGCCGTGGCGCAACATCGTTTCGAATGTGGAGTTCGGGCTGGAGGCGCGCGGCGTCGCCAAGTCGGAGCGCCGCGACCGGGCGATGGCCGAACTGAAGCGCTGCCATCTCGCCGGCTTCGAGAACCACTATCCCTACCAGCTCTCGGGCGGCATGCGGCAGCGCGCGGCGCTGGCCCGCACGCTCGCCATCAAGCCCGAGATCGTGCTGCTCGACGAGCCGTTCTCCGCGCTCGACGCGCAGACCAAGCTTCTGCTCCAGAACAGCTTTGCCGGAACGATCGCGCAGACCGGCAAGACGACGCTTCTGATCACGCATGACCTGGCCGAGGCCGTGCTGATGTCCGACCGCATCCTCGTCCTGTCCGAGCGGCCGGGCACCGTCGTGGCGGAAATCAAGGTCGACCTGCCGCATCGGGAGGAGCCGCTCAGGCGCCGGGTGATGCCCGAGGTGAGCGACTACGCGGCGCAGATCTTCAAGCATCTGAAACTCGAAGAAAAAGCCATCTGACCGACATCGGAAAGCAAAAAGGGGAATTCTGATGAAACGCATGCTTCGCTCGACCATCGCCGCCGCCCTTCTGGCGGTTTCCGCCACCGCTGCCCTGGCTGCCGAGAAGGTGACTTACCTGTTTCCGGCGCCCGACTTCCTGCCGGCCTTCGCGCCGTTCCAGCTCGCCAAGAGCAAGGGCTATTTCGAAGCCGCCGGCCTCGACGTGTCGTTTCAGGTCGGCAAGGGTGGGGCTGATGTCGCGACCCAGGTGGCCGTCGGCAATGCCGATCTCGGCGGCGGCATCGGCGACACGCCGATCATCGTGCGCGCCAACGGCCTCGACATTCGCGGCGTCGCGCTGCTCGGCGGCCGCGGCCTGACCCAGCTTGCCTGGCGCAAGGACAGCGGCATCGCCGGTCCGGCCGATCTGAAGGGCAAGTCCATCGGCGTCCTCGCCTTCCAGGACACGACTTACTACAACCTGCTCGGCGTTCTGGCCTCGGCGGAGCTGACCAAGGCGGACGCCGACATCCAGGCGGTCGGCCCGGGCGGCATCATTCAGCTCACCATTGCCGGCAAGCTGCACGCCATGTCCGGCGTTCCCGAGTGGATCGCCGCCATCGAGGCCGCCGGCGTCGAGATGGAGCAGATGCCGGTCGACGAGGTCTTCCCCGCGATGGCGCAGGCGATCATCGCTTCCGACAAGACCATCGAGGAGCGCCCCGAAGTGGTGCGCGGCTTCGTCGGCGCGGTGCTGAAGGCTGTCGGCGACATCGCCGCCGATCCGGCGCAGGCGGCCAGGGACTATGTCGCGGCCATGCCGCAGCACGCCGGCAAGGAAGCCGAGATCGAGGGCATCCTGCGCTCCTACGCGACGCTGGTCTATCCGCAGGGCGAGAACCAGCCGCTCGGCGCCTTCAACCCCGAGCGCATCGGCAAGGTTCAGGCTTTCTACGTCGACAGCGGCATCGTTCAGACCGCCGTTCCGGTCGAGGACCTCTACACGAACGATTTCGTCCAATGACACAGGCCAGCTCGATGGAGGCCGGGGCGGCTGCTCCGGCCAAGGTGAACAAGCCCGCCATGACCGCCCAACGCAACACTCTCGTCGCCAGCCTGGGGCTTCTCGCCCTGGTCCTGCTCGCCTGGCAGTTCCTGCCGCCGGCGCTCGACGTGCCGAAGTTCATCATCCCGACGGTCACCGACTGTCTGGCGGAGATGAAGCGCATGTGGGCCCAGGAGGGGCTGCTCGGGCATACGCTGTCGACAGCGCTCTACACCGTGCTCGGCTTCGCCATCGGCAGCCTGCTCGGCGCGGTGATCGGTTACCTGCTCGGCATGTCCGAGTTCTGGGAGAAGGTGCTGTCGCCCTACATCCTGGCGCTGCAGATCGCGCCGAAAGTGGCTTTCGCGCCGCTGTTCATCATGTGGTTCGGCTACAACGCCATGCCGAAGCTTCTGGTGACGGTGCTGATCGTCTTCTTCCCGGTCCTGGTGAACGTGCTGCAGGCGATGCGCACCGTCGACCGCGATCTGGTCAATCTGGCGCGCGCCTACAATCTGTCGCGCTGGGGGATTTTCCTGAAAGTCGAGATGCCGTCCACCATGCCCAATCTGATGGCGGGACTGCGTATCGCCTCGACGCTCGCGGTGATCGGCGTGACGGTCGGCGAGCTGGTCGGCGGCAACACCGGCCTCGGCTTCCTGATTTCCTACGGCGGCGGACAGGCGAATGCCGCGATGGTCTTCAACGCCATCGTGCTTCTGACCGTGATCGGCTTCCTGCTCTACACCGTGCTCGTGCGGATCGAGGAGCGGGTGCTGCACTATCTGCCGAAAGCCCAGCACTAGCGGGCGATCACTATCCTTGTCGCCGGAGGCGGGAGGCTTCCGGAGAGCCACGACGGAGACGGACATGACAGCCATCGACAAGAAAACGCTGATCGAGGACCGGGTGAACAATGGCCTGCGCGGCCAGTGGTATCCCGTTGCGAAGTCGGTCGAGGTCAAGAAGACCAGGCCGCATGGCGCGCGCCTGCTCGGCGAGAAGATCGTGCTGTGGCGCGATGCGGAGAACCGGCTGCGCTGCATCGAGGACTTTTGTCCGCATCGCGGCGCGCCGCTCTCCTATGGCGAGATCCATGAAGGCAATATCGGTTGCCGCTACCATGGCGTCGTCGTCGATGGCGAGGGTGTGGTGGTGCGGGTGCCGGCGATGCCCGAATGCGCCCTGGAGGGACGCAAGGCGCTGAAATCCTTCGAGGTCGCCGAAGCGGGCGATGCCGTCTTCGTCTATGTGCCGTCGATCGAGCAGCCCGAGGCGCCGGAACTGATCCTGCCGAAGGAATTGACCAGCGACGACTGGACCGGCTTCCTGTGCACGGGCGAGTGGAAGGCCAATTACCGCTACGCGCTCGACAACCTCGCCGACCCGATGCATGGCTGCTACCTCCACGCGGAGAGCTTTACCTTGGCCTTCGGTTCCAAGCAGGACCTGATGAAGCTCGACAAGACCGACACCGGCTTCCGGGTTAGCCGCGTCGGGCAGGTCGGCGAGAATTTCGACTGGACCGAGTTCGAGGTGCATCCGGGCTCGATGTTCTGCTTCCTCGAGATTCCCTATCCGCCGGCGGCCGGGCCGGGCGGCGTCTTCCGCATCATCGGCTTCGTCACGCCGATCGACGCGACCACCTGCAAGGTCTTCTTCTGGCGCATGCGGCAGGTCTCGGGCCTCGCCCGCGAAAGCTGGCGCTTCCTCTATCGCGCGCGGCTGGAAAAGACCCATTGGGACGTGCTCGAGCAGGATCGCGTGATGCTGGAAGGCATGCCCGACGACGCCCGCAGGCGCGAGATGCTCTACCAGCACGACCTTGGCGTGTCGCGCGTCCGGCAGGTCCTGACGCGGGCCGCCAAGAGCCAGGTCGAGGCCGAAATGGCGGAGGCTGCGGCCGAGTGATGCTGAAGGGACGCACCATACTGGTGACGGGGGCCGCGCGCGGCCTCGGCGCGGAGATCGCCAGGCGCCTCGCGGCGCAGGGCGCCGATCTCCTGCTCGCCGATATCGCCGAGGAGGAAGGGCGCGCGGTCGCCGACGAAACCGGCGCCCGTTTCATCACGCTGGATCTGGGCGACCCCGCCTCCATCGATGCGGCGGGCACGGTTCTGGCCGGCCACGGGAAGGGCGTCCTGCACGGCCTCGTCAACAATGGCGCCATCGCTACCGGCATCGGCGGCATACCCTTCGACGAGATCGGGATCGACAGCTGGGACCGCGTGATGCAGGTCAATGTCCGCGGCACCTGGCTGATGACCCGCGCCGCGACGCCGCTTCTCAAGGCGTCCGGCTCGGGCCGGATCGTCAACATCGCGTCGGACACCGCGCTGTGGGGCGCGCCGCGCCTGATGTCCTATGTGGCGAGCAAGGGCGCGCTGATGTCGATGACCCGTTCACTGGCCCGGGAACTCGGGCCCGACCGCATCGGCGTGACCGCCGTCGCGCCCGGTATCCTGACGACGGAATCGACCGGCTATGTCCCCGAAGCCCGCCACCGGCTCTATGCCGAGGGCCGCGCCGTGCCGGGCGAGCAGGCGCCGGGCGAGATCACCGAGGTCATCGCCTTCCTGCTCTCGGAGGGAGCACTCACGCTGACAGGGCAGGTGCTGCCGGTCAACAACGGTTTTGTCTTCAACTGAGGCGGTCATGACGTTCAACAGGCAGACATCCGGCGATATCGAGTATCTGGAGCGACCCGGCGAGGGCGGGCCCGTGCTGGTGATGCTGCATGGCGTCGGGTCCAACGCGGCCTCGTTCTCGCCGCTCCTGCCGCATCTGCCGCGCGGCTGGCGCGTCATCGCCTGGAATGCGCCGGGCTATGGCGGCTCCGCGCCGCTCGACCTCGAATGGCCGCTGGCAAGCGATTACGCCGCCGCGCTGAAGGCGCTTCTCGACCGGCTCGGGCTGGAGAGAATCCTGCTTGCCGGCCATTCACTTGGCTGCCTGATGGCCGCTTCCTTCGTCACCGCCCATCGTGACCGTGTCGCCCGGCTGCTGCTGAGTTCCCCGGCGCTCGGCCATGGCGTGCCGCGCGGCGCGGCGCTGAGCGCCGCAGCGCAGGGGCGCATCGACGATCTGGAGCGGCTTGGCGCCGACGACTTTGCCGCGCTGCGCGCGCCGAGGCTGGTCTACGAGCCGGAGGCCAATCAGGACATCGTTCGCCGCGTGCGCGACGGCATGGCGAGGGTTAGCGCGCCCGGCTATCCGCAGGCGGCGCGCATGCTCGCCTCCGGCAGGCTTCTGGACGATGCGGAGCGCCTGCAGGTGCCGACCGACGTGATCGTCGGCGCGGAGGACGTCGTCACGCCGCCGGATTCCGCGCGTCGCGCCCATGCCGCGCTGCGCGACCCCTGGCGCGGTGCGCTCACCCTCGTGCCCGGTGCCGGGCACGCCCTTTATCAGCAGGCTCCGGCCGCCTTCGCGGCGGCGCTGGAAGCTCTGGCAGAAACCGTCGGCTGAGGCCGCGAGGAGGAATGACCATGGCAGAGACCGTTCGGGTCGGCAGTCTTCGCGGCATCATGATGCGCGGACCGGGCATCACGAAGACCCTGCCGTTCTACGAGGACATGTGGGGCCTCAGCCTCGCCCACCGGGAGGACGGCATCGCGCTGCTGCGCGGCGCGGGGGGCGAGCCCTTCCTGTACGGCTTGAAGGATGGCCCCGTCTACGGCATTGAATATGTGCATTTCTCCATGCCGGACCGCGCCTCGATGGCGGCGCTGCATGCGCAGATCGTGGCGCGCGGCGGCATCGTGCTCGGCGATCCCGCCCCCTTCGACGACTATGCCGGCGGCTACGGCTTCGAGATGCTCGACCCCGACAACCGCCGCCTGCGCTTCCGCACCGAGGCGCTCAGCCTCGACGAGGAAGCGGAGTGGGCGAAGCCGCGCAAGGTCAGCCATGTGGTGCTCAACACGCCCGACATGGAAGGCGTGCAGGAATTCTACGCCCATGTGCTCGGCTTCCGCGTCTCCGACTACTCCGCCGACCAGATGGTGTTCCTGCGCTGCAATTCGGATCATCATTCGATCGCGCTGGTGCGCGGTGACTATGCCAGCGTCAACCACGTCGCCTTCGAGATGCCGTCGATCGACGAGTTCATGCGCGGCATCGGCCGGATGAAGCAGAAGGGGCACGTGCCGACCTGGGGACCGGGCCGGCACGGGCCGGGCAACAACCCGTTCGCCTATTTCGTCTCGCCCTCCGGCTTCGTCATCGAGTTCACCTCCGAGCTGCAGCAGATCGACGAGGCGACGCACGAGGCGCAGGTGTGGCCGCGCGACAAGCCCGAGGCGATGGATCGCTGGATGACCGCTGGCCCGCCGACGCCCGCCCAGCGCGCCGTCATGCAGGGTCGCCCTGATCCCGGTTTTCCCGAACTCGCGCCGACGAGGAGCAACGCCTGATGCATTATGGATATGACGGCAAGGTGGCCGTGGTCACCGGAGGATCGTCGGGCATCGGTCTGGCGACGGTCGAGACGCTGCTCCAGTCGGGTGCCAGCGTGGCGCTCTGCGCCCGCACGGAAAGCCGGCTGAAGGACGTGGCCGCGGTTCTTGTCCGCGACTACGGCGAGGACCGCGTCCTGGCCCGCGCGCTCTCCGTGCTCGAGCCGGAAGCCGTGAAGGGCTTTGCCGCCGAGGTGGAAGCGCGCTTCGGACGCTGCGACCTGCTGGTCAACAATGCGGGTCAGGGACGCGTCTCGACCTTCGCCGACACCAATGACGACGACTGGCGCGCCGAGTACGAGCTGAAGCTGTTCAGCCAGATCCACCCGACGCGCGCCTTCCTGCCCATGCTGGGCAGGGCCAGGGGCGCCATCGTCGCCGTCAACTCGCTGCTCGCCTACCAGCCGGAGCCGCACATGGTCTGCACCTCGTCGGCGCGCGCCGGCGTGCAGAACCTCGTCAAGTCGCTGAGCGGCGAACTGGCGCCCGACGTGCGCGTGAACTCGATCCTGCTCGGCCTTGTCGGCTCGGGCCAGTGGTCGCGCCGTTTCGCCGAGCGCGAGGACCAGAGCCAGAGCCGGGCCGAATGGTACGGGGCGCTGGCGGCGAAGAAGGGCATTCCGCTCGGCCGCCTCGGGGACCCCTCGGAAGCGGCGGCCGCCATCGCATTCCTCGGCTCGCCTGCGGCGAGCTACATCACAGGCGCGCAGCTCGAAGTGTCGGGCGGCCTGTCTCGTTACATCTGAAGGACACGGGATGAAACTCGAAACAATCACAGTCACCGAGACGGTCGGGGATTTCATCGCCCGGTATCTGGCGGAGATCGGCGTCACCACCGTCTTCGGGGTCATCTCCATCCACAACATGCCGATCCTCGACGCCATTGCCCGCCAGGAACGCATCCGCTTCGTGCCGGCGCGCGGCGAGGCCGGGGCGATGAACATGGCGGACGCCTATGCGCGCGTCTCGGCGGAACTGGGCGTGTGTCTGACCTCGACCGGCACGGCAGCGGGCAATGCCGCCGGCGCGCAGGCCGAGGCGCTGACCGCCGGGTCGCCGGTCCTGCACATAACGACCCAGGTCGATCTGGAATTCGCCGACCGTGACCGCGCCGCGATCCATGACGTGCCGCGCCAGCCCGAGATGCTGCGTGGCGTGTCGAAGGCCGTGTTCCGCATGTGGGACGCGAACGGCGCCGTCGGCGCGCTGACGGCGGCGGTATCGGCGGCCCTGTCCGCCCCGACGGGACCGGTCAGCCTGGAAATCCCGGTGGACGTGCAGCGCAAGCCGGCGCGCGCGACCGCGCATATCCACAAGCCGCAGCCGACCCTGCCGATCGCTCCGGACACGGTGATCGACGAGATCGCCGAATTGGTCAAGGCGGCCAGGCGCCCGCTGCTGTGGCTGGGCGGCGGGGCGCGCGCGGCGGGCAGGGAAGCCACCGAACTGATGCGGCGCGGCTTCGGCATCGTCACCTCCACCAATGGCCGCGCCATCGTTTCGGAAGCCGAACCCGCGAGCTTGGGCGCCTTCAACATGACGCCGGAGGCGGCTGAGCTTTACAAGAGCTGCGACCTGATGATCGTCGTCGGCTCGCGCCTACGCGGCAATGAAACCCGCAACAACATGATGCCGCTTCCCCGGCCTCTGGTTCAGGTCGATGCTGACGCGGCGCAGGGCGGCCGCAACTATCCGGTCGAGGTGTTCGCCCATGGCGATGCCGCCGACACGCTGGCGCGCCTGCTCCAGCGCCTGCCGGACACGCTCGACACCGACACGAACCTCTCCTTCGACATCGCGCGCACGCGCGCCGAGGCCGAGGGCCGGATGCGCGATGTGCTCGGCCCCTACCGCGTCGTCGCCGACACGCTGGCCGACCGCGTGTTCTCGAATGGGCATCCCTGGGTCCGCGACGTCACCATCTCCAACTCCACCTTCGGCAACCGCTATGTCCGCATCGCCGGACCCAATCTCGGCGTTCATGCGCTGGGCGGCGGCATTGGCCAGGGCGTGGCGATGGGCGTCGGCGCGGCGATCGCCAGCGGCGGGGCGAAGGCCATCACGCTGCTCGGCGACGGCGGAACGATGCTCGGCCTCGCCGAGATGATCACGGCCGTCGAGGAGAACGCGCCGCTGGTCTATCTTTTGATGAACGACAAGGCCTACGGGGTCATCCAGAACATTCAGGACGCGCAGTATGGCAGCCGCAGGCATTATTCGGCGCTGGCGACTCCAGACTTCGCCGGCTTCTGCCGGTCGATCGGCATGCCGCACCGACTGGTCAGCAACGTGGCGGACTTCCCCGCCGCGCTCGACGAGGCGGTGGCCGCGGAGGGACCGCGCCTGATCGAGATCGACATGTGCGCCGTCGGCCCGTTCAACGAAGCCTTCGCCGGTCCTCCGGCGGGTGCCGCCGGCAATGGGAAATAGCGCGATGCGGCTCGGACTGATCGGCTTCGGAAATATCGCGTTGACCCTTCTGGGGCAGCTTGCGGAAACACTTGACACTCCGCTTGAGCATCTCGTGGTGCTGTCCCTGCCGGAACTGGCCGGCGACACCGAAGCGCGCCTGAAGGGTGAGTTCGCCGGCGTTGCACGCGAGGCCGTCGTGGTCACCGACGCGCAGGCGCTCCTGTCCCACCGGCCCGGCCTGGTGGTCGAATGCGCCGGGCACGCGGCTGTCGTGGCGCATGTGCCGGCAGTGCTCCGCAACGGCACCGAGGTGGTGATCGTCTCCATCGGCGCCCTTTCCGATGCGAACCTGGAGACGGAGCTGCGCGCCGCCGCCATCGAAGGCGGAACGCGGCTGATCCTGCCGGCCGGCGCGGTCGGCGGCATCGATCTTCTGGCGGCTCTCGGCGCTGCGGGGGGACTTGAGGTTCGCTATCGCGGTTCCAAGCCGCCGCTTGCATGGAGCGGCACCCCTGCGGAGAACACGCTGGACCTCGGCACGCTGAAGGAGGCTGCGACCTTCTTCACCGGGACGGCGCGCGAGGCCGCGCGGGATTTCCCGAAGAACGCCAATGTCGCGGCGACGCTGGCGCTTGCCGGCGCCGGCTTCGAGGCGACGCGCGTGGAACTCACCGCCGATCCCGCGGCCCCCGGCAATGTCCACGAATACTCGGTGGTCTCGCCGTTGGCGAAATACACGATGCGCATCGAGAACCTGCCTTCGGCGGGCAATGCCAAGACATCCGTTTCGACGGTCTACAGCGTGCTGCGCGAAATCCGGAACCGGATCGGTCCGGTGGCGATCTGAGGTGGAGGCGAAGATGATCGAATTGCCGCAGAACAAGCTTTTCATCGCCGGCGAATGGGAGGAGGGAACGGGTGCGGAGATCACCTCGATCTTCCCCGCCGACGGCAGCGTCAACCGCGTGCTGCGCGGCGCCTCGACCGCCGATGGCGAGCGCGCCATCGAGCGCGCCAAACGCGCGCAGGCGGATCCGGCCTGGCGCAATCTGAAGCTGCACGAGCGCGCGCGCTTCCTCTACGCCATCGCCGACGGCATCGAGGCGAACGCCCAGCGGATCGCCCATATCCAGACCCGCGACACGGGCAAGACCCTGCGCGAGACCGGCGCGTTGGCGGCCTCCGCCGCCGGCACGTTCCGCTATTTCGGCGCGATGCTCGAGACCTCGGACGAGGCGCTGACGGCGCAGCGCGGCAACGCCCTCACCATGTCCGTGCACGAGCCGCTTGGACTGGTCGGCGCCATCACGCCATGGAACTCGCCGATCGCCTCCGACGCGCAGAAGGTTGCCCCGGCGCTGGCCGCCGGCAATGCCGTTCTCCTAAAGCCGGCTTCCTGGTCGCCGCTGGTGTCGCTGGAACTGGCGCGCATCATCGAGGCCTCCGGCCTTCCGAAGGGCCTGTTCTCCGTCCTTCCGGGATCGGGCCGCGAGATCGGCAATCTTCTGGTCGAGCATCCGGACATCGCCAAGATCAGTTTCACCGGCGGCACGGAGACGGGCCGGGCGCTCGCCGTGAAGGCGGCCGGCAAGCTGATGCCTGTCTCGCTCGAACTGGGCGGCAAGTCGCCGACCATCGTCTTCGCCGACGCCGATATCGAGCAGGCGCTGGCGGGCGTTCTGTTCGGCATCTTCTCATCGTCGGGCCAGAGCTGCATCGCCGGCGCCCGCCTTTTCGTTGAGCGGCCGATCTACGCGCAGTTCGTCGAGCGGCTGGTGGCGGCGACGAAGCGGCTGAAAGTCGGCCATCCCTTCGAGGCAGACACGCAGGTTGCGCCGCTGGTGCATTTCGACCATCGCGACGGCGTCGCCGAGCATGTGCGGATGGCGCTGGGCGAGGGGGCCGAGCTTCTGGCCGGGGGCGCCGCGCCGGAAGGCCAGGACTTCGACAAGGGCGCCTACTATCTGCCGACCATCCTTGCCGGCGTCGACAACACGGCGCGCATCTGCCGCGAGGAGGTCTTCGGGCCGGTTCTGGTGGTTCTCCCCTTCGATGACGAGGCGGACGTGATCGCCCAGGCGAACGACAACGAATACGGTCTCGCCTGCGGCATCTGGACCCGCGACTTCCCGAAGAGCTGGCGGGTGGGCAGTGCCATCAGCGCCGGAACCGTCTGGGTCAATACCTACAAGCAGTTCTCCATCTCGACGCCCTTCGGCGGCGAAAAGGAGAGCGGCATGGGGCGCGAGAAGGGCCGCGACGGCATTCGCGCCTACATGGCGCAGAAATCCTTCTACACCGACCTCTCGGGCGCGCCGCATCCATGGGCGGCCGCGACGGTGCAGGCGTCATGAGCCGGGCTGTCGCCATCGTCGGTTCGGGACCGTCCGGCTGCTATCTGGCGCAGGCGCTGCTGAAGGCCACGCCCGACCTGCGACTGGACCTGGTCGACCGGCTGCCCGTGCCCTACGGCCTCGTGCGTTACGGCGTCGCCGCCGATCATCAGGGCACCAAGGGCGTGATCCGTCAGTTCGAACGACTGTTCGAGCGCCAGGGCGCCGGCTTTGTCGGCAATGTCGCCGTGGGCGAGGATGTCAGTCTCGATGACCTGCGCGAGGCCTATGACGCGGTGGTGCTGGCGGCCGGCCTGTCGGCCGACCAGGCGCTCGGCATTCCCGGCGAGGAACTTGAGGGCGTCTACCGGGCCGGCCGCCTGACCCGCGCGCTCTACGAGCATCCCGATGCCGAGCCGCTGCCCGGACTGGGACGGCGCGTCGTCATCATGGGCAATGGCAATGTCGCCATCGATCTCCTGCGCCTGCTCGCCAAGACGCCCGACGAACTCGCCGGTTCCGATCTCGGCCCCGG
Source organism: Nitratireductor pacificus pht-3B (assembly GCF_000300335.1). GTDB lineage: Bacteria > Pseudomonadota > Alphaproteobacteria > Rhizobiales > Rhizobiaceae > Nitratireductor > Nitratireductor pacificus. The sequence goes on along the minus strand of NZ_AMRM01000013.1, from coordinate 50,738 downwards.
CCCGAGCGCCTGGCTCGCGGCTTCCGGCATCGAGGAGATCGAGATCGTCGGCCGCTCGCCCGCCGCCGCGGCAAAGTTCGACGCCGTGATGATCAGGGAACTGGCGAAGCTCGCGGGCGTCGCCATCCGTGTCGTCGATGCGGGCGCAAGCGACGATCCGGAGGGCGCGAAGACGATCGCGGCGCTGGAGGCCATCGACGGCCACGGCTCCGGTTCCCGCCGCATCACCTTCCGCTTCGGCCTGACGCCTGTCGAACTTGCGGGTGCGGACGGACGGGTCGGTGAAATACGCTTCGTGGACGGAAGCGGCGATGTGACGTCTCTTCCGTGCAGTGCCTTCATCACGGCAATCGGCTTCGATGACGAAGGCGTTCTGCCACGCGATGCCCTGCTCGGCTCGGCGGCGGACAGGGAAGCGGGCGTGCTCGCGCCGGGCCTTTATGCCACCGGCTGGTTCCGCCGTGGACCGCAGGGAACGATCCCAGACAACCGCGCCGACGCGCAGCTCCTTGCCGCGCGCATCCTGGCCGATCTGGAGACGGGCGCCGCGCCCGCGGCAAAGCCGGGGCGGGACGCCTTTCCGGAATGGGCCGGCGCCGTCGGCTATCAGGGCTGGAAGCGCATCGACGCCGCCGAGATCGCCGCGGCACCGGAAAACCGCTGCCGGGTCAAGATCAATTCACGCGACGCCATGCTGGCGCTGGCCTTTCAGGAAGAGGAGTGTCCTCGATGAACATCATGCTTCTTTACGGCACCGAGACCGGCAATGCCGAGATGCTGGCCGAGGACATCATGGCCGAGCTGGAAGGCGAACACGCGGTCGAATGCCGAAACCTCTCGGATTTCGCTCCGGACGAGTTCGATGCCGGCCGGCTGCACATGATCGTCTGCTCCACCTATGGCGATGGCGAGCTGCCGGCTTCCGCGCAGCCCTTCGCCGCGGCGCTGAAGGCGGCTTCGCCCAGCCTCTCCGGCGTTCATTTCGCCATTTTCGGCCTCGGCGACAGCGAGTATGAGGAGACCTTCAACTTCGGCAGCAAGGGGCTCGCGGAACTGCTGGCCGCGCACGGCGCGAAGCAGGTCGGCGAGCGCCTCACGCACGATGCCTCCGGCAGCGACATGGCGGAAGATCTGGCGTTCCCCTGGGCGGCGCAGACAGTAGCGCTTGCCGAGGAAGCAATCGGCGAGAACGCCTGATGAAGGCCGCCGGGATCCGCGCCCTGGTCGCCGCCCCCTGGCGGCACGGCGATTGCATCGATCTTTCGGGCGTTGTCTGCGAGGGCGCTCTCGATCTCGCGGGCCTTGATGTGACGGGGGTCGATTTCACCGGCGCCTCCTTTCCGAGCGGGATCGATGCACGGGGCGCCCGGTTTCTCGGCGTGAGCTGGTTCAGCGGCGCGCGTTTCGGAAGCGAGGCCCGTTTCTCGCGCGCGATCTTCACCAATGATGCGCGCTTCGATGCCGCGGCGTTCGACGCCGCCGCGCGGTTCGATGAAACGGAGTTTCGCGGCATCGCCCGTTTCGACGAGGCGCGTTTTGCAGCCGGGGCGGATTTCCGGAGCCTTGCCTGCTACGGCAATTTCTCATTGCAGGGCGTGGAGATGCGCGGTCCTGCCTCCTTCCGGCAGGCCGAATGGCTGGGTGGCCTGTGGTGCCAGGACGCGCGGTTGCCGGAAGCAGCCGATTTCGCGCAGACGCAGGTGCATGGCCGCCTGTGGCTTCGCCGCGCCCTCGCCGGGAACGCGCCGCTTCGCGATACGGCTTTCGCCCTGTCCTACGGCTATACCTACAACTGATCGGCCGACCAGCCGCGATAGCCGAGCGCTTCCGACATGGCGCGGGCCGCGGCCTTCAGCTCGTGCTCGATCTTCTCCACCTGCGGACTGTCCTCGGCGAAGACGCTCGCATGGCCGGTCACGTTGATGGCGCCCACCGCACGCGCCTGATGGTCGTGGATGGCGACGGCCGCGGAGCCGATCTCGCGCTCGAAATTGGCGACGCTCCAGGCTGCCCCGCGCACCCTGTCTGCCTGCAGTTGCGTTTCGAGTTCCGCCAGCGAGGTGCGGGTCTTGGTGGTGAACGATTCCATCACCTGGCCGGCATAGAGCGCGCGCAGCGAGGCCGCCGGAAGCTCCGCCAGAAGAATGCGCCCGATGGTCGTCGCATGCGCCGGCAGGCGGGTACCCTCGCGCACCGTGCTTGCAAGGTGCGAGTTCGGCGTCTCGCGCGCCAGATAGACGATCTCGCGGCCTTCGAGAACGCCCAGATGCGCCGACAGGTTGAGCGACTGCACGAGCTGCTTCAGGAAGGGGCGGGCGACCTGCAGGATCCCGCGCTCGTTCAGCGCCTCGGAGGCAAGTGCGATGAGGCCCGTCCCGAGCCGGTATCCACCGTCGTCGGCGATCTGCTCGAGAATGCCCTCGGCCTCCAGCGTCGCGAGCAGCCGGATCAGCGTTGTGCGGTTGATGTTGAGCGCCTTGGCGGCACTGCTGATGTTGCGGCAGCGGTTGCCGGCGGCGACATAGCGCAGAAGCGCCACGGCCCGGACCACGGGCGGCACCACGTAGAGCGGCTCCCGCGTCTCGTCCTGCTCGGTTTCAGCCATTCTGATTCCCACCACATTGCGCGTATTTGCACAGTTTAATCATATTTGAACGCGACGATAGGAAAAATATCCAGCCGAACGAATCGCTCCCCTGGAGCGGTGGCGCGTGGAACATGGGCTGTCGGCTGCGCTACAGATAATGCATGCCGAGGCGATGTCCATCCACCTCGTGCACATCGATGCGGGTGTCGTAGATGTCCTGCAGGACCGGTTCACGCATGAATGTATCCGGCGTGCCTTCCAGCACGACGCGGCCATCGCGCATGGCGATGATCCTGTCGGCGTAGATGGAGGCGAAGTTGATGTCGTGGATGACGATGATGATCGACTTGTCGAAAGTATCCGCCGCCCGGCGCAGCAGCTTCATCATCGCCGCCGCATGCTTCATGTCGAGGCTGTTCAGCGGTTCGTCGAGCAGCACATAGTTGGTGTCCTGCGCCAGCACCATCGCCACGAAGGCGCGCTGCCGCTGGCCGCCGGAGAGTTCGTCCAGGAACCGTCCGCTGAGCGTTTCCAGGCCGAGATAGGCGATGGCCTCGCGCACGTGGCGCTCGTCTTGCGCCGTCGGCCTGCCGGCGCAGTGGGGAAAGCGCCCGAACGTCACCAGTTCCTCGACCGTCAGGCGCATGCCGACCTGGTTGGCCTGCCGCAGGATGGCGAGACGCTTGGCCAGCACCTCGCTCTTCGTCTTCTGCACGTCCAGCCCGTCCACCAGAACCGTGCCGGCGCTTGGCGCAAGCAGCCGCGCGATGATCGACAGCAGCGTCGATTTCCCCGCGCCGTTGGGACCCACGATGGCCGTGATTCCGCTGTCGGGCAGCACGAGGTTCACATCGTCGAGAACGGTCTCGTCCTCGTAGGTTTTGCTGACGCCGGTGATTTCGATCATCGTTTCAGATTCCGGTAGAGAAGCAGCATGAAGGTGATGCCGCCGATGAACTCGATAATGATGCTGAGCGCGGTGTCGAAGCCGAAGACACGCTCCAGGATCGTTTGCCCGCCGACCAGGGCGATGATGGCGATCAGCGTCGCCGCGGGCAGGGTATAACGGTGGCGGTCGGTTCCCAGCGCCTGATAGGCGAGATTGGCGACGAGGAGACCGAAGAAGGTGACGGGGCCGACCAGCGCCGTCGAAACCGAGACCAGGATCGCGATCAGGGCGAACAGCAGCATCACGAGGCGCCGGTAGTCGACGCCGAGATTGATCGCCACGTCGCGGCCGAGCGCCAGCACGTCGAGCCGGGCGATGAGCTGGCGGCTGACGATGGAGGCTGCGACGACGATGATGCCGGAGATGACCAGAAGCTCCTGGTCGATGGTGTTGAAGCTGGCGAAAAGCTGGTCCTGCAGGACGATGAACGCGTTGGGGTCGAGAAGGCGTTGCATCAGCAGGGAGAGGCTGCGGAAAAAGACGCCGAAGACGACGCCGGCCAGCACGACCAGATGCAGGCTGCGCCGGCGCCCGAGGAAGAGCCAGCGAAACAGGAGCAGGGACAGGCTGCCCATGATCAGAGCTTCCAGGACGAAGCGCAGGCGTGGGTCGAAGGTGGATAGCTGGTGCGCGCCCATGAAGAAGACCACGGCGGTCTGGATCGCCGCGTACAGCGAATCGAAGCCCATCACCGACGGCGTGAGGATCCTGTTCTGCGTGACAGTCTGGAACAAGACCGTCGAGACCGCCACCGCATAGGCGACGAGCACCATGCTGATCAGCTTGGTTCCCCGGAAGGCGAGGATGAAATCCCACTGCCCTTTGGCGCCGAGCGTCATGAACACCGCCACCGCGACCAATGCCGCGGCGGACAGGCCGGCGAGCACCATCCGTGCCCTGTGGGTGGATTGCCGTTCAGCCAAGGCGCGCCCGCCGTCGCAGGAGCAGATAGAGGAAGATGGCGGACCCCAGAACGCCGACCACCGTTCCGACGGGAATCTCGTAAGGAAAGCGCAGGGTGCGGCCGGCAATGTCGCAGGCGAGCAGGAACGCGGCTCCCGAAAGCGCCACCCATGGCAGGGCCCGCCGCAGATTATCGCCGACCATCATGCGCACCACATTGGCGACGATGAGGCCGAAGAACGGCACCGCGCCGGACGTGACCACTGCTGTGGCGGCGACCAGTGAGACGATCGACAGGCCGAAGGCCAGGATTCGCCCATAGTTGAGGCCGAGATTGCGCGTGAACGCCTCGCCGAGGCCCGCCACGGTGAACCGGTCGGCCGCCAGATAGGCGAGCGCGGCCAGAAGCCCGGCGATCCACAGCAGCTCGTAGCGGCCGCGCAGGACGCTGGAGAAATCGCCATTGGTCCATGCGGCCAGCGATTGCAGCAGGTCATAGCGATAGGCAAGGAACGTCGTGATCGCATTGATCACGCCGCCGAACATCAGGCCGAGCAGGGGGACCAGCAGGCTGGCGCTGGAGGGCATCCTGGCGACGAAGCGCAGGAACAGGAACGTCGCAGCCAGCGCGAACAGCGCTGCCACGAGCATTTTCGAGAAGATCGGCATGGCCGGCGCCAGAAGCGCCGTCGCCAGAAGGCCGAGGCTGGCCGCTTCGACGGTGCCCGAGGTCGTGGGCTCGACGAAGCGGTTGCGAAACAGCATCTGCATGATGACGGCGGCGACGCCCATCGACATGCCCGACAGGATGATGGCCAGGGTGCGTGGAATGCGGCTGACGAGCAGGAGCTGCAAGGCCCCGCCACCCTCGCCGTCTCCGACCAGCGCGCCAAGGGACATGTCGGCGACGCCGATGAAGATGCTGGCCGTCGCGAGGGCTAGGACGAGCGCCGCCGCCAGGATCAGCCCGGCGGCGTTGCTCCATCCACCCGCATTTGCCGGCAATGCCCGCATGGCCACGAAGGATCAGCCCTGTCCGCCCAGCGCCTTGGCCAGATTGTCGACGACCGTCTGGAGGGAGGAAATGCCGCCGCCCACCAGGTACCAACGCACCGTGTCGGCATAGAAGATGCGGTCGTTCTTCGCGGCTTCCGTGGCGGCGATCAGCTCGTTGTCGAGCGTCTGCCTGGCGGTCTGGCCGGAATTGCCGACGGCCGAGTCGCGATCGACCACGATCAGCCAGTCGGGATTGGTCTTCAGGATGAATTCGAACGAAACCGCCTCGCCATGGGTCGCCGCCTCGACATCGTCGACCGCCGGCTGGATACCGAGATCCTGGTGGACCCAGCCGAAGCGGGAGCCGGTGCCATAGGCGGAGATCTTCCCGCCATTGGTCAGGATGATCAGCGCCTTTCCGGCGCTGTCGGCGTGCGCGCGCAGCTCGGCGACGGAGCTGTCTAGCTGGGCGATCAGTTCCGCGGCCTTGTCCTCCTTGCCGAAGATCCGGGCCAGTGTTTCGGTGTTCTTCTTGGCGCCGGCGAAGAAGGCGTCGGGCGCCACGGTCAGGTCGATGGTCGGAGCGATGCGCGACAGCGCGGCATATTGCGGCGCTGAGCGACCGGCAACGATGATCAGGTCGGGCGCGGCGGCGTTGACCGCCTCGAAGTCAGGCTCGAACAGCGAGCCGATTTTCGCATAGGCGTCGCCGCGATACTTCTCCAGATAGTCGGGGATCAGCGCCGACGGCACGCCGGCCACCTCGACGCCCAGCGCGTCGAGCGTGTCGAGCGCGGCCAGATCGAAGGTGAAGACCTTTTTCGGCACGCCGTTCAAAACGGTCTCGCCCTGTGCGTGCTGAACGGTGATCTCCTGCGCCTGGGAGAGCGTAGGCAGAAGCAGGGCCGCGAGGATGAGCAGCGGCGATAACAGCCGCGCGAGATAAGAGACGTTCAGCATGATCGTAGGCTCCGGGATAGGAATAAGGACCAGGCAATCGGGTCACATGACCGTTCCGGTTAGGAACCCTGTCTTGCCTGGCCATCCGTTATCAAATATGATCTTCATAATCAACTTTGATGGGCGGCATTCTTCCATGAGCAGCGCCCGCGATTTTATGGCTCAAAGGAGTTTGCCAATGCCCAGTTCGACGGCCGTCATCGCGACCGCGCACGCATCCAAATATCTGCAGCAGCTCTGCAAGCATTTCGCGCACAAGGTTTCGGTCGAATTCGATGCGGAGCGTGGGCGGGTGGACTTCCCCTTTGGTGACTGCCGCCTCAGCGCGGACGAGAAGGCGCTGACGATCGATTGCGAGACGAAGACGGACGAAGAAATGGAGCGGGTTCAGGGTGTCGTGTTCGACCACCTGAAGCGCTTCGCCTGGCGCGAGGAATTCGAGGCCAGCTGGACGGTCTCCGCCTGAAGCCGCCTGCGGCGTTTGGAAGCGCCCGGACCTCCCCTGCATGCGGGAGAAATGGGATCGGGTGCGGAGCCGCGACAAACCCCCTGATCTCCCTCAATCGGTTTGCGCCGGTTCCCCATTGCGGGTGACGTGCTCTCTTCCGGGGAGGCAGACGGCTGGCTTGACATTCTGAAACCTGATGATTATCAATATTCGTCAGGAAAGAGACATCCATGATCCAGCCAGCACGCCCACGAACCGACCCTGAGGAAACCCGCGCGCGGATTCTCGAAGTCGCCGAGGAGTTCTTCCGCCGGGTCGGGTATCAGAAGACGTCGGTCGCCGACATCGCAACGGAACTCGGAATGAGTCCGGCGAACATCTATCGCTTCTTCCCCTCAAAGGGCGCCATCAACGAGTGCATCTGCGGCCGCGTCGTGGAGGAGGTGGCCGAGTTTGCGTTCGGGATCGCCCGTTCCTCCAATCCCGCCTCCGAAAAGCTCGTCCGCCTTTTGACGGCGATCCATATCCACAACAAGGCGACGCTTCTCAAGGAAAAGCGCACGCACGACATGATTGTCGCGGCGATGCAGGAGAACTGGTCGATCATCAAGGCGCATATCGAGCGCATCACGACCATCGTCGAGGGCATTATCCGGGAAGGCGTGGCTGCGGGCGAGTTCGACGTCGAGGACCCGGCCGAGGCGGCGCGCTGCGTAAAGACGGCTTTCGTGCCCTTCTTCCATCCGATGCTGATCGAGAACTGCATGCAGAACGGCGAGGATACCGAGGCGGGACTGCGCGAGCAGATGGGTTTCATCCTGAAAGCACTGGGCAAGAGAGACTAGCATCGCGCCGTGGAGCGCGATTTCGCACATCCAAAAAATGACGATTGTTCAAATTCGTTATTCAACACTATTCAGAATATGAGGCGCAGATGTCGCTGTTAATGCTCAAACGGATTGTCCTGGTGGCTGCTGGCGCGGCTCTTCTGGCCGGGTGCCAGAAGGAGGAGGCAGCCGAGCAGCCCGATCCGGTCGTGCGTGTCGAGACGGTGCGCCTTGCCCCGCTGGCAGAGACGCGCACCTATACCGGCATCGTCACCCCCCGCATCGAGGTGGCGGAAGCGTTCCGCGTCGGCGGCAAGGTCGCCGCGCGGCTGGTCGATGTCGGCGACACCGTGGAGGAAGGGCAGGTGCTGGCCCGCCTCGACCCGGTCGATCTCAATCTCCAGCTCGAGCAGCGGCGCGCCGAGCTGCAGGCGGCGGCTGCGAGCCTCGCCAAGGCCGAGGCCGACGCGGCCCGCGCCCGCGCGCTGTTCGAGCGCGGCCATGTCGCCCAGGCCGCCATCGACGCGCAATCGCTGGCCGTGGACGAGGCCAGCTCGCGGCACGAACAGGCGAAGCGCAGCGTTGCGCTGGCCGCCAACCAGATGGGGTACAGCGAACTGAAGGCTTCCGCACCCGGCGTGGTGAGCATCGCCACCGCCGAGGCCGGCCAGGTGATCGCCGCGGGGCAGACCGTGGTCAGCATCGCCCGGCTGGACGAGAAGGAGGTCGAGGTGGCGATCCCCGAAAGCCGCCTTGCCGATCTCGAAGGGTCACAGGCCAGCGTCGTGCTCTGGGCGGGCGGCGAAGCCTATCCGGCGGAGCTGCGCGAGGTTTCGCCCGAGGCGAGCGGCACGAGCCGGACCTATCCGGTCCGCTTCTCCATCGCCGGCGCGGATGAGGCGGTGCGCCTCGGCATGACCGCAACCGTATCGCTGACCAAAGGCAATCCGGTGCCCGTTGCCCGCGTGCCGATGACAGCGCTCCTCGACGACGGCCGTGGACCGGTGGTCTTCGTGGTCGATCCGACCTCCAGCGCGCTTGAGCGCCGGCCGGTCGTCGTCGAGGCTTACCAGTCGGAGAAGGCCGTCGTCAGCGGCGGCCTCGAGGGAGGCGAGAAGATCGTCACCCTCGGCGTACAGAAACTGGAGGCCGGCGACAGGGTCCGGCTTGCCGAAATCCAGTCCGCCAGCGCGCGCTGACCCGGGGGCCGACATGCAGCGTTTCAACCTTTCCCAGTGGGCGGTGACCCATCAGGCTCTTGTCCTGTTCCTGATCATCGTCCTGTCGCTGGGCGGGGCCTATTCCTATTCCCGCCTCGGCCGCGCCGAGGATCCGAGCTTCACGATCAAGGTGATGGTGGTGACGGCGGTCTGGCCGGGCGCCACCGCCGAGGAAGTCCAGCGGCAGGTGGCCGATCCGATCGAGAAGATGCTGCAGGAGATCCCCTATTTCGACAAGGTGCGCACCTATTCGAAGCCGGGATCGACCTTCATGCAGCTGCAGCTCGACGACACCACGCCGCCCGGCGCGGTGGCGGACATCTGGTATCAGGTGCGCAAGCGCGTCGGTGACATTCGCGGCAGCCTGCCTGCCGGCGTGATCGGCCCCTTCTTCAACGACGAGTTCGGCGATGTCGACAGCGCGCTCTACATGCTGTCGGGCGAGGGCGCCACCATGCGCGACCTGAAGGATGCCGCCGAAGACATTCGCCAGCGCCTGCTGCGCGTGCCGGATGTGGAGAAGGTGCGCTTCTATGGCGAGCAGGACGAGCGCATCCATGTCGAGGTCTCGCATTCGAAGCTCGCCACGCTCGGCATCGATCCGCAGCTGATCTTCAACTCCATCGCCGCGCAGAACGCCGTGACGCCGGCCGGCGAGATCGAGACCGCTTCCGATCGGGTGTTCCTGCGCGTCGAGGGCGCGCTGAACGGTGTGGACGCGGTGGCCGCCGTTCCGGTCTCCGTCAACGGCACGGTGTTCCGTCTCGGCGATATTGCCGAGATCAGCCGCGGCTATCAGGATCCCCCCACCTTCACCGCCCGGCACGAGGGACGCGAGGCGATCGCCATCGGCGTCGTCATGGCCGAAGGCGCCAACATCCTGACGCTGGGGGAGAATCTCGAGACGGCGATGAATGCAGCCCGCGCGGACCTGCCGGTCGGGCTGGAGGTGGAATTGATCGCCGACCAGCCGGAGGTGGTGCAGGAATCGGTCGGCGAGTTCATCAAGGTCTTCCTGGAAGCGCTGGTCATCGTTCTCGCCGTCAGCTTCCTGTCGCTGGGCTGGCGCACGGGCATCGTCGTCGCGCTCGCTGTGCCGCTCGTCCTGGCGATCGTCATGATCGCGCTCGATCTCCTCGGCATGAGCCTGGAGCGCATCACGCTCGGCGCCCTGATCATCGCGCTCGGCCTCCTGGTCGACGACGCGATCATCGCGGTCGAGATGATGGTGGTGAAGATGGAGCAGGGTTACGACCGGCTGAAGGCGGCGACCTTCGCCTGGACGTCGACCGCCTTTCCGATGCTGACCGGCACGCTGGTGACCGCGGCGGGTTTCCTGCCCGTCGGCTTCGCCCAGTCGACGGCGGGCGAATATGCCGGCGGCATCTTCTGGGTGGTCACCATCGCGCTGGTCGCCTCCTGGTTCGTCGCGGTCGTCTTCACCCCCTATATCGGCGTCAAGCTGTTGCCCGACTTCCACAAGCGTGGTTCCGCGGCAGCGGGCGAGGGCGGCCATCACGACATCTACGACACCCGTCTCTACAATGCCCTGCGCGCCGTGGTCGACTGGTGTGTCTCCTGGCGCTGGCTGGTGATCGCCGCCGTCATCGGCCTGTTCGCCATGTCGATCTGGGCCTTCGGCTTCGTCCAGCAGCAGTTCTTCCCGACCTCGCCGCGGCCCGAGCTGATGGTCGAGATCCGCCTGCCGGAAGGTGCGCCCTTCAAGGCGACGGAGGCGGCCGTCCGAGAGATGGAGGCGGTGGTTGCCGCCGACCCGGAGGTGCTGACCTACAGCACCTATACCGGTGCCGGCGCCCCGCGCTGGTTCCTGGCGTCCAATCCGGAGCTGCCCAAGCCGAACTATGCCATCCTGGAGATGCGCACGGCGGACGCGGCCGCGCGCGACCGGGTCAAGGCGCGGCTGCAGGATTATGTGGCCGAGGGCGGATTGCCACAGGCGCGGGTCCGCGTGACGGAGCTGGTGTTCGGGCCGCCGGTCGGTTTCCCGGTCCAGTTCCGCGTCGTCGGCCCCGACCCGCTGGAGGTGCGCCGCATCGCCTATCAGGTGCGCGACGTGATGGCGCAGAACCCGCGTGCGCTCGACCCCAATCTGGACTGGAACGAGCAGGCGAAGTCGATTCGTCTCGAGGTTGATCAGGACCGCGCCAGGGCGCTCGGCCTGACGCCGCAGGATATCGGCCAGACCCTGCAGACCCTGCTGTCGGGCTATACGGTGACCGCGGTGCGCGACGGCATCGAGACCATCGATGTGGTGGCGCGCGCGGTGGAGAGCGAGCGTCTCGACATCGCGCATCTGGGCGATCTCACAATCGCCACACGTGGCGGCACGGCGGTGCCCCTGTCGCAGGTCGCCCGCGTGGTCTATGGCCACGAGGAGCCGATCCTGTGGCGGCAGAACCGGGACATGCTGATCACCGTCCGCGCCGACGTGCCGGCCGGCGTCCAGCCGCCGGATGTCTCGTCGGAAATCCTGCCGACCCTGAAGCCGCTGATGGAGGAACTGCCGCTCGGTTACCGCATCGAGATGGGCGGCGCCATCGAGGAAAGCGCCAAGGCCAATGTGGCGCTGTTCCAGGTCTTCCCGATCATGGTCCTCGCCATGCTGACGCTGCTGATGATCCAGTTGCAGAGCTTTTCGCAGCTGGCGCTGGTCTTCGCGACGGCACCGCTCGGCCTGATCGGGGCGGCGCTCGGCCTGCTCGTCTTCAACCAGCCCTTCGGCTTTGTCGCGCTGCTCGGTCTGATCGCGCTCGCCGGCATGATCATGCGCAACACGGTCATCCTGGTCGACCAGATCGAGGCGGACATCGCCGACGGGCGCGACAAGTGGAGCGCGATCATCGAGGCGACCGTGCGGCGCACGCGGCCCGTCGTTCTCACCGCGCTGGCCGCGATCCTCGCCATGGTGCCCCTGTCGCGCAACGTGTTCTGGGGGCCGATGGCGTTCGCCATCATGGGCGGCCTCGCAGTGGCCACGGTGCTGACGATCCTGTTCGTGCCGTCGCTCTATGCGGCCTTCTACCGTGTGCGGCGGCCGGACTTCGAGGCCGAGGACACGCGGAAAGATGACGGCTGCCCGGGTGTGATGGCGTTGCCGGAAGCCGCCGAGTAGGTTTCTGCCTATTCGGCGGGGACCCGTGCTTTCGCGACTTGTGGCCGGCCGGCGAAGGCCTTCGCTCCGGCCACGCAGGCAACGACCGCGATGGTGACGGCGAGCATTCCGCCGGTGACCGTCTCGCCGAGCAGCAGCGCTGCGAGCGCCAGCCCGAAAAAGGGCTGGAGCAGCTGCAGCTGGCCGACGGCAACCGTCCCGCCGAGCGCCAGTCCCCGATACCAGAAGACGAAGCCGACGAGCATGCTGAAGACCGTGACGTAGCCGAGGCCGATCCAGGCCGGGACATCAGGCGCCCTGAAACCTCCCGGTAGGGCGACGAGGGTGACGACGAGCATTACGGGGAGGGAGAGGAGAAGGGCCCAGCAGATCACCTGCCAGCCGCCCATCCTGCGCGACAGGGTCGCGCCCTCCGCATAGCCGAGGCCGCAGACAAGGATGGCGCCGAGCATCAGCAGGTCGCCGAGCGGCGAGGCGGTCATGCCCTGACTGAAGGCGAAGCCGACGACAAGCGCGCTACCGGCGATAGAGAACAGCCAGAAGGCGGGGCGCGGACGCTCGCCGCCGCGCAGCACGCCGAAGACCGCCGTCGCCAGCGGCAGCAATCCGACGAAGACGATGGAATGGGCCGAGGTCACATGCTCCAGCGCCAGCGCGGTCAGAAGCGGGAACCCGACGACGACGCCGAGCGCGACGATGACGAGCGCGAAGAGATCCTGCCGTCGGGGCCTTCTGGCGCGAAACGCCAGGACGAGGACGCCGGCGAGAAGGCCGGCGAGGGTGGCCCGCGCGCCTGTCAGGAAGACGGGATCGAACCCCATCACGGCGACACGGGTCGCCGGCAGCGATCCGCTGAAGATCAGGACACCCAGAAGCCCGTTGCCCCACCCGCTCATCGTCTTGTTCATGGCATGCTCCTTGTCTCGGCTCCCATGTGCGGGAAAGGACGTGACGCTACCAGATACAATGCAGTACAATTTCACCTGACTGTAATGGTTGGATGAGCAGTACGGATGGCCCTGACAGACCCGGAAAGCCGCACCACCTTGCTGGCGGAGGTGATGGAGACGATTCGTGGCAGGATCGCCAATCGCAGTCTGACACCGGGGATGAGGCTGCCGTCCATACGCGGCTGCGCGCGCTCGATGCGGGTCTCCAAATCGACGGTCGTCGAGGCCTATGACCGGCTGGCGGCGGAGGGCGTCATCCGTTCGCAACCGGGTTCGGGGTTCTACGTGACGGCGCCCCTTGCGCCACTATCGCTCGCCGAGACCGGGCCCGAGCGTGTGCGCGAGGTCGACCCCTTGTGGATCTCGCGCCAGGCGCTGGGCGCGGGTGACGACCTGCTCATTCCCGGATGCGGCTGGCTGCCGCCATCCTGGATGCCGGTCGAGGGATTGCGCCGGGCGTTGCGCGCGGCGGCGCGCGCCGAGCCGGCGGGCCTCGCCGATTACGGCACGCCGCTCGGCCTGCCGGCGCTGCGGGCGCTTCTCGCGCGCCGCATGGCCGGACACGGCATCGAGGCGGCGCCGGGCCAGATCATGCTGACGGAATCCGGCACGCAGGCGATCGACCTAGTCTGCCGCTTCCTCCTGAATCCGGGCGACACGGTTCTGGTCGACGATCCCTGCTACTTCAACTTTCACGCATTGCTGCGCGCGCATCAGGTGAAGATCGTCGGCATTCCCTACACGGCAGCGGGGCCGGACGTGGCGGGGTTCGCCGGGGCAGTGGCGGAGCACGCACCGCGCCTCTACGTCACCAACTCGGCCCTGCACAACCCCACCGGCGCGACGCTGTCGCCGGTGACGGCGCACCGCCTCCTGACGCTTGCCGACCAGGCGGGCATGACCATCGTCGAGGACGACATCTTCGCCGATTTCGAGGCGGGCCCGGCGCCGCGCCTCGCCGCCTTCGACGGGCTGTCGCGGGTTGTCTATATCGGCAGCTTTTCAAAATCCCTGTCCGCGTCGGTGCGCTGCGGCTACATCGCCGCGCCGGCCGACTGGATCGAAGGGCTGGTCGATCTGAGGATCGCGACGGCCTTCGGCGGGCCGGCCCTGTCCGCCGAACTGGTCCTGACGCTGCTGCAGGATGGCAGCTATCGCAAGCACATGGACACGGTCCGGTCGCGCCTGGCGCGCGCCATGGAGGAGACGCTGGCGCAACTGCGCCGGATCGGCATCGCGCCATGGATCGAGCCGCAGGCCGGCATGTTCGTCTGGTGCCGGCTTCCCGACGGAATGGACGCGGCGGACCTGGCGCGCCGGATGCTCGCCGAGAAGATCGTGCTGGCGCCGGGCAACGCCTTCAGCCATGCCCGCCAGGCGGGAGGTTTCCTGCGCTTCAACGTGGCGCAGTGCGAGGATGAACGCATTTTCGCGGCGCTGGCACGCGCGCTCGCGTGAGGAACTCCGGCGCTTTCAACGACCTGAGCGATGCAGCGGCAATCAGGCACTCCGCCCAGCGGTGAGGGCCGCGACGCCGACATTGTCGATCAGCCGGACGTCGCCAAGCCAGACGGCCGCGAGCAGCCGCGCCGGCTTTGCCGGGCGGACGACCGGCATCAGCGTCGCCTCGTCGCGCAGTTCCAGATACTCGACCATGTCGAAGCCTGCCTCGGTCAGGGCGAGACGACTCGCCGCGAGCGCCGCATCGGCATCGGCGCCCTCGGCAAGGCGTTCGGCCGTTTCGAAGAGGATTGCTGCCAGCCCGGGGGCGATTTTCCTCTGCTCTTCGCAGAGGCGCACATTGCGCGACGAGAGCGCCAGCCCGTCCGCCTCGCGCACCGTCGGGCATCCGACGATCTCGACCGGGATATCGAGATCGCGCACCAGTCGCCTGACCACCTGCAACTGTTGGAAATCCTTCTCGCCGAAACAGGCGAAATCGGCGCCGCTTTGCAGCAGGAGCTTCGTCACCACTGTCGCCACCCCGTCGAAATGGCCGGGACGATGGCCGCCGCACAGCCCTTCGCTGACGTTGCTGACCGACACGGTGGTCGAAAAGCCCGGTGCATACATCTCATCGCCGTCGGGGGCGAAGAGAATGTCGGCTCCAAGCAGCGCGAGCTTGGCGGCGTCGTCCTTCTCCGTGCGTGGATAGGCGGCGAGATCGGCCGCATTGTTGAACTGCTTCGGATTGACGAACAGCGTCACGATCACGCGGTCGGCGCGCGCCAGCGCCGTCCTGACCAGGCTGAGATGGCCGTCGTGAAGCGCGCCCATGGTCGGCACCACGGCGACGGTCGCGCCCGCGCGCCGCCATGCGCCGACCCGCTCTCTCAGTTCGTGAACGGTGCGGACGACGGTGAGGCTCATGCGTTTCCTGCTTTCCTGCCGGCGGCGGGCTCGTCGGCGAAGACATGGCTCTCGTCCGGAAAGCGCCGTTGCCGGACATCCTCCGCATAGGCGGCGATGGCCGTCTGTGCATCATTGCCGAGCTCGGCATAACGCCTGACGAATTTCGGCCGGAAATCGCTGAACATGCCGAGCATGTCATCGACGACGAGCACTTGGCCGTCGCAGGCCGGCGAAGCGCCGATGCCGATGCTCGGAATGGGAATTTGAGCCGTGATCTTGCGCGCCAGCGCATCGGGCACTTTCTCCAGGACGACGGCGAAGGCGCCCGCTTCCGCGACGGCCGCGGCATCGCGTTCGATCGCCGCGCCGCTTTCCCCGCGGCCCTGGACCTTGTATCCGCCGAACGTGTTCACGGCCTGCGGCGTCAGTCCGATATGCGCCATCACCGGGATGCCACGCCGGGTCAGGAAGCGGATGGTCTCGGCCATGCTCTCGCCGCCCTCCAGCTTGACGGCGGCGCAGCCGGTCTCGCGCATCACGCGCGCCGCGCTGCGAAAGGCCTGTTCGGGCGCCTCTTCATAGGAGCCGAAGGGCAGGTCCACCACCAGCAGCGCCCGTTCCACCCCGCGCCGCACGGCCTGCCCGTGAAGGATCATCATGTCGAGCGTGACACCGAGCGTGCTGGGCAGGCCGTGCAGAACCATGCCGACGCTGTCGCCGACCAGGACGATGTCGCAATGCGGATCCACAAGGCGGGCGATGGGGGTGGTGTAGGCCGTCAGGCAGACAATCGGAACGCCGCCCTTGCGCGCTAGGACCTCCGGCGGCGTCAGGGCCATGGATCTTCCGGTTGCGCTCAAGCTGCCCTCCCTCGGCTTGCCTTCGGCGGTCTCGATCATCGCGGCGCGCCGCGATGGCCCGATCGCCCTAGGTGCGGGGGGTATGGCATATTTTTGTGCAGTTGCGAAGGGAAGACTGTGCCGGTGGTTTTAGCTATTCGCTGTCGAAAACATCATTCTGTGTGAGGACTTGCGCCAGCCCGCCCGGCTGCGTCGGTGCGCCGGCAAGAACGAGCTGGGCGGATTTCAGAGCGCCGGTGATGCGCCGCAGCACAGGTTCCGCGCCGAGCGTTTCCAGCGGCAATCCCCATTGGCCCTTGCCGGGCGTGCGCGGCGGCCAGACCGACAGCTCGAAATAGCGCGCCGCCTTGCGGTCGATGTCTCCCCAGTACTGGATGATCGTCGCGGCCGGGGCGGCCTTGGCGATGACACCCAGATCGCGGATTCCCAGGCGCGGCTCGTCGAGCGGCCGCAACGCCAGCACGATCGCATCCCACGAATGTTCGAACACCAGGTCGGCGCGCGGGAAGACGGCGACCTGCGCGCCGGCCTCCCGCAGACCCCGTTCGAGATTGTCGGCCAGCGGGTTGTCGCAGATCAGGGCCACCGCGGCATTCGCCGCACTCACCTCCGCAGCGCGGAACAGTTCCAGGCACAGGGCCGGCTGGTACTCCGCCCCGCCCACGAGCGGATGCGATTCATTGACCGCTGAAATCGGCACGTCATGCTCGCGGCAGGCTTCAACATCGACCTCGCCTCTGATCAGCATCCAGGCTTCGTGCATCAGCGCGACCACTGCGCGGTCGGGCAGACGTTCGACGATGGAGCGGGTGACGGGACCGACCGGGTCGGAACTGACAAGCAGATTGGTCGTCCGGCAGGTCTGGTGATCGATCCGCTCCTCGATGCTCAGATTGCGGCTGAGCCCGGCCACCGAGGCGAGCGCCCGGGTCGCTTCGGCGGCCTCTTCCGCCGATCGAAAGCGGTTCGTCTGCGGGGTGATTGCCGTGACGCTGGCGGCTCCGGCAACCAAGGCGATTGTCGCCGCGGCTGCAAGGGAACCGTTGTCGGCCGGCACGATGACGCGCAGCCCGGAAAGGTTCAGTTCGAAGGTCCGTACGTTCCCATGGATGAGCGACAGCATCCGGGTCGTGTCGGTCTGCGGAAATGCGCGTTCTGGACTGCCACTATTCGTCATCAACAATCATGTCCGGTTCGCCGGATTTATCCCGAGCGGCCAAATGTTCATCGAGCGCTGCGTGCGTCGTTCCGAACGGCGCAAGGGATCGCTCGCTTCCCTTGCCCGTGTCTGCGCCCGTGCCCGCGGCCCGTGACTGCACCAGTCCGGCCGAAGGGGGTGTTTCCGACGAGACGGACAGGAGATTCCCGTCTGTTCGCATAGTCTTGAAGACGCTAGATCGCTCCGGATGGAGCTCCGCTGTGCCTCGACCTCTGCATGTTTCAACCGCCCAATACCGTTCGAACTGCTGGAATGATAAGGCCCAGCGCCCGGTGCGCAGCTAGCACGTTGGTGCAAACCCACTGCGCTTAGGTGTTACGGTGCTCATCTAGTCAGCGTACCGGCAGCGTTATCCTAATCATTTTGAAAGGCGCGCTCCGCCGCAGCCGAAGCCGCGGCGCAGATGATGTCCCAGGGCATCGCCTTTGCGCTGTCGCCCGTTCAGTGATGCGCCCGGAATGCGTTGGATCGGGAAACGTGCTGCAGACCGCTGTCCTCGGCAAAGGCTCTCGTGCTGGCGCGCAATCGGCCGATCAGTTCGAGCTGCCGCTGCAGCGTTTCCATCCGCCTGCCATAGTCCTTCAATGATTGTGCCAGCCCTTCGATCTGGTCGGGAAGCCACGCGTCCTGCGCTTCGTCCTCATAGTATTGCTGGGCGAAGGCCGCGCTGTCCGCCGCGCTCTCGTAACGTTGCTGCAGGCCGAACCGCTCCGAATGGAGCCCGGCTTCCAGCTCGTCGAGCGTGGCGAGGAGACGGCCAAGGCGCTGCATGTCCGTCTGCTGGTCGCGACCCTTGCCACGCATGCGAAAACCGATCTGCATCAGGGCCTCCTCAGGGATCGTTTCTGAGCTGTCTGGCAGCCGCTGCCGGCGCCCGCCCGCCGCGCGCCCGGCCGGCATGCGCCGGTTGAGGGGCGGGGCGCAGCACGTGCTGCTGCCGCCTGCGGTCGAGTTCATGGTCGATGATGGCCTGCATCCGCCGTTTGAAGTTCGCTTCGCTGAACTCCTGTGCGTGGGCGCGAATCAGGTCCGGCCGGAAGGTCGTCTCCATGCGTTCGAAACGCTCGACGGCCGCGATCAGGCCGTCCTCGGACTGGTCGTCGAACAGGATTCCCGTGTGATCGGCGACGACGCTGTCCATGATGCCGCCGCTGGCATGCGCGATCACCGGGCGTCCGCTTGCCATCGCTTCCACCGGAACGATGCCGAAGTCCTCGGTGCCGGGGAACACCAGCGCCCGGCAGCGGGCGAGCTTCTCCTTGAGGACGGGGAAGGGCGCGCGGCCGAGAAAGGTGACCGTCGGTCCGGCCATGCGTTTCAGTGCAGCCATTTCCTGTCCCTCGCCGATCACGACGAGGTTGCGGCCCATGCGGGTGAAGGCCCTGACCGCCAGGTCGACGCGCTTGTAGCCGACGAGCTGACCGGCGGTCAGGTAGAAATCCTCGGTTGCCGCCACCGGGGCGAAGTCGTCGACCGAGACCGGCGGGTTGAGGACCGTGGCCGTGCGCCGGTAGTATTTCTCGATGCGGTCGGCGACGTGCCGGGAATTCGCCACGAAGGCATCGACGCGGGCACTGGTTGTCACGTCCCACACCCTCAGCGCGGGAGCGATCCACGGGAGCAGGAGCCTCGTGAGAACGCCGGAGCCGGCGCGGTAGAAATGGTAGTGATCCCACAGATAGCGCATCGGTGAGTGGCAGTAGCAGATATGGGTGGCCTGCGGGCTGGGGGTGATGCCCTTGGCCGGGCCGGACTCGCTCGAAAGCACCAGGTCATATTGCGACAGGTCCAGGCTCTCCAGGGCGAAGGGCATCAGCGGCAGCAGCGATTGGTAGTGCCGCCTGGCGCCGGGAATCTTCTGCAGGAAGGAGGAGGTGATCCTGTGTTGTCGGATCTTGTCGGAGATCTTCTCGTGGTCGCAGACCAGGGTGAAGATGTCGGCCTCCGGGTACAGGTCGCAAAGCGCCTCCACGACCTTTTCGCCGCCGCGCATGGACACCAGCCAGTAGTGAACGATCGCCACGCGCAATGCCGTGTCTCTCCCGTTGGTTCGATCGTGGATGTCTCCTGCCGATCATGGCGGGAACGGCCGGCGCGGACATGCCGTCTATCCGGCTCGGGGCGTGGCTGAACGGAGGAGCCGGCCGCTCAAATGGCCTAGGCCCTCATCCGATCGTGCCGCGCGGTGCCCGCCGAGGCAGGTCCTCTCCCTCGAATATGGGCCGCGCTTAGGCCGGCTAGCCGAAAGGAACTAGGCGAAAAGCGCCGGGACGGTATTTACCCGGAGCCGATTCGACCGATGATCAGCAAGCGGGAGGAGGCCGGGGACGCTCCGGACAACTGCAAATTCTGGCGCGAATTCCGGCGTGAATTCTGGCGGAGGCATCGGACAGGCACATGGCGAGAACCGGGGTTGGGCTTGTGCGCGCAACAGATGTGACGGGACAAGGCGGGAGGTTGGGCCGGCTGCTCGCCGCAGCCATCGGCGCGCTTCTCGGCCTGTTCCTGGTTTTCGGCATATCGATCGCGCAGGCGGATCAGGCGAATGAGGCCGGGGATTTCCGGCTCCTGCCGCAGACCCGCGTCAAGGTCGCCGTGGTCGAATGGGTGGAGGCCCAGGGCGAGTATCGCGAATGGACGGCGCTCAACGGCGAGTACGCCGTTTCGAAGTCAGGCATGATCGCGCTGCCGCTGGTGGGCCAGACGGTGGCCGCGGGACTGACCTCCGAGGAACTAGCAACCGCGATCGCGGATGCGATCCAGCGCAAGACGGGTCTTGTCAGCCCGCCCTCGGCGATGGTCGAGGTGGTTCGGTATCCTTCCGTCTACGTCAACGGCAGCGTCGACCGGCCCGGCGAGTTCGAATATCGGCCCGGTCTGATCGTGCTGCAGGCCGTGGCGATGGCCGGCGGGCGCATGCGCCGTTCCGATCCTGCGGGCGGGTACTCGGAACTCGAGCAGATCCGCTACGCTGGCGAGTTGGGGCGCATCGACCTGGAACTGCTGCAGCGCCGGGCGCGGCGCGCGCGCCTCGAGGCGGAGCTTGCCGACCGCGCCGAAGTGGACTTCGCTTCGGCGCTCGCCGATGCGCCGTTTGCCGGGCACGCAGCCCAATTCGCGAAGGATGAGGATGCCGTCTTCAGGGCGCGCACCGAAGCCTATGAACGGCAACTCGCCTCCCTGACTGAGCTTGGAGCGCTGTTCCGCGACGAGATCCAGGTTCTAGAGGAGAAGATGACCGCGCAGGACCGGCAGATCGCCATCGCCGAGGACGAGCTGAGCGACATCGCCAAGCTGGTCAAGAGCGGCACGGCGACCAGGTCGCGCGAAACCGGCCTCGAACGCGTCGTCGCCGATCTGCAGAGCAGCAGGCTCGACCTGACCATCGCGTCGATGCGCGCCCAGCAGCGGCTCTCCGAGACCGACCGCGATGCGCTCAGCCTGAAGGGCGCGCGGCGCACGGAGATCGGCACGGCGCTGCAGGCCGTCAATCTGGAAATCGACGATCTCACGCTGCGGCGCGGCGTCACCGAACAGCTCCTGCAGGCGACCGGCGCTTCGCTCGGCAAGCGGCAGGATCGCGCCCTGGAGCAGCAGCCCCTGCGGTTCACGCTGATCCGTGCTGGAGCGGAGGGAGAGCGTCAGCCGGCCTCCGAAACGACCCTCCTGCAACCCGGCGACGTTCTGGAGGTGCATCTCGATCTGGTCGGGGCGTCCGCCCCGCCGCTCGCCGCCGCGGCCGGCCGGCAATCTGCACGCACCAGCACCCGCTGAAGCGACAAAGGGAACGGAACGAAACATGGTGGTCCAGGAAATCCGAAAATTCCCGAGCGGCGACTATGCAAGGCCGGGCAACGACCTGCCGGCGGAGTACATCTCCTTTCGCGACATCTGGTCCTTCCTGCGCCGGCACATGCTGATCCTCGCGCTGATGACCGGGCTGGGCGCTGCGCTCGGCGCGCTCTACATCGCCAAGACGCAGCCCACCTATTCGTCCATCGCGCGCATCGTCATCGACCGTGAGCAGGGTCGTATCGCCTCTCAGGATGCTTCGACCGGGACCATCATCATCGAGACGGCGGAAATCGCCAGCGAGGTGGAGATCGTGAAGTCCGAGGCGATCGCCCGGTCCGTCATCAACGAACTCAACCTTACCGAGGACCCGGAAATCCGCGACAGCACCTCTTGGCGCTCGATGGTGCGCGGCGCATTCGCCTCGCTGGGGGCCTTCTTTGGCGGTTCAGAGGAAGGCGCCGGTGAAGAAGCGGGACCGCCCGACGAGGAAGACATCATGCGCCGCACCATGGCAGGCTTCCTTGGCCGGGTCTCGGTGCGCCGCGTTGGCCAGTCCTATGTTCTGGAGATCGGCTACACCTCGACCGATCCGGTCAAGGCGGCGCGCGCGGCGAACGCCATCGCCAACACCTACATGCGCTCGACGCTGGACGCGAAATCCGAGACCATCGCGCGCGGCGCGAACTGGATCCAGGACAAGCTTGTCGAGATCGGCAGGCAGGCGCACGAGGCGGCGCTCAGCGTCGAGCAGTTCCGCAACAGCAACGACATCGAACAGATCGGAACGGCCACCGCCCTCGACCAGCAGCAACTGGGCGAGATCAGCGCGCAGCTCCTGGCGGCTCGGGCGAACACCGCCAGCGAAGCGGCGAGGCTCGAAACCACGAGCCGTCTCCTGGAGGGCGACCTCGCCGATGGCTATGTCGCCGAAGCACTCAACAACGCCGAGATCAACCGCCTACGCGGGGAACTCGGCGCCGCGCGGACCAGGCTCGAATCTCTTGGCGGCCGCTATGGCGCCGACAGCACGCCGGCGCGTGCCGCGCGGGACGAGATCACCCGCCTCGAAGGGCAGATCAGAAGCGAGCTGTTGCGCATTCAGGGCGTCTACAAGGCGGCGCTGGATACGGCCCGTTCGCGAGAGGCGCTGCTGGAGGCCGAATTGGAAGAGATCAGGGGCGGCGTCTCGCGGAGAAATCTGGCGCGCGTGGAACTGACCGAGCTGGAAAGCCGGGCGACCACCTATCGGCGCATGTATGAAAGCGTGCTGCAGCAGCTGATCACCACATTGCAGAAGCAGTCCTTTCCGATCGGCGACGCGCGGATGGTGACGGCCGCGACACCCCCGCTTGCGAAGAACTGGCCGAAGACCACCCTGATCATGCCTCTGGCGCTGGTCCTCGGCTTCGCCGGCGGCCTTGGCCTGGCGGGCCTGCGCGATGTGTTCGACCGGCGCATCAATTCGGGCGAAAGGCTGGGGCGCGAACTCGGCCTGCCGACGCTGGGCTATGTCCCGTTCACGCGTTTTCGCAGCGGTGCGATCGCCGGGGCGACGACTGAGCCGGCCGCGGCGCTGCGCTATGTGCTGGACGCTCCGTATTCCGGGTTCTCCGAGGCGCTCCGAAGCGTGAAGAATGCAATCGACGCCGCCTTTCCCGCCAATGGGCCGATCATCGTCGGCGTGACTTCGGTCGGTCTCGGTGAGGGCAAGACCACCATCGCCACCAATCTCGCCCAGCTCTACAGCAATGAGGGCGTCGCGGTGGTTCTGGTCGATGCCAGCTTTACCAGTCCGAGCATCAGCCGTCTCGCCAAGGCGCGCGGTCATGCCCTTGGTCTTTCTGTCTGCGGAACGCCGGCCGCGCCGGCCGTGATCGAGAACGACGAGAAGGCCTCGAAGCACAGGTCGGGTGGTGACGGCGACACGGCGGTTCGGGAGCGGCCGACGGTTGTGCACGAGCAGGCGTCGTCGCTGGAGGACCCGCCGGTCCTGCCCGTGCTGACGGTGGAGCAGATCAAGCAGGCTGCGCATCCGGGGCACCGCTACGGGCACTTGCCGGCCCTGAGGCAGCAGCTCGAGACGCTGCGCGGCCGCTACAGCGTGATCATCGTCGATCTGTCGACCTTCGCGACGTCCGCCGATACGCGGGTGATCAGCACGCATCTCGACGGGATCCTGCTCGTGCTCGGCAACCGCCGCAAGATGACCGTCGAATGGCTGGCGGGCGCTCTGGCGACCTTCGGCAAGTCGCGCGTCGGCCTGCTGGGCGTGGTTTTCAACCGCACGCTCGGACCGCGGCGCCTGCCCGCCGCCGCCCTGGGTGGTCTGTGGCCGAACGGGTGGCGCGATGGAAAGGCCTGAGCCTCGCAACGCATGCCCGCGTCTGGCCGTCGGCATCGCCACGACCGGTCGCCGGGGGATTCTTCGGGCCGCCTTGCCGCATCTGCTGCGCCAGGCAAGGCCGGCCGACATGATCGTCATCTGCGCCGCCGAGGAAGCGGATGTCGATCGGGCGGCGCTCGGCGAGATCGCGACCCGCACCCGCATCATCTTCGCCGAGCGCGGCCTGTGTCGCCAGCGCAATGCCATACTGGCCCATGTCGATGAGGCCGACATTCTGCTGTTCCTCGACGACGATTTCCTGATGGCGTCCACATATCTGGCAGAGGTGGAGCAGCTCTTCGCGGCCAACGCCGATCTCGTGATGGCGACGGGCAGGGTCGAGGCGGACGGCATCTCGGGGCCGGGCATCGCGCTTTCGGACGGCCTGCGCCTGCTCGATGGAAGCGGATATGCGGCGGGTCCCTCGCACGAGAACCCCGTCTACAGCGCCTACGGCTGCAACATGGCGGTCCGCATGGAAACGGTCCGCAGCCATTCCCTTGCGTTCGACGAGAACCTGCCGCTCTACGGCTGGCTTGAGGATGTGGACTTCAGCCGCCAGATGGCGCGGCACGGGCGCATCGTCCGCTCGGACCGGCTGCGCGGCGTCCATCTGGGCACCAAGTCCGGCCGGACTTCGGGCGTCAGGCTCGGCTATTCGCAGATCGCCAATCCGATCTATCTGATGCGCAAGAAGACCATGAGCTTTCGCCATGCCGCGCCGCAGATGGCGCGCAACCTGGCCGCCAACACGCTGCGCCTTGCCGCGCCCGAACCCTGGATTGACCGGCGCGGGCGCCTGCGCGGCAATCTGCGCGCCCTGGCCGATCTCGTCCGTGGGCGGCTCGCCCCGCAGAACGTCAGCGCGCTGGAGTAGAGGACGCCATGCGCCCGGATCGCGTCGTCATCATCAACGACCGCTCCGCCGATGTCGGCGGCGCCTCGAACCTGTCGCGCCTGTCGGCGAGGATGCTGCGCGAGGCGGACATACCGGTGACGTTCTTCGCCGGCGATCGCGCAACGGGTGAGGCCGATCCGGACAGCGTCAATCTTGGCGGCGCACCGCTGTTGCAGCAGGGGCGCATCTCAGCGGCGACGCAGGGACTCTACAACCGGCGCGCCTGCGCCGGGCTGGAGGCATTGATCGATCGCCTCGATACACCCGGCACCGTCTATCACGTTCACGGCTGGTCGAAGATCCTCTCGCCGTCGATCTTCCGCCCGCTGGCGCGCTTGCGCGAACGGGTGATCCTGCACGCGCACGACTATTTCCTGGCCTGCCCGAACGGCGGGTTCGTCAACTATCCGCGGTCGTCCGTCTGCGACCGCGTTCCCATGTCCGCCCCTTGTCTCACATCGCAATGCGACAAGCGCGGCTTTCACCAGAAAGCCTGGCGCACGGCACGCCACGCGCTGCTGCACCGCCTGTTCGACATGCGGGCGATGCCCGCCAACATCGTCCTCGTTCACGACCGCATGCGGGACTATTTCCGGCGTGCGGGCATCGACACGCGGCGGATGGTCACCATCCGCAACCCGGTGATGCCCTTCCTTCGGGCCGGGACGGAACCCTGGCGGATGGGCGATTTCTTCTTCATCGGCCGGCTGGAACCGGAGAAGGGATTTGAGGACGCCGCCGCCGCCGCGCGGCTGGCCGGGGCGAGGCTGCACGTGATCGGCGAGGGGGCGGGCAGAAGCCGTCTCGAATCCGCCTATCCGGAGGTGGTGCTGCATGGGTGGCGCACGCGCGACGAGATCGCCGCGCTGCTGCGTTGCGCGCGCTGCGTGGTTGTCTCCTCGCGTGTCCCCGAGCCTTTCGGCCTGGCAGTGCTGGAAGCGGCCGGCAGCGGCATACCGGTCATCCTGCCGGCGGAGGCCCTGTTGAGCGCCGAGATTGTCGCTTCCGGCGCCGGCCTGCGGTTCCCTGCCGGCGACATTGGCGCGCTGGCGGCAGCCATGCGGACCCTGTCGGCCGACGACGCGGCGGTCGAGCGGATGAGCGGCAGCGCGCGCCGCGCCGCGGGGGAGCTGGCGCACACGCCGCAAAGCTGGGCGGCAGCGCTGATCGCGCTCTATGCGGGGATCGTCGAGAATGCGGCGGCATCCGCTGCGCGTTCCGATCTGGACAGGAGCAACCCGTTCGCCGGGTCCGTCCCTGCTAATCCTTTTGGGCAGCGGACCGGCGGGTCCTCCTAGGGAAGATTAGGCCGGCGGAGAAGAAGCTTAGAGGCGATGAAAAATTAAGGGAGAGACCATCGAAATATCTCTGAATATACACCATTAGAGTTATATCACGTATTTTAAAGGGAATATAATATTTGTCATGAGAGGCGAGGTTGTAGGAAAATTGTCTTAGGGGCTGTTACATGCTGTATGCCTTTGATAGTTCCATTAAAGATGAAATAAGAATTGGAAAGACAAGGAAATACCGTGCGTATTTTTTAATCAAAAGGTTGTCGGATATTTTTGCAAGTATTTTCGCAATGCTGTTTTTTCTTCCAATATTCCTGATTGTCTTTGGCTTTCTTCTCATTCATGACGGCGGTCCGGTGATCTATCGTCACAGGCGTATCGGGCGCGGGGGCAGGCCGTTCGATTGCTTCAAGTTTCGTACCATGCGGCGCGATGCCGACAGGGTTCTGGCAGAGCTTCTGAGTGCCGACCCCTGCGCGCGCCGCGAATGGGAACAGCAGCACAAGCTGCGCAACGATCCGCGCATCCACCGTCTCGGGCGGTTTCTGCGCATGTCCAGCCTGGACGAGCTGCCGCAGTTCTTCAATGTGCTGCGCGGCGAGATGAGCATCGTCGGTCCACGACCGATCGTCGAGGCCGAGATCCCGCGCTATGGCGAGCGCATCTACGATTACCTGTCGATGACACCGGGCATAACGGGGCTCTGGCAGGTCTCCGGCCGCAGCGACACCTCCTACCAGCATCGCGTCGACCTCGACAGCCGCTATCGGGAGACCTGCTCGCTGCTGCTCGATCTGAAGATCATCTGCCGTACGGTGATCGTGCTCCTGTTCGAGCGCAATGGCTGCTGACGGCGGGAGGCTTATCGCAGGACCAGATAAAGGACGACGATCCAGAAGAGGAGGCAGAAGGCGATGACCAGCCATCGTACCAGCGTTCTGGTGCTCAGCGCTTTCAGGGGTCTCGCCAGCAAACCGCGGCTTAGATGATTTTCCTTGCTTGCGTCTCGGGCCATTTGCTCGCTGTCCGAAGGATCCGGGGCAAACCGCACATCGCACATGCCCCCATGGGCGCTCTGTCGGCTCGTCAGTCCATACGCAGGTAACGCAAAGCTGCAACCACAATTGGGCAATCACACGATGCGGCCAGATTTTCAGCGATTTTACCGAAACCGGCGGCGAATCACCGAGGACCACGGCAGAACCCTAGCCGATCGTCCCACTGCCGTGAATAGCGCGTGCGGGCGGGCCTGCGGGGCGGCCGTCTGATGGACGTCGATACGCGCCCGCACCGCGAAGCGCCGCCGAAGACGCTTTTCGGCCTGCCGCTGCCCGGCCTGCTGGGCGGAGGGCTCTGGGCGCTGGCGGCGAAGCTCGTCACCCAGGTGGCGCAACTCACGGCCTTCATCATGGCGGCGCATCTCCTGACGCCGGTCGAGTTCGGCTTCTTCGCCTTCACCTCCGCGATGACCATCTTTCTCGTCGTGGTGGCCGAGGGTGGCTGGGCCGAATACATCATGAAATCGGAAGAGGATCCCGGGCGCTGGCGGCAGGTGGCGAGCGTGTCGCTGGGCAGCGGCCTGTTGCTGACCGCGGTGGGGCTTGCCGCGGCCGCCATCCTCTACTTCTATCTCGGAAAGCACTGGGAAGGCGGCCTTCTGGCCTTGTTCAGCCTGTGGATCCTGCCCTCGTCCCTCACCGCCGTCTATGACGGGGTGCTGGTCAATCGCGGCATGCTGCACCGGCAGGGAATGATCCGGATCGTCGCCGAGACCGGAGGACTCCTGGTCACGGTAGGCGGGCTTCTGGCGGGCTGGAACGTGGTTGCGCTGGTCGCCGGACGCCTTGCTCTGCAGGCCTTGGTCCTCGGCGGGTCCGTGGCGGTCGTCGGCTGGATCGCGCCAGCCCTGCCGGGGCAGGCCTTCATGCGTGAGCTGTTCCAGTTCTCGCGCTACATCCTCAGCAACCGGATGATCATCTTCCTGCGCTCCTATTCGGGAACCCTTGCCGTCGGCAGCTTCCTGGGACTTGCGGAGGCGGGCTACTACCGCGCCGCCGAACGGATCGTCGCGGCCTTCTCCGAGCTGATCGGCGAGCCGGCGCGGATGCTGGCCTGGATCGTCTTCCGCCGCGCGCATTCCGGCAAACCGGAGGCGAGGGGCAGCGCCGCCGGGACGGCCGGCGTGGGCAACTGGTTCTTCCCGGCGCTGTTTGCCGTTTCCGCACCGGTCTATCTCGGACTGGCTCTGGTGTCCGACAACCTCATCCACCTGGCGCTCGGCGCGGACTGGGCGCCGGCGGCGCTGGTGGTCGGCATTCTCGCCGCCAAGCAGCTCCTGCTGGTGCCCAGCTATGTCACCGAGCCCTTGCTCGCCGTCCGGGGAGCGGTCAACCGGCTGCCACCCGTTTCGCTGCTGAACGGCGCCGTCTCGGTGGCGATGGTGCTGATCACGGCGCCGTTCGGCTTTGTCTGGGTGGCGGTCGGCCAGTGCGTCGCCGCGGCGATCGCGCTCGCCACCTCGGTCTGGCTGCAGGCACGCTATGGGGGCATCGAATGGGGCCGGGTCCTGCGGAGCAGCGGTTTCGTGGCGATCGCCGCCGTGGTGATGCTCGCCGCCGTCCACTATGTCCGGATGATCGCCGGGCAGGCTGGACTGTCCGTGCTTCAGTCTTTCCTGGCGCAGGTGCTCATCGGCGGGCTGGTCTATGTTCCGGTTCTCGTCCTGTCATGGAAATGGGTCGGCGCGGCGTTGCCGGACCCGGCGGCGGAGAAGCCGTGATGAGGGACCAGCTTCGCCCCCTCAAACGGCGGCTCTCGGCAAGCCTGCGTTCCTCGCTGCTGCCGCTGCAGATCGCGCAGGGGCGCCTGCGCGGCCTGTCCCCGGTTCCGTGCCGCTTCTCCGGCGCCTACCCCTCCCATGAGGTCGCCCTGGCCGCCGCGCGCCGCTCCGGACTGGCCGGCTACGACCATCCGGAAGTGGCGGAAGTCGCCTTCGAGGCCATGTGCCGGATCGCGCCCTGGGATTATCCGGTCCTGTTCTGGCTCCGCCGGCTGCAGGGGGAGGTGACGTCGCTGGTCGATGCCGGCGGGCACATGGGGACCAAGTACCGCGCCTTCCGCGACGCCCTGCCGATTGCGGAAACCTTCCCGTGGACGGTCTACGACCTGCCCGCCATCGTCGACGCCGGGCGTCGGCGCGCCGAGGCCGATGGTCTTCACGGCCTGCGTTTCGTCGATCGGCTCGAAGAGGCAGGCGCGCCCGACCTCTTCCTCGGCTCGGGCCTGCTCCAGTATCTGGATGCGCCGCTGCCGGCGCTGATCGCGCGGCTGAAGGCGCCGCCGCCGCACCTGCTTCTCAACAAGGTGGCGCTGCGCAGGGGGCCGACCGTGGTCACGCTCGAATGCATAGGAAGCGCGCGCGTTCCCTATCAGATCCGCAATGAGGACACGTTTCTGGCGTCCGTGGAGGCGCTCGGCTACCAGATGATCGACCGCTGGAGCATTCCTTCGCTTTCCCATGTCATCGACACCCATCCGGAGCTGGGTTCCAGCGAGAGCGCCGGTTTCTATTTCCGCAGGGCCTGAGGCGCCGCGCGGACCTCAGCCGCGGCGGGGCGCTGCAGGACGGTCCTCAGGTGATCGGCGAGGCGCATCGTCATGGCGACGATCATCAGCGTCGGGTTGGCGTGTCCGCTGGTCGGAAAGACCGAGCTGCCCGCGATGTAGAGCCCGGCCATGCCATGCACGCAGCCGTTCGGATCGACGACGCTCGTCGCCGGGTCTGTTCCCATGCGGGTGGTGCAGGCCGGATGCGCCATGTCGCTGAAGGGCGCGCGCTTGAAGTCCTCGTCGAGAACCCAGGACTCCATTCTGGGCTGCGGCAGGCCGACCCTCCAGAACTCCGCCGAGATCAGCTCGGCGAGCCGCGCGACGCTGGCGATCTCCATCCAGCCGATCTTCCAGTCGACGCGGGCGAGCGGCATGCCGAGGCGGTCCCGCCGAGTCGACAGGGTGACCCGGCTTTCGGGGTTGGGACGCTGCTCGACCATCGTGTCGAAACGGATCTCGTCGATCTTCCGCGGCAGCCCGCGCTTCATGATCAGCCGGCGCCGCAGCCCCGAGGCGAACAGGCCGGGATCCGACAGGACGGTCCGAACGTCGCGCCACCGCGTCGCGGCCGCGTTGCCCCGAAGCCGCTTCAACGCCAGCCATGGATCGTCGGCGGACAATGTCTGCACGGGATAGGCGGCGCAGTTGAGCAGGTTCTCGCGCCGTTGCAGGCGTGGGCTGAGCGCCAGGCCGCGCAGATAGAAATGCGTGGCCCGGCCATGCGTCAGGCCGTAGAACCCGAAATGCTCGGCGATCTCGGCGATCCGCGCCCTGTCGAAACGGGCGACCACCGTCCGCGGATGATCGGCCAGATAGCGGCCGACCACATCGCGCGCATTGCCGATACCGTCCTTGCAGACGTCGTTCGAGGCCAAAAGCAGCCGCGCGTTCTCGATCCCCCCGCAGCACAGCGCCATCACCCCGGCCGTCACGGTCGCCGATGCGCCCTCGAGCGTGCGCGCCTCCAGCGACGCGATGCGGTGACCGCTTTCGTCGGGAATGAGGCGGGTCACGGTGGCGTGCGTCAGGATGTCGATGGTCCCGGCCTGCATGTCGCTGGCGAACCCGGCAAACCGCAGCGGTTCCCCCCGGCGGCCCCTTCCATGGCTGAACTGCCAGAAGAACGTGCGCAGCAGGTCTACATTGATGCCGAGATCCGCCGGTGGCGATGTTAGGCGGCGGCAGAGGGAGGCGTCATAGAGGTTCGGCCCGAGATTGAGCATCTCCGCCGCCCGGTCCAGCGCGTCCACCAGCGCCGCCCGCGGCATCGGCCAGCCTGAACCCGGAACCCAACTGCGCTCGGAGAAGTCGATCTCGTCGAAGGCGGCGCATTTGCCGACCCATGTATGGCTGCTGCCGCCGACGAGGCGGTTGCGCAGCTCGAAGGGCGGGACGTCGTTGAGCCAGGCCAGCTCGCCCGTATAGCCGCGCGACAGTGCCATCGTGTCGCGCTTGCCGGGGTCGCCGACATTCTCCACCCGGTTGAGCGCCTGGACGCCCTGTTCGAAGGTTTCGCCGCCGCTTTCCACGATGAGAATGCGGGCCCTGGTGTCGGCGAGTTCGCGGGCCAGCGTCAGGCCGGCGGGACCGGCACCGATGATGACGAGGTCCGCGGTCAGCCGCGTTCCCGAGGGCATCGATCGCAGATCGAGAAAGGTCACATCCGCCCCGCTTTGGCGTCTCGCCGACGCCCGGTCCCGGCATTCGTTCGTCCGGGAAACACCGCAGCCGGCAAGAAAGCGCGCTGCGGTTTCGTTGAAAAATCCCGCGACAGGGTAGCAAATCGCGGGATGTCGTCGAAACTGGCCAAATTAAATAGAAGAAGCGGCTTGCTAATGTTTTTGGCCATCGCAAGGTAGAAGTGTTGTCATCCGCGTAGATCATTGGCCTATTTGAAAACATCATGTTTGCAGCCTAGGTTCGAAGAACAAGAAAGGCGTTCCGGTGTCTTGGCGTGTTCCTTGGCAGAAGCCGATGGGCACGCCGTTCTTCCACCGGAAAACGCTTCTCCTTCGGGGCAATCTGCCGGGGCAATCGGGAAGCAGGCAATGGCGAAAGTTGGTTTGCGTGAATGGCTCGCGGTCGGCCGGGTGTTGGCTTCGGGGCGCCTGGCGCGTTACGGAGGACCGGGAGAGGGTCCCCTCAACCGGTTCGAGGCCGGCTTCTCGAAACAGTTCGGCATCAAGCACACGCTGGCCGTCAGCAGCGGTACGGGGGCGCTGATCTGCGGCCTGGCGGCGGCCGGTCTCGGACCGGGCGACGAGGTTCTGGTGCCGGCCTATACGTGGATCGCCACGGCCGCCGCCGTGCTGGCCGTCGGCGCGGTGCCGGTCATCGTCGACATCGACGAGACGCTGACCATGGACCCTGCCGATATCGTGCGGCGGATCACGCCGCGCACGCGCGCAATCCTGCCGGTTCACATGGCGAACATGGTCTGCGACATGGAGGCGATCATGCGGATCGCCCGCACACACGGCCTTCTGGTCATCGAGGATGCGTGCCAGGCCGTCGGCGTCAGCTATCGCGGCCGCCGCACGGGCACGATCGGCGATGTCGGCGCGTTCAGCTTCAACCAGTTCAAGAACATCAACATCGGCGAGGGCGGTGCGGTGGTCACCGACAGCGACCGCTTCTTTGCCCGCGCCCGCATGTACCACGATGTCGGCGCGCTGTTCCGCGGCCATCTCGACAATTACAACGAGCCGCATTTCTTCGGCGTCAACCTGAAGGCCAGCCAGATCCAGGGGGCGATGCTGAACGTGCAGCTGAAGAAGCTCGATCCGATGCTGCGCCGCATGCGCCGGCGCCATGGCGTCATGACGCGCATCCTGTCTTCCGCGCAGGCCTTCCGGCTCGGGCCGCACAATGACCCGGACAATGCGGTCGGCCTGCATGTGATGTTCGAGACCGCGAAGGAGGCGAGCGCCTTTGCCGCGCAGCATCGCCGGGGCGTCTACCGGCTTTACGATTCGAGCCGTCACGTCTACACCAACTGGGCGCCCGTCCTCGAACAGCGCGCCGCCCATCCGGCGATGAACCCGTTCACCTGGACGAAGAACCCGGTCGAATATGCGCCCGACATGTGCGCCCGCTCGATCGACATCCTCCAGCGCACCTGCCGTATCAGCCTGGGCGAGAACTATCCCGTGCCCCTGATGGCCTATCTGGCGCGCCGCATGGTCGGCGGCGAGGTTTCGCAAAGGCGGCTTTCCTATGCTGCATAGACCGGCTGCCATCGGCGCTGCCTTCATCGATGTGTGGCAATGGTCCCTGGATGTCCCGGCGGGGGTGCTGCCAGAACTCGTCTCGGCCATGAGCGACGCGGAGTTCGCCCGTGCTGCGCGCTTCGTGCGCGAGCGCGACCGGCTGCGCTTCATCGCCGGCCGCGGCCGCCTGCGCGCCATTCTCGGCGGTTATCTGGGTGTGCCGGCGAAGCGGCTCGCCTTCGCCTACAACGCGTTTGGCAAGCCGCGTCTGGCAGGCAGCGGCGAACCGCCCGTGCATTTCAATCTCAGCCACAGCGATGGCATCGCCGTGCTGGCGGTGAGCGATCACTATCAGATCGGGGTCGACATCGAGCGCGTGGCGCCGTTCCGGGAGGATCTGGCGGGCCACTTCTTCTCGGCCGCCGAGCGCCGGGCGCTGCACCTGGTTCCGCTGCGCGCCTATCTCGATGCGTTCTATCGCTGCTGGACGCGCAAGGAGGCCTTCGTCAAGGCGCATGGTGCAGGCCTGTCGCTGCCGCTCGATTCCTTCGATGTCTCCATCGGCGCGACCGGCGAGCCGCGTCTCAAGCGGCTGGAAGGCATGCCAGACGCGCCGGAGCAATGGCGGCTTCTGAACCTGACGGTGCCGCGCGGCTTCGTCGGTGCCGTCGCGGCGCTGACGGCGGGCAATCCTGTGACACTGCGCTACCGGCGGGACGAGCCGTCGCCGGCCTGGCGTCCGGGCGTATCCGTTGCCGGTCCTGTGATCCGGATGCGCTATGGGCGCGGGAGAGGACAGGACGCCGAAGGCCGGAGCTGAAGCTTCCCGCGCCTCATGCATTCAGGCGGGCGTCGAGGATGTAGCGCGAGCCGCTCGCATCGAAATGATGGCAGCCGACGAGGCCGGGTTTGAAATCCGGCACGATCCGCCGCACGCAGGTCTCGCGATAGGTTTCGCGGTCGAGCTGCTCGATCTCCATGATGTTGAGACCGTAGCCGTAGATGCCGTAGGCGTTGTTCTGGGAGGGGCGGAACAGCCGCTTGTGGCGGGAGAAGACCCGCCCGGCATTGCGCGCCGTTGCGCTGCCGATCACGACGGGATTGCGCCGGTGCGCGACGATCGACGACAGCTTCGGCCCGTCCACCTCGAAGGCGTAGAGTGCTGAGCAATGGTCCTCGAACGCGTGATGTTCGGACAGGTTCGAGAACAGCCACCAAGCGCCCTTGTGGCGAAACAGCGTGCTGTCGGCAACCGACCATCCCTCGAACGCGCTTGAATAGGGTTCCCAGACAAGCGGAAAGTTGACCGCGCGCCAGATTTCCACGCGCTTCTTCTGATGTGTCTCCGGCATCATGAAGATCGCCCCGTCATGGCTGAAGACGAACGGGAATGAGAGATGACTGTCGCCGCCGAGCGCGATGCCGATCGGCTCCAGGCGGTCACGGGTCAGGCGTCCGACCGCGATATGCGCCTTGCTGTCGCCGACGCCGTAATTCTCATAGAAAACATAGGTTTCGCCCTGGTGCCTGAAGAGGAACGGATCGGCCTTGATGGATGTCTGTGAGGGCGGGATTTCCACGGCCTTGCGCGGATCAAAATCGTCGATCGCCCCGCGTCCGCTGTAGAGGGTCCATACGGCAGCCTCGCTGTGGGTGCGCCGGCGCAGGACCTTGGCGGCTAGCATGGTCGAGCCGTGGAGCAGATGCCCCGCATAGGCCGCTGCCTCGCGGAGGCTCGGCGGGGTGGCCGGGCGGGCAGACTGCGCCTTTGCCGCTGGCGCAGCAAGCTTGCGCGTGTCGGCCAGCCGGCCGAGTTCACGCATGGCCAGAAGAACCGACTTCTCCTGGATGAAGGCGGTGTTGCGCGCGGCGCTGAACTTGGTGTTGAACGCGGCCTCGGCGATCTGCACCGCGCGCTTTCCATCTCCGCGCTCGACCGTCAGGCCGAGACGGGTGCCGGCGGCCTTCGCCAGGGTGTCAGCGATCCCTGTCCAGTTGGCATGCGCCGACTGCGCTTCGACATGGCTGAGCGTCCAGACGCCGAACGGCAGGCCGGCGACCAGATCATGCGGCGGGCGAGCCGGCACGTGGCGCAGCACCAGATCGAGGCCGAGTTCGGCCACCGGCTGCGACGCGCCGTCGAGGTGGAGAACGGGGAGTGCCTTCCGGGACCGCGCAAAGCGCGGCGCGGGATAGGGGGCCTGCCGCGCGAACAGGGCGCGATCGAGACGCGCGATCCAGCCGGCGGCGAGACCGGATGGCTGGCCGTCAAAGGGATGCGGGTGAACGAGAAAACCCGCCATCTCAAACCGCTGGTCGGCCAGGAGCCGCTCGAAAAGCTGCAGCTCCCAGTTTTCGAAGCGCCGGCCGAGGCCGGTGAGGATGCCGACCCTCAAGAGCTTGGCGCCGGGCCGATGCGCGTGCCGTTTACTGGTCAAGGAGCGCTCCCGCGTGAAGCCGGTCCGACAGGACGCCGGACAGGTGTTCGATCCCCGCCTGGGTGAGGGAATCCTCGTGCCAGCCCGCAACGTCGAACACTGGCGCGTCCTCCGGCACGAACCCCCGCCAGCCGAACAGGAGGTCATTGGCGCGCCGGTGGTTTGCCTGGCTGCGGAAGAAGAGCACGGTCTCGGCGCTGATCGGTCGCGGCCGGTAGCGGCGCGCGGCCGCCACCAGGAACTCCGTCACATCGGCATTGGCCTGTTCTTCCGCATCCATGGCATTGCCGCCCCTGAAGCGCTCGACCAGTTTCAGCGTGACGTTGAACTCCTTCAGATAGGTGATGAGCCGCATCCGTCCCCTGAGCAGCTTGCCGGTGAAGTAGGCGAGACGCTTGACGCGCTTCTCCATCGTCCAGCGCAATCGGGTGAGGCGCGACTGCGAGCCCACATAGCCGGGCGCCCAGCTGTCGATCAGCGCCACGAACTGGATGCGGTGTCCCAGGCAATGCAGCTGCCGGGTCATCTCCATCGCCAGAACGCCGTTGACGCAAAGCCCGATCAGGGCGATCGACTGGGGTGCCGGCCCGAGCTTCATCGCAGAGATGGCCTCGCCGGCGATCTGCTCGAGCGAGAGCTGCCGGCGGGCCGCATCGATGCTGGCGTTGAACATGCTGAGATTGACCGCCGAAACCTCCGGCGGAAGGAGCCGCGCCAGACGGTAGTAGAGGAACGGATGGTTCAGCGTGTAGAGGGCACAGCTGCCGTCCCCCTCCTGGTAGACGGAGACGTCCCATGTCGGTTGGGGTGCTTCCGGAACGGCCGGAACCACCGGGCCGGTGACAGCCCCGGACGCGGCCGTCCGGAAAGGTGTTTCCTCCGGAGGCTGCGGGGCTTCCCCGAACAGGGCGCGCGCGAACCCGGCAAGCGTCGGCGCCTTGAACAGCAATGCCAGCTCCGGCTTCACGCCGAAGGTCGCCCTGACCGCTGAGAGCATGCGCAGGGCAAGCAGCGAATGCCCGCCGAGGGCAAAGAAATCATCATCCGAATGGACGGTGTCCACGCCGAGCACATCCGCCCAGATGCGGCCGAGCTGGCTTTCCCGCTCGGGGCTGGAGTGCGGCAGGTCCGTCTTCGCTTCGGCAGGACGCGGGGCGGGCAGCGCCGCCGGGGCCGACGCGGGTCCGGCGGTCGGCAGGGACAGCATCACGCTGATGCCGGAGGGCATGTCGGCCGGCGAGAGATGGCCGGACAGATAGGAGGTCAGCCGCATGGGCAGCGTTTCGAGCGGGCCGGCATGGATCGGCGCCGGGGTGACGAAGGCGTAGGGATTTCCGCCGGCGGCGGGCAGTTGCAGCGCCACCTCCGCCACGTCCTTGTGCGCGGCGAGCAGGGCTTCCAGTCGGGAGGTAGAAGGACCACCGGTCGCGGGTGCCGCCGGCGTCCGGACCGGCCCCTGCATGGATGCGAGCGGCGCGTCGGGATTGTCGAGCGCGAAGGCATAGGCCGAACGCCAGAGGTCCAGCAATTCCTGCGCCGTGCGGGCGTCGAACAGGTCGGTGTTGTACTCGACAGACATGCGCCAGCCGTCCGGCCGCCCGATCATGATGAAGTTGAGATCATAGATCACGCCGGGCGATTGCGACGGCGCGCTGATCAGCTCGAAGCCGCCGTAATGCGCGTTCTCCAGGAAGGCCTTCTGCTGGTTGAAATTCACCGAGACGAGAGGATTGCGCGACGGGTCGCGGGCCGGGTTGACCAGTTCCACCAGATTGTTGAACGGCATTCTCTGATGGTTGAGCGCGTCGGCGACCGTCGCACTCACCCGGCGCAGATGCTCGGTGAAGGTCAGGCTCTCGGGAAAGTCGAACCGGAGGACCAGATTGTTGATGAACACGCCGATCAGGCTCTCCAGGTCGACATCCTCGCGGCCGGCGATCTGCGTGCCGAACAGCACTTCGCGGCGCGCGCAATAGCGATGCAGGGCGGCGCTGATGACCGCCGCGCCATAGCTGAAGAGCGAGACCTGATGCGCGCGCGCCGCCGCGTCAATGCGCTCGCTGAATGAGAGCGGCATCACGGCGGACAGGATCTCGCCATGGCTCGTCTTGGTCCGGCCGCGCGGGCGGTCCGGCTCGACCTCGAAATAGGGCGCTCCGGCGAGCTGCGCCCGCCAATAGGCTTTCTCCGTCTCGAAACCGTAGCTGTTGCGATAGGCATCCTGCCAGAGCGCGAAATCGCCATATTGCAGTGCCAGCTCCGCCAGCCCCGGTGTGCGCTGCCCGTCGATCGCGGCGGCGATCTCGCCGACCTCCCGGCCCAGCACCCGGATCGACCAGCCGTCGAAGCAGGATTGATGGGCGGTGATCAGGATGAAGCCCCGCTGGTTCTCGACCATCAGAAAGGTGACACGGAACAGGCCGGGCTCTGCGAGATCGAACGGGGCGGCGGCCGTTTCCTTGCTGATCGACTGGATCCGCGCGTCGCGCTGGTCTTCCGGCACATGCCGCAGATCGATCACCGGCATCTTGAAGTCGACGGCCTCGACCACCTGCTGCTGCGGCTGGCCGTCGGTCTCGCTGAAGAAGGTCCGCAGGATTTCGTGCCGCGCGATCACCTGCCGGAAGGCAGCCTCGATGCTCGCCGTCTTGAAGGCGCCGCGGATCTCCCAGCGCACCGCCACGTTGAGCGCCGGATTGCCCGGGTTCAACTGGTCGAGGAACCAGCACCGCAACTGCGTCTGGGTGCAGGGAAAGGTCGCCACCACGTCGCGCGCGGCCTGTGGGCGGGGGCGTTGATCGGCTTCGCTCATGTTCCCACCCTCGCGACACGCCGTGCGCCGTTGCGGAAGTCCTTCAACGACGGCACATGCGATGCGGTGTCATTGGCCGGCGCGGCACTTTGGGCCTCGGCGCAGACCGCCAGTTCCCCGATGGTCGGATGACGCAGCAGGTGCTTCGCCTCCAGCGGCACGCCGGCATCCATCATCCGCGCCGCGATGCGGAATATGCTGAGCGAATCCGCGCCGAGCGCATAGAGGTTCTCATCGACGCCGATCTCACCCATCTGCAGCACGTCGCACCAGATCTGCGACAGCTTCTCTTCCATCGGCGTGCGCGGCTTCAGCCGGATGGGCGCTGCCTGGCGCGTCGGCACGCCAAGCGCTTCGAGCGCCTTGCGATCGAGCTTGCCGTTCGCCGTCTGCGGCAGTTCCTGCGTTTCGACCCAGCAACCGGGGATCATATGTGCCGGCAGATGCGCCTTGGCGTGGGCCGCCAACTGCTCGACGGAAGGAGCCGCTCCGTCCGTTTCGGGCACGAAATGGCAGACGAGCTGGCGGTCGCCATTCCGGTTGCTCGCGGCCACCACAGCGCAGTGACGCACGCCCTCGGTCCTGTCGACGACGGTTGCGATGTCGCCCAGCTCGATGCGGAAACCGCGCAGCTTGATCTGGTTGTCGCGGCGCCCGAAAAGCTGCAGCGAGCCGTCCGGCATGCGCCGTCCGACATCGCCTGTTCGGTAGAGCCGCTGCGGTACGCCCGCGATGTTGACATTGCGGAAGGCCGCCTTCGTCTGCTCGCGGTTCTCGAAGTAGCCGACAGCCAGCCCTTCGCCGCCGATGTTCAATTCGCCGATGACGCCGACGGGAGCGATCCGCTCCTGTCGGTCGAGGATGAACAGCTGCGTGTTGGCGATCGGATGGCCGATGGTGATCGGCGCTTGCGGATCGTCGATGCGCGCCACCGAAGACCAGATGGTGGTCTCGGTCGGCCCGTACATATTCCAGAGTTCGCCGCCCAGTCCGGTCAGCGTTCTGGCGAGTTCGCCGGGCAGCGGCTCGCCGCCGCACAGCATCTTCAGTCCGGGCTGCTTTTCGAGACCGGCTTCCACCAGAACCTGCCAGAGCGTCGGCGTGGCCTGCAGGACGGTCGCCTTGCTCCGCTTCAGGAGATCGATCAGCGCGAAGCCGTCGCGCACCTGGGCGCTGTCGGCGATCACCACCTTGCCGCCCGTGATCAGCGGCAGATAGAGTTCCAGCCCCGCAATGTCGAACGAGATGGTCGTGACGGCGAGCAAGGTGTCCGTGGCGCCGAAGCCCGGTTCCCGCGCCATCGAGGTCAGGAAGTTCATCAGCGCGCGGTGGGGCACCTCCACGCCCTTCGGCACGCCCGTCGAACCGGAGGTGAAGATGATGTAGGCGGCCGATGTCGCGTGGCGGGTGCGCCGCTCGAGTGGCGTCGTGCTCTGCGCGGCGATCTCCGCTTCCTCGCGGTCGAGGCGGACCGTGACCGCGTCCGCTCCGGCGAGCGCTGCCAGCGCATCGCTGGCGCAGACCAGGGCGGAGATGCGGGCCGTTTCCATGGTCTGGCGCAGGCGGGCTTCCGGATGGGCGGGATCGAGCGGCACGTAGATGTGCCCGGATTTCATGATCGCCAGCAGCGTTACCAGCATGTCGATCGAGCGGTCGAGCGCCACCGCCACGCGGCGGCCGGGGATGAACACCTTCTCATGGATCAGGCGGGCAAGCTGCCAGCTGCGCGCGTCGAGTTCGGCATAGGTGATCGACACGTCGCCATGCTGGGCGGCGATGGCGTCGGGTGTCTCAGCGGCGCGTTCGGCGAACAGGTCGTAGACGAAGCGCTCCTGGTCGAAGGCCGCGTCGGTCGCATTGACCCCGTGGACGAGCCAGTCCGTCTGTTCCGGCGAAAGCAGCGGCAGCGTGGCGATCCTTGCGGTCATATGATCGGCGATGGCCGTGATCAGCGTCCTGAAATGCCCGAGCCAGCGTTCGATGGTCTGGCGCTCGAAGACGTCGCCATTGTAGTCGACGTCGATGCGGATGCCGTCCGTGCTCTCGATCATGTTGAGGAACATGTCGAAATTGGCGAATGCCTTCGGGTTGGGCGTGACACGCGCTTCGAGGCCTCCGAAGTCGATCGCCTTCGCCATCCGCTCGAGGTTGAACTGGATTTCCGTGAGGGGAAGGCGGCTGGGATCGCGCTTGACGCCGAGCTTCCGCACCAGCGTGCCGTAGGTGAAGTCCTGATGCTCGAACGCCTGGAGGACAAGCTGCTGCGTGTCGCGCAGATGGGCTTCGAAGGTCCGGTCTTCGTCGACCCCCTGGCGCAGCGGCAGGAGATTGACGCAATGACCGACGAGGGCCCCGCCGTCGAGCAGGCTTTGCCCGGCCGATGGCACGGCGATGACGATGTCGTTGCTGGCCGACAGGCGGGCGACCATCACCTGCAGCGCGGCGAGCAGGGTCGAGAACAGGGTCGCCCCGCCCTTCGCGCCTGCCTTCTTGAGGCGCTTGCAGATGTCCTGATCGATCGATGCGGTGACCGTGCCACCGGCGAAGCTGCGCCTTTCGGGCCTCGGCCTGTCGGTCGGCAGGTCGGGGAGCTCGGGCACGGCGTTGAACTGGCCTAGCCAGAAGGTTTCCGTTTCGCCGGCCGCTTCCGTCGTCGCGGCGCGGGCCTGCGCGTAGGCGGCGAAGGAGAGCGCCGGCGGAAGGTCGGGTTCCTCGCCCTTCAGCAGCAGGGAATAGGCTTTCGCCAGGTCCTCGACCAGCACGTTCACCGACCATCCGTCGCAGACGATATGGTGCGCAGTGAAGACGAGCACGTGCCGTTCGGCGGCGAGGCGGACGAGTTGCGCCCGCACCAGCGGCCCGTTGACGAGGTCAAACGGCGTGCGGGCTTCGGCGTCGGTGATCTGTGCGAGCCCGGCATCCTCCGCAAGCTCGCGCAGCGGCAGCTCGACGGCGAAATCCGGGATGATCTCGAACTGGTCCCCGGCGCGCGAGAAACGGATATGGAGAGCGTCGTGGCGGCTGATCACCAGGGCGAAGGCGCGCCGGAACACGGCTTCGTCGAACGGCCCGTCGAGCGCCAGGTTGAAGGATTCGTTGAAGGCGCAGGATGCCTCGTCGCCGGCCTGCGCCGCGAGCCAGATTTCCGTCTGCGCCTCCGTCAGCGGCGCGGACGCCGGGGCGGCTGCTGGTGCCGGCTCCTGCGTCTTGGCAGGCACGGTCGTGGCCGCAACGGGAAGCGCTGGCGCCAGAATGCCGGCTTCCTGCAACGCGTCGAGGCTGTTGGCGAAGACTTCGGCGATGCGTGCGAAATCCTCCTCGGAATGCTGCGTCGTGAGGAAGCAGGGATAGCCGTCCTGCACAT
This sequence comes from Nitratireductor pacificus pht-3B, assembly GCF_000300335.1. Classification (GTDB taxonomy): domain Bacteria; phylum Pseudomonadota; class Alphaproteobacteria; order Rhizobiales; family Rhizobiaceae; genus Nitratireductor; species Nitratireductor pacificus. The sequence continues at coordinate 9,531 of NZ_AMRM01000013.1, read as the reverse complement.
GCAGCCCCTGCAGGCGCGCATGGGGATAGAACAGCGCGCCGAGTGGATCGGCGCTGCCGAAATCCGTGACAAACCAGCTCTTGTAACCATGGATCGGGCTTGCGATGCCGCGCCGCGCCAGATCGTCGTTCAGGGTGCCGACGAGTTGCTCCGTGCGGGCCGCGACGCGGTCGTACAGCGCCTGTCCTTCACCCTTGATATGCTCCAGAACGGCCTTGGCGGCCGCCAGCACGATCGGATGGCGCACGAAGGTGCCGGCGAAGAAGGTCGGCGCGACCATCGGCACGCTATCGTCGCCATAGGCCCAGCTTCCCCCATCCAGCGCGTCCATGAAGCGGCTGTCGCCGGCGAGCACGCCGATCGGCATGCCACCGCCCAGCACCTTGCCGTAGGTCGCGAGATCGCCGCGAATGCCCCAGACCGCCTGCATGCCGCCCGGGTGGACGCGGAAGCCGGTAACCACCTCGTCGAAGATCAGCGCGAAGGCGTTCTGCGTGGCGATGGCGCGCAGTTTGCGGACGAAATCCTCGGGGCGCAGTTCGGGATGCCGGCTCTGCACCGGTTCGATGATGACCGCGGCGATGTCGTCGGCATTGGCGCGGATCCAGTCGAGGCTCTCGGGCGTGCCGTAACCGAGCACGGTCATGTTGGAGACCGAACCGGGCGGGATGCCGGCGGCGATCGGCAGCGCCGCATGGACGCCCGAGCGGCTGCGGCCCTTCACCAGAACCTCGTCGAACTGGCCGTGATAGTCGTTGCCGAAGACGACGACGCGTTCGCGCCCGGTCACGGTTCGAGCGACCCGCATGGCCGCCATCACCGCTTCAGAACCGGTGTTGCAGAAGGTGACGCGCTCGTGGCCCGTCAATTCGCTCACGAGATCCGCCACCTCGCCGGCGAGCGGCGTCTGCGGCCCGATGGCGAAGCCGCTATTGGCCTGCGCGATGATGGCCTCGACCACGAAATCCGGCGCATGGCCGAAGGCCGTCTGGCCCATCCCGTTGACGAGGTCGATGTATTCATTGCCGTCGATGTCCCAGATGCGAGCGCCTTTCGAGCGGTCGGAGACGACCGGGAAGACCATCTCTTTCCATTCTGAGCGGAAGCCAGACGCCGCGCGCGGATCGGCGAGGCGGGGCCGGTGCGCCTCGGTGAATGCCTTGGACTTGGCATTCCGCGCCGCGTAGCGGGCGGTCAGATCGGCGATGAAGGCGCTTTTCTGCGGCGACATCTCCTGGTCAGCGCGCCGGGTGCCAGGCTTGTAGAGGCGGATGCGTTCGCCGCCGATCTCCTTCTCCTCGCCGCCGGTGGAGGGAGCCGATGCAGCCGGGGCCGGAGCGGCAGGCATTGCCGGCGTCGGAGCGGCGGAGCCGCCGCCGAGCGACTGGATCGCCTGCATCTGCTGGGTAAAGAGCTGCTGCGCCATCTGCAATTGCGACTGGAACAGTGCCTCGAGCCCGACAGGCGTTGTGATCTGTCCGTTCGTCATTGTCGATGGCGCAGCAGGCGCGGCAGCCGGCGTGGGGGGGACCGGTATCGCCGGGGTCTCCGGAACCGGCTGCATGGCATCGGCCGGCAGCTCGGCATCCAGATGCCGCGCAAGAGCGTGAAGGGTCGGGATGTTGCCCAGAAGCTCCCGGAAGGAGAGCCTGACCCTGTATTCCTTCTCCACCTTCTGGGCGAACTGGCCGATGAACAGGGAATCGAAGCCCAGTTCGAGGAACGTCGCGCCGCCCGCATCGTCCGGCAGTTCCTCTCCGGAGAGATCCGCGAGGAGGACAGTCAGCGCGGCCTCCAGCCGGGCGGGCCGGTCGGCAACGGGTGGAACAGGTGCGGCTGTCATCGTGGCAGCTCCGTTTGTCGGGTTCGTCGGTTGAGCGGGGGCGGCGATCACAGTGCCGGCCTGGCGAAGCGGCTTCGGCGCGTCGATCCAGTACAACTGCCGCTGGAAGGGATAGGTCGGCAGATGGACGGTGCGTCGGGCTTGCGCGGGCAGCGCCGGCCAGTCCGGTTTGCACCCGGCGATCCATAGCCGGGCATGGGCCTCCGCGAAGGTTTCCAGCGCCTGCTGCGCGCGGTCGTGCTCCGGCAGCGACTGGATGATTGCCGCCACCGCGTCACGCTTGAGCGTCTGTGCGCTGAACACGGAAAGAGTGCGTCCGGGACCCGTTTCCAGAAGAACCGGCCTGCGGCCTTCGCACGCCGTGCCGACCCCGTCGGCAAACCGCACGGCATCGCGGCAATGGCGCGCCCAATAGGCGGGGGAGGCTCCCTGATCGTCCGTCTGCCACTCGCCCGTGACGCAGGAAACATAGGGGATGGTGGCCGGATGGTAGGAGACGCGCGCCGTCTCTTCCTCAAGAAGCCGGGCCGCCTCGTCCATCATCGCCGAGTGGAAGGCGTGCGAGGTGTGGAGGCGGCTATAGGCGATGCCGGCGGCATCCAGCGCGGCGCAGGTGGCGTCCATGGCATCGAACGGGCCGGAAACGACGGAGAGCTTCGGGGCGTTGACGGCGGCGATCTCGACGCCGTCGCTCAGGTGAGGCGCGACCGTCTCCGCCTCGGCGCGCACCGAGACCATTGCTCCCCGCGGCTGCTCCTGCATCAGCCTGCCGCGCGCGGCGACGAGCTTTAGTCCGTCCTCGAAGGACATGACCCCGGCGAGCGTGGCGGCGACGAACTCGCCGACGCTGTGGCCGACCATCGCCGCCGGCACGATGCCCCGGCTCATCCACAGCTTTGCCGTCGCATATTCGACCAGGAACAGCGCGGGCTGGGCGATCTTCGTATCGCGCAGCGCCTCGGCAAGTTTCTCGTCGGCCTCGCCCGCGTTGCAGATGAATCTTCGCAGGTCGGCATCGATCAGCGGTTCGGCGATCTCGGCGCCCCGGTCGATCCAGCGGGCGAATTCCGGCTCCGTCGCGTGGAGTGCGGCGCCCATGCCGGGATATTGTGCGCCCTGGCCCGGAAACAGGAAGATGACCGGCGGCGCGGTCTCCTCCGCCCGGCCGGAAATCTGGCGTTCCTCGGCCAGCCGTGTAATCGCCTCCTCCCGGCTTCTGGCGACGACTGTGCAGCGTTCGCGGAAATCGTGCCGGCCGTTCTGCAGCGTGTGCGCTACGGCGGCGAGCGGCAGGTCGCTGCCGCGCAATGCGGCGGCAAGGTTTTCGCGCATGGCCGCAAGGGCGGTCTCGTTGCGCGCGGAGAGCGGCAGGATGCGCAGGGTGTCGCCTTCGTCCCCGGGGAGTGCGGCTGCCGGCGGGGCTTCCTCCAGAACCAGATGCACATTCGTTCCGCCCACGCCGAACGAGCTGACCCCGGCGCGGCGCGGCGTGTCTTGCGCGGCCCAGTCGCGGAGCTGGACGGGAATGGAGAACGGGCTCCCGGCGAGCTCCATATGCGGGTTCGGCGCAACGAAGTTTGCGACCGGAGGGATCTGCCGGTGGCGCAGCACCAGCGCGGCCTTGATCAGTCCTGCGACCCCCGCCGCGGCATCCAGATGGCCCAGATTCCCCTTGACCGAACCGAGTGCGCAGGAACCTTCGCCCGCAACCGTGCCGAAGGCCCGGGTCAGGCCGCTGAACTCGATCGGGTCGCCGAGCGGCGTCGCCGTGCCGTGGCATTCTACATAGCCGATGGTCTCCGGCGCGATGCCGGCGCTGGCATGGGCGGCGGCGATGGCGTCCGCCTGGCCGGACACGCTCGGCGCGGTGTAGCCGACCTTGTCGGCACCGTCATTGTTGACGCCGTAGCCGCGGATCACGGCGTGGATGGGATCGCCGTCGCGAAGCGCCTCCTCGAGGCGCTTGAGCAGGACGACGCCCGCGCCGCTGCCGAACACCGTGCCGGCGGCATCGGCGTCGAAGGGCCGGCAGAAGCCGTCCGGCGAGACCATGCCGCCTTCCTGGTAGAGATAGCCGCGCTTCTGCGGGAAGGTGATCGAAACGCCGCCGGCGAGCGCCATGTCGCAGCCATAGGTCAGCAGGGCCTGGCAGGCCTGCGTGACCGCCAGCGCCGAGGTGGAGCAGGCCGACTGGACGGTGAAGGCCGGGCCGCGCAGGTTCAGCTTGTAGGCGACGCGGGTCGCCAGCGTATCGTTGATCGCACCGATCAGCTCCGGGAACATGCCGACCTGATAGTTCGACGTGAACTGCTCCGCCGTGTCCCGGTCGGAGAGCACGTTGTTGATCAGGTAGGTGCTCATCGCCGAGCCGGCGAAGACGCCGATGGATTCGCGGGCGTTGAAGGGATCGCAGCCGGCGCCTTCCAGCGCCTCCCAGCAGATTTCCAGGAACAGCCGGAACTGCGGATCGACCAGCGCCGCCTCGCGGGGATACATGCCGAAGAACTCGGCATCGAACAGGCCGGGGTCGTCGAGATAGGGGCGTGCCGCCACATAGTCCGGCGCGGCGCGCACCGCGTCGTCGAAGGCGTCTTCGATCTCGTCGGGGCTGAAGGTGCGGAAGGCGTGCCGCCCCTCGCGGATCATCTCCCAGAGCGCATCGACGGAGGCGGCGCCGGGGAACCGGCCCGTCATGCCGATGATCGCGATGTCGCCGATCCCCTCGTCCGGGGGAGGGGGCTGGTTGTCATGTACGGTTCTCTCGTTCATCGCGACCCCCGGCGGAACTGGCTCATCCCCTTCTTCCGCAACGCCGCGCGCATGCCGATGGACGGGGCGGCGGCCGTTGCGTCGGGCGCAGCGTCGAGAAACCGCGCCAGGCTGGCGATGTTGGGATGCTCGAAGACGGCGACCACGTCGATCGTCCGGCCGAGCGCCTGCTCCAGCGCCGCGTGAACGCGCATCAGCTGCATCGACGTGCCTCCGAGGTCGAAGAAATTCTGCTCCGGTCCGATGTCCCGCGTGCCGAGAACCTCTTCCCAAAGCCGGGCGATGACCGCCCGGGTTCCCTGCACCCCGTCGTGTGCCGGCGGCGCCGCCGGCGCGGCAGGCAGGGTCAGGCGGGAACGGTCCACCTTGCCGGCGGGGTTCATGGGAAAGGCGTCGAGAACGATGGCCTTGCTCGGAATCATGTGGGCCGGAAGAGCCGACCGCAGACGCTCCAGGACTGCGGCGGCGAAGCGTAGCGCGCCGTCCGGCACAGGCTTGCGCGGCTTCAGGAAGGCGACGATGCGCTTGGCGTTGCCCGCCTGGTGGCACTGCACGACCGCGTCGGACAGGTGCTCGTCGCGCCGCAACGCGGCTTCGATCTCATCCAGCTCGATCCGCTTTCCGTCGATCTTGATCTGGCGGTCGCGACGTCCCCGGAAGTGCAGCAGGCCGTCTTCCCCCATCACGGCCATGTCGCCGGTCAGGTAGCAGCGCACGGCGTTTCCATCCCGGGTGCCGACCGTCACGAAGCGCTCGGCGGTCAGGTCCGGCCGGTTCATGTAGCCGATGGCGAGGCCGTCGCCGGAAACGGCGAGTTGCCCCTCGCTGCCCGGCGGCAGTTCGGCGAGCCGGTCGTCGAGGATGTGAACGCCGCTATGAGCGATCGAATGTCCGATCGGCATGTCCGCGCCGGCGAAATCCGAGGGCACCTCGAAGGCCGAGGCCATCACCGTCACCTCGGTCGGGCCGTAGGCATTGGTCAGGACGCAGTTCGGGTGTCGCCGGAGAAAGCGGCGGGCATGTTCGGCGGACGCTACCTCGCCGCCGAACAGCACGTGCCGCAGCGTGTGCATGCGGGGACCCTGATGATCGACGAGGAGATGAAACAGCCCGGTGGTGAGCAGCATGACCGAGACCGCATGATCGGTGATCACCTGCGCGAGGCGCGGCAGCGACAGCGTCCGGTCGCCGATCCCGACGAGCCGGCAGCCGTTGAGAAGCGCGCCCCAGATTTCGAAGGTGGCCGCGTCGAAGGAGATCGTCGCGGTGTGCAGAATCACGTCCTGCGGACGAAACCGGATGTAGTTCTGCGCCCGGACGAGCCGCACGACGCCGCGATGCGGGATGACAACCCCCTTGGGCCGTCCGGTCGAACCAGAGGTGTACATGACATAGGCTGCATCGCCCCCATCGGCCGCGATGCCGGGCGGCAGTGGAGACATGTCGGGCAGCGCGGCAAGCGCGGCGTCGAGATCGAGCTGGCGGGCGTCGCCGAGGGCGGATGGCGGTACGGTTCCAGCTTCGCCGTCTTCGGTCAGGATCAGCCGCGGCGCACAATCGTCGATCACATAGGCTAGATGCTCTGCCGGATACGCGGGATCGAAGGGGGCGTAAGCCGCGCCGGCCTTCAGGATCGCCAGTTTTGCGATCAGCGTCTTGATCGCCCTCGGCAGGAGCAGCCCGACCACATCGCCCTTCACCACGCCAAGCCGGATCAGCGCGTGCGCCAGAAGCGAGGATTGCCGGTCGAGTTCGCCATAGGTAAGACGATCGTCGTCGAACTGGAGGGCCACCGCGTCTGGCTGGCCGGCCGCGATCTGCGCCACGATGCCGTGGATCGTTGCCTGGCGGTCATAGGTGCCGGGAACTGCGGGTTGAAGATCTGTGGGGTGCGCTTCGGCTTCGCAGTGGCGGGGCGTGGGGCGCCCATGTGGAAAATCCAACTGCCGCTGCGTGCCGTTCATGCCGAGGTCCCACCCGAAACGTGACCCGCGCTGAAGAGAAACGATCTGAAAACGTTGCCATTTTCCGTTGAAAGCGCAGGGAAATCACTGGCTTCTCAAGCCTTGTCAGGGAAGGATTTCACGCAGTTGCGAAAAGAAACAGATGGCCATCAGGATGAACCGGATTTCCTCCCGACGACCTATCCCGGCGCGGTCCTAGCCCATTCGGTGGGGTTCGGTTTGTCAGGGGCGATGGACCCCTCCCAAAGCATTACGGCGCCGCGCGTCCAGTGCGACGCGCAAAGGACGCTGCAACACGTTTGAAAGGATGCATGTTCGTCAGTCGAGGCGATAGGCGCGCACGTAATCGACGAACATATGCGAGGGGTCCGGGGTCGCGTCCTTCGTCGGGCCATCGACCAGCGCCAGGTTCAGGAGAATGTAGAGCGGCTGCCGGTGCTCCGGCTGCGTCTCGGTTTTCCAGACGAAGCGGCGGTTGAAATAGACGCGGATCCAGTCGCGGTCGACCCTGACCCCGTAGGTGTTGAAGGCGCCCGGGGCGTCCGCACCCGGACCGAAGACCTCGTTGCGATTGTACTGCGAGCTGTGCCGGCCGTCGCGGTGCCAGACATGCACGACCGACGAATAACCGCCCGGCTTGTCGCCGTAATATTCGAGGATGTCGATCTCGGCGGTCGCCTTGGAACGGTCCTTGCCGATCAGCCAGAAGGCCGGCCAGACGCCCGGTCCGTCAGGCAGGCGGGCGCGCATTTCGAAATAGCCGTATTGCTGGGCGAAGCCATCGCCGCGCGGATCCACCGAGGCGAGGAGGCCGGATTGCCATTCTCCCTCATCGTCGCGCCTGGCCTCGATGCGCAGGATCCCGTCCTCGATGCTGAACGGAAAGCCTTCGCGCGGGTCGGAGAAGCGCGCGCCGCCGAAATCTCCCGACCATGGCGTATGGGCGATCCAGCGCGTACCGGGTCCCCAGGCGGAAACGTCGAGCGTGTCGAAATCCTCTTCGAAGGAAAGTGCCATCTGTTCGAGGTTGAGCTCATCCTGCTGCACGACCGCTGAAGCGTGATGCCCCACCCCGGTCAGCAGGACCATGCCCGCAATGAGGCTGCCCGCGACCACGATGCGGCGCCTTGCGCGTGAATGCCCCGGAGGGCCGATTGCGGGACTATGGGCCAATGCCACCTCCTGAACCGACCATATCATGCGCCCTAAGCGCGATGAATTCGTCCAAGTGTCCGCGGATAGTCCTTAAGGTGTACATGCGGGTGGAACGACGCTCCCTCTCGACCATGCTAGCCTTCGCCATGCCATGACATGCTGACGGGGAGCGCTGGAACACCATGCGCATCGAGTTGCTGGGCATTGTTGCGATGATCCTGGGCACGGTGGCGCTGCTGGCGCCGGTTCGCTGGTCGTTCTATGTCATCGTCTTCTCGACATTGTTCGGCGCTGCCGCCGCCCTCAGCCTCCCGGGTTTGGGCGGCGCATCCATTCTGGTCCCGAGCCTGCTGCTGGCCTTCTATTGCCTGCGCCAGTTCATGGCCCATGGCGAAGGGCCGGTCCTGGCATCCGTCACGGGCACCTCCGCCGGCTTCTGGCTGCTGCTCCTGACCGTCTATGCAGTGATGACGGCGTTCTTCCTGCCGCGCCTTCTGGAAGGGGAAACGGAAACCATGATCGTCCTGCGTTCTTCCGTCGGGCGCAGCATCATCGATCTGGTTCCCCTGTCCTCTTCGACCAACAACATCACCCAGTCGGTCTACGCGCTGGGTGGGTTGTTCTGCTTCGCCTTCACCTTCGCCTATCTGCGTCGCGGCGGCTCATCGTCCGATCTGGTCAATGCGATGCTGATTGTCGGAGGCCTCAATCTGGTTTTCGCGGTCCTCGATGTCGTCACCTACTACTCGGGCACCGCCTATCTCTTCGATTTCATCCGCACGGCCAACTATGCGCTGTTGACCGGGTCGGAGAAGGCGGGTTTCAAGCGCATCTCCGGGACGTTTCCCGAGGCGTCGGCCTTTGCGGGCTACACCATCGTCCTGTTCGCGTTCACCGCCAGCCTCTGGCTCGATCGCGTTCGTCCAATGGTGACCGGCATGCTCTCCGGGCTGTTGCTGGTCGCGCTGCTTCTGTCCACGTCGAGCACGGCGCTGGTGAGCCTCACTGCGGTCGTCGCCTTCCTGCTGGCGCGCTCGGTACCGGCATCGGCGGGCGTGGCGCCGCGGGGCCGGCCGGCGTTTCTCGTCGGCATTCTGGTCCTTGCGCCGCTGCTCTGTCTCCTTGCCATCGTCGCCGCCCCGGGACTGGTCCAGGACATCTGGTCGTTCCTCGACGAGATGCTGTTCTCGAAGCTCGACAGCCAGTCGGGCCGCGAGCGCTTCATGTGGAATGCGGTGGCGTTCCAGGTCTTCCAGGACACCTGGGGGCTGGGCGCGGGGCTCGGCAGCGCGCGCGCCTCGAGCTACGCGCTGGTGCTTCTGTCGAATGTCGGCATCGTCGGGACGGCGATGTTCATGCTGTTCGTCGGTTCTCTCCTTCTCCTGCGCTGCGGCGGGGCACGCTATGACACTGCGGTGACGCGGGCAGCCAAGGCCGGGCTGGTTGCCGGCCTGTGTGAAGCGATGATCTCCGGCACGGTCTACGACCTCGGACTGATGTTCTATGTGCTCGCCGGCTCCATAGCGGCGCTTGGATGGCAGCCCGTCCGTTCGAATGAGACGGCAACCGGAACAGTGGAGACGGTGCGGTGAAGCTGCTCGTCTTCAACGTTCGATACAGCCCCAATCTGGGGGACGGCGTCCTCGCGCTCTGCCTGGAAGCCGCATTGCGCCAGGCCGTTCCGGGGCTGACGGTCGAGACTATCGATCTTGCCGGGCGCGACGCCTACGGCGCCGCCGGCGGCGCGCGGCGCAGGCAGGCGCTGACGCTGCTCGGCTGGCTGCCGGCCGGCCTGCGCCG
>NZ_AMRM01000012.1 GCF_000300335.1 Nitratireductor pacificus pht-3B | reverse complement strand
TCATTTGAAAGCGACATGCATTAGACGTTCTGGGACGGCTCCAGATTGAGCTCCGCGACGAAGTCGAAGCGGTCGCCCTTGTAGTGGGAGCGGGTGAACTCGACGATGGCGCCGTCGCCGGTGCGCGAGACGCGCTCCAGATAGAGGGCCGGCTCGCCCGGTTCCGCCTTGAGCAGGGCTGCTTCGAACTCCGGAAGCGCGCAGGCATGCATGCGCTGCAGCGCCTTGTGCGGGCGGGCGCCCGCGGCGGCCAGCGCCTCGTAAAGGGAATCGCCCAGCGTCTCCAGCGAGGAGAACAGGCGGGCCGGAACGATGGCGAGTTCCACCGCCAGCGGCAGGTCGTCGGCAAGCCGCAGCCGGTGCAGGCGCGCCACCCGGTCGCCCGGCGAGAGGCCGAGCGTCATCGCCTCGCGCGCTGAGGGACTGGCGAATTCGCGCGCCAGCCAGCGCGTCGCCGGCTGGCGGCCATAGGAGATCATGTCCTCGCTGAAGGAGGTGATGGCTGCCAGCGGCTGCTCGAAGCGCTCCACCGGCGTGCTGACATAGGTTCCCGAGCCGCGCCGTTGCCGGACCACGCCCTCGCGCACCAGAAGGTCGATGCCGCGGCGGACCGTCACGCGCGACAGCGCCGTCGTCTCGGCGATGGTGCGCTCGGAGGGCAGCGCCTCGCCCGGCACGAGCCGTCCGGTCTCGATCAGCGTGCGCAGAACGCCGGCGACCTGCATGTACAGCGGCGTCGGATTGTCCTGCTTCTGCGCGAACGCCTCGCGCGACAGTAGGGAGCGGAGGCTCTCGGTCTGCTTCATGACGGGCCTTGATCTGTGGGCAATGCGGTTTCCTGAGGGTGGCGGTCCCGGACAGAACCGCGGCTGGTTCGGCCGGAGCGTAAAGCCAATTATCGACCAGTTTGCCGGAAGGTTCAAGAAAGCTGCGCTCAACAAGCGTTTCAGGTTTTCAGGAAGGGCAGATTCACCAGGAAAACCGTGGATTCTCTGGTTTTCCCGGAACAGGCACTGATTACGGGATCATATTGCCTATAGGATTTGGTATTAAACTGGTATATAAATGGCCTCGATCCCGCCAGCCAGCCGATGAGTGCGCCATGACCACGCCCACCGAACGTTCGAGCCTCGCCTATCGCGACCTGGAGACCCTTAGCGCCGGCGGCATGCTGACGGCGATGCTGGAGGGGCAGGAGGCGGCGCTTTCCGCCGTCCGCGCGGCCCTCCCGGCGCTCGACCGCGCCGTCGAGGCCGCCGCGGCGCGTCTGGCCGATCCGCAGAGCCGCCTGGTCTATGTCGGGGCCGGCACTTCTGGGCGCATCGCGATGCTCGACGGGATCGAGCTCTATCCGACATTCGGCTGGCCCGAGGAGCGCTCGGCTTTCCTTCTGGCCGGCGGCGAGGCGAGCATGGCGGAGGCGCGCGAGAGCGCCGAGGACGACGAGGATGCGGGCCGCGCCGCGATTGCCGGGCTGGACTGCCGTGCCGGCGACGTGGTGGTCGGGCTGGCCGCCAGCGGCAGCACGCCCTACACGCTCGCCGCGATCGACGAGGCGCGCGGGCGCGGCGCGCTGACCATCGGTCTCGCCAACAATCCGGGCGCCGCGCTGCTCGACCGCGCCGAGATCGGCGTCCTGCTGGAGACCGGGCCGGAAGTGCTGGCCGGATCGACGCGCATGGCCGCCGGCACCAGCCAGAAGATCGCCATGAACCTGTTCTCCACGGCGATCATGATGCGGCTCGGCAGGGTCTATCGCGGACTGATGGTCGACATGATCCCCTCGAACCAGAAACTGAAGCGACGCGCCATCGCCATGCTGATGCAGGTGGCGGACTGCGGCGAAGAGGCGGCGCTCGATGCGCTCGGCAAGACCGGCTTCCACGTCAAGCCGGCGGTGCTGGTGGTGCGCGGGCTTTCGCCCGAGGACGCCATGGCGGCGCTCGACCGCAATGGCGGCGACCTTCACAGAGCTTTCGCCGAACTCGACAACAATGGCTGAACCGGCCGACCCGATCGCAACATTCCACTCGAAAGACGCATGATGACCGACACGCCCTCGCTGATGTTCCAGGAAACCGCCGAAGCCGCCGACGCCGTGGAGCGGTTGTATTCCCGCGAGGCGCAGGCCTTCGCCGAGATCGGCCGTGTCATAGCCGAGCGGCAGCCGGCGGTGGTGAGCATGTCGGCGCGCGGCTCGTCCGACCACGCGGCGAGCTTCTTCAAATATCTGTTCGAGATCCACGCCGGCCTGCCCGTCGCGTCGATCGGTCCCTCGGTGGCGTCGGTCTACAACGCGCCGCTGAAGCTGGAGCGGGCGCTGCACATCACGATCTCGCAGTCGGGCGCCAGCCCGGACATCATCGCCGCGCAGCAGGCAGCCAGCAAGGGCGGGGCGGTGACGGTGGCGGTGGTCAACATCGCCGACAGCCCGCTCGCCAGGGCGGCGGACATCGTCCTGCCGATCCATGCGGGCCCGGAGCGCAGCGTGGCGGCGACGAAGAGCTTCATCGCCTCGGCGGCGGCGCTTGCCGGCATCGCCCAGGCGGCGGCGCGCAGCGAGGCGCTGGGCGCCGCGCTCGCCCGCCTTCCGCAGGCGCTGCGCGCGGCCTGCGACGTGGACTGGCAGCCCGTCCTGCCGCTGATCGGCGATGCCTCCTCGCTCTACACGACCGGCCGCGGGCCGGGCTTCGCGATCGCGCTGGAGGCCGCGCTGAAGGCCAAGGAAACGGCGCAGCTCCACGCGGAAGCCTTCTCGCTGGCCGAGCTGATGCACGGGCCGATGCAGCTCGTCGACAAGGGGTTTCCGATCATCGCCTTCGTGCCGGACGACGCGGCGCTCGCCTCCAGCACGGAAGGGTTGGGCAAGCTGCGCGGCCTCGGCGCGCAGATTGCGGCATTCTCCTCGCGCGACCTGGGCCCGCTCACCATCGAGACGCCGACCACCGGCCATGGGCACATCGATCCGCTGGTGTCGCTGGTCGGCTATTACCGGCTGATCGAATGCGCGGCGCGGCAACGCGGGCTGAACCCCGACACGCCGGACAAGTTGAAGAAGGTCACCGAGACCATCTGACCGCCGGTCGGTCCCTCCAATCCCGCATCGATACGGCGATGGGGTGATTTCACTCGGCCGCGAAATGCGTTAGCTTCCGGCAGCTTCAACCGCTGCCCGGGTTCTCAGCCATGGATTTCATTCCGGATTTCGCGATCATCCTGCAGTTCGCGCTCGCCACCCTCGTCATCGCCATCACGCCCGGACCGGACATGACGCTGTTCGTCGGACGGGCGCTGAGCCAGGGCAGGGCGGCGGGCTTTGCCTGCATGCTCGGCGCGATGACGGGCATCATGATCCACACGGCGCTGGTGGCGCTCGGCCTGTCGGCGCTGATCGTCGCCTCTCCCGAGGCGTTCCTGGCGCTGAAGGTGTTCGGGGCGGGCTATCTGATCTGGCTGGCGTTCCAGGCGATCCGTCGCGGCTCGGCCTTCTCGCCGGAGAAGCAGGGGCATGCGGGGCGTTCGCTGTTCAAGAACTGGGCGACCGGCCTCGGCATCAACCTGATGAACCCGAAAATCATCCTGTTCTTCATGACCTTCCTGCCGCAGTTCGTCTCGGCAAGCGATCCGCACGCGCCGGGCAAGCTGTTCTTCCTCGGCCTTCTGTTCATTCCGCTGTCGCTGCCGGTCACCGTGCCGATGGTTCTTGCCGCCGACGCCTTCTCGCAGCTGCTGCGCAAGAGCCCGCGCGTTACGCGGGTGGTCGACTATCTGTTCGCCGGCGTGTTCTCCGCCTTCGCCCTGAAGATCCTGACGGCGCAGGCGCGATAGACCCGCTCGGTGCTTCTCCGCGCTTGTGCGGGCGTCGGGTGATTCCGCCCGGCGGCAAGACGCTCTATTCGCCGTGCCCGGAGATCATCATCGCTTCGAGCCTGAGACGGTCCGTCTTCTTCATCCGCTCCGAGGCAGACTTGAGCTGGCCGCAGGCGGCGAGGATGTCGCGGCCGCGCGGCGTGCGGATCGGCGAGGCGTAACCCGCCTTGTTGACCAGGTCGGCGAACTCCTCGATCTGCTCCCAGTCGGAGCATTCATAGTCGCTGCCCGGCCAGGGGTTGAACGGGATCAGGTTGATCTTCGCCGGGATGCCCCTGAGGAGGCGGACGAGCGCGCGCGCATCGTCGAGCGAATCGTTGACGCCCTTCAGCATCACATATTCGAAGGTGATGCGCCGGGCGTTCGACAGGCCGGGATAGGCACGGCAGGCGTCGAGCAGCTCCTTCAGCGGATACTTCCTGTTGATCGGCACCAGGACGTCGCGCAACTCGTCGCGGACTGCGTGCAGCGAGATCGCCAGCATGACGCCGATCTCCTCGCCCGTGCGGTAGATCTCCGGCACGACGCCCGAGGTGGACAGGGTGATGCGGCGCTTCGACAGCGACAGGCCTTCACCGTCCGAGGCGATCAGCAGGGCCTGCTTGACGTTCTCGAAATTGTAGAGCGGCTCGCCCATGCCCATCATGACGATGTTCGTGATCTTGCGGCCCTCGGCGGGGACGATGGCTCCGTCCGGCGTGTCGGCATCGGGGAAGTCGCCCAGCCGGTCGCGGGCGACCAGGAGCTGTTCCAGGATCTCGCCGGGCGTCAGGTTGCGCACCAGCTTCTGGGTTCCCGTGTGACAGAAGGTGCAGGTCAGCGTGCAGCCCACCTGGCTGGAGATGCACAGCGTACCGCGTCCTTCCTCGGGGATGTAGACGGTTTCCACGTCGACCGGCCGGCCCGCACCGCGCGGCGGAAAGCGCATCAGCCATTTGCGCGTGCCGTCCTGCGAGATCTGTTCCTCGACGATCTCCGGGCGGGCGATGGTGCAGTGGGCGTCGAGCGTGGCGCGCAGGTCCTTCGAGATGTTGAACATCTGCGAAAAGTCGGAAACGCCGCGCACATACAGCCAGTGCCAGAGCTGGCGCACGCGCATCCGGGCTTGCCGTTCAGGAACGCCGAGGCCGACAAGCGCCTCCGCCATCTCGTCGCGCGAAAGGCCGATCAGGGATTTCTTCTCGGCAGCCGCCTGCGGCCGCACCTGATCGTGGCTTTCGGGCGTGATGAGATCGAGTGTCAGGGCCATGCGTGTCGGTCCGGGTGTTCGTGGTCGGGGCGTTGGTCAAACGCGTTGCGGGCGACACGCTCCGAAACCGGGGTCGCCCTTTCATTCGCGCCGCTCATACCACGCCGGGCCGCCGCCGTCACCTGTGACGGCGAAACCGCGGCCGGAAGGCTATTTGCAGCTCTTGATCGCGTCGAGGGCGGCGGAGATGCCGAGCAGCGAGAAGGTGTAGCTGGTGGCGTTGCCGCGTCCCGATTTGGCGCCGATCTTCATGTCGGAGCCGGCCTTCATGGCGGCGATGAGCTGCGGTTCCTCCGCAGCGTTTTCCAGCCAGGCCGACTTGCCCTGCGTGAACAGGGTGAAGGAGCGGCCACCGACGGTCGCGGTCACCTTGGAGCTGTCCTGGAAATTGTAGCTGGCGATGAACTGCGGCTCATAGGCCACGTTCTGTCCGGGCTTCTGGCTGACGAAGAAGAAGATGTCGCCGTGGTCGAGGCTGGACGGCTCCTTCGTCTTCGGCACGCTCATGGCGTAGCACACCTTGCCGTTGCCAGCCTGGTAGCTGTAGACGCCCCAGTCGCGGTGCTGCCCCACGGCTGTCGCCTGGGCCAGCGCCGGGCCTGCCGCCGCCATCGTGCAAATGAGAACAAGTGTCGAAATCAGTCCGCGCATCGTCTTGACCGTCTTTTTTCCTGTGTTCCGACGCTGATCCGCCTCAGCCCCGATCACTTCATTTTTACTTAATCTGGGTTACCAAAGCGTGAAGCGCTCAAAAAGACCTTCATGCGCCGGCCCCCGATATTCACCCTACCCTGTTTTGCAGGGAACGGCGAACACCCCGTGCGAACGGTTGAAACGAATGAAAAAGGCGAGAGTTTGACCTGTCACCGATCCGGATCGGCCTCGGACAGCGCCTTCCTCGCGGCGAGGCGGTGTGCCGGCGTGATGTGTTTGCGCACCGTGTTGAGCGCGGCGGCGAGCACCGCCATGTCGTCGGTGAAGCCTAGGCCGAGCAGGAAATCCGGCACCAGGTCCAGCGGCAGGACGAAATAGGCGAGCGCGGCAAGAAGCGTTCCGCGCACCCGCGGCGGCGAATCATTGTCCAGCGCGCAATAATAGCCGGCGACCAGCTCCTCCACGAAGGGAACCTGGCGGGCGGCTTTCCTCAGCGTGTGCCAGAACCTGTCGCGCACGCGCTCCTCGCGGCGCCCGTTCTCTCCCGGGCCGACCGGTTCGAGGATTTCACCGATTCTCGCTTCGTCCATCATCGTGCCCATCCTGTGCCGGTGACGGCAAAAATGTGGGAAGAGGGGGCCGCGAATGCAATGGCTATGGCTCGGAGAAGCCGTTCATCGCCTTTGCAAGCATGAAGTCCAGCTCGGTCAGGCCGCCCGCGTCGTGCGTGGACAGCGTCACGTCCACAGTCTTGTAGACATTCGACCAGTCGGGATGATGGTTGAGCTTCTCGGCGACAAGCGCGCTTCGCGTCATGAAGGCGAAGGCCTCGGAGAAGTTCCTGAACACGAAGCGGCGCGCGATGGAAGCGCCGTCATCGGCGATCGTCCAGCCGTCGATGTCCTGAAGCGCGGCCTTCGCCGCGGCGGGATCGAGCTTTTGCCTTGCCATTGCGCCTCTCCATGGTATCGCGATCTACAGCGCCAATTCTGTAGTCCTGAACGAAACATAGCGCCCCTATCATGAACGCAAAGCCCCGTTTCTCCATCCTGTTCGTCTGCCTCGGCAATATCTGCCGCTCGCCGCTTGCCGAAGGAGTGTTCCGCAGCACCGCCGCCGCGCATGGACGCGAGGCGGACTTCAACGTCGATTCGGCGGGAACCGGAGCCTGGCATGTGGGCAACCCGCCCGACCCGCGCTCGGTGGCGGTCGCGCGGGGGTTCGGGGTCGACATCTCCGGCCAGCGGGCGCGCCAGGTGCAGGCCGGCGATTTCAGTCGTTTCGACCTCATTCTCGGCATGGATCGCGACAATGTCCGAACCCTGCTCTCCCGCGCGCCGGCCGGCGCGTCGGGCAGGGTCCATCTCTTCCTCGACCATGCGGGGTGCGGGATGACCGACGTCCCCGATCCCTATTACGGCGGCGACGACGGTTTCACCGCGGTCTACCACATGATCCGCGAAGCCTCGGAGGCGCTGCTGGCCAGACTGGAGTGACGATCCTTCTCGCTGCCCAGCAGCGGCCAGGCTTCCTCGACGATATAGGGTCCGCCGCCCACCGAGGCGCGCGACGACATCAGCACGAAGCGCCCGACCGTGAAGGGCGTGGAAGCGAAATTGCCGCGCGCCGATAAATAGGCCGCGACGTCGAGCGGATTGGCGTTCTTCAGCCGGGCGAGCGTCACATGCGGGGTGAACTTGCGGGGATCGGGCGGCAGGCGCAGCCGCCGGCAGATGCTCTCGATCTCGCCCTGCAGGGCGTGCAGATCGGGCGAGGCGGTCACGCCGGCCCAGATGGAATGCGGCTTCTTCTGGCCGAAGGCGCCGACGCCGGAAAGTTTGATGGTGAAAGAGGAACGCCGAACCCGGTCGAGCGCATTGGCCAGCTCGTCGGCCACATGGCCTTCGATGTCGCCAAAGAAACGCAGGGTCAGGTGATAGTTCTCGACGTCGATCCAGCGAGCTCCCGGGAGGCCCCCGCGCAGGAGTGACAGCGACAATGCGGCGTCACGCGGGATCTCGAGGGCGGTGAAAAGTCGCGGCATGGCAACCTCCTCGAATCGTACTGTCAGTGACAGCGAATCACCGATTACCGTCATGGGCAAGCGGTTTCTTGGTGGGGGTCTAGGCTTCTTCCTCCTTCTGCTCGTCGATGGTTTTGCGAATCAGCGGCAGCATGCGCTCGACCATGCGGGCGACGCCATCGGCGTTGGGATGCATGCCGTCGGACTGGAGCAGCGCCGTCTCGGCGGCGACGCCGTCGAGGAAGAAGGGGATCAGCGTCAGGCCGTGCTTCTCGGCGAGCCGCGGATAGATCGGGTTGAAGGCGGCGGCATAGTCGGGTCCGAGATTGGGCGCCGCCAGCATGCCGGCGAGCACCACGCGCTGGCCGCGCCCGGTCAGTTTCTCGATGATGGCGTCGAGATTTTTTTCGGTGGACGCGGGCGGAATGCCGCGCAGCATGTCGTTGGCGCCCAGTTCGAGAATGACGATGTCCGCCTCGGCGGGAACCGACCATTCGAGGCGCGCCAACCCGCCGCTCGTCGTATCGCCGGAGACGCCGGCATTGGCCACGGTCACGTCGGCACCGCCGTCGCGCAGGGCGTCCTCCAGCATTTCGGGGAAAGCTTCCCCGGGGCCGAGCCCGTAACCCGCCATCAGGCTGTCGCCGAAACCGACGATGCGCACGGGTTCGGCGCGCGCCGCGCCGGCGAGAACCAGCGACAGGATGAGCGCCAGGAACAGGGATGAAATCTTTGTGAAAGGCGGGAACGGCGGAAAGGATTTGAATGCCATGCGGGATAACCCATATTTGCCGGGATCGAACCGTCCGTGCGATCGCCGCGTCTCTTTCTCCCAATATAGGATGTCTTTTCCGTGACAGAACCCGTGATCGAACTGGAAGACCTGTCGTTGACCCTGGGCGAGGGCGCCTCCTCCGTGCATGTCCTGAAGGGCATCAGCCTGTCGGTGGAAGCGGGTCAGTCGACGGCGATCGTCGGCCCCTCGGGATCCGGAAAGTCGACGCTGCTGATGGTCATCGCCGGGCTGGAACGGGTGGACAGCGGCACGATCCGCGTCGGCGGGACGATGCTGAACGGCCTCAGCGAGGACGCCATCGCTGCCTTCCGGGGCCGGACCATCGGCATCGTGTTCCAGTCGTTCCATCTCATCCCCAACATGACGGCGCTGGAGAACGTGGCCGTGCCGCTGGAACTGGCCGGCCATCGCGACCCGTTCGGCGCGGCGGAGGCGGAGCTTGCCGCCGTGGGGCTGAGCGACCGGCTTACCCACTATCCCGGCGAATTGTCGGGCGGCGAACAGCAGCGCGTCGCCATCGCGCGCGCCCTGGCGCCCCGCCCGGCCATCCTGATCGCCGACGAACCGACCGGCAATCTCGACCAGGCGACCGGCCGGCAGATTGCTGACCTCCTGTTCGCCAAAGCGGAGGAACGCGGCACCTCGCTGGTGCTCGTCACGCACGATCCGTCGCTGGCCGCGCGCTGCGCCCGCCAGGTTTCCATGCGCTCGGGCCGCATCGAGACGGCGGCGCTGGAGACGGCGGTGCCGGCATGAGGGTCGCGCGCACGCTGCGGCTGGCGGTCCGGTTCTCGCTGCGCGAGATGCGCGGCGGGCTTTCCGGCTTCTTCATCTTCATGGCCTGCATCGCGCTCGGTGTCGGCGCCATCGGCGGCGTCAATTCCGTGGCGCGGGCGATCGGCGATGCGGTGGAAACGCAGGGCCAGTCGCTGCTGGCGGCGGATCTGCGCTTCGAGCTCAACCAGCGCCGCGCCGACGACCGGGAGCAGGCGTTTCTCGCAAGCCTCGGCGATGTGGCCGAAAGCGCCAACATGCGCTCCATGGCGCGGCTCCTGGACGGCTCCGACCAAACGCTGGTGGAGGTGAAGGCGGTCGATGCGCTCTATCCGCTCTACGGGGAGCTGGCGACCGAGCCTGCGCTTTCGCATGACGCGCTGTTCGCAAAGAACGGCGACGCATTCGGCGCGGCGGCGCCCGACCTGCTGTTCGAGCGGCTCGGGCTGAAACCTGGCGACCGGATCATGCTCGGCGGCGAGACCATCGAGCTGCGGGCGGCTCTCGTCAGCGAGCCGGACGCGGTGTCCGACGGGTTCGGCTTCGCCCCGCGCCTCCTGATGTCCCTCGACGGGCTGGAGGCCACCGGCCTGATCCAGCCGGGCAGCCTGGTGGAGCATGTCTACAAGATCCGCCTCCCGGCGGGAGCCGACGAGCGCGCGCTCGTGGCGATCCGCGAGCAGGCCGGCAAGGACTTTCCCGATGCCGGCTGGAGCATCCGGTCGCGGAACAATGCCGCGCCGTCGCTGTCGAGCAACATCGAGCGCTTCTCGCAGTTCCTGACGCTGGTCGGCCTGACGGCGCTGGTGGTCGGCGGGGTCGGCGTCGCCAATGCGGTGCGCGCCTATCTCGACGGCAAGCGGTCTGTGATCGCCACCTTCAAGAGCCTCGGCGCGTCGGGGGGCTTCGTCTTCACCGTCTATCTGGTGCAGATCGGGCTGATCGCCGGCATCGGCATCGTGGCCGGGCTGGCGCTCGGCGCGCTGATGCCGTTTGCTGCCTCTGCGGTGCTTGCCGGCGTGCTGCCGGTGCCGGCCACCGGCGGGCTCTACCCCGGCGCGCTCGGCATCGCTGCCCTGTTCGGCCTGATGATCACGCTCGTCTTCGCGATCATGCCGCTCGGCCGCGCGCGCGACGTGCCGGCGACCGCGCTGTTCCGCGAGATGGGCGTCGAGGGGCGCGGCTGGCCGAAGCCGGTCTACATCGCCGTTTCTGCGGGGATCGCCGCGGCGCTGGCCGGGCTCGCGATCTGGTTCTCGGACGACCGGCGGATGGCGGCGATCTTCGTCGGCGCGACGGTCTGCGCCTTCATCATCCTGCGGGCGGTGGCGCTCGGCATCGAATGGCTGGCGCGGCGCAGCCCACGCATCGCCTCGACGCCGCTGCGCCTGGCGCTCGGCAACATCCACCGGCCCGGCGCGCTGACGCCCTCCGTCGTCCTGTCGCTCGGCCTCGGCCTGACGCTGCTCGCCACGCTGGCGCTGATCGACGGCAATCTGCGGCAGCAGATCACCGGGAACCTGCCGAAAGTGGCGCCCAATTTCTTCTTCGTCGACATACAGGGGACCGAGGTGGAGGACTTCGCCGGGCTGGTCGCCCGAGAGGCGCCCGAGGGCAAGCTCATCCGCGTGCCGATGCTGCGCGGGCGCATCACGGCGCTCAACGCGGTCAATGTGCGCGACATGACGATCCCGCCGGAAGCCGGCTGGGTGCTGCGCGGCGACCGGGGCATTACCTATGCGGAGAACGCTCCCGAAAATTCCACGCTCACCGAAGGCGAGTGGTGGGCGCCGGACTACCAGGGCGAACCGCTGGTCTCCTTCGCCGCCGAGGAAGGCAGGGAGCTGGGCCTCGAGATCGGCGATACGGTCACGGTCAATGTGCTCGGCCGCAACATCACGGCGAAGATCGCCAACTTCCGGCGCGTGGAGTGGGAATCGCTGGCGATCAACTTCGTTATGGTGTTCTCGCCGAACAGCTTTGCCGGCGCGCCGCATGCGTGGCTCGCCACGCTGACCGACGCCAACGCGACGCCCGGCGACGAATCCCGGCTTCTGAACGCGGTGACGCGGGCCTTCCCGACGGTGACGACGGTGCGGGTGAAGGATGCGCTCGACGTGGTCAACCGGCTGGTCGGCCAGCTCGCAACGGCGATCCGCGCGGCGGCGGCGGTGGCGCTGATCGCCTCCGTCCTGGTGCTGTCCGGCGCGCTGGCCGCGGGCAACCGGGCGCGCATCCACGATGCGGTGGTGCTGAAGACGCTGGGGGCGACGCGGCGCACCCTGATCGCCGCCTTCTCGCTCGAATATCTGCTGATCGGGCTGGCAACCGCCGTGTTCGCGCTTCTTGCGGGCGGCCTCGCGGCCTGGTTCGTCGTGTCGCAGGTGATGGGCCTCACCTCGCAGTTCCTGCCGGAAGTGGCGCTGTCGACGATCGTCATGGCGCTCGTCCTCACGGTGGGTTTCGGCCTCGTCGGCACCTGGCGGGTCCTCGGACACAAGGCGGCGCCGGTGCTGCGCAATCTGTGATCCCGGGATGTGACGCCTGGGCCGGCAAAGCATTAACCGTGATCGACGGGAGGGGTCGAAAGGAACGCGAACTCTTGCCGCAGTTGCGTTTCCGGCGCCGAAGGGCCTTGTCGTCGGCGCAAACAGACATCAT
Source organism: Nitratireductor pacificus pht-3B (assembly GCF_000300335.1). Taxonomy (GTDB): domain Bacteria; phylum Pseudomonadota; class Alphaproteobacteria; order Rhizobiales; family Rhizobiaceae; genus Nitratireductor; species Nitratireductor pacificus. Next base: position 133,595 of record NZ_AMRM01000012.1, on the reverse strand, counting down.
ATTCCCAGAACGCATGCTGGACTCCCGCCAGCGGCGCACGGCCTGACGGCCGTCACCGGACGGGAATTTAGCCAGAAAGGAACAACTATGGCTGACCTTCGCAACTATCAGACCCGCGTAGCGCCCGGCGCTCGCGCGGATGCGGCCATCGACGAGGGCCTGCGCGCCTATATGATTCGCGTCTACAATCTCATGGCGCTCGGCCTGGCGATCACCGGCCTGGCAGCGCTTGGGACGGTTCTGTTCGCGACCACCAACGATCCCGCCGCCGCCGTGGCCACGCTCGGCAACGGCAAGATGCTGACCGGCCTCGGCACGGCCCTCTACGGGTCGCCTCTGCGCTGGGTGGTCATGCTGGCGCCGCTCGGCATGGTGTTCTTCCTCTCCGCCCGCCTCAATTCGATGAGCGTTTCGGGCGCACAGACGGCGTTCTGGGTGTTCGCGGGCCTGATGGGCCTGTCCCTGTCGTCGATCTTCCTGGTCTATACGGGCCAGAGCATCGTGCGCACTTTCTTCATCACGGCAGCCTCCTTCGGCGCGCTGTCGCTGTGGGGCTACACGACGAAGCGCGACCTGTCGGGAATGGGCTCGTTCCTGTTCATGGGCCTGATCGGCCTGATCATCGCCTCGGTCGTGAACATCTTCCTTGCCTCTTCGGCCATGCAGTTCGCCATCTCGGCGATCGGCGTGCTGCTGTTCGCCGGCCTGACGGCCTACGACACGCAGCAGATCAAGGAAATGTACTATGAAGGCGACGACAACGCCGTGTCCGGCCGCAAGGCCATCATGGGCGCGCTGCGGCTCTATCTCGACTTCATCAACCTGTTCACGTTCCTGCTGCACTTCCTCGGCAACCGCGAGTAGCCGATACGGGAATGATGTCATCAAGGGGCGGTCTTCGGGCCGCCCCTTTGTTTTGCCGGCACCCCGGCCCGACGACGGAGACCAGATGAGCGCGATTTCCCATCGCCCGGCAACGCGCGCCGACATCGCCGCGATCGCGCGGATCTACGCTCATGCGGTGACCCACGGCACGGCGAGCTACGAGCTCGACCCGCCCGACGAGGCGGAAATGCTGTCGCGGATGCAGGCGCTCACCGGGAGCGGCTATCCCTATCTGGTGGCGATCGAGGGAGACACGATCCTCGGCTATGCCTATGCGGGGCCGTTCCGCCCGCGCTGGGCCTACCGCTTCGTGGTCGAGGATTCCGTCTATGTCGCCCCGCAGGCCCAGGGCCGGGGCGTCGGGCGCCTTCTTCTGGCCGGGCTGATCGAGGACTGCGCGCGGCTCGGCTTCCGCCAGATCCTGGCGGTGATCGGCGACGGATCGCGGCACAAGGCCTCGGTCGGCCTGCATGCGGCGCTCGGCTTCCGTCACGCCGGCGTGCTGCAGGGCAGCGGGTTCAAGCACGGCGCCTGGCTCGACACGGTGTTCATGCAGCTGACGCTGAATGGTGGCACCGACAGCCCGCCCGATCCGGACTCCCTGCCGGAGCGGCTGTTTCGCGGCGGCGCCGGCTCCTAGGTCCGTTCAACGTTTCACAGAAGCGCTGAACGTGTCTATCTCGTTGTTTTTTCGCGTTTATGCGGGCGTCAGGTGATTCCACCTGACTGCAAAACGCTATGGACCACCGGACCGAAAAGTGGACTCCGCTTCAGATGCGGACCAGGCGCGGCGACTTGTCGAACACCGCCAGAACCCTCGTCAGCTCATGGCCGCGCTTGAGGATGGTCCCGGTCGCCGCGACGACGCTGTAGGCGCCCTGCCTGCGGGTGAGCTTCGGATCCTTGACGATCTGGAAAAGCGGGATTTCGCTGGCGCGGCGAAAAACGGAGAAGATGGCGCGGTCCTTCAGATGGTCGATGGCGTAGTCACGCCATTCGCCGGCCGCGACCATGCGACCGTAGAGGCGGAGTATCTGGTCCAGCTCGCGCCGCTCGAAGGTTACGGGGATGTCCAATCGGGCCCGCCGGGCCTCGTGCAGCGGAATCAATATCCCGGAGCCGTCCCCATCCTCCCCCTGGTTGCCGTAATCGGTCATTGCCTGACCCTCATGACGATTTGGTGACATGGAAGGTTCGCTCGGGGCAGGATGAAATGCAACCCCTGTACAGGAGAAGCGTGAGCCGGCGGAACGAGGTCGAAAAAGCTTTACGGAATAATTGTTTGCCGGCGACGGTTTCTGATTCGCAAGCGGCAATCCTTAGCCGGTAGTAACAAATCGGCACGTTTTGTCGGAATTGGTGATGTCCCGCCACATTCTTGCCGTGTTTTGTCCAAGCTCACGCCCCATTATCCCATGACCATCACCCTCGTTGCCTGAGACGGTTCGGTCCGGACACCGGTCCCGAAAACCCCAAGCCCCCCCGCCCTCGGGGCCATGGCCGGATCGAACCAACTCGGGTCATCCCGGGTCAGGCAACGGTCCCAAGGAAGTCATACCGGTGCTGGTTCAGCCAGCGCCGGTTTTTTGTGCGGAAAGGGAGCGGCCGTCAGGGCGCGAGCAGCGCGGCGCCCAGGATCGGGCCGGGCCGGCCCTTCTTGTCGACGACCTGCAGCAGCACGGCGCAGCCATTGCCCTTCTTCATCACCTCGGCCTTGGGAAGTTCGAAGCTCTTCGGCGCGCCACTCCACATGCCGATGGTCTGCATGCCGTTGACCACGTTCCAGTAATCGAGGGTCTTGCCCCGGTTCTCGCCGGTGCGGATCTCGACGGACTGCTGCGGCGTGAAATCGATGAGGACGACATGCGCGTTGACGGTCGTGCCGGCGGAGCCGGTTCCGTCGCCTGCCAGCGTCCCCGTCGTGATGACGATGCTGTCGCCCCTGTCCTCGATCGAAATGTCGGCCCGTAACCCGCGTTCCTCCAGCGCCATGCCGTCGAGCGCGGACCAGATCCGGTCGCGGCGCGCGCCGTTCATGTCGCGCTGGCCGTTGACGATGGCCTGCGGCGTGTAGATCGAGGTGTTGTCCAGCGCCTGCGCATACGCGCGCTGGCGGGCGGTGTTCTCGGGGCTGCCCAGCGCATCGCGCCAGCCGAGGTAATCCCAGTAGTCGACGTGATAGGCGAGCGCCACCACGTCGCCCGAGCGGGCCAGGTCGGCGAGCACGGCATCGGCCGGCGGACAGGAGCTGCAGCCCTGGCTGGTGAACAGCTCGACGACGCCCAGCGGACGGGACGAGCTGCCGGCAAGGGTCGCCTGCGGCAGGCATAAGGCGAGTGCGACAAGCAGTGCGCCGCACGCCAGCTTTCGCCGCCCTGCCGTTCTCGAAGTTCTGATCATTGCGCCAACTTAAGATTTTCAAACGCCGCGAATTTAGGCAGATTAGCACTCAATAAGAAGTCACGTTGCGGTGAAACAGGGGGCATTGGCAAGGTGGATATGGTTCTGGCGGGACGATCGTGAACGGCGGCCTGTTCGCCGCGATCGATCTCTATTGCGAGCGCACGGGGCCGGGGTTCTGGGCGGAGCCGGTCAATGCGCTGACCAATCTGGCCTTCATCGCCGCAGGCCTGTGGGGCGTGCGGGCGGCGCGGCGCGAGGATGCCGGCCGCTTTGTCGAGATCCTTGGCTGGTGGGTGGTGGTGATCGGCATCGGCTCCGGCCTGTTCCATACCTTCGCCAACAGGCTTTCCGCCCCGGCCGACGTCCTGCCGATCGTCAGCTTCACCCTGGCCTATACGCTGTTCAACCTGCGCCGCTTTCTCGGTCTCGGCTGGGGCCGCGCGGTGCTCGGCGTCGTCGCGTTCTTCGCGGCGGCCGGCCTGGCGACGGCGGCGCTGCCCGGCTGGCTGCACGCGGCCACCAACAGCACGACGATGTACCTGCCGGCCCTTCTGGCGCTCGTGTTCTTCGGCGGGCTTGAAGTGGCGACCGGGCGCAGGGTCGGCTGGTACAATCTGGCCGCGGCGGCGATCTTCGTCGTTTCGGCCCTGTTCCGTATGATCGACCCGACCGTTTGCGGCGGCTTTCCGCTCGGCACGCATTTTCTCTGGCATCTGCTCAACGGCCTGATGCTGGGCGTGGTCCTGGCGGCGGCGGTCCGCCACGGCGCGCCGCGCGCGGCCCGTCGCTGACACGCGCACCCCAGAATCAAAAGCCCCGCCACTGCACGGGGCAGCAGCGGGGTGATTGAAGCCGGATCGAAGATGGCGGCTGAACCGGTCAGGCGGCCAGGTCGCGCAGCACGTATTGCAGGATGCCGCCGTTCTTGAAGTACTCCAGCTCGTCCACGGTATCGATGCGGCAGAGGATCGGAATGTTCTTCACGGCGCCGTCCGCATAGGTGACCTTGGCGACCATCGTGGCGCGCGGCCGGATGGCTTCCAGCCCTTCGATGGTGACGCTCTCGTCGCCCTTGAGGCCCAGCTCCTGCCAGCTCGTCTCCTCGGCGAAGACGAAGGGGATGACGCCCATGCCGACCAGGTTCGAGCGGTGGATGCGCTCGTAGCTCTGGGCGATCACGGCGCGCACGCCGAGCAGGTTGGTGCCCTTGGCCGCCCAGTCGCGCGAGGAGCCGTTGCCGTATTCGACGCCGGCGAACACGACCAGCGGCACGCCTTCCTTGCGGTACTCCATGGCGGCGTCGTAGATCGACATCTCTTCCTTGGAAGGATAGTGAATCGTGTAGCCGCCCTCGGTGCCGTTCTCGCCCAGCATGTGGTTGCGGATGCGGATGTTGGCGAAGGTGCCGCGCATCATCACCTCATGGTTGCCGCGCCGCGTGCCGTACTGGTTGAAGTCGGCGACGCCCACGCCATTGTCCATCAGGTACTTGCCGGCGGGCGAGGCCGCCTTGATGGAGCCGGCGGGCGAGATGTGGTCGGTGGTGATCTTGTCGCCGAACAGGCCGAGGATGCGGGCGTCCTTGATGTCGCTCACGTCGCCGGCCGACTTCTTCATGCCGGTGAAGTAGGGCGGGTTCTGCACATAGGTCGACTTGTCGTCCCAGGCATAGGTCTCGCCTTCCGGCACCTGCACGGCCTGCCAGTTCTCGTCGCCCTTGAACACCTCGGCGTATTTCTTCTCGAACAGGTCGCGCGTGACGTGCTCCTGGATGAACTCCTGGATCTCCTTGTTGGAGGGCCAGATGTCCTTCAGGTAGACGTCGTTGCCGTCCCTGTCCTGGCCGATCGGCTCCTTCGTCAGGTCCTTCGTCACGGTGCCGGCCAGCGCGTAGGCGACCACCAGCGGCGGCGAAGCCAGGTAGTTTGCCTGCACGTCCGGCGAGATGCGGCCCTCGAAGTTGCGGTTGCCGGAGAGCACGCCGGCGGCGATCAGGCCCTTCTCGTTGATCGTCTTGGAGATCGGCGCGTTGAGCGGGCCGGAATTGCCGATGCAGGTGGTGCAGCCGAAGCCGACCAGGTTGAAGCCGATCTGGTCGAGCTCCTTCTGCAGGCCGGAATTGGCCAGATACTCGGCGACGACCTGCGAGCCGGGGGCGAGCGAGGTCTTCACCCAGGGCTTCTGCTTCAGGCCGAGGCGGTTGGCGTTGCGGGCAAGCAGCCCGGCGCCGATCAGCACGCTCGGGTTGGAGGTGTTGGTGCAGGAGGTGATGGCGGCGATCGCCACGTCACCATGGCCGAGGTCGAATTCCTCACCTTCCACCTGCCAGCGCTTGCCGAGGCTCGCGCCATCCTTCTTGTACTCCTTCTCCAGCGCGTCGGCGAAGCCGGAGGCGATGCCCTCGAGCGGGATGCGGCCTTCGGGGCGCTTCGGGCCGGCCATGGAGGGGACGACGTCGCCGAGGTCCAGCTCCAGCGTGTCGGTGAAGACCGGTGCCTCGCTGCCCGTCTCGCGGAACATGCCCTGCGCCTTCGAATAAGCCTCGACCAGCGCGATGCGCTCCTTCGAGCGGCCGGAGACGTTCAGATAGTTCAGCGTCTCGGAATCGACCGGGAAGAAGCCGCAGGTGGCGCCGTATTCCGGGCCCATATTGCCGATGGTGGCGGCATCGGCGAGCGTCAGGTGATCCAGGCCATCGCCGAAGAACTCGACGAACTTGCCGACGACGCCCTTCTTGCGCAGCATCTGGACGACGGTCAACACCAGGTCGGTGGCGGTCACGCCTTCCTTCATCCGGCCGGTCAGCTTGAAGCCGATGACTTCCGGCAGCAGCATGGAGACGGGCTGGCCGAGCATCGCGGCTTCCGCCTCGATGCCGCCGACGCCCCAGCCGAGCACGCCCAGGCCGTTGATCATCGTGGTGTGCGAATCGGTGCCGACGCAGGTGTCGGGATAGGCGACGGTCTTGCCGTCCTCTTCCTTCGTCCAGACGGTCTGGCCGAGATATTCGAGGTTCACCTGGTGGCAGATGCCCGTGCCGGGGGGCACGACGCGGAAGTTCTGGAATGCCTTCTGGCCCCATTTCAGGAAGCGGTAGCGTTCGCCGTTGCGCTGGTACTCCAGCTCTACGTTGCGGGCGAAGGCGCGCGGCGTGCCGAACTCATCGACGATGACCGAATGGTCGATGACCAGATCGACGGGAACCAGCGGGTTGATCTTCTGCGGGTCGCCGCCCAGTGACACCATGGCGTCGCGCATGGCCGCCAGGTCGACCACGGCGGGAACGCCGGTGAAATCCTGCATCAGGACGCGGGCCGGACGATAGGCGATCTCGTGACCGGCCGTGCCCCTGTCGTCGAGCCAGGCCGCGATCGCCTCGATATCCGCCTTGGTGACCGAACGGCCGTCCTCGTTGCGCAGCAGGTTCTCCAGAAGCACCTTCATGGAGAAGGGGAGGCGCGAGATGCCGGCGAGGCCGTTCTTCTCGGCCTCCTTCAGGTCGAAATACACATACTCGGCGTCACCCACCTTGAGGGTGCGGCGGCAATTGAAACTGTCGAGAGATTTTGACACGAGCGATCCTATCCTGGTCTGTTCATCCGAAACGGGAACGGACTCCTCTAGGCATCACGCGCAAAAGGTGCGGGTACGGTCATTTCCGCTGTCCGCCCCCAAGCGTCCCGGGCCGTTAAAGGCGGCGCGCGCGCGGGTATCGGCACAAAGAGTTACACGCCGACCGCTGGCGTGGTTGTCCGGCATATAGAGAATTTCTAAAAAGAGTTCCATACCGATATGCGGTAAAACTGCCGCAACGCGAAAATTCAGGGATAAAGTTTTGCCCGACAAGCAGGACAGGATGCGGTTCGCCGCCGAGGACCTTGGTGGCGAGCGGGGCGGGGAACCGGTGTTTGCCGGCGTCTCCTTCGCCCTTTCAGCCGGCGAGGCGCTTCTTGTGACCGGCCCGAACGGTGCCGGCAAGTCGACCTTGCTGCGGGTGCTGTGCGGCCTTTTGCCCGCTTCGCGGGGAGGCGTTCGCTTCTCCGGAGGCGGCGACGAATGGCCGGACATGGCCTCCGCCTGCCATTATCTCGGCCATCGCAACGGGATGAAGACGGCGCTGAGCGTGACGGAGAACCTCGTCTTCTGGCAGGACTTTCTGGGTCATGCGCATCTTTCGCCGCAGGAGGCGCTGGAGATGGTCGGCCTCGGCGAGATCGGCCACCTGCCCTTCGGCTATCTGTCCACCGGGCAGCGCCGCCGCGCCTCCATCGCGCGGCTTCTGGTCAGCTACCGGCCCGTCTGGCTGCTCGACGAACCGACCTCCGGCCTCGACAGGGCTTCGGAGGCGCAGTTCGCGGAGCTGATGGGCGTGCATCTGGAGGATGGCGGGATCATCGTCGCGGCGACGCACCTGCCGCTCGGGCTGGACGGGGTGCGGGAGCTGCGGATGGGGGAGAGAGTGGAGTGAGAACGTTGGCTGATGGCGCTCCTTCGCGCCCCCCTCTCCCATCAGACGGATCTCCCACACCATGCTAGCCCTCTTCCTGCGCGAAGCACGACTTGGTACCCGCGCCGGCAGCGGGGCGCTGACGGGGGTGTTGTTCTTCCTCGCCGTCGTCGCCGTCATTCCGTTCGGCGTCGGACCCGACCTCAACCTGCTGGCCCGCATCGGCCCGGCGATCCTGTGGATCGGTGCGCTGCTGGCCAGTCTTCTCGGCCTCGAGCGGCTGTTCCAGGCCGACCGGGACGACGGCTCGCTGGATCTCCTGCTGCTCGCCGGCAGCCGGCACATGACGGCACTGACCGTCTTCGTCAAATGCCTCGCCCACTGGACCGTCAACGTGCTGCCGCTGGTGGTGGTGGCGCCGCTGCTCGGTCTTTTCATGAATGTCGAACCCACCGGCATCATGGCGGCCACGCTGACGCTCGCCGTCGGCACGCCGGCGATCACCTTCATCGGCGCGGTGGGCGCGGCGCTGGCGGTGGCGCTGCCGCGCGGCGGGCTGCTCGTGTCGGTGCTGATCCTGCCGCTCGTCATTCCCGTCCTGATCTTCGGCGTCGCCGCAGCGCGCGGCGCGATCGCCGATCCTGACCCGTTCCTGCCGCCTTTCCTCATCCTCGCCGCGCTGACGCTGCTGTTCGCCGTGATCGGGCCGCTGGCCGCGGCGCTGGCGCTGCGCTGGAGCGGCGACTGAGCATCGGGGGCGCGGGAGCGGCGATCTGCAGCAAACGGGAAGATTGCGGAACGGGACGGGCAGGGTTATGGGTTCAGGCATGACAGACGCCACCCCACAAGCTTCGACGCTTTCAGGCCGCCTGACAGCACTCGCCAACCCGACGCGCTTCCTGGCGCTGGCCGACCGTCTGGTGCCGTGGCTGGGCGCGACGGCGCTGGTCGTCGTTGCCGGCGGACTTTACCTGGCCTTCGCTGCGCCGGAGGACTACCAGCAGGGCATAACCGTGCGCATCATGTACATCCATGTGCCCTTCGCGTGGCTCGCCATGTTCTGCTATTCGCTGATGGCCGCCGCCGCACTCGGCACGCTGGTCTGGAAGCACCCCCTGGCGGATGTGGCGCTGAAATCGGCGGCGCCGATCGGGGCGGCCTTCACGGCGCTGGCGCTCCTGACCGGCTCGATCTGGGGCAAGCCCATGTGGGGAACGTGGTGGGTGTGGGATGCGCGGCTGACCTCGGTCTTCGTGCTGTTCCTGATGTATCTCGGCATCATCGCGCTGACGCGCGCCATGGACGATCCCGGCCGCTCGGCGCGGGCGGCGGCGATCCTGACGCTGGTCGGCTTCATCAACATCCCGATCATCAAGTTCTCCGTCGACTGGTGGAACACGCTGCACCAGCCGGCCTCGGTGTTCCGGCTCGACGGGCCGACCATCCATACGAGCCTGCTATGGCCGCTGCTGATCTGCGCGCTGGGCTTCACGCTCCTGTTCCTGACACTGCACCTGATGGCGATGCGAGCCGAGATTTGGCGTCGCCGGGTGATCGCCATGCGCAGGCTTTCCGCCCGCGCGGCCGAAAGGGCGGCGCGATGACCCATGCGGCCTATGTCTTCGCGGCCTACGGCATCTCGGCCCTGGTGATCGCCGCCGTCGGCATCTGGATCCTGATCGACCAGGCGTCGCGCAAGCGGGAGCTGAAGGAGCTGGAACAGCGCGGCATCCGCCGCCGGTCCGAGCGCAGGGAGCCGGGCAAGACGGACTCCGGCGGAAAGAGAACCGGCAAATGAGCGCCGGCGACGGGAAGGCCGTCCGGTCGCGGCGGCTGATGATGCTTCTGCCGCTGGCGGCATTCCTGGCGCTTTCTGCGATCTTCCTGCTGCAACTCGTTTCAGGCCGCGATTCGGCGATCGTTCCGTCGGCATTGATCGACAAGCCGGCCCCGCAGACGGATCTTCCTCCGCTGGAGGGCGTGGGCCTTCCCGGGCTCTCCTCGACGGATTTCGCCGGCAAGGTGACGCTGGTGAACGTCTGGGGCTCCTGGTGCGTGCCATGCCGACAGGAGCATCCGCTGCTGATGGAACTGGCCGCCGACGGGCGTTTCGCCCTGGCCGGCCTGAACTACAAGGACAAGCCGGAGAATGCGCGCCGCTTCCTCGGCGACCTCGGCAATCCCTTTGCCGCGATCGGCGTCGACCAGAGCGGCCGGACCGCCATCGACTGGGGCGTCTACGGCGTTCCCGAGACCTTCCTCGTCGGTCCGGACGGCACGATCCGCTACAAGCATGTCGGCCCCTTCTCGCCCGAGAGCATCCGCGACGATCTGATGCCGCAGATCGAGAAGGCCCTGGCCGGGACGCCTTCGGACTGAGCCGCCTTTCCCGTCATGGTTCAGGCGATTTGCTGCACTGCCGCAATACCGTTTTGCTGCATGTGCTAACAATTGACGCCTGAAGCAAGCGAGGGCGCCATGGACAGGAACGACATCGCCGGACATTTCGAGAAGCAGGCGCAGGCCTGCGACCGCATGGGTTCGCCCTTCACGGCGCGTCTCTGCCGGCTGCTGCCCGATCTGCTTGAAGCTGACACGCAGACGGGGCGGCGGGTTCTGGAATGGCCCGGCGATCCGCGCGGGGATGCGCTGGCGCTGCGTCTTTGCGGCGGGTTGCATGGGCTGGTCCTGTCCGGCCATGACACGGTGCTTGCCGCCGCCTATCCGCCCAACGCGGTTTCGGAAACCGCGCTGCGCCAAGCCGTCGCAAACGCCATCGCCGGGCATGACGACCGGCTCTGCACCAATCTCGACAGCGCGCCGCAGACCAATGAGATCGGCCGTTCGGCGATGCTTCTGCCGGGGTTTCTCGCCATTGCGCGGGAGACGGGCCTGCCGCTCGATCTCCACGAGATCGGCTCGAGCGCTGGCCTGAACCTGCTGTTCGACCGGTTCCACTACCGCTATGGCGACGCCGCCTGGGGCGAGGGCAGCGCTTCCGTGCAGCTTGCGCCGGAAGTGCGGGGCGGGGCGCCGGTCCTCGAGGGTGCGCTCCATGTCGCCGGCCGCCGGGGCAGCGACATCGCGCCCATAGACGTGTCGCTGCCAGATGAAAGGCTGCGCCTGACATCCTATGTCTGGGCCGACCAGACCGCGCGGCTCGAACGGCTTGCGGCGGCCATCGGCCTCGCCGCGCATGAACCGTATCAATTGGAACGGGAGGATGCCGCAATCTTCGTCGAGCGCGCATTGGCCGGGCGACGCAGCGACGCCGTGTTCGTGCTGTTTCACTCGATCATGTGGCAGTATCTGCCGGTGCCGACGCGCCAGCGCATTGCGGCGGCTCTGGCGGTCGCAGGCGCTGCCGGTGGCGCGCCGATCGCCTGGCTGCGCATGGAGCCGGGCAGTGCGAACGAACCCTACGCGCTCGTCCAGCTCACTCTCTGGCCGGAAGGAACGACGCGCGACCTGGCGCGATGCGACTTTCACGGCCGCTGGATCGAATGGCTTGCAGATTTATAAATTCCCCTATCAATGAGATATCAATTGACAGATCTTTGTCGATAGAATAGCGTATCAAGTGTGTCCGCATGGCGGAATTGGTAGACGCAGCAGTCTTGAAAACTGAAGCCTGTCCTGGGCATGCCGGTTCGAATCCGGCTGCGGACACCACGTCGCAACCAGAAGGTAAATCCAAATGGCGAATGCGAGAGATCAAATGAGAATGATCGAAGCAGAGCTGGAGCGAGTTCGGGCCGAGATAGAAAAGCTACGTGTCGAAGAAGCGCTCTTGATAAAGATGCTTGGTAAAATGGGAGGCGCTGTAGGTACTGTGGCGAAAACGGTGCGTACACGCTCCCCTAATGTTAAACCCGTAGTGTTGGATATTATGAGGGCCGCAGGAACATCGGGGGCTACAACTGGCGAAGTTGATGAGCAAGTACGCCTGAAAGTCCCTACAGTTGCAAAGGATACGGTTGGGTCCGTTCTCTCGCGGCTGAAAAGCGAGGGGGCATTAGTCTATATTGGTGAGCGGTATTTCGAGAAGCGCTTCGCGCCAAAGGATTCTACAAGCCCTTTTGAGCAGGCGCCCACGACCTTTAACTGAATGCCTTTAAGGCATGAAAAACGCCGAGGCATAACCCCGGCGTTTGTTCTAGGAATCGACCGAAGCCTGTCCTGGGCATATTCCATCGCTTCCTAGCTTTTTCGTACACGAAAAGTGTATGAGATGCACGTCAATCTTGTTGATTCTCTTGATCAGCATTGATGGAAGCTAATCCTATCAGGCCGTGTCAGTGCTTTGCCAGTTGGCTCAGGCTATCTATCCGCTCCAGCAAACTTCTCTACAAGATGGTAGCTAAGTTGATTTGCAGAACCAAATAAGATTGTGCCTTAGCGCGCGGCGATCGCCGCCGCTGCGCCGGCCATCATCGAGGCGCTGGTGCGGTTGGCGATGCGCATGGCGCGCGGGCTTCTCAGCAGCCGACGCGCCTGGGAGGCTGCGACCATCCATGCCGTGTCGACGGCCACCAGGACGAGCACCATGGTCAGCGTCAGTTCGGCCCAGCCGACCAGCGTGACGGACGCGAGATCGATGATGGTCGGCAGAAGCGCGATGTAGAACATCATGATCTTGGGATTGCCCAGTGTCACCGCCATGCCGGTGAGGAACAGGCGCCAGCGCGAGCCGGCGCGCGGCATGTCCTCCTCCGAGACGCCCACCGGTGCCGTCCACATCTTCCAGGCGAGATAGAGCAGATAGGCGACGCCGGCATATTTGATGACCGTGAAGGCCATGTGGAAACTCTCGGCGACGAAGGCCAGGCCGAAAATGGCGCAGGACAGCCAGATGGCCTCGCCGATCCACATGGCCGCGAGAAACGGTAAAACATCGCGATAGCCCCGTGTGATGACGCGGGCCACGAGGGCCGCGACGCTGGGACCGGGCGAGCCGGCGGCAACAACAAGCGCGCCGGCGAAGATGATCAGGGCCGAGATGTCCATGGAAGTCTCCCTATCGCGCCGAAAGCGCCAGCCGCAGGCCGAGCGCGGCAAAAGCCGCCGCGAAGGAGCGGCGCAGCCACTTCATGATGACCGGGCTGGAGAGCACCCTGCCGCGCACCAGCGAGGCCATCTGCCCGTAGATGACGAAGACCACGAAGGTCATGGCCATGAAGATGAAGCCGAGCCAGGCCATGTCGAGCGCCGGAACGGCGCTGTCGGCTGGAATGAACTGGGGCAGGAAGGCCAGGAAGAAGATCGACAGCTTCGGGTTCAGGATGTTGATCAGGAAACCGCGCCGGACGATGGCCCGGTGCCGGATCGCGCTGCGGTCAGGCTCGGCATTCAGCAGGCCGTTCTCCTTCAGGGCGCCCCATGCCATCCAAAGGAGATAGAGCACGCCGGCGAACTTGACGATCTGGAACAGCACCGCGCTGGCATGCAGCAGGGCGGCGATGCCGAGGATCGCGGCCGCAATGTGCGGCAGGATGCCCAGCGTGCAGCCGAAGGCCGCGGAAACCGATGCCAGCCCGCCGCGCCCGAGCGCGATAGCCAGCGTGTAGATGACGCCCGTGCCGGGAATGAGCACGACGACGAGCGCAGTCAGCAGGAATGCCGGGTCCATGTGAAATCTCCTCCACAACCGGCGGAGATTAGTGGCCGAGGTTTGCAAACTGTCAACCCGGCTGTCGCGCCGGGCGTCGGGCCAGGCCCGCAGGCTGGATGCGGGCCTGGCGGTTTCACCGCTCTCAGGCCGCGCCGGCGCGGGTCTTCTCGAAGCGCTTGCGCTCGTTGGGGTCGAGATAGAGCTTGCGCAGGCGGATCGACTTCGGCGTCACCTCCACCAGCTCGTCTTCCTGGATCCAGGACAGGGCGCGCTCGAGCGTCATGCGGATCGGCGGGGTCAGCTTGACGGCCTCGTCCTTGCCGGCGGCGCGGACGTTGGAGAGCTTCTTGCCTTTCAGCACGTTCACTTCCAGGTCGTTGTCGCGGCTGTGAATGCCGATAATCATGCCCTGGTAGACCTTGACGCCGGCATCGATGATCATCGGGCCGCGATCTTCGAGATTCCACATGGCAAAGGCGACGGATTCGCCATTGTCGTTGGAAATCAGAACGCCGTTCACCCGACCGCCGATCTCGCCCTTGTAGGGCTGATACTCGTGGAACAGGCGGTTCATGATGGCCGTGCCGCGCGTGTCGGTCAGAAGCTCCGACTGGTAGCCGATCAGGCCGCGCGTCGGGGCGTGGAAGACCAGGCGCTGGCGGTTGCCGCCCGACGGCTTCAACTCGGTCATCTCGGCCTTCCGTTCGGACATCTTCTGCACGACGATGCCGGAATGCTCCTCGTCCACGTCGATGACCACTTCCTCGATGGGCTCGAGAAGCTGGCCGCTCTCGTCCTTCTGCATGACCACGCGGGGGCGCGAGACGGCGAGTTCGAAGCCCTCGCGGCGCATGGTCTCGATGAGGACGGCGAGCTGCAGTTCGCCGCGGCCCGAGACGTAGAAGGAATCCTTGTCCTCGGCCTCCTCGATCTTCAGCGCGACATTGCCCTCGGCCTCCTTCAGCAGGCGGTCGCGGATGACGCGGCTTGTGACCTTGTCGCCCTCGGTGCCGGCGAGCGGCGAATCGTTGACGATGAAGCTCATCGTCACGGTCGGTGGGTCGATCGGCTGGGCTTCCATCGGCTGGCTGATCGTAGGATCACAGAAGGTGTCGGCGACGGTGCCCTTGGAAAGGCCGGCAATGGCGACGATGTCGCCGGCCTGCGCCTCTTCGATCGGCTGGCGCTCGAGGCCGCGGAAGGCGAGGATCTTCGAGATGCGGCCGTTCTCCAGCAGCGTGCCGTCGTGATGCAGCACCTTCACCGCCTGGTTCGGCTTGATCGAGCCGGCGGCGATGCGGCCGGTGATGATGCGGCCGAGGAAGGGGTTGGCCTCGAGGATCGTGCCGATCATGCGGAAGGCGCCCGGCTCCGTCGTCGGCTCCGGCACGTGCTTCAGCACCAGGTCGAACAGGGGGGCAAGGCCCTGGTCCTTCGGGCCTTCCGGGCCCTCGTTCATCCAGCCATCGCGGCCCGAGCCGTAGAGGATCGGGAAATCGAGCTGCTCGTCGGTGGCGTCGAGCGCGGCGAAGAGGTCGAACACCTCGTTGATCACCTCGTCGGCGCGGGCGTCGGGGCGGTCGATCTTGTTGATGGCGACGATGGGCTTGAGGCCCACCTTCAGCGCCTTGCCGACGACGAACTTCGTCTGCGGCATCGGGCCTTCGGCGGCATCGACCAGAAGAACGGCGCCGTCGACCATCGACAGGATGCGCTCCACCTCGCCGCCGAAATCGGCGTGGCCGGGCGTGTCGACGATGTTGATGCGTGTGTCCTTCCATTCGACCGAGGTCGCCTTGGCGAGGATCGTGATGCCGCGTTCCTTTTCGATGTCGTTCGAATCCATGGCGCGTTCGGCAATGCGCTGGTTCTCGCGGAAGGCGCCGGACTGCTTCAGAAGTTCATCGACGAGGGTTGTCTTGCCATGATCGACGTGGGCGATGATGGCGATGTTTCGCAGTTTCATAGGTGCTCTTTTGGGGTCGGCGGGCGCGCGAAAGGCATGGCGCGGCCTGTTGCGTTGCCGCGCTCATACAGGTTTTTTTGCGGATGCGAAAGGGTGCAGCTTTCCCGCGCGCCGGCCGACCGCACGTCAAACGTCAGAGGATTGCGCCTGGCGGGGGCCGATGGCCGCCGCGCCGGGCGACATGCACTAACCCCAGGCTGCGCCGTCCAGCGCGTCGAGGGGGAACTTCAGATAGCGCTTCCCATTGGCCTCCGGTTCGGGCAGGCGGCCGCCGTCGATGTTGACCTGCAGGGCATGCAGGATCAGCTTCGGCATGGGGAGCGTCGCATCGCGCGCTTCGCGCAGCGCCACGAACTCCGCCTCGGTCGCGCATTTCGACATATGGCTGTTGGTGGCCTTCTGCTCGGCGACGGTGCTCTCGAAGCGCGGCGCGCGGCCGCCGGGCTGATAGTCGTGGCCGACAAAGATGCGGGTCTCGTCCGGCAGGGCGAGGATCGCCTGGATCGACGTCCAGAGGCGGCTGGCGCTGCCGCCGGGAAAGTCGCAGCGCGCGGTGCCGGAATCGGGCATGAACAGCGTGTCGTGCACGAAGGCGGCATCGCCCACCACATAGGTGATCGAGGCCAGCGTGTGGCCGGGCGAGAACAGCACACGCACCGGCAGCGTGCCGATGGCGAAGCTGTCGCCATCGGCGAAGAGGCGGTCCCATTGCGAGCCGTCGGCGCGGAAATCTGGCCAGTTGTAGATGGCTTTCCAGAGCTTCTGCACCTCGACCACCTTTTGGCCGATGGCCGTCGGGGCGCCGGTCCTGCCCTTCAGATAATGGGCGGCGGAGAAATGGTCCGCATGCGGATGCGTGTCGAGGATCCATTCCAGCTCGAGGCCCTCGTCGCGGATAAAGGCGAGGATGCGGTCCGCATTGTCGGTCGCCGTGGCGCCCGATTTCTCGTCGAAATCCAGCACGGGATCGATGATGGCGCATTTGCCCGTTGCCGGGTCGGCGACGACATATTGCGCGGAGAAGGTGCGCTTGTCGAAGAAGACGGTGACGCGTGGCTTGCCGCCATTGTCTCCGGTGACGGGCGCGGATCGATTGTCACGCGTCTGGTCCATCGTCTTCTCCATGGTCTGAACAGGTCCGATTGCGCTAGTTAGCCCTCCGCGCGCGAAGAAGCAATTTCGCAGACTGCGACCAAATGGGCATGGATTTGCTTCAATCGGCGTAATGCCATGATCCATGTGCGGAACAGGCGGAAACCACGCAATAAAAATCCGGGGCGGCGACCGCCCCGGCTGAAATGCGCGCGTCGTCTTCCTCAGGCGGATCGCACGGGGTCGAGCGTCATCTTGTAGAGCTCGTTGTCGTCGCGATCCATCAGGCGGACCGTCATCTGCTCGGTCGCCGCGTCGATATCGACCAGGCCGAAGAACTGGAAGCCGGCGGAGGGCGGCAGGTTGGCACCCTGTTCCTCGCTGGGAGCCTTCACAAATTTGAGCTCGGGCCCGAATGTGCCGTCGAGCTTGTTGGGTCCGAACGTGCCGGCGTGCAGCGGGCCGGAAACGAATTCCCAGAAAGGCTTGAAGTCCTGGAAGGCGGCCTTGTCGGGATTGTAGTAGTGGGCGGCCGTGTAGTGCACATCGGCGGTGAACCAGACGGTGTTCTCGATGCCGGCATTCTTGATGTAGCGCAGGAGATCGGCAATCTCGAACTCGCGGCCCTTCGGGCCGGCATCGTCGCCATTGGCGATTGCCTCGATCTTCTCGCCATCCGGCACCACCAGCCCGATGGGCATGTCGGCGGCAATGACCTTCCAGGTGGCGCGGGAATTGGCGAGTTCACGCTTGAGCCAGCGAATCTGCTCATCACCGAGGAAGCGGGTTTCCTCGCTCACGGCCTCCTGAAGGCTGTCCGAATTGGCAGCGCGATAGGAGCGCATGTCGAGGAAGAAGACGTCGAGCATCGGCCCGTAGGCGATCTTGCGGTAGACGCGCCCCGGTTCGGCCGGGGTGTAGCGGATGGGCGTCATCTCGTGGAAGGCACGGGCAGCGCGGGCCTGCAGCAGCGGCACCGACTTGACCGTGTAGCGGTCGTCGGCGGTCAGGTCCTTCGAGGCCGACCAGTTGTTGACCACCTCGTGGTCGTCCCACTGGAAGAAGGTCGGGCAGACGGCGTTCAGCGCCAGCACGTGCTCGTCCATCATGTTGTACTTCCACTGGCCGCGGAACTCGTCGAGCGTCTCGGCGACCTTGCGCTTTTCGTCGATGAGAACGGTGTTTTTCCAGACGCTGCTGTCCTTCAGCGTTACCTCGTCTTCCATCGGCCCATCGGCATAGATGGTGTCACCCGAATGCAGGAAGAAATCCGGACGGTGCTTTTCCATGGTGGCGTAGGTCTTCATGCCCATCTCGTCGATGCCCCAGCCCTGGCCGGCCGTGTCGCCCGACCAGGCGAAGCGGATGTTGCGACGGGCAGACGGTGCCGTGCGGAAGCGGCCGACGATCCATTCGGATGTGGCGTTGCCGTCGTTGAGGTCGGCAGCGCGCATGCGATAGAAGATCTCCTGATCCGGTGTCAGCTCCGTCAGGAGACGTTTTACCGCGAAATCGCTCTCCGGCAGCGCATCCATGCTGGGCAGGCGGGTGGCATTCGCAAAACTCTCCGTGGAGGAGACCTCGAATTCTACCCGCGCTGGACGGTCAGCCCGCGTCCAGATCATGCCGCTTGTCGTGTCGACATCGCCGGACTGCACGCCATGCGTGAAGACCGGGCGCGCTGCGGCGCGCGAGATGGCGGGCATCGCCAGCCCGCCCAACGTGGTGGCCAGCGCGGTTGCGCCGGTTCCGATGAGGAACCGGCGGCGGGTACTCACTGCAAAGGACGTCATGACAGTCTCCCTGGATCTGTGTGATTCTCGGGAGCAATCTCGGGTGCGAATGTTGCAGCCGGTTATCGGCCGGATGACGCCTGTCTGAAGATTGTGTGACGGGTGGCCGGTCCCTGCCGGATCAGGCCAGCCCCTTCTTCTCCATCATGGCTTCCGGTGTCGGCATGCGGCCGCGGAACGCCTTGTAGAGATCTTCCGGGTCCGCCGACCCGCCGGCGGAATAGATGTGCCGGCGCAGCTTTTCCGCCGTTTCGGGGTCGAACGGGTCGCCCGCCTCCTCGAAGGCGCGGAACGCGTCGGCGTCGAGCACTTCCGACCACATGTAGGAATAATAGCCTGCCGAATATCCGTCGCCGGAGAAGATGTGCAGGAAGTGCGGCGTGCGGTGGCGCATCACGATGGCATCCGGCATCTCCAGCTCCGCCAGCGTCGCCGCCTCGAAGGCGAGCGGGTCGCCCGGCGCGTCGCCGGCGCTGTGGAAGGCCATGTCGACCAGCGCGGAGGCGGTGAACTCGACGGTGGCGAAACCGGCGTCGAAGGTGCGCGCCGCCAGCATCTTGTCGAGCAGTTCCTGCGGCATCGGCGCGCCGGTCTCGTGATGCACCGCGAATTTGCGCAGCACCTGCGGAACCGTGAACCAGTGCTCGTAGAGCTGGGAGGGCAGTTCGACGAAGTCGCGCGGGACGGACGTGCCAGAGATCGACGGCCAGGTCACCTCGGTCAGCAGGCCGTGCAGGGCGTGGCCGAACTCGTGGAACAGGGTGCGCGCCTCGTCGATGGAGAGCAGCGCCGGCCGGCCCTTCGGCGGCCTGGCGAAGTTCATCACGTTGTAGATAATCGGCGCCTGGCCTTCGCCCAGCCGGTAGCCGGACTGGAGCGCGCTCATCCAGGCGCCGGAGCGCTTCGACGGGCGGTTGAAATAGTCGGCGAGGAACAGGCCGCGCCGCGTACCGTCGGGGTTGCGCACGGTGAAGACGCGCACATCCTCGTGCCACGCCGCGATGCCTTTTTCTTCCTCGAAGGTGAGGCCGAACAGGCGAGCGGCGACATCGAAGGCGGCGGCGATGACGTTCTCCAGCGCCAGATAGGGCTTTAGTGCGCTTTCGTCGAAGGCGAACCGTTCGGCGCGGCGCTTTTCCGCGTAGAAGCGCCAGTCCCAGGGGGCGATGGCATGGTTGTGGCCCTCGCCGGCGGCGATGCGGGCCAGTTCCCATTCGTCCTCGGCCGCCTTCTCGCGGGCCTTCTGCCAGACCGGCCGCAGCAGGTTCTGAACGGCGTCCGGCGTCTTCGCCATGGTGTCGTCCAGCTTCAGCGCGGCATAGGTGTCATAACCGAGCAGGCGCGCCTTCTCGGTGCGGAGCGCCAGGGTGCGGGCCACGGTTTCGGCATTGTCCGTCTCCCCGCCGTTCTCGCCGCGCCGGGCGAAGGCGGTGAACACCTTTTCGCGCAGGTCGCGCCGTTCGGAGGAGGCGAGGAACGGTTCGACGATGGAGCGCGACAGCGTCGCGGCATAGCGGCCCGCCTGTCCGCGCGATTCGGCGGCCTCCGCCATGGCGCTCCTCAGCGCGTCCGAGAGGCCGGCGAGGTCGCCCTCGTCGAGGAAATGGACCCAGCCGCTTTCATCGGCGAGCACGTTCTGGCCGAATCGGGCGCCAAGCCCGGCCAGTTCCTCGTTGATCTTCGCGAGCCGCGCCTTGTCGTCGTCGCCGAGCCTGGCGCCGCCGCGCACGAAGTGCTTCCAGGTCTTTTCCAGCACGCGGGCGGTTTCCGCCTCCAGCCCGAGCGTGTCGCGCTCCCGGTAGAGCCGGTCGATGCGGGCGAACAGGGCGGCGTTCATCACGACGGCCGAGAAATGCCGGGCCATGCGCGGCGAAATCTCCCGCTCCAGCGCCTGGATGGTCTCGTTGGTGTGGGCGCCGGCGCGGCACCAGAAGATGGCCGAGACCCGCGAGAGCGCGTCGCCCGCCAGCTCCAGCGCGGCAAGCGTGTTCTCGACGGTCGGCGTGGCGGGGTTCTCCGCGATCGCCTCGATCTCGGCCGCATGCGCCGCGAGGGCTGCATCGAAGGCCGGCGCGAAGGCGGCATCGTCGAAGGCGGAGAAGGCGGGCAGTCCAAGCGGTCCGTCCCAGCGGGTGAGCGGGTTGTCTGCGAGGGTCGCGGCGGGGGTTTCCATGCTCTGTTCCGGGGCAAGAGGGGATGATGGGCGGCTGAAGATGCACAAGCGATGTAGGCGCGGCGGCTGGAGAGCGCAATGGGCGGGCGTTGACGCGGGTGTCCAATAAAAGTAAGTATGACATATAATAAGTATTCCTTATTACATCAGTGAGTCCTCATGCCTCGTCGCGCCAACACGGAGTCCATCGGCCATCTCGTCGCCGACATCTCGCGGTTGATCCGCGCGGAGATGGACCGCGCCATCGCCGAAGCCGGCATCGGCGTGACCGCAGGCGAGGCGCGCGCCCTTTTCCATGCGGCGCGCGCCGGGCGCGTGCGGCAAAACGTGCTCGCTGAACGCATGGGCGTCGAGGCGATGACGCTGAGCGGCTATCTTGACCGGCTAGAGGCCCACGGGCTGGTGACCCGGATCGGCGATCCAAAGGATCGCCGCGCCAAGCTGGTGGAACTGACGGAGGCTGCCGATGCGGTGCTCGATGCAGTTTCCGATGTGGCCGTGCAGGTGCGGCGCAAGGCTGCCGGCGCACTCTCCGATGATGAATGGAATGCGCTGCTCGAGCAGCTGAAGACCGTGCGCGGCAACCTTGCCGGACAGACCCCCAAGGAGGATGCGACATGAACGAGCGTCCCGAAAGGCTGGAAGCGTCCGCCGCCGCGCCGCTGATGAGCGAGCGCCGCGTCAGCATCATCGGCGCGGTCCTGGTGGCGGTCGGTCCGCTCTCCATGGCCCTGTTCACGCCGGCCATGCCGGAAATCGTGAACGCCTTCGGCACGACCGAGGCGGCGGTGAAGATGACGCTGTCGCTGTATTTTGCCGGCTTCGCCCTGGCGCAACTCGTCTGCGGTCCGCTGTCGGACGGTCTCGGGCGCAAGCCGGTGACCTTCGCCTTCATGGGCATCTACGCGGTGGCGAGCCTGATCGCATTGCTCTCGCCGACGATCGAGGTGCTGATCGCGGCGCGCTTCCTGCAGGGCGTGGGCGCCGCCGTCGGGGTCGCGGTGTCGCGCGCCATCGTGCGCGATCTCTTCACGCAGGAGCGCTCGGCGCGCATCATGAACCTGATCGGCATCATCCTGGCGGTCGGCCCGGCCTTCGCGCCGACGCTGGGCGGCCTGACGATGGAAATCGCCGGCTGGCACGCCATCTTCGGGCTGATGCTTGCAGCCGGTTGCGCCATCGTCCTCGTGGTGCATTTCTGCCTGCGGGAGACGGTGCAGCGGGACCTGTCGCGCATCCGACCGGCGGCGCTGATCCAGTCCTACGGACTGCTCCTGCGCAGCGGTTACTTCATGCTGTCGAGCATCGTCATCGCCGGCTCGGTGGGCGCGCTCTACACGCAGGCGACGGTGCTGCCCTTCATCCTGATGGGGCGCGTCGGTCTTTCGCCCTCCGAGTTCGGCATCGGCATGCTTGCGCAGACCGGCATGTACTTCACCGGCTCGCTGATCGTGCGGCAGTTGATGAAGCGCTACGGGGCCTATCGGCTGGTGCCGGTGGGGCTGACCTTCATCGGCATCGGAAGCACGGCGGTGGCGCTGTCGCTGACCTTCGTGCCCCTCAGCTTCGTCAGTGTGATGGCGCCGGTGGGCGTCTATGCCTTCGGCATCGCCTTCGTCACGCCGGCGATGATGACGGCTTCGCTGGCGCCATTCCCGCGCATCGCCGGGTCAGCCTCGTCGCTGACGGGCTTCCTGCAGATGGGCATGGGGCTTCTGGGCGGAACGCTGGCGGCGCTGATCGGCGACCCGGTGCTGGGCATGGCGATCATCATTCCGTCCCTGGGCGCGACGGCGATCATCGCGTGGCTGATCTGGCACCGCCTGCCGGAGCCAGAGCTGGCGACGGCGGTCCATCCGACGCCCTCCACACCGGTGTAGCGCCGGCAGAAACGTCTACTTAAGCTGCGGCCGTTCGAAATCGCCGGTTTCCGGGTTCATCACCCACAACTCGCCGGTCGAGATGTCGAACCATGCGCCATGCAGGGTCAGGCGTCCCTTGCCTTCCAGGATCTTGACGCAGGGAAAGCTGCGCAGATTGGCCACCTGGTAGCGGATGGAGATGCGCTCCAGCGCGGTCTGGCGCTCGGCGGCGGTCATCAGATTGCCCGACAGCGCCTCGGCGGCAGGCGCCACCAGCCCCATCCACTTGCCGATGAAGTCGCCGGGCGAGAGCGGTTCGGCCGACGGGTTGAGGGCCGCGCCGATGCCGCCGCAACGGCCATGGCCCATGACGACGATGCTGCTCACCTTCAGGCTCTGGACGGCGAATTCGAGCGCCGCCGACGTGCCGTGATGCTGGCCGTCCGGCGCATAGGGCGGCACGAGATTGGCCACGTTGCGCACGACGAACAGTTCGCCCGGACCGGCGTCGAAGATGGTTTCGGGCGCGGCGCGTGAATCGCAGCAGGCGATCACCATGGTTGTCGGAGACTGGCCATCCTTGGCCAGCGAGCGATAGCGGTCGCTTTCGGCGGAATAACGCCCCGCCATGAAGTTGCGATAACCGGCGAGAAGGCGTTCGGGCAGATGGGTCATGGAATGCGAGATAGCGGGAAATGCGCCATCAGGCAATGCGCTTTGTGCGCGGTGCCGAGGCTCAGGCGGAATGCGCGTATGGCTGCCGCATGGGTTTCACCTCGATGGCGGTTTGCGGACGGGTCAGGCTCGGCCGGTCGGTTTCCAGCATCAGCTCGTCGGCCCCGCGCGCGGCTGCCTTGCCCAGGATCTCGACCACGGAACCGGTGGTGAGCGCAAGCGCCTGTCCGGCATTGTCGCCCTGCAGCGTGTGCGCCAGGAACAGGGCGGCCGTCAGGTCGCCGGTGCCGTTGGGCGCCTTCGCGATGGCATCGTGCTCGGCGCGCAGCGCATCGTCACGCCCGACGAGCAGATTGGCCAGCCGTCCCTCGCGGTCGGTCGGTGCGGAGGTCACCAGCATGCGCGGCGGCGCGGCCTTGCGGGCGGCGGCGACGGTGGCGGCGGTGTCGGGCGTTGCGCTGCCCGTCAGCCATTCCAGCTCGTAGCGGTTGGGCGTGGCGAGATCGGCCAGCGGCATCAGCGTGTCGCGGATGGCGATGGCCGTCTGCTCGGGCACGTAAAGCCCCTGCCGATCGCCCAGCACAGGGTCGCAGACATAGAGCGCCGAGGGATTTTTCGTCCTGACCTTCTCCACGAGGCTGGCGACGGCGTCCGCCTGGCTCGCCGCGCCGAGATAGCCGGTCATGACGGCGGCGACCTCGCCGAGCCACGGGGCGTTGCCCAGATCGGCGAGGAAGGCGGCGAACTGTTCCGTATCCGGAACGATCCTCGTGGCCGGGCCGTGGCCCGGATGCCAGGGCAAGAGAACGGTCGGGACGGCCCAGACGGGGAAGCCCAGGGTCTCGAGGGCGAAAACGGCGGCGCGATTGCCGACGCTGCCCCGCGCCACATGGCTGGAGATGACGATGACGGCAGGCGGAGCGCCTTCGGGAAACGGTTTGCTCATGGAGTGCTATCCACCAAAAACATTGAGGAGGAGCCACAGGATCGTCGCCGCAAGAACGGCGAGGGCGATCACCCGGCCGATGCGCGTTCCCCACAGCTCGATCGGATCGTCCTGCCGGGCATCGTCGGCGGCCACGTGTCTGCGCATGCGGTGCAGCAGGGCGTTCTCGCTCTCCTGGCCGACGCGGTCGAGGATGCGGCGCGATTCGCTCCGCTGGTCGTCGTCCGACTGTCTTCGCGCCATAATACAATCCGCTTGATACTGCCGAGGGCAGACCCTACAGCAAGCCTCCCGCGATCGGAATTGGTTTCCTATCACTGGACCATGTTCTAAGGTCGTCGAGATCCAAGTCCGATGAGAGGTCGCTTCATGTCCGCCGCCAAGATGTCTGCTGTCCGGCCGGTTTCCGCCCTCGTGGCGCTGTTCGTCATGCTGCCGCTGCTTTCCGCCTGCGGCTTCAACACGATCCCGACCCGCGAGGAACAGGCGAAGGCCGCCTGGAGCGAGGTGCTGAACCAGTATCAGCGGCGCGCCGACCTGATCCCCAACCTGGTCGAGACGGTGAAGGGCTTCGCGGCGCAGGAGCGCGAGGTTCTGCAGGGTGTCGTGGAAGCGCGGGCGAAGGCGACGCAGGTGCAGGTCTCGCCCGAGATGCTGAGCAATCCGGAAGCCTTCAAGGCGTTCCAGGAGGGACAGTCCGGTCTGACCGGCGCCCTGTCGCGGCTTCTGGCGGTGGTCGAGAACTATCCGGACTTGAAGTCGAACCAGAATTTCCTCGCCCTGCAGGCGCAGCTCGAGGGGACCGAGAATCGCATCGCCGTCGCCCGGCGCGACTATATCGAGGCCGTCCGCCTCTACAACACGTCGCTCAGGACGCTGCCCTCGATGCTGTGGGCGAAGTTCTGGTTCACCGGTGCGCAGCCCTATGAGACCTTCAGCATCGCCGAGGACAAGATGTCGGTGCCGCAGGTGAACTTCGGCACGAACAGCGGCGGCTGAGCGGGGTCCGGCAGATGGGGGATGCGATCGGGTCGGTCCCGGCGCGGCTTCAACAGGGTGGCCGCCGTCCGGTGAGGGCGCTGCTGCTGGCGCTGCTGGTCGGCCTGCTGCTGCCCGTCCTGGTGTTGTCGGGGGCGCTGTCGGCCGCCGAACTGCCGGCGCTGACGGGACGGGTCGTCGACAATGCCGGCATCATCGACGCGGCGAGCGAGGAGGCGCTGACCGCCCGTCTTGCCGCCTTCGAGCAGAAATCCTCCGATCAGATCGTCGTCGCCACCATCAGGAGCCTCGATGGCGAGGCGCTGGAGCCTTTCGCCAACCGCCTGTTCCGCGCCTGGGGGCTGGGGCAGGCCGGGGAAGACAACGGCGTCCTCGTGCTGGTTGCCGTCGACGACCGCAAGATGCGCATCGAGGTGGGCTACGGCCTTGAAGGTACGCTGACGGACCTGCACTCCAAGCTGATCATCGAGAACACCATGGTGCCGGCCTTCCGGGCCGGCGACTTCGCCGGCGGGATCAGCGGCGCCGTCGACGACATCGTCATGGTGCTGGAGGGCAATGCCGCCGAGCTGGAAGCGCGCGCCGAGCGCAATTCCGACGAGAGCTCGGATATGGACTGGCCGGGCATCCTGTTTCTCATGGTCTGGTGCTTCTTCTTCTTCGGCGGTCTCTCCATGACGATCCTGCCGCCGATCTTCGGCCGGAAGATCGGCCCGGGCCGTTATCGCTGGCTCGGCATGAATGTGAACTACAACAAGTCGGGGGGACGCTCGTCCGGCGGCGGATGGTCTTCGGGGGGCTCCTCGTCCGGTGGTGGATTCTCCGGCGGCGGCGGTTCGTCCGGCGGCGGCGGTGCTTCGGGGAGCTGGTAGGATGGCAGGGCGCAAGACGATGCTTTCCGCGGAGGAACATGCCCGGGTCACTGCGGCGATCGGCGCGGCCGAGCGCGGCACCAGCGGCGAAATCTACTGCGTGCTGGCGCGCGACAGCGACAGCTATCTCTATCCGGCCTGCCTGATGGTCGCGATCGCGATCCTGATCCTCGGTCCGCTCCTGGCGATCGGCTTGCACACATGGTGGATCGACGTCGGACCGGTGCTGTTCGCCTCGGCGCAACTGGCGGCGTTTGCCGCCGCGGCGCTGCTGGTCGTCGCGCTGCCTGGCCTGCGCGCCTGGCTGGTGCCGCGCGCGCTGAAATATCGCCGCGCGCACGACAATGCGCAGAAGCAGTTCCTCGCCCACAACATCCACGTCACGGAACACCGCACGGGCGTGCTCATCTTCGTCTCGCTCGCCGAGCGTTACGTGGAAGTGGTCGCCGATCGCGAGATCGACGCCTGCGTCGACCAGAGCGTGTGGAACGAGACGGTGGCCATGCTGCTCGCCCACGGGCGGCGCGCCACGCTCGCCGACGGCTTCGTCGAGGCCGTGGCGCGGGTCGGCGCGGTGCTTGGCGAGCACTTCCCGGCGCAGGCGGGCGACCGCAACGAAATCGACGACCGTCTGACGGAAATCTGAGCCGTTTTGCCCATCTGTGCGCTACCGGAATGAGGGGGGTTCTAATGCTTGCGCATACCCCGCCGGCGCAGCTATGGTTAAGAAACCATGAACACGCTGACGATCGACATCAGACGGGCAGAACCGAGGGACGCGGAAGCGGTGGCGGAGGTGCATGACAGCGCCTGGCGCGGCGCTTATACCGGCATCATCCCCTATCAGGCGCTGAACCGGATGATCGGCAGGCGCGGCCCGAAATGGTGGTCGAACGCGATTCGCCGGTCGGCGACGGTGCTCGTCATCGAGATCGGCGGCGAGATCGCCGGTTATGCGACGCTCGGCCGCAACCGCGCCCGCGAATTATCGCAGGAAGGCGAAATCTACGAGCTCTACCTCCGGCCCGAGTATCAGGGCGTCGGCCTCGGTTCCCGGCTGTTCAGGGCGGCGCGCGAGATGCTTTCGGCACATGGCCTGAAAGGACTCGTCGTGTGGGCGCTGGAAGACAATGGCAATGCGCTGGCCTTCTACGCCGGCGCCGGCGGCCGCGACGTGGCCGAAGGGGTCGAGGTTTTCGACAACAGGGCCCTGCGCAAGCTGGCCTTCGTCTGGGACTGATCTTCCGGTTTCATCACCGTCATCCAGGGTTTTGACGTGCCTGCGGAACGCCAATTGTTTCGCAGTGCAACATCGTGCGCATTGCCATGCGGCGCATGACGCGATAAAGCGCACCCATTCATTTCCTGGCTGCACGTCCGGCTGGTCGTCATCCGTAGCGACCGCACCGGGGAGAACAGCCGCCACCTGCCAGAACGAAGGGTTTCTCTTTCCATGCGCATAGACGCCATCGCCATCGGCGATAATCCCCCCGAAGACGTCAACGTCATCGTCGAAGTGCCGGTCGGCGGCCAGCCGATCAAGTACGAGATGGACAAGGAGTCCGGGACGCTGGTCGTCGACCGCTTCCTGTACACGCCGATGACCTATCCGGGGAATTACGGCTTCGTCCCGCACACGCTGTCCGACGACGGCGACCCGATCGACGTTCTGGTCTGCAACACGCGCCAGCTCATTCCCGGCTGCGTGATCAATGTGCGGCCGATCGGCGTGCTGGTGATGGAGGACAATTCCGGCCAGGACGAGAAGATCATCGCCGTGCCCTCGCCGCACCTGACGCGCCGCTACGAGGACGTCAAGAACTACACGGACATGCCGGAGATCACGCGGCAGCAGATCCAGCACTTCTTCGAGCACTACAAGGATCTGGAACCCGGCAAGTGGGTGAAGATCGGCGACTGGCTGGATGCCGCGCATGCGCGCAAGCTGATCGTCGAGGCGATCGATCGGGCAAAGGCGAAGAAGGCCGGGTAGACCCTCTCCTATTCCCCGCCGGAAGGCTCCGGCAGCGGGACCGTTCCGGCGTCGATCACGGGCTGATCGGCGCCGCAGGCGAAATCGAAGGCCTGCTCATCGGCGATGCGGCGGGCCTTTTCATTGGCGCCTTCGTTGCCCGTCGCCACCACATAGCCCATGACGCAGCCCTCGTGCTGCAGAAGCTGCCCGACCCTTTCCACCACCAGAACCTCGATGTCCTTCTCGGTCTCGTCGGCGTTGGCGACGAACCAGCGATGGATCGTGGCGACCGGCGTGCGGCGGTTTCCGTCCACGAGGATGCGCCACTCGATGGTCGGCCCCGTGTTGTTGAAGCCGGCGAAGCTCTCCCATTCCGGCGCCATCTCGCCGGCCGGCGGGAAGCCGTAGAAGACGGATTCGCGCAGGTCGCTGTAGTAGATCAGGACCGGGTAGCCGCGCCAGCCGGGGCAGACGAAGTTCGTCCAGTCGCCCCCGTCGTCGCCGGCATTGGCGAAAGGCGCGCAATCCTTCTCGACGTCGATCTCGGTGTAGGCGCTCTCCAGTTCCGCCGCGCCGGCAAGTCCCGCCGTGGCAGCGAGAAAGAACGCGCATAGGGTCAGCCGCATGGACGATGCTCCCGAAATCTCCAACGATCCTCGCGCGCACCATAGCGGGTTTCGCCGGCGGCTTCTATCGGCTGTCTTGCACCAGTTGCGTGAGCCGGGCAAGCAGGGCCGATGTCTCGCCACGCAGCGCGATGGTCTTCAACCGTGCCGTCGCCCCGGCTTTCAGGGAAACGGCACCGGCAGGGATGCCGAAGGTCTTCGCGAGGAGCTTTTCGAGCGCGGCGTTGGCCTTGCCGCCTTCCGGCACGGCGCGGACGCGTGCCTTGAGATGGGCGCTGCCATCATCGGCGCTCACCATCCCTTCCACGGCGTCGCGGGAGGATTTCGGCGTCAGCCGGACGAACAGCAGCAGCCCGTCTTCAACGGGCCGGCAGCATGCGGGATGATCGGCCATGTCTCCGATCAGGCCGGATCAGATCAGGGCCGGGGCAACCGTTGTCAGGATGAACTGGCGCACGAAGAACAGGATCAGCAGCAGGATAATCGGCGAGATGTCGATGCCGCCGAGATCGGGGAGGATCCTGCGGATCGGTCGCAGCGCCGGCTCCGTCACGCGGAACAGGAAGTTGCCGACAGAGCCGACGAACTGGTTGCGCGGGTTGACCACGTTGAAGGCGTAGAGCCAGGAGAAGATGGCGGAGGCGATGATCAGCCACCAGTAGATATCGAGCGCCATGACGATGGTCTGGATTAGCGCGATCATGCCGGTCTCCTGATGGGTGTTGGGCCTTGTCCGGGTGCGACGCGTGAGCGCCGGACGGGATGCCGTCCTGCGCCGCCGCGACGCGAATTCTGCGACATGTAGCCATTGCAGCCAAGCCCGACAAGTCTGCATGGTTTTTTTGCCGCGCGGGAGCATCTTCGAAAGATGCCGGCGCGACGCATCGTCCCCGGCCCCGACACGCACTCGCTGCTTGACAGGCGGGGGGAGGCGGACCTAAATGCGGCCCACCGGCGAAACGGGGCTGTAGCTCAGATGGGAGAGCGCGTCGTTCGCAATGACGAGGTCAGGGGTTCGATTCCCCTCAGCTCCACCAACCGTCCGCCGGTTAAATTTCGCCCACAAGTCTCGATCCGAACAGCGGCGGGTTTTCTGTCGACACACGACCTGCCGTTCAATGGGTCCTGAGCCTTGGTTTGCGATAGAATCCTCGAAAGGGGTGGCCGTGTTGGTGAAAGGCGTTGGGCCGAGCCAAAAAGCGCCTGATGTTCTGCATCCACCTTCCCGTGGCTCATAGGTGGCAAAGACCGTCAGGATCGCAATTTCCCCGACGTCCGCCGACCGGTTGAAGCCGAGCCTTGATCGGACTGGGTGCTTCATGCGCCGGTGTTCCTGCTCCGTCTGATTGCTGAGGTGCTGGCTCTGCCGGATGCGGATCGGCTTCGAGGAATGCAGCGCTCGGCCATCATCTCTTCCAGATCGCGAAGGCCGAGTTTGTAGGCAAGGTACCAGCGTACGGAAAGCAGGATCGCCGGGCGATCAAAATGATGGGCCTCGAACATGACGAACGCTGCCGAAACCACGGAGCCTTCATGCTCCCCTGGCCATCACCCGATGGTTTGCGACAG
This sequence comes from Nitratireductor pacificus pht-3B, assembly GCF_000300335.1. Classification (GTDB taxonomy): domain Bacteria; phylum Pseudomonadota; class Alphaproteobacteria; order Rhizobiales; family Rhizobiaceae; genus Nitratireductor; species Nitratireductor pacificus. The sequence continues at coordinate 103,701 of NZ_AMRM01000012.1, read as the reverse complement.
AGCCGCTAGAACTGTTTGCCGACTTTCAGCCCGAACGTGTGATCCTGGCGCGCATTTCCGAAGGCGGTCCGATAGTCGACGCCGAGCGTCCATGCCTGCGGCAGTTCCGCATCAAGTGAGAGCCCCAGCGTCACGTAACTCCTGCTGGAGGCCTCGACGTCGAGCCAGTAGGGTAGGTGATCTAGGTCGATATAGCCCAGCTTCGCTTGGCTCGACCCGGCGAAATCATGCGTGTATTCGATACGCGCGCCGGGCGTCAGCGTGCCCCAGCTCCTTTTGAACGCATATTCCGCACGAAGACCGATGACGCCGGAAACCGTGTCGATGGTCTGGTCTCCATAGCGCAGGCCGAAAGTGCCTCCGCCTTCCTCAGCGAAGCCGTCGAGCCATGTCCGGGACATCTCGATGCGGCCGTAGGGTGACAGGAGCCATGTTTCGTCGCGGAACTCGTAAGCGGCGCTCAACGATCCGAAGACCTGCTGGCCCGACCGGCTGCCCATGGCGAAATCGCCGGTGGCGGTGATATAGCGGCGGCTGTCGAAGTCGAGCCAGCTCGCACCGATGAGCCCGTCGATGAAGAAATTGTCGGCCGGCTTGTAGCTTCCGTAAAGTGCGGCGCTGTAGGCAAGTCCCGTGCTTTCGGTGCCGTTTGCGCCGATATCGGTACGGTCGCGGCCAAACCCGACGCCGAACCCGCCGATGAACCTGTCGGAAAAGCGGTAGTCGATGCCGGCGCTTACCCCGACGAGCGTGCCGTCAAGATCGATGCCGCCATTGTCGCTTTGGCTGAAATCGACGAAGCCACCCGTCCATATGGCGTAGGGTCCGAGGTCCATGCTGCCATCCGAGGCACCCAGCCCGTTCGCCTTGCCCGCAGCAAGCCCCCCTTCGCTGGCTCCGCCGGAAGATTGAGGAGCATAGCCGAGAAGACCGGGCGCATCGGCTCCTGCCTCGTTCAGTGATCCGGCCGTGCGGTCGCCGCGCTCCGCACTCTCACTATAGCCCAACCGCACATTCAGGCTGTTTCTGCGGCGGTCGCCCTCGTCGTGAAGCTGCTCGAGCCGCCCGTTGAAATTGCGTGTCTGCGCCTGCGCGAAGCGCTTAGAAGCATCGACCTGAGCTCTCAACAGTCCAAGGACTTCGGCATCCAGTGCGGGGTCGGGCCGTGCGAGAACAGTGAAGGAGATCGTTCCGGGAGCCGAAGTTCCATGAGCGCTCGAAAGTGTGAACCGGACGTCGGCGCCACCTGAAAAGGTCGGGCTGGATGCGAACACAAGCAGGAAACTCTGCCCGTTCTGTTCGATGTGAGCGGAACCGGCGCTGCTGTCGGATATGTCTATAATCGCCGCGCCGGTGAACGGACCGCCCGTCGCGCCGTCCGTGAGTTCGACAGACGCCGTCTGGCCCGCGTTGATCGCGACGATGCGGGACACAACGGTCGGGGCGGGGGAAGCCCGCGTGACCGTGACCGTATAGGTGCGCGTGGTTGCGCCGTCCTGTGCCGTGACCACGACAGGGATCGCCGTTGCTCCGACTGAAAGGGTGATCGGCTGGCTGACGTTGCCGGAAGCAACCGCCGTGCCGTTGACGGTGATCGTCGCGTTGGCGTCATCGGCGGTCGGGGTCAGGGTGAGGCTTGCAACCGAATTGGCGACAGCAACGGCATAACCGAACGTAGCCGCATTGAACGCGGGATCGAGGGCACCAGCACTCGGTGCAAGGCCGGCCAGCGAGGCGTTGGAGGATCCGCTGCGCACCCAGGGCGTTCCGGACGCGTACGCTGCGGTCATCGGATTGCCGGGCGTATCGGTAATCGATCCGTCCGCCAGAACATCGAGCCGCAGCGAGCCTGTTCCGGAAACACCAGTGACGCTGACCGTATATGTCACGTTGTCCGAGGTGGCGACGTTGGTGACCGCCCCTGAGGCACTCCCCGTCCTCGTCAGGACGAAATCCGATGAATCGACGCCATTTACCGGCTTCGAGAATGTCACCAGGAAATCAACGGCGACCGCATCCGGCGCCGGACTGCCGCTCACCGAGCTGGAGGTTGCCGTCGGCGCTATTGTGTCAACGAGGACACCTGTGGTGCTCCCAACGTTGTTGAGGGCCAGGTCGGCAGGCGTGCTGAAGGCGTTTGCAATTGCGCCGCCGTTCAGACCGATGACGCCTCCGATCTGAATGCCGTTCAGGTCCAGATCGCCCGGATCGACCAGATACTGGAAGACAAGTGCGTTCGATCCGCTTCCGGACACATAGCTGGCATCGACCGTTGCAGCGCCGATTACCAGGGGAACGCTTGGCGAACCGCCCGACGTATCCACCAGAACGGTTTCGTTGAAATTGACCGTGAAGGAAAGAACCTCCCCCGCGCGATAATACCCGTTGGCGGGAACGCTCACGGAACCGACCACCGGCGGAGTGCCGACGCCTATCTGGAACGAATAGGCCTGGCTGCCGCCATATGGACCGTTGCCGGTGCTGCTGTCAGTGGCGGTGATGGTGAAGTTGAATGTTCCGTTTACAGTTGGCGAGCCTGAGAGCACACCGGTGCTGCTCAGGCTCAGGTTCGAAGGCAAGCCGCCGGCGGTAACTGAGTAAGTATAAGGCGCCGTGCCGCCGCTGGCAGTTATGGTCTGTGAGTAGGGGACACCCTGGGTGGCGGGTGGCAACGTGGTGGGGCTCACGGTGATGACGGGCGCTGCAACGGTGAGCGTATAGGCCCTGCTCCCGCTGTACGGCCCGGTTCCGCCGCTGCTGTCGGTGGCGGTGATGGTGAAATTGAACGTCCCGCCGGCCGTGGGGGTACCGGAAAGTAACCCCGCTGGGCTCAGGTCTAGGCCCAGGGGTAAAGCGCCGGTCGTAACTGCATAACTATGCGGTGCTGTTCCGCCAGTGGCGGTCACGGATTGGCTGAAGGGCGTGCCGACGATTGCGGCAGGCAATGTGGCTGGGCTCACGGTCACTGTGGGCGCAGCGACGTCAATCGTGTAGGCCCTGCTGCCACTGTATGGCCCGGTTCCACCGCCGCTGTCGGTTGCGGTGATGGTGAAGTTGACTGTTCCCTCATTCGTCGGCGTGCCGGATAGCACGCCCGAGGCGCTCAACGTCAAGCCCCCGGGCAAGGCGCCCGCGGTGACGGCATAGGTGTAGGGCCCTGTTCCGCCGCTGGCGGTCACGGTTTCGCTGTAGGGCGCCCCGACTGTTGCTGCTGAAAGGCTGGCAGGAGTCAGAGTGATCGTGGGTATGGAATCGTCGTTGACGATTGTGCCCAGTCCCTGGAGATCGGCCCCGGTAGCGCCTGTCAGGTTGGTGATGTTGACGAAAAACGTCTCGGTGGTTTCATGGGTTGTATCGCCGTAGAGATCAACGTTGAAAACATAGGTGTTCTGCCCTGCGGATATGCTGGCGCCCACGATGCTGGTTGCTGCGTAGTCCTCGCCTGCTGTTGCCGTGCCGTCGGCGGTGGCGATATCGAACGTTACACCACCGGGTCCGGCGGGACTGCTGAGCGATATTGTGAACGGTATCGCTTGAGTTCCGGAGTCATCCTCGGAAAAGGTGACATTGTTGATCGTCAGAACCCCAAGGTCGTCGTTCAGGATCGTGCCTGTGGCAGAGGACGGCGCACCGATGGTATAGCCTGAGCCGCTCTGTATGCTAACGGTTACAGTCTCGTCCGCCTCCACGGTGACATCGGCGGACGGGTTTATCACCACGATGCCGCTCGTCGAGCCGGACGGAATGGTCACGGTCAAGGTCGCACCGGTATAGTCGCTGGCATCAGCGCTGCCCGTGTAACCGAGATTGACGATCGTGGATGACGACAGGTTCTGGCTGCGCGTGACCGTGTAAACCCCCCGCCGGTACCGGCGGGGCTGCTGAGCGTCACTGTAAATGGTATTGATAGAGTTCCGGTGTCACCCTCGGGTAAGGTGACGTTGTTGATCGACAGGGAAGGAGGAACGGGCGGATTGTAGGTGAAGCCACCTGTTTCCGTATCCGTGCCGCCGGGTGTCGTCACCGCCACATCCACCGCGCCGGCCGTCCCGGCCGGCGTCACTGCCGAAATAGTCGTGCCGCTGTTGACCGTGAAACTCGCAGCCGCCGCGCCGCCAAAGGTCACGGCCGTTGCGCCGGTGAAGTTCGTTCCGGTGATCGTCACTGACGTGCCGCCTGCCTCCGGACCATTGTTCGGCGAAATGGAAGTGACCGACGGGCCCGCAAGGTCGTCGTTGACGATGGTGCCCACGCCCTGGCCATCGCCCGTGATAGCGTTTGTCACGTTGGTGATGTTGACGAAAAACGTCTCATTGGGTTCGTTGGACGTATCGCCGTATACATCAACAGAGAAGACATAAGTGCTCTCCCCCGGCGCGATGGTGGCGCCCACGATGCTTTTCGCCTGATAGTCCTCGCCTGCTGTCGCTGTGCCGTCGGCGGTTGCGATGTCGAACGTTACACCACCGGGTCCGGCGGGACTGCTGAGCGATATTGTGAACGGTATCGCTTGAGTTCCGGAGTCATCCTCGGAAAAGGTGACATTGTTGATCGTCAGAACCCCAAGGTCGTCGTTCAGGATCGTGCCTGTGGCAGAGGACGGCGCACCGATGGTATAGCCTGAGCCGCTCTGTATGCTAACGGTTACAGTCTCGTCCGCCTCCACGGTGACATCGGCGGACGGGTTTATCACCACGATGCCGCTCGTCGAGCCGGACGGAATGGTCACGGTCAAGGTCGCACCGGTATAGTCGCTGGCATCAGCGCTGCCCGTGTAACCGAGATTGACGATCGTGGATGACGACAGGTTCTGGCTGCGCGTGACCGTGTAAACCAGATCGGCTGCGCCGTCCTCACTCACCGAGGCCGGGCTGGCGCTGATGGACACGGACGGTGCCGGTGCCACCGTCACAGTGAAGCTCTCAAGCTCGAAATAGGCACCCGGTCCGGTGCTGGAATCCGTGACCCGCAGCATCAGAGGGTAAGATCCGGGCGCGCTGGAGGTGGTGCCGCTGAAAAGGCCGGTGTTGGACAGGGACAATCCCGCGGGCACAAGACCGCTCTCCACGGAGAAGGTGTGCGGGCCGACGCCGCCGCTGGCGAAGATGGTCTGCGAGAACGATACGCCCTGGATGGCTGTCGCCGATGTCGGGGAAATGGAGATCGTCGGATTCAGCACCGTGCCGGTGTAGCCCTTGTCGACAAACTGGCCGATGTTGTCGATCGCCCTTACGGTAAATGCGTAACCTCCGCGCTGCGTTGGCGTTCCGCTCAGCAGTCCCCCGGAGGTTAGGGAGATTCCGAGAGGTAACGATCCCGACTGCAGGCTGTAGGTGTAAGGCGCCGTACCGCCACTTGCCGACAGCGCCTGGCTGAAGGCCGTTCCCGCGGTCATGGCCGGCAGCGTCCCCGGCGAGACCGTGATGGGCGAGGCCGGCGGATCGATGGTTATGTTGACCGTCACGACCCCGAGGTCGTTGTCCTCCAGAAAGAACTGGTCGCTCGTCGCCGAATCGCCGCTGTGCGCATAGGTCACGAACTGCGTGCCGCCGCTGTTGGTGCCGATGGTCACCGTGCCGTGCTGGGCATCTGGCAAGATCGGCCCGCTCATACCCCCATCTGGCGGTCCATCGCATGTGCTGACATCGATGGCCACCGATCCGCCATTTGCGACAGTGGCGTTCAGGGTCGGGCAGTAGACAGACGGTGCGGCGAAAGCCGTCGCTGGCGAGACCAGCAGGCCAATCAGAAGCGTAAGACCCAAGAGGATGAACCGGCTCTCGGCGAACAACTGCGTAGACCAAGTTGGCCTCTTGGTCCCGAACGCCGCTTGCTGAATCACGGCCGAAAGAACGAGCAGGGCTGTACCCAAGAACAGGCCTAATCCACACATCAATAGCGTAAAATCGGCCATCGTGAGCTTCCTCTCCCGCCGTGCGAATGCATCCATTTGGATCCCATCGCTCGACATCATCCATTGCCGGTTGACTGCCATCCGGTGACTAAAAGACTCTTTCAATCGCTTCCAAATCTGCCGGTTCGGAAGAAGATCATCCATTCAACCCTTCTTCTATTACAGAGTGTCATGCACCAGATTCCACCAATCAATTCTGACTAATTCTGACGAAATCTAGCGGTCAGTGCTTTCTGTAAGAAGTGCATCGTGTGTGAAACTGATCACCCCCATCTGAGTGGTCCAGTAGGTAAGTCATGAGCAACGAGCTCCGAACCGTTGTCGGATCGTATGAACGCGGGCACATCGCGCAGGATGAACAGATTGCTCAAGACTTCGAGGATGTTCAGCGTTTAGAAGATCTTGCCGCCATCGGTGCGGCAATAGATGCTGCGACGCTTGCACTGGGTCATGCCATCGACACGGTTCCCCGGGACGGGAGACCGATTTCAGGATGCGATTGGTGGACGCCTGGAAAGCTCGACAACAGAATGAACGGACGATCGAACGCTCCGATAAATGCCCGGCCTGCTCACCGCATTCGAATTAATCATCCGTCCGCCACCCGCTACTTGTGGGTGATGCTGAAGGGGTCGCGACTGGCCGAGACTTGGGCAGCCACGGCCTTGTCACGCGCTCGGCGGAACGTTTGCTTACGGCAAAGGCAAGTCTCGCTGAATGCCCGCCATCGTTGCTGCTGAATTATTGCATCTGCCGGGACCGGAACGGGTTCCGTATTCTGCGAACGGGGCTTGCAGCCATTGGCGCCGGGCGCCAGCAACCAAGATCGGCGCGGCTTTCCGTTGTTCCGGGCGATCAGGATTTGAGCGCCTTGTCGCGCTCGCTCCGCCGCGCCGTCACCAGGCCCTCGTAGTCGAGCGCGCGCGAGTAGTCGAGGATGTGCACCTTCATCAGCTCGATGAACTGATCTCCATCCCCCGCCTTCAGCTTGGCGAGAAGCTCGTCATGCTCCTCGACGATCAGATGAAGGTCTTTCTGCAGGGTCGACAGGCCGAAGATGATCGTCAGCTGGCGCGACAGCGGCTCCCACATGCGCAGCAGAACGTCATTGCCGGACAGGCGGCACAGCGTGCGGTGGAATTCGGTGTCGAGACGGGCGACACCGAAGGAATCCTTCTGCTTCATCGCCGCATGCAGTTGCCGCACCACATCCTCCAGCGGCTCGACAATTGAGGGGTCGTTCTGCATCTGCTCGAGAACTTCCTGGGCCGCCAGCGTTTCGAGCGCCGTGCGCACCTTCAGGATCTTCTCCAGCCGGTCGATGCTGACATCCATCAGCCGCATGCCGCGATAGCGCGTGCTCACCACGATGCCCTGGCTCTCCAGCAGGCGCAGCGCCTCGCGCACCGGCACCCGGCTGACGTTCAGCGAGCGTGCCACTTCCGCCTCTACGACCCGGTCGCCGGGCAGGAACACACCGGTGGCGGTGGCCTCGACAATCGCATCGACAACCTGGTCGACCAGGGTTTTCGCCTCGAGCGGCAGAAGCTTCGGCAAACTGCCCTTGTTGGAGCTGGCGCGGTCTATGGACATTTTCCTGTTCTCACGGTTCTTGATCGCCTCGGTAAAATCGTATACGATTATACGATAAGTGCAAAGTCCAGCATGTCCGTTTGTGCTCGGAAACGCCTGTAGTCTGCACTTGAGTGCCTAAAAGATCACATACAGAGGGAGACGAAAAATGGCAAAGACCGGTAGGCTGGGAAGAGCCAGGCACATGTGCCTGGCAGCGGCCGCTGCAGCGTTCCTTGGATTGTCGTCGGCAACAGCCCTGGCGCAGACGGCGGGTGGAGACCTGGTCGTCGTACAGAGCTCGAACCCGCCCAGTCTCGATGCGATGGTGACCTCTTCACAGGCATCGCGCAACATCACGATGAACATCTACGAGCCATTGTTCGGCTTCAGCGAGAAAATCCAGCCGATCCCGATCCTCGCGGAATCCGTCGAGATCTCTGCCGATGGCAAGTCGTACCGCATCCCGCTGCGCCAGGGCGTCAAGTTTCACAACGGCAAGGAAATGACGGCGGAGGACGTGAAAGCGTCGCTCGACCGCTACGTGAAGCACGGCGCCACGCAGAGCATGCTGAAGCCGGTCGAGAAGATCGAGATCACCGGTCCCAACGAAGTCACCCTGACACTGAAGGAGGCGACCCCGACCTTCCTCGAGGCCTTTGCCTCGCCGCGTGCGCCGGCCGTCATCATTCCGGCCGAGGAAGCATCCAAGGGTCCCAACGAGATCGAATTCATCGGCACCGGTCCGTACAAGTTTGTCGAGTACGTTCCCGACAGCCATGTGAAGCTGGCGCGGTTCGAGGACTACAGCGCCAACGAAGCCTTTGAGGGCATCGACGGATTCGGCGGCAAGAAGACGGCCTATCTCGACACGGTCACCTTCCGGGTCATTCCGGAGCCGGGCGCTGCCGTTGCCGCGCTGGAAACCGGCGAGGTTCAGTTGCTCGAGCAGCTTCCCGTGCCGACGGCGCGCCGCCTGGCCTCGAACGAGAACATCGAGATCTACGAGAACATGCCGTGGGCGTTCCTGACCTTCATCTTCAACATGAAGGAAGCGCCGGGAGACAATCCGAAGTTCCGCGAAGCGGTGCAGGTAGCCCTGAACAACGAGGAGGTCATGGCGATCGCCACGGAGGGCCTGTTCCAGCTCTATCACGGCTGGATGTACGAAGGTTCCACCTATGACGCGGGCGATGTCGGCAAGGAGTACTACAATCTCGCCGATGCCGACCGGGCCAAGGCGCTGCTGAAAGAGGCCGGTTACAACAACGAGCCGTTCTCCATCCTGACCGACTCGACCATTCCCGAGCATGGCAAGGCCGCCGTGGTGATCGGAGAGCAGCTGAAGGCGGTCGGCATCAACGCGGTCATCAACCAGGTCGACTGGCCGACGGCACTCAACATCCGCCTGCAGGATCAGGGCTGGAACGGCTGGACCCTGATGATGGGTATCGAGCCCTATCTCGGACCGGCTGCCCTGATCTCGACCCTGACCGGGGAGGCGCCGCACTTCCGCGCCAACGACGAGCAGCTCGATGCGCTCTACAAGGAGCTGATCGCGACGGACAGCGTCGAGGGACGCAAGGCGGTGTTCGCCGAGATCCAGAAGCGGCTCTACGCGTTCTTCGGCGTCATCAAGGTCGGCGAGACCGGCCTGATGCAGGCTGCCCGCGCCGATGTGAAGGGTTTCAAGCCGTTCCGCTTCCCGCGCGTCTATGACGTGTGGATCGAAAAAGAGTAGGCTCTTCACAGCATCCGGGGAGGGACATCGCACCATCCCCGGATCGCCACCCGCAGGCTGAAATCCGGCCCGCCGCACGTGCGGGGGCTGCCCTACCGGAGCATGAATATTGATTGGGTTTCTGGCTCGACGTCTCTTGAGCGCTCTGCCGGTGCTGTTTGTCGTCTCGCTTGTCAGCTTCGTCATCATCGCCATCGTGCCGGGCGATGTCACGGCGGAGATCGCCGGCAGCGACTCCACGGAAGCGCAGCGCGCCGAAATCCGTGAGAGGCTTGGCCTGGACCGGCCCATGGTCGAGCAGGCGGTGCGCTGGTACGGGCGGCTGCTGCAGGGAGATCTCGGCCAATCCTACCTGCTCAACAAATCCGTCACCGAAGCGGTTCTCGAAAGGCTGCCGATCACGCTGTCGCTGGCGGCGATCGCGCTCGTGCTCGCGGTGATGCTCGGCGTTCTGCTGGGCATCCTGGCGGCGATCAAGCATGACAGCTGGCTCGACCAGGGATCGATGTCGATCGCCCTGTTCGGACTGTCGATCCCCGACTTCTGGTTCGCACTGATCCTGATCTCCGTCTTTGCCGTCGGACTCGGCTGGCTGCCGACGGGCGGCTATGTGCCGGCCAGCGAGAGCCTGATCGGCTGGGCGCGCTCGATGACGCTGCCGGCGCTGGCGCTGGCCATCACCCAGATGGGTGTCGTGGCTCGAATGACCCGCTCGTCGATGCTCGAAGTGATGAGCCAGGACTATATCCGCACCGCGCGCGCCAAGGGCATGCGCCGCCATACGGTCATCTTCAAGCATGCGCTGCGCAATGCGCTGGTGCCCATCGTCACGGTGGTGGGGGTGATGACCGGTGTGCTTCTCGGCGGGGCGGTGGTCATCGAATCCGTCTTTTCGCTGCCGGGCGTCGGGCGCCTGATCATCGGCGCGATCCAGCGCCGCGACTACCCGATCATCCAGGGTGGCCTGCTGATCACCGCCGCCACATTCGTCTTCGTCAATATCCTGGTCGACCTCGCCTATGGTTGGCTTGATCCGAGAGTGCGTGATGGCCGTTGAAGCAAATGCCGACAACGCCGCAATCCTGCGGCAGGAGATTGCCCGGGCGCGCCGGCGCGGCTGGATGCTGTTCGGACGCCGTCTCGCCAGACACCGCTCCTTCCAGGTCGGCTTCGCCCTTTTCTTCGTGATCGTGCTGCTGGCCGTCTTCGCCGACCTGATCGCGCCCTACGATCCCAACAAGAACGATTATCGCAGCCTCCTGGCGCCGCCCTCCATGGCGCACTGGTTCGGAACCGACGGTTTCGGCCGTGACATCATGAGCCGCGTCATCCACGGGACCCGGGTATCGCTCGGCATCGGCATTTCCGTCGTGGTGATGACCGGCATTCTCGGCGTCTTCCTCGGGATGCTGGCAGGCTATGTGCGCTGGCTCGACAATGTGCTGATGCGCATCATGGACGGGCTGATGGCGTTTCCCGGCGTGCTCCTCGCGATCGCGCTGGCCGCGGCACTCGGACCGTCGACGATGAACGCGGTGATCGCGCTCACCATCACCTTCACGCCGCGCACGGCCCGCGTGGTGCGCTCCAGCGTGCTCGTGATCCGTGAGCTTCCCTACGTGGAGGCTGCGATGGCGGTGGGCGCCGGCCATGCGCGCATCATCTTCCGCTATATCCTGGCCAACGCGCTGTCGCCGCTGATCGTGCAGCTCACCTTCGTGTTCGCCGTATCGATCCTGGCCGAGGCGATCCTGAGCTTCCTCGGGGTCGGCCCGCCGCCGCCGGCACCCTCGCTCGGCAACATCATCGCAGAGGGGCGCAACTATCTGCAGGACGCGAGCTGGATTGCCTTCTTCCCCGGCATCGCCATCGCCGCCGCCGTGCTCGGCCTCAACTTGATGGGCGACGGCCTGCGGGATGTGACGGACCCACGCCTTGCCGCCGAGCGCGGTGCAGGTTGAACAGACTCTGGAGAACATGACCATGGACCAGCCACTCAAGGGCAAGCGTGTGTTCGTCACCGCCGCCGGACAGGGGATCGGACGCGCCAGCGCGCTGGCCTTTGCCCGGGCCGGCGCCTCGGTGACGGCAACCGACATCGACGAAACCTTGCTCGGCGGTCTGGCTGCGGAAGGCGGCATCGCCACGCGCCGTCTCGATGTGCTGGACGATGCGTCCGTCGCAGGCGCGGCGCGCGAGGCCGGTCGCATCGACGTGCTGTTCAACTGCGCGGGGATGGTACATTCGGGCTCGATCCTCGACATGGCGGATGGCGATCTCGACCGTGCCTTCGACCTGAACGTGAAGGGAATGGTGCGCACGATCCGCGCCTTCCTGCCCGCCATGCTCGAGCATGGGGATGGCTGCATCATCAACATGGCGTCCGTGGTGTCGAGCCTGAAGGGAGCGGCCAACCGTTTCGTCTACGGCACCACCAAGGCGGCGGTCATCGGCCTCACCAAGGCGGTTGCAGCCGATTATGTGACACGCGGCATTCGATGCAATGCGATCTGCCCGGGCACGGTGGAAAGCCCCTCACTGCAGGAGCGCATGCGCGCCCAGGGCAACTATGAGGCGGCGCGGCAGGCCTTCATCGCCCGCCAGCCGATGGGGCGTCTTGGAACGCCGGAAGAGATCGCAGCCCTTGCGGTGCATCTGGCCGGTGCCACCTACACCACCGGACAGGCCTATGCCATCGATGGCGGGTGGTCGATCTAGGGTCAAGGTCGCCGCCCGGTCGGGCGGCGATCCCCTTTCCCGTTCGCCGTTTCAAAGGTCGGCGGCGACTGCCTGTGTCTGTTCGCCAAGCCCCTCGATGCCGAGGCGCATGGTCTGACCCGGTTTCAGATAGCGCGGCGGCTTTTGGCCCATGCCGACGCCGGGCGGCGTGCCGGTGGAGATGATGTCGCCGCTCTGCAGGCTCATGAAACGGCTGACATAGCTGACCAGCTCGGCGACGCCGAAGACCATCGTCCGCGTCGAGCCGTCCTGCAGGCGCTCGCCGTCGACCTCAAGCCACATGCTAAGATCCTGCGGATCGGCGATCTCGTCCGTCGTTACGAGCCACGGGCCGATCGGGCCAAAGGTGTCGGAGCCCTTGCCCTTGTCCCAGGTGCCGCCCCGCTCGAGCTGGAATGCGCGCTCGGAAACGTCGTTGACGACGCAGTAGCCGGCAACGTGTGACAGCGCATCCTGTTCGGCAATGTATTTCCCCGGCTTGCCGATCACGACGCCGAGTTCGACCTCCCAGTCGGTCTTCTCCGATCCGCGCGGGATCAGAACCGTGTCGTCCGGGCCACAGATCGCGCTCGTCGCCTTCATGAAGATGACCGGCTCGGCGGGAACCGGCTGGCCGGCCTCGGCGGCGTGATCGGCGTAGTTCAGGCCGATGCAGATGAACTTGCCGACCTGGCCGACGCAGGGACCGTAGCGTCGCGCGCCATCGATGACGGGCAGGCTCTCCGGATCGACCGACCGCAGGGCGTCGATCCCCTCCGGCGTGAGCGCAGCGCCGGCGATGTCGGCGACCGTGCCTGAAAGATCGCGGAGCGTCCCGTCATTGTGAAGCAAGGCCGGGCGTTCCAGGCCCGGCTCGCCGAGGCGCAGCAGTTTCATGAGATCTCCCTTCGTTCAATAAGTTGCCCGGCCGCCGGAAAGGTCGAAGACCGCGCCGGTGGTGAAGCTGTTTTCCTCGCTGACCAACCAGGCGATCATCGCGGCGGCTTCGCCGACTTCGAGGAACCGTCCGCGTGGGATCTTGGCCAGCATATAGTCGATATGCTGCTGCGACATCTGGTCGAAGATCCGGGTGCGGGCGGCGGCGGGCGTCACGCAGTTGACCGCGATGTTCCGGTCCGCCAGCTCCTTGCCGAGCGATTTGGTGAGCGCCATGACGCCGGCCTTGGAGGCCGAATAGGCTGCCGCGTTGGGGTTGCCCTCCTTGCCCGCGATGGAGGCGACGTTGACGATGCGCCCATAGTTGCGGGCGATCATCCCCGGCACCACCGCCTTGCAGCAATGGAAGACGCCGTTGAGGTTGATGTCGACGATGCGGTGCCATTCGTCGACCGGATAGTCAGCCACCGTGGCGTTGGCTCCGGCAATGCCGGCATTGGCGACCAGAATGTCGATGCCGCCGAGTGTCTTCTCCGCATCCCGTGCCGCCGCTTCTATCGCTGCGAAATCCGTCTGGTCGACGGGCTGGAAATGCGCGGCATCGCCCAGCTCTGCGGCTGCGGCCTCGCCGAGCGCGGCATCGCGGTCCCAGATCAAGACCGTTGCGCCCGAGGCGATCAGGCGTTCGGTGACGGCGCGCCCGATTCCCTGCGCGCCTCCGGTCACGACAGCATTGCGGCCCTTGAGATCGATCTCGTTCATTGTCCTCTCCTGTCTGTGATTGATGGGCGCGGCGGACGCGGTCCGCTGCTCAGCCGGTGAAGAAGCGGGCAGCGCCGGGTGCGTAACGGGCAACGTGATCAGGATCGAGATCGATGCCGAGGCCGGGCCGGTCGGGGATGGCAAGGAAGCCGTCGCCGTCGAGCCGGAAGGGTTCGCTTGCCAGCCGGTCCACATAGGCGCTGCCGCCGATATACTCGACGAGGTCGCAATCGAAGATCGCCGAGGCGAGCTGGAGGTCTGCGGCCAGGCCAAGGGCGGTGTTCCAGCCATGGCCGATGTAGCGGATGCCGAATTCCTGCGCCATCCAGGCGATGCGCCGCTGCTCGCTGATTCCGCCGACCTTTGTGACGTCCGGCTGCACGATGTCGAGCGCGCCCTGCACCAGCCAGGGTGTGTAGGACTGCCGGCGCGTCAGCACTTCACCGCCGGCGATGGGGACTGGACTTGCCTTGCGCAGCGCGACGAAATCGTCGAGCGCGTCCGGCCGCAGCGCTTCCTCGAACCAGCCGACGCCGTAGTCCTTCAGCATATGCGCGGTGTTGAGCGCCCATTTCAGCCCGTTCGGCCAAAAGGCGTCGCTGGCGCCGGCATCGACGAACAGGCGCGCATCTTCGCCGGCAGCCTCGCGGGCCGCGCGGACGATCGCCTCGTCGAGCTTCGGGTCATCGCGGCGGCCGAACGGACCCCAGCCGATCTTGAAAGCGCGGAATCCCTGGTCGCGGTGCGGGGCGATCACGTCGCCCATGCGGGCCGGCTCGTCCATGAGGAGCGAGCAGTAGGGCTGCACCCGGTCGCGGTAGCGGCCGCCGAGAAGCCGTCCGACGGAAAGGCCTGTGGCCTTGCCCAATATGTCCCAGAGGGCGATGTCGATGCCGCTGATTGCATGGGTCAGCGTGCCGCCGCGCCCCATCCAGAAGGTGTTCTGGTGCAGCGTTTCGCTAAGGCGCTCCGGCTCCAGCGCGTTCGCGCCGATGAGATGCGGCATCAGCACGTCAATGGCGGCCTCGACAAGGCGGCCATTGGTGAAGACGCTGCCATACCCCGAAATGCCGGCATCGGTATGGACAGCCACCAAAGCATGTACGGAATCTTCCGCCGCGATCTCACTGCTCCACCCGCCTTGCGGACTCTCCCCCTGGAGTGACGCGACACGGACCGCGGTGATGCGCAGCGGAGACAGGGCCGCCTGATCCTGCCGGGGGGAAGGCCTGTCGGTGGGCGAATGCATGGTCTACTCCAGGAAGAATTTGCCGATCGAGCGCCGGGAGGCGTCTTGACAGTCATCAATATAGTATACAATCATACGAAACAAGCTTCTTCTGAGAGGAACCATGACATGAGCGACACAGCGGCCCGGAGCCGGATCGTCTGCACCATCGACTTCGACAAGAATGGCAGGCAGGCGGGCTATGCGCGTGCGCCATTGTCGCGCAACAATTCTGGCTGGGGCACGGTCGAAATTCCGATCGTCGTCGTGAAGAACGGGAGCGGCCCGACGGTGCTCCTGACCGGCGGCGTTCACGGCGACGAGTATGAGGGGCCGATCGCCATCTCCCGGCTCGCCAGGAGTCTGAAGGTGGAGGAGGTTCAGGGACGGGTCATCATGATGCCGGCCGTCAACATCCCAGCGATCATGTCCGATACGCGCCTGTCGCCGATCGATGGCTGGGACATCAATCGGTGCTTCCCGGGCAATCCGAAGGGAACGTTCAGCCAGATGCTGGCCCACTTCCTCGACAGCGTGATCCTGCCGATGGCAGATATCTCGGTCGACATGCATACGGCCGGCCATTCCTTCGATTCGGCGCTCTCGACCAACATGCACCACGTCGCCGACCCGAAAATCCGCGAGAAGACGCTTGCCGCCGCTGCCGCCTTCGGCGCGCCGTTCAATGTCGTCTTCGGCGGTGTCGACGAGGATTCCACCTTCACTTCCTGCGTCGAGCGACGCGGCATCGTTTCGCTGGGGACCGAGCTTGGCGGCTGGGGCCGGGTGAACATCGAGGGCGTTCGGATCGGCCGGCGCGGCATCGACAACATCCTGAAGCATATGGGCGTCATCGAGGGGGAGCCGGACACGGCGCAGCGCGATGGGGCGGCAGCGACCCGGCACATGATGGTGCGCGATCCCCTATCATATGTCTTCTCGCCGCGCGCCGGGCTGTTCGAGCCGACCCATTATGTCGGCGAGGAGGTGCGCGCCGGGCAGGTCGCGGGGTATCTGCATTTCATCGAGGATGTCGATTCCGAACCGCTTGTGCTGACCTATGCGAAGGATGGCATTGTCTGGTTCGGCGCAGGGCCGGGACGCGTGGCGCGTGGCGACGCCGTGGCCATCGTCATGGAAGACTATGCGGACGACTGGTCGGATCGCTGACCTGAAGCCGGAGCAAGGACCGACAATGAGAAACATTCTGATCGTGGAATGCATGCAGGAGATCTCCTCCTTCAATCCCGTTCCATCGGAGTATGAGAATTTCGAAATTGAGCGCGGCGGCGCGCTGTTCGGCCAGAGGGGCAAGAACACCGCCATCGGCGGGGCGCTGTCGGTGTTCGAGGGCGCTGAGGGGATCGGGATCGTCCCGACATTCGCCGCCCGGGCGGGAAGCGCGGGGCTTCTTTCGGCAGCCGGATGGAGCCGGCTTTCCGGCGAGTTGCTTGCAGCCGTCGGCGAACGCATCGACGAAGTGGACGGCATCTATGTGTCGCTGCACGGGGCGATGGGGGCCGATGGAGAGCTCGACCCGGAGGGTCATCTCCTGGCGGAAATCCGCAAGATGGCCGGCCCGGACAAGCCCATCGTCATCTCGCTTGACCTGCACGGTATCCTGACGGACCGGATGATCCGCCAGGCCGACGCGATGGCGATCTACCACACCTATCCGCATGTGGATTTCGCGGATACGGGCGCGCGGGCGGCGCGCCTGCTTCTCGACCTGATGCAGGGTGGACGGCGCCCGACCATCGCGCGGGCCGTCATCCCGGCGCTGGTGCGCGGCGACGAACTGATCACCCGCACGGGCTGTTATGGCGACCTCATCCGCGAGTGCCAGAGGCTCGAGCGCGAGGGCAGGGCGCTGGCCGCCGGCATCATGATCGGCAATCCCTTCACCGACGTGCCGGAGCTGTGCAGCCAGGTGATTGTCATCACCGATGACGACCCGGACACGGCGGCGGCCGAGGCGGAGCGCCTGGCGTCCGAGTTCTGGCCGATGCGGCATCGCATGCAGGGCAAGCTGATCGCGCTCGACCGGGCTATCGCGCAGGCGCGGACGATCGAAGGGACCGTCTGCTTCACCGACGCCGCGGACGCGACATCCTCCGGCGCCACCGGCGATTCCAACAGCATTCTGCGCGCGCTCAGGGATGCCGGCTATCCGAAGCGCGTTCTGGCGCAGATTGTCGACCCGGCAGCGGCCGAAGCGGCGCACCGCGCCGGCGTCGGCGCGACGATCGAGGTCACGCTCGGTGGCGCGATGGACCCGGAACGGTTCCAGCCGATGCCGGTCAAGGCGCAGGTCAAGCTCCTCTCCGACGGCTCCGGCCGGCTGGAGACGATGCGCCTGGCGCTCGACGCCGGGCCGACTGCCGTGCTGGCGTTCGACAATGTCACCGTCGTCGTGATGAGCCGTTCGGTCAGCCTGTTCGACCGCGCCATGTATTTCGCCAACGGCCTGAACCCGGTCGATTTCGACCTCGTCGTCGTGAAGTCGCCGCACACCGAATACGCCATGTATGACCAGTGGGTGGAGAAGAACTTCAACATCGACGCTCCGGGGGCCACCTCGGCCGACATCCGCCAGCTCGGGCATACCATCTGCGCCCGGCCCATGTTCCCTCTGGACGATATCGACGGCTTCGTTGCGCAGGCAAACCTTTATCACCGTCACTGACAGAAGCACTGGACGCAAAGAATGAAAATCGAGGCGGTCGACCTCTTCTATCTCTCCATGCCTGAAATCACCGATGAGGCGGATGGCAGCCAGGACGCGCTTCTGGTCCGCGTCAGCGGCGGCGGGCTCATCGGCTGGGGCGAATGCGAGGCGGCGCCGTTGCCGTCCATCGCGGCCTTCGTCTGCCCGAAGTCGCACGGTGTGTGCCGGCCGGTCGGCGAATCGGTGCTCGGCCAGACGTTGGAGACGCCGGCCGACATCGCGCGCATTTCGGCACTGGTCGGCTACAATTCCATGGACCTCCTGCAGGCGCCGCACACCCTTTCGGGAATCGAGATGGCTCTGTGGGACCTGCTCGGCAAGAAGCGCGGGGAACCCGTCTGGCGGCTCCTCGGCTATCGCCAGGCGCTTCGCAAGACACCCTATGCCTCGCTGCTGTTCGGCGAGACGCCGGACATCACGCTCGAACGGGCGCGGGCGGCGCGGCGGGACGGGTTTTCGGCGGCGAAATTCGGTTGGGGCCCGGTTGGACGCGGCGAAGTGGCGGCTGATGCCGACCACTTCGCCGCAGCGCGAGAGGGGCTCGACTGGGACGCTCATCTGATGGTGGATGTCGGCCAGATCTTCGGTGAGGACATCGATGCGGCGGCGGCCCGGCTGCAGCCGCTCGACGACGCCGGGGCGCTGTGGTTCGAGGAGCCTTTCGACGCCGGCGCTTTCGAGGCCTATGCGGCGCTGGCCGCGCGCGGCGCACAGGTGCGCGTGGCCGGCGGCGAGGCGGCGCATAATGTGCATATGGCGCAGCATCTGATCGATTATGGCGGGATCGGCTTCGTGCAGATCGATTGCGGCCGCATCGGCGGGATCGGTCCGGCCAAGAAGGTCGCCGACATGGCGGTGGCGCGCGGCGTCACCTATGTGAACCACACCTTTACCTCGCATCTGGCGTTGTCCGCCTCGATGCAGCCTTTCGCGGGTCTTTCGGAAAGCCATATCTGCGAGTATCCGGCGGCGCCGAAGCAACTGGCGGAACAGATCACCGCCAATCATATCCGGCTGGATGGCGACGGCCTGATCGCGGCGCCGGATGCGCCAGGCCTCGGCATGGAGATCGATCCGGCACGGCTTGTCCCCTATCTCGTCGAAACCGAGATCCGGGTGAAAGGGCGTGTCCTCTACGCCACTCCAACCCTCTGAAGGAAACTGCCGCGCGCTTGGCCCGCCGTCTGCACCAGACCTTCAGGCAGCGATGGCGCCCGGGAAATGGCAGGCCGCCTGGTGCTCGCCCTCGGCCACCGATGCGAGCGGCGGCGGCGTTGTCTTGCAGATGTCGCGCGCAATCGGGCAGCGTGTGTGGAAACGGCAGCCGGCGGGCGGGTTGGACGGGCTGGGGAGATCGCCCTTGATTGCCGAATAGCGCGTCTTCCCCCGGTTGCGCGAGGGCGCCGAGCGCAGCAGCGCAATGGTGTAGGGATGGGCCGGCGTATCGAAGATCGCCTTCTTGCTGCCCGTCTCCACCACCTTGCCCAGATACATCACCATGACGCGGTCCGAGATGTGGCGAATGACGCCGAGGTCGTGGCTGATGAACAGATAGGTCAGCCCCAGCTCCTGCTTCAGGTCCTGAAGCAGGTTCAGGATCTGCGCCTGGATCGATACGTCGAGCGCTGACGCCGCCTCGTCGCAGACGATGAAGCGCGGGTTCAGCGCCAGCGCGCGGGCGATGCAGATGCGCTGCCGCTGGCCGCCCGAGAACTCATGCGCGAAACGCCCGGCATGGTAGCTGGCAAGCCCGACCAGTTCGAGCAGTTCGCCAAGCCGCTTCTGCTGAGCGACCGCGTCGCCGACCCTATGGATGACCAGCGGCTCCATGATCAGATCGCCGACGCTCATGCGCGGGTTCAGTGCGCCAAGCGGATCCTGAAAGATGATCTGCAGATCGCGGCGCATGGCGCGCATGCGTTCAGCATCCAGGGTGCGCAGGTCCGTACCGTCGAACTCGACCGTGCCGGCCGTCGGCTCGAGGAGGCGCAGCACCAGCCGTCCGACGGTGGTCTTGCCGCAGCCGCTCTCGCCGACGAGTCCCAGCGTTTCACCGGCTCCGATGGCAAACGATACCCCGTCGACTGCCCGCACGCTGCGGCTCTGCGAAAACAATCCGCCGCCGGTCTCGAAGCGTTTCTCCAGGGCCTCGACGCGCAGCAGGGGTGGATTATCGACCGCCATTCATGTCCTCCGGAAAAGTGTAGCCGGTGTTGCGGATGCAGGCGGCCATGTGATCCTCGCCGCAGGCGATCAGCCTCGGCCGCGCCGTCCGGCAGGGCGGCCTGGCGTCGGAGCAGCGCGGCTCGAAGCGGCAGCCGGGTGGCAGGTCGAAGGGTGGCGGCACGGTGCCGGGAATGGCGTAAAGCCGCTCCGTGTCTTCCTCGCTCGAGGGGATGCTGGCGAGCAGGCCCTCGGTGTAGGGATGGCGCGGACCGCTGAAAACATTTTGGGCCGGTGCATCCTCTACCACCTGACCCGCATACATGATCATCACGCGGTCGGTGAAGGATGAGACGACGCCGAGATCGTGGGTAATCATCACCGTGCCCATCCGGAACTCCTCCTGCAGGTCCTGGAGCAGTTCGAGAATCTGCGCCTGGATGGTCACATCGAGGGCCGTGGTGGGTTCGTCGGCGATGAGGACGCGGGGGTTGCAGGCGAGCGCCATGGCGATCATCGCGCGCTGGCGCATGCCGCCCGACATCTGATGCGGATAGTCATCGAGGCGCTGGGCCGCTGCGGGAATGCCGACCCGGCCAAGCGCGTCGAGCGCACGCTGCCGCGCGATGCGCCGGCTGACGCCTTCGTGGCGGCGGACCGTCTCGACGATCTGCTCGCCGACCGTCAGCACCGGATTGAGCGCCGTCATCGGCTCCTGGAAGATCATGGATATGGCGGCGCCCCGCAACTCCTCGTAGCGGCGCTCGCTGGCGGAAAGCAGATCCTCGCCCATGAACTCCAGGCGCGAGGCGGTGATGCGCGCCTGACGCGGCAGAAGACGCATGATGGCGAGAGAAGAGACGCTCTTGCCGCTGCCCGATTCGCCGACGATGCCCACCACCTCGCCCTCGTGCAGGGTGAAGGAAACGCCGTTGACGATGGGCAGGTCACCGAACGACACGCACAGGTCGCGCACATCCAGCAGGCATGTGGCGTCGGCTTTCCGGTCGGGTGTCTCTGTCGCTGTGCCGGTTCTGGAGCGGGTCGAAGTCTGCATGGTAAAATCGTATACTATTATACGATAATTGCAAGAGTGAAGGCGACTTTGTCGCGATGGTGCCGAGTGTTGGTTGCCATTGAGAACTGACTTGGCGTTTCCACCGAGAATTGACCCGCCTCTCAGGTATGATTCGGGTCTGCGGCCGTGGTCAAGTTTTCTCCTTTGTCGTTCCGGAGCCGTGCGTGGAACAAGTCTTGAAGCGAAGCTGTCGCTTCCGGTTCCGCGGATAGGGCAATGGTGAGCGAGGCAGTCGAGTAGCGCCGTGGTCGTCATGGCATCGCAGAAGGCACTGTCGTCACTGGCATTTTGACAATCAAGACATCGGCAGATTGGCAGAACCGCAGCCCGATCAGTATTTACATTCAGGACAGGCTCCAATCTGGGGCCGGCTTTGCGTGCCGATTCACATTGTCAAACCGACGTTTCAGCCGTCCTCGCTTCAGTGGCACTCGACATGCGTCAGTCTGAACTGGCAGCCGGAACGGTTCGAGAATCTGGCATTCCAAGGCTGTAGCCAGTTGCTCAAGCACTAGGACGATGGGATTCTTGGAGCCACGCTCAAGATGCCCCACAGAGGCTCGTTCGACCTCCGCTCTCGATCAACCCAATTTGTTCCCATCAGCACTGACGCCGGACACACCAAAATTCCCTGTAGAGGCGAGTCTGTTTCGGACTGGAAACACCACCAACCATTCGCCGGTTCGTTCAAGCCCGTAAGGGTCGGCCCGAATGCGGACGCCGCATCCTGCTGATTTGCCGGCGCGCGGGCTGCATCTGCCGCCCGACGCTACCGCTTCAGTGAGGCGAGGGCGCGGCGCAGGCTCCAGCAGGCGCCCGGCCCGCCCCTGTCGCTCCGGCCGAGATGGTTGAAATAGGCGTGGCATCCCTGAAGAAGCGCCTCTCGCCGCCGGCCGGCGAGGCGCGGATCCCGGGCCCGGCGGGCGGCTTCAGTGAAGAAGGGCCACCATCCGCGAACGGTTTCCTGCCACGACCATGCGGAGATGGTTTCGAGGTTCTCGCGCGCGAGATCGCGCAGCCGGCCGCGATCGGCGGCAAGCTGCCGGAGCGCCTCGGCCAGTGCTTCCGGCGTCGCGTCCCGCAGCAGGTACCGCGACTGGAGCGGCCCGAACAGTTCCGGCACGATGCCGACGTCGGTCGACACGACTGCGGCGCCCGATGCCATGGCCTCCAGCACCGGATTCGGCGTGCCTTCCATCGATGCCGTGCAGGCCAGCACGTCGATGCGGCGATAGAATGCGGGCATTTCGGCAAAGGGTATGCGCGACAGCTGCGGATCGGCGCGGTGGATCTCGACCGGAACGCCCGCGTTTCTCAACAGGTCGATGGCCGGCTGGAACAGCCGATGAAAGCCCTTCGGGTCGCCGCCCTGGCTGCGGCCCCAGTTGCTGTTTCCGACCCAGCCGATGGACAGCGGTTTTTCCGGCCCCGCTCTTCCGGTTTCGCCACCGGGACCGAACATGGCGAGGTCCACGCCGTCCGGGATGATGGCGTCGGGGAGCGGGAACAGGCGCTGGGCGCCGTAGATGGCTTCAAGCTTGCCCGAGCAGACCGTGTAGCCATCGATCAGCCGGAACGCGGCGGCCCGTTCGTGCATGCTTTCCTCGGAGGCATGCAGATGATCATAGACCGAGGTCGTGAGGGCGCGCGCGCCGACGAGGTCGATCAGGTCACCGACCGGCATGCGCAGCTGTCCGGCGATGTCGATCAGCATCCGGGGGCGCAGGATCTCGAACATGTCCTCGCGCCAGAACATGTGAACGACATCGACATCGTTCAGAATGATCGTCTCGATCAGTTGCCCCAGATCGCGCTGCCCGGGCTTGCCCATGAAATGGATCGAGACCTCGAAGCCGTCGGGCGCGTGGCGGACGATGTTGCGCGCGATGTTGTGAAAGGCCCAGTCGGGCTCGTCGGGGCAAAGGAGAACGCGCAGCGGCCGGCGAAATGACGCCGCTTGTGCTGCTTCACCGGCAGCGTGCCGGCTCACCGAACCATCCATGCGATCAAATTCCTAGCGAACCCAGCGGTTGAACGGTAGTGTCGTCTACCCATCGCGTAGACCGCGCCGCCCGACAAATCACCCCCCATCTGGGTTAGGTCATCATGCTCACAACGGCCCGCAACGGCATCAGCGGCTGGCTTTCCGGATGGCGCACAGGCGCCAGGAGGGAGCGCGAGCAGCGCATCCTGCTCCTGACGAACAGCGCGGATGCCTATGCGTCGGGATTGCGCGACAACGCGCTGAAGGCGCTCGACTACGCGCGGCTTCGCGCCGACTGCTGGGACATGGCGGGTGCGGAAATGATGCCGCGGCTCGACCGCTACAGCTGCCTGCTCCTGTGCTCCGAGTTCCTGAACAGGCTGGACCGGCACGCGGTCGGGCGCATTCGCGCCTATGTGGCCGCCGGAGGCGGGATCGCCGTGATCTATCGCGGCTGGCACCGGGAACTGGCGGACCTGTTCGGCATCGACGACGACCGGCAATGGCCGGGTTTCCGCCTGGCCGGAGACGCGGGCCTGTCGTTCGTGAGCGATCTCATGCCGGGGTTCGCCGGACTTTCCCTGTCCGGCGAGGATATGGCCGGCCACGCGCCCTATGATTTTCTTCCGCAGTCGGCGGCAACCATTGTCGCGACGGACGGGGAAGGCCGGGCCCTGGCGTGGCTGAAAAGGGCCGGGGAAGGCCGCGTGCTCTACTGGAACACCGCCGTGCTCGCCGTGCCGGCGGCGAGGGGACTGATCGTCCAGTCGGTCGCCTGCGTCCAGCAAAGGACTGTGCTGCCGATCGCCAATGTCGGGCTGGTTCATGTGGACGACTTTCCGCCTGCCGACATGGACACGCTGCCGGAACCGGCCGCCTCGGAGTTTCCCGGCATGAAGCCGGCGGCGTTCTACTACGACGTCTGGCATGCCGACATGACGGCGCTGGCGCGCCGCTTCGGCATCACCTACACCTATTTCGCGATTCTCGATTACGCTGGCGCGAACCCCGGGGATGGAGGCTCTCCCGCGCGGGCGATGCCGCCGCAGTTCGAGCGGACAGCCGTCCGGGAGGCGGCCCGGGACGGCGAGCTTGGCCTTCACGGCTACAACCACAATTCCCTGACGGTGGAGCACTGGGACTCCCCCGAGGCCATGCGCACTTCGCTCGAGACGGTGCGCGGGGCCTGGCAGGATTGGCCCGGCCAGAGGCTTCCCTTCTCCTACGCGCCGCCCAACAACGAATACGACGAAACGGGTGCCCGCGCCCTGGCCGCGGCGTTTCCCGAAATCGGTGCGATCTGCAGCACCTACGGGCATGGCGACTACGAGCACGGGGGAAGCCGCGAATTCGGCCCCGAGCCTTGGGCCGAAACGCTCTTTGCCGTGCCACGGGCGACGAGCGGCATGGAGATGCATCCGCAAAGCCGGTTCGAGATGGCATCGCAGATCGAGACATTCGGCGTCTGGACCCATTTCATCCACCCCGACGACGTGTTCGATACCCCCGAGCGGGAACCGGGAGCGGGGCAATGGCGCAATCCGGAAGCGCTGCCCTGGCGCGGCGCGCATGGTCTTCTCGGCAGGTTCGCCAGCTGGCTCGCATCGGTCGGGCAGGCGTATCCCTGGCTGCGCTACATGGATACGCGGTCGGCGGTGCCGATGCTCGAGGCACACCTGCGACGGGACTATGCCGTCGGCTTCGGGGAAAACCATGTGCGGGTGGAGGCCGGCGAGGGCGCCTATTTCCGCTTCCGTTCGAACGACCTGACGCGCATCAACCCGGCAGGCGTGGCGAATGCCGAACTCATCGACGTGGACGAGCACGACGGATTTGCGGTCTACACGCTGCGCGCGACGGCGCCGGAAGCTGTGATCGAACTGATCTAGTCGCCTTAGCGATGTGACTCTATTCGCCGTAGGCGGCGGTCCCCGTGGATGGCAGGCCGTCCAGCATGCGCGTGGGCAACAGATGGGAGCGGAACGTGTCGTTGCGGTGCCGCTCCTTCAGCGTTTCCGACTGGCCGAAATAGAACCGGATGCCGGCAAAGGCGCGGTTGTAGTCGTTCGTTCCGACGGCGCCTTCGGCGAACAGCGACAGGCCCGGCAAGGCATCGAAGCCCGGACGGTATTCCGCGCCGAAGCGGCCCAGCCAGTCGACCTGCGGATTGGTCTCCACGCCGGTGACGAGCATCAGGTCGTCGGTGAGGTACCATTCGAAATCGAGGCGGCCGACAAAGCCCTCGTCATGGTCGGAGAACTGGTAGCCGGCGAGGGCCGCGACCGTGAGCTGGTTGAAATAGACCTCGCCTTCGGCGGCGATGATGCCCACTTCGCGGGCGGTGCCGACCACCGCGCCGTCGGCGCGCACATAGCCGCCGGCCAGCCCGACCAGTCCGACGCCCGGATCGCGCCAGAACAGGTGCGCGGCGCCGCCTCCGACAAACTGCCCGTCTATCGTGCCGGCGACGCCGTCCCAGCGCGTGCCGAACCTGTCGCCCAGCGGCGCGACGATCGCGCCTTCGACCAGGCCCGCACCCTCTCCGTCATGGACCCCACCCATGACGGAGAGTTCACCGTTGAAGCCTGAGACGGCACGGTGTTGCGTGTCATCCGCCCTGGCCGCCGCGGCGCCGAAGCCGAAGCCGGCGGCCATGAACGCGATGTAAGCCCTGCGCCCGAAGCGGGTCCAAGGAGTGTCGGGCCTGTGAACCGAGCGAACGTCGATGGGGGTGGCCGGCAGGCGCGGCGGCTGCAGGCCGATCCGGACCGCCTTCACCAGCTGGTCGCCGGCGGCCTCGATCTTGCGGATCTCGCTCCTCAGGATGCGTTCGACCAGCGCGAGATGCGCCGACCGGTCATGGGCGGAGGCAGGGAGATGCCGCGCATTGAGCACGAGATGCAGAGACCCCGTGGCGGAGTGCCAGAGCACGTGCCTGATGCTGTCGCCGCCGACCCGCCGGACGGCGCGCGCCAGCGCCACCAGCCTCGTTCCGCGCTCGAACACCCCGGTCGGGTCATACACGATCCGGTCATGGGCGAAGGGCTGGAGAAACGCCTCGAGGCTCTTCGCCCGGCTCAGGCTGTGCGCGCCATGCCTGCACACCCTGACGCGGGCTCCGCCGGGCACAGCCCCCAGCTTCCGGCGGAGCTCCCGCGCCTGTTCCCTCGACATGGCCGAACGCGCTGCGTGGACGACGATGGTCTGGCCGTTGCGGCGGTCGGCCGCATCCAGCGACGCCAGGAAAGGCCTTCCCGCCCCGGGCGCCTGCACTATCCGCATGATGGCCGACTGAAAAGACTGATGCATGAGCGGCACCCCAAATTCCCCGCGCGAAAAGACAGTTCGACGGGAAGCTAGCGGCGCGGCGCGACGTCTACATCACCCAGATGGGTATTTGAAACCGGTTAATGGTGTGAAACAGTTCATGGAAGCGGTGGGGCGCAGGATATGGACGACAATCTATCCCAGGAACTCGACGCTGCCTTCTCGCTGCTTCCGGGCGACTTGGCGCAGCAGGCGAAGGCTCGCCTGCTCGAGGCGCGCAACAACGCGGCACAATTCTCCCTGCCCCTGAAATGGACCGAGCACGACCTCGCCGGGAACTTTCTGCGGGGCGGCATCACCGACATGATCGGCAAGTCGACCAGGATGGTCGCCAATTCGCAGGAAGACCCCGACATCAACGAGCTGGCGCGCGAAGCCAAGGGGACTTCCGCGCTCGCCGGAGCGTTCCATATGCTGTCGGACGGCAAGCGGTTCGCGTTCTATCTGCCGTTCACGCCGTCGCATTTCGACCGCGAGGCGGAGCGCCGGACCCGCGGTTTCATGGTGAGCGAGGCGGTTTTCCGCGAGGTGCTCGAACTGATGCGGCCGGGGGTCGGCCTCACCGTCGCCGAACGTAGGGTCGTGTTCCAGCTCGTGGCCGGCATGGCCCTGCGCGAGGCGGCGACGACGGACGGCGTGTCGTTCGAGACCAAGCGCGCGCATCTGAAGGTCGCGAGCGCCAAGCTTCATTGCTCGGGACAAAGGGACCTGGTGCGCGTTGTGGTGGCGCAGCTTGTCCATCTCCTTTCCGTGAGTTCCAGCGAGGCGCTGCATGGAGAGCCGGCGGAGACATTCGCGGCGCGCCACCTGAGCGACGACGTCACGTTGACGGTCAAGCGGCTGCCGAACGGCCGGGTGATCCGCGTCTACGAATGCGGCCCCCATGACGGGCGACCGCTGATCATGATCCACGGGATGATGTTCCCGATCTCCCTGGTCGGCATCTCGCGCTATCTCGACACCGCCGGGGTGCGGCTGATCGTTCCGATCCGGTCCGGCTTCCTGGAATCGCGCCCGCCGGGAGAACTGGCGGCCGAGGGCGGGATGATCTCCGAATCGCTTTCCGACCTGGCGGGTTACATCGCAGAGGAATGGAACGGCAGTCCGGTGGCCATTCTCGGTCAGTCGCTCGGGGCCGTGCTGGCGATCCGTTTCGCCAACAGATATCCGGGCCTCGTCTCGCGGCTCATCCTGCAATCCATCAACCTGACGCAGGGCAGCGGGTCCAATGGCGGCGGCGCCGCCGCGTTCTACGGCAGCCTGAAGCGGCTGTCGCGCGACGGGCTGACCTTCAAGCTGGTCAACTGGCAGTATCAGAAATACTATGCCGACCACCGTACCGGCCGGGAGATCCTCGCCCGCCTGTTCGGCAATTGCGACGTCGACATGGCTGTCCTCGACGGCAAGGCGACCGGGAAACAGGCCTATGGAATGTTCTCCGACCTCTACCGCAACTCCGTGTTCGGGATGAGCAACGATTTCGACTTCGTGATGAATTCGTGGGAGGCCGAGGCGCGCAAGTCACGGAAGCCCATCTCGTTCGTGCACGGCGAGGACGATCCTCTGACCAAGCCGGGCGAGCTCGAGCGTTTCGCGGCCGCCGACGAGAACCGCTCCCTGATCGTCATCCCGGGCGGCGGGCATTTCATCGCGGCATCGCATCCGAGGGAGTTCTGGCAGGCCATCGAGCGTTTCGCCTGAGCCACGCGGGCACGGCGCTTCGACGGCGAATGCGTCAGGCCTCGAAGATCGCGATCTGCTCGCTTTCTCCGGCGCACCGGCTGGCGCGGTACATTCCCGGCGTGTTGAAGCTGAGGACCGGGAGGCCTTCGGGGCCGACCGCGATCAGGCCCCCGGCCCCTTCGAGCGCCGGCAGCTCGTCGTGCACCTTGCGGCGAACGGCTTCCTCGAGATCGAGGCCGAGATACTCCATCATGGCGGCGATGTCGCGCGCGACCGTCAGGCGGATGAACATCTCGCCATGCCCGGTGGCCGACACCGCGCAGCCACGATTGCTGGCATAGGTTCCCGCGCCGATCAGCGGGGCGTCGCCGACGCGGCCGGGCGCCTTGTTGGTCATCCCGCCGGTCGATGTTGCGGCCGCGAGATTGCCGCCCATGTCCCGCGCGACGGCGCCGACCGTGCCGTATTTTCCATCATTGTGGTCGAGCGAAACAGCCTGCGTCTTCCGCGCCTCCTCGAGCTGGTTGCGGCGGCGCTCGGTGACGAACCAGTCGGTCGGCATCGACTGAAGGCCGCGCTCCCGCGCGAAGGCTTCCGCGCCCTTGCCCGCCAGCACGACATGGTCGTTCTTCTCCATCACCAGTCGGGCGAGGCTGATCGGGTTCCGGACCGTGTTCAGCCCGATCACGGCCCCGGCATCGAGATTGCGGCCGTCCATGATCGCGGCGTCCATCTCGATGCCGCCCTCCGACGTCAGAACGGAGCCGCGCCCGGCGTTGAACATCGGGTTCTCCTCGAGCGCGATCACGGTGCGCTCCACGGCGTCGATGGCCGCGCCACCCTTTTCAAGGACGGCGGTTCCGGCGCGCAGCGCGTCGGCCAGCCCCTCGCGGAAGCGGGCCTCCTCCTGCTTTGTGAGCTTGCTGCGCAGGATGGTACCGGCGCCGCCGTGCAGGGCCAGCGCCCAAGGCGTGTTGTTCATCTCAAACCTCGATGGCTGCGATCGTTGCGACCCTTTATGAGGGTGGCCGGCACGGAAGGACCAATGCCGTTTCGGCCCAGGCTATGCCGGATGCGCATGTGCCTTCACATGGCTCGACATGGTCTCGCGGAAGGAGGGGAGAAGGCTGCCGTCATAGCCGCGATGCGGCTCGGCGTGCCAGAGGGCGTTCAGGATCGCTTCCTCGGTCGCCTCCACGGCGGCCTTGAAGAAGGCGTTCATGCGGCTCTCGCAGAGGCGTGACGCCGGGTGCGTGTCGGCCGTGTCGCGGTCGAACGCGTTGGCGGTGGAGAAGGCGACGGCGATGTCGCCGCTCTGATGCCCGAAATAGCTGCCGAGCCGGCCGAGGGCCGCGCCGCCGCGCTGGCAAAGCCTGCGCAGCTGGCGCGATTCCATCGGCGCGTCGGTGGCCAGGATGATGATGATCGAGCCCTTGTCCTCGTCCTCCGGCGTCTCGGGTTTGCGCAGGGCGACAGGGTCGCCGAAGACGCGCATGTCGGACTGCTGTCCGAAGTTGGAGAGAACGAGCGCGCCCAGCGTGAAATGCGCTCCCTCCTTCAGGGCGATCCCGCGCGATGCGGAGCCGACGCCGCCGGAGAAGCCGAATGTCTTCATTCCGCTGCCGGCGCCGACGGTGCCCTGCCCGAAGGCCGTGCCGGTGTTCGCGAGCGCCTCGCGGGCCAGGGCCTCGTCCACATGCAGGGCCTGGATGTCGTTGACCTGGCCGTCATTGCATTCCAGCACCAGCGGGTTGACCGTCGCCGACTTCCTGCCGATGCCGGGGTTCTTCGCGATCGCGTCCCTGATCAGCGCCGTGGCGCAGGCCGGCACGCCGAACGTGTTGGTCAGCAGGATCGGCGTCTCGATCTCGCCAAGCTCCATGAGCTGGACGAGGCCAAGGCTCTTGCCGAAGCCGTTGAGGATCGATGCGGCGGCCGGGACGGGCCTGCGGTAGAGATCGCCGCCATGCGGCAGGATCGCCGTCACCCCGGTGCAGGCTCCCTGTTCGTGCAGGGCCGCGTGGCCGACGGTGACGCCGGGGACATCGCAAATCGTGTTGGCGGGGCCGGTCGGTATCTGCCACCAGCCCTCTCGCAGATATGTGTTTCGCATGAATTGACTCAGTTATCGTCCAGTTTCGGGTCGAGCGCATCCCGCAGCCCGTCCCCCAGTATGTTGAAGCAGAGCACCGTCAGGAAGATCGCCAGACCGGGGAAGAAGGTCAGGTGCCATTTTCCGGCCAGCATATATTCCCGGCCGGTGGAAAGCATCGCCCCCCACTCGGCCACCGAGGGCTCGACGCCGAGGCCGATGAAGGAAAGGCTGGTCGCCGTCAGGATGGAGGTGCCGATGCGCATGGTGAAGTAGACGATCACCGCGCCCAGCACGCCGGGCAGGATATGCCTGAACATGATGATGGCGTTGGGCGCGCCGGCCGCGCGGGCGGCCTCCACATAGGTCGTTTCCTTCAGGCCGAGCGTTCCGGAACGGACGATGCGGGCAAAAGCCGGGACGCTGAACACCGCCACGGCGATGATGACGTTGGTCAGCCCGGCCCCCAGGATCGCGACGATGCCGATGGCGAGCAGGATGCCGGGAAAGGCGAACAGGACGTCGGAGATGCGCATCACGATGGAATCGAGCCAGCCGCCGTAATAGCCGGCGAGAAGACCGGCGACGACGCCGATCACCGCACCGATCGTGACCGAGAGGAAGCCGATGAACATGGACAGTTTCGCGCCGTTCAGGATGCGCGCGAAGATGTCGCGTCCGAACTCGTCGGTGCCGGCCCAGTGCAGGGCCGAAGGACCGGAGAGTGTGTTGCGGTAGTCGAACTCGTCCGGACCGAAAGGAAGGATCCACGGGGCGATCAGCGCCATCGCCAGCATGAGCAGGAGAAAGAACCCGGACGCCAGCGCGGCGCGGCGCGTCACGAAGCGGCGCCGAAACTCGCTGAAGGGCGATCGTGCCGTTTTCTCTTTCGGCACGACGGGCGATGTGTCGGAAGCGAGAGCCATTGCCGAAACCTATTTGTAGCGGATGGCGGGGTTGATGAAGCCGTAAAGCATGTCGACCGCCAGATTGATCAGGAGGAATTGCAGCGAGAAGAGCATGATCTCGGCCTGCACCACGGCGTAGTCGCGGAAGTTGATCGCATCGAGGAGCAGCGAGCCCAGCCCCGGCCAGCGGAACACCTTCTCGACGACGATGGAGCCGCCCAGCAGGAAGCCGAACTGCAGGCCGGCCATGGTGACGACCGGAATGAGGGCGTTGCGCAGGGCATGCTTCCAGATGACCACCTTCTCGCGAAGTCCCTTGGCGCGCGCGGTGCGGATGAAGTCCTCGCGGGCGACGTCGATGACCGCCGAGCGCGTGAAGCGCGCCATCACGGCGGCGACGCCCGCGCCGAGCGTTATCGAAGGCAGGATCAGGTCGGAGGGTTCATCGAAGCCGCTGGTGCCGACCCAACCGAGATTGACCGAGAAGAACTGCATCAAAAGCAGGCCAAGCCAGAAATTCGGCATCGATATGCCGGAGACCGACAGGAACATTCCCGCATGATCGCCGGGGCTGCCGCGCCGGACGGCCGAGATCACGCCGGCCACGAGCCCGAACAGGAGCGACCAGGCGAGCGCGCAGACCGAAAGCCAGAAAGTCGGCATGAAGGCGCGCGCGATCATGGCGGAGACGGGCTCCCCGGTGCGCAGGGAGGTTCCCAGATCGCCGGTCGCCAGGTTCTTCAGGAAGTCCACATATTGCGTGAGAAGCGGGCGGTCGAGCTTGAGCGCCTTGCGGACGGACTCCACCTCTTCCTGCGTCGCCGCTTCGCCAGCGAGCAGCCGTGCGGGATCACCCGGCAAAGCGTGGATGAAGAGAAAGACGAAGATCGAGATCAGAAACAGTACCGGCACGAGCGCGGCCAGTCTGCGCAGGAAATAGTGCAGCATCGACATTATCCCGAGGCCGGCCCGGCAGGACATGCCGGGCCGGCGTGAAGAGCGTTCTTATTCGAAGGCGGCCTTGCTGTACTGCATGGTGCCGTCAGGCATCTGGAACACCCCGCTCAGCCCCTTCTTGCGACCTGCCATCTTGTTCTCGATGGCGAGCCAGACGACGGGATTGTCCTTCCAGATCTGCTTCTGGGCGATGGAGTAGGCGGCCTGGCGCTTCTCGGGATCGGCCGTATTGAGCGCGTCCTGGATGGCCTTGTCCACGGTCTCGTTGGAGTAGAACGCCATGTTGTAGATCTTGGGGATCCAGCCTTCCGTCGCGTAGACCGGACGCAGATGCCAGTCGGCGTCGCCGGTCGAGGGCGACCAGCCCCCCATCAGCATGTCGAAGGTGGATTCCTCGGGCACCATGGACGAGAAGACCTTCTCGGACCGGGTCGCGCCTTCCATCGGAACGATCTTGGCACGCACGTTGATCTGCGAGAGCTGCTGCTGAAGGAACTGCAGCATGCGCACGCCGGTGGAGCTGTTGGTTCCCCAGATCTCGATCTCGAACCCGTCCTCGTAACCCGCTTCCTTCATCAGGCGGCGGGCTTCCTCGACATCGGTCTTCAGGGGCTCCTGGGCTTCGTAGAAGCGGGTGTCGGGGGCGATCGGCGAATCCGGCACGATGCCGTGGCCGGAATAGACCACGTCGACAAAGGCCTGCTGGTCGACGGCAAGGTTGAAGGCGCGCCGGACGCGCTCATCCTTGAAATGCTCCTTGAGCATGTTCAGCGATGCCGTCCAGACGGTGATGCCGGGAACCTCGAGCACCTCGTAGCCGCCGGAAGACTGAACCCTTTCGGACAGCTCGGCCGGCAGGATATGAACGAACTGCACTTCGTCGGATAGGAGCATCGACGCGCGGGTCGCGCTCTCGGTCACGGGGAAGAAGGTCACCTTGTCGACCTTCGGCCAGCCGCTGTCCCAGTAGTTCTCGTTCTTTTCAAGGACCAGCCGCTCGCCGGGAACCCATTCCTTGAACTTGAACGGACCGGTGCCCACCAGCTTCTTCTCGACGCCGGTGCCGAGTTCCGCGAGCGCCTTGGGGCTGTGGATGACGACGGAGGGATGCGCCACCGTG
Source organism: Nitratireductor pacificus pht-3B (assembly GCF_000300335.1). Classification (GTDB taxonomy): domain Bacteria; phylum Pseudomonadota; class Alphaproteobacteria; order Rhizobiales; family Rhizobiaceae; genus Nitratireductor; species Nitratireductor pacificus. Next base: position 70,829 of record NZ_AMRM01000012.1, on the reverse strand, counting down.
TTGATCATGGCGCCGAACGGCTCCTTCAGCTTCAGGACGACCGTGAAGTCGTCCGGCGTCTCGACGCTCTCCACCACCTTGAACAGGCTGTTCTTGGCGAGGTTCTGCGACTGGTCCGCCAGCCGGTCGAAATTGGCCTTTACCGCCGCTGCGTCGAACGGGGTTCCATCATGGAACGTGACGCCCTCGCGCAGCTTGAAGGTGAAGGTCTTGGCGTCGTCGCTGCCTTCCCAGCTCGTGGCGAGCTGTGGAACGAGCTTCATGTTCTGGTCGAACCCGATCAGGCGCTCGACGACACCGCTCGCGGCCACGTAGTCGACATTGTAGTTGGAATTGTGGGGATCCATCTTCTGAAAGATCTGGTCCATCGCGATGCCGAGGTCCGCCGCCATGGCGGGCATGGCAAAGGCGGTGCCTGCCAGAAGCGCGGCGCCGAAAGCGGCGCGTTTCAATACGTTCATGTCATCTTCCTCCCAGGTTGATCGTGTTTCTCAAAGGGGTGTCTCATGCGGCGCGGTGCGCTGGCCGCCCGCCGTTCTCCTCGCGCGCCACGAAGTGCCGTGGCCCGACTTCGAGCATCTCGTTGATGGCCGGCGGATTGCCGATCGGATGGACGGGGCTCGGCACCTCGCCGGTAATCAGCGGCCGGTCGGTGATCCGCTTCTGCGGGTCCGGCACCGGGGCCGCCGACATGAGCCGCCTGGTGTAGGGATGCCGCGGATCCTCGAACACGGAAGCGCGCGGTCCGGTCTCGACGACCTGCCCCAGATACATGACCGCGACGCGGTGGCTGATCCGCTCCACGACGGCCATGTCGTGCGAGATGAACAGATAGGCGAGGCCGAAACGCGCCTGAAGATCCATCAGCAGGTTGATCACCTGCGCCTGGACCGAAACGTCGAGCGCGGAAACCGCCTCGTCGGCGATGATCAGCTTCGGATCGGTGCCGAGCGCGCGTGCAATGGCGATGCGCTGCCGCTGGCCGCCGGAAAAGGCATGCGGATAGCGGTTCGCATGGTCGGCCTGGAGCCCGACCTGCTCGAGCAGCCAGACGGCCTTGTCGAAGGCATTGCGCCGGTCCTCCAGCCCATGCAGCAGCATCGGCTCGGAGATGGAGTATCCGACGGTCAGCCGGGGATTGAGCGACGCATAGGGGTCCTGGAACACGAACTGGATGCGACGGCGCAGCTTCTGGAGGTCGCTCTTCGACAGGCGGGTCAGGTCTTCGCCGTCGAAGCGCAGCTTCGTCGCCTCGGCTTCCACCAGACGCAGGATCGAGCGGCCCGTGGTGGATTTTCCGCATCCCGATTCCCCGACAAGACCCAGGGTCTCGCCCGGCCAGATGTCGAGGTTCAGGCCTTCGACCGCGTGAACGCGTTTCGTAATGCGGCCGAACAGGCCTTCGCCGATGTCGAAACGGGTCGTCAGGCCGCGAACGGAAAGGAGCGGTTCGCTGTCATAGGCGATGGGCGCCGCCGGAGCGGCAGGCGCAGCCGGAGCCTCGTCGCTCTTGCCCGGCACCGGGAAGGGCGCCGGGGCGCTGGTGCCGCGCATCGCCCCCAGATGGGGAACCGCCTTCAGAAGCGCTTTCGTATAGGGATGGCTGGGCGAGCGGAAGACCGTCTCGACGTCGCCTTCCTCCACCTTCTCGCCGCGATACATGACCACCACCCGGTCGGCCACTTCCGCAACGACGCCCATGTCATGCGTGATGAACACGACCGACATGGATTGTTCCTGCTGCAACTCGCGGATCAGCCGCAGGATCTGCGCCTGGATCGTGACGTCGAGCGCCGTGGTCGGTTCGTCGGCGATCAGAAGCTGCGGCTTGCAGGACAGGGCCATCGCGATCATGACGCGCTGGCGCATGCCACCCGACAGCTGATGAGGGTGCCGCTTCATCACCTGCGCGGCATCGGGGATGCGGACGCGCTGGAGCATGTCCAGCGCGATCTTCGCCGCCTCGCGCCGGCTTTTCTTCTGATGCGTCACAATGGCTTCGACAATCTGGTCGCCGATGGTGAAGACCGGATTGAGCGAGGTCATCGGCTCCTGGAAGATCATGGCGATCTCGTTGCCGCGAATGCGCCGCGCCTCTTCCGGATCGAGCGACGCCAGGTCGATTTCGCGTCCGTCGCGCCGGCGGAAGCGAATCCTGCCGCCCTCGATCCGGCCGCCACCGAATTCCACCAGGCGCATGATCGACAGCGCGCTGACGGATTTTCCGGATCCCGATTCGCCGACGATCGCCACTGTTTCGCCGCGCTTTACCTCCAGCGACAGGCTGCGAACGGCGTTGAACGTGTAGTCGCCGTGGCCGAATGAGATGTCGAGGCCGGCGAGTTCGAGAACGTTCGCCGCCGCCATGTTGGACTGTGCTTCCACCCGTACGCCGTTCCCTCTCCCGAATACCGCAGCGCTTGTTGCCGCGCCGTGCCGCCAGTGAAACCGTCGGGAAGGAAGGTGGCCAACGCCATTTTCGCATGGACTATGCCGATTCGGCATAATTTGATGCTTGTCTGTTTCATGCTGGCATGGTGCTTTCCGGACCATGGAAACCAAATGGCTGGAAGACTTCCTGACGCTCGCCCAGACGCGCAATTTCTCGCGCGCCTCGGAAGAGCGGAACGTTACCCAGCCCGCCTTCAGCCGCCGCATCAGGGCGCTGGAGAGCTGGCTGGGGGTCGCGCTCTTCGACCGGCGCACCTATCCGGTGACGCTGACGGACGAGGGGCGCGCCTTTCGCGAGACGGCCGAGAGCATCGTTTCCTCGCTTTATGCGGACCGCGCGCAGTTTCAGCAGAGCGTCCACGTGAACCGGCCCGACCTGCGCATAGCCGCGGCGACCACGCTGAACCTCAACTTCATCCCGGACTGGCTGCACGGGCTGGAACCTCTTACCGGGCATTTCACGACGCATATCTTCACCCAGAACTTCCACGACATGGTGCATCACCTGGCCGAGGGCGAGATCGACCTGGTGCTGCAATATGCGCATAGCGACGTGCCGCTCCTGTTCGAGGCTTCGCGCTTCGATTCGAGGGTCCTGACCTTCGAACCCATGCTGCTGGTGTCGCCGACGATGGAAGACGGAACGGCGCTCTACGATCCGGCGTCGCCGGACGAGGCGCAGGGTTTCCCCTTCATGGGGTACTCTCCCGACGGCTATTTCGCCGGTGTGGAGCAGCTCCTGCTGCGGAGAAACAGGGCGACGCCGGTCGTCTTTCGACGGTTGGGAGAAAGCCCCACTTCGGAGGTGCTGAAACGCATGGCGCTGCGCTACAGGGCGATGACGCTGCTGCCGGAGAGCTGCGCCCGGGACGCGCTCGACCGGGGTGAACTGATCGGCGTCGGCGGCCCCGAATGGCAGGTCAGCCTGGAAGTGAGGCTGTTCTCGCTGCGTGAAACGCGGCGTTCTTCCGTCCGCAAGCTGTGGGCGGCGCTCGACCAGCAGGCCCGGATCTTCGCGGAGGAATCAGGGGTCGCCGGAAGGCGGATCTAGGGTCAGGCCATGCTTGCCTGCAAGGGTGCGCAACTGCCCAAGCCCGTCCCTCGCCAGCTCCGGAGACATCAGCGCCCGCAGGGCAAAGCCGCGCAATTCGTCCACGAAGGCGAGGATGTCCGGATCGTCCGGCCCGCGGCCAAGCCGCGCCGCGATCTCGGCGGCCAGCCCCGCGGCATGGTCGCGCATGACCGGCAGCAGATCCGGGTCGCCGCCCACTTCCAGCAGGATCGATAGAAAGAAGCGCATCCGCTCCGGTTCGAAGAACAGGGTGGCGAGCATCGCCTCCAGCGTCGGGGGTTCCCCGCCGCCGGTGCGTTCGGCCCGCTCATGCGAGGCGTCGAGCAGCGCCAGATAGAGCTCCGCCTTGCGGGGGAAGTAGTAGGTCAGATGCGACTGGCGGATTCCGGAGAGCCTGGCGATCCTCGGCTGCGTCAGCGCCTTCATCCCTTCCGTCTCGACGATGTCGAGCGCGGTGTCGAGGATCAGCTGGCGGGTGTTCTTCTGCTGGCTGGGCAAGATCAGGACTCCCGAATGCGCGTTCTTCTATCCCGCTCCGTTCCCGGGCGCCGGACGGTCCGGCAGGCGAAGCACGACGCCATGCTCGCGAAGAGCCGGGGCCAGGGTTTCGATCGACAGGACCTGTTCTATATGACGCACGCCGGCCGGAGCGCCAGTGCGAAGGATGTGCTCGACCGCGAGTGCGGTGACCAGCGCGGTGATCCGCGCCTCCTTGCGTCCCTCAAGCTGCGCCCGCTGCGATCCGTCGCGTCCCTGCACCTCGACGGCGAGAGCGGCGCGATCGGACCCGACGCGAAAGCGGAGCATGGCCTTCGCGGCGAACCTGCTCAGCCACGGGGTCGCGGCGATGAACCTCAGTAGGGGAAACGTCAGGCGGGCAAGAAGAGGCGAGTCGAACGTCAGCAGGGTGCTCGCCGCGGTCAGGCCAAGGGTGCGGCGCACCACATGCTGGTCAGCGAAATCGAAGGGAATTGCCGGATGGTTCCGCGGCGGCGCGCCGAAGGGCATCGTTTCCACCGGCATGGCTCTTCCGCGGAAGGAGCGGAACTGTTCCAGCGTCCAGGCGATCGCGGCGGGTCCATGCGCGTCGCCGAGGCCGAGCATGATGCCGATACGCGCCCGCATTGGGTGCTCCAGACCGTCGGCGCATGCCTTGACCAGGAGGTTGGTCAGGCCGGGCGCGAGGCCGACGGACAGGATCGCGCTGCCGCCTTTTTCCCGGGCGAGCTCATCAAGCGCTTCGACCTCCCGGAAGAAGGGATCGCTTGCGGTGATGTCGACATAGGCCATGCCCCTTGCCAGGAAATGGGCCGGGAAGCGGGCGTCGTCCTGGTCGATGCAGACCACCACGACGTTGATCCCCTCGAGCGCGTGGTCCCAGGTCGTCTGATCCTCGAGATCGATGTGGACGCCGCCGCAGCCGAGGGATGCCGCCGCCTCGCGTGCCTTCGCGGCATTCCGCCCCGCCAGCCTGACGGGTGGGAACTGCGGGCGCGAAAGCCGGGTGGCGATGTCCAGCCCGACATGGCCATAGCCACCGACGATGAGGATTCCGTCCTTGCCGCTCATCAGGCCTGCCTCCGTTCCGCACAAACACCGTGAAAGCCGCACGCCCGAAACCAGGTCCTTGCCTCGCCGAAACCCGCATCGGCGAGCAGCTGGTCCAGGCGTTCCGCTGTCGTCCGGTACCATTGCCCGCGCATGCGCCGGAGCACGGATTCGACCGTTTCCGCGTCATGCCCCTGCGACTGCAGCCAGATGCGCAGCGTATCGTCGTCGCCGTTCCTGTCGATTGCATCGAAGAGCAGGAGCGGAGCGCCGGGAACCAGACGGCGCGCGATGCCGGTCAGGAATGTCAGCTTGGTTCCGTCGTCAGGCAGGAAATGCAGCACGAGCGAGACGGTCGCCGCATCGTGATGGGGCTCGTCGGGGAGGTCGTGCAGCATGCCGTGCGTGAGCGCGGTTCGCTCCCCGATGCCCGCTGCCGCCGTGCGTGCCCGCGCAACGCCGAGCATTCCTTCCGAAGGATCGAACCCCGTGAAGCGGGCGTCGGGGAGATGCCGCGCCAGCGCGATGATCTCTGCCCCGGTGCCGCAGCCCGGCACGAGGATGCGGGGCTCGCCGGTTGTCCTGCTCGCCAGTTGGCAGGCCATCAGGTCGAGGGCCACCCGGTAGCCGGGCACCAGCCGCAGGATCCTCTTGTCGTAGTCCAGCGCCGCCTGGTCCGGAAACGCGGTCATCGGCCATTCTCCCTGCGGGTGGTCAGTATCACGAGTGCGGCGGTTGCCATCATGCCGGCTGCCGCGAGCGAAGGAGCGACCGGCGACAAGCGATGCAGAGCTGCGCCAGCGATCGGCCCCGCGGCCATTCCGAGTCCCTGCGCCACGGCGTTGACGCCGGCGGCGCGGCCTTGCGCCCGCTGTCCGGCGGTCAGGCTGAGCTGCGCGAGATTGCCCGGCAGCAGCAGTCCGAGCGCTGCGCCCATCGCCAGCAAGGCGATGGTGAGGACAAGCGCATCGGTCGCCAGAACCATGCCCGTCATCGCTGCCCCTGCGACGCCGGCACCAAGCAGGGCAAGCCGGCGCGGCGGGAGCCTCAGCCGTCGCAGTCCGTAGGTCTGGACGAGCGCCATGACCAGGGCGGCGCCCATCAGCGCGCCGCCTGCCCGCGAGATCGCGTCGGTGCGGGCGAAGCCGAAGCTGTCTTCGAGCCGCAATGCGGTGACATGCTGCGCGACGCCGTAGACGGCGACGCCCAGGAACGTCACGCACAGGAAGGGCCAGACCAGACGCAGGAGCGGAAGGATCCTTGCGGGCATGCCGGGGGTCGCGTCCTCGCGCCTGCGGTCGAAAACCGAGCGCCGGACCAGAACGAAGCCGACGAGGACGGTCGCGGCGAGCCCGGCCAGTGCCAGGGTCGGCGCGGTCCCGCCCAGAGCGTAGGCGACGCCCGCGCCGGCGATGCCGCCGATCCCATAGGATGCGCCGAGAAGCCCCATGCCTTCGGCGCGGCGCTCCTGCGTCGTGCGGTCCGACATCCAGGCCTGGGCGGCGGGCAGCAGGCCGCCAGCGAGGAGGGATTGTCCCGTCCTCGCCGCAAACAGCAAGGCGAATGCCGGCAGCTGGTCGAGGGCGCCGTCGAGCCGGAGTGCGATCACGGCCGCCATCAGGGCCGGGCCGAGCGCCGCGCCGGCAAGTCCCGCCAGCAGCACGAAGCGGCGGCCGCGCGTCTCGCTCACATGGCCCCAGACCGGAGCCGATATGAGCAGAACAAGCGCCGTCAGGCCGAGCAGAAGCCCCGTTTCCATCGGCGAGAAGCCGAGGTCGCGGCCAAGCGGGGGCAGCACGACCAGAATGAAGGATTGCGCCGCTGCGTTGGCGGCGAGCGCGCCCAGCAGCGGCAGCGCTTCGATGCGGAAGCTTTTTTCCCGGGTCATCAGAAGCGGACCCGGGTTTCGCCGAAACGGCGGGCGCAGCAGGTCTGCGCCGGGGGAGGCACGCGCATCGGAGACGAGCTGGTGACGCATGTCATCCCGCGGATACCGAACGGGTTCGCCACCCGTCTTTGCCGGCCGCCTTCAGACGCCAGCCTGCTCCGAACTCCCATCGTCATCTCCGAGATATTGGTATGTTACCAACCAATCGGTTAGCACCGGATCCTGCCCTGCGCAATAGCTGATTAGAATTATCATGTTTGTCGCGCATGCGGTCCGTGGTCGCGTCATGCTGGGTGGGCGGGACCGTGACGGTAGAGGAAGCATGGCTTCGTTCCCGAGGGTCTTGCAACCATGCGCCCAGGCGGCAACAGGGAGCGGCGGCGGGGGGATCGTCAGGCGGCGGCGCGCTGGCGCTTGCGGATGGTCGGCTCGATACCGGGGCTGGGACCCGTGCTGAACAGGGGCGCGGTCGGCAATCATCTGACGAGGCGGGTCACTCCCGGCCGGAGTTTCCTGTCCGGCTCGCGACCATAGGGAAACTCCGGGAACCGTGCGCCGTTTCCGGCTCAAAAGCATGGTTCGGCGCTCCAGGCCGAGGAGCGGCGACTTCCGGCCGCCCCAAAGGGGCGACTGCTTCCGCTTGACATGGATCATTGATCCATGATCTTTTGTCGCAGAGATTTTGATTCAGCTTGTTGGGAGGATGGACGTGAGGATCAATTCAAACTGGCTGGGAGCGATGGTTCTCGCCGCTTCCGCAATGATGGCCCCGGCAGTCAACGCCGCTGCGCTGAAGCTGGGCGGTGTTCATGCGCCGAACAGCTTCGAGGTCCAGGCGCTGGAACGCTTCGCGGAGCTTGCATCCGAGAAGTCCGGGGGCAGCGTCACCGTCACCGTGTACCCGGCCGGGCAGCTGGGTGACGAGCGCTCGATGATCGACATGATCAACACCGGCGCCATCGACATGTTCGCCAATGTGGCCGACTGGAACCAGCATCTGGTGAAGGACTTCGCCGTCCTCTCCATGCCTTTCGTGTTCGAGAACCTCGATCACCTCAAGGCGTTCCAGGCGTCGGGCACCTATGCGGCCATGCGCGACGAGATGCTTGCCCAGAAGGATGTGCGTATCCTGGCCGACAACTGGTACCGCCTGCCGCGCGTCCTTTTGACACGCGACGCCGTCGGCTCGATCGATGACGTCAACGGCAAGAAGCTTCGGATGCCGGACATCGAGTCCTTCATCAGCACCTGGTCGGCCTTCGGCGCCAAGCCGACGATCATCCCTTTCGCGGAAGCTTTCCTCGCGCTCAAGACAGGCATTGTCGATGGTATGGAAGCGCCGTTGAGTTCCGTCTACGCGCAGAAATTCTACCAGGTCGCGCCGCACATCACGATGACGAACCACGGCCTTGCCCCGTTCAACATCATGATGAACGAGGGCGCATACCAGAAGCTCTCGGCCGAAGAACGGGACCAGCTGGTCCAGGCGGCCGTCGAGGCCGGCGACTTCTACACCTCCCTGATCCAGGACCAGTTCACGGAACAGCGCGAGAAGATGGTTGCCGAGGGCGCGACGCTGACCGACATCGACCTTGAGCCCTTCGGCGAGCGTGCCCGGGCCGTCGCCCAGGATTTCGAGACGCGCGGCCTGTGGCGCGCCGGCCTGTTCGAGGAGATCCAGGGACTCCGCCAGTGAAGGCCCGCCCGGGCCTTTACCGGACATTGGGCAGGACGCAGGCAACCGAACGCGCAACGGGATCGCAATGCTAAGCTTCAACAGTGTCGGTCGCGCCATCCAGCGCGTTGAAATCGCGGTCGCATGCGTGGCGCTGGTCGTCATCGTCGTTGCGACCGCCATCGGGGTCATCTCGCGCTCGGTGTTCGATTCTCCGGTGATCTGGACGAGCGAGCTGTCCCTTCTGGCTCAGGTCTGGCTCACCTTCATCGGCGCCAGCGCCATCTACAAGAAGCGCGGGCATGTCGGGGTAACGGGCGTGCTCGAGGCGATGCCGCCCCTTCTGGCCGACATCGCCGGCCGGGCGCTCGACGCGGCGCTGGCCGTCCTGCTCGTCCTGGCCGGCCTTGCCCTGTTCGAGCTGATGGGCAGGCAGTGGGAGCAGACGCTGTCGACCCTGGGCCTGCCGCGTGCGCTGACCTCGCTGCCGGTGGTCTGGGCCATGTTCTCCATCGCCGCCTCGGCGCTGCTGGCGGTGATCGGCGGCCGGGGTGCCGTCTCCACGGAGGCCGTATCGAAATGAGCCTCACCCTTCTGCTCGGCGGTTTCGCGCTGTTCATGACGCTCGGCACGCCCGTGGCGCTCGCCTTCCTGGTGGCGGCTGTGCTCTATCTCCTGTCCTCCGGCATTCCGCTGTCGGTTGCCGGGCAATCCCTGATCGGCGGCATCTACAACTACACGCTGCTCGCCGTTCCGCTCTACATTCTGGCGGGCGAGCTGATGAACAGCGGCGGCATCACCCGGCGGCTGTTCGATTTCGCCTCGGCGCTGGCCGGGCATGTCCGTGGCGGGCTCGGCCATGTGAACGTGGTGGCCAGCATCATCTTTTCCGGGATTTCCGGCTCCTCCTCCGCCGATGCGGCGGGGCTCGGCCGGGTCGAGATCGAGGCGATGCGGAAGGCCGGCTACCGGGCGGAGTTCGCCGCCGCGATCACGGCGGCTTCTTCCGCGATCGGCCCGATCATCCCGCCCAGCATCCATCTGGTTCTTTATGCGGCCATCGCCGAGGTGGGCGTCGACTACCTGTTCCTGGGCGGCATCCTGCCCGGCCTCGCCATGGGCGCCTGCCTGATGTCGGTCATCTACCTGCTCGTCCTGTTCAAGCGGGAAGACTGTCCGGTGCAGGAATGGGCGGGCATGCGCACGCTCGCGCGCGCCTTCTGGAACGCGCTCCTGCCGATCACCGCTCCGCTGGTCATCGTCGGCGGCATATTGAGCGGGTATTTCACCCCAACGGAAGCCGGTGTGACGGCGGTTCTGTACGTGGCGGCGCTGGGGTTCATCCTGCGCGAGCTGCGGGTCCGGCAACTGGCCGAGGCGGTTGTGCGGTCGGTGCATTCCTCGGCCGTGGTCCTGTTGATCCTCGCCGCAGCCCAGGCGTTCGCCTGGGGGCTGACGGTGGAACAGGTTCCCGAGGCGATCGCCCATGGCCTGCTCTCGATCAGCGAGGACACGACCGTGGTGCTCGCCATCATCCTGGTGGTGCTGGTCATTCTCGGCATGTTCGAGAGCGCGTCGGCGAACCTGGTGATCGTGACGCCGATCCTCCTGCCCATAGCGATGCAGCTCGGGATCGACCCGGTCCATCTGGGCATCATCATCGTGCTGGCGCTCACCATCGGCGTGGTGACGCCGCCGGTCGGCATGTCGCTGTTCATCGTCGCCGACATCTCGGGGCTGCCGGTGGGCCGCATCGCGCGGGCGACGCTTCCCTATGTGCTGGCGCTGATCCTGGCGCTCGTGCTGACGACCTATCTTCCCGACCTGGTTCTGCTGCTGCCCCGTCTCTACGGCTATGCCGGCTGATCCAGCTCCCAGACATCATCCACATCGAGGTTTGCCAATCATGTCCAGTCCGATCGATCATCACTCCTATGACGTCGTCGTCGTCGGCGCGGGAAGCGCCGGCGTGGCGGCTGCGATCAGCGCGGCCGAGGCCGGCGCGCGCACGGCGCTCATCGAGGCAGGCGGCATGCTCGGCGGCGAGCTGCTGACCGGCATGACCATCGACGGGGCGATCAATGCACGCGGCGAACAGATCTCCGGGGGCGTGCTGGACAAGCTGATGCAGCGCTGCGAGGCGCTGGGCGGGTTCGTGCGCCGGCTCAGCGACTGGCGGCTCATCCAGTATTTCGCCTATGACCCGGAGATCATGAAGATCGCGGTTCCGCAGCTGGTCCACGAGGCGGGCGTCGATGTCTATCTGCACAGCTATGCGGAAGACATCGTCATGCATGACGGCAGGATCGACGGCGTCATGGTGCGCAACAAGTCGGGGCGGAACCTCCTGACGGCACGGACGATCATCGACTGCTCCGGCGACGGCGACATCTGCGCGGCGGGCGGCGGGACGTTCCTCGCCGCCGGCGAAAAGGAGCGCATGCAGCCGGTCTCGATGATGTTCCGCATGGCGGGCGTCGATACCGCCGCGCTGCTGGAATTCGTCCGCAGCCATCCGGAGTATGTCGCGGTCGGGGAGAGCGAGGCGATCCGGGGAAACCGGAGCGACGCCGAGCTGGTCGAGGAGATCCATCGGCAGGGGCAACCCTGCGTGTTCTTCAAGGGGGACGGCCCCCTGCTGGGCCAGGCCATCGACAGCGGCGAGCTCTACCCGACGGCGCTGATCATGATCCAGCCGACCTCCGAGGCGCGACGCGAGGTGTGCGTCAACAGCACGCGGGTGACGCTCGACAACCCGATGCACACGCGCGAGCTTTCCGGCGCGCTGGGCGCCCTGATGGGGCAGGTGCACCAGTGCATGTCGTTCCTGCAAAGGCGCGTTCCCGGGTTCGAGGGCGCGACCCTGTCCGGTCTTGCGCCGAAGATGGGCATCCGCGAAACGCGCCGCGTGGCGGGAGAGTATGTGCTGACCTCGCAGGACGTGAGAACGGGCCGCAAGCGCGCGGACGGCGTCGCCAAGGGCTGCCACCATATCGACATCCACCAGGAAGGAACGGGCCAGGTCCGCATTCCCGTGGCGGACGGCGGGTCCTATGACATTCCGTTCGATTGCCTGGTGCCGCTAGGGCTGAAGAACGTGCTGGTCGCCGGCCGCTGCTTTTCGGCGGAAAGGGAGGCGCATGCCTCGGCGCGCGTCATGGGGGGCTGCATGGCGATGGGGCAGGCCTGCGGCATCGCCGCCGCCATGGCCGGCGAGCGGAACGCGGATTTCGACGTCCGCGACACGGATGTCGTCGAGCTGCGCCGGCGGTTGACGGAAGTTGGCGCGGTCCTGGAAGGCACCCACTGACGGCAGTCCGGCCGCCGGATGTTCAGGCGTCGATCCTGCTTTCCACCGAGAGCTGGGTCGCGCCGTTGTGCCGCGCGGCGGCGGCGAGAAGACCTTCGAGGCTGTCATCCTCGATGGCCTTCAGCATGTCCGCATGATGGGTGTTGGAAAGCTGCATGCGTCCGGGCTGCTGGAGGGACGTGCGCTGGTAGCGCTCGGAGAGGTCGTAGAGCTTGACGATGATGCTCTGCAGATGCCGGTTGCCCGCCGGCGCGTAGGTCTGGAGGTGGAAGTTCCGGTTGGCGACCATGAAATCGTCCAGGTCTCCGCGCTCCGCCGCCGCCTCGCACGATCTCAGGCTGTCCCTGAGCGTACCGACGACATCGGGCGTGTAGTGCGGCCAGGCATCCGTCAGCGCCCATGCTTCCAGACGCTGGCGCGCCGCGTAGAGCTCGACCATGTCCTCGAGCGTGAGGGGCGAAACGATTGCGCCCCTGTGCGGCAGCATGTCGATGAAGCCCTGCTCCTTGAGCCGGTCGAGCGCCTGGCGTATCGGGAGCCTGCTCATGCCGAGCTGTTCGGCGATCTGCTCCTGCTCGAGCCGCTCCCCCGCCGGCAGTTCGCCGTTCAGGATCATGCGCCGGATCTCCGAGGTCGCGTACTCGGCCGCACTCGAATATGCTCGTTTGCCTGTGATCTTCATGCCTGAACGCTGGGGTTGCGCAATTTATTGATCCTTGATCCAAGACGAGAGAGTGGCATCTTTTCGTTTCAAGGTCTAGGTCGTGGACGCACTCCGCAGCGGACGAGCGTCTGCTCCGGCGGGAGGCTCGCAGCGTCGACATGCGACGCGGGTGGCACGGCGCCCCGATGCCTTCGCGCGACACCCTTTTGCGTGACGGGGCGGCCAAGCAGGCGTCGATGCCACGCGCAGGCATCCGGTTTTCCCCATATCAGAGCACATGACGGCGCGCCAATGCCGATCCGCACATGCGCTTACCTCAGGCCCTTGGCGCAGCGCTTCCGTTTTATCTGGATTGCGGCTTGACATTGACACTAGTGTCAAGGGGCTAGAACAGCGCTCGAAAGGGAAGCACGATGCTGATCCAGGATGCCGCGAAAGCCCTTCAGGTGAGCCCGCGAACGTTGCGGCACTACGAGGGCAAAGGGCTGCTCCACCCGGGCCGCGACGCCAACGGCTACAGGCGCTACACGCCGGCCGACATCAGGCGGGCGGCGCGGATTCGCGACCTGATCGCGACCGGCTATTCGACGCGGGAGATCATGGCGATCGCGCCCTGCCTCGACGACGCAAATGCCGGCGCCTGTCACGATGCGGTGGCAGGCCTCGCGCACAAGCTGCAGCAGATCGACCGGCTGATGGCCGGGCTGTCGAAGACACGGCAGGCGGTGATCGAACAGCTGGATTCGCTGAAGGCTTCCCTTGGTGATGAAAACCAAGCGAGTGAGCCTGTTCATGAACGCCTTCAAGCATCCGTTTCTCTTCCTCGTCGCCTTTCTCGTGGGGGCCGATGAGTTTCTGCTCGGACCGATCCTCACGCCGATAGGCAACGACCTGGGCGTCGTCCCGGAAAGGGTGACGCTGTTCGTGACGGCCTACGCCCTGCCGCTGGCGCTGCTCGCGCCGCTGTTCGGCTTCCTGTCCGACCGGCACGGGCGCCTGGCCGTGCTGCTGCCGTCGACGGCGGTGTTCGCCTTGGCATCCGTCCTGACGGGCTTCGTCTCCAGCTTCGAATGGGGCATCGCGACCCGCGCCCTCACCGGCGTCGCCAGCGCCGGCATGCTGCCCATCGCCTTCGCGCTCGCGGCGGACGAGAGCGAGGAAGCGGCCAAGAGCATCGCCTTCGTGATGAGCGGACTGACGACCGGCCTGATGGCCGGGCCGGGACTGGGCGCGTATCTGACCGAACTGTGGTCGTGGCGCGCAGCCTTCGTTGCGCTTGGGCTTGCAGCACTGGCCGTGGGTGCGATCGGGCCGGCCGTCCTGCGGAATGGAAGGAGGCCGGAACGTCAGCGTCGAACCGGGCCGGGAGGCGGCAGGCTCCTGGTGCCCGGCACGGTCGGATCGCTGTGCGGAATGTTCTTCGGCCTCGGCGGCGCAGTTGGAATCTATTCGCTGGTCGGCGAGCGGCTGCGCGACGGCCTGTATCTGGACACGCAGCAGGTCGGCCTCGTCTATGTGGGGTTCGGCGTTCTTTCCGTCGCCGGAAACGCGCTGGCGCCGGCCGCGATCAGGCGGATCGGCGGCGGCAGGCGCGCGATGCGGCTGGCCATGGCGCTCGTCATCGTCTGCCTGGCGGTTGTGTTCGCGCTTCCCGATCCAGCGCTCCTTGCTGTCGTGCTGGCGCTGGGCGTCTGGGCGGTTGCCGGAGGGATCGGCGCGCCGGGGCTGGAAGCGCATATCGCAGGTCTTTCGCAGACGCATCGCGGCGTCCTGCTGGCCCTCAGCACCAGCGCGGCGAATCTCGGCGTCGCATTATCCGCCGCCCTGGCCGGAGAGGCCTATCTGCGCGGCAGCCTCTGGGTCGCCGGGCTCGGCTTCGTGCTTCTGTCCATATCCGTCATGGCGCTGGCCAGGCCGCGCGGCGCGGCCAGCGCGACGGAGAATGCCGGTTGAGCGCGGCGCGGGACACTCCTATTCCACGCGGTAGTCGCCGGTTCCGATATCGACGCTGCCGCGCCTCAGGATGGACTCCTGCGCCGCCAGTCCCATGACGACTGCCTTCAGGCCGTCGGACAGGGAGACGTCCGGCTCACCGCCCTCGCGCAGCATCCTGTTGAAGCGCTGGTGCTGGATGAAGGTCGAACCGTGATGGTCCCCGCGCTTCAGAAGCTCGGGATCGACCTCGATGGTCTCGACCGTTTCGGCGCGCGTGTCCCGGCGCGCCACGACGAATTCGGCATTCTTGTGCCGGCCGTCGGGTTCGAACCGGCCGGGGCCGGGCACGCGCGCCTCGAGCAGGGCGCTGGTGCCGATGGCGCTGACGCGCTCCTGAAAATGCGAGCCTTCCGCGAACATGCACAGTTCGAGCATGGCGCTGACGCCGTTGGCGAACTCGACGAGGGTGAAGGCATGGTCGAGAACGTCCGGCACCCTGCCGTCGTAGCGCTCGTCCAGATGGTTGACTGCCTGGCCGCCGATGGACTGCACGCGGACCGGCTCGCTGCCGGTCATCAGCCGCATCAGGTCGAAGAAGTGGCAGCATTTCTCCACCAGCGTCCCGCCGGAAGAGGCGTTGAACCGGTTCCATGAACCGACCTTCTCGAGGAAGGGATAGCGGCGCTCGATGATCGAGACCATCTTCAGTTCTCCGGAGCGCCCGGCCCGCAGTTCCTCCAGCAGCCGGGAGACCCCGGGCATGTAGCGGTATTCCATCGCCACCCAGATCGGCGCACGGGCCTCGCGTGCCTTGGCGGCAATGCGCCTGGCCTGCGCTAGGTCCTTCACCACGGGCTTCTCGATCAGCACAGGGCGCCCGTCGTCGATCAGCCGGTCGAGGATGTCGGCATGGGTGTGGTTGGGCGAGGCGACCAGGAACGCGTCCGCATCGGTGCTGCCGAGCAGATCGCGCATGTCGGCGTGGAGGGCGACGCCCGGGCCGGCCAGCGCCGCACCCGCGGCGCGCATCGCCGCATCGGGCTCGGCGATGGCGACGATCTTCGCATCCTCCACCAGCGCGAGATTGCGGATGTGTTCCTGGCCCATCATGCCGGAGCCGATGATGGCGTATCTTATGGTCATTGCGTGAGATCCAGAACAGGCAGGCCGAGGCCATGCGCGACGTGTTCGAGCGCATCGCGATGGTCGCCGTAGACGAGGGCGAGATGATGTTCCAGTCCGGCAGCGAGGAGGCGCTGCCGGACTGTCTTCGCCGCGGTGTCGAAGCGCACGACACCGGACGTTCCCGAAAAGGAGGGCGGTGCGGCGATCATCTCGCCGCCTGCCACCACCATGGATTGCGCGCCGCGCGCCTGGCTGATGCGCGCCAGCGTGACGCGCCCCGGCTTCAGCGGAAACTGGAACAGCAGGGGCATGCGGCGGTTGGAGTGTATCGTCGCCTCCAGCGGCGCTGCCGGATCGGCCATCGAGGCGGGGGCCTGACCGCAGTGCCAGACGACGCCCGTATCCGTGGCATCGTCGATGTCGACGATGTCGGCCAGAAACGCCGGAGCGTCCGAAAGCGCCTGCAGCATCAGCGAGGTGAGGGCGCCGTAGACATCGGCCTCGCAGGCGCAGGGCGTCCGCTTCTCTCCCATCATGCCGACAGGACCGCAGATGGCGCCGCCATATTCCGTGAAGGTCTCCGGCCAGCAGCGCAGGGCAAAGCCGTCGAACCGTCCCCGTTCCTTCAGCGCATCCAGGGCGCCCTTGAGCCGGAGCGAGCGAAGGAGCTGGTCCGGGTCGAGTTCGCCGATCCCCGAGACGGCGGAGCATTCCTCCAGAAGCGCGCCGACGGCGCTGTCCGGCACTTCGCGGGCGGCGGCGAACAGGTCCTCGAGCGCCACCGGCTCCACATGGGCATCGCAAAGCCTTGACAGGCGCGCCGGCTCATAGGCGCAGGTATCGAAGCCCGCCGGATGGGCGCCGATGCGTCCGATGCGGGCGCCCCGCAGGGCGTCCAGCCCCCTCGCTCCCGCCTCGGAGGGAACAGGCTCCGCCACGCGTGTCCGGGGCGGCGCGGCGGGTTCCGCCGCGAGCCAGCCGGCGATTTCGGTTTCGATGGCGGGCGCATCCGGTGCCGCGTAGAGGCTGATGCAGGGCACGTTCCTCAACCCGAGCGCGTGCGCCGCCAGATTGAGGCCGCAGAAGGCATTGAGCCTCAGGCGTCCGCCGGTGCGCGGTTCCGGAAGCGCCCAGATGTAGAGCGGCAGTCCCGTCCGCTCGGCGATCATGCAGACGGCTTCCGCGTCGGTGAAGGTGCTCTGCACGACGACGATGCCGTCCAGTTTTTCCTCCGCGATATCGTCCAGCGCCGCCGTGACCTCGGCATTGTCGAAGAGGATCGCGCCGGTTCCGGCAAGCCTGCAGTCCTGCATGCGCAAGACCTCGACCGCACGCGCGGCGCAGGCGCGCGCGTAGTCCACGTCGAAGGTGGCGCGCCCGAGGACGAACAGGCCCAACTTTCTAGCCATGGTCGAATTCCGGGTAAACGGCGCGGAACCCGGCATCGTCCGGCGCGAAAAGCTTCTGGCCGGCAAAGCGCGGGTGGTCGAACCAGGGCTGCGCATGGTCGTCGGTCAGGCGGTTGATGCGCTCCATATAGGCGACGGCGTCACCGCGCAGGCCTTCCTCTATCCGCTGCCAGTCCGGGAAATGCGCGAAGGCGTCCAGCCAGATCGCGCGACCGGCGAGATAGCCGGAGGCGCCGGCGGCATAGGCGTGCCGCAGGATGGTCTCGAATTCCGGCTTGCCCGCACCCGCCGAAAGCATGACCCAGGGCCTGCCGGCAAGCCGCCCCATCTCGCGGAACAGGCCCGCCACGTCGATCGTATCGTTTTCGAGATCACCTGCCGCGACCGGGCTCTCCAGCTTGAACACGTCCACCCCGTATTCCGGTCGGGCGAATTCCTCGACGCTGGCGAGGACGTGATCGGCGCGCTTGGTCTTCATCTCCACATAGTCCCGCGTCTGCTCCGCATCGGAGGCCAGCGGGTAGACGAGCAGCTCGAACAGGAAGGGAATGTCGTAGCGCGCACAGGCTTCGCCGATCCGGCGCGTGAAGGCCTGCTGGGCCTGGCGGATTTCGGCCGCGGCGTCGGGCCGGTACCAGGCCAGAACCTTCACGGCGTCGCCGCCGGCGCGCTTGATCTTGCCGACGGACCAGTTGTCGATTTCCGAGGAAATCCGCCCGCCCGGCGTTTCCTCGAACAGAGAATCCTCCAGGGTGAGGATCAGCCCCTTCTGCGGGGACAGGACATCGACGGCGCGCGGATAGGCGAAATGCGGATCGAGCAGGAGGGCGGTGGACTGGTCCTGCAGCGTCTCTACGAGAAGGCGCTTGAATTGCGCCACGTCGTCATAGGGCGCCTCGGCGGTTCCGCGCGCCTTGGCGATGGGGTTCTTGATCGGGGGGCGCTGGTCGACCGCCGTCATCTTGAAACGCCCGGCGGCATCCGCCATGCGGCGAAGCCCCCAGTATTTTCCGGCTGATACGCTCATTGTCGCTCCCCTTGTGATTCTATCGGCGGCTCAATGCAGCGTGCCGCCGCCGGTCATCAGCGCGAGCGTTTCCTCGCGCCCCGGCAGGGCTTCCTGACCGGTGCCGTTCATGCATTTGAGGCCGGCCGCCGCATTGGCGAACCGCACCGCCTGGAAGACCGAACGCCCCTCGCCGAGGCCCAGCGCGAAGGCGCCGTGCCAGACATCGCCGGCACCCAGCGTGTCCAGCGTGCGCACGGCAAAGGCCGCGACATGCGCGACGCCGCCCTGGTCCAGATAGATCACGCCCTTCTCGCCATGGGTCACGCCGAGCCAGGCCTTGAAGCGTTCGGCGCAGTATTTGAGGCCGAGCACCACGTCCTCCTCGCCCGAATAGCTGCGCAGCCCCTGGGTGGAGAAGGCGATGTGCGTGCAGAGCGCCATGGCGCCCTCGAGCGCCTCCAGATCGCTTTCAGCGTCGAGCACGGACGGGATGCCCCGCCTGGCGGCCAGGGCGGCGAGGCGCTCGGCCCCTTCGGGCCAGCGCGGATCGAGCAGGACCGCGTCCACGCCATCCAGCAGGCTTTCGCTCAGCATGTCGGCGGAAACGGCGAGGTCCTTGCCGCGAAAGTTCACGATCTGCCGTTCGCCGTCCTCGTCGATATAGACCGCCGAAACCGGGGCGACAGCACCCGGCAGAACGACCGAGGGCGACCAGTCCACGCCCGCGGCGTCGAGTTCCGCCATGATGGTCCGCGAGTTGGCGTCTTCGCCGAGGCGGGCGCACAGGCTCGCCGAGCCGCCCAGCCGCTGGATCGCCAGCGCCGCGACGGTCGCCGGCCCGCCGATCTGAGCGCGGTAGCTCTCCGCGCGGTATTTCTCGCCGCTTTCGGGAAAAGCAGGGAGTTGGAACACATGGTCGAGAACGGCCATGCCGAGGGTCAGGATGCGAGCCATCGAGAACTCTTATATAGGAATCTGACATTCTGATATGTCAGAATTCTTCTATAGGATATTCATATGTCTTTTACAAGACTGATGGCGCGATCCGCATTCAGCCGATCTCGATGGCGCAGCGATGCCGGTAGGGCGCGCCCGGCTCCACGAAGGGGTTCGGGAAATGCGCATGGTTGAGTGAGCCGGGGAAATTCTGGTCCTCGAGACACACGCCGCCGAACGCTTCGTAGCGCGCTCCTGCCAGCCCTAGCGCGGGAACGTTGAGCTTCCAGCCATTGTAGACCTGGATGCCCGGCTGGTCGGTGAAGAGGCGCAGCGACAGCGACCCATCCGGCGCGGTGAGGATTGCGGCGGGCTGCGCGCGGTCGCGGCGCGTGTCGAGCACGAGATTGTGGTCGAAGGACAGCGGCTCCCCGTCACCGTCGCGCAGGGTCTTTTCCGTCCGGAAGTCGTAGCTCGTGCCGTCGACGGGGAGGATCGCGCCCGTGGCGACCTGGCCCTCGCCGACCGGCGTATAGGCGCCGGCCTCGATTTTTAGCCGGTGATCGAGCACATCGCCGCGTCCCATCAGGTTGAAGTAGTTGTGCTGCACCAGATTGACCGGCGTCCGGCAGGACGGATCGGCGGTGAAGGTGATTTCGAGCCGGTGCCCGGTCAGGCGGTAGCGGACCGCGATGGCGAGCGCGCCGGGATATCCCATGTCGCCATAGGGGCTTTCCAGGGAGAGCTTTACGGAGGCGCCGTCATGGTCCTCGATGCGCCAGACCTGCTTGCCGACGCCGCGCGGCCCGCCATGCAGATGGTTGCTTCCCTCATTGGCGACAAGGCGATGCAGCCGCCCATCGAGCATGAACGCGGCGCCGGCGGTGCGGTTCGCCACCCGACCGGCGACGGCGCCGAAATAGGGGCTGTGCTTCGGGTAGGAATCGAAGTCGTCGAAACCCAGCGTGACCGATCGCAACGTGCCGCCGACCGGCACTTGCCAGTCGCGGATCGCCGCCCCATAGGTCATGATGGCGACCCGAACCCCCTCCCGCGAGGAGAGAACGACTTCCTCCACGTCCCGTCCCTCGAACGAGCCAATCACCCGACGCTGCATCCGTTTCCTCCCGATTGCGTCCTGCCCCTCGGAGACAATATGGTTGGCACCAGCCGGCAGACGCGGTATCAATACCTATAACTTTTATATAAGAGTTTGGACATAGGCGTGACCGACAGCAATGATGGCAACGGCGGAACCGGAGCCGCGACCGCCTCCGTTTCATCTTCGTCCGGGCGCGCGGGCATGCAGCTCGGATACACTCCCCTTTACATGCAGGTCCGGCAGCAGCTTCTGGACAAGCTGATCTCGGGGGAGTGGCAGCCCGGCACGCTGCTGCCTTCCGAACAGCAGCTTTCGGTGCAGATGGGCGTGTCGCAGGGCACTGTCCGCAAGGCGCTCGACGCGCTGTCGGCGGACCGCATCGTCGTCCGCCACCAGGGTCGCGGCACGTTCGTGGCGGAGCACGACCAGCGGCGCACGCTCTTCCAGTTCTTCAAGATCGCCGACGACAAGGGTGACCGGGTTCTGCCGGAAACCGTCTACAGCCAGCTGAAACGGGCCGAGCCGAGCGCTTCGGAAAGCAGACTGCTTGGTCTGCGCCCGAAGGGTGACGTCTGGCGCATTGTCCGCCACCGCGCGCTGAAGGGACGGGTCATGCTCAGCGAGCAGATCGTGCTTTCGGCGGATCGGTTCCCGGGTCTCGACGTGCATGTACCGCTGCCGAACAACATCTACGAGCTGTACGAGCGGCATTTCGTGACGACCGTCACGCGCGCCGCCGAACAGCTTCGGGCGGTGGCCGCCTCCGCCGAGGATGCGGACGTGCTGGGCTGCTCCGAGCACATGCCGGTGCTGCAGATCGATCGCCAGGCATTCGCCCTCAACGGGGCGCTGGTCGAGCTGCGCCGCAGCAGGTGCCTTACCGAGCAGTTCCACTATGCCTCGGATCTTCGATAGGCCGATCGAGGAGGTAATCGGGCGTGATTGACGGAATTCATATATAAGAGTTATAAGAGTCGTTCACTGTGGGAGGAGGACGCCTTGGGAGCGTATCAGGGCATAGACGCGGATACCCAGGCCGCGCTGCGGGCGGACGAGCAGGCCCTGCGCGCCTTCGACCGTCCGGCCCTTTCCGTTCACGACGATGCGGAGGCCCTGTGCCTTGCCATGGCAGAACGGCTGTTCGCCGACATCCGCGACTGTCTTCGGGAGAAGGGCGTCTGTTCGCTGATCGTGCCGGTCGGCCCGGTGGGGCAGTACCAACTGCTGGCCGAGCGCTGTGTGAAAGAGCGCCTTTTCCTGTCCGGCGTCACCTTCATTGTGATGGACGAATATCTCCAGGGCGACAATACCTGGATCGGCGAAGACGATCCGCTGAGCTTTCGCGGCCATATGCGGCGTAACTTGGTGGAACGGCTGCCCGAGACCATGCGGCCCCGCCTGATCGTGCCCGACCCGCACGAGCTGGATGCGATCCCGCGCCTGATCGAGGCGCATGGCCTCGACTTCGCCTATGCGGGGGTCGGCATCACCGGACATCTGGCGTTCAACGACCCGGTGGAAGGGGTGACCGACGCGGACTGGTTTGCCGCGCTGCCGACGCGCATCGTGCATCTGTGCGAGAAGACGCGCCTGATCAACGCCGTCACCGCGGCGCGCGGTAACATCCAGAGGATCCCCGTCATGGCCGTCACGGTCGGGATGAAGGAGATCCTGAGCGCGCGCAGGCTGCGCATCTGGATGAACCGCCACTGGCAGTCGGCGGCGATCAGACGGATGCTGCTCGCCCCGGAGACTGCGGCGTTTCCCGCGTCGCTGGTGCGCCGCCACGCTGATTTCTCGGTGGATGTCACCACGGAGGTTCTGACCATGCCCGAACCGGGATTGAGGTAGCGATGACCGCCCGGACCTTCCTGCCGCATCTCGACGATGTCGGGGCCACCGCCGGCTCGGTGACCGCATGGAAGGCCCTCCGCGCCGCGGGCACCGTGACCAGCGCGTCCGCCATGGTGCCCTGTCCCTATTATCCGATGGCCGTCGAGGACCATCGCGAAAATCCGGGCCAGGACATGGGCGTCCACGTTACCCTGACATCGGAATGGAACCGCTATCGCTGGCGGCCGCTGTCGGGGAAAGCGGGCGGTCTGGTCGATGACGAGGGCTTCTTCCACCGGCGGCCGCAGGAGGTGCTGAAGAGCGCCGACCCGAACGCGGTGGAGGATGAGATCGCCGCGCAGGTGGAGCGCGCCATCGCCGACGGTCTGAACCCGACCCATCTCGACGCGCATATGGGGACGGCCTATCTGCCGGGCTTCATGGAGCGCCTGTGGGCGGTGGCCTCACGGCACGGGATCCCCGTCCCCTTCTTCCGCAATGCGGGCCAGCTTTTCGACGCCGTCCGGGTGCTTCCCGCCGATGACGGGCTTCACCGGGAATATCTCGCCGAAGCCAGCCGGCGCGGAGACCCGATCTTCGACGATTTCATGATCGGCTTCACGCCGGAGGGCGAACCCGCCGGCGCCTTCTTCGCGTGTCGCATAGCGGCGGCCGGTCCCGGCCGGCACTGGCTGGCGCTGCACGCCAACGCGCCGGACGATACGGCGACCTTCGCCCCGCACATGGTCTGGCCGCGCACGCAGGAGCATGCGCTGTTCTCCGGAGTGGCCGGGGCCGAACTCTTCGCGGGCAGCAGCGTGATCAACTGGCACGACCTTCCGAAGCGACAGGAGGACGGCGCATGCGTCTCCTGATTGATCTCATGGGCCGGCTGAACCGCGTGATGTCGAATCTCGGCGTCATGATCGCCTGCATCTTCCTGACGACGATGACGGCGGCCATCATCCTGCAGGTGATCAGCCGCGAGCTGCGCGCGCCCATCGGCTGGACCGAGGAGATCGCGCTCGCTTCGATGGTCTGGGTTTCGTTCCTGATCGGGCCCTGGGCCTATCGCCATCACCAGTTCACGCGGATCGACGTTCTGGTGGAGGCGATGCCGGTGCGCCCGCGAACCTTCTTCAACGTTCTGATCCACCTGCTCGAGGCCGGCCTCCTGATCGGCGCGATCTACTACAGCTGGCTGTTTTTTTCCGGCGGCAACAGCCTGCTTCCGCAGACGACCCGGCTCATCCGCACGCTTGCCGCACCGCTCATCGGCGCGGAGGCCGCAGGCTCGATCGTCGTCAAGAACAAGTATGTCTACGTCATCCTGCCGATCGGCTTTGCCGGTCTCCTGATGATCTCGGTCGAGCATATCCTGAAATCCGTCCGCGCCTTCGTCAGCGGCGAGGAGGACATACGCAATTTCGACCTCGACGGGATGGCGCGCCTGCCGGAGGGCGAGGCGGCCGCCAGGGACGCGGACGACGCAGAGGGGAGGGGCTGAGACATGGGCGGCTTTGCATTTGCCTTCAAGGGCCTCACTGTCTTCTGGGGCTTCCTGATCCTGCTGGCGCTCGGCGTGCCGGTCTTCTTCGCGATGATCGGGGCCGGCGTGTTCCAGCTCTGGCAGATCGAGCGCATGGCGTTTCTCGGCATGCAGGTGAACCGCGTCTATTCCGGCATATCCTCGTTTCCGATCATGGCGGTGCCGTTCTTCATCCTCGCTGGCGAGATCATGAATTCGGGCATGGTGACGCGGGCGCTGGTCGATTTCTCCCGCGCCATGCTCGGCCATATCCGCGGGGGGCTGGCGCATGTGAACATCGCGGCCAGCGTCCTGTTCGCCGGTCTGTCCGGCTCCGCTGTCGCCGACACGTCGGCGCTCGGCTCGATGCTCATCCCGGCGATGGAGAAGAACGGCTATTCGCGCAAGTTCGCCGCCGCCATCACCGCTGCCAGTTCGGTCATCGGGCCGGTGATCCCGCCGTCCGGGCTGATGGTGCTCTATGCCTTCGTGATGAATGTGGACGTCGCCCGCATGTTCCTCGGCGGCATCGTTCCGGGCCTGATGCTGGCCGGCGCGCTGATGGCGGTCACCGCCTTCATGGCGCACCGGTTCGATTTTCCCGTCGCCAACGAGCGGATGGCGTGGAAGCAGCGGGGGCAGGCGGGCCTGCGCGCCTTCTTCCCGCTGCTCACGCCCATCATCCTTCTCGGCGGCATCCTGTCGGGCTATTTCACCCCGACCGAGGCCGCGGCCGTCGCGGTCGCCTATGCGCTTCTCCTCAATATCGGGGTGAAGCTTGGCCACCGGTTTGGCCTGATCGACGAGGACGGTTTCGGCCTGCGCGCCTTCTACGGAATCCTGAAGCGCACCTCCATCCAGTCGGGCGTCGTCCTGCTCCTGGTGGGCGTCGCGAGCGGTTTCAGCCAGATCGTCGCCATCGCGGGCGTTCCCGCCATGCTGACCAATGCCATGCTGTCGGTGTCCGACAACGTGCTGGTGTTCCTGCTGCTGGTGAACATCTTCCTGTTCATCGTCGGCATGGTGCTCGACGCGGGGCCGGCCATCCTTATTCTCGGGCCGATCCTGGCGCCCGCCGCCACCGCCTACGGCATTGAACCGGTGCATTTCGCCGTGATGATGTGTCTCAACGTGACGGTCGGCCTGGCGACGCCGCCGATGGGCCTCGTGCTGTTCGTCGCCACGTCGATCTCCGGCGCGCGCTTCTCGGAGATCGTCCGCGCCATCATCCCCTTCTTGATCGCCGAGATCGTGGTGATCCTGCTCGTGGCCTACATCCCGGTCCTCACGCTCGGCCTGCCCTGGCTGTGGGACAACTGGGGCACCATCGTTTCCGGCATCGGAGGATGACCGGCAAGTCTCAACAAGAGCACTGGGAAAGTGCCGTGCAAATCAATGGAGGTATGAATGAGTGTTCTGAAACGCGCCCTTGCGGCTTCTGCCGTGGCCCTGAGCCTGTCGGCCCTGCCGGCATCCGCCCAGGAAGCTGAATTCAAGCTGGTCACGCCGCTCGCGACCGGCGAGGACAACTACAACTACCAGGCGGTCCAGGCGTTCCGCCATCTGGTCAATACCAAGTCGAACGGACGCATCGACGTGGAGATCTACACGGGCGGGACGCTGTGCGCTTCCGGCCGCGAGTGCTTCGAAGGCATGCAGGCGGGCCTGGTCGACATCTATCAGTCGAACTTCGGCGAGCCGGGCAATCTCTGGCCGGCCTTCGCGGGCCTCGACCTGCCCTACATGCTGCGCGATGACGAGGTCGCCGAATGCGTGTTCGATGATCAGGACTTCATGAGCATGCTGCGCAAGGGCATGCTGGATGAGACCGGCAACATCCGTCTGATGGTGGTGTCCAACTCCGGCGGCTGGCGGAACTTCGCCACGACCGGCAAGCCGATCAAGACGCCGGAAGACGTCAAGGGAATGAAGCTGCGCACCATTCCCGCCGAGATCCAGCAGGAACTCGTGCGCCAGCTCGGCGGCGCGCCGACGGGCATCTCCTGGCCGGAGGTCTATACCTCGCTTGCGACCGGCGTCGTCGAAGGCACCAAGAACGGCATCACCGACATCGTGGCGATGAACTTCCAGGAACACCTGAAGCACATCACGCTCGACGGGCATGCCTATATGGGCGGCACCTGGTTTATCAACAACGACAAGTTCATGTCGATGCCGGAGGACCTGCGCAAGATCGTCGTCGAGGGCTTCGACGTGATCGAGCAGTATCTGCGGGCCTATCCGAAATACCACGAGGTGCGTTCCTACAAGGCCTTCACCGATGCCGGCGGCACGATCCATAGCCTGAGCAACGAGGAGAAGGCGGCCTTCCGCCAGGCGGCCAGCGGGATGGAGACGTGGTTCACCGGCCAGGACCCGGCGAACCAGGCCTTCCTCGACAGCTACAATGCCGCCATCAACCAGTGCACGGCCTCCGTGGATGCGAGGCTTGGTGCGGCCGCGCAGTGAGCTGAAACCAGCAATGCGATGACATGGCCCCCGGCCTGCCTGGCCGGGGGTTTTTTCGTTTGAAGAGCAATCGGGTGGGTCGGGGGCCGGGTTCCTGCCTTGTGCCTGGCAAGGGTGTTGTGCGTGGTTCGACAAGCTCACCATGAGGACGGGTGGGGGCTGCATGACTTACCCGCGCCGCTACGGAGCCGGACTCACTGCAATGCCCGGCATCCCTCATGGTGAGCTTGTCGAACCACGCACAACGTCAATGCAGCAGCATCCTGAACTACCGGCCCAGCGCCTCGATCTCCCGCAGCAGGGCGTCGTCGCAGGGCACGCCTTCGGCAAGCAGCCTCGCCTTGAGCGCCTGCCGGCGTCGGCCGGGAAGGCGTGCGCCGTCCATTCCGTCGATGGCCCCGGCCAGAACCGCGAAACGGTCCAGCGCGCCATCGCCGAACGCCGTGGGATCGATGGCGATGACGAGCTGGCCGGTGCCCGGCGCGGCGCCCTCGCCGTCGAAGAAGGAGCTGGCCTCGTAGCCGTAATTGGCGCCGGTCAGCCCGGCGCAGAGCAGCTCCACCATGATCGCGAGCGCCGTGCCCTTGGCGTCGCCCATCGGCACCATCGTGCCCTTCAGCGCTTCCTTCGCGTCGGTGGTCGGGTTGCCGTTCGCATCGAGCGCCCAGCCCTCGGGGATGTCCCTGCCTTGCTGGCTGGCCGCCATGATCTTGCCGCGGGCGACCTTCGACAGGGAGATGTCCACGACCACGGGATCGGCGCCGTCAAGCGGCGCGGCGAAGGCGATCGGGTCCGTGCCGAACAGGGCGTGCCGGCCGCCCCATGGCGCCATGGCGCCGGGCGTGTTGGCGAACAGAAGGCCGACCAGCCCGTCCTCCGCGAGCTGCTCGACCACCAGACCCGCCACGCCGCAATGATGCGAGCGGTGGATGCCGGCCATGGCGATGCCGTTCCGCCGGGCGGCGGCGGGCAGCCATGCGAGCGCCAGCTCCAGCGCGGGATAGGCGAAACCGTGCGCGGCGTCGACCGAGAGGGCGGCGGGCCGCGTTTCCCTGGAACGCGCGGCGGCCATGCCGTCCACCTTGCCTGACAGCGCCTGCGCGCAATAGGAGGGCATGCGGCGAAGTCCGTGGCCCGCCTGGCCCGCCAGCTCTGCGCCGAGCAGGGCGCGCGCCACGGCCTGCGCGTTCTCCCGGCTGGTGCGGCAGCGAATCAGCGTCTCGGTGACCAGCGCCGTGATCTCATCGGCGGAGAGAAGTCTCGTCATCACTGACCCCGCAGGTGCTTGAGAATGGTCTCGGCCGTGACGCGGCTGACCCGAACATTCGATTCCACTGTTACGCCGGCGATGTGCGGCGTCAGAACCAGATTGCGGATGCCTTCGAACTTCGTGCCTGCCGCCGTCGAAAGCGGCTCTTCCTCGAAGACGTCGAGCGCCGCGCCGGCGAGCTTGCCCGCCCGCAGGGCCGCGCACAAGGCGTCCTCGTCCACCACGCCGCCACGGGCCGCGTTGATCAGGATGCCTCCCGGCTTCATGGCCGCGAGCAGCGATGCGTCGATCATGTGCCGCGTCTCGGGCGTCAGGGGCGTATGCAGGCTCACCACGTCCGCCTCGCGGACGAGCGCCTCCAGCGTGCGCCTGCCCGCCGATTGCCAGGCCGGATGATTCTCCGGCAGGAACGGATCATGGGCGATGACCGACATGCCGAGCGCCTGCGCGCGCGTCGCCACCTCGCGGGCGATCGCGCCGAAGCCGACGAGGCCCATCACCTTGCCGGAAAGCTCGCGCCCGATGAGCGCCGAACGGGGCCATTCGCCGGCGATCACCCGGTCGCTATAGAGATAGGCGTCGCGCAGGAGGTTGAACGCATTGGAGATCACATATTCGGCGACAGCCAGATCGTTGGCGCCCGTCGCAGGATAGACGGCCACGCCGCGCGCGCCGCAGGTATCGGTGTCGATGTTGTCCAGCCCGACGCCGAGACGCCCGACGCATTCCAGCCGGCCGGCGGCCTCTAGGAGCGCGCCGCGCAGCTGGGTGCGGTTCCGCACCACCAGCGCCCGCGCCGTGGCGACCATGTCGCGCAGCGCCCCGGGATCGTCCACCAATGCGGGATCGTAATGCGTGTCGAATTCCGCGCGCAGCATGTCGACCGCCGCCTCGTCCATGAATTCCGTGATGATGATGTCCGTCATGATCGTCCAGTTCAGAAGAGAATGCCGCGTGGCATCGGTATGTTGAGAACGCTGTTCATCAGGAGATAGAAGCAGATCACGAGCGCGAGCACCGCGCCAAGCTGGATGGCGAGGCGTCCGGGCGACAGCCGTTCGAAAAGGCCCGTGAACATCAGGATCGCGCAGGCGGCGAGACTGGTGACGAACATGCCGATGACCGGGAAGAGGAGCGCCCAGCCGATCATCGTCGCCAGCAGGACGATGCGGCGGCCGAGGCCCTCAGCCTGATCGCCGACCGTGCTGCCGTTCTCGACGGCCTCGCCGCGATATCCGCGCATGGCGGCGAAGACATAGAATGCGGCAAGAAGCGCGAGCGCGGCGCCCACCGTGCGCGGGAACATGGCCGCCAGCGGCGTCATCTCGAAGCTCATGGCGAAAACCGCTGCCCCGACGAGGAAGAAGAAGACTGAGCCGACGATCCCGGCGATATCCCTGCCCGCGTTCATGGTTGTGCCTCCTTGCCGTTGCCGGACCTTGCGCGCAGCAGCCTCAGGAGCGGCAGGCCGAGCGTGATGACGATCAGCGCCACGATGGCCCAGCTGATCGGGCGGTCAAACAGGAGCTGCCCGCCGAAATTGTCGCGTGCGCCGCCGATCATGTAGGCGCGGATGAAGCCCTGCTCGGCGATCTGGCCGAGAACCAGGCCGAGCACGATGGGCGAGGGGCCGAAACCGCCGAGGCTGAGCAGCCACCCCAGAACGCCCATCAGGACCATGACCACGACATCGTGCGGGTTGGAATGGATGGCGAAACTGCCCACCACCGTCATGAAGGCGATCAGGGGCACGAGCAGCGATTTCGGCGTGTTGACGATGAAGCGATAGGCGTAGCGGCCGATGAGCAGGCCGACGGGCAGCATCATCAGCGTGGCGATGAGCAGGCCGAACATGAAGATGTAGACGATGCCGCTCTGCTGGGTGAACAGTTCGGGTCCGGTGCGGATGCCCTGGACGAGGAGCGCGCCGAGGATGACCGCGTCCGGCGGAGTGCCGGGAATGCCGAGCACCAGCGTCGGGATGAAGCCGCCGCCGACGGTCGCGTTGTTGGCGCTTTCGGTGGCCAGAAGGCCGCCCGGTTCTCCCTTGCCGAAACGCTCGGGATGGCGGCTCGAGCGCCGCGCCTCCGAATAGGAGACGAGCGATGCGATCGAGCCGCCGGCCCCCGGCAGGATGCCGATAAGCGTGCCGATGGCGGAGGACCTGACGAGATTGACCGTGTTCTTCGCGCAGAGGCCCAGCGCCTCGAAAAAGCGGAAGCCGCGCCCGAGCGGCGCCGGCTCCAGATGCCGGTCGGGCCGGGCGACGAGATCGATCAGGACGGGAATGCAGTAGAGTCCGATCAGGGCGGAAACGATGTCGATGCCGCCGAGCAGCGCCGACGAGCCGAAGGTGAAGCGCACGTCGCCGCCGACGACCGCCACGCCGATCATGGACAGGATCAGGCCGAAGGCGCCGCCGATCAGGCCCTTGATGACGTTGCCGGTGGAAAGGCTGGCGATCAGGGTCAGGCCGAGAATCGCGAGCCAGAAATACTCGCTTGACTGGAAGGCCAGCGCGATGTTGGCGAGAAGCGGCGAAAGCGTCATCAGCGCGATGGCGCCGATCACGCCGCCGACCACGCTGGCGAGCGTGGCGAGCGTCATCGCCAGATCGCCATCGCCGCGCTTGGCCATCGGGAAACCGTCGAAGGTGGTGGCGATGGCCGAGGGCGTGCCCGGCGTGTTGACGAGAATGGCGGCATAGGCGCCGCCATAGATGGCGCCGGTGTAGATCGCGCCCAGCATGATCAGGCCGGAGGCCGGATCCATGGCGAAGGTGAACGGTACCAGGACGGCGATGGCCATCGTCGCGGAAAGCCCCGGCAGCGCGCCGATGATCGTGCCGAGGACAACACCGAGCAGAGCCAGCAAGAGATTGAACGGGCTGAAAGCCTGGACGAGAACGGAACCGAGATCGAAGGCCAAGGACAGCTCCCTGCAATGACCGGGGGACGGGCAGCCGGCGGCGTACCATGCCGCCGGCGCTAATGGCTGTTACTTCAGCGAGCCCAGCTGACGGGCCACGTCCTCGTAGATCTTCTGCCGCTCGCCCATGAAGGCTTCCATCCCGTCATAGGGAACATCCAGCATGGCGAAGCCCGCCTGTTCCATCTCCTTGATGAATTCGGGGTCGGCATTGATCTGGCCGATGATGTCGGAGAGCTGCTGGCGCACCTCCTCGGGCGTGGATTTCGGCACGGCGATGCCGCGATAGGCGCCGCCCACCATGTCGATCCCCAGTTCCTTGAAGGTCGGAACGTCCGGGAAGAGGGGATGCCGCTTGTCCTGTGCGACGGCCAGCATGCGCACCTTGTCGCCCTGACCGGCGGCCACGGTGGTGTAGCCCCAGAGCAGTTCGACCTCGCCGCCGAGCAGCGCGGGGATGGTGGCGCCGGTGCCGGTGTAGGGGATGTATGTCATCTCGGCGCCGGTCAAGGTCGAGAAGCGCTGGTTGGCGATGTGGTTCGCCGTGTTGGTCGCCGTGCCGCCGACCGTCAGCGCCCCGGGGGTCTCCTTCGCCGCGTCGATCACCTGCTGGATCGTTTCGAACTTGCTGTCCGCGCGGACGAGAAGCGCATCCGGCGTGAAGTGGAACATGTAGATGTTCGTCAGGTCGGCGGTCTCGTATCCCGGCTTCTGCAGGAGCGGCTGCAGGATGATGTGGGGCAGGTTGGTGCCCATGATCGTGTAGCCGTCGCCCGGCTGGTCGTTCAGCACGGACCAGGCCTGCGCGCCGCCGGCACCCGCCTGATACTGGATGATCAGGTCGTCTCCGGTGATCTTCTTGAAATAGGGTTGCTGCAGGCGGGCGGAAATATCGCTTTCGCCGCCGGCATTGAACGGAATGATGTAGTTGACGGGCTTGTCCGGAAACGCGAATGCGCCGCCCGTTGCCCAGAGGACCGTGGCTACGGTCGCCAGTACGCCAAGTTTTTTCTGCCCGAGTTTCTTCAGCCCAAGTTTCTTCAGCATTGTCATCCTCCCATGATTTCCTGAAGCGTATCGCCATCGCCTGCTCGTCAGGCGATGGAAAACGGCGAGGCCCCGCAACGCGCGGGGCCTCGGTGGAATCAGGCGCTTCGGTAGAGTTTGGTCATCACGAATTCGCGGTGACCCAGCGCCTCGGCGGCGGTGTTCCGCCCGTTGGACGTGCGCACGATCATGTCGATCAGCGCGTCGCCGGCATCGTCGATGGTCATCTCGCGGCGCAGGATTCCCGACACGTCGACATCCACATGCTCACCCATGGTGCGCACGGTGCGCGGGTTCGCGGTGATCTTGATGACCGGTACGATCGGATTGCCGATCACGTTGCCCTGGCCGGTCGGGAAGGTGTGCACCACATAGCCGCCCGCGGCCATCAGGGTCACGCATTCGGCGGCGGCCGAAGACGTGTCCATGAAGTAGAGACCCTTGCCCGACTGCGGCGCCTCCGCCGGCTCGAGAATGTCGATGTATTTCGACGTCCGGCCGATCTTTTCCAGATTGCCGAGCGCCTTTTCCTCGATGGTGGTCAGGCCGCCCTCGATATTGCCCTTGGTGGGCTGGGATTCGGAAAGATCGTCGGTCTGGTTGGCGAAGATGACGTCGTCCTGATAGGCCTTCCACATCTTGTACCAGCGCTCGCCGACCTCGTCGTTGACAGCCCGCGCCTTGCAGATGTGCTCGGCGCCGGTGATCTCCGAGGTTTCGCCGAAGCACCCGTAGATGCCTTCGGGCAGGAGCTTGTCATACATGTTGCCGACGGTCGGGCAGGAGCCGAGGCCCGTGGTCGTGTCGCTCTCGCCGCATTTGGTGGAGACCCAGAGTTCAGAGATCGAGCATTCCTCGCGCTGCAGCTCGGATGCGTAGTGGACGAATTCCTTCGCCTTGCGCGAGGCATCCATGATCGTCTTCAGGTCGCCGTTCTGCTCGATCGAGAAGCCCGCCACCGGCTTGCCGGTCTCGGCGATGCCGTCGGCGATCCGCTTGGTCCAGCCCGGTTCGATGCCGATGACGATCACGGCGGCGACGTTGGGATTGGCACCGGTTCCGATCATGGTGCGGAAATGCAGGTCGAGGTCGGCGCCGAACTGCAGGCGTCCATAGGCATGCGGCAGCGCCAGCGTGCCCTTGATGTTGTTGGCGACCGCCTCGCAGGCGGCGTTGGAGATGTCGTCCACCGGCAGGATCACGACGTGATTGCGGACGCCCACGCGGCCATTGTCGCGCCGGTAGCCCTTGAAGGTGAGGTTTGCGTATTTCGATGCCATCGTGCTTGCTCCCCGGCCTACCAGCGCTTGGTCTTCAGATTATGGACATGGACATGGCCGCCCTTCTTCACGTCGGCGACGAACTTTCCGATGTCCTCGCCGTACTTGATGGCCGTGTCGCCGGAGCCGATATCGCTCAGCGCCACCTTGTGACCGATCGGAACGTCGTCGTTCACCTCCAGCTCGAAGCTCGAATTGTCGTGCGTCACCACGCAGAGCATCTTCGTGCCGGCTTTCAGGTTTTCGACGACGACGACGCCGACATTGTCCTTCTTTTCATGAACCAACAGGTGGGGAACCGTCACGAATGATCTCCTCTCAAACGGTGTCTGGCCGGTGTCTGGCGCAAGACTTATGTCTTATATAAGATATAAGCTAGAAGAGAATGGATTTGTCAAGCAGGGTGCGGTAAACCGGATTTACCGGTATGGAAGCGGCAGCCCGGCCGCACCGCAGTTGAGAGACGCCATGGAATACAAGCCGCTTTACATGCAGATCCGCGACCATCTGGTGCGCCGCCTCGTGGACGGGAGCTGGTCGCCGGGGATGCTGATCCCCAGCGAGATGGAGCTGGCGCGCCAGCTTGAAGTCAGCCAGGGCACCGTGCGCAAAGCGCTGGACACGATGACGGCCGACAATCTCCTCATCCGGCGCCAGGGCAAGGGCACCTTCGTCGCCGAGCCCGAGGACGCGCGCATCCTGTTTCAGTTCTTCCGACTGGTTCCTGACGGCGGGCAGGCCGTGTTCCCGCAATCGCAGGTGCTGTCGCGCGCGGAGTCCACGGCCAGCTACGAAGAGGCGCGGGCGCTGGACATCCTGGAGAAAAACCCCGTGTGGCGCATCGAGCGGCTCCGCCATCTGGCAGATGCCTGCGTGCTCGTGGAGACCATCGTGCTGCCGACGGAGCGGTTCCCGGATTTTCCGGAGATGGCCGAGATCCCCAACAACATCTACCAGATGTTCTCGGTCCGCTGGCGCATCACGATCGCGCAGGCGGAGGAAAGCATCAAGGCGATCGCGGCGAGCGCGACCGACGCCGGCCATCTGGCGTGCGCCGCGGGCACGCCGCTCCTGCGCATCCACCGGGTCGCGCGCGACCTGGAGGGCCGGCCGGTGGAGCTGCGCGTCTCGCGCTGCCTGACGCAGAACATCCAGTACTCGGTGAACCTGCGCTAGACTCATTCAGCCTCTCATGGACCCGTCCAGCGTTTCTGCGAAACGGTGAATGGGTCCAGGCGGCCCGGACCGCGGTCAGGCGACCGCTTCGTTGACGCAGAGCTGGCGCAGCAGCGCGTGGGTGCCGTCGATATCGGCCACGGTGTGCCTGCGCGCGGCGGCGGCGTCGCCCGCCTTCAGCGCATCGAGGATCGCGTGGTGGTGTTCGGAGAAGGGTTCGTGCAGGCCCGTTTCAAGCCGCGGCGCGATGTATGAGGACAGCGCCCGCATATAGGGGCCATAGCGCAGCCAAAGCGTGTCGATCAGCTGGACGAGTACCTCCGACCGCGACGCCCGGTAGATCGCGAAGTGGAAATCCCGGTTCTTCATCAGCATCTCGTAGACGTCGCCGGCCGCGCGGATCGATTCATGCGCCAGCATGAGCCGTTCCAGCTCGGGAAGCTCGGAGGGCCTGATGCGCTCGGCCGCCTGCTCCGTGGCGAGGCCTTCGAGCGCGACGCGGGCGTTGCGGATGTCGTCCAGCCGCTCGACGGAAATGCTCGGCACGCAGGCCGACCCGTTCGAGGCCATCTCCAGCGCGTTCTCCGCGCCCAGCCGCCGCAGCGCCTCGCGCACCGGCATCTGGCTGGTGCCGAACGTGTCGGCCAGCGACCTGATGGTGAGGACCTGGCCGGGATCGAAGCGCCCCACGGTGAGGGCGTCGCGCAGCTGCTGGTAGACGCCGTCGCTGATGGTGACCCTGGAAGAGACAGGCTCGAATCCGTTCTCGATGTGTCGCTCGTGCATGTCCTGTCCCCATTGTCGCCGGCGAACCGGTGGCGGATCTATATGCGCCGTGACGCGAGCCTACAAGCTGTTGAAGAAGCGGCTCAGTCGGTCCATCGCCTCTTCCAGCCGTTCATAGGTCTGCGAGCCGAAGCAGACGCGCAGGTGATGCTCGCCCGCGCCTCCGTAGAAGCTGCCGGCCTCGACCACCACGTCGGCCCTGTCGAGGATCGCCTCGGCCGCCGCCTGCGCCGTCAGCCCCGTGCCGCCGATATCGGGGAACGCATAGATCGTGCCCTCCGGCCGCGCGCAGGTGACGCCCGGCATCTGGTTGAGGCGGGAGACGACCAGATCGCGCTTGCGGCAATCGTCCTCGACCATCTCTTCCAGGGCGGAAGGAGGCCCCTTCAGCGCGGCGATGGCGGCATGCTGGATGAAGGTGTTCACATGGGTGACTTCGGTCGTCGTGACCTTCATCAGGGCCGGGATCGCGTGCGCGTCGGCGACGAGATAACCGAGACGCCAGCCGTCCATCGCATAGGCCTTGGTGAAGGCGAACATGGTGATCGTGCGTTCCTTCATGCCCGGCAGCGAGGCGATGCTGACGTGCTTCGCGCCATCGAACAGGATCTGTTCGTAGACCTCGTCGGCCACCACCCAGAGATCGTGCTCGATGGCGAGATCGGCGACGATCTGGAGTTCCTCGCGCGTGTAGACCCGACCCGTCGGGTTGCACGGATTGACGATGGCGATCATGCGGGTCTTCGGCGTGATGTGCTTCTCGATCAGGTCGCGCCGGATGGCGAAGCTCGCCTCCTTGTCGAGCTGTGCCAGCACGACCCGTCCGCCGGCCATCTCGATCTTGCCCACATGCTGCGGGTAATAGGGTTCGAGGAGGATGCATTCCTGATCGTGGTCGAGAAGCGCCATGAACGCGGCGAACGACGCCTGCGTCAGGCCGTTGGTCACGATGATCTCGGACGCCTTCGCGTCGATGCCGTTATAGGCGCGGACCTTCTCGGCCATCGCCTCGCGCAGCGGCAGGATGCCCTGCAGGTCGCTGTAATGCACATGCCCGTCCTGCAGCGCCTTGATGGCGGCCTGCTTGATATGGGCCGGCGTGTCATGGATCGGCTGTCCGAGCTCGAGATGGATCAGATCCCGTCCCTCGGTCGGAACCGATGCCGCCCTGGCGACCATGCCGTAGCTCTTCTTCGACGTGTGTGTGATGCGTTTTGCGAAACTCGGCATGGTTCGTCCGGTCCTGTTGTTGTCTCAAAGCGGGCGCCGGCCGGCGGGTTTCGGCGGCCGGCGCCTCGGGTCTATTGCAGCTTCTCGAGCGCGGCGCCGACGCGCGCCTTGTCCCAGCGGTCGAGCGTGGCGAGCTCGCCGTCCTTCACGCCGTAGATCAGGTAGGGGCCGGTTACGTCGCCATTGGCGTCGAAGGTGATCGGTCCGGTCGCGCCGACATAGCGGATCGGCTTGCCCTCGGCGATCAGCGCCTTGGCCTTCTTGAAGCCCTCGACGCCCGGATAGACCGGCTCGCCTTCGCCGCCGGTCACCTTGCGGACATTGTCGCGGATGGCGGTGCCGTCGGGCTTGCCGGCCTGCTCCATCGCGAGCAGCGCGACCGCCGCGGCGTCATACATGGTGTGGAGGCCCGGGCCGTTCGGATCGGAGCCCTTCGTTTCCTTCCAGCTTGCGTTGAAAGCCTCGACGGATTCGCCCTCCACCTGGGCATTGTCGATGCCGTAGGCCTCGGTCAGATACTGCGCGCCGACGGATTCGACGAACTCGTCGGCCCTGAGCGCGTTGCTCAGGATCAGGTTGCGGCTGCCGCCGAACGAGATCCACTCGCGGGCGACGGTCGCGCCATCGGCGGGGAAGGCGACGAGGAAGAGCGCATCCGGCTCGCCCTGCAGCGCGGCGTTCACCTCGGCGCGGTAGGAGGCCTGCTCCTGATTGTAGGCCACCATGTCGGTCACCTCGGCGCCCAGCTTCTGGACGTCGTCCCGGAAGCGCGCGGCCAGGCTGACGCCGTAGTCGGAGTTCACGTGGATGATGGCGACCTTCTTGTAGCCCCGCTCCGCCGCGATGGTGGCGAGCACGCCGGCCTGCGGGCGGTCGGTCGGCAGGGTGCGGAACCAGTAGCCGCCGGTGCCGCCCTCCTCGGCCAGCGCGGTGAAGCTCGGCGCGCTGGAGCAGCAGGAAATCTGCGTCACCTTGGCCGGAACCGTGACCGAGGTCAGGATCGGCAGCGAAACGCCGGACTGGATCGCGCCCAGCAGGATCGGCACCTTCTCGATCTCGACGAGCGTCTTGGCCGCGTCGACGCCGACATTGGGCGATCCCTGGTCGTCGCGCAGGATGTAGTTTACCTGGCAGCCGGCGACGCCGCCGGCAGCGTTGAAATGGTCCACGGCAAGCTTGCCAGCGTCGCCGATGGCGGAGCCGATGGCCGCCATCGACCCGGTGATGGACAGAACCGAGCCGACGGAGATCTTGCAGTCCTGCGCGGAAGCCCCTGAAGATGCGGCCAGCAGCACGCCCGCACCGATGAAGCATGAGGTGAGAAGTGTCTTCATGTCATGTCCTCTGTTGTCTGGAGGTGGTTTCGCGGCGTTGGGGCCGTCTTCTTGTTGCTCGCCGGTCGTCCCACATGCCCTTCGCAAGGTAGGCGGACGGTGCGAGGCTCGATATGGCTCGAAACGGAACGGGCTGCGCCCTGGCCATCGGCACCGGCAGCGCCTCGAGGGGCGTCCCGGTCGCGGCATCGGCGAGCACTTCGCCGAGCATCGTGGTCATGGCTACGCCGCGGCCGTTGCAGCCGATGGCGCCGAAAAAGCCCGGCGCGAACATGTAGAGATGCGGCAGGAAATCGGTGGTGATCGCCGCCGTGCCGCGCCACACATGGGCAAGGCGCGGCCGCGTCGGAAGGTCCAGCTCATCGACGAGGCGCTGCAGGATGCGCGGCCCCATGCAGGCCTCGCCGCTCAGCGGGTTCAGAGCCATCCCGCCGGAAATCAGGCGGTCGTCGGCGTCGAGGCGGTAGGTGAAGATGTTGGCGCGGGTGTCGGACACCGACTCGCGTCGGGGAGCGATGCGCTGCACGGTCTCCGCCGGCAGCGGGTCGGTGGCGATCTGGAACACGGTCAGCGGAATTGCCGAGAGTCCGAGCCGCGACGCCGCGCCCTGCGTCTCCCCGTTGGTGCACAGGATCACCTTCGAAGCGGAAATCCGGCGATCGCCCGACACCAGAACCCAGGAAGCGCCCTCGCGGGTCACGCGATCGACGCCGGCATTCTCGATGATGGTCGCGCCGGCCTGCATGGCGAGCCGGGCGAGGCCATGGACATAGGCGAGCGGGTTGATCATACCGCCGGACCGGTCGCGGAGCGCGCCGTGATAGAGAGGCATCCCGGTCCGCGCCGCGGTCTCGTCGGCGTCGAGCCATTCGACGGGACGGCCGAGCGCCTGCCAGTCGGCGGCGGTTTCCCGAAGCGCGCGCGCGGCTTCGGGCGTGTGCGCGGGCTGCAGCCAGCCGGTCTGCTCGGCCTGCCGGCCAAGCCCCGCCCGCTCCGCCAGTTGGAAGACCCGGTCTCCGCCGGCGCCGACGAGACGCAGCAGCGCGTCGCCTCTCTCGTTTCCGAGGCGCGTCCGCACGGTCTTCGGGCTTGCCTTGGAGAAGTTTGGTACGACGAAGCCGGCATTGCGCCCGCTGGCGCCGAAGCCGATCTCATACGCCTCCAAAAGAACGACCTTCACGCCACGCTCCGCGAGCGCCAGGGCGGTGCCGAGGCCGGCGATGCCGCCGCCGATCACTGCGACCTCAGCCTTCACATCGCCTGCCGGGGCGGTGAAGGAGGGTTTTTCGCCGGCGGTCGTGCGCCAGAGCGTGTCGGGGAGGGGAGCCGTCATCGCGCGCCGGTGTGCTTCGATACGGAATCGGATTCGCCGATCAGGCCACGCGGGCGGAAGATCAGCGTCACGACGATCAGGAGGCCGATCAGGATGACCTGGATCGCACCGCCCTGCGACTGGTAGGCGACGGGCAGAAGACGGCTGATCGCCAGCCCGCTCATGGCCCACAGCGCCCACACGCCGATGGCGCCGGTCACGGCCCCCAGATTGTTGCCGCTGCCGCCGACGATGAGCATGGCCCAGATCTGGAAGGTGAGGATCGGCAGGAAGTCGAGCGGGCTGACATAGCCGATGAAGCCGACGTAAAGCCCGCCGGCCAGTCCCATCAGCACGCAGCCCAGCACGAAGACCTCGAGGCGGATGGCGGCGGGATTCTTGCCGAGCGAGCGCGCCGCGGTCTCGTCCTCCCGCACGGCCTTCAGGACACGCCCCCATGGGGAGCGCACCGCCGTTTCCAGCGCGAGGAACACCAGCCCGGCGACGGCGGCCACCACGCCGAGATAGAAGAGATTGTAGCTCGCCGGGCTGTCGAACAGGCCGAACAGGGGACGCGGCAGGCCGACAAGGCCCTGCGCGCCGCCGGTCAGGCTCTCGAAGTTGAGCGCGACGAGCTGGATCGAGATGGCGATGCCGAACGTGGCGATCGCGAGATATTCCTCGCGCAGCCGCAGGGTCGCCATGCCGACGATCAGCGCCGCGACGGCGCAGAGGGCCATGCCGCCGAGCACGCCGACAGGAAAGGGCAGGCCGAAGCCGCCGATCAGATGCGCGCGGTCGGGGCCGATGAGGATCGCCGTTCCGTAGGCGCCGATGGCGAAGAAGCCGACCACGCCGGCATTGAACAACCCGGTGTAGCCCCATTGCAGATTGAGGCCCATCACGACGATGGAATAGGTCAGCGCGACGATGAGGAAGAAAACCAGATAAGCGGCAAAACCGGTCATTTCGCGCCTCCGACGGTGCCGGCGAAGATGCCCGTGGGGCGGATGTAGAGCACCAGCAGCAGGATCATGAAGGGGACGGCGAGCTTGTAGCCCGCGGGGATGACGAGCACGGAAAGGGATTCCGCAAGTCCGACGATCAGGCCGCCGATGACCGCGCCGAAGACGTTCCCGACGCCGCCGAGGATCGCTGCGGCGAACAGCGGAAGCAGCAGGTGGAAACCGATCTCCGGCCGCAGCTGCACGGTCAGTCCGTAGAGCACGCCCGAGATGGCGGCGAGCGAGGCGCCGATGATCCAGGTCCAGCGGACGACCACCTTGGTGTCGATGCCGTTGACGCGTGCGAGTTCCGGGTTTTCCGCCAGCGCCCGCATGGCCAGCCCCAGCCGGGTCTTCTGCAGGAAGAGGTGAAGCGCGACGACGATCACCGCCGTCAGGCCGAGCGTGAACACCTGGTCCGGGAGGATGCGCAGGCCGGGCGCCACCGGAATCGCGATCTGCAGCGTGTTCGAATAATACTGCGCGCCGCCGCCGAAGATCAAAAGGATGATCATCCGCACGAGAAGCGACACGCCGAAGGAACCGAACACGAGGGTGAGGTGATTGGCGCGGCCGCGCAGCGGCCGGTAGACCAGCCAGTCGATGGCCAGCGCGAGGGCCGCGGTCAGGACCATCGCGACGAGCGTCGCCATGATCAGGGGCACGCCGAAGGAGAAGGGTTCCAGAGGCCCCATGAACGCGCCGGTCAGCGCCAGGACACCGAGCGCCATATAGGCGCCCCATGTGACCAGCTCCGCATGGGCGAAGTTGGCGAAGCGCAGGATCCCCATGGTCAGCGTCAGTCCGATCGCGCCAAGCGCGATGATCGAACCGCTCAGAATGCCGTCGGCAATCGCTTGAAGCATCAGCGTTTGCGCCCCCCTGCGCCCAGATAGATGGATGTGACTTCCTCGTTGCTCGCCATTTCCTGCGATGGGCCGTCGATGCGGTTCCGGCCTTCGGCGAAGACGTAGGTGCGGTGCGATATGGCGAGTGCCGCCTTGGCGTTCTGCTCGACCATCAGGATGGCGACGCCGGTGTCGACGAGCGCTTTCAGCCGCTGGAACACGTCGCTGACCATCAGCGGCGAAAGGCCGGCACTCGGTTCGTCGAGCATCAGAAGGCGCGGTTCGGTGAGCAGCGCGCGCGCCACCGCCAGCATCTGCCTCTGCCCGCCCGAAAGCACGCCGGCCTTCTTGTGGCGGAACTTTTTGAGGTCTGGAAAGGCTTCGTAACCGCGTTCGATCCGGCGCGCCGCGTCCTCCTTGGAAAGCGCGGTCGCGCCGACCTTCAGGTTTTCGTTGATCGTCAGCGTCGTGAAGACGTTCGCCACCTGCGGCACATAGGCCATCGAGACGCTGGCCATGCGGTGGGTCGGCAGGTTGGTTATCTCCTTGCCTGCAAGGCGCACGGTTCCCCGCGAGATTGGCAGGATGCCGGCTACGGCCTTGATGAGCGTCGACTTGCCCGCCCCGTTGGGGCCGATGATGGTGACCATCTCCTCCGGCGCGACGGTCAGCGAGATGCCGTGGATGATCGGCAGGTCGGGGCGGTAGCCGGCGACCACGCCGTCGACGGCGAGCAGCGGCGCCGTCATTGGATCGCCCCGCCCAGATAGGCGTCGATCACCTGCGGATCGGCGATCACCGTGTCCGGTTCCCCTTCGGCGATGACCCTGCCGGTCGCCATCACGACGATGTGGTCGCAGAGCGACATGATGAAATCCATGTTGTGCTCGATGATGAGGAAGGAGAGACCGCGCTTGTTCAACTCGACGATGCGGTCGACGATGGTGTCGAGAAGCGCGGGGTTCACGCCGGCGCCGGGCTCGTCCAGCAGCACGATCTTCGGATCGGCCATCAGCGCGCGCGCCAGTTCCACCAGCTTCTGCTGGCCGCCCGAGATCGCGCCGGCCAGTTGCCGCTCGACCTTCGTCAGGCCGCAAAACTCGATGATCTCGCGGGCGCGCTCCATGTTGCGGCGTTCCTCGCGGGCCACCAGCCCCGGCCGCAGCCAGCTGTTCCAGAAGCGCTCGCCGGCCTGCCGCTCGGGAACGCACATGACGTTCTCCAGAACCGTCATGCCGCCGAAGGGGCGCGGGATCTGGAACGTGCGGGCGAGGCCGTGGGAGAAGACGCGATAAGGGGGGAGCGAGCCGATCTGCTCGCCGTCGAGACGCACGGAGCCGGCGTCGAGCGGGTACTCGCCGGCCACCGCGTTGAACAGGGTGGTCTTGCCCGCCCCGTTGGGGCCGATCAGGCCTGTGATCCGGCCCGCCTCCGCCACGAAGCTGACGCCGTCCACCGCCCTGTTCGCACCGAAAGCCTTGACCACGTCGGCGACTTCCAGGCGTCCCGCGCCGCCATCTCCGGCCGGGCGACCGGTGCCGCCGCTGGTTGCCGGGCGGCCATTGCCGCCGTGTGCGGAAAGCTCCGGCGGGCGTGTTCCTCCGCTCATGCCGTTCCCCTTTGTCCGTCTTATTGACCATGAACCCTATCTGTGATCATATGATCACGTCAAGATATTTTGAGGTTAAAGTTTATGGGCGACAGCCAGCGTTGGACGATCAATTCGGGTTCGAAGTTCGAGGAGATGGCCGGTTACTCGCGCGCGGTCATCGACGGGGAATGGATCTTCGTCTCGGGCACGGCGGGCTTCAATTTCGAGGATGGAAGCATTTCGGACGATGCCGCCGAGCAGGCGCGCCAGGCGCTGCGCACCATCCGGACGACGCTGGAGAAGGCCGATGCAGGCATGTCGGACATCGTGCGGGTGCGCGTCTATCTCGCCGACCGGGCGGATGTTGTCAGCGTGTCCAAGGTGCTGGGGGAGACCTTCTCGGATCCCCGTCCGACCAACACCACCATCATCTGCGGTTTCGCCGAGGAGGTGATGAAGGTGGAGCTGGAGGTCACGGCGCTCAAGCGCTGAGACCCCACGCGGCCGGGCGCTCGCGCGGCGCCGCGAGAACGCGGGGCGCCCGGTGTGTCGACACGGGTGCGCGTCGATCGTGAATCCCGCCGCAGCGGAATCATCGCGGCGGCGCGTTGCGGATACCGGGGCGGGCGAAGGCGCGCCTCAGCGCCATTCGCAGAGGGCCTGCCCGGTCAGCCCAGCCTTTCGTTGATCTGCCGTCCATGGTCGAGAAGCAATTGTGCCTGCGTCCGGCGGTTCTCCTCATCCGAACGGGTTTCCGGCGTCGATATGCTCAGGGCGGCGATGGGGCCGCCGGACGGGCCGATGATCGCGACGCCGGTGGCGAAAACGCCGTCGCGCCAGGATGAGGTGGTGGCGTAGCCGAGACGCCTGACCTCCTCCAGTTCCAGTTCGAGGGCATCCCGCTGCGGCACCGGGGTTCCCGGGTCGTTCCGCTCCACGGTCGCCGCGTGGATCGCGTCCACCTCCTCGGTTGAGAGCCTCGCCAGAATGGCCTTGCCGGTTGCCGTGACGAGCATCGAGGCCCTGCCGCCCAGCGGCTCGACATGGCGCACGGCATGCGGGCTCTCCAGGCGCTCGATCAGGACGATCTCGCTGTCGTCGAACACGGCCAGGTGAACCGTCTCGCTGGTCTGGCGGCGCAACTCCTCCATATGCGGCAGGACGGCCTCGCGAAGGCCGAAATGGCTGCCCGCCTTGCGCGCGAGCCGGCTGGCGCGGAAGGTCAGTTCCCAGCGCGTGCGCTCTCCCGACGACGGCCTGATCCAGCCCGCGCCATGCAATGTCTCGAGCGCGCGCTGCACGGAACTCTTGGGCTGCCCGAGCTGCGACGCCAGTTCCGAAACCCCCACCGGCTGATGGTCCGCTACGGCTTCGAGCACGAGCAGGGCCTTCCTCACGCTGTTCATGTCTTGACAACCTCGTTTCGTCTCAAATAGGTTTTGTTCCACAATGCAATATCACGTACCGTATTGTGGAACAGAAATGAAATCAAGCGCATTGTTGCCCGAGGGCGGCAATGATGATGGGAGGACAGTCATGAACATTCGTTTGCGTTCTGGCGTATTGGGGCTCGGCGTCGCCGCGATCGCGGCAGCCGGTTTGGCCACCGTCGCGCCGACCCGGGCCGAGGAGCCGAAGACGGGCGGCACGTTCAAGCTCGTCGGCGCCGGCGACGTCTACAGCTTCGATCCGGCTTCGGCGCGCACCGCGGCGCTTTTCCTGCACCGCGGGCTGACGCGGACGCTGCTGGCGTTCCCGACGAGCGACGACGCCGCGGTCGCCGGCGCGCCGGTCGCTGATCTGGCGGAAGCCGTGCCGGAGGCTGAAGAGGGCGGGCTGGTCTACCGTTTCACGATCCGTGAGGGCGCGCAGTGGGGCAGCGACCCGGCCCGGCAGATCACGGCCGAGGACGCGGTGCGGGGCTTCAAGCGCCTGTGTAATCCCGTCCAGCCGACCTACGCGCCGACCTATTACATCGGCATCATCTCGGGCTTCGCCGAATTCTGCCAAGGTTTCGCTGCGGTGTCGCCGGAAGTGGACGCCATTCGCGACTACATCCAGAACAACGACGTCGCCGGCCTCGAGATCGAGGACGACCGCACGCTGAAGATCACCCTCGAGCAGCCGACCCCGGACTTCCTCTCCATCCTGGCGCTGATGTCTTCCGCGCCGGTCGCCGCGGAGATGCTCGACCACCTCCCGAACTCCCCGGATTTCCGGCGGAACTACGTGTCCTCCGGTCCCTACCAGGTCGAGGATTATGTGCTGAACGAGAGCGTGAGCCTCGAGCGCAACCCGGCCTGGAACGCCGACAGCGATCCGCTGCGCAAGGCCTATGTCGACCGTATCGAGGTTGCCTTCGGCACGCCCGACGCCGGCAAGACCCAGCGCATGATCGAAGCCAGCGACATCGACGGCTATTTCGATCTCTCGATCGCCACGGCAGACCTGACGCGGATCATGGCCAATCCCGAGGATCCGCAGCTCCTGCAGTTCGCCGACGGCGCCGTCAATCCGGCGCTCGTGCTGAACATCCAATCGCCCAACAACAACGGCGCCCTGGCCAATCCGCTCGTGCGGCAGGCGATCAGCCACGCGGTCAACAAGGCCGCCGTCGTCCAGGTTGGCGGCGGGCCAGCCGTGAAGCGCCCCACCGCGCAGATCCTGACTTCGAATGTGGACGGCTATGAAGAGTTCGACCTCTATCCGACGCCCGACAGCGAAGGCGATGCGGCCAAGGCCAAGGCGATGCTCGCCGAGGCCGGCTATCCGAACGGCGTCGAACTGAAGTTCTCCTACGCCGCCGGCGGGCGCTACGAGCTCTATGCGGCGGCCCTTCAG
This sequence comes from Nitratireductor pacificus pht-3B, assembly GCF_000300335.1. Taxonomy (GTDB): domain Bacteria; phylum Pseudomonadota; class Alphaproteobacteria; order Rhizobiales; family Rhizobiaceae; genus Nitratireductor; species Nitratireductor pacificus. The sequence goes on along the minus strand of NZ_AMRM01000012.1, from coordinate 26,228 downwards.
GCAGACCTGGCCAAGGCCGGCGTCAATCTGATCATGCAGCCGGCGCCCTCGCGCACCGTGTACACGCAGATGTACCAGAACAAGAACGCCGTCCGCGGCGGCGCCTGGGACCTCGGCATGACCAGCGTCAAGCCGGACTGGGTGGGCGATTCCGCCCGCACCATGATCGTGCCGATGTTCCACGGGGAAGCCTGCGAGAGCAGCAGCACCAACTGGATCTGCTACAACAACCCCGAGGTCAACGCGCTGATCGATGCCGCGCTCACCGCCACCAGCGGCGAGGAAGCGGCGGAGGCCTGGCGCAAGGCGGACCGGTTGATCATGGCCGACGCGCCGATCATCCCGCTGATCACGGGCAAGATCTCGCTCTACGCCTCGGCGCGGCTGCGCAACACCTCGATCAACCTGCTCTTCAACAACGTCGATCCGACGCTGGTCTGGCTCGACGAATAGAAAAGCGAGAGAGCAGGTTCTACTGGCCGGCGGCTCTTCCGCCGGCCCTTTTCAGTCACGATGGAGACCTTGATGGAATATCGCCGCATCGGCACGACCGATCTCAACACGTCCGTACTGTCCCTGGGGTCCTATCAGACCTATTCGCGCATGGAGTATCGCGACGTCGTCGGCGTCATCCGCCGCGCGGCCGAACTCGGCATCAACCTGTTCGACGTGGCGCATTACCGCACGGCACCGCACACCGAGGTGGTTCTGGCCCGGGCGCTTCGCGACGCAGGCCTGAAGCGCTCCGAGGTGATGATCATGGACAAGGTCTGGTGGTACGACCACGATGACCCGTCGCTCAGCCAGCAGCTCGACGACCTGCTGTACCGCCTGGACACGGACTATGTGGACGTCCTGATGTGCTACGGGATGCGGCCCGGCCGTGACGATCCGGCCGAAACGGCCCGCCTCGTCGCGGGTTTCGTCACCGACGGCAAGGCCCGGGCCTGGGGCGGTCTCAACTGGTCGGCGAAGGACCTGCGCATCGCCCACGAGACCTGCAGCCGCGAGGGCCTGCCGCTGCCGCAGATCGTCCAGCTCAAGTACAACATCGCCCGCCGCCACATCGTCGAGGCGGAGGACTACACGGCGCTCCGCGCCGAGACCGGCATCTCGATCCATGCATCCGACAGCATCGAGGGCGGCATCCTGGCGGGCAATCTGGTGCGCGAGCGCAAGCTCGGCCGCGATCCCGGCAACATCCGCGAAAAGATCATCGCCCTGGTGCCGCGTCTGCGCGAGATCGCCGACGGCTTCGGCTGCTCGATGGCGCAGCTCGCCATCGCCTATTGCATCGCCAATCCGCAGACGGCGTCGCTGCTGTTCGGCGCGAGCCGCATATCCCAGCTCGAGGACAATGTCGGCGCCGTCGAGGTCGCGCAGAAGCACGGCGCCGCGATCCGCGAGGCGCTGGCCGACATGGGCGTCGCGGAGCACGAGTTCGACCTGCCGCCGAACCACGCCACGCCGCTGACGCAAGACTGACGAGCAGGTCCCGCAGATGCAAACGTCATCGACTTCGGTTTCCCAAGGGCTCACCGCCCGGCGCCGCGTCCTCCGACGGCTCCTGCGGGACCGATCGTTCATCATCGCCTTCGCGGTGATCCTCATCCTGGTGCTGACAGCGGTCCTCAATCCGCTGATCATCCACCTGATCGGCCACGGTCCCAACGAGCCTTTCCGCGAGACCGGGCTGACCGCCGGCGGCGTGCCGCTGCCGCCGGGCGGCGACTTCCTGCTGGGAACGGATGTCGTCGGCCGCGACCTGCTGGCGCGGCTGGTGGCCGGCACGCGCGTCACCGTCTTCGTCGCGGTGAGCTGCGCCATGCTGTCGATCAGCCTTGGCGTGGTGGTCGGCCTTTTTGCCGGCTATCGCGGCGGAATCGTCGATGCGATGCTTTCGGGCTTCATCGACGTCGTGCTGGGGCTGCCCTTCCTGGTGACGGCCATCGCGCTGGTGTCCGTCTACGGCGCGAGCTTTCCGGTGATGATGGGCACCATCGTCTTCTTCACCTGGGGGCCGATCGCCCGGATCGTGCGCAATCTCGTTGTGTCGGCCAAGGAGAACGAGTTCGTCGACGCCGCGCGCATGCTCGGCGCCGGCGACCTGCACATCATGTTCCGCGAAATCCTGCCCAACATCGCCGGGCAGGTCGTCGTCTATGGCAGCCTGCTCATTCCGCAGGTCATCGTCCTCGAGGCTTCGCTCTCCTTCCTCGGCCTCGGCGTGCCGCCGCCGACGGCGACCTGGGGCGGCATCATCGCCGAGAACCAGACCAACTATGCGGTGGCCTGGTGGTCGATCCTGTTTCCGAGCCTGGCGCTGCTCATGGCGACGCTCGCCTTCAACATCGTGGGCGACGGCCTGCGTGATGCACTCGACCCATCGGCCAGGAGCCGGGGAGGCGCATGATGGTCCATTTCCTTTTGCGCCGCGCGGCTTTCGGCCTGCTGACGCTCTGGCTGATCAGCCTGGCCGTGTTCATCCTGTTCTACGTGGCCACGCCCGGCGACCCGGCGCTGATGTTCGCCGGCGAATACGCCACGGCCGACCAGGTGGCGCTGGTGCGGGCGCGACTCGGCCTCGACCAGCCGCTGCACGTCCAGTACCTGACCTATCTGGGAGGCCTGCTGCGGTTCGATTTCGGCATGTCCTTCGTCAACCAGGAGGAGGTGCTGTCGGCGATCCTGCGACGCCTTCCAGCCACCGCATCGCTCGCCTTCGGCTCGATCCTGATCTGGCTGCTGGTGGCGATCCCGGCCGGGGTGTTCTCCGCCCGGCGCGCCGGCACGGCGGCCGACCGGCTGGTGACCACGGCGGCGCTCGCCGGCATGTCGTTCCCGACATTCGTGGTCGGCACGCTGCTGTTCTACGTGCTGTTCTTCATGCTGACCAATGCCGGCTATCCGATCTTTCCGTCCGGCGGCTACAAGCCGATCAGCCGGGACGCCCTGGAATGGCTGAGGCACATGATCCTGCCGTGGATGACGCTGGCCGTGGTCGGCACGGGCACCTACACGCGCATCGCCCGGGGCAGCCTGCTCGAGACGCTCAACCAGGACTATGTCCGCAGCGCGCGCGCCAAGGGCATTTCCGAGGGGTGCGTCATGTACCATCACGCCTTGCCGCCCTCCCTGACGCCGGTGGTGACGCTGATCGGGCTGGATCTCGGCGGCCTGCTCGGCGGGACGATCATCACCGAACGAATCTGGGGCATCAACGGCGTCGGATCCCTGGCCGTCCAGGCGGTGGAGAACGGCGATCTGCCGATGATCATGGGCACCGTGCTGTTCGCCGCCGTTTTTATCGTCGTCGCCAATCTGTGCGTCGACATCGTGCAGGCATTGCGCGACCCGCGGGTCCGTCTTGGCTGAAATTCTGAACTATGGTCGAGACCGGAGACTGGCATGAGCATGATTGAAGAACCCGTCAGTGGACGCGAGGGGGTGAGCGGGGCGGTGACGACGCCGATCGGCCTGCTGGTGCCGCCGGCGGACGGTGCGGTCCCGGCGGACGCGGCGGTGGTCTATCCCGGACTGTCGTTCAGGGCGCACGGCCTCGGCCTGCGGGAGATGACGCCGGAAGGCTACGATTCCGTGCTGGAGGAGGTCGGCCACGGCGCTCGCCTTCTCGCCGGGCAGGGTGTCTCCGTCGTGGCTTTGATGGGCACCTCGCTCAGCTTCTACCGGGGGCTTTCCTTCAACAGCGAGCTGGAGCGGGAGATCGAGCGCAGGTCCGGGCTGCCCGGCCTGACCATGAGCACGGCGATCATCGCCGCGTGCCGCGCGGTGGGCGCGCGCCGCCTGGCAGTCGCGACCGCCTATCAGGGCGTGGTCAACGAGCGCCTTCTGGCGTTTCTCGCGCAGAACGGCATGGAGGTGGTTTCGCTGGCGGCCCTCGACATCCTGTCCATCGAGGCGGTGCACAAGGTTCCCGACGACGAGGTGACGGGGCTGGGGCGCGAGGCGTTCGCCCGGGCCGAACGTCCGGACGCGATCCTGATCTCCTGCGGTGGCCTCTCGACGCGGCCGGCCGTCCGGGCGCTCGAGGAGGAGACGGGGGTGCCGGTCATCACCTCTCCGCTGGCGGGCCTCTGGGCAGCGGTGGCCAGGGCCGGCCACGACCCCCGCGTCGCAAGCGAAGGAAAACTCTTCCAGCAACACTTTCCGGTGACCTGACGGAGGAAGCATGTTTCTGCAGGTGAATGACCTCAAGGTCGCGTTTTCCACCGAGGATGGCGTGCTCAACGCCGTCGACGGGCTGAGCTTTTCGCTGGAGCGCGGGCGCACGCTGGCGATCGTCGGGGAATCCGGTTCCGGCAAGACGGCGACCATCCTCGCGATCATGGGCCTGCATGACGGCAATACGCGCGTCGGCGGCAGCATCCTGCTCGACGGCGAAGAGCTGGTGGGCGCTTCCGCCGGCAACCTGCGCCGGCTGCGGGGCGAGCGCATGGCGATGATCTTCCAGGATCCGCTGACGGCCATGCATCCCTATCACCGGATCGGCGCGCAGATCACGGAGGCCTATCGGGCGCACCACAAATCCGGCGCTGCCCAGGCGCGAAAGCGCGCCCTCGAACTGCTCGACCGGGTCGGCCTTTCCGATCCCGCCCGCTGCTTCGAAAGCTATCCGCACCAGCTTTCCGGCGGCATGCGGCAGCGCGCCATGATCGCGATGGCGCTGGTGTGCAGTCCCGACCTCCTGATCGCCGACGAGCCGACCACGGCGCTGGACGTGACCATCCAGGCGCAGATCCTGGAACTGCTCGGCGACCTGCAGAAGGAATTCAATTCGGCGACGATTCTCGTGACGCACGATCTCGGCGTGGTTGCCGACCTGGCGGATGACGTGGTGGTGCTCTATGGCGGGAAAGCGGCCGAGACCGGAAGCGTCCGGGACATCTTCTACCGCACCGGCCATCCCTATACGCACGGGCTTCTCGGATCGATTCCCCGGATCGACCAGCCGCGCCACCGTCTGGACGCGATCCCCGGCGCGCCGCCGTCCCTGTCGAACATGCCGACCGGCTGCCGCTTCAACCCGCGCTGCCGGTTCACCGCGGCGGTGCCGGACGACCGGTGCCTGCTCAGCGTGCCATCCCTCGTATCGGTGGAAGCCGGCCATTTCGTTTCCTGCCACCTTGGCGGTGACCTGCAGGCGGCTGCCGCCCGCGTGTCGGCACAGTCCGCGGAAGGAGATCGGGCATGACATCGACGACCCTGACCGAGCCTCTCCTGTCCGTTCGCGGCCTCGGCAAGTATTTCGGCGCCTCGCGGGGTCTTTTCCGCAAGACGCTGCCGACGATCAAGGCGGTGAACGGCGTCGATCTGGACGTCCGCGCAGGGGAAACGCTCAGCCTCGTCGGCGAGAGCGGCTGTGGGAAGTCCACCACCGGGCGCCTGATCGCCCGCCTTCTGGATGCCTCGCAGGGTGAGATCACCTTTGCGGGCCGCGATGTCACGCACACGCAGGGTGCCGAACTGCGCGCGCTCAGGCGCGACATCCAGATGATCTTCCAGGATCCCTATTCCTCGCTCAATCCGCGCCTGACCATCGGCGAGATCATCGGCGCGCCGTTCGCCATCCAGAAGGTCGAGCCGGCGGGCGGGGTGGAGCGCGCGGTGCGCGACCTGATGAGCCGCGTCGGCCTCAACCCCGACCATTTCGGCCGCTATCCGCGAGAATTCTCCGGCGGCCAGCGCCAGCGCATCGGCATCGCCCGCGCCCTTGCGCTGAAGCCGAAGCTCGTGATCTGCGACGAGCCGGTTTCCGCCCTTGACGTCTCCGTGCAGGCGCAGGTGGTGAACCTGCTGATGGACCTGCAGGGCGAGTTCGGCCTGTCCTATCTATTCATCGCGCACGATCTGGCCGTGGTGAAGCACATCTCGGCGCGGATCGCCGTGATGTATCTCGGGCAGATCATGGAAACGGCGCCGGCGGAAATGCTCTACTCGTCACCCGCCCATCCCTATACGCGCGCGCTGATTTCCGCCGCTCCGATCCCCGATCCGGATCTGGCGCGCGAGCGGAAGCGCATCGCGCTTACCGGCGACGTCCCGAGCGCCGGCAACCCCCCGGCGGGTTGCCCCTTTCATACGCGATGTCCTTCGGTGCAGGCCAGGTGCAGGTCGGAGAAGCCAAGGCTCGAGACCATCGGACAGGAACGCTCCGTCGCCTGCCATTTCCCCGAGGGGCAGGCGACGGGCACCTGAGGCGTCAGCGGCATACCACCGTTTTCCAATCGATCGCTGCCGGTTCCGGCACTCCCGCAAGCTGGCGTTTTCGAACCATGGTTTGGTATGGTGAGATCGCGCTAGGATGGGGCCGGAGAACGCGGAGCCGCGCGCTGCGGCGATGTGTGTGCAAATCCGTCCTGCCGGACGCGACTTGCCGACCGCCAGGTTTGCAGAGCTTCCCCTTTGGCGGCATCCCGTCTAAGACGGAGCGCGGACCGCGTCGTCCCTGCCACAGGGAAAGAGCGATCCTGCGGAGGCCCCGCAGTGTCCGGCAGCTCCCTTGCAGAGTGGAACTATGAGGAGGAAAGCGTTGCTCGGCGATCATCAGAACGAACCTTCTCCGCTCGCTGCCGGAAAGAGCGGTCAAAGCGGCGGCGTGCAATCGCTGGAGCGCGCCTTCGATCTGGTGGAGCTGATCGCCAGCGCACCCGGCCCGATTGCTCTCAGCCGGCTGGCCGAGCTTTCCCATCTGCCCCCTCCGACGATCCACCGGCTCGTGCGCACGCTGGTCAGGCGCGGCTATATCCGCCAGACACCGAACCGGCTCTATGTGCTGGGGCCGCGTTTCATGCGGCTGGGCGACGCCGCCCGCCGGGTGGTCGGTTCATGGGCCGAGCGTCACTTGTCCGATCTCGTCGATCTGTCCGGCGAGACGGTCCATGTGGCGGTGCTCGACTATGATGGCGCGCTCTACGTCGCGCAGGTGCCGTCGAAGCACCATATGCGGATCTTCACGGATGTCGGCAGGCGTGTGCGCCTGCATCTTTCGGCCGTCGGCAAGGTATTGCTGGCGCAGATGACCGACCAGCGCATCCGCGAGGCGGTTGACCGGCAGGGGATGCCGGCACAGACGCCGAAGTCGATCACCTCGTTCGACGTGCTGCAGAAGGAGATCGAGGAGGTCCGCGCGCGCGGCTACGCCATCGACAATGGCGAGCAGGAAGTGGGAATGCGCTGTATGGCGGTGCCGGTTCCCGGTATGCCGACGCTTTCGGCGCTGGGGATATCGAGCCCCGAACAGCGCCTGCCCGACGAGGCCATCGCGCGTATCCTGCCGCAGCTCAAGGAGACGGCGGCGCGGATTTCCGAGGATGCGCTGCGGCAGGGGGAAACCCCTAAGCGCGGTTAGACCACCCTTGCGTCCCCTCCGGACGCACGAACGAGGATCCAGACCATCGAGGGAGCGTCGAAGGCGCCGCCGGCGTGACCCGGCGACGCATTGGTTCTGTGGGAGGCTTTTTCCCGTTCTCCACTATCGACCGGCGGTCGCGTATGTCTCGCGGGCGAGGTGGAGGAAGCCGCGGGCCGCGCCGGTGACGAAACCGCTGTTGCTTGCCATGACCATGCGGACGCCGAGATCGGCCACATAGGAGAGGCTTTCCGCGTCGCCGGCGGCGGCGTTGAGCGGTTTGCCATGACGCCGGGCGATCTCTGCCGCCCTGGTGACGCATTCGGTCACCTGCGGTATCTGCTTCTCACCCGGATGGCCGAGCGATGAGGCGAGATCGCCCGTGCCCAGACAGATGACGTCAATGCCATCCAGCCCGATGATTGCTTCCGCGTTGTCGTAGGCTTCCTCGTCCTCCATCAATACGCAGATCACGGGATGCGTCTCGACCGCGTGAAAATAGTCCTTCGGCGTCTGGGTCGCGCCATAGTTGGCGGCGCGGGACGAGCCGGCGACGCCACGGCGTCCGTGCGGCGGGAAGCGCAGCGAGGAGACCAGACGCTCTGCATCTTCGAGGTCGCGGATGTGGGGCGCGATGATGCCGCTGGCTCCGGTATCGGCATAGGCGAGGACGACCTCAGGCCGGTTCTCGGGGACGCGGATGATCGAAGCCATGCCGACGGCGTCGGCGGCCATGACCATGCCGTAGCAGCTTTCGACGCCGAGGCCGTCATGTTCGGCGTCGATCATCACCCAGTCGAAGCCGAGCAGACCATAGAGTTCGACCAGCCGGGGCGAGGCGATGTCCGCCATGACGCCGAACATGGGTTCCGGCTGCTTGAGCCGCTCACGTAAGCGATTGATCCTCATTTGTTTCTTTCCTCCATATGCTGCGGACGCGGAAGCGGGGCTTCGCGCTTCAGAATGCGATCGCCGGCGGCGCTATGCGGGTGTCCATGCTGCGGAAATGCCGGGTGAACTCGGCGACGTAGTCGGACATGCGCCTGAACAGGGCACCGCCCCGCTCGGCGCAGGGTTGGCTGGCGTCTCCCCAGCCAGACGAGGGCGAGACACCCTCCATCTCCACGGGCAGGCCGACGCGGCTGTCACCGAACCTGGCTTCCATCGGCGACAGCAGGGGCAGCCCCTGGTAGTCGCCCTTGCCGCTTGGCCGGGCGAGATCGACGCGCACGGAGCCGGGGTGGAGATATTCGAGCAGCGATGCCCCCGGTTCCCCGCCATGACCGAAGATCGAGGCGTCGTCGGGGAACAGGTCTCCGCGCAGATCCGCCTGGATGCTGCCGGGATTCAGCGAGGCCATGATCACGCCGGTCTTCCGACGCACGTTGCGCATCGCGGCTGCGGCCGGGTAGTGGTTGGGGATGTGGTAGGTCAGCAGGCAGATATGGCTGAAGCCGCTGTCGATGAGGCCGGTGGCGATCGTCTCGACATATTGTTCGACGAGATCGGGCGACACTGCGATCGTGCCGGGAAACGCTAGGATGGAGTCCGAGACGCCATAGGTGAGCGGCGGCAGCCACACGTCGCCATTGGCTTCGGCCGCCGTGCGCGCCAGCGCTTCGGGAACCAGGTAGTCGTAGCCGAGCGGCAGCGGACCGTTGCCCTCGACGGTGCCGATCGGCAGCAGCGCAACAGCGCCGCGCCCGGCGGCCTCGCGCACTTCGCGCGTGCTCATTAACGGGAGATAGGTTTTCATGTCGCCTCACTGTTGTGGCAATGGATTGAGCGCTCTCGCGAACGGAGCGTTTCGCCGCGGCTAGAGTTGCGGCTCCGGAAACTTCAGACGGGTGTCGAGAGCGCGGAAGGTCTCGATGAAGGCCACGACGTGGTCGAGCATGCGCCCGAACAGGATTTCCCCGCGCTCGGCGGAGGCCTTGTGCGGGTTGCCCCAACCGGAGGTGGGCGAGAGCTCCTCAAGCTCGAGATAGAAGTTGACGCGGCTGGCGCCGAAACGGGCTTCCATCGGCGAGATCAGCTCCAGACCCTGCCATCGGGCCTTCGTCCGTTCTTCCGCCAGGTCGTCGCGCGACCCCTCCGGATGCAGGTATTTCAGCAGCGACGTGCCCGGTTCGGCGCCGTGGCCGATGGTCTCCGGCTCGAAGAGGTCGCCGCGCAGGTCGGCAAACAGCGCCATCGGATTGATCGAGGCCACATGGACACCAGTGTCGTAGCAGACACGCCTGCTCGCCTGCTCCACGGGATACTGGTTCGGCCCGTGATTGGTAATCAGCAGGATGTGCTCGAAGCCGCCACGGATCAGGGACTTGATGACCGATTCGACCATCTCGCCGAGCATCTGAGGCGTGATCCCGAGCGTGCCGGGGAACCCCTTGAGGCCATCCGAAACCCCGTAGGTCACCGGCGGCAGATAGATCGAACCGGTCTTCGCAGCGGCCCGTTCGGCGAGCGCCGACGACACCAGAAAATCCAGACCGGTGGCGTTCTGCGGGCCGTTGGCGTCCGTACTGCCGATCGGCACCAGTGCAACCGCACCAGCTTCCGCAGCTTCCCTTGCCTCGGTCCACGTCATCAGTGGCAGGAACGACTTCAATTCAACCCCCTTTTCATGGAATCCAAAATTCGTATTATGAAATAAGAATTTCATCAAGTGGAATTATTGGCGGTCAGAAATGCTGTCGACCATTGACAGGCTAAGGTGTTGCAGGTAGCCTTCAATAATTCCACAATGTGGATCAATAATTCCAAAAAATAGGAATGGGGAATCGGATGGGTAGCGTTTTTGGGAAGAGATTTCGCGCTGGCGCGCTGGCGGTTCTGGGGCTGACCACCTGCCTGGCGATGTCCGGAGTTACTGCTGCACAGACCAAGCTGCGTTTCGTGCAGCAGTCGGCGGTGCAGAGCTTGAATCAGAATGTCGAATCGACGCGCACCTCGGCCCGCATCGCCGAGGAGATTGTCGAGGCGGCCGTCGGTACGGAGATGGTCGACGGCAAGACGACGTTCGTGCCGAAGCTCGCATCCTCGTGGTCGCAAATCGACCCCAAAACATGGCGCTTCAAGGTGCGTGAAGGCATCACCTTCTCCAATGGCGAACCCCTGACGTCGGAAGCCTTCGTGAAGACCCTTGCCTTCTGGCGCGCGCTTCCGGGGGGCAAGTCAGCGGCCACCTTCGCCAATATCGAGATCAATGCCGTCGACGAGATGACGTTCGACGTGGTGACCAAGGAAGAGAATCTCTCGTCCCTGCCGGCACAGATGAGCTACTTCGTCGTCTTCCCGCCGCGCTATTACGAAGGGCTGGGCGAACCGGCCGACGCGGAGGTCGCCTTCGGCAACAATCCGGTCGGCACCGGACCCTACATGCTCGACGAATGGACGAAGGGCGTGGTCATCAAGCTCAAGGAAAACCCGGGCTACTGGGGCGAGAAGCCGGCGATCAAGGAGATCGAGATCCGCAGCGTTGCCGATGCGGCGACGCGGGTCAGCCTTCTCCAGTCGGGCGCGGCGGATGTGGTCGGCGACATTCCGATCAATCTCTATGAGCGCGTTGCCAGCATGAGCGGCAAGAAGATGGTTGGCGCGCCCAGCGACGTCCGGGTGTTCGTCGCGCTGAACCTGAATACGGCGCCCACCGACAATGTACTCGTGCGCCAGGCGATCAGCCACGCGATCGATCGCAAGTCAATCATCGCGCGCCTTCTGCGCGGCCATGCGCAGGAGGCCAACGGCCTGTTCCTGCCGGGCGAACTCGGTTACGATCCTGACTTCTCGGGCTATTCCTACGATCCGGAGAAAGCGCGCTCCCTGCTGAAGGAGGCTGGCTTCGAGGGATCTGTTCCGATCACGCTGAACTATCCGATCGGCACATTCGACATCGACAAGCAGCTTGCCGAGGTCGTCCAGGCCCAACTCCAGGAGGTCGGCTTCGAGGTGACGATGAACGGCGGACCCAACCAGTCGCTCCAGCCCCTGTGGCGCAAGGCCGGCTCCTCGGAGGGCATCTATCTGTATCAGATGAGTCCGGTCTACTCTGACTCCAACTTCCTGATGAACATCGCCTATTTCGGTCCAAACTCGGTTTACAAGGCGTTCGGTACCGACGACGAGCTGAACGCGATCACCGCCAAGGCGGCGACGGCGAAGACAGCCGAGGAGCGCCAGGCCCTCTATGAGCAGGCGCAGGCCCGCGCGATCGGCGAGATGGCCGTCTGGGTTCCGCTTTATGTGCGGGAGCTCGGTTATGGAATGGTCGAAGGCTTCGAGTGGAATCCTCCCGCGTCGAACCGGTTGAACTTCTCCTCGGCGAAGTTCAACTGATCGACGGACGATGCCGCGATGCTTCCTCCCGGCATTGCGGCATCGTAAACTTCCTACCCGCCTGCGGAGCCGAGACGCAATGGCAATGCCTGTTCCGACCCCATCGCAACCCGAAGCGCCGCTGCTTCGGGTCCGTGACCTGAGCGTGTGCTTTCACTCGAACGGGGAGACCGTTCACGCGGTGAACGGCGTTTCCTTCGATCTGCAGCGCGGCAGCGCGGTGGGCATTGTAGGAGAATCGGGTTGCGGCAAGTCCACCGTCGCGCTGGCCCTGATGCAGCTGCTGACCCGTTCAGCGGAGATCTCCGGCGGCAGCGTGTCCCTCAGCGGGCGTGAGCTGCTGAGCCTGAACGCAAACGAGATGCGGCACGTGCGCGGCCGCGATATCGCGCTGGTTTTCCAGGACCCCATGACGGCGCTGAACCCGGTGCTGACGATCGGTCAGCACCTGCGCGAGACCCTCAGCCTGCATGAGGGGCTGAGTGGCAAGGCGGCGCATGCCCGTTCAGTGGAGCTGCTGAAGCTGGTCGGCATCGCCGCGCCCGAGAGCCGCCTTGCGGCCTATCCGCACCAGCTCTCGGGCGGCATGCGGCAGCGTGTGATGATCGCCCTCGCCGTCAGCGGCAAGCCGAAACTCCTGATCGCCGATGAGCCCACGACCGCGCTCGACGTGACGATCCAGGCGCAGATACTGCAGCTTCTTTCCCGTCTGCGCGACGAGCTGGACATGTCGATCATCCTTGTCAGCCACGATCTGGGCGTCGTAGCCAATCTCGCCGACCGGGTGCTTGTCATGTATGGCGGAGCGGTGGTCGAAGACGGAACCGCCGAACAGGTCCTGCTGGAACCGAAGCATCCCTATACGAAAGCGCTGATCGCGGCCCGTCCCGAGATCGACAGCGATCGGGGCACCGCGCTTTGCGCCATCCCCGGGGCAGCCGGTCGGCTGACGGAGCAGCCGTCGTCATGCAGCTTCGAGCCACGCTGCGCCGTGCGCATGGAAGTGTGTTCGGCCAGGCTCCCGAAGCTTGCCTGGGATGGCGCTCACGGCGCGGCCTGTTGGCATGTCGCCGGCGCTAGCGGGGAAGGACAGGTGCCATGACCGGGGCCGGGGAGCCGCTCCTGCAGGTGCGTGACCTGCGGGTCCATTTCGGACAACGCAGGAGCCTGTTCTCCCGCAGCGCCTGGTCCGTCCGCGCCGTCGACGGCGTGAGCCTCGAGATCCGGCGGGGTGAAACGCTTGGTCTCGTCGGCGAATCCGGTTGCGGGAAAAGCACGGTCGGCCGCGCGGTCGCCCATCTGCTGAAGCCCAGTTCGGGCACGATCCGGTTCCGCGGCGAAGACCTCGGCAGTCTCGACCGGACGCGCCGGCGCAGCCTGCGCCGCGACCTGCAGATCATCTTCCAGGATCCCTATTCGAGCCTCGATCCGCGCATGCGGATCGGCGCGGCCATTCGTGAGCCGCTGACGATCCATGGCATCGCCAGGGGCGAAGCCGCACGGCTCCGGGTGCTGGAACTGCTCGATTCCGTCGGCCTGCCGGCATCGGCGGTCGACCGCTATCCGCACGAGTTTTCGGGCGGTCAGCGGCAGCGCATCGCCATCGCGCGCGCGCTCGCCCTGGAACCGGAGCTGATCGTCTGCGACGAACCCATCTCGGCGCTCGATGTCTCCGTCCAGGCGCAGATCGTCAATCTTCTCGGCGAGCTGCAGGAGCGGCGGCAACTCACCTATCTGTTCATCGCACACGACCTTGCCGTTGTACGCCACATATCGCACCGCATCGCGGTGATGTATCTCGGGCGCATCGTCGAGACCGGGCCGAGCGAGATCCTGTGCGGCGAGCCGCTGCATCCCTACACGAAGGCGCTGTTCGGCGCGGTGCCGCGCGCCAATCCGAAGGTCGAGCGCAACAGCGACCGTCCGGTCATTCAGGGCGAGATCCCGAGCCCGCTCAATCCGCCCGGCGGTTGCCACTTCCATACGCGCTGTCCCTACGCGAGGGATATCTGCCGGACCCGTGATCCATCGCTGGAAAGCGTCGGAACCGACCGTGGCGTCGCCTGCCATTTCTGGAAGGAGATAAAGGCGAACCCGGTTCCCAATGCATGCAACAGAACGGAAGCAGCCCTATGACAATCTGGAATGTCGAACAGGCGATCGCCCTCACGCGCGCCGAGGAAGATCAGAACATCGCGCGACTAGGGGATTTCGTCCGCATCGAGTCCGTGTCGATGGACCCGGCCAAGGCGCCGCAGGTGATGCAGGCTTCGCAATGGCTGGCGAAAGAGCTGGGGCGCATCGGCTTCAACAACATCCGGATCCACGAAACCGATGGTCACCCGATCGTCACGGCGGACTGGATGCAGGCGGAGCAGGGCGCGCCGACCGTACTGATCTACGGTCATGTGGACGTGCAGCCGGTGGAGCCCGTCGCCGACTGGACCGTTGCACCGTTCGACATCACCATGCGTGACGAGCGCCTCTATGGCCGCGGCTCGACCGACGACAAGGGCCAGGTCCTGATGCACCTGATCGCACTCGACGCCCTGATGCGCACCGGCGGCGGCAAACTGCCGTGCAACGTCAAGCTGGTGGTGGACGCCGAGGAGGAGATCGGCTCGCCGAGCCTGCTGGGCTGGATGAAGGCCAATCCGGAACTGGTGCAGGCGGATTTCGCCATCGTCAGCGATTCCCCGATGTACGACTACAACGTGCCGTCAATCGGCACATCGCTGCGCGGCATCGTCAATCTCGAGGTGCGGCTGCGCAGCGCCGGCGGCGACGTGCATGCCGGCCAGTTCGGCGGTGCGATACCGAATGCAGCGCGGTCGCTGGCACGCATCCTGGTGTCCCTGCACGACGAGGACGGGCGCGTCGCCGTGCCTGGCTTCTACGAGGGCGTTCCGGACATTTCTGCCGAAGAACGCGAAGGATATGAAAAACTCCCTTTCGAGGAAAAAGCCTGGCTCGCCTCCATCGGTGCCACCGGCACGGAGGGTGAAGCCGGCTTCTCGACGCTTGAGCGGACCTGGATCCGCCCGACGCTCGAGATCAACGGTCTGTTTTCCGGCCATACGGCGGAAGGCACCAAGGCAATCGTCCCGGCGACGGCAACGGCAAAGATCTCGTGCCGCATGGTCGCCGGCCAGAACCCCGAAGCGATCCAGAAGAAGGTCGCACGGCACATCGTCTCGCTCGCACCAGCCAATGTGCTCTGCGAGGTTCGGGAGTTGAGCATCGTGCCACCGGCGGCGATCGATCATCGCATGCCGGCGGTGCAGCTTGCTGTCGACAGCCTCCGCGCTGCGTTCGGGACGGATGTGTTCCTTGTGCGCGACGGCGGCGCCATACCCGCCGTCGCGCATCTCAAGGATCATTTCGCCATGGATACGCTGCTGATGGGTTTCGGCTGCCCTGACGAGAACAAGCATGGTCCCGACGAATGGCTGGCGCTGCTGCATTTCCGCAAAGGCATCGAGGCTCTTCTGGCCTATTGGCCGGCACTGGCGCAGAGCGCTGGTGCATCCACCACCACCACAGAGAAAACTCGGATATCCGCATGAACAGCGTCACCAATATCGATCTTGAAACCACCATCCGCCTGCTCGGCCTGTGCGCCGAACGCGCCGGCGAGATCGGCGTCGCCATGTCCTTCTCGGTCGTCGATACCGCGGGACACCCTGTCGCCATTCACCGGATGGATGGAGCCGGCTGGGCAACGCTCGGCTTTGCCCAGGGCAAGGCGACGGCTGCCGCCGCCATGCGCATGCCGAGCGCCGACCTCGGTACGCGGTGGAAGGACTTTCCAGCCCTGACCACGGCCGCGACCGTTCTGAACAACGGGCATTTCGTGCCCTTGCCGGGAGGCTTTCCCCTGAAGGTGGACGGCGTCGTGGTCGGGGCGATCGGCGCCAGCGGCGGCACCGGCGCCCAGGACGCGGACGCCTGCCTCACCGGCATCGCCAAGCTTGGCGGCCTCGATCCGCAGCAGTAAAGAAGACCGCGCAGCGCAGCGGCAGGGCAGGCAATGACACGGTTCCTCATCCAGCGGCTCATCCTCGCCATCGTCGTGGTCTTCGCCGTGGCGTCGCTGACCTTCTTCGCCCTCAATCTGAGCGGCGACCCGATCTCCAATGCGCTGTCGAGCGCTGGGGCGAGCGAGGAGCAGATCGCCGAGGTCCGTCAGCAGCTCGGCTACGACCGGCCGATCCTCGTCCAGTATGCCGATTTCATCGCCAGTGCTGCGACCGGCGATTTCGGCCGCTCGATCTACTATGGCGAGGAAGCCTTGCCTCTGGTCATCGACCGGCTGCCCTATACGATCCTCCTCGCCTCGGTGGCGATGCTGATCACCATCGTGGTGGCGTTTCCCCTCGGGGTGGCGGCGGCCATGTTCCGCGACCGGCCGATAGACCGCGCCATCGTTACCTTCGCCGCTTTCGGCCAGTCCGTGCCGATCTTCGTGGTCGGGCCGATCCTGATCCTGATCTTCTCCGTTCACCTGGGCATTTTGCCGGTATCGGGGGCGGAGGGGAGGGGCAGCGTGATCCTTCCGGCGCTGACGCTTTCACTCTATCCGCTGGCGCGCATCACGCGCCTTCTCCGGGCAAGCATGCTCGAGGTGGCAAACTCCGAATATGTGCTGACGGCGCGGGCGCGTGGCGCTTCGGAAATCCGCGTCGTGCTGCGCTATATCCTGCGCAACGCGCTGCTGCCCGTCCTGACGGTTCTCGGCCTGCAGCTCGGCAATCTGCTGGGCGGCGCGGTGATCGTCGAAACGGTGTTCGCCTGGCCCGGCATCGGCAGTTTCACGCGCGATGCGCTGATCAACAGCGATTTCCCGCTGGCGCAGACCGCCGTCATCCTGATCGCCGTCGCGGTGGTCGTCGTCAACGTCCTGACCGACCTGATCTATTCGCTGGTCGATCCCCGCATCAGACTGAGCTAGCCCATGGTATCGTCAGCCGCCACAGCCACGCAGACAGAAACCGGCTCGACCCGCCCGGCGCGCCCGCGGCGCAAAGTTGGCGTCTGGGTAGCCCTGTTCATCATACTGCTGCTGTTCGCCCTGGCGCTTTCGGCGCCGCTATGGGCCGACGACCCGGCCAGGCAGTCACTGATGGATGCGGAACTGCCGCCCTATCCGCTGGAGAACTCGACCGTCGAGCACCTGCTCGGCACGGATGAGCTCGGCCGCGACCAGCTCTCCCGCATCCTGTTCGGCCTGCGCACATCGATGTCCATCTCGATCCTCTCCATGCTGTTGGCAGCGGCGATCGGCACGAGTGTCGGCGTCATCGCCGGCTTCTTCCGGGGGATCGTCGATGAGGTGCTGATGCGGATTGTCGACATCCAGATGTCGTTCCCGGCGATCCTGCTGGTGGTCACCTTCGTCACGGCGATCGGGCCGAGCTTCCAGTCGATCGTGATCGTTCTGGCGCTTTCAATATGGGTCGTCTTCGCGCGCGTCGCCCGTGCCCAGGTTCTGGCGCTGCGCGACTCGGACCTGGTGCTGGCGATGCGGGCCATTGGCGCGTCGACGCCGCGCGTTCTGCTCCTGCACATCGTGCCCAACATCGCGGGGCCGCTCATCGTCATCGCCACGCTGGAGTTCGCGACGCTGATCGTCGCCGAATCCGCACTGGGTTATCTGGGGCTCGGTGTTCCGCCGCCGACGCCAAGCCTCGGGGCGATGATCGCCACCGGCCAGTTCGGGCTGATCACCGGCGTCTGGTGGCTGGTGCTTGGTCCGGGTATCGCCATGACGGCGTTCATCATGAGCATCAACATCCTGGGCGACTGGCTGCGCGACCGCCTCGACCCGCGTCGGTGAGGCCGCCGCGCGGCGAAGGGGTTCCTATTTCGACAGATTGGCGATCAGGTCGCTGAACCGGTCGCCCTGGACCGCGACATGCGTGCGGAGCAGGGCGCGGGAAAGCTCGGCGTCGCCGGCGAGAACGGCATCGACGATGCGGGCATGTTCGCCGAACGAGGCCTTCATCCGGTTGTGGACGCGCAGCTGCAGGCGGCGGTAGGGGCGCAGCCGCCGATGCATCGCGGTGCATTGCTCCTCGAGGAAGCCGCTGTGGCTGGCGGCGTAGATCGCGCGGTGAAACAGCTCGTTCTCGTAGTAGTAGGTATCGGTCTCGCCGGCGGCCACCGCCTGCTCGCATTTCTGATGCGCCGCCTTCAGAGCATCGCCGTCCGTCTCGGTGTGACGTCGGGCCGCCATGGCGCCGGCCATGCCTTCCAACTCCGCCATCACCTCGAACATCTCGAAGATCCGCTGCGGCGCCGGGTCGATGACGACCGCGCCGCGGCGCGGCCGGATCTCCAGGAGACCGATGGCGTTCAGCTGCAGGATCGCCTCGCGGATGGGCGTGCGCGAGACGCCGAAGCGCGTCGCGAGCTGCACCTCGTCCAGACGCTCTCCCGGCGCGAACCTGCCGGTGACGATGTCGTTCTCGATCTCGTCCCTCAGCTTCTGAAACGTGTTTTCCGCCATGCCGCGCCCCCAACGCTCTGATAATGCAAGAATCTTTATCTTGTATACAAGACTATTGACATTCCGCCTAGCCCGACCGCACACTTCGGGCAGGCCAGTGGAGTGGCGTGTCTAGGGAGGACAAGATGAAGAGACTTGCAACAAAAATGAGGATGCTGGGCTGCGCGGCGATCGCCGTGCTCGCGGCAACCGGCGCCGACGCGCAAACGGTGCTGAAGGCGTCGCATCAGTTCCCGGGAGGCAAGGGGGACATTCGCGACGAGATGGTTCAGCTCATCGCCCGCGAGGTCGCGGCGGCGAATGTCGGCATCGAGGTCCAGGTGTTCCCCGGCGCCTCGCTCTACAAGCCGAACGACCAGTGGAACGCGGTCACGCGCGGCCTGCTCGACCTGACGTCGTTCCCGCTCGACTACGCCGCGGGCCGGCATCCGGAGTTTTCCGCGACGCTGATGCCGGGCCTGGTCGGCAATTTCGACCGGGCGATGCGCCTGAACGATTCGGAATTCATGCAGGACATCAAGAAGATCATCGACGACGCCGGGGCGATGGTCATCTCGGACGCCTGGCTTTCGGGCGCCTTCGCCTCGAAGAAGACCTGCATCACGTCGCCGGAGACGATGAAGGGGCAGGTCATCCGCGCGGCGGGTCCGGCCTTCGAGGAGATGCTCGTGGCGGCCGGCGGGTCGATCGCCTCGATGCCGTCCTCGGAGATCTACACGGGCATGCAGACCGGCGTGCTCGACGCGGCGAACACGTCGTCGGCGAGCTTCGTCTCCTATCGCCTGTTCGAACAGGCCAAGTGCCTGACCGCGCCGGGCGAGAACGCGCTGTGGTTCATGTACGAGCCGGTGCTGATGTCGAAGAAGACCTTCGAGAAGCTGACGCCCGAGCAGCAGGCGGCCTTCATCGCCGCCGGCGAAAAGGCCGAGGCCTATTTCAACGAGGAGGTGCGCAAGGGCGACGACCTGATGATCGACACCTACAAGAAGGCCGGCGTCGAGGTGGTCGAGATGTCGAAGGCCGACTATGACGCCTGGCTCGAAGTGGCCAAGACATCGTCCTACAAGAACTTCGCCGAGAACGTGCCCGGCGGGGACAAGCTGATCGAGAAGGCCCTGGCCGTAGAATAGTCCGGCTCCGGTGGCGCCGGCGGGCGCCACCGGTTCCGTTCCAGAAGCCAGGGATTCCCGAATGATCAACACCTATGTCCGGGCGGTCGGCAATCTGTCGCGCCTGCTGGCGGTCGTGTCGACGGCCCTTCTCGTCGCGGCCATGCTGGTCGTCTGCCAGATGATCCTCATGCGCTACGTCTTCCGCCAGCCAACCATCTGGCAGACCGATTTCGTCGTCTTCTCGGCGACGGCGGCGATGTTCGTCGGCGCGCCCTATGTGCTGCTGAAGGGCGGGCATGTGGGCGTCGATGTCGTCGAACTGATGGTCGGCGACCGGACGCGCAGATGGCTGCGCGTCATCGGCAGCCTCCTCGGGCTGCTGTTCTGCGCGATCATGCTCGTCGCCTGCTGGATCCAGTTCCACGAGGCCTGGGCCGGGAACTGGAAGCATTCCAGCGTCTGGGCGCCGCCGCTCTGGGTGCCGCTCCTGTCCCTGCCGATCGGCTTCGGCATGCTCTGCCTGCAATATGTGGCGCAGATCCTGCGCCTGATCTTTCCGGAAAGCCGCGAGGCGGCAATGCTCGTCGGAATGCACGGCGTTCCGGTCAATGACGATCCCACCGAGACGCGGGAGACCCTGCGATGAGTTCCACCCTTGCCGGCCTCCTGATCATCGCGGTCCTGTTCACGCTGCTCGGAACGGGCATGCCGATCGCCTTCGCGCTGGGCCTTGCCGCCTTCGCGGCGCTGTTCGTGCAGAACGGGTTCGACATCTTCTACGTCCTCGGCGACACCATGTTCTCCGGCATCGGCAACCTGGCCTATGTGTCGATCCCGATGTTCGTGCTGATGGGGGCGGCGGTCGCCTCCTCGCCGGCGGGCGGAGATCTGTACACGGCCCTCGACCGTTGGCTGAACCGGGTTCCCGGCGGACTGGTGCTGTCCAACATCGGCGCCTGCGCCATCTTCTCGGGCATGACCGGGTCGTCGCCCGCGACATGCGCCGCGATCGGCAAGATGGGCATCCCCGAAATGCTCGGTCGCGGCTATCCCAATTCGGTGGCGGCCGGCTCGATCGCAGCGGGCGGGACGCTGGGCATTCTGATCCCGCCCTCGGTGACCCTGATCGTCTACGGCATCGCCACGGAAACCTCGATCGGGCGCCTGTTCATGGCCGGCGTCTTTCCCGGCATCATGCTGACCGCGATGTTCATGACCTGGGCGATCATCGACTGCCGGCGCAAGGGCTATGAGTTCGGCGGTGCGCGGGCGATCCGCTATACGCTCGGCCAGAAGCTCGCCAGCCTGCCGCGCGTCCTGCCGTTCCTTCTCATCATCGCCGGGACGCTCTACGTTCTCTATGGCGGCCTGGCGACGCCGTCGGAGGCCGCCGGTGCGGGCGCGTTCCTGACGCTGGTGGTCGTCATCCTCGGTTACCGCCTGTTCCGCCTGCGGCCTATCGCGGGCATCTTCGGCTCGGGCATGCGCGAAAGCGTGATGATCATGATGATCATGGCCGCCGCGGAGCTGTTCGCCTTCGCGCTGTCCTCCCTGTTCATCACGCAGACCGTGGCGGCGGTCATCGCCGACATGGAGGTCAACCGCTGGGTGCTGATGGCGATCATCAACGTCTTCCTGCTCGTCTGCGGCATGTTCCTGCCGCCGGTGGCGGTGATCGTGATGACGGCGCCGATGCTGTTTCCCATCGTCACCCAGGCGGGCTTCGACCCCTACTGGTTCGCCATCGTGCTGACGATCAACATGGAGGTGGGGCTGATCACGCCGCCGATCGGGCTGAACCTGTTCGTCATCAACGCGATCGCGCCGACCATTCCGACGCGGGACATCCTCTGGGGATCGCTGCCCTATGTCCTGGTCATGTTCGCGGCGATCGTCCTCCTGTGCTTCTTCCCGGGCATCGCCACCTGGCTCCCGAACCAGATGATGGGGGTGGCGCAATGAATGCGACCGTGTCGTTCCTCGGCGACATGCTGCAAACCATCAGCGAACGCGGCCGGCGGCTCCTGGCGCTTGGCCCGAGGGACGCCGATGGCGACGATATGGAGGCGCTGTGCGACACGCTTCTTTCCAGCCGGGGAGAGGCGTCCGGCATGGCGCTGGCACGGGACATACTGGAGCGCTGGCAGGGGTATGACGCCGCCGCAAGGCGTACCTTCATGCGGATGCTGCTGGAGCGTTTCGGTCCGCAGACGAAGCTGGTCGAGAAGGCAATCGAGGCGTATCGGAGCATGCCCGGCCCGAAGGCCCTGCACGACCTGCACAAGGCCGCCGAACCGCGCCGCCAGGAGCTGATCCGCCGCCTCAACCTCGCGCCCGACGGCACGGCGATGCTGGTGCGCATGCGCGAGACGCTGCTGGCGCTGAAGCGCGCCGAACCGGATCTCGAACCGGTCGATTCCGATTTCGCGCATCTGTTCGGCTCGTGGTTCAACCGGGGCTTTTTGATGCTGAAGCCGATCAACTGGTCGACCCCGGCGGATATCCTGGAGAAGATCATCCGCTACGAGGCGGTGCATCACATCGGCGGCTGGGACGAGCTGCGGCGGCGGCTGGCGCCGGAAGACCGCCGATGCTTCGCGTTCTTTCACCCGCAGCTCGTCGATGATCCGCTGGTCTTCGTCGAGGTGGCGCTGACGCGGGAGATGCCGGCCGGCATCTCCGAGCTCCTGCGCGAGGACCGCGCGACGATCCGTCCCGCCGCTGCCACGACCGCCGTCTTCTACTCGATCTCGAACTGCCAGGCGGGCCTGCGGGGGATTTCCTTCGGCAACTTCCTGATTAAGCAGGTGGTGGAGGATCTGCGCCGCGAACTGCCCGGCCTGCAGAACTTCGTGACCCTGTCGCCGGTTCCCGGTTTCGCGGAATGGCTGGCGGAGGAACGGCGGGCGGAGGCTTCGTCCCTCCTGACCGAGGCCGACCGCGACAGGCTCGCGCTGCTCGACCGGCCGGGCTGGGAGACGCAGGCGGACACCGTCGCCGAGATCAGGCCGGCGATCACCGCCGCCGCCGCCTGGTATTTCCTCAAGGCGCGTGGTGGGGACGGGCGGGTGGTGGATCCGGTCGCCCGCTTCCACCTGGGCAATGGCGCCCGGCTCGAGCGGATCAATTTTCCCGGGGACAATGCGCCCGGGGCGTTGCGGCAGGCGCATGGGCTGATGGTCAACTATCTCTACAAGCTCGACGATATCGAGACCAATCATGAAGCCTTCATCGGCCGGGGCGAGGTCGTGGCGGCGGCGGCGATCCGCCGTCTGGTGCCGGCCGAGCGCGCAACCGCCGGCGCGGCGCGGCGCGAGGCGGCGGGTAAGACAAGAGCAGACGAGGAAGCGAGTTCATGAGCAATCACCTTTTCGATGCCATCCGGGCTGCGGCCAGACCCGAGGCGACCTTCATCGAAACGATGGATGGACGCCGCTGGACCTATGGCGACATGCTCGCGCAGTCCGCGCGCCTCGCCGGTGCGCTGACGCGGCTCGGAGTGCAGCCGGGCGACCGGGTGGCGGTGCAGGTGGAGAAAAGCCCCGAAGCGCTCATGCTCTATCTGGCGACGGTCCGGGCCGGCGCGATCTACCTGCCGCTCAACACCGCCTATACGCTCGCGGAACTCGACTATTTCATCGGCGACGCCGAGCCGCGGCTGGTGGTCTGCACGCCGGCCATGCGCGAGGGGGTGCTGTCGATCGCCACCGGTGCGCAGGCCCTGGTGGAGACGCTGGACCAGAACGGGGAAGGATCGTTGCTGACGCTGGCAGCCGGAGAGGCCGATGCGTTCGACGACGTGGCGCGCGGCCCCGACGATCTGGCAGCGATCCTCTACACGTCCGGCACGACCGGCCGCTCGAAGGGCGCGATGCTGAGCCACGACAACCTCCTGTCGAACGCCGAGACGCTGCGCGAGTACTGGCGCTTCTCGGCCGACGACCGGCTGATCCATGCCTTGCCGATCTTCCACACGCACGGCCTTTTCGTGGCCTCCAACGTGGTCCTCCTGTCCGGCGCGTCGATGTTCTTCCTGCCGGGCTTCTCGGCGGAGGAGGCGCTGCGGCTGATGCCGGTCTCGACCGTCATGATGGGGGTGCCGACATTCTATGTGCGGCTGATCCAGCAGGCGGGGCTGACGCGCGAGGCGACCGCGAACATGCGTCTGTTCGTCTCCGGGTCGGCGCCTCTGCTGGCCGAGACGCACCGGCGGTTCGAGGAGATGACCGGCCAGGCGATCCTCGAGCGTTACGGCATGACCGAGACCAACATGAACACCTCGAACCCATATGACGGGGCGCGGATCGCCGGCACGGTCGGCTTCCCGCTGCCCGGCGTCTCGCTGCGGGTCACCGATCCGGAGACGGGCAGACCGCTCGGCGGGGGCGAGACGGGGATGATCGAGGTCAAGGGTCCCAATGTCTTCAAGGGATACTGGCGGATGCCCGAGAAGACCGCGGCCGAGTTCCGTGCCGACGGCTTCTTCATCACCGGGGATCTGGGGCTGGTCGATGCGCAGGGCTATGTGCATATCGTCGGCCGCGGCAAGGACCTCGTGATTTCGGGCGGCTACAACATCTACCCCAAGGAGGTCGAAACCGAGATCGACCAGCTTGCCGGGGTCTTTGAAAGCGCCGTCATCGGCGTTCCGCACCCCGATTTCGGCGAAGGCGTGACGGCCGTGGTGGTGCGCGCGCCGGGCGCGGAGATCGACGAGCGGGCGATTCTCGACGGCCTGAAGGACCGGCTCGCCCGCTACAAGCAGCCGAAACGCGTGATGTTCGCCGACGCGCTGCCGCGCAACACGATGGGCAAGGTGCAGAAGAACATGCTGCGCGAGACCTATGCGGACCTCTACGCATCCCAGGAAAGCGCCCGGGCGGGTTCCGGCTGACGCGGAACGGGTGCAGGCGCAGCCATCAAGCGATGGCGCGGCTTGCGTGCTTCCCGCAACCGGTTCTACGCTGACCCCGGCAACTGGAGCTGGGTCCGTGCGGGAGCCGCGAATGTTCTGGCGCGATGGTTGGCTTGTCCTGACGGTGCTTCTGTCCGTGACGTTCCTTGCGGCGGGACAGGTCCAAGGCGCGGAGGATGAACCGTCACAGGCCGATCTGGTGGCGCGCGTCTGCGCGCTGATCGAGACGCATGCGGACGAGAACGGGCTCGACGCGGCGTTTCTCGCGCGCCTGTTGTGGAAGGAAAGCCGGTTCGACCCGAACGCTGTCAGCCCCAAGGGCGCGGAGGGCGTGGCGCAGTTCATGCCCGGTACGGCGGCGCTGCGGGGGCTGAAGGATGCGTTCGACATCGCCCAGGCCATTCCCGCCTCGGCCGCCTATCTGGCCGAGCTGAAGACGAAGTTCGGCAATCTCGGCCTGGCGGCCGCGGCCTACAATGCCGGGGAGAACCGGATCGCGCGCTGGCTTTCGCGAGGCGGGTTCCTGCCGCTGGAGACGGAAAACTACGTGCATGCGATCCTCGGCGAGCCGGTCGACAGCTTTTCCGATAGGTCGCATGTCGCAACCGTGCCGCCGCTCGACGGCGACAAGCCGTTCGGCGAGGCCTGCCGCGCCCTGCCGGTCAACGCCCGCGCGGTGGTGGCCATGGCCAGCGTTCCCACGCAGCCCTGGGGGATCCAGGTGGCGGGGCATTTCCGGCGCGACGTGGCGATCCGGCTGTGGCAGCAGGCACAGCGGCGCCATCGGGCATTGCTCGTGGGACATGAGCCGGTCGTCAGCCGGGTGCGGTCGCCGCGCGGCTGGCGCGGCATCTATGCCGTCAGGATCGGGGCGGGAAGCCGGGCCGAAGCGGCAAGGCTCTGCGGCAGGCTGCAGAATGGCGGCCAGCCCTGCGTCGTGCTGCGCAACCGCTGACCGCCGTGAAGAAGAACAGGCAAAGGAAAGGGCCCGAGGGGAGGTCTCGGGCCCTTTGCAAAGTACAGTACAGGACTTAGCCGTTGTTCGCGGTCGTGCGGCTGACCAGCTGGGCGCGGCCATCGGCACCGACGACGTAAAGTTCCTTGTAATCGTATCCCTGCGACGTGAACTGGTGCTGAAGCACCGAGCCTACCGGGGCCTTGCTGAAGGTGGACTGGGAGGGTCCATCATACGTGATGCTGCCCGGAATTGGCTCTACTGCAAAAGCAGGGACTGCAAGGAAAGATGAAAGTACAGCAGCGGAAATAACAGTCTTCATTTCTAATACTCCTGATGCCTTATAATAAGGCCGTCGCATTCCCGTCATGGGATGCCATCTATGTTATGCCGACCTTGGGTTATTCCTTGGCCGTGATCATCATTTAGGAGCGCCGACACCGAACTATCAGATCGGAGATTGGAAACAGTTCGTTCACAAATGCTGGAATGTTAGAATATCTCCTTCCCCTGCGTCAGCTATCGGTTGGCTTGACCAGCGGCGATGCGCCCGATGGTCGCGAAGCCCGGTGAATTGGACATTCGTATTGACACCAAAACAGATGTTCAATAAGCCTCTCCATGAGGAAACGTCCATCTGGGAGAGTGGTCAAAAATGCCTGCCAATGTTGCGCTCACCGGTCTTGCCCGGGATCTCGATGATCGGGCCAAGTCCGGCAAGCCGATCCGCATCGGACTTGTCGGCTCCGGCGAAATGGGCACCGATATCGTCACCCGCGTCGCGCATATGCCGGGCATCGAGATCGGCGCCATCTCCGAGCTGAACCTGCCGGCCGCAGCCCGGGCGGTGAACATCGCCTATCAGGAAGAGGGCCATGCGCGCGAGGTCGACAGCCAGTCGGCCATGTCCAGCGCCATAGAAGCGGGCAAGGTTGCCGTCACAGACAATGCCGACCTCCTGCTCGAGAACGGCCTGATCGACGTCGTGATCGACGCGACCGGCGTTCCGGCGGTGGGCGCCGAGATCGGCC
>NZ_AMRM01000011.1 GCF_000300335.1 Nitratireductor pacificus pht-3B | reverse complement strand
GTCCTTATTCCACGCCGAAACACAGTTGGTGATGCGCTTCTTCGTGAGCCGGTAAGCAGGCCAGAAATAGGGCTGCGCTTCGGCGTTGGCGGTGCCGTATTCAACAAGGTGCGGATAGCGGACCTTAGAATTGCCAGCAGTAACCAGAACCTGATTTTCCGTTGCAGTCTGGGAACCACCCGGCTGCGAATAGGGCGGTGTGGTGCCCCCCGGTGCCGTCACCGCAATACTGCCCTTCAATGCGCCTGTGTCTTCCGGAGCTAGCGCACGCATGCGGTGGGCAAGTTCATCACCGGATGTTTTCAAAGCTGGTTGCACAGCCTGTTTGACGGCGCGGGGGATCGCGTCGAGGCGTTTTTGCAGACGGGTCAGACCGGGGTTCTTTGCCATGTCAGAAACTCCACGCCCGATGCTGGTTGATGATGTCCCAGATGCCGAAGGGCATTTCCTCGGCTGTGATGCCAACAAGGGTTGCTTCCCGGTTTTCGTAGAGATGCCCTACAAGCAGCCGAATGGCTTCCTTCAGATCGGCTGGCACTTCGGCCATCTCGGCAAGCGGGGTTTCCAGCCAGCGGCTAATCCACGCCTCGGCAGCCTCAATCTTTCCGGAAAGCAACGCGTCGTCGGTATCCACGGTGATGTTTAGATGCGCCTTCGCATCTTCCACGCTAATGATGGTCATTGCGAAAGCTCCTTCCGGGGATGCAAATCGCGCACGCGACTCCCCGCGCCGGTCCCAGTGGGTTAGATGAAAGTCGTCGCATACCCCGGTGTCGGAGATTGACGTGTGTAGAGTTCGCCGTGACTTTGGCTTGACGCGTTTGGGTTTTGGAGGGGAAGGCATGCTTACTATTTCGAGCAAACAACAACTCGACAGGTACAAACGGCAGCGGGCGCTGATAACTCTGTTCTTGGATAGTGGTTACACTCAACGCAATATTGAAGTCGTGATGAATGCGAAATGGGGCTTTGACGCTCATGTGGGTCGCGCTTGGCACATGCTTATTCCCTACAAGGAGGGTGGCTATGCGATTGACGTGCCGTTGACGAAAAGAAGTTATGGCATCCACCTTTCGCGCCAAGTCATAAAAGAACAGGGCATCGGCACCGCTGAACTTCCGGTAATTTTGTTCGAGAACTACACTCAGGAGAGTGATTACTTTTACGTTTCGCTTTCCGGGATGTCCGAAGAGGAAGTCATCACGATAATGGGTGAAATCGGTGATATCGTTGTCAATGAATTCGAAAATGGACGGACCGACCCTGCGGATTTTCGTTTCGATGTGACTGAGAAAGTGAAGCGGCACGTTCGCATCCAGAGAGCGGTAAAGCTGGTGAAACGAGGTGCGTCCACGGCCATTGGTGTGGCAGTTGGTCTTTTTGGCTGAGGTGATCATGCTAGCCGCTCCAGAGATTGTAGGTTGACGGCGCGCTTGCTGAAGCCCTCAAGCATCCTGCGGATGATCTCGGCATTGCGCTGGTATCGCTTGCGTTGATGGGGGCGCATGGCGGGTTCGGTTAGGACACGCTTGAGTGGCCACCCACATTCAATTCGGTATGCAATTGCATGGCGAGGGATGCCCGTGCGGCGTGCCCAACCTGCCAAGCTGTCTTTGATGCCGCGATAGGTGACGAAGCGACAGTTCGGCTGGAAGTCCGCATACGGGTCTGTTGTTTCGTCCAGATCGAAGAACCGAACGCCATCCGTGCGCTTGTGAACCTGAGAGCGCGACAATCCGGTTTCTGCCATGATTTCCCGTGCCGTGGCGAGTTTGCCACGGAACTCATACCGCTTCGGTTCCGGTCCCCTACGTGCCGGCCCTTCAATGGGAAGGCTGAACTGAATGCGACGGTGAACGGTACGCACCTTCAGGCCGGTTACTTCGGCAATCTGCTGTGCGGTCATCCATGTGTTCCGAAAGCGGTGGAGCTTTGGCGATGTCCTGTTCATCGGCGCTTCTCCATGGATTGCTTGCGGGACGAATGGCAGAACGTACATAGGGGCTGCCAGTTCGACCGCGACCAGAAGAGCTTCCGGTTGCCCTTGTGTGGGGTGGCATGGTCCACGACACGGGACGGTGCCCCGCACATTACGCAACGGGAGTGCGTGGCAAGAAAGGCTTTGGCCTCCTTCTGCCACTTGCTGTCATATCCGCGCTGGCGTGCGCTGGGCCTGTTCTGATCGTGTCTAGCCTTTCGTTCCCGGTCGCGCTGGGCTTGGCAGCCGCAACGCATGCCGGTGGCGACTACACGGCCACACTGACAGATGCGTGGTGCCGCATATGGCATTCGCTGCCCTCCTTCTCTTCGGGGAAGATAATCGCTGTTTCCAGCTCGTATCCGAAAACGGAAAGGATGCGTTCAAGATGATCCACGGGCATTTGTGGCGCGTTTCCGGACAGGAAGTTGCGCAAGGTTGTGCGATGCACATTTGCCATTGGTGCAAGCTTCCTTTCGGACAGTCCGTGTTCGTTCATTAAGGACCGAACAAGCGCCGGCCATTCCCTTGTGACTTTCATGAATTCGCCTCCTTGCGCTTGGTGAATTTGGTGGTGCCAAAGCTGCTGAAGACCGTCCTGAATTTGTCGTCCAGACTCATTTTGCTTTCGGGGGTGTCCTGATCGTCTGCGCTGCCGAAGATGGCCTTGAGCATGTCCATGCGGCCTTCCATGGCGAGCATGATTTCGGCGGGGGTGGCATCAAGGGCAACATCGGGCTCCCAGCCCAGCCAGCCAGCGGCCTTCTTGAAGAGGTCTTCCAGAAATTCCCCGAAAGAAACTGCTTTCGCGTCATCTGGGGCTTCTGTTCGTGCTTCAGGGTCCATGCCCGCCAGCGCCATGATGTAGAGCGTCAACGGCTCACGGAGCCGATCAAACCCGCTGTCGAGGATAAGCGTTTCAAGCATCGGATGATCGTAGTGGTCACGGATGATGTCGATTGCAGCGGTGAGGCTGCCGTCAAACACGTCCCTTGCGAGACGGGCGAACGATCCGGGCCGGCGCTCCAAGCGGATGGCAAAGCGAAGAGAGGGGCGAAGCTGTATGGCCTCGCCCCCGATGCTGACAGTGATGGTGTCTGCCAGCCTTGCCATGGTCACGGGGTGCCTTCCGCTGCCGGCACTTCGAGGATTGCCCCGTCGATGCCCAGATTGAAGGCGGTCTTCGTCAGATCGTTCGCCGTGCCGAACTGGTTGCGTGCCGACATGACGGGGGCACGGAAGTAGAAAATTGAGTTCGTCCCGGTTGGTGTCGGCTTGTCGGCAAGCTCCACCTTGAAGGCATAGGGAAGGTGGTCTTCCACGGCAGCGCGGGCCTTCTCCTGTCCGGGGTCGCCGGGATCACGGGCGCAAACAAGCGCGACGGTTCCGCTGTCAATGGTGCCTTTGCGGCGGCGGGTGTGGCTGTCGGCAAGGCTGATAAAGGTGATCTCGGTGCCTTCCGCGCCCCATTCGCCAAGGTCTTCCACTTCCTTGATCTCGGTCCAGGTATCGGCTTCAAAGTCGGTAAGTTCCGAAATCGTCGCACTTGCGCTGCCAATAAAGACCTTGGCCTTGGCTGTTGCATTGATGGTCATGGTTCTCGTTCCTTGTTCGGTGGCTGGGCGGTTATGGCGTGGTTCGGTCCACCTTCAGAAGCCGAAGAGCTTCCGTCTTGGTGACGCCACCGCCAACACGACGGCGGGCATGGAAGCGCACAAGTCCGTTCACCTGCTGGCTGTAGGGGTCACGGAGCACGGACAGGTTCACGCGGTCGAAGATGCGGAAGGCGCTCTTGAAGTCACCGAAGACGATAGGAAGGGCTTCGGCGTCCATTGCGGGGTAATCCGGCATATCCGGAAGTTCCACGACTGGACGGCCCAGAATGGTTGGCGGATTGCCAGCTGTGAGCGCATCCTGCCAAAGATAATCGCCTGCGGAGTTCTTGAGCTTGCGAACCTCGCCAATCACCGAACGGTTCATGCCCCAGACGGCACGGGCGGCATAAGCGCCGGGAAGATCATGGAACACGTCAATCAGATCGTCGGCGCGGAGGTCGGCCCCGGTCGTGTCCAGCGTGTCGATGCCCGCTGTGTTCAGAAGGCCGTTCGGTTTGCCGGTCCCATCACCGTTGATGAATGCAGCGCCTTCAGCACGCCCGAACTCTTCCGCGAAATCGAAAGCAAGTTCGGCTTCGAGGTTGAAGGCAGCATCTTCCAAGAGGGTATTGGATACGTCCACGTAGCATTTGAGTTCGTAGACATTGACTTTCTGCTGGCCATAGGCCGGCTGGGTTCCGGTGGCCGGATCGGTTTCCCCGCCCCAGCTTGCGGTCATGGTGCCAGTGCGCTTCGGGAGTATGATTTCACCTGCCGACGCCGGTGTGACACGGGCAACGGAGCGGACCGGAGAGAACAGCACAAGGTTGCGGTCAAGCTCCTGCACAAACTGTTCCGGGGCGAGGTAGCCGCCTGCTGTGTCTGTCGAGACTGTGAGAGCGCGGACTTCATCAGCCTGCATGCGTTCCACGCCATAGCGGGCAAAGTTGCTGAACGCCCGCCGTTCGAGGGCTGGTTCTTCTCGATTTTCCTGCTGGCCGGTGCCGGGGCGATTGAGGCGGGTTTCCAGCGCGGCGATGCGGTCATTGGCGGCGCGAAGCTCTTCTTCCTGCCGTGTGCGGAATTCAGCGGAAGCACTGCGAAGCTCTTCCACCGCCGCCGTTGCAGCGGCAAGGGGGTCATTCGTTTCGGACGGATCATTCCGAATTTCCAGCGGAAGAGCTGAACGGATTTCAAGGGAGGTATGCGCGTTCATAGGTTAGCCTTTCAGGGTTGCGGATGCGGCGCGGACGGAGGTGAGGAAGGCGGAAAAGTCAGAGCTGCCAGTGCGCACGGACGTAATCCCGCTGCCAGGTACGGCGGGAAACGCAACGATGCTGATTTCCCGAAGACTGGCTTCGACAATCCGGCGAACGCCGTTGGCGCGGCGTTCGTCCTTTACGGTTCGGAAGCCGATGGATAGCCCCTTGATGTCACCTGCAATCAAGAGGCTGCGCACCTCCTGTGCCTTGGCAACAGCAAGATTGAGCCGGCCCTTCGCCGTCAGGCCATCGGCCCGGACCTGAAGGGAAGACCATGAGCCTATGACCGTGCCGGGATCGTGCGCCTAGAGCATCGGAACAGATCGGCCTTCTATGTTTCTGAAAGCGTCTGGCGCGAATTCGGTCCGGTAGCTGTCAACCGTGTTGAACCGAACGGCCATGCCTTCAATGTCACCGTTATCGGTCGGCACGGTGAAGCGGGTTTCCACGTCCAGCGTGTCGCCGGCACTGGCTTCGCGCGTTTCGGAAGTGAAATTGATTGCACTTTGACGTTTAGGTAAGAGTGCAATCAATTGCACAGGGTTATTCTTCATCGGTCGAGACCTTTCCGAACATGAGAACTTCGAGAATGCCCACGGCAATCGGATAGAGTTCCATCAAGGGGCGCGGTGCCGCATATGCGTCGATCAGTGCGGCGGCGGTTTCGGGGTCTTCTCCACCGCCGATGAGACCAAGCCGGATCACTCCCAGAAGCTCGGCATGACGGAAATCGCCGGCGAAGAAGCGCCGGGACAGGCCACCGATGCCCGCACCGGTGATGCGTTCAAGTTCAGTGACAAGTTCTGGCTTGAGCCGGAAATTGCGTTCGGTGTCTCCGAAAAACTGACGATGCGTGGGGGCGTCACTCATTGGTGCCCCCTGTGGTGGTATACGGGTTTTCCAGCTTGTCCCCGCCGTCCATCGCGGGGAGGTTTTCAAGGCGTCGGGCTTCGTTGGCGGTCATCACGCCAGCAGCCCGGAACTTGGCAACAGCTTCGGCCCGCTCGGACGCATTGCCTTGCAAGAGCCCGTCCACCACAAACTCAACAGTGATGCCGGATTGCCGATCCTCATCACTCAGAAGAACACGCCGGTAAGCTGCTTCCCATGAGCGAAACCACGGCATGAGACTGAACGTTACAAGCTGGCGGTTGGCTTCAGTCAGGTTGCTCCACGTCGCCCGACTGAAGTCGGCAAGGAAGGTCGGGGGCACGTTGAAGGCGCGGGCAATCTCAACAATCTGGAAGGCCCGCATTTCCGCAAATTGTGCATCGGTGGAAGCAAGGGTGAGTTGCCTATAGTCTGCGTCTGCGTCCAAGATGGCGGTGCCGCCGCTTCGCGTCATCGCCTGCCAGGATGCTCTCATCTTCGCCATCGCATCGGGAGCGAGCGCGCGGGCAAACTTCAGGAAGCCGGACGGTCTGCCCTGATTGGCAAAAAGACGGGCAGCGTGTGCTTCAAGTGTGATGCAAAGACCGATGGCTTCCCGTGCGGTGCGGATCGGAGCTTCGCCGTTCACGCCATCCAGAGACGCCAAAGGGGCAACGTGGATGATGTCCCTAAAGGTGAAAAAGCGTTGTCCAGCACTCTCGTTGAGCCGGTAGCGGGGTTCTCCCGTAAGCGTGTCAGTTTCTACACGGACTGAGTTCGCCGGTAGCCGGATCAATTCGACAACCCGACCATCGCCGGCACGATTGGCATAGGCGTAGCCACCGCCTGTCAGCAGCGCGTCCATGGTGATCTGGGCACGGAGAGCCCCGGCGCTGGTCCATGGGTTCGCCATATCATGGGCAAGGCTATATGCGGGGTGGTCAGTGGCGACTTCCTTGCCACCATTCGGGGCGTGACGAAACACTTTGACGGGAAGCGTGGAAGCGGTGCCCGCAACCAGTTCGACGGCGGCGCGGACAGCGGGAACAGAAAGTGCGCTGCGGGGATTGACGCTAACCCCAGATGCCACGGGAACAGCGCCGAACAGCTCAAGCAGCCAGTCTTCGGGGTTCGCAAGCGAGCGCTGTTCGTCCGCACTCCCACCCTGTCGGGGCGAGTGTACGGTTTCAGCTCCAGTCTGTCGGAGACTTGTGAAAGGCCACATGGTTCACCTGCAAGCTTGGTATTCGCTTGCGGGGGCCTTCCCGCTCTATTGCCGCTCAACGGTTCCACCGGGCAATGAAGCAATTTCCCGTCTATCTGCGTCGCCTCGGTACGTCAAGCACTCCGTGGGATGGTCGGTCCGGGGGCGGGAGGGGGACTATAGGGGGAGGCTCGACCAACGGGAGAGAGAGGGAGCGAAGCGACCAATCTTCTCGGAGCCGACCGAAGGGAGGTTTATCCCGGAAACAGGAAATCTCGCGCACGCGATGGATGCTGGATGGCGAAGCCGGATAGATACTTTGATTATGAACGAAGTGAATAATCATAAGTATCTGTATATGGAGCTGCTAACAGACTTGCTAAAACAGTTGCTAACAGACTAGCTCACTTCGCTCGGACCTCAACCCTTCAGGATCGCCATCAATTCGGCCATAGATTGCGGTGGGTGATCCTCCTTTTCCGGTGTCAGCGCTGTCTCGGCTATCGGCTTCCCAGCGGGCTTCACCGGTTTTTCTGCCTCGCCCCCTTCTATCAGGCCAAGGTGGTATCTATCCCCGGGCCGGCCATCTGACAGTTCGAGTGCAAGGGCGGTAGGCCGAATGAATGCCAGCGTGCGCTTGCCCCCATGATGACCTTGCTGCCGCTCCACAAGACCATGCTCGACCAACTTCTTGAGATAATATCTCAGGGTGCTTTCTGGCAGTTTCGTCTTTTCGCTCCACCATGGATATGGATATGCCGCCCAGCATCCGGTCACGCCGGGGCGGCGGGCTGTGGAGCCGCGCCAAGTCACCATGATTTGCCCGAACAGGTCACGGGCCTTCGGGTATTGCCGCCAGAAGCCTTTTAGGTCTTGCCGTGTCTTCAGCGGGCTATTTGCTTGAAGCGCCTTCGCCGCCTTCTCCTTGTCGAGCGCCTTCTTGATCTCGGCTTTCGCCTTGCTCATGTTTTGGGTCATTCTGCGGTCCACTTCATCGCGAAGGAATTGCGGAGCAATGGCACGGTGCTACAGTAGCCGCGTGCAAGCGATGCCTAACCGCATCTGGACGTTTCATCGACACTGCTTCGTTCTCCTTGCTCTACTTGAAATGCCCCCGCGTTGCTGGACCGGGGGCATTTCTCTTTGAGAGGAAAGGAGGGTGAAACGGTTAGCCAGCGCCCGGATTTCCTTTTTTAAATCAATCCGGCTGTTTTGATGGGTTAGCCATTCTAACGATCTGACAACATTCACTAATTGCGATCCTGTCGGGATCGCCATCGACTTCAAAGGCTTACCGCACTCATCCAGCCGACATCGAAACCTGCCACGCGCGCCAGGCGGGCGATCAGTACCGCCGGTCGGCTTCTCGCGCACTCGCCGTTTCTGCCACGCCTGCGATGCGGCGTCCCGCATAAGCGGCGCGATTTACCGCCCAACCGCTCCGGCTGCTGTAACGGGCGAAGTCGCCAACCGCGCCAAGCAGGGCACCCATCACAGCGGCGCCGTCTTGCGATTGCCGCGCCTGGCCACAGGCATCCTTCTGCGGGCTGCAATGGGCCACAGTCTTCTTACTGGATGCGGAAACGCTGCTCTCTGCCCCCGGATGTTGAACTACAGGTTGCGACAGACAGACAGAGGAAAACAGCAAAAATAACCTTCATAACCCTCTCCAAGAAACTTGGGCCATCCTCGTGATAGCCGTCTTGCAAGGGGTTCATCACGGCATAGTCGGGGAATCCGACCGTACAGGTGTACGATGATCGAGCGGACACACCGGAAACCAGCCCCGATATTGCGGCTCAAACCTGTCAGTGCATTGAATTGATCCAGATCGCACCAAGTGTTTGATCGCAGAGCCCGATGGTGCAATCCTTTCCCCCGAATGGAAGTGGTCTGCGCGACAATGCACGGAGGACAGCAAATGATCGATCAGGCGGTGCTGATAACTTACTCGCTCATCGTGCTCGGGTTCGTCTTCATTCCCGGGCCGGCGACGCTCCTTACCGTGGCGCGCGCCACGACGTCGGGCACCAAAGTGGGGATTGCGACAGGAGCGGGGATTACCGCTGGCGACATCATCCACACGATCATGGCCGTCGTGGGAATCTCCGCGATCATTGCCGCCTCCGCGACCCTGTTCAGCATCGTGAAGTATCTTGGAGCAGCCTATCTCGTTTACCTGGGTATCAAGGCCATTCTGGAAAAGGTTCCGGTCGATCTGGGGCAGGGGCGTCTCCCGATCACTGCCCCGCAGGCGTTCCGCCAGGCAATCCTGGCTGAAGTGCTGAACCCCAAGACCGCACTGTTCTTTCTGGCATTCCTGCCTCAGTTCGTGAGGCCGGAGAACGGCTACGTCGTCGCGCAACTCACCGTGCTTGGCGTCTTGTTCGCGACGATCGGGTTCTTCAGCACGATCGTGTACTCGGTCGCGGCCGGGAGCCTCGGCAGCTTTTTGCGCCGCACCCCGGCGGTCCTGAAATGGCAAGGCAAGGTTGTCGGAGGCATCTACTGTGCGCTTGGCGCACGCCTGGCGTTGCAGGACCGGTAAGGTTTTTCTCGAGAGGGAAGCGGACAGGGCTGCCCAGGAACGCCCCTTCGGCCCAAAAGCCGCCTTCCGCTTCCCGGTCCTCTTGGGTCGCTCAATCGGGGGTAGACCAGCCTGTCATTTGGCATGGATTTGGACGCTTTCGGCGCACGAGCCGGTTTCGTGGCCACCGCCATCGATCTCGCTTGCCGCGCGACAGCGCCTGTGATTTCTTCCCTCCGGGCGGGTGAGTGATGTTTCTTTTCTGGAGTGCGCAGATGCGCCTTACACTCGCTCCCATTCTCGTCCTGTCGGCCTTGGCATCCGGTTGTGTGTCCGTGACGCCGGAAGAACAGCGCGCCGCCGACGAGGAGAAGTGCCGGTCCTACGGCTTCACCCGCAAGAACGACGCCTTCGCCGAATGCCTGCAGCGTCTCGAGCTGGATCGCCGCGCGGAACGCAGGAGCAACGCGACCGCCATGCGCGACCCCTGGCTCTACGCGACGCCACGGGTCGTCATCGTGAAGCAGGCCAGGTAGCGGGTGGCCTCAGCGCCGGCGGCCAGACCACGGCGCTCCCGCCTATTTCCGGTCCACCGCCCCCACATCGAGCAACGGCGCGGCATCGAGCGCTCCGGCGTTGAGCATGGCGCCGACCCGCTCGAGGGCGGCGACGATCATGCCCTGCTCCCAGTCGGGCAGCGCCTCGAACTGCTGCGAGAACGTCTTCTGCAGCGGGTCCGGCGCGGCTTTCAGCAGTTCGCGCCCGGTCTCTGTCGGCGCCACCCAGACGACGCGCTTGTCGCGCTCGCCCCGCGTCCGGGTGACCAGGCCCCGCGCCTCGAGCTTGTCCACCAGCGCCGTCGCGGTCGCCTGGCCGACGCCGGCCTTGCCGGAAATATCCTTCGGCGTCGCGCGGCCGGCCGCGGCGACGATCTCCAGCACGATGAGCTGCGGCGTGGTCAGGCCCGTGGCCCGCGCCAGCGTTCGTGCATTCAGCTCCGTCGCGCGCAGGATGCGCCGCAGCGCGATCAGGCTGGTCTCGGTGCGATCTTCCATCAGGCCGTTCCCCGGTTGAGAGGCGAAAGGCGCGATTCTGCGCCGCGCGCTCCTGTGAAACAGGGATAGCAGACAAAAGATATTTTGATTAGCGAATCAAATTCATGACTTTGAACACGAAGAATCAATAGTTTACGCTGAATATGGAACTGTTTCCCACTCAGGCGGTTGAAATATCCTTCGATAAACATAATATCCGCCTCGCCATGAGGAGACACATGACCAGCGCCGACATCAAGCTCGTGCGAAAGCGAACGCACGACATCATCTATCGCCCTCCGAGCTCCGAAGACGGTGCCGACGTGTGGCGGCTCATCCAGTCCTGCGAGCCGCTCGACGAGAATTCCCTCTACTGCAACCTGCTCCAGTGCGACCATTTCGGCGACACCTGCGTGGCCGCCGAGAGGGCGGACGACGGCGCGCTGGTCGGCTGGGTGTCGGGCTATCTCCTGCCTGACGAGCCGGAGACGCTGTTCGTCTGGCAGGTGGCGGTCGACAGCAGCGTCCAGGGCATGGGCGTCGGCAAGAAGCTGCTTGCCGCGCTTCTGGAGCGGGACGCCTGCGAGAACGTGCGGACGCTGAAGACCACCATCACCTCCGACAACAAGGCAAGCTGGGGCCTCTTCTCCTCGCTTGCCCGCGTCAGGGACGGGGAACTCGACCACGAACCCTATTTCCGCAAGGACGCGCATTTCGACGGCAAGCACGCCACCGAGCACATGGTGACGATCGCCTTTGCCGGGCGCACGCCCGCCGATGTCCGGCAGCGCTGGTTCCCGGCGCTGGATGCCGGCCCCGCGCGCAGCGACGACGCCGCCTGAGGCGCTTCCCGCTCCGCGACACACAGACGACAAACCCGAAGGAACAGCCATGACGACCGTCACGACGGACGACAAACAGATTTTCGCACGGCGCGAATCGGAAGCGCGCAGCTACTGCCGCAGCTTCTCCACCGTGTTCACCAAGGCTTCGGGCGCCATCCTGACCGATGCCGAAGGCCGCGACTACATCGACTTCCTGGCCGGCTGCTCGAGCCTGAACTACGGCCACAACGACCCGGACATGAAGGCCGCCCTGATCGAGCACGTCTCGCGCGACGGCATCGCCCACGGACTCGACATGCACACCGACGCCA
The DNA here is from genome assembly GCF_000300335.1 of Nitratireductor pacificus pht-3B. GTDB lineage: Bacteria > Pseudomonadota > Alphaproteobacteria > Rhizobiales > Rhizobiaceae > Nitratireductor > Nitratireductor pacificus. The sequence continues at coordinate 137,265 of NZ_AMRM01000011.1, read as the reverse complement.
AGGCGGCGTTCCTGGAGAGCTTCGAGCGGCTGATCCTGCGCCCGCGCGACATGGATCACCGCGTCCTGTTCACCGGTCCGACCGGCGCCAACGCGGTCGAGGCGGCGCTGAAGATCGCCCGCAAGGTGACCGGCCGGCAGAACGTCATCGCCTTCACCAACGGCTTCCATGGCGTGACGCTGGGTGCGCTTGCGGCGACCGGCAACGGCTATCACCGCGGTGGCGCCGGCGTGCCGCTCAGCCACGTTACCCGCATGCCCTATGACGGCGCGATGGGCGGCGACATCGACACGGCCGATCTGCTGAACCGCATGCTGGCGGAACCGTCCAGCGGCGTCGAGAAGCCGGCGGCGATCCTGCTCGAAACGGTGCAGGGCGAAGGCGGGCTGAACGCCGCGTCGCGCCACTGGGTGCGCCGCATCAGCGAGATCGCCCGCGCCCACGGTGCCCTGCTGATCATCGACGACATCCAGGCGGGTTGCGGCCGCACCGGCAACTTCTTCTCCTTCGAGGAGATGGGCATCTCCCCCGACCTCGTCACCATGGCGAAATCGCTGTCGGGCTTCGGCCTGCCCTTCGCCGCCGTCCTGGTGAAGCCGAAACACGACGTCTTCGGCCCGGCCGAGCACAACGGCACCTTCCGCGGCAACAACCACGCCTTCGTGACGGCGCGCGCCACGCTTGAAAAGTTCTGGGCCGACGATGCCTTCCGCGCGACGATCGCCGATCAGGGCGACTTCCTGCGCCGGCGGCTGCAGGAGATCGCGGCCATCCTGCCCGGCGCCCGCCTGAAGGGGCGCGGCATGATGCTCGGCATCGATGTCGGCTCCGGCGAAACGGCCGCCGATATCTGCAGCCGCGCCTTCCGCGACGGCCTCATCATCGAGACGTCGGGCGCCCATGACGAGGTGGTGAAGGTGCTGTGCCCCCTCACCATCGACAGGGAAACCTTCGCGCGCGGCCTCGACATTCTCGAAGCCGCAGCCGCCGAAACCATCGAAAGCCGAAAGATCGCAGCGGAGTAACGACGATGATCGTCAGAGACATGAACGAAGCCAGGAACACCGAACGCCACGTTTTCTCGGAGGGCTGGGACAGCGTGCGGCTGCTCCTGAAATCCGACGGGATGGGCTTCTCGTTCCACATCACCACCATCCATGCCGGCGCCGAGCTGCACATGCACTACAAGAACCATCTCGAATGCGTGTACTGCGTCGACGGCACCGGCTCGATCGAGGACCTCGCCACCGGCGAGACCCACCCCATCCGGCCCGGTGTCATGTACGCGCTCGACAAGCATGACAAGCACATCCTGCGCGCCGACGCCGGCAAGCCGATGATCATGGCCTGCACCTTCAACCCGCCGGTGACCGGCACGGAGGTGCACCAGGCCGACGGCTCCTACGCGCTGGAAGACGCCTGAGCCGGAACTGACCCTATCGAACCGCAAACAAGGAGAACGACCATGACAGCGATGTCGAAGGAACGGGACCCAAAGGGCGAGCGAGCACAGGATCCCTATCCGAGCCGGCTGCCGGAAGAACGCTTCCTGCCGCGCCAGGACAAGACCGTGTGGAGCCAGTGGCGCCCCGACGCGCCGCTGACGGCCCAGCAGGCCGACCAGTTCGACCGTGACGGCTTCCTGATCGTCAAGGATGTCTTCTCTGCCGAGGAAATCGAGGCGCTGATGGCGGAATCGGCAGCGCTCCGCGGCGGCGAGCGCGAGCTGATGGACGGCAGCGTGATCACCGAGCCGGGCTCGGACGAAGTGCGCACCGTCTTCAAGCTGCCCGAGCAGAGCCCGCTCTTCAACCGCCTGGCACGCGACCGCCGCGTCGCCGGCGTGGCCAGCTTCCTGCTTGGCGACGAGGTCTACGTCCACCAGTCGCGCCTGAACTACAAGCCGGGCTTCACCGGCAAGGAGTTCTACTGGCATTCGGATTTCGAGACCTGGCACGCCGAGGACGGCATGCCGCGCATGCGCGCCATCTCGGCCTCGCTGCTCCTGACCGACAACGACGCGCTGAACGGTCCGCTGATGCTGATGCCCGGCTCGCACAAGGAGTTCATCGCCTGCGCCGGCGAGACGCCGGACGACAACCACAAGGCCTCTCTGAAGAAGCAGGAAGTGGGCGTGCCCTCGCACGAGGCCCTCACGAAGCTCGCCTCCCGGCACGGCATCACCGCCGCCACCGGCAAGGCCGGCACGCTGGTCTTCTTCGACTGCAACACGATGCACGGGTCGAACGGCAACATCACGCCCTTCTCCCGCTCGAACGCCTTTTTCGTCTTCAACGCCATGTCGAACCGGCTCGAGGAGCCGTTCGGGGCGAAGAAGGCGCGGCCGGACTTTCTCGCCGAACGCGGCGAGGTCCAGGCGCTTGAGGTTGCGGCGGGCAAGCTGGTTTAGGCGACGGCGCTTTTTACCCCTCTCTTGCAAGTTCCAAGGACTTGGCTTCGCCAAGCCCGGGAATTTGCTTTCTCCCCCACAAGGGGGGAGATACGCCGGCATTGATGAAGAGCGCCTTATCTCTCCCCTTGCGGGAGAGAAAGCGATTTCAACACCTTAGCCGAAGGCTAAGTGTTAGAAATCGCAAGTGAGGGGAACCCCCGCAAGCGTATGGAAAAGCAGACCAAGCATGACTGAGCATAAGAACAACACCATTTCAGCCCCGCGCGACAGGCACACCGTCGAGAAGATCGGCGGCACCTCGATGAGCCGCGCGCGCGAGCTGATCGACACGATCCTGATCGGTCGGCGCGAGGGCGGCGCCCTCTATGGTCGCGTCTTCGTGGTTTCCGCCTTCGGCGGCATCACTGACAAGCTGCTGGAGCACAAGAAGTCGGGCGTCGCCGGCGTCTATGCGCTGTTCGCCCAGGCCGACAACGAGCATGGCTGGATGGAGGCGCTGAGCGAGGTCAGCCGCGCCATGCACGCCATCAACGGCGCCATGTTCGACGAGGCCGGCGACCGCAATGCGGCCGACGACTTCGTGCGCGAGCGCATCGAGGGCGCACGCGGCTGCCTGATCGACCTGCAGCGCCTCTGCTCCTACGGCCATTTCCGGCTCGGCGAGCACATGCAGACCATCCGCGAGCTTCTCTCGGCGCTTGGCGAGGCGCATTCGGCCAACAATCTGGCCCTGCTGCTGCGCCGCCACGGCGTCAACGCCCGCTTCGTCGACCTGACCGGCTGGCGCGACGAGACCCAGCCGCCGCTCGACGAGCGCATCGAACGCGCGTTTGCAGAGATCGACCTGACGCGCGAACTGCCCATCGTCACCGGCTACACCCAGTGCCGCGAGGGTCTGATGCGCGAGTTCGATCGCGGCTATTCCGAGGTGACCTTCGCCACCATCGCGGCACTGACCGGTGCGCGCGAGGCGATCATCCACAAGGAGTTTCATCTTTCCAGCGCCGATCCGCGCCTCGTGGGCGTCGATGCCGTGCGCAAGATCGGCCGAACCAATTACGACGTCGCCGACCAGCTCTCCAACATGGGCATGGAGGCAATCCATCCGAAGGCCGCCAAGAAGCTGCGCCAGGCGGGGGTGCCGCTGCGCGTCGCCAATGCCTTCGAGCCGGAGGATCCCGGCACGCTGATCGACGCGGAACCGGCCACCCGCCCCGGCGTCGAGATGGTGACTGGCCTGCCGGTGACGACGCTCGAACTGTTCGAGCAAGACATGGTCGGGGTGAAGGGCTACGACGCGGCAATCCTCGACGTGCTGACGCGGCACCGCGTGCGCATCGTCTCGAAATCCTCCAACGCCAATTCGATTGTCCACCATCTGGAGGCGACGCTCAAATCCGTGCGACGGGTCGAGCGCGATCTGGCCGAGCGCTACCCTGCCGCCCGCATCACCGCGCGGCGCGCCGGCATGGTCTCGGTCATCGGCCGCGACCTGAAGGGCCTCGGCGTCATGCTGGAAGGCCTGAAGGCGCTGGATGAGACCGGCGTGGAGCCGATCGCCGCGCAGGAAACGGGCCGCGGCGTCGACGTGCAGTTTCTGGTTCGCAGCGAAGATCTGGAGAAAGCGGTCAAGGCGCTGCACAGGGCCTTCATCGAACAGGGGGAGGAAGGGTTGCAGGAAGCGGCCTAGTTTTGCTTCTCCGCATTCATGCGGTCGTCAAGTGATTCCACCTGACGGCAAAACGCCATAGACGCCGTTTCCTGCAACGCTGCCGGACCCGCTCGCCAAACAAATAATGCCGCTGCACCTGTCGGGCATCGCCGGTATCATGCGTCCTTCGGGGGTCAACCGAAGGAGAAGACGATGTCTTATGTCGATGGTTTTGTAGTCGCCGTACCGAAAGCCAATCTCGAAGCCTACAAGGACATGGCCCGGTTGGCCGGGAGCGTCTGGAAGGAACACGGCGCATTGGCCTATGTGGAGTGTGTGGCCGACGACGTGCCCTATGGCGAGGTCACGTCATTTCCACGCGCAGTTCAGGCCAAGGACGAGGAAACGGTGATTTTCGCATGGATCGTCTATCCCTCGCGAGCGAAGCGCGACGAGATCAACAAGGTCGTCATGGCCGATCCGCGCCTTCAGGGAGACGACTGGAAACAGGTCTTCGACGGAAAGCGCATGATCTACGGCGGCTTCGAGACCTTCCTGGAGCTGTGACACGCCGCTCCGCCCTCGGCATCTCGCGGTCACACGAAATCGCCTGACCGCGAGAAACGCAAGCGCAACCACATGCGGACGGCACGGCGCTATCGCGCGAGCACGTCGCTCCATTCCTCATGCCGGCGAAACTGCGCTGCGGCGAACGGGCAAAGCGGGCGGATCTTGACGCCGCTCTGCCGGGCATCCTCGACGGCGCGCGTCACGAGCGCCAGACCGACGCCCTGCCCGCGAAAGGCGTCCGGCACCTCTGTGTGGTCGATGATGATCTGGCTGGTGCCGACCTTGGAGAAGGTCATCTCGGCTTCATGCCCATCGGCGCGATAGACATAGCGGCCCTTGCTGCCATTGTCCTCGAGGGTGATCGGCTTCGTTTCGCTCATCGGCTCTGGTCCTTTCGGGGTTCGGGTTGGGGTGCGGACAGCGAGAGAAAACGCGCCGCCGCGGCGGTTTCGTTGGGTCGGATTTCATGGCCGCCCTCGTGCCATTCCGCCTGAGTGGGCACGCCGGCGCTTTCCAGATAGCTCAGCAGGCGGTTGGTCAGCTCGGCCGGGCAGATCGGATCGCGGCGCCCGGCCGTCACCAGCACGCGGGTCCGTGGCGTTTCCTCGCCCCAGTGCGGCTTGAACGGGATCAGCGGATGCATCAGCACCGCCGCGTCGAACAGGGCTGGCGCGGCGAAGACGACCGACGCCAGGATGTTCGCCCCGTTGGAATAGCCGAGCCCCAGGACATGGGACGGCGCTTCGGCTTCCACATGCGCCCTTATGAAGGCCGTCATCTTGTCGGTGGCGCGCGCCAGGTCGTCCATGTCGTAGACGCCCTCGCCGGTGCGGCGGAAGAACCGCGCCGCGCCCTGCTCGCTGACATCGCCGCGCGGCGCGACGAGGCCGGCCTCCGGCAGGAGCTCCTCCCCCAGATGCAGCAGCTGTTCCTCATTGCCGCCCGTGCCGTGAAACAGGAACATGAGCGGCCTGCCCGGCCCCGCGGATTTGCGATGATAGGCGTAGGTTTCCGTCGCCATCGCTATGCTCCGATCTCTGGCAGCGTCTTCTCCAGCGCGGCGCGCAGATGCTCGTGCTGGGTCGGCAGTTTCAACGCCTCGCCCAGATGCGCCATCGCCTCGTCGCGGGCGAAGCCCGGCGGATTGGTGGCGATCTCGAACAGGACGCCGCCCGGGGCGCGGAAATAGATGGCGTTGAAGTAATCCCGGTCGATCACCGGGGTCACCTGGAAACCTTCCTCCATCAGCTTTTCCCGCACGGTGCGATGCGCTGCATCGTCAGCCACCGCAAAGGCGATGTGATGGACGGAACCGGCGCCCTGGCGCGCCGCAGGCGCTTCCGGCCGGCTTTCCAGGTCGATGACGCCGGCGCCATTGGAGCCTTCGCGGACCATGCGCACGATGCCGCCTTCCCCGGCACCCCGCCGGTAGCCCATCAGTTCCAGAAGAGCCTGGGTTGCACCCCCGTCGCGCAGGGTCAGAGAGGCCGAGTGGAAACCGCGGATGGCGACGTCGCCGCCGATGCCCGCGCCGTCCCACGGCGCACGCGGATCGTCGGCGACCTCGACCAGCGCGAAACCGTCGCCGTTGATGCCATCGAAACGCAGGCGCCGTTCGCCGAACCGGTCCTCGCGCGCAAGGCCGCCGACGCCCTGCTCCTCAAGACGCCGCGTCCAGAAGTCGAGCGCGCCTTCCGGCACGGCGAACGCCGTGGTCCCGACCTCTCCCGCGCCGCGCACACCGCGGCCGATATCGGGAAAGGGGAAATAGGTCATCACCGTTCCCGGTTGTCCGGTGCCGTTGGCGTAATAGAGGTGGTAGACGTCCGGCGCGTCGAAATTGACCGTCTTCTTCACCCGGCGCAGGCCGAGCGTCCCGGTGAAAAACCGATCGGTCGCCTGCGCGTCGCGCGCCATGGAGGTGACGTGATGGATGCCTTCGATCTGCGTGAGCATGATGCGCTCCTTTCGAGAATTGCCCCGGCCTCTGATGCTCACTCAATGCTTCAGGTGCCGAGCGTAGCATGGAAAATGGCAACGAAACCGCGTCAATGAAATGGATGCCACACCGACAGACCGTCAACGGATCTGAAACAGTGAAAAGGCCCCGCATCTGGGATGCGGGGCCTTTCGTGATGATGCGGTACGCGCAGACTACTGAACCTGCATCCGCATCTCGTCACGCTTGTCGGCATAGGTGGCCTCGTCATAGGCCGGCTGCTGCTCGAGCTCTTCCTTGGAGAACTCGGTGTAGAGATACAGCGTGCCGTTGCCGTCCGTCATGAAGGCGAGGTTGTCCATGCCGATGGCGACTTCCTTCTCGCCGATGCCGAGGAAACCGCCAACATCGACCAGGATCGCATCGACCTTGCCGTCCTGGCTGACGATCACATCGCCGATCTCGCCGATGTTCTCCTCATTCGCGCCGTAGACGGTCGTGCCCGTCAGTTCCTCCGTGCGGACCTGGTCCACAGGCATTTCCTGAAGGGTCGAACGATCGATCGCCGAGGTCTGGGTGTCATCCGGCGTCATCGTGTCGTCCGTCGCCGGAGCCTGGGCGGTTTCCTGATCGGCCGGTGCCGCATCGGTTGCGGCAGGAGCCTCCACGGTCTCCTGATCAGCCGGTGCCGGAGCCTCGGCGCCAGCCGTCTGCTCGCCCTCCGCCGGAGCGGTGGCGTCGGGAGCGGGAGCGGCGGCCATGCCGTCGGTGGACTCTGCCGTGCCGTCCGCTGCCGGGGCAACGGCAGCGCTTTCGCCGCCTTCCTCGGTCGCGACAGGCGCCTTGGCCAGATCGTCCTTGGTCGCAGGCTTGGTCTCCTTGACCTCGGCGTCAGCCGGCATCGGGCGATAGGCCGAACGGTCGAACTCCTCCTGCGCCTTCAGCGCGTCGGCGGTCGTCTCGACCACCAGCCAGCGGTCGCCATCCTGCTCGGCCCACTCGACCAGATCGTACTCGAGCGCCACTTCCTTCTGGCCGATGCCGAGGAAGCCGCCGACACCAACGACGATGGCGCTCACGTCACCGGCATCGTCGAGGATCAGGTCGTTGACCTTGCCGATGTTCTCGGCTTCAGCGCCGGTGCCGTTATAGACGGACTTGCCGATCAGGTCGGTGGCCAGATGGCCTTCGGCACGGACCACCATTTCGACGGGCGGTTCGGTCGGAGCGGCCGTCGGCGCGGTGCTTGTCTGCGCGACCGCACCGGTGGCCACGAGCGTTGCGATAGCAGTGGTCGCCAAAAGGTTGCGGATCATGGTAAGCTCTCCTTGTGCAGTGTTTCTGTACAGGCCGTGCACCGAACCGAACTTGCCAGGGAGGATCGGTGCGCGGCCATTTGCATCCGTAGAACGCATCTTGACGGTTCTGGTTCCGCCTTTTTCCACACGGCATGCTTCCGGACAGGGGGAACCTTTTTCCCTTCCAATCCTTCTTGAGCGAACCTTAACAAGTCGGCGAGAGGTAAGCCCGATGCATGTACTGGCCGTCCTGAACCGCGGCGGCGGAACCCTGCGCGATCTCGATGTGCAGGCGCTTGCCGAGCGGATCGAGCGGATATTCACGTCCGCCGGCCACACGGTCGGGATTTCGCTTGCCGAGGGTGACGATCTTGTCGCGCGCATGCGCGAAGCCGCGGACGACAAGCGCGCGGACGTGCTGCTTGCCGGCGGCGGGGACGGAACGATCTCGCTGGCCGCGGGCCTGCTCGCGCATACGGACAAGGCGCTGGCCGTGCTGCCCGCCGGCACGATGAACCTGTTTGCCCGCAGCCTCGAGATCCCGCTCGATCTCGACCAGGCGCTCGAGGCGCTGGCGTCGGGTGAAATCCGCAGGGTCGACATCGCCCGCGCCAATGACCGGTTCTTCGTGCACCAGTTTTCCGTCGGCATGCACCCGCAGCTGATCCGGCTGCGCGAGCGCATGTCGTTCCGCTCGCGGATCGGCAAGATGCTGGCATCGGTGCGCGCCGCCGTCGTGACCCTCGGCAGGCCGGCCGCGCTGAAGGTCGCGCTGGAAATGGGCGACAGGCGCATCCTCGCCACCACGTCCAGCCTCGCCGTCACCAACAATCTCTATGCGGAAGGCCAGCGGCTGCCGTTCGCGGCGCATCCGGACGGCGGCAGGCTGGGCGTCTACATCACGCGCGCGCGCCGCCGGCGCGATCTGTTCCGGCATTTCCTCAACATGGGGATCGGCCGCTGGCGCCAGAACCAGCAGGTGGAGATTCACGAGACCGGCGAAGTCGTCCTGACTGTTCCCAGACAGCCCCGCCGCTTCAGATGCGCGATCGATGGGGAACTGTGCCCTCTTGAGCAGACCACGCGGATCGTCATGCACCCCGGCGCGCTCGCTGTTCTCGTTCCGGTCAGGCCGTAAGATCCGGAGACGGGGAAGCCCGGTCTGAACCGGGCTTCCGGAAGGACAGTGGATGCGTTCAGTCGGCGATGATCGCGCGCAGCATCCACAGGGCCTTCTCATGAAAGGTCAGCTGCGCCGTCAGCATGTCCGCGGTGACCAGGTCGCCCTTCTCGTCGGCCTGCTTGCCGACATCGCGCATCCTGCGCACCGCCTCCTCATGGTCGGCGACCAGATCCTCGACCATCTCCAGCGCCGAGCGGCCGGAGGCCTTCAGCTCGATGGACGTGTCGAGGCCCTTGCCGGCCAGGATGGGCGCATGATGTCCGAGCGCGCGGACCCGTTCGGCGATGATGTCGGTCGCCTCGAACAGCGCGTTGTACTGCTCTTCCGTCAGCACATGGATCGAATGGAACAGCGGCCCGACCACGTTCCAGTGATAGATATGCGTCTTGATCAGCAGCCGGTAGGTGCCGACCAGGATCTCCGACAGTCCGGTGGCGATCTCTTTGCGGTCGGCATCCGACAGTCCGATGTTCATGTCGTCGGCATGGGTTCTCGGCCTGAGGACTTCAGCGGCATTGCTCATTGGGTCTCTCCTTTGGTTATGTGTTCGCGGATGAGTGGCCAGCTATCCGGCGGGCGCGTCGCGCGAAGCGGGCGTCTCGATGGCCTGCTGCTGATCGAGCATGAGGCCGTACACCTCGACGCCCCACCACACGACGGCCGCCAGGAGGAGGCCGAACACCAGCACCAGCAGCACCGGCACGCCGCGCCGGCCCTGCCTTGCTTTCTCGGGGGTCGTCTTTTCCGGCATGATGAAAGCTCCTTGATTCTCGAACCTGTTCGAAAATGCGAAGCCTTCGCCGGGAGTTCCCCCCGTTACGGAAAGTTACCGGGCGGCCGGTTCAGGAATCGTCCTTGTCGCCGGGGCCTGCATTCTCGCGGTAGATCGCGTAGCCCGCGACCGCCACGAGCGGCAGGATCAGCGTCCCCAGCCCGCCCGACCGCGCAAGCAGGGACGGCAGCAGGGTGAGGGCGGCGGTCCCCGCCAGAACGCCTGCATCGGAAACGCGCCTTCTGTGCGCGCGGCGCGCCTGCACGCCCTGCCAGATCTTGAGCCCCACGACGACGGCCACAGCCAGCACCAGGAAACCGGCACCGAAACCGAGGGCCGTGCTCGTCACGCCCCAGCGGGCGGCCGCCGAGACGAAGGCTGCGAGCAGCAGAAAAGATGCGCCGAACAGCGCCAGAAGCGCCGCCAGCGCATAAAGGGCGGTCACGACGCGCAGCCGCCTGACCGCGCCGGACATCTCTCCGGCGGCCAGGGCGGCAAGCAGTCTTGCCAGCATCGCCGGACCCTATCGACGCGTTGCGAGAGCGATCAGGAACCCCGCACCGACGGCGAGGGCGAGCGACGTGATCGGTCGTTCGCGGATGGTCTGCGCCAGCTGGCGTTCCATGTCCTGGGCGCTGTCCTTGACGTTCTGCATCGCGGCCTCGCCCTGCTCGCGCAGCTGGTCGATGCCGTCAACCGCCGCCTTGCGCGCGGCGGAACCGGATTGCCCGCCCATCTCCTTCAGATGGGTCATCAGCTGCGCCATGTCGGCGCGCAACTGCCGCACATCGTTCTCCAGATCGCGTCCGGAGACTTCGTCGGTCTTCTGCGTTCTCGCTGCTTTTGTTGCCGTGGTGGCCATGTCGGCACTCTCCCTTGTTGCATCCCCAACGCAACGCGAAACCCGTGGGGAGGTTCCCGAAATGGCGAAAGCGGGAACCAAGCGGCCCCGAAGCGCTTTATCCACCAAGCTCGGGGAACGCTGAATGGATCGATCACGACTAGACCGCGCCGGACGCGGGGCTCATCTCATGGACCTGTCCGCCGTATTCGCATATGGCGCGCAGGCTGCCGCGATCTTTCTCGGCCTCCTCGCCTTCATTGTCACGCTTCACTACGCCCGCTTCCTGCTGGCGCCGGTCGGTCTGGCCATCATCATCGGCTTGATGCTTGGCCCCATCGCCAGCAGGCTCGAATCGCGAAGGGTGCCGCCGTCGCTTTCGGCCGTCGCGGTCGTTCTGGTCTTCCTCGTGCTGGTCGGCGCCTTTCTGGTCGCCATTGCCACGCCGCTCTCCTCCTGGGCCGACAAGGTGCCGCAGATATGGAGCGAGCTGCAATTGCAGCTTTCCAGCCTGCGCCAGCCGCTCAACACGGTGAAGGAGCTGCAGGAACAGATCCGCTCGGCAACCGGCGGGTCGAACGTCACCGTCTCGGTCGAGGACGGGTCGGCCGTCGCCGATGTCGCCGTGCTGGCGCCGACGCTTCTGGCGCAGCTCCTGCTGTTCTTCGCCAGCCTCTACTTCTTCGTCGCGACCCGCCATCAGACCCGCATGGCGATCCTGCGCATGTGCTTCAACCGGCGGCTCCGCTGGCGCGTCGCGCACATCTTCCGCGACGTCGAATACGCCGTGTCCGACTATCTGCTGTCGATCGCCATCATCAATGTGGGCCTCGGCGTGGCCGTCGGCGTGGCGCTCTGGCTGCTGGGCGTCCCGTCGCCGATCCTCTGGGGCGCGATGGCCGCTCTTCTCAACTTCATCATCTATATCGGCCCGGCCGTGATGGCGGTGATCCTGTTCGGGGTCGGCCTCGCGACCTTCGACACGCTGGCGACCAGTTTCGTGCCGCCCCTCGCCTATCTGGCGCTGAACGCCATCGAGGCGCAGTTCGTGACGCCGACGGTGATCGGCCGGCGCATGACGCTGAACCCCTTCATCGTCTTCCTGGCCATCGCGTTCTGGCTGTGGATGTGGGGTCCGATCGGCGGCTTCATCGCCATACCGGCCCTCCTGGTCGTCTATGCGATCGCCGGCAACATCCTGCCCGGCGTTGGAATGCCGGTGGCCGGCGGGCCGCGCAGCCGTCCTGCGCAGCCCCCGAAGCCGGCGTTCATAGAAAAGGCCGCTTCACCGATGAGCCGGCGCTCCACCCCGCCAGTTCGGCCAACGCCTCCGGATTGACGATCCGGCAGCCGCCATCCTCCCACGCGATCAGCCCCCGCTTCGCCAGCTTGGCGATGGTTTTGTTGGTGTGAACGACCGAAATCCCGAGCGTGTCCGCCACATGCTGCTGGGTGATGGAGAGCGTGCGCTTGCCGGTCAGCCCGCTCTGCTGCGCGCGCTCCAGCAGGAACACCAGGAGATAGGCGACCTTCTCCAGCGCCGTGCGGCGGCCGACCGTCAGGAGGTTCTCGTCCAGCATGCATTCCTCGCGCGAGGCCATCCAGGTCAGGTCATAGGCCAGAGCGGGAAAGCGCTCGTAGAGGGAGAACAGTTCCGCTTTCTCGAAGACGCACAGCACCATCGGCGACAATGCCTCGACCGAATGCTGCATCTCGCCCATCAGGCTGCCCTGCAGCCCGATGAGATCACCGGGCATAGCGAAGTTGACGATCTGCCGGCGCCCGTCGTCGAGCAGCTTGTAGCGAAACGCCCAGCCTGAAAGCACCGTGTAGAGATGCGGATTGTGCGCGCCCTCCACCAGAACCGTGGCGCCCTTCTTGATCGCCAGATCACCCTTCTTGAAACGCCCGACGAAATCCAGTTCGTCGGCTTCAAAATCTCGAAAGGTCTTTCTCCTGCGGAGCGGACACTGCGTGCATGGCAGGCTCCGTACCGCTGGGTTGCCGTTATCGCGCACCTTGCTCACCCGCCTTTTCCGGAGATCGATATGGTCTGCAATCAAACGTGCTGCAAAACGCCGGCGGCATGTCTTTTTTTAATGACAATTTTCCCCGGCAATGGGAATGCAGATTCATATACATGCCAGTCTCGAAAGGACGCCTGTTTGAAAAAGCCATTGAGTGGTGCGCGCGTCCTTCTCGTCGAAGACGAACCCATCATCGCCATGAACATCGAGCAGCTGTGTCGTGAGCACGGTGCTGCCGACGTGATGACCGTCGCTTCCTTCGAAGCTCTGGTTCCCGACATTCTCGACGCCGGCAAAATCTCCACCGCCATTCTGGACATCCGGCTTTCCGATCAGTGGACGGACGACTTCGCCCGCCTCCTGCAGGATCGCCGGATCCCGTTCATCTTCGCCACCGGCTACGCCGCCGGCCACCAGGTGTTCGAACCCTTCGCCGGCATCCGCATCGTCGAGAAGCCCTACAACGAGAACGACCTGATCGAAGCGCTCGCCGCGGTCTGGTCGGGCAGTCTCGATCCGGCGTGACCGGCGGGCTGCTTCAGCGCCCGCCTGACAGGCTTAATTCGAGAAGGCGCTGCTCGCGATCTGGGTGGCGATCGCATCCGGGCCGAAATCGCCTTCACCGTCGATGCCGAGAATGTCCTGCAGGCGCGACCGGGCGCGGCTCACCCTGCTCTTGATCGTGCCGACGGCACAGCCGCAGATCTCCGCCGCTTCCTCGTAGGAGAAGCCCGATGCGCCGATCAGCACGATCGCCTCGCGCTGGTCTTCCGGCAGCAATGCGAGCGCATCGCGGAAATCGTTCAGATCGGCCACGCCCTGCTGTGCGGGATGCACCGAGAGGCGGCCAGTGATGGCGCCGTCGCTGTCCTCCACCTCGCGTTTGCGCTTGCGCATCTGCGAGTAGAACTCGTTGCGCAGGATGGTGAACAGCCACGCCTTGAGATTGGTCCCCGGCTGGAAGCTCGTCTGCTTGTCCCACGCCTTGACCAGCGTTTCCTGAACCAGGTCGTCCGCCCTGTCCGTGTTCTTCGACAGCGAGACGGCAAAGGCCCTGAGGCTGGGGACGGTCGCAAGGAGATCGTCACGGAACCCGTCGTAAACACCCATGCCGATCAATCCTTTTTCCCGACCGACTGCGCGCGATCCTGCGTCTCCAGCTGGCTCAACAGGTCGCTGAAGCGGTCCGGAATCTCCTCTTTCACCAGATCGTCGTAATACTGCCGAAGCTTGCGACCGATCTCCGAGTTGGCGCCGAGCGGGTCGTCTCCGCCGGCGCGGCGCCCTGCGGCGCGCCTGTTGCTCTGTTTTCCGTAGTTCATGCCTGATCACTGTCCATCGTAGCCCACACCCTCCTTCAGCCCCGGCACCTGGGAACAGCCGCCGGCGCTTGAGAATTCGATCCCAAACGCGACAGGCGACAAAACGTTCCATGCCGGCGGGAACATTTTGCCCTCAGCTACGTTCGAATACCATTATCATTCGATATCATGTCACCGAGGGAGACAGGAAACCCATGAATTTGTCAGCGCGTATCGCACCGCACCTTCCCTATCTGCGGCGCTTCTCAAGGGCCGTATCCGGCTCGCAGACCAGCGGCGACGCACTGGTGGCAGCGATGCTGGAAGCCCTGATCGCCGACGTCAGCATCTTTCCCAAGGCATCGACGGACCGGATCTCCCTGTTCCGCCTGTTCACGGCGCTGTTTGAAACGCTGGATGTCCGCGTGCCCGACAAGGTCCCCGCCTCGGCCTGGGAACAGCATGCGCTGAGCAACCTGTCGGCGCTGGCGCCGCGGCCCCGGCAGGCGTTCCTGCTGGTCGCCGTCGAAGGATTCCGGGCCGATGAGGCCGCTGAAATCCTCGAAACCGACACGGACGCCGTGAACACCATGCTGCGCGAGGCGAGCGAGGAGATCTCCCGTCAGGTGGCCACCGACATCCTCATCATCGAGGACGAACCCCTGATCGCCATGGACATCGAGGAGATGGTCGAGAGCCTCGGCCATCGTGTGGTGGGCAACGCCCGCACGCACAAGGAGGCGGTCGAGATGTTCGCGAAAGCCAAGCCGCGCATGGTCCTGGCCGATATCCAGCTTGCCGACGGCAGCTCCGGTCTCGATGCGGTCAACGAGATCCTGGCCATGTCGCCGGTTCCGGTCATCTTCATCACCGCCTTCCCCGAAAGGCTCCTGACCGGCGAACGGCCCGAACCGACCTTCCTGGTCACCAAGCCGTTCAGCCCCGAAATGGTCAAGGCGCTGATCAGCCAGGCGCTGTTCTTCGACCACCAGGCCCGCGCAGCGGCCTGAAAAAGCCCGTAGATTCAAAAGGTAAAGCCGCCTTCGGGCGGCTTTTTTCTTGCCCCCGGGAACCCCCGCCGGAACCAACGGCATCGCACGGCGTTTATTCCGGACAGATTTCAAGCTGGAGTAACACGATGCTTTATTGGGCTCTCATCTTCCTCGTCGTCGCGCTGATTGCCGGCGCGCTCGGCTTCGGCGGTATTGCCGGTGCATCGGCAGGCATAGCGCAGATCCTTTTCTACATCTTCCTGGCCCTGCTGGCGATCTCGCTCATCATGGGGCTGCTGCGCCGCAGCCGCTAACAGGAACCTGCTGATACGGCAATCAGGGAAACGAACGCCCACCCCGTCCGTTTCCATTCGAGAGACGATGAAAGGAGAAAGCAATGGAACACATCGCTGCCCTTCTTCTGATGGTCGGGTGCTCCGACAGCCTCGCCGAATGCCGTGAACTGCCGGCGCCCGCGCCGACGGTCTATGAAACCGTCGAGGAGTGCGAGGCCGACAAACCGGTGCTGCTGCGCGAGATGGACGGCACGGCGCCGCGCGTCATCGCCACCTGCATCGAGACCGATCCCGCCCTCGAATACGAGGAGGCGATCCTCGAGTGGGACGTGACACAGAGCGGGACCCTGGTGGCCGCGATCGAGCCGGTGACGGATTATGCCGTCGCCCTTCAGTCCGAACGCGATCGGGATGCACGGACCTATACCAAATGACCGTGAAATCCGACTAGGCATCGCCTGCACCGATATGAAAAGCCCCGGCGAAACCGGGGCTTTTTTTTATGGGTGGTCGAGCGCTTTCAGGCTTCGCGGATCGCGTAACCCGCGCCGCGAATGGTGCGGATCACGTCCGGCATGCGGCCCTGATTGACCGCCTTGCGCAGACGACCGACATGAACGTCCACGGTGCGTTCATCGATATAGATCGTCTCGCCCCAGACATTGTCGAGCAGCTGGCTGCGCGAGAAGACACGGCCCGGATGCTGCATCATGAACTCGAGAAGGCGGAACTCGGTCGGCCCGAGGCGGATCTCGTTCTTGCGCCGGTAGACGCGGTGCGATTCCCGGTCGAGCACGATGTCCCCGACCGAAAGGACGGTGGACAGCACTTCCGGCTTCGCCCGCCTGAGCAGCGCCCGCACGCGGGCGACGAACTCAGGCGTCGAGAACGGCTTGACTAGATAGTCGTCGGCGCCTGTCGACAGGCCGCGCACCCGGTCGCTCTCCTCGCCACGCGCCGTCAGCATGATGATCGGCAGGCGCTCGGTTTCCGGCCGCATGCGCAGCCGGCGGCAGAGTTCGATGCCGGAGACGGCCGGCACCATCCAGTCCAGCACGAGAAGATCGGGCACGTTCTCCTGCAGCCTGACCTCGGCTTCGTCGCCGCGCGAGATCATCTCCACCTGGTAGCCCTCGGCCTCCAGATTGTATTTCAGCAGAACGCACAGAGGTTCGTCGTCTTCAACGACCATGACCTTGGGAGCAATCAATTCGCGAATTCTCCTACGGCAGTCTAACAGGCGGCGCTCAGGCGCTCACTCACGATCCCGCTTCGGCGGTCACCTGCGTTTCATCGAGCTTCGGACGCTGCACGGGAAGCTGCGAACCGGTCATCACATAATAGGCATTCTCGGCGATGTTGGTCACGTGGTCGCCGATCCGCTCCAGATTCTTCGCGCAGAACAGGAGATGCGTGCACGAGGTGATGTTGCGCGGGTCTTCCATCATGTAGGTCAAGAGCTCGCGGAACACCGAGGTGTACTGGATGTCGATCTTCTCGTCCTCGTCGCGCAGGTGTACCAGCGCCTCGGGATTCCGGCGCACATAGTGCTCGACCACACCGTTCACCTGTTGCAGCACAAGGCTCGCCATCGCGTCGATCGAGTGCGCAAGCGAGCGCGGCGTCGCGCCCTGGCCCACCGCGCCGACGCGCTTTGCGATGTTCTTGGCCAGGTCGCCGATCCGCTCCAGGTCCGACGCCATGCGGATGGCGCCGACCACGCTGCGCAGATCCTGCGCCATCGGCTGGCGCTTGGCGATCAGCGTGATGGCACGCTCGTCCAGCTCGCGCTGCTTGGCATCCATGATGGTGTCGTCGGAAATCACGCGCTGCGCCAGCGCGTTGTCCGATTCGAGCAGGGCGTTGGTCGACGCCCGCGTCATCGCGCCCGACAGGTCGCCCATGTCGCGGATCAGGCGGTCGATATGCTCGAGTTCCTCGTCGAAAGAGCTGACGGTGTGCTCGCCCATGATAAATGTCCTCGTTGAATGCGGCAGCGGATCAGCCGAACCGACCGGTGATGTAGTCCTGGGTGCGCTTGTCGTCGGGATTGGTGAACATCTTCTCGGTCGGTCCTTCCTCGACGAGATTGCCCAGGTGGAACATCGCGGTCCGCTGCGAGACGCGTGCCGCCTGCTGCATCGAGTGGGTGACGATCACGATCGTGTAGTTCTGACGTAACTCGTCGATCAGTTCCTCGACCTTCGCCGTGGCGATGGGATCGAGCGCCGAGCAGGGTTCATCCATCAGGATCACTTCCGGCGACACGGCAATGGCCCGCGCGATGCATAAGCGCTGCTGCTGGCCGCCCGACAGGCCGGTGCCCGGCTCGTGCAGGCGGTCCTTGACCTCGTTGAACAGGCCCGCCTTCTGGAGGCTGGTCTCCACCACCTCGTCGAACTCCGACTTCTTCCATGCCAGGCCGTGGATGCGCGGGCCGTAGGCGACGTTCTCGTAGATCGACTTGGGGAACGGGTTCGGCTTCTGGAACACCATGCCGACCCGGGCGCGCAGCTCGACCACGTCGATCCGCGGATCGTAGATGTCCTCGCCGTCGAGCAGGATCGAGCCGCCGACGCGGCAGATGTCGATCGTGTCGTTCATCCGGTTCAGGCAGCGCAGGAAGGTCGACTTGCCGCAGCCCGAAGGGCCGATCAGCGCCATGACCTGCTTTTCCGGAACCTCGAGATTGACGCCGAACAGCGCCTGCTTCTCGCCGTAGTGAACGGTGACGTCCTTGCCAGTCATCTTGCTGGCGGCCGGCTTGTACAGGGGCTGCAGCGTTTCTTCCACGGCGGCGTCTGTAAGCATGTTCATGTCCTTCTACTCCGTTACCAGCGGCGCTCGAAGCGGCGACGCAGGAAGATGGCGCCCAGGTTCATTATGATAAGGAAAACCAGCAGCACAATGATGGCGCCGGACGCCCGCTCGATGAAAGCCGGGTCGCCGCGCTGCGTCCAGTTGTAGACCTGCACGGGCAGTGCCGATGCCGGGTCGAAGAAGCCGCCGGGCGGCGCGGCCGGAAACTCGCGCACGAACGCGACCATGCCGATGAGCAGCAGAGGCGCGGTCTCGCCGAGCGCCTGGGCGAGGCCGATGATCGTGCCGGTCAGGATGCCCGGCGCCGCCAGCGGCAGCACGTGGTGGAAGATGGACTGCATCTTCGACGCGCCGACGCCCAGCGCCGCCTCGCGGATCGACGGCGGCACCGCCTTCAAGGCCGCCCGGGTGGCGATGATGATCGTCGGCAGCGTCATCAGCGTCAGCACGAGGCCGCCGACGATCGGCGCGGACTGCGGCAGTCCCGCATAGTTGATGAACACCGCCAGTCCGAGGATGCCGAACACGATCGACGGAACGGCGGCGAGATTGGCGATGTTGACCTCGATGATGTCGGTCAGCCTGTTGCGCGGCGCGAACTCTTCCAGATAGATCGAGGCCGCGACGCCGATCGGCAGCGACAGGCAGAGAACAATCAGCATCATGTAGGCCGAGCCAAGGATTGCAACGCCGAGGCCCGCGGCCTCAGGCCGCGTGTCGGATGCGTCCGGCGCGGTGAAGAACGACCAGTTGAACCGGGTCGTCAGCGCGCCCTCCGCCTTCAGCGCGTCGGCCAGCATCAGCTGTTCCGGCGTGACGTTGCGGTCCAGCTTCGCCGTCTCCATGGTGACGCGGCCCTTGTAGTAGCCGTCGATGCGGCCGTCGGCGAGCAGCTCGAACCTCACCGTCTCGCCGATCTTCGACGGATCGGCAAGCACGAAGCGGCGCAGCTCCGCCGGCGCTTCCTTCGAGATGATCCCCTCCGCATCCTTGCCGCCGAGGCCCTCGATGCTGATGCCCTTTTCCGAGATCAGCCGGTCCACGGCCGCCTTGATCAACGGCTGGTAGGTGAAGGTGGTCAGCTTGCGCAATGCTTCCGGATCGCGCGTTCCGGCCTTGTCGAGCTTGGCGGGATCGAGATGGATGTCGAGCGCGACATAGGTCTGCCGGAAGGACGAGACGCCGTTCGTGAGGATCGATCCCAGCAGGCCGAACAGCGCGAGAATGCCGAACACGACCGCGGCCAGGCCGATCATGCGGAAGCGCTTCTCCGCCGCATGGCGCCGCCGGGTGCGCTCGCCGCGCTCGAAGAGCGAACGGCCCTGCGCGCCTGCGAGGGCAGACGATGCTGTCAGGTCGGTCATTCGTACTGCTCCCGGTATTTGCGCACGATGTAGAGCGCAAGGATGTTGAGGCCGAGCGTGAAGACGAACAGCGTCAGGCCGAGCGCGAAGGCCACCAGCGTTTCCGGGCTGGCGAACTCGGTGTCGCCCGTCAGCTGGCTGACGATCTTGACCGTCACAGTGGTCATCGCCTCGAGCGGATTGAGGCCGAGGCGCGCGGCCGCGCCCGCCCCCATCACCACGATCATCGTCTCGCCGATGGCACGGCTCGCGGCGAGCAGGATCGCGCCGACGATGCCCGGAAGGGCGGCCGGCATGATCACCTTCCTGATGGTCTCCGACTGCGTGGCGCCGAGACCGTAGGAACCGTCACGCATCGCCTGCGGCACGGCGTTGATGACGTCGTCCGACAGCGAAGAGACGAACGGGATCAGCATGATTCCCATGACCAGGCCGGCCGTCAGGACGGAGGACGAGGAGGTGCCGAGGCCAAGCGGCTGCGCGAGCCAGTCGCGCAGGAAAGGCCCGACCGTGATGAGGGCGAAGAGGCCGTAGACGATGGTCGGTATGCCTGCGAGGATCTCGATTGCTGGCTTTGCGAAGCTGCGCAGCGCCCTGCCCGAATACTCCGCCAGATAGATCGCGATCATCAGGCCGATCGGCACGGCGAGCAGCAGCGCCACCACCGAAACGTAGAACGTGCCCCAGAGCAGCGGCAGGATGCCGAGGTCCGACCCGCCGCGGAACTGCGGGTTCCAGACCGTCGAGAAGAAGAAGTCCCGGGCCGGGTAGAGCCGGAAGAAGTGGATCGTCTCGAACAGCAGGGAGGCGACGATCCCGAACGTCGTCAGGATTGCGACCAGCGACGAGCCGATCAGCAGGGAACGGATGAACGTCTCGCTGATGTTGCGGGCGCGCATCGCGGGCTTGACGCGCTGCAGGGCGAGGAAACCGAAAGCGAGGGCCGTCGCGAGAACGGCGATGTTGCGCAGCAGCGCGCTCGTGTCGGCGATGCTGCGATAGGACTTGGCCGCGTCGAACACCGCCGGCGCAACGTCCGAGCCGAGGGCGACGCCGACTTCGGCGAGGCGTCCGCGAATGTCCGTCGTGTCGGCCTGCATGGACGATAACGCGTCTTCGCTGACGCGTCCCGTTTCGACGAGGCGATCAAGACCGTCGGCGATGCGGCGAACATCGGCCATCACGAGGCTGCGCGCGCCGCCTTCCGGGATGACGCTGTCCGGTATCTGCGAACTGATCTGGTTGTCGATGAGAAGCGGCTGCAGGAACAGCCACGCCGCCATCAGCAGCAGGGCCGGAACCATGGTGAACAGCGCAACGGCCTGGCCGTAGTGACCGGGGAGGGAGTGAAGGCGCGCGCCGTCGCGCTTCGCCAGAGCCAGCGCGCGGCGCCGGCCGAGAACGTAGCCGGCCGCGGTCAGCACCAGCACGATGATTGCGAGTATGCCTGGGGTCATGCCTGCATCCGCCCTGATCGGAAAGGGGGCGACGCCCTGCGGCGCCGCCCCTGCTTCGTGCGAAGGATCAGTTCAGCGCGCCCATCGGGACACGATTCTTGACCTTCTCCTGGGTCTTGGCGAGCTCCGGATCGGAGACCAGGCCGTAGGCGGCCAGCGGGCCGTCGGGGCCGGCGATCTCGTCGGAGACGAAGAACTCGACATATTCCTGCAGGCCCGGGATCACGTCGAGATGCGCGTTCTTCACGTAGAAGTAGAGCGGGCGCGAGACCGGGTATTCGCCGGCGGCGATCGTCTCGACCGACGGCACGACGCCGCCCATGGTGCCGACGCGCAGCTTGTCGGTGTTGTTCTGGTAGAAGGAAAGGCCGAACACGCCGATGCCGTTCTTGTTGGCGTCGACGCGGGCGAGCGTCTCGGTGTAATCGCCGTCGATGTCGATCGACACGCCGTCGGTGCGGAGCGCCATGCACTCCTTCTCCTCGAGGCCGGCAGCCTTGAGAGCCTCGGCGGTGCCGTTCTCCTCGCAGCCGTCGATGATCACCTTCTCGTCGAACACTTCACGCGTTCCGTGCTTGGTGCCCGGGATGAAGGCCAGGATTTCCTGGTCCGGCAGGTCGGCGCGGATCTCGTTCCACTTCTTGTAGGGATTGTCGACCAGCTGGCCGTCCTTCAGCACCTTGGCGGCGAGCGCGTTGTGCCAGTCGGCCGGGGTGAACGCGTATTCCGGGCCGTTGATGTCCGAGGCGAACACGATGCCGTCATAGCCGATGCGGACTTCCTGGATGTCCTTCACGCCGTTCTGGGCGCAGAGGTCGATGTCCGACTGCTTGATGCGCGACGACGAGTTGGCGATGTCGATGGTGTTCTCGCCGACGCCTTCGCAGAGCTTCTTGCGGCCGGCGCCCGAACCACCGGACTCGACGACCGGCGTCGGATAGTCGGTGTTCTCGCCGAAAGCCTCGGCGACGATCGAGGCATAGGGAAGGACGGTCGACGAACCGGCGATCTGGACCTGGTCGCGGGCAACGGCCACACCGGCCATGCCGACAAGGGCGATCGACGCCGCCGAAGCGGTAAGGACGAATTTGTTCATTGGAGATGGCTCCCTGTTCGGAATTCGATGGGACGCCGCTTGAGGCGTCGGGGAGCGGCATAACAACTCTGTGTAACAGTTCCATGACAGTTTCATGTCGCCCCGGTTACGATGCGAACCGCCGCCGGGTTTCGCCGGGAGCGTGCGAAAAGCGTCGGGGAAACGAAGGATGCCGCGGGGGCGGCCTCACCGTGAATGGCCGCAGGGGCGGAACGCTGCCGCTCGCGCGCGCATGAACGGGAGATGCGAACGCGCCCGCGGGATGCCGATCGATCGGGGAGAGCGGGAAACGATGGTCAAGGCATCGTCCCCCGGAAGCTCAGCGCGTGGCCGGCGCGGTCGGCGAAAAAGCCGGACGGGGGAAACCACCACAGGTGGCAAAATTGCACTGGCTGGGCGTTAGCCCGGAATAGGTCCTGTTGGGGCTCGTTTGGACCCCCCATGGCCAGCGAATCTCCGCCCGTCCGGAAACCGTGGTGACGTTGTATAACAGCTCACCAACATACAACTCTAGTAAGAAATAAGTATACTAAACATGGTGCGATCACACCATTATTTTCCGGGTACAATTTGCAGAATCTCGAAAAACCTATGAATTACAAAGTCCTGCGGCTCGACTTCGGCATCCCGGCCACCTTCGGCCCTATCCATAGGTTGATCTTGTCGAGCAGGGCCCGCGGACTGATCGGCTTTGAAAGATAGTCGTCCATTCCGGCCTCGAGACAGCGTTCGCGGTCACCCTTCAGCGCGTGCGCGGTGACGCCGATGACGGGCACCCGGCGGGCCTGTCCGTCTTCGGCGCGGCGGATCTCCTTCGTCGCCTCGAGACCGTTCATTTCCGGCATCGAGACATCCATCAGGATCATCGCCGGCTGAAGCCGGCTGTATGCCGCGACGGCGCGCCTGCCGTTGTCCACGATCTCGAACCGCAGCCCGGTTTCCGCCAGGATCTGGCGGAACACCAGCTGATTGACCTCATTGTCCTCGGCGACCAGGATGTCGATCCCGCCCTCTGCCGCTTCGGGATCGCCGCGATCCGCCTCATGCGCCTGGCTCTGCTCCTGTTCGGCCGAGCGCACCTCCGGCGGTTCGCTCGCCTCCGCGTCCGCCTCGTCATCGGCTCGATGTCCCTGGATGGCCGCGACGATCGCTTCCAGCAGCGCCGCCGAGCGGGTCGGCTTGATCAGCTGCGCGGCGATTGCCGGCGAGCGCGCTCCGAGGCTCGCCAGGGACTGGTCGACCGAGGTCAGAAGAACGACGGGGATGCCGGCCAGCGCCGGCTGCCGCTGCATCGCCTGCACCATGTCGATCCCGTTCATGATCGGCATCTGGTAGTCGACGACGAGACAATCGACCGGCAGGTTGAGATCCGCCGCCGCCCGCAGGACCTTAAGGCCCTCCGGGACGTCGCGCGCCGCGCAGGCGTCGAAACCCCAATGCGCCATCTGCTCGCTGAGGATCATCCGGTTGGTGGCGTTGTCATCGACCACCAGAACCCGTGCGCCCGAAACGTCGCGCGGAGCGATCGGCTGCCGTTCGGGCGCCTCCGCGACGGGAAAGGTTGCTGTGAACCAGAAGGTAGAGCCACGGCCCTCGACACTGTCCACGCCAATGCGACCGCCCATCAGCTCGACCAGCCGCGACGTGATGGCGAGGCCGAGCCCGGTGCCTTCGTGGCGGCGCGTCGAGGAGGCATCCACCTGACTGAACTTGTCGAACACCTGGTCGAGCTTGCCCTTCGGAATGCCGATCCCCGTATCCGTGACGCTGAACTGCAGCGTCTGCCGGCCGTCCTCGATCCCCGCGCCGCCGACATTGACGAGGACATGCCCCTTTTCGGTGAACTTGACCGCATTGCCGACGAGATTGGTCAGGATCTGCCGGATGCGGCCGGCATCGCCGACCACCGCATGCGCGATGCCCGGATCGACCCGGACGATCAGCTCCAGGTCCTTTTCCTTCGCGCGCGACGACATCAGCGTGGCGACGTCCTCGATGGCCTCCGCCAGATGGAAAGGCGCCTCGTCGAGCACGATATGGCCGGCATCGATCTTCGAGAAGTCGAGAATGTCGTTGATGATCGTCAGCAGCGCATTGCCCGACTTCAGGATGATGTCGGCGAACGTCTTCTGCTTCGCGGTCAGTTCCGTCTTGGTCAGGAGTTCCGCCATGCCCAGAACGCCGTTCATCGGGGTTCTGATCTCATGGCTCATATTGGCGAGAAACTCGGACTTGGCCCGGTCGGCCAGCACCGCGGTCTCCCGCGCCGCCCTCAGTTCCCGCTCCCGCTCCTTCAGCTCCGTGATATCGACCCTGACGCCGACGAACAGTCCCTCCTCGGTACGCGTGTCGATGGCCTTGAACCAGCGCCCGTCGGGGATGCGCCGTTCGAAGACGCGATGCTTGATATGGTAGGTCTGCAGATAGGCATCGACCCACGCCTCGGGATCCCTGTCATAGAGCGCGTCGATCTCGGGAAAGCCGCTCTCGCGGAAATAGCCTGACTGATGCGCGGCCTCGATCGTGTCGCGCAGGGAGCAGCCCGGCTTCATCGTGTGCACCAGGTCCGGAAGCGATGCCTGCATCTTGCGGTTGGCGAGCACATAGCCGTCGTCACGATCGTAGATGACGACGCCGGCCGGCAGGGATTCCAGCACGTCCACCAGATGTTTGCGCGCGTCGTCGGCGGCCTGCTCGCGCTGCTTGAGGCCGGTAATGTCGAAGATCGTGCCGACGACGTAGCCGCGCCCGCCATCGGCCTCGACGCGATGCTTGCGCACGACCCTGTGGCGTCCGATGCCCGGCTGCTCGAAATCCTCTTCGGTCTCGTAGTCGACGCCGGTCTCGAGCACCTGCCGGTCGCTCTCCTCGAAACGGGCGGCCAGCGGCGCGGGGGAGAAATCCGCCGCCGTCTTGCCCAGAACGTGCTCCGCCCGGACGCCCAGCATGCCGGCGCACGCGCGGTTCACCAGCACCAGGCGCAGATCCGAATCCTTGGCGAAGACCGGGTTCGGCAATTCGTCGAGCATCGCCTCGGCGAGCGTCGCCCTCTCGAGCGCCGCGGCGAGCGGACGCCTCAGCATCCGCATCAGCGGTGTGATGTTGCGGCCGGTGCCGCGATAGCCGAGGAACACGCCATCGTCGCTGAAGCGGGGGGAACCGGAAATGGAGATCCAGCGGCACGCAGGGTTCGCCTCGGCGATCTCGTGAACGATATCGTGAAACGGTTCATGCGCCGCCAGCAGGCGCTCATGTTCCTCGAGATCGCCGGCCTCGCTCTGCGCGCCTCTGCCCGGAATGACGCGCGCCTTGCCGATCAGGCGGCTGTTGTCGAGTCCGGAGGCCTGCCCGAAACCGGGCGACACCCAGCTCAGCCGATGATTCGCGTCGCTTTCCCAGAGCCAGTCGGCGGCCGACCGGACGAGTTCGGAGAGCTCGGTCCCGGAGAGTTCCCGCCCGAGACCCGCGCCTTGCAGTTTTTTTGTGTCGTCGTCTGTCGAAGGGCGCAACGCAAGCCTTTCCCGCCATCATGGGTCGCGCGCGCAGTGTGCAGACCAAGGCTTAACGTTCCGCTAACCAAACCACGCGAAGAACGCGGTTGACGAGATCGATAACGCAGTGCCTGCCGGGAAGAGGAATGGCACTCCCAAGGGGAATCGAACCCCTGTTTCCGCCGTGAGAGGGCGGCGTCCTAGACCGCTAGACGATGGGAGCGCATCAAGAGCCGCGATATAATCGCCTTCGCCGGCAATTGCAACAGCTCGTTTAGCCGAAATGCGACAACGGCTGAAGCAGGTCCCAGCGATTGCCGTAGAGGTCGCAGAACACCGCGACCGTGCCATAGTCTTCGTGGCGCGGCTCCTCCAGGAACCGGACGCCCGCGGCCTGCATGCGACGATGGTCGCCGTCGAAATCATCCGTGTGCAGGAACAGGAAGACGCGGCCGCCGGCCTGGTTGCCGATGCTGGCGGCCTGCGCCGCGCCGTCCGCCCGCGCAAGAAGCAGCCCGCCGGACGTTTCGTCCCCCGAGGGCGCCATGACCAGCCAGCGCTTGCCGCCGCCGAGCTCCCGGTCCTCGACGACGCGAAAGCCGAGCTTGTCGCGGTACCAGATGAGCGCCTCGTCGTAATCGGGGACGACCAGCGTGGTCAGCGCAATGCGGCGCATCGCCATGATCTATTGTCCGAGGGTGGCGCGCGCCTGAAGTTGGCCGCTGCGCAGGTCGTAGACATGCAACTCCTCGGTCCCGTCTGCCAGCCGCAATTGCAACGAGACGCGCATGCCGTCGAGCGCCTGCGAGACGATCCGCGCGCCCTGTGGCAGTGCGATCGCGGCATGCGTCGCGTCGCCGGGCAGGAGCAGCGTCTCCTCGGTGGTCTGTGTCGGCTGAACGGACTTGTAGACAAAGGCCAGCACCACGGCCATAACCGCGGCGAACAAGATGGCCAGGTTGATGCCCATGAAGCGGACAAGCTTGCGGCGCACCTTCTCGGCGGCGGGATCCAGCGTGTCCTGTTGATCGTTTTCCTGCTCGACCGGCCTGACCATATATCACCGTTTTTTTGAAAGCACCCTGATGGGCGACCCTGATAGCGAAGACCTGGACCGATTGGAAGACGAGGAAGCCGCGAAAGAACTGATCGTCGGGACGGACGCCCAGGGGACGCGCCTCGACCTGTGGCTCTCCGGGCAGCTGGGCGATGCCGTCTCGCGCAGCCGCCTGCAGGCGCTCATCCGCGCCGGCGCCGTCACCCGCGCCGGCTCTCCCGTCACCGAACCGAAGCACCGCGTGGCGGCCGGCGAGCAATACGCATTGGTCGTGCCGGAGGCCGAGCCCGCCGAACCCCTGCCGGAAAACCTGCCGCTCGAGATTCTCTGCGAAGACGATGCGCTGATCGTCGTCAACAAGCCGGCCGGGCTCGTCGTCCATCCCGCCCCCGGCAATTGGTCCGGGACCCTTGTCAACGCGCTCCTGTATCACTGCGGCGACACGCTGGCGGGCATTGGCGGCGTGCGCCGCCCGGGGATCGTCCACCGGCTCGACCGCGATACGAGCGGCGTCATGGTGGCGGCCAAGACCGACCAGGCGCACCGCGCGCTGTCGGAGGCGTTCGCCGATCACGGCCGCAGTGGTGACCTGGAACGCGCTTACAGCGCGCTGGTCTGGGACGCGCCCGACCGCTGGGCAGGCACCGTCGACGCTCCGCTCGGCCGCGATCCGCGCAGCCGCACCCTGCGCGCAGTGGTTCCGGAAGGCCGCGCCGATGCCCGACATGCCGTGACGCATTACCAGGTGCAGAAGCGCTATGGCTCCGACGGCAAGGGCGGCGCACTCGCCGCGCTGATCGAATGTCGGCTGGAAACGGGCCGCACGCATCAGATCCGCGTGCACATGGCGCATATCGGCCATCCGCTGATCGGCGATCTCGATTATGGCCGCGCCTTCCGCACCAAGGTCAACCGCCTACCCGATGCGGTCCGCCCCATAGTGGCCGCTTTTGGCCGCCAGGCTCTGCACGCGCGCCTTCTGGCGTTCCGCCATCCGGTCACCGGCGAGCCGATGCGTTTTGAGGCTCCGCCCCCGCCCGACATGACGGCATTGACAGAGGCGCTGAATATTTTGTAATAATCGGTACAGTAATATCGTTCACAGCCTGGTGACACAATGTTGACACCAGACTGAAGCTTTAACGGTCGGAAAAAGTTCCTATATGGGATATGGTGCGGTGCGTCATAATACGGCCGCGCTGTCTCTCACCTGTGCAAACGCCACTTCCCAGGGCGTCCCCGCATGAGGGCATATCCGGCAAAGGAGGGTGCTTCATGGCCCAAACATTACCCAGCATCGCCTCGGGCGAAGGCGGCCTGACCCGCTATCTGGAGGAAATCCGCCGCTTCCCGATGCTGCAGCCCGAAGAGGAGTACATGCTCGCGAAGCGCTATTCGGAGCATGACGACACGCAGGCCGCCCACCGGCTGGTGACCAGCCATCTGCGCCTCGTGGCGAAGATCGCCATGGGCTATCGCGGCTACGGGCTGCCGATCGGTGAGGTGATCTCCGAAGGCAATGTCGGCCTCATGCAGGCGGTCAAGAAATTTGAGCCGGAGCGCGGCTTCCGCCTCGCCACCTATGCCATGTGGTGGATCAAGGCCTCGATCCAGGAATACATCCTGCGCTCGTGGAGCCTGGTGAAGATGGGCACGACCGCCAATCAGAAGCGCCTGTTCTTCAACCTGCGCAAGGTCAAGAGCAAGATCCAGGCGCTCGACGATGGCGATCTGAAGCCCGATCAGGTGGCAGAGATCGCGACGCGGCTCAACGTCAGCGAGGAGGAGGTCGTCTCGATGAACCGCCGCCTCTCCGGCGACGCCTCGCTGAACGCCCCGATCCGCGCCACCGAAGGCGAATCCGGCGAGTGGCAGGACTGGCTGGTCGACCAGAGCGAAAGCCAGGAAGACATCCTGGTCGAACAGGACGAGCTGGAGACCCGTCGGCGCATGCTCGGCGACGCCATGACGGTGCTTAACGACCGCGAGAAGCGCATCTTCCAGGCACGCCGCCTTTCGGAAGACCCTCTGACGCTGGAAGAGCTTTCGAGCGAGTTCGACATCAGCCGCGAGCGTGTGCGCCAGATCGAGGTGCGCGCCTTCGAGAAGGTTCAGGAAGCGGTCCAGAACTCGGCCCGCGAGCAGGCGGTCGCCGCCCGCGAACTGGCCGCCGAAGCGCACCGCCAGGCAGGCGCCTGACCCGGAGCGTCGGCACGCGCGACCCGACAAAAAAACCGGCGGAAGGGATCCCTTCCGCCGGTTTTTTGTGTCTGACGCGCTGCGCCGTCAGCCGCTGGTGGCGTTCTGCCAGGCGTTCAGCACGTCGGTGAAGATCTTGTCGCCGGGAATGCCACGCTCGATCGTGATCAGCGCGCGCCGGCCGGACTTGTAGACGACGGGTATGTCGATCCAGCTCTGGCGCCGCAGCAGCAATGTGTTCGTCTCGATGTCCGCCCTGCTGTCGCTCAGCGCGACCAGGAAGTAGCCATCGGCGATCCGCGCCGGAATGCCGAGCAGCGGGCTGCCCGTATCCTGCTCCGAGCGCTTCATCGATATGCGCAGCACATTGTCGACGCCGCCGCCCTCGAAATCGGACGGCGTCAGGAAGATGATTTCGACGATATGGCTTGCCGGCAGCGACTCGTCGGCATTGCGCCGAATGGTCATCTTCAGCTGCAGGCCCTTCGCCGGGATGGTCGCCTCGGCGCGGATGGCCGGTTCGGGCGGCAGGTCGTTGCCCGGGGATTCCTGCACGACCGACCAGACCACAGCGCCCGGATCGGCCGAGCCGTCGGAACTGCTGGTCCGCTCCTCGTAGAAGATCGCCTTCTGGCCGACAGGCAGGGTCTCCTGCTGGGCGCTTGCCGCGGTGCCGTTCGAACCCGCATTGGCGGGCGGCGTCGCCGCGCCGGCGGCGGGATCGCTGGAACCGGGCACGGTTGCCTGGGCGACAGAAGTTCCCTCGCCGAGCCCGGGCTCTCCGTCGGCCGGACCTTCGTCGATTTCCTGTCCGTTGGGCATCAGCCGCTGGGTGAACTTGGCCGGCCGCTGGGCCACCGGCTCTCTGCCGGCCTCGTTACCGTCCGTGGCATTCTGTGTCGGCTCGGTGTCGGTCGCGATTTCCGCCAGCGTGTCGTCCTGAGCGTCCCCCGCCACCGGGGTTTGGCCGGCCTGCGGCTGGCTCTCGAGATTCGCCATCCGGGAAATGTCGTCGCGGTAGAACCATGCCCCGGCGGCCACCGCCGCCAGGACGAGCAGGACAATCCCGACCGTGAGGCCGGACGGCCCCTTGCGTCTGGCGCGCGGCGAACCCGCCAGCGGCGCGGCGGCCTCCGCTTCCGGACCGACAATCATCTCGTCCCGCGCATCCGCATCGCCGTCTTCGGGCCGGGACATGGTCCCGGCGGTGGAGGCCTTCTCGTCGGACATCGGCGTTCCGGGAGCGGGCGCCACGCCTGCAGGTGTCGCTTTCGCCGCGGGTGCCGACATCGCCGGCGGCGCAAGGGGAGCGGCCGGTTTCAGGGGTTCGGGGGCCGGGTCCGGATCAAGCTCGGCGAAGACACGGTCCAGCTCATCCCCGTCGAATGTCTCCTCGGGCTCCGGCTCGGCATGTTCCGCCTCGACCGAGGCGATGGCGTCTTCGAGGAGCTTGCGCTGGCGTTCGACAACCGCGGCCGCCGGTGGCGGCGTGATCGCGGCCAGCTTGGCTTCGATCGTCGTCCGGGCCTTCTGATAGATTTTCTCGCGCGCCGCCGGCGTGTTCTCCGCCAATGCGTCGATCGTTTTCTTCAGAACCGCAGAAAAATCCGCCATGCCTTGTCAAACCTGTCCTACTTCTTGAACGCGTGCCCGCAGCGCGGACACGCATGCCTTCCAGCCCGCGAAACTAGTCTTGAAACGGATCAGTCACAAGTATTGCGTCCTCGCGCTCCGGGCTGGTCGACAGAATCGCCACCGGCGCGCCGATCAGTTCCTCGACGTGACGCACATACTTGATCGCCTGCGCCGGCAGGTCCGCCCATTTGCGCGCGCCTCTGGTGGTTTCCTTCCAGCCTTCCAGCGTCTCGTAGATCGGCTCGATCCGCGCCTGCGCGCCCTGGCTTGCCGGCAGGTAGTCGATCACCGCGCCATCGAGCCGGTAGCCCGTGCAGATCTTGATCTCGTCCAGTCCGTCGAGCACGTCGAGCTTGGTCAGCGCGATGCCGTTCATGCCGTTGGCGACGACCGCCTGGCGCACCAGCACCGCGTCGAACCAGCCGCAGCGGCGCTTCCGGCCGGTCACCGTGCCGAACTCGTGCCCCTGCGTGCCGAGAAAGTCACCCACCTCGTTGTCCTGCTCGGTCGGGAACGGCCCCTCCCCGACGCGGGTCGTGTAGGCCTTGGTGATGCCCAGCACGTAGTCGATGGAATTCGGCCCAAGGCCCGAGCCCGTCGCGGCCTGCCCCGCCACGGTGTTGGACGAGGTGACGAACGGGTAGGTGCCGTGATCGATGTCGAGCAGCGTGCCCTGCGCGCCCTCGAACAGGATGCGCTGGCCGGCCCGGCGGGCATCCTCGAGGATGCTCCAGACGCGATCGACGAAGGGCAGGATCCTGTCCGCGACCGAGGTCAGCTCGTCCATGATCGCCTGATGCGTCACCTCGGCGTGACCGAGGCCGCGCCGCAACGCATTGTGGTGCGTCAGCAGCCGGTCCACCTTCGCCGGCAAGGTGTCGATGTTCGCCAAATCCATGACCCTGACGGCGCGCCGGCCGACCTTATCCTCGTAAGCAGGCCCGATGCCCCGTCGCGTCGTGCCGATCTTCGTGCCCGAATTGGACGCCGCGTCTTCGCGAAAACCATCGAGCTCCCTATGCAATGAGAGGATAAGCGCCGTGTTTTCGGCGATTTTCAGGCGATCGGGCGTCACCGTCACGCCCTGGTCGGCCAGCCGGCCGAGTTCGGCGACGAAGGCATGCGGGTCGAACACCACGCCATTGCCGATCACCGAAAGCTTGCCCGGGCGCACGACGCCGGACGGCAGCAGGGAGAGCTTGTAGCTGACGCCGTCGATCACCAGCGTATGGCCGGCATTGTGGCCGCCCTGGAAGCGCACCACCACATCGGCGCGCTCCGACAGCCAGTCGACGATCTTGCCCTTGCCCTCGTCGCCCCACTGCGATCCGACGACCACCACATTTGCCATGAAAATTTCCTTCCGGCGTGCGCCCCGGCGGGAGCCCCCGTCCGGATGATTGAGAAAACGATTGCCTCTATAGAGACTCAAACGCCGCGTGGGAACCATACGGACGCCGCGTCATGGCGAAAACCGCCCGCCACATCGCGACACCGCACTTGACGCCGGAGCCGGGAAGGCGTAACGCCGTCCGTGGGCCACCCCTCCCCACCGAGGGGCGTGCTATCTGAGAGGATAGGAACATCATGAGCACACTCCCCACGCCGGACCTCCGTCCGGCCAATCCCCATTTTTCATCCGGTCCCTGCACCAAACGTCCCGGCTGGTCGCTCGAAGCGCTCGCCGACGCCGCTCTCGGCCGCTCGCATCGCGCGGCCATCGGCAAGGAAAAGCTCGCCCGGGCCATCGATCTCACCCGCGAAATCCTTGAAGTGCCGGCGGGCTACCGCATCGGCATCGTGCCCGCCTCCGACACCGGCGCCGTGGAAATGGCGCTCTGGTCGCTGCTCGGCACGCGCGGCGTCGACATGGTCGCCTGGGAATCCTTCGGTTCCGGCTGGGTCACCGACGTGGTCAAGCAGCTGAAGCTTCCCGATGTGCGCCGCATCGAGGCCGGCTACGGCGAACTGCCCGATCTCGGCCAGATCGATTTCGACCGCGACGTGGTCTTCACCTGGAACGGCACGACATCCGGCGTGCGCGTCCCGAACGGCGACTTCATCCCCGCCGACCGTGGCGGCCTGACCATCTGCGACGCCACCTCGGCCGCTTTTGCCCAGAGGCTCGCCTTCGACAAGCTCGATGTCGTCACCTTCTCCTGGCAGAAGGTGCTGGGCGGCGAGGCCGCGCACGGCATGATCATTCTCTCGCCGCGCGCGGTGGAGCGCCTCGAGAGCTACAGCCCTGCCTGGCCCCTGCCGAAGATCTTCCGCATGACGAAGGGCGGCAAGCTGATCGAGGGCATCTTCAAGGGCGAGACGATCAACACGCCTTCCATGCTCTGCGTCGAGGACTATATCGACGCGCTCGAATGGGCGCAGTCCGTCGGCGGACTGGACGGGCTGATCGCCCGCGCCGACGCCAACTTCGCGGTCATCGACCGTTTTGTCGGCGAGAGCGCCTGGCTCGCGCATCTGGCGGAAGTGCCGGAGACGCGCTCCAACACCTCGGTCTGCCTGTCCATCGTCGATCCCGAGATCGCCGCGCTGGATGCCTCCGGCCAAGCGGCCTTCGCCAAGGGCGTCGTCTCCCTGCTCGCGAAGCAGGGCGTCGCCAACGACATCGGCCACTATCGCGACGCACCCCCCGGACTGCGCATCTGGGCAGGCGCGACCGTCGAGGCGTCGGATCTCGAGGCCCTGATGCCGTGGCTCGACTGGGCGTTCCGGACGCAGAAGTCAGCACTCAAGGCTGCCGCCTGATCCGGCTCATATCCCGCGGCTCCGCCAGCCGGAGCCGCCACTCTCTTCCATACCGATCATAGGAGGCCATCATGGCTCCCCGCGTACTCGTATCCGACAAACTGTCGCCCACCGCCGTCGAAATCTTCAAGGAGCGCGGCGTCGAGGTCGACTATCTGCCCGATCTCGGCAAGGACAAGGAAAAGCTCCTTTCCGTCATCGACCAGTATGACGGCCTGGCGATCCGCTCCGCCACCAAGGCCACCGAGAAGCTGATCGCCGCCGCCACCAATCTGAAGGTGATCGGCCGCGCCGGCATCGGCGTCGACAATGTCGATATCCCGGCCGCCTCGCGGCGCGGCATCATCGTCATGAACACGCCGTTCGGCAATTCGATCACCACCGCCGAACACGCCATCGCCATGCTGTTTGCCGTCGCAAGGCAACTGCCCGAGGCGAATGCCTCGACCCATGCCGGCAAATGGGAGAAGAACCGATTCATGGGCGTCGAGATCACCGGCAAGACGCTGGGTGTGATCGGCTGCGGCAACATCGGCTCCGTCGTCGCCATGCGCGCCATCGGCCTCAGGATGCATGTGGTCGCCTTCGATCCCTTCCTGTCGGCGGAGCGCGCCTCGGAACTCGGCGTCGAGAAGGTGGACCTGGACGAGCTGCTCGCCCGCGCCGATTTCATCACCCTGCACACGCCGCTGACCGACAAGACACGCGGCGTCATCAACAAGGACGCCATCGCCCGCATGAAGCCCGGCGTGCGCATCGTCAACTGCGCCCGTGGCGGCCTGATCGTCGAGGCGGACCTCGTGGAGGGCCTGAAGTCGGGCAAGGTGGCCGGCGCCGGCATCGACGTGTTCGAAACCGAGCCGGCGACCGAGAACCCGCTGTTCAACATGCCGAACGTGGTCTGCACGCCGCATCTCGGCGCCTCGACCACGGAGGCGCAGGAGAACGTCGCGCTGCAGATCGCCGAGCAGATGTCCGACTACCTGGTCAAGGGCGCGGTCAGCAACGCGATCAACATGCCCTCGATCACCGCCGAGGAAGCGCCGCGTCTCAAGCCGTTCATCAAGCTTGCGGAAGTGCTCGGCGCCTTCGTCGGCCAGGTGACGGACGAGCCGATCGAGGAGGTGGAAGTCCTGTTCGACGGTGCCACCGCCGACATGAACCGCCGGGCGCTGATCAGCGCGGCACTGGCCGGGCTGATCCGCCCGCAGGTCTCTGACGTCAACATGGTCTCGGCGCCGATCATGGCCAAGGAGCGCGGCATCATCCTGTCGGAGGTCAAGCGCGACAAGTCCGGCGTCTTCGACGGCTACATCAAGCTGACGGTGAAGACATCGGCCAAGACGCGGACCATCGCCGGCACCTGCTTCTCCGACGGCAAGCCGCGCTTCATCCAGATCAAGGGCATCAACCTGGACGCCGAGGTGGGCGAGCACATGCTCTACACCACCAATTACGACGTCCCCGGCATCATCGGCCTGCTGGGCAGCATCTGCGCCAAGCACGAGGTCAACATCGCCAACTTCCAGCTCGGCCGCAACCGGCCGGGCGGCGATGCCATCGCCCTTCTCTATCTCGACGCGCCCTTCCCGACGGATGTCCTGCAGGAGCTCCGCTCCAACACGACCATCCTGTCTGCCAAGCCGCTGAGCTTCGACGTCACCGTCTGACCGCTTACGCTGTCGGCGGGTGCTTGCCTCCAGCCCTCCTCGACCGCCCGGTCGGGGAGGGCTTTTTCCATCAGGGATTGATCAGAGGCCCGTCTCTTGCAGCGCCATCTTGCGGCCGCTCTGCTCGGCCAGCCAGATCCCGCCCATCACCATGATCAGGGCAAAGGCGTGATAGAGGAAGAAGTCCTCGCCGAGGATCACGATGGACAGCAGCGTGCCGAAGATCGGCACCAGATTGATGAACAGCCCAGCGCGATTGCCGCCGATCAGTTCGTTGCCGCGAATGAACAGGGTCTGCGCCAGGACCGAGGGAAAGATCGCCGCATAGAGCAGCACCAGCCAGCCCTGCAGGTCGGGAACGATCATGCGGTCGGTCGCAGCCTCCCAGGCGAGCAGCGGCAGGGAAGCGATGAGCGCGAACAGCGAAAGGATGAACATCAGGCTCAGCCAGTGGATGTCGGGCTTGACCTTCAGACCGACCGAGTAACCGGCATAAAGCACCACCGCGACCAGCATCATCGCGTCGCCGAAATTCACGTCCAGCTCCAGAAGGCGCGAGAAATCGCCATGGCTGGCGACCAGCGCCACGCCGACCAGCGACAGCACGAAGCCGGCGATCTGCAGGACCGTCACCCGCATGCGGAACAGGATGAAGTTGGCCAGGAAGATCACCATCGGGATGGCGCCCTGCTCGATGGAGAGATTGACGGCGGATGTGAACTGCGCCGCGCTGTAGAAAACGGCGTTGAAGCCGGTGAAGCCCAGCCCTCCGAGCGCCATCAGCAGCGGCAGCTTGCGCCGTATCGCCGGCCAGTCGCGCCTCAAGTGCCCGTGGGCGAAGACATACAGAAGGGACACGCCGATGACCCACCGCATCGTTGTCAGCAGCAGCGGCGAGATATGCCCCACAGCGAGCCGGCTGGCCACGGCATTGCCGCCCCAGAACAGGGTCGTGAGACAGAGGAAGAGATAGGCCTTGCGATACATGGGTAACCGAACGAGACGGGATCGGGAACCCGCTTGGTAGTGCCTGGCGGGCGAATCGTAAATGCCAGGCAGCGCAATTTGCTCCCGCGTTTCCCGCATCCGTGACGAAACCCGCGGAACGGTGCAAGACTATCCTAACCCTGTCGGCGGAGGGTCCCAAACGAGGCTTGTTCGCAGGGTTCGAATTGAGTAGTTGCCGGAAGGCCAATCAGTCTGTACAGAGCATAACCGAAGGTTGCGCAAAATATTGTTACAACCTGAAACAAAACGATACCGGCTGTCATTCGCGGGACGACCTTTGCATTGAAGAACGTTTCCAGCTCCTCCAGGGACCAGGGCGAGAAAAGCCCTTCACCAAGAAAGCATGGCGTCAAACCCGCTTCCGCGCGCCCAAGAAGTGAACCCTCGCCCGATCTGAGCACCATACTCGGTCATGGCGCATCCGTGCGCCGCTACAGATCCCTGTCCTATCTGACGCGGATGCTGCCGGAAATCCTGGTGGCCGGCGTCCTGCAATGCC
The DNA here is from genome assembly GCF_000300335.1 of Nitratireductor pacificus pht-3B. Taxonomy (GTDB): domain Bacteria; phylum Pseudomonadota; class Alphaproteobacteria; order Rhizobiales; family Rhizobiaceae; genus Nitratireductor; species Nitratireductor pacificus. The sequence continues at coordinate 100,923 of NZ_AMRM01000011.1, read as the reverse complement.
TGGTCTATGCGGCGTTCATCCTCAATGCGCATCGGCAGGACTGGGACAATCTGCTCATCGTCTGCGCCGTACTCTTCATCCTGCCCCTGATGATCGCCATCGCGCTTCTGGGCCTGCGCCGGCAGGAGTATCCGTTCACCATCGCCGTCTTCGTCACGCTCATCTTCTTCAATGCCGCGGTGGCGGTGCTCTCGGCCGCCCGGATCCCGGTCAGTTACACGGGCCTGCTCTGCGCCTATCCCGTCGTCACGGTGGTCATGATCGCCGCCAATCTGAAGCTGAGGCGCTCGCTGCAGGACCGCATCGCGCTCCTCGCCTTCCCGGACGCGCACAGGGTCAGCGCGCTGCTCGGCGGCAAGGTCGCCATCATCCGTGACCAGAACGCCGATCTGAGCGGCTTCGACCGCGTTCTCATCGATGCGGAAACCCACCATCACCCCGAATGGGCGGTTTTCCTGACGCGCGCGCACATGATCGGCGCCGAGGTCACCCCGTGGATCAGCTTTCTCGAGCTGCGGCAGGGACGCGTGGACGTCGACGCCTTCGACGTGTCGCACCTCGCCTACAGCCCCAGCCAGATCTACTATTCGAAGGCCAAGCGCGCACTCGACGTCATCGCCGTGCTGATCTCCGCTCCGATCACCGCGCCCCTGGGGATCCTGATCTGGCTCTATATCCGCGCGCTCGACGGCGGGCCAGCCATCTTCATCCAGACAAGGCGCGGCTATGGCGGGCGGCCGTTCAGCATGCTGAAGTTCCGCACCATGTACCAGGGTCAGGACGGCGGCGCGACCCGCGCGAGGGACAGCCGGATCATAAAGGGATGCGGGTTCCTGCGCCGGCTCCGCCTCGACGAGCTGCCGCAATTGCTCAACATCTGGCGCGGTGAGATGAGCCTGATCGGACCGCGGCCCGTGGCCGAGTACGTGGCACAGGAGAGCGAGGCAGCCGAGCCAAAATTCATCCACCGCTCGCTGGTCCTGCCCGGCATCACCGGCTGGGCGCAGGTCAATTCCGGCTATGCGGAGACGACCAAGGAGGAGATCGACAAGCTCTCCTACGATCTCTACTACATCAAGCACCTGTCGGTCGATCTGGACATCCTCATCGTGATCTCGACCATCAGCACGGTCCTCTTCGGCCGCGGCGCGCGCTGACGGCTATCCTGCCCGGACAAGCTTTCTCGACGGATGTTCATCATCGGCTCAGGCCCGGCGTCCTCGTAAACGCGAAACGGGAAGACAGAGCGGTTCGGCGTTTCCATGAGCTGGCGAACTGGTCTAAAGAAGGTCCGCCGGGAACGGCCGAGCGAGGGAGAGACAGAGAGCCATGAGCGATCCGAAGATCATCTGCATGGGCGAACCGATGGTCGAGTTCAACCAGACCGACGATACCGGACGTTATCTATTCGGCCATGGCGGAGACACCTCCAACGCGGCCATCGCCGCAGCGCGCGCAGGCGCCTCGGTCGGCTTCTTCACCGCGCTCGGCGCCGACGCGTTCGGCGACAGTTTCATGCAGCTCTGGGCGGAGAACGGCGTCGATGCCTCAACCGTCATCCGCCGGGACGACGCGCATACAGGCGTCTACTTCGTCAGCCATGGCGAGAGCGGCCACGTCTTCTCCTATCTGCGCAAGGGATCGGCCGCGAGCCGCGTGCGTCCCGAAGACCTGCCGCGTGGCATGATCGAACGGGCGGACATCCTGCATCTTTCCGGCATCTCCATGGCGATCAGCCCGGAGGCCTGCGATGCCGCCCTGGCGGCAATCGAGATTGCACGCGCCGCCGGCACGAAGGTTTCGTTCGACACCAATCTGCGCCTCAAGCTGTGGCCACTTGATCGCGCCCGCGCCCTGACGGACGCCGCGATGCGCAAGGCCGACATCGCGCTGCCCGGCCTCGAGGACGCCGAGCAGCTCATCGGGATCAGCGACCCCGACGCCATCGCCGATCACTATCTGGGTCTTGGCGCCGGCATCGTCGCGCTGACGCTGGGCAAGGCGGGCTGCCTCGTCGCCACGGCCAGCGAGCGCCGCCGCGTCCCCGGCATCGTCGTCGATGCGGTGGACGCAACCGGCGCGGGCGACACGTTCGACGGCAACTTCCTGGCCGAGCTCAATCGCCATGGCGACCCTTTCGAGGCGGCGCGCTATGCCAATGCCGCGGCCGCCCTGTCCACCTGCGGCTATGGCGCGGTCAAGCCGATGCCCGTCCGCGAACGCGTGCTCGAGGCGCTCAAAACCGCCGCCTGACCGCAAAACACTCTATTCGAGGAAGACCTGCACGCTGGCCGTCCGCCCCGCGGCGTCGATGACGGTCAGCGTCGAGGCCCCGCTGCTGTCCGGCATCCAGGACGCCGTCCGGCGGCGTGACGCGGCCGGAACCGGCGCGCCGTTGGCAAGCCAGCGGAACGGCGCACGGCCGCCATTGATCTTCAGCGCCAGAGGCATCGCGCCCTCCCCTCCCGCGAACCCGACGTCGATCCGCGCGCCCGGCGGCGGGAAGACGATTTCCGGAGCCGGTTCGCTCGGCGCGCCCGCCGCCCGGATATTCCCCGACCCGGAGAAACGGCGGAGCGGGAACGGCAGTTCGGAGGCGGCGAGCCGCACGGCGCCGGCCGGCGCGCGCGGCAGGGGTGTGGTGCCCAGGCCGGAGCGGGAGAACGCTTCGAACAGGATCGGCGCGGCGGCGAGATAGCCGGTCAGGCCCGGCACGGAACCGCCATCCGGCCGCCCGGCCCACACGCCGAGCACATGACGGCCGTCATAACCCACGGCCCAGGCGTCGCGGTAGCCATAGGACGTTCCGGTCTTGTAGGCGATGCCCAGCCGTGGCGCGCCCTGCGGCGGCGCGACGCCCGACAGGATGTCGGCGATCTGCCAGGCTGCCTGCGGCGTCAGCACCGATGCAGGGTCGGGCGCGACGTCGCTGTCGGCCAGCACCCGCAGCGGGCGCACCCGGCCGCCATTCGCCAGCCCGCCATAGAGCCGCACCAGCCCTTCCAGCGTCATTCCGGCGCCGCCAAGCCCGATGGCGAGGCCGGGCGTCTCGCCCGGCGGCAGCAGCGGCGCTGCGCCGGCGTGCCGCATGCGGGAGACGAGCCGCACCGGGCCGACCGCGTCCAGCAGGCGGATCGCCGGCACGTTGAGCGACATCTGCAGGGCCGTTCGCGCCGTCACGTCGCCCTGATAGTCGAGATCGAAATTGCGCGGCCGGTAACCGGAAAAATTCCCTGGCCGGTCCTCCATCATGGTTTCCTGCATGATCAGCCCTTCCTCGAAGGCGAGGCCGAAGATGAAGGGCTTTAGCGTCGAGCCGGGGGAACGCTGGGCAACGCTCATGTCGATCCAGCCGGCCCGCCGCGCATCGAAATAGCCGGCCGACCCGACGCGCGCGAGCACGGCGCCGGTCTGCGCATCTGTCAGGATCATCGCCACCGAGACGCGCGGCCCGAGACGCCGCGCGCCCTCGGCCGCGACGGCCTCGAGGCCGGCCTGGGCGCTGCGGCTGATCAGAAGCTGGTGCCGGCGCTCGCCGGGCCTGTCGCGGCGAACGGCGTCGGCGAGATGCGCCGCGTAGGCAGGCATGGGCAGGCGTCGTGCCGCGACAGGAGCCAGCGATGCCCGCTCCACCTCGCCGGCCGCAATCACCCCGGCGCCGGCCATACGGGCAAGCACGCGGTCGCGCGCCCTCCGCGCGGTCTGCGGGTGCCGGTCGGGCCGCCGCGCCTCCGGCGATTGCGGCAGGGCGACCAGCAGCGCCGCCTCGGCCAGCCCGAGCTTGTGCGGCTCCTTGCCGAACCAGGCAAGGCTCGCTGCCCGCACGCCCTCCAGATTGCCGCCATAGGGCGCCAAGGTCAGGTAGCGCTCGAGGATCGCGCGCTTGGTCAGCCGCCGCTCGATCTGAACGGCACGCGCCATCTGCCGCAGCTTCGCGCCGAGGCTGCGCTCCTCGCGCGGCTCGATCAGGCGGGCGAGCTGCATGGAGAGCGTCGAGGCGCCGGAGACGATGCGGCCGTTCAGCACAAGCTGCAGCGCCGCCCTGCCGAGCGCCCGCACATCGACGCCCGCATGCGACCAGAAGCGCTTGTCCTCATAGGCGACGAGCATGGCGAGAAACTGCGGGTCGAGCGTGTCGAGGTCGGGGGGCAGGCGCCAGCGGTCGTCCGCCGCCGCATAGACACGCAGCAGCGCGCCGTCGCGATCCACCACCTCCGGCGAAAGGGACGCCTCGGCGAGCGGCGGCGGATAGGCCCGGTCGAGACGGTCGAGCGCGACACCGCCGATCACCACGATCGCCAGCAGGGCGACACCGGCGATGGCGAGCAGGCGCAGGGGCGGGCGGCGGATCATGGGGGCGTGCCGTGTTCGGGCGGGTGCGCGGCGTCACCCCCCTCTGGCCTGCCGGCCATCTCCCCCTCAAAGGGGGAGAGCAGCGGTCCTGCGCATCTAGCCCATCCGGTCAGGTCGAAGATCGGCGAAACCATCGATGAAGTCCAATCTCCCCCCTTGAGAGGGAGATGGCCAGCAGGCCAGAGGGGGGTATCGATGAGCGCCAGCATCCAACCTGCTCCTACTACTGCCCGAGCACCTCCATAAACCCGGTCGCAGTGCGTGCCGAAAGCTGCGGCCGGTACATGTCCTCGACGCTCGCCGCCGGATGCGTGTACACGCCGGGCGTCACCGCCCGAACCACATAGGCGAGGCGGAAATCACGCTCGCTGCCGCCGTTGCGGTCGAAGGCGGCGATGAACCGGTCGTCGCGGAATTCCGTGTGGACGGCGCTCGTCTCGCCCAGCCATTCGAAGTTCGCCAGGTCGGCGCTGCCGACCAGCCGGGGATTGTCGATCTCGAAGCCGGCGGGCAGCAGATCGGAGACGAGGATCCGCGACGGCCATGCATTGGCCTCCGTGACATTCAGCACCACCACGTAGCGCTCGTTCTGCCGCGCCTCGGACACGTTCATCTCCGTCCCGTCGAGGCGGTAGTAGGTGCGCGCGATGGTGAACCCCTCGCCGCCTGCCGGCAGCGGCTGCTGCGGCGCGGCCACCGTCGTGATCACCGCGTTGACCGGGTCAGTCCCGCGATTGGCGAGGGTCAGCGGCGTGGAGGAGACCTCCGCGCCCGACATCCGCCGCGAGAACGCCCCCGAATGCGCCGTTCCATCGACGATCAGCGCGATGTCGTCGCTCGACTGGCTCAGCGCCCGTGCGGCGAGCAGCATCCACGCTTCGTCCTGCGTGCTCATATAGCGCGTCGCACCGCGCATGTCGGAGACGAGCCCGATCATCTGCGGGACCAGCGCCGGTTCCGGCCGGCTTTCGGCAGCCAGCGCCAGGAGCGCGGCACCGTCACGCAGGCGCGAGCCGTAGTCCGAGCGCGCCGAGTAGCCGCCGCGTCCCGCCTGCGCCAGCCGGAAGGCCGAGGCGAAACCGGTTTCCGCGCGCTGCGCATCACCATAGAGCGCCACGCCGGCGGCGAGCTGCGCGCGGGCCAGCGGTGTCGCGAAGTCGTCCAGCCTTGTGTCGAGATAGTAGCGCAGGTCGCCTGCCGAAGCCTTGCGGTTGCGCGCCATCACGTAAAGCGCGTAGGCGATCTCGCCGCCGCGCGACTGGACATCCGTGTCGTAGGCAAGTGAGTTCTGCAGGTTCTGCAGCGCCTGCGCCATCGCCTGTTCGGCGACCGGGAAGCCCTGCTCACGCGCCCGGGTCAGGAAATCCGTCACATAGGCGTCGAGCCACAAATCGCCAGATCCCGGTCCCCACATCCCGAAGCTGCCGGACGAGGACTGGTAGGACAGCACGCGCCTGATCGCGTCCTCGATGCGTTCCTTGATCGCCGGATCGTCCTCCAGCCCCGCGGCCTTCGACAGTTCGCTGACATAAAGCAGCGGCAGGGCGCGGCTGGTGGTCTGCTCGGCGCAGCCATAGGGATAGCGGTCGAGCGACATCAGCAGCGCCGGAATGTCGAACGCCTCGGCGCGCGACACGCTGACCGACACCGAGGCGCCGTCGGCAAAACTGTCCGCCAGGAGTTCCCCGTCCAGCGTCAGGCTGCCGCCATTGGCGGCGAGCGCCACCACGCGCCTGCTGGCGACCGGCATCACGCCGGGCCGCACCTGCAGGCCGACCGTCTTTTCGACCGCCAGCCCGGAGGGGTGGCTGAGCGCGACGGTGATGCCGGCCGGGCCGGCATCCTGCGCCGAGAGCGGCAGCGACAGGCTCGTCTTGCCGCCGGCGGCGAGCGTCAGGCTCGACGGCACGGACCTGAGGTCCGCGCCGACCGCGCCCTCGGTGGTGACGGTCAGGGCGTAGTCCCCGGCCGGACCGTCCGTGTTCGCCACCTCGAGGAGCAGGCGTGCCTCGTCTCCGGGCGCCATGAAGCGTGGAAGGCTGGTCGTCAGCACCACCGGATCGCGGATGATCACGTCCTTCGCGGCGCTGCCGACGCCGCTCTTTGACCAGGCGACGGCCATCACCCGCGCCGTTCCGTTGAACTGCGGAATCTCGAAGGCGATGTCCGCCTTGCCCTCTGCATCCAGGCGGACGATCCCGGAGTGGAAGGCGATCAGCTTTTCGGTGGGCGGACTGCCGGTCGCGGTCATGCCGCCGCCGTCGCCGCCCGTGCGCAGCCGTCCCGCCGCGCCGAGCGAGCCGTCGATCAGCCGCTCGTAGATGTCGCGCATTTCGAGACCCAGCATGCGCTGGCCAAAATACCAGCCATCCGGATCGGGCGCTTCGTAGCGCGTGAGGTTGAGAATGCCGACATCGACCGCGGCAACGGTCACATAGGCCTCCTCGCCGGCGGCCAGCCCGCCGACCGAGACCGGAATGGTCAGGGTTTCACTGGGCCGGACCTTCTCGGCGGTGGCGAGATCAAGGGCGAGCTTGCGCGCCCCGGGATCGACCTTCAGCCAGCGCACGCCGATGGCGCGCATCGGCAGGCGGTTCTCCGCCGCATCGCCCGGACGGTAGAGCGTCGCCGTGACATAGGCTCCGGCGCCGAAGGCCTCCGTCACGGGAATGTCGAGGGTCGTCCCCTCTTCCGGCACGCTGGCCGTGAAGGTCTGCAGCAGGCTCTCCGCCCCCACCGTCACCAGAACTTCGCCCGCGAAGCGCGGCGCGATCTTGAGCTTCGCCGTGTCGCCCACCGCATAGCCCTCGCGATCGAGCGCCACTTCCAGCCCGTCCGGCGTCTCCGTCGAGCTTGCTTCCACATACCAGCCCGAGGTGAACTCGACGCTGGAGATCGGGCCGTCGGCCTCGGGGCCTTCCACCTCCAGCCGGTAGCGGCCCCAGTCGACCGAAACGCCGATCTGCGGTTCGCTGTCGGCCGTCGCGGCGACGGTCCCTTCCTGCACGAGGCTGGTGGAGGTGATCGGCTCGTAGTTCCACGACCCCTCGTTCCGATACCATTGATAGCGGCGCTCGACCTTCAGGAGCGACCACTTGATGCCGGGCATGGCGACGCGGTTGCCGTCGGGATCGACGGCGATGACGCGGAAATTCGCGGTCCCGCCCTCGGGCACCTGCCCGCCGGAGAATTCCGGTCTGATGCCGATCATCTCCGTCTGCGGCGCGATGCCGATGTCGATTGCCCGCTCGACCGCTCGGCCGCCGGCCTCGCGCATCTGCACGCGGACCTCCGCCGTGAGCAGCTGGGTGGTGGACGGCGCGTTGTCGACGGAGATGTCGAACACGGCCCGGCCATCCGCATCCGTTTCGGGAAGACCGGTCAGCGCGGTGCGGCTGGCGTCCACGTCTTCCTCGTCCTCCAGGCCGAAGACATAGCCGGGGAAGGCTTCCCATGCGCGCGTCGTGTCGATGGTGAGTTGCCCTTCGAGCGTCATCCCGGTCGCGGGAGCGCCGTAGAGATAACGCCCGTCCAGGGTCACCTGCGTCGCACCGCCGACGGGGATTTCCGCATCGGCGCTCGTCAGGTCGAACTCGGTCCGGTCGGGCACGAAATCCTCGACCAGGAACGTCTTCTCCGAAAGCGCCGTCTGCTTCGGATCCGTGTGGATGCTGAGCGTCCAGGTGCCGCGCATCGCGGTTTCGGGCAGCGGCAGATCCACGCCGTGACCGCCGAGATCCGCGCCCTGCGAAACGATGCGCCGGCTTTCCACGCCGTCGGGACGGCGGAAGATGAAGGTCAGCGGCAGGTCGTCCACCGCGTCGGCGGAAGGATCGCGCAGCAGCGCCGACGCATGGACGGTCTCGCCGGCCCGATAGATGCCGCGTTCCGTCCAGGCGAACGCGTCGAGCGGACCGGGCGAAGGCCGGCCCGTAACGCCGCGGTCCGACAGGTCGAAGCCGGCGCGCGTCATGTCCAGGAAGACGAAGTCGTCTTCGCCGTTCTCGGCGATGATCGCGGCGGGCGCCAGCCCGGCCGTGCCGCGCGACAGGCCCGGCGAAAACACCGCGCGGCCGTCCGCATCGGTCTCGGCCTCGCCGAGCACCTCGTTGTTGCGCGCCAGCAGCTTCAGCTTCAGGCCGGCGGCGGGCGCCGCCGAGGCCAGCGAGCGGGCGAAGACGGAAAGCCCGTCATTGCCGGTGAAGGTGGAAAGCCCGATGTCCGAGACGAGGAACCATTGCGTCGCGCGGCTGTTCCAGGTCTCGCTGGTGTCGCCCTCGGGAACGGCGGTCAGCATGTAGATGCCGGGTCTGCGCTCGGGCACGGCCTCGTCGATCGGGATGCTGGTCACCACGTCCTTGTTGAGTTCGGAAGCGATCTCGACTGTGCCTTCCCAGACCGGTTCGCCCATCTCGTCGGCCACCTGGTCGACCTCGTAGCCGTCGAGCTGGCGCAGGAATTTCGATTCCGTCAGAAGCCGGGCGAGACCGCGATCGCCGACCCGGTAAAGCACGAGCTTCGCGCTCGCCGCGTTCACCGAGACGAACGGAATGCCGCGCCGGGCGCTCGACGGCAGGACGAAATTGTCACCGGTGAAGCGCAGCGATGGCGCGCGGTCGCGAACGTAAATCTCCAGGGGAACCGGTTCGGCGATCACCTCGCCGATGGCAGCCGGCAGCCCCTGCCGGACGACGATCCGGTACTGCTCGCCATGCTTCAGCCCGGCGACGCACAACTCCTTGTCGCCCTGATCGATGGCGACGGACCGCTGGTTCTCGACCGTCATGTACTTGGCGTAGTCGATCCCGCTCTTCACCAGATCTTCCGAGAACTGCACGCAGACCCGCGGGCTGGCGCTGTCGGAATCGACCGTGTGGTCGAGCACGCGGAAGCCCTTGCGGCGCTTCAGGTCCGCATAGAGAGCCTGCACCTGCGGCGCCGGCTGCAGCGCCAGGCTCGCCTCGTAGGCGCTGAGCGCCGGACGGAACAGGTTACGCCGCTCGAGCGCGCCGGCCAGCGCCGCCAGCGCGTCGGCCCGCCCCTCGGTGCTGCGCGACAGATCGTAGGCGATCACCCCGGCGCCGGTCCCTGCGCGCTGCAACGCGTAGATCGATTCATTGCCGGTCAGCTGCATCGCCGTCACGGCGCGCGCCAAGCCGGTCCACAGGGCGGCGTTCTCCGGCTCGACGGCGATCGCCGCCTGATAGTCGTGCATCGCCCCGCGCGCGTTTCCGCTGGCGAGCGCCTGCCCCGCGCCCGACACCAGCGAGACGAACCCGGCCTCGCCGGCATTCGCGTCGCGCATCACCTCGCCGCGATACTGCTCCGCCTCCCGCAGCACATGCTCCGGCACGAAACGCAGCTCCGGGGCCGCGCCGATGTCCTCTCCGCCGCCCGCCGTCACCACCTTGCCGGCAACGGCGTCGTCGAAGCTGTTGAGCCGGTTGAAATCGGATTTGAGGAAGCACCATTCGGCGCGCGTGTTGTAGGTGAAGGCCCGGCATTGCGCGTCGCCCAGGCAGGCAGCCTTGCACTGATCGAGCGAGACGTCCTGTTCGGTCCGCAGGTCGAAGCCGAAATAGTCGCCATTGTCGCTCGTCACGATGCGCCGCGCATCCTGCGCCGCCGCGGAAAGCGTGATGCCGAAAAACAGGGCGAGAAAAAGGGAAAGTCCGCGTGCCGCACGCATAGCATTCCTCCAGCAGCTGCCGATACCGTCCCCGGATATTGGCCCAGTTTTGCAAAACTGTGTCAACAGGCAACGAAACCGCGTCCCGGCTCTCGTCCCGCTCACAAACCGGGCGCCATCGCCCTTCGGGAGTTTACCCGGAGGGTAATCGACTGCCCATGGGGAATGCTGCACAGTCCCCGGGAAGTCCATTCAGAGCGGGATCGACCGGCCGCCAGCCCCGGCCCGGCGCCGTGTCTCGTTGCTCGAACACTCCTTGGATCATCGCCCGACCAGCCAGATTTTCTTGCCGCCCTGTCGATTCTCCGCTCCGCCGGGCGTCCTCGGGTCAACCCGGCACGCACGGGCAAAACCGCTCAACAGAGGAAGAATGAGATGCTGAAGTTCATGCTTTGCGCAATTCTTGCAGCTGCCGTCATCACCACCGCAACGCCCGATGCCGCTCGCGCGGAGAGCACATCTCCGGCCATGCAGTCCGACTCCCGGGCCACGAAGACAGGCCGGCAGTCGGTCAACGGCGTGGACTACTATTACGAGATCCACGGCGAGGGCGAGCCGCTCCTGCTGCTCCACGGCGGCCTTGGCTCGATCGACATGTACGCGCCGATTCTCCCGATGCTGGTGAAGAGCCGCACGGTGATCGCGGTCGATCTGCACGGCCATGGCCGCACGCAGCTCGGCGACCGGTCGATCGACATGGCCGACATCGGCGCGGACATGGCCGTTCTGGTCGACGCGCTCGGCTACGACCAGGTCGATGTGCTGGGCTATTCGTTCGGCGCCTGGACCGGGCTCCACATGGCCGCGCAGGCGCCGGAGCGCGTCCGCCGGCTGGTGCTCATCTCCATGCCCTATTCCCGCGAGGGCTTCTTCCCCGAAATGCTGCCCCAGCAGGCGCAGCTTTCCGGTGCGGCCGCCGAGGCCATGAAGGACACACCGATGTACCAGTCCTACCTGGCGGTCGCGCCGGAGCCCGGCGAGTTCCCGAAGCTTCTGGACGAAGTCGGTGAGCTGCTGCGCAGCCCCTACGACTACTCGGCCGCAGTGAAGAAGCTCACCATGCCGGTGATGCTCGTCTACGGCGACAGCGACATGATCCGGCCGGAGCACATCGTCTCCTTCTACCAGATGCTCGGCGGCGGCCTGAAGGACGCCGGCTGGCAGCGCGAGTACATGGCAGGCAACCGCCTCGCCATCCTGCCGGACCTCACCCACTACGAGACCTTCATGGCGCCCGAAGTGTATCGGGCGGCGCTGCCCTTCCTCGACGGAAAGAGCGGCATGAAGAGCTGGGCCGAGGCCGTGAAGGGAGAATAGCGTTTGCAGTCGGGGCGGATGCTGCCCACATCCGAGCAAAAGGCCGGAGAGCGAGGAAAACCGACCTCGGCGCCATAGCTCCCCACCTCTGGTGGCGCCCGGCATCCCCGATACTGCAGACCGGCCAGCCCGCGAAGGGCGGCCGGATAGTCGCCGGGGGCCTTGCTGCCTCCGGCGACCATTTGGACCTGATGACGCCCCTTGTATCAGATTCGATCGGATGGGTTGACGATCCACTCAGCTCGAGCCGGCGCAGGCGCAAAGGGTGGCGGCCGCCTGGCCCGGGCTGCGGATATGGGTCGCGGAACGCACATTGCCCCTGCAGGAATCGAACTTCCTCCAGTCCGGCACGTTGACCGTGGAGCCGGAAATGACCCCCCACTGCTTGTAGACGCCGACCTGCCGCATTTCGAAATAGGTTCCGTTGTTGCACTGGACGCCATGGTGGCTGTCGCTGCCGCTCCCGATGAAATTGAGCTGGAAAGCCGAGGCGGCGCCCATCCCGATGCCGAGTGCCAGGGCCGTTGAGCATGCAACTGAAATAAGTCTCATATGGAAGTTCTCCCGGAAAATGGATCTGACAGCGGACCTGACCACAAGGGGTGCATTTCAGAAGGATCACGGCCCGTCTGTGCCGTCAGAATGTGGCGCTGCCGTCCGGGAGTAAATTCGCACAGATGTGCTACTGGGCACCGCTGCTGGAGGGCTCAGCCTTGACCTGCCGCCCTGCTGGACGGGCTTCGGGAGCCGGCATGTGTTCGCCGTTCGAAGAACCGGCGGCAGGCGTGCTTCTCCGGGTGATCTTCGGCCCTGATGCGCGCGACAAGCGGCATGCGCGGATCGGGAACGGCCTGCAAGCCGAGATCGGGCAGCCACCATTGCGCCCGGCCCTCCTGTCGAGTGGCGAAAATTCACCAATGCGTGTCTTATCTCTTTGTTTTTCCAATCTCATTCGAGTTCAGGCGATCCACCTGACCGGAGAATGATCCGCGACCAGGATCCATTGATGGAGCATCGGAACAACCGAAAACCGGATTCCACTTTCCGCCCCGATGCTCTAGATTGGGGCCGTGACGGGTGGGGGCTCGGCAACGAAGCAGCGATTCTCCAGAGGCCCGTGACCGCACATGCCCGAGAGCTTTTCCATCGTCGGCGCTCACATCCGCTTGAGCGCGAACCTTCTCGTGCGGCTCGGTGCCCCGCTGAGCGCCATCTGGATGGGCAGCTACCTTCTCCACATCCTGCTGCTGCGCGGCGCAGTCGAGATCGGGTTCCTGAGCCGTTTTGCCGGCCTGATCGCGCTCGCGCCCATCATATTGCTGCAGCTTATCGTTTTCGCGGGGATGTTCATCGTCCTGCGCGACGGACTGCCGCTGTTGCGGCGACGGCGCCAACACATCAAGGCTGAAACGACAGAGCCCGAGACCCGAGACCGCGGTTTCTTTGCCGGCGCGCTGCTTGCCGTTCTCATCCCCTTCTACGGCTACTACGCGGGCTGGGGCTTCCTTTCGAACACGTTGCGCGACTATTCGAAACTTTTCCTCGATGCGCAGCTGAGCCGGATCGACTTTGTGAACCCCGACGACAGCGGCCCCACGGCGCTGGAGGTCGAGAGCTCCCTGTGGATTGGCGTGGCGGTCCTCGTCATATGGGTGCTGCGCCGGGCAGCGAAGGAACGGCACAGGAAGACCGGCGGTCGTCTTTGGCCGCTGTTCATCGTGGCCTGCGAGGCGACCTGGGTCCTGCTTGGCCTTTACCTGATCTCGGGCTGGCAGGGCCAGTTCGTCGAATGGCTTGCGCGCTTCCCGTCACCGCAGGACATCTTCCGGTCATTGGTCCCCGCAGCCGGTGCGGAAGTGATCAGCCCGGAGGTGCGCCCGGTGGACTGGCCAGCCGAATTCCAGCTTTGGCCGTGGCTGAAGTCGCTGTTCTGGTATTCGGCCCTGCCCCTGATCTGGTTCAATCTCGGCGCGATCATCTACGGCCACGACCTGAACATGATGACCAGCGCGACCGAACGAATGACCGGCCGGGTGCTGAACCGCTGGACCAGCCTGCCGAAGCCCCTCACCGACTTCATCGGATATTTCTGGGGCGGAACGATAAAGCGGTGGCATGCGGTCGCCAACGGGGTGATGCTGGCGGCATCGGCCGGCGCGGCGCTGACGGTTTCCGTCATCGTGCTCTGGCGTCTTGCCGACTGGCTCGGGCGATGGGCCTGGATAGGCGCGACAAGGATTCTCGGCCCGCAGGATCAGCTGGTGTGGCGGCTCCTGGAAGCCCCCTTGAACATCCTGTTCGGCGTTCCGGGCCAGCCGCAGAATGGGCTGATCGTGGTGATCGTTCAGTTCTGCATTCTTGCGGCAGGGCTGGAACTGGCCGGACGCGCCCAGCAGCAGCAGGCGACCGCACCCGAGCCGGCGCCGCAGAGTTGATCGGCGCGCCGGCGATAATTGCGATCTGAAGACACGCACCGTCGGTTCGATCTCGAAGGCGAGCGCGGAGGGCCGCGTTCCGTATCCCGAAACCCGCAGGGTCAGATCGTCGAGCGCCGACGCCGGAATGCGATAGATCTGGTCGAACGTCGCCGGGCCGGCTTCCGAGACCGCTCCCGGACTGCAATTGCCGTTGTCCTTCCCGTCCGGCGCCAGAATCCTGATCGCGCCACGTATCGAATAATCCTGGAGAGGCAGCCAGGTCTCGCCACCTGCCCCTTGCAGGCTGGCGCGGCAGTCTATCCATGAGTTCGCGGCTTCGGGCGCGCCCTGAAGATCGAGACGCACGTGAAGGAGCGCACGATCCGGCTGGCTGTCGACGACCGCCGCGCGCGCTTCCCGCACGCCGACGCGCACCCCCGCCAGTGCTCCCTCGGCACCATCGGCGCTGGTGACGTCCCATTCCCGCTGATGGGCGAGATCCCTGAAATCCGGCCATCCCTTCAGGCCGAGCGTGGCGACGAACAGCAAGAGCGTTGCCCCGAGCCAACGTGCCCGCCTCATGGTTCCAGCCTCAGCATGGCCTGTCTTTCCGGGAGGGTCGTGGGCTCGGCAAAGTGCACCGCGCTGTCCAGGACCGCGCTGCCGCGCGCCATCAGCACAAGCCGACCGCCGACGATCTCGTCTTCGGGCAGCTCGAACACGGCGAGGGACCGACCGTTCAGCAGCGGTTCGAAGCGTGCCGAGGCGAGAATGCGGGGAGCGCCGTCGAGACGGGTGGACTCCTTGTATTGCCGGCCTGTCGCGCCGAGCCAGATCGCCTCGACCTGCTGCGAGCCCCGTCGCGCCGAGATCGAAAGCTCGGCGACCAGAAAGATGGCCGAAGTGTCTCGGACGATATCCTTGCCGTACCTGGTATAGGAGATCGCGTCGCTCGACCGGAAGCCGCGCAGCTCAGCCGTGAACGACCGTCCCTGTCCGAACCCGTTTTCGTCAGCGTGCACGACGAAGGGCTGGAGGCTGGCGTCGTAGCCGGGCAGCGTGTTCATCATCGTGCCGAGCATCGCACCGCCGAGCACGAAGACCACCAGATTGCCGGCATGGCTCATGCGCCGCGCTCCGGCCGTGCGCTCAGGATGCCGGACGGACGGAACGACAGCCAGCTTGCCTTGGCATAAAGATTGTCCTTCAGCTTGAACTGCTGCGCGCTGAACGCGACAGTCACCTCCTGTTCGCGCCAAGTGTCCGGAATGTCCCAGACGATGGCGACATCCACGCGTATGCGCGGTTCGATCTGCCCCAGCAGCTCTCCGTCACGGACCAGATAGATTTGCGGCGGCGGAAAATCCAAGCCGCCCGAGGAGAGCGCGGGCAGCCTGTCCGGCGGGCCGAATGCCCCGACCTGGCTTATGCCCGTCACGTTCTCGAGCTGCCCCGCGAGAACGATTTTCCGGCCGCCCTGCGAGCCGGCCATTGCCGACGGCGCCGCCGTCTCGATGGTGAGCTTCCGCGGCGTGAAGACCGCTCGACCCGTGCTGACGGGCGCGCCAAAGGCGATCTCCGGCGGGGCATCCGGCACGCGCGCAGCCTCCACCTTCATCCACCAGGCAACGCTGATGGCGGCAGCGATGCCGATCGCGGCGAGTATGCGGACCCAGATTCGATGAACGGTCGACTGCAGTGAATGGCGAACCATCTGCGCATAGAAACCGATGCCCGGATGCTGCACAACTACTTCTGGTTTCGTGGCGTGCGATTTCCCGTTTTGGAAGACCGGGGCATTGTTTTATGACAATTTCAGGAGAGCGAAACAGCTATGGCGGGCTGCAGCCGATGAAACGGCGAGCTACGTTTACGCTATAGCCCTCTGGAATGAGGCGCGAGCAAATGGCTCCAATGGGGTGGGAAGGGGACTGGCAGCTTAAGTATCGTTCGACGGCATAGCTGCCATCCGATTCTAGAACAGTTCGTCCAACAGCAAATGAAAAAGCAATTTTCCTCGGTCCATTTCAGAAATGCCGTACCGGGTGAGAAACCGCTCCTGTAGCGGTTCCCCGAATTCTCCAAGACCGTTCCAGAGTATCGCTAAATCCTGGTAGCGGTCCGCGATACCAACACGTCCTGCATCGACACAGCCGGTCACCCTACCGTCCAAGATGAGTAGATTGTCGAGCGAGAAGTCGCCATGTGTGACGACTGGATCGGGCGCGAGCGGCAGATTTTTCTGCATCTCCTGCCAAACCTGTTCAGCCGTCCAACCGTCTCGATCGTCATCGAAGTCATCTTCGTCGACCAGACCAGCGTCGATCCGTTTTCGCGCCAAGCCGAGCCTATGGGCATGATTGCTGGTGAAGGGGCAACTGCTAATCGGGATTGTATGTAGCGTCCGAAGAAACTCTGCCAGCGCATCGACAATGGCCACTCTATTGGCCGGATGCGCCTCGATGGCCTGATAGGCGGTTTCCCCCGGCAAGGCCGTCATGAGAAGCCAAGCTTCGTCGGAAGTGCTGACGAAATGCGTAACAATCGGTACGGGGACATGGTCGGCTAACCAACGCAATCTGACCATCTCGTCCACAAGGTCATTGGCGACGGTATTACGGCCGTGCTTGAGGAAGAGATCGGGTGCGCCAGGCTTGCCATGGAGCCGGTAAACTGTGCCGCCGGCCTGACCGATCGTGTTTCGCGCCCACGCATATCCGGTAAGCTCTTCCGATAATCCTGCCGGCATCGGCGCCACCTCGTAGACCTCTTTTGGGTCGCCCGTCACTGCTCAAATTCCTCTGACACTCAGGCTGCTTTTAGCAGACAATACCGTCACACTAAACGGCCGCAATGGGGTCGCAAGCCGCCATGGGGCGCCCAAGATATACCGGGCTTCAGCGTAGAAGTGGCGGTCTGCCACGCCACTTGGTGTAATGCGGTGATCGGCGACATTATCGCGTTATGGAAGGCAGTCGGCGGCGCTTGGCGGAGAGGGAGGGATTCGAACCCCCGATACCCTTGCGAGTATGCCGCATTTCGAGTGCGGTGCTTTCAACCACTCAGCCACCTCTCCGCGAGATGCTGGCAGGCCGTTGCCGGCGCGGCGCACTAGATAGCCGGTGAAGGCCTCCGTTACAAGGGCCAATCTGCGGCAATGTTCGCCCCGGTTTCCCGCATGTCTTGACCTTCGCCGCTCCTTCCATTATGCACACGCGACTTGCGGCATGGGAAAGTCTTCGTGCCGTTCGTACATTAACCCGCAAAGACTGACAAAAAGACGGCAGGCCGCCCTTCGGCGCGCGCCAAAGCCGGACCGGACACTGAAAGGCTAAAAAGATGTTCGCAGTCATCAAAACCGGTGGCAAGCAGTACCGCGTCGCCGCCGACGACCTGCTCCAGGTCGAGCTCGTCGCTGGCGAACCCGGCGACATCATCCAGTTTGCAGACGTCCTCGCCGTCGGCGTGGGCGCGGACGTGACCTTTGGCGCGCCGCTCGTCGATGGCGCCAGCGTGGCCGCCGAAGTCGTCGAGCAGGGCCGCGGCAAGAAGGTCATCGCGTTCAAGAAGCGTCGCCGGCAGAATTCGCGCCGCAAGCGCGGCCATCGCCAGCTTCTGACTACGGTGCGCATCTCCGAGATCCTGACGGGCGGCGCCAAGCCTTCGAAGAAGGCCGCGGCCAAGCCGGCAGCGAAGGCGGACGAGAAGCCCGCCAAGAAGGAAGCCGCGCCGAAGAAGGCGGAAGCCAAGGCCGACGCCCCGGCAGCCGCAGCGCCGCTGTTCACCGCGCCGAAGGGCGAGCCCGACGATCTGACCAAGATCAAGGGCATCGGTCCCGTGGCCGCCGGCCAGCTCGCCGAGCAAGGCATCACCACCTTCGCCCAGGTGGCGAAGCTCACGGACAAGGACATCGCCAGGATCGACGAGGCCATGCCGTTCAGCGCCGACCAGATCACCGACTGGCGCGAGCAGGCCAAGGAACTGGCGAAGTAAGGCAATCCCAAGAAAGGCGGGACCATGGTTCCCGCCCGGAATTGCCCAAGGTACGAGATGAGCCGCGAAAGCGGGTTGAAAACGAACGCGCGACAGCGCATTAGGAATACAGGCGCTCTTCCGGGCGCGAAGGAGTAACACGATGGCACACAAAAAAGCTGGTGGTTCGTCGCGCAACGGTCGCGATTCAGAATCCAAACGCCTTGGCGTGAAGAAATTCGGCGGCGAGAAGGTGCTGGCCGGCAACATCATCATCCGTCAACGCGGCACGAAGTGGCATCCCGGCGTCAACGTCGGCATGGGCAAGGACCATACGCTTTTCGCTCTCGAGCAGGGCGCCGTGTCCTTTGCTAAAAAAGCCAATGGCCGAACCTACGTGTCGGTAAACCCGATTACGGAAGCAGCGGAGTAGCCGGTCCGCTTCACCAACACCGGCGACCCATCTCGGGGACCGGTGTCTGGACAGTCCGGAAAAGGTTCGAAAGGGGAGATGGGTTGCCGTCTCCCCTTTTATTTTGTCCGGAGGAAAGAAGATGGTTGCTGAAAGTGAAGAGGTTGAGAGTGAGAGTATAAGGATCGACTGCCCCGTCCTGGTCACCGAGCGTCTGGTGCTGCGCACCCCCCGCGAGGATGACGTGACGGAGCTGGTCGAGCTTGCCAACAACCGGCGTCTGGCCGAGATGCTGGGACGGATGCCGCACCCCTATCGCCTCAGCGATGCGGATGCCTTTCTCACCCGTGTGCGCACGGGCGTCATGGACGGCTGCACCTATGCCATCACGCTCGCCGGAAGCGGCGCCTTCATCGGCTGTGCGGGAATGGACACGCGCGCCCGCGGCCTCGAAATGGGCTACTGGATCGGCGAACCCTACTGGGGCCGCGGCTACGCCACGGAGGCGGCCCATGCCCTGGTCGACCTGGCCTTCCGCGCCACCGACATCGAGCGCCTCAACGCCTCCTGCCGCGTCACCAACACCGCCTCGCGGCGCGTCATCCACAAATGCGGCTTCCAGTATGCCGGCCAGGGCATGACGGATTCGCTGGCCGCCGGCAGGGTGCCGGTGGAGCGCTACCAGCTCGACCGCAAGACCTGGGTCAGCCTGCGCAGCTGGGGCGCCTGAAACGATCGAGCATGTCGCCCGAAAGTGGAGCCGGTTTCGGGACGACGGCATGGGACAAGGCAAGGACCTGAAGCGTGTCCGGCGAATCCGAAAGATCGCGATACGCTTTGGAAGAAGCGGGCCGCGCCTTGCGGCCCGCTCTCGCACTTCCGCGCGCGATGCTGTAGACGATGGCGCTGGAGCATTCCGCGATCGGGAAAACACCCGGCGCGGTGGTGCCGCAGGACATGAAAGACGGGCAAACCGATGAAATTTCTCGATCAGGCCAAGGTCTATATCCGCTCCGGCGACGGCGGGGCCGGCTCGGTCTCGTTCCGCCGTGAGAAGTTCATCGAGTTCGGCGGGCCGGATGGCGGCGACGGCGGGCGCGGCGGCGATGTCTGGGTGGAGGCGGTCGACGGCCTGAACACGCTGATCGACTACCGCTACCAGCAGCATTTCAAGGCGGAGACCGGCAATCACGGCATGGGCCGCACCCGCACCGGCGCCAAGGGCGGCGACAAGGTGCTGAAAGTGCCGGTCGGCACGCAGGTCTTCGAGGAGGACAACGAGACGCTGATCTGCGACCTGACCGAAGTGGGCCAGCGTTTCCGGCTCGCCACCGGCGGGAATGGCGGCTTCGGCAACCAGCATTTCAAATCCTCGACCAACCGCGCGCCGCGCCGTGCCAATCCCGGCCTCGAGGGCGAGGAAGCCTGGATCTGGCTGCGCCTGAAGCTGATCGCCGACGCCGGCGTGGTCGGCCTGCCCAATGCCGGCAAGTCGACATTCCTGGCAGCGGTGACGGCGGCCAAGCCGAAGATCGCCGACTACCCCTTCACCACGCTGCATCCCAATCTCGGGGTCGTGCGGGTCGATGCCCGCGAATTCGTCATGGCCGACATTCCGGGCCTCATCGAGGGCGCGCATCTGGGCGTCGGCATCGGCGACCGGTTCCTTGGCCATGTCGAGCGCACGCGGGTGCTGCTGCATCTGGTCTCGGCGCGCGAGGACGACCCGGCCGTCGCCTACGAGACCGTGCGCGCCGAACTCGCCGCCTATGGCCACGGGCTGGAGGAGAAGGCAGAGGTCCTGGCGCTCAGCCAGGCCGATCTTCTCGACGAGGAGACCCGCGCCGAGAAACAGGCAGCCCTGGCCAAGGCGGCCGGCCGCGTACCGCTCCTGCTTTCGTCGGCCACCGGCGAAGGCGTGCAGCAGGTGCTGCGGGCCCTGATGCGGATCATCGAGGACGACCGCCGCGAGGAACAGGCCGATGACACTCCCGACGAGCGTTGGCAGAAGTAACCCGTCATGACCCGTCCCCTGCTCCCGGCACACCGCCGCATCACGGTGAAAATCGGCTCGGCGCTCCTGGTCGACCGCAAGACGGGCCTGAAGCGCGCCTGGCTTGCGGCGCTGGCCGACGACATCGCCGCGCTGCGCGCCGGCGGCGTGGAGGTGCTGGTCGTGTCGTCCGGCGCCATCGCGCTCGGCCGTACCATTCTGGGCATCGAGCGACGCACCCTGCGCCTCGAGGAGAGCCAGGCCGCGGCGTCGGTCGGCCAGATCGCGCTGGCCGGGGCTTGGGACGAAGAGCTGCGCAAGCGCGGCCTCAAGTCCGGCCAGGTGCTGGTGACGCTGGGCGACACGGAAGAACGCCGCCGCTACCTGAATGTGCGCGCCACCATCTCCACCCTTCTGAAGATGGATGTGGTTCCGGTGATCAACGAGAACGACACCGTCGCCACCAGCGAGATCCGCTATGGCGACAACGACCGGCTCGCCGCCCGCGTCGCCACCATGCTCGGCGCCGACCTCCTGGTGCTCCTGTCCGACATCGACGGGCTTTACACGGCTCCGCCCGCCGGCAATCCCGACGCGCGGCACATCCCGCTGGTCGAGGCGATCACCCCGGAGATCGACGCGATGGCGGGGGCCGCCGCTTCCGAACTGTCGCGCGGCGGCATGCGCACGAAGCTGGATGCCGGGCGGATCGCCACGGCGGCCGGCACCGCGATGATCATCGCGTCGGGAACCCGGCTCAACCCGCTCTCCGCCATCGACGAGGGCGCGTGCTCCACCCTGTTCCTGCCGAGCAAGACGCCGGTGCGCGCCTACAAGACCTGGATCGCCGGCCAGCTGGAGCCGGCCGGTACCATTCACGTCGATGACGGCGCCGTGCGGGCGCTGGCATCCGGAAAATCGCTGCTACCGGCAGGCGTGACGCGGGTCGCCGGCAGTTTCGCCCGTGGCGACACGGTGGCGGTTCTCGGGCCGGACGGCCGCGAGGCGGCACGCGGGCTGATTGCCTATGATGCGGCGGATGCCGTAAGGATTGCCGGGCTGAAGACCGGCGACATCGCCGGGGTGCTGGGCTACGAGGCGCGCGCCGCGATGGTGCATCGTGACGATCTGGTGCTGACGCCGCGCGTCCGGCAGGCCCAGGCGGAGAGGACGGAGGGATAGATGCTGATGGCCAACCGGCAGGACGGCGGGGACATCGCAGCGCTGATGAACGATCTGGGCACGCGCGCGCGCGCCGCCGCGGGGCCGTTGTCCATAGCCACCCCGGCGCGGAAGAACGCCGCGCTCGGCGAAATGGCGTCCGCGCTGGAGCGCAACCGGGATGCGATCCTTGCCGCCAATGCGACGGACATGGCGAACGGCGAGGCCGCCGGCCTCTCGGCCGCGCTTCTCGACCGGCTGAAGCTCGATCCGTCCCGCATCGCCGCGATGGCCGACGGGATCCGCGCCATCGCATCCCTCGAGGACCCCGTGGGCAGCGTCATCGCCGAATGGGACCGGCCCAACGGGCTGCGCATCGAGCGCGTTCGCACGCCGCTCGGCGTCATCGGCGTCATCTATGAGAGCCGGCCCAACGTCACCGCCGACGCCGGCGCGCTCTGCCTCAAGGCCGGCAATGCCGTCATCCTGCGCGGCGGCTCGGATTCGGCCCATTCCTCGGCGGCCATTCACGCCTGCCTGGTCGAGGGGCTGGAGAAGGCCGGCCTGCCCGCAGACGCCATCCAGCGCGTGCCGGTCACCGACCGCGCCGCCGTGGGCGAGATGCTGAAGGGCCTCGGCGGCAACATCGACGTGATCGTGCCGCGCGGCGGCCGCAGCCTCGTCGAGCGCGTCCAAAACGACGCGCGGGTGCCGGTCTTTGCCCATCTCGAGGGCATCTGCCACCTCTATCTCGACCGTTCGGCCGAAAGCGGCATGGCGCTCTCCATCGCCGTCAACGCCAAGATGCGCCGCACCGGCATCTGCGGCGCGGCGGAGACGCTGCTGGTAGACCGCGCCGCGGCCGACCAGTTGCTCGTCCCCGTGCTCCAGGCGCTGTCCGAGGCCGGTTGCGAGATCCGCGGCGACGCGGAGGTCCGCACCCGGTTCCCGGCCGCCCTGCCCGCCACCGAGGAGGACTGGCGCACCGAATATCTCGACGCCATCATCTCGGTGAAGCTGGTCGACGGCATCGGCGGGGCGATCGATCACATCGGCACATGGTCGTCGCATCACACGGAGGCGATCGTCGCCGAGGATGCGGCGGCGGTGGAGCGCTTCTTCAACGAGATCGATTCGGCCATCCTGCTGCACAACGCCTCGACGCAGTTCGCCGACGGCGGCGAATTCGGCATGGGCGCGGAGATCGGCATCGCCACCGGCAAGATGCATGCGCGCGGTCCGGTCGGGGTCGAGCAGCTCACCTCGTTCAAGTATCGCGTCCGCGGCACAGGCCAGATCCGCCCGGTTTGATGCCCCACCCCTCCACGCCCCCCGCCGACCTGCCCGCCCGCTATCTGCGTATGCCGCATGCGGAGAAGGGCATGGCGGTCGGCCTGTTCGGCGGTTCGTTCAACCCGCCCCATGCCGGCCATGCGCTGGTGGCCGAGATCGCCCTGCGGCGTCTCCGGCTGGACCAGCTCTGGTGGATCGTGACACCCGGCAATCCCCTGAAGAGCACGCGCGAGCTGCTGCCGCTCTCGACCCGCGTGGACCTGTCGCGGCGCTGCGCCGGGGACCCCCGCATCAAGGTCACGGCCTTCGAGGCCGGACACCGCATCCGCTACACCGCCGACACGATCGATCTGGTGCAGAGCCGTAACCCCGGGGTGAATTTCGTCTGGATCATGGGCGCCGACAGCCTGCGCGACTTCCACCGCTGGGAGCGCTGGCGGGAGATCGCCCGGTCGATTCCCATCGCCGTCATCGACCGGCCGGGCGACACGCTGGCCTTCCTGTCCTCGACCATGGCCAAGACCTTCGATCACGCCCGCATCGACGAGGATGACGCGCCGGTTCTGGCACGCCGCAGGCCGCCCGCCTGGACCTTCATCCACGGGCCGCGCTCATCCCTCTCGTCGACCGCAATCCGCAAGGCGGCGGCCGGAGGCGCCTGAAGGAAACGGACCGGTTCAAACATGTGATGGGCTGGTGTCTTGAAACTGTTAGGAGACTCTGCCTATCTATCAAGTACTGTGCGGCATCGGCCGCGTGGTGAGCTTGTTCTTATTGGAAAGGAAAGACGCTGAGAACAGCACTGACGAAGAAGGCTTCCGTGATGCCTTCGCCGGCGGGAACCAGCAAGAACTTGGTTTCCCAAGCCGTTGAAACAGCCATCGCGAGTCTCGAAGACTCCAAGGCGGAAAACATTGTCTCCATCGACATCCAGGGTAAGTCCCCCCTTGCCGACCACATGATCGTGGCGTCGGGCAGGTCGCATCGCCATGTCGCGGCGGTCGCCGACCACCTGATCCGCGCGCTCAAGGAGGCCGGTCTCGGCGCGGCGCGCGTCGAAGGGCTTTCGGGGGCCGACTGGGTGCTGATCGATTCGGGCGATATCATCGTCCATGTCTTCCGCCCCGAGGTCAGGGAGTTCTACAACATCGAGAAGATGTGGCAGGCCCCCGACCTGGAGGATGAAACGGTTCACTGACCGGCCAGCGGTCGGACACGCCTGAACCGCTCCGCCTGCGGGGGCAGAGAGGCTGGAATGCGTATCGGAATTTGCGCCGTGGGCCGTATGAAAGCCGGCCCCGAGAGGGATTTGGCGGACCGTTATCTCGACCGCTTCGCAAAGAGCGGGCCGCCGATCGGGTTTGAGTTCTCCGGTGTCGGCGAGATCGCCGAAAGCCGCGCCAGGAGCGCCGATGAACGCCGCCGCGAGGAGAGCCGCAGGATCGCCGACATGCAGGCGGAGGGCGCCGCCCTTTTTCTTCTCGACGAGCGCGGCCGCAACCTCACATCGGAGGATTTCAGCCGGGAGCTGGCGGATCTGCGCGACCAGGGGCGCCGCCATCTGACCCTCGTCATCGGCGGTCCCGACGGTCACGACCCGGCCTTCCGCAAGGCCGCCGAACGCACCATCGCCCTCGGCGCGCAGACCTGGCCGCATCAGCTCGTGCGCGTGATGCTCGCCGAGCAGCTTTACCGGGCCGCGACGATCTTGTCCGGACACCCCTATCACCGCGCCTAGAACGTTTTGCAGTCGGGTGGTATCACCTGATGTCCGCATGAAGGCGGAGAAACAGGATGTTGGAACGGGACAGCGTTTTTCTGAAACGATGAACCGGTCCAGGATCGCGCGCGACGGCGAACCTGAAGCCCCGGCACGGTTACGGGAATTGCATCCTACGGAAATGCAACTGTAAATTGCCTCTACAGCGTTTCATGGTTGATGCTTCGTTAAGGAACCGCCGCATAGTCTGCATGACTTGGCTCCCCCGCCGTCGATGAGGTTTTCTCAAAGGATGAGAATGGCGTCCGCACAGCCTTTGCAAGCGACCCCGAAGCGCCCGCGGTTCCGCGTCGCGGCGTTCGCCATGCTCGCCGCGCTCGCGTTCTCGTCGCCCTCGCCGGCGCAGGACGGCGTCGGCGTCCTCGAGAGCGAGCACGACAAGACGCAGGCCGAATACCGGGACATCAGCCGCGAGATCGCGCTGACCGAGCAGCGCCTTGCCGAGATCAATGCCGAGATTCTTGCCATCAAGGACGACAATGCCGCCCTGACGGCCGCCCTGATCCAGGCGGCAAAGACCGAGCGCAAGCTCAGCGAGGACATCGACGAAATCTCCCTGCACCTGACCGGCCTGCGCCGCGAGGAGGGCTATCTGCGCGAATCCCTGCAGGCCCGCCGCGGCGTTCTGGCCGAGGTGCTGGGTGCGTTGCAGCGGATGGGCCTCAACCCGCCGCCGGCGATCCTCGTGCGTCCGGAGGATGCGCTGGCATCCGTGCGCAGCGCCATCCTGCTCGGCGCGGTGGTGCCGGAACTGCGCAGCGAGACGGAAATCCTGCTTTCCGACCTGAACGAGCTCCTGCGCATCGTCACGTCCATCGAAACGGAGCGCGACAAGCTCCAGAAGACGGTCGCCAGCCAGGTGGAGGAGAAGAAGCGGCTGAGCCTGCTGCTCGACGAGAAGAAGCGGCTTCAGGAGGAAGCCGAGGGCCGCATGGCGGACGAACGCCGTCAGGCCGAGGCCCTCGCCGCGCGCGCCGGCAGCCTGCAGGAGCTGATTGCCTCGCTCGAGACCGAGATCACCTCACTGCGGGAGGCCGAGGAGGAGCGTCGCCGCCGCGCCAGTGAGCCGGCGTCGCCCGAGCACCGCCTTGGCGCTGCGCCGGCCTTCGGCAAGCGCGTCGGCGGGTTGGCGCTGCCGGCTTCGGGTCAGTTCGCCGCCCGATACGGCGACGAGGATGACACGGGCAGCCGGCTCAAGGGCGACATTGTAAGGACACAATCGGGCGCAATCGTCACAGCACCGGCAGGGGCGACGGTGCTCTATGCGGGGGCCTTCCGCTCTTACGGTCAGCTATTGATACTGAATGCCGGCGACGGTTATCATATCGTGCTTGCGGGAATGCAGAAGGTGAGCGTATCGCTTGGACAAGCCGTATTGGCGGGCGAACCGATCGGACTGATGGGCGACACCCGCCTTGCCAGCATTGCCGGACCGGCGAACGAAGCCGCCGCGCCGGAACTCTATGTGGAATTCAGGAAGAACGGGAAGCCGATCGATCCAAATCCCTGGTGGGCGCCGGGACACTCTGGAAGGACAGGAAATGAAACGTAACTTGTCGCTATTGTTTGCCGGCGCTCTCGTGGGTGCGTCTGCGGTCACGCTCGTGCATGGGAGCAACGGTTTCTCGGCGAACGCCGCCGGCTCGGACACCTACCGCCAGCTAGCGATCTTCGGCGACATTTTCGAGCGTGTGCGCGCCCAGTATGTGACGCCGCCCGACGACCAGAAGCTGGTGGAGAGCGCCATCAACGGCATGCTGACCTCGCTCGACCCGCATTCCTCCTACCTCAACCCGGAAGCCGCCAAGGACATGCGGGTGCAGACCAAGGGTGAGTTCGGCGGCCTCGGCATCGAGGTGACCATGGAGAGCGAGCTGGTCAAGGTCGTCGCGCCCATCGACGACACGCCGGCCTCCCGCGCCGGTGTCCTGTCCGGCGACCTGATTTCCAAGATCGACGGCGAGGAAGTGCGCGGCATGTCGCTCAACGACGCCGTGGAGAAGATGCGCGGCCTCGTCAACACGCCGATCAAGCTGACCATCCTGCGCGAGGGCGCCGACAAGCCCATCGAGATCACCATCGTCCGCGACATCATCAAGGTGAAAGCGGTCAAGTATCGCGTCGAGGAGGATGTCGGCTATCTGAAGATCACTTCCTTTACCGAAAAAACCTTCGACGACCTGATCGGCGCGATCGACGCGATCAGCGAGGACCTGCCCGGCGACAAGCTGAAGGGCTACGTGCTCGACCTGCGCCTCAACCCGGGCGGCCTTCTGGATCAGGCCGTCAGCGTTTCGGACGCCTTCCTCGACCGGGGCGAGATCGTCTCGACGCGCGGCCGCGAAGCCAACGACATCGCGCGCTTCGATTCGCGACCGGGCGACGTGGTCGACGGCAAGCCGGTGATCGTTCTGATCAATGGCGGTTCGGCCAGCGCCTCGGAGATCGTCGCCGGCGCGCTGCAGGACCATCGCCGCGCCACCGTCCTCGGCACCCAGTCCTTCGGCAAGGGTTCCGTGCAGACGATCATTCCGCTCGGCGAGAGCGGCGCGCTGCGGCTGACCACGGCGCTCTACTACACGCCGTCGGGCGAATCGATCCAGGGCAAGGGCATCACGCCCGACATCAAGGTCGACCAGCCGCTTCCCGAAGAGCTGCAGGGGCGCGACCTGCGCCGTGGCGAATCGGATCTGCGCGGCCACATCAAGGGCGAGGAGGAGAGCGACGAAGGCTCCGGCTCCATCGCCTATGTCCCGCCGGAAGCCAAGGACGACATGCAGCTCACCGCCGCCCTCGAGTTGCTGCGCGGCCAGAAGACCGACCCCGCCTTCCCGCCCAATCCTGACAAGGCGGTCATGAACCAGTAAGAGTGATGCGCTGCCGGCTTTTCCGGCCGGCGGCGACATCGCGGCGTCATGGCGCGGTTCCAGGATGGTGACCCGTGCTATGGTCGCAGATGGATCGTCGGGGTGGCTAAGATCACAGGCAACAGGGACATAGACCGCCCTCTGGGGAAGGACGCGAGCCCGGCAAAGGCGCGCCGCGGCGGCGTCCTGACCGCCGAGCGTGTGCTTGTCGCGCTTGCCGCCATCGCCATTCTCGGCACATCGGCCGCCATATCCCTGCGCGACCGCGGGTTCCGCGTCCCGGTGCAGGTCGCCGTTTCCGAACCGGTCGAGCCAGCCCCGGACGCGATCGCCAGCCAGCCGGCCCCTTCCCCCGATGCCAGGCCCCAGGGAGCCCCGAGCGCTTCCATTGTCCGCGTCAATCCGGATGAGGATGACAGTGGCGAGGGCGTCATCGTGATCCGCGATCCTTCGGCCATCGGCCAGCATCCGCGCCTCGCCCATCTGCCGGACCGCGCCTTGATCGAGGAGTCCGAATCCGGCCCCCTCCCGGTGCGCGAACCCGGCGGGCGGCGGCCGTTCGACGCCTATGCCCGGGCGTGGTCGGGCACGCGCGGCGCGCGCATCGCCATCATCATCGGCGGCCTCGGGCTGTCGCAGACGGCGACGCAGCGCGCCATCGACGCGCTCCGGCCGGAGATCACGCTGGCCTTCGCGCCGGGCGGCAACAGCCTGTCCCGCTGGATGCAGACGGCGCGGCGCGCGGGCCACGAGGTGATCCTCCAGGTGCCGATGGAACCGTTCGGCTATCCGAACGAGAATCCCGGACGCAACACGCTGACCGTCGGCACCAGCGAGGACGAGAACCTGCACCGCCTGCGCTGGGCGCTGGCGCGCATCACCAACTACACCGGCGTGATGAACTATATGGGCGCGCGCTTCACCGCCGACGCCGGGCACATGACGCCGGTCATGTCGGAAATCGGCGCGCGCGGCCTGATGTATGTCGATGACGGCACGTCGGCGCGCAGCGTCGCGGAGGCGATGGCGCTGCAGAAGGGCGTGCCCTTTGCGGCGGCAGACGCCCTGATCGATCCGACGGGCGACCGGCGGACGCCCGTGCCTGCTGAAATCCTCAAGAGGCTCGACGAGCTGGAGCGCATCGCCCGCGCCAGGGGATACGCGTTGGGCACAGGCTCGGCCTTCGACGAGACGATCGACACGGTTGCGGGATGGGCCAGAGAGGTCACGGCGCGCGGCATAGAACTCGTACCGGTGTCGGCCGTGGCCGTCGACCCCGAAGCCAGATGAAGGGCGCCATGACGAATACCTCCTCCCGTACACTCCCCTATCGCCCCTGCGTCGGGATCATGGTGCTGAACGGCGACGGCCTCGCCTGGGCCGGCCGGCGCATCGTGCAGGACCGCACGGACGAACTGTCCGGCGCCACCCGCCTCTGGCAGATGCCCCAGGGCGGCATCGACAAGGGTGAGGATCCGCGCGAGGCGGCCTATCGCGAACTCTATGAGGAGACCGGCATCAAGTCGGTGTCGCTGCTTGCCGAGACGCCGGACTGGATCACCTACGAACTGCCGGAGCATCTGGTCGGCGTGGCGCTGAAGGGCAAGTATCGCGGCCAGAAGCAGAAGTGGTTCGCCTTCCGCTTCGAGGGCGCCGACAGCGAGATCGCCATCAATCCGCCGCCCGGCGGGCACGAGGCCGAGTTCGACGCCTGGGAATGGAAGCCCATGACCGAGTTGCCGGAACTCATCGTGCCGTTCAAGCGCCCGGTCTACGACAGCGTCGTCGCGGCCTTCAGGCATCTGGTGCCTTAGACCCCTTCACCGTTTCACAGAAACGTTGAAGGGATCCTATCTCTTTGTTTTTCCGCGTTGATGCAGTCGCTCGGGTGGAACACCCGAGGCCCGCACAAATGAGCGGGCCACCGAAGCGGCCCTCTTGTCAGTTCTCCACGCCTACCGTCTGCCCGCGCACGGGCTCGCCCCGCGCCTGCCGCACTCCGTCTGCCAGATAGTCCTGGAACTGCGCCGGCAATCCCTCGCCGGCATGGAGATCCGGCGTGGTCTGCATGTGCATGTGAAGATGCGGTTCCGACGTGTTGCCACTGTTGCCGCAGCGGCCGATCTCTTCGCCGCTTTCAACCCGGTCCCCCACCCCGACCGTCACCGTGCCACGGCGCAGATGCGCGAGAAAGACGAACTCGCCGTCTCCCAGATCGAGCACCACGTGATTGCCGGCCGGGTGTTCGGTATCCGTCTGACCGATCGGCTGGTCCGGCAGGCCATCGATGCGCGAGACCACCGTTCCGTCCGCAGGCGCCAGGATCGGCCGGTCCCAGCAGTGATAGTTCTCGAGCGAAGCGCCATCTCCGGTATGGGTCTTTCCGTTCTCCCGGACGACGAAGTCATAGGCGAAACGCTGGGCCTCGTTCTCCGCGTGGTAGTTCTGTTCCAGCGTGCGCCCGCCCCAGAAGACATACCAGCGCCCGTCGAACGGCAGCCGCAGCGCGGCCCGGGTCTGATAGGCGAGATGCGCCGATTCCGCTTCTTCTGGTACGGCACGCACGAAGAACCCCTCGATGCGGTCGTCGTCGCCAAAGCTCCACTGCCAGAGCAGGCTTGCTCCGTTACGGTGCGCCGCGCGCCGCCGATAGGTCCTCAACCCGTCGCGACGCTCGGTCGCTTCGTCCAGAATCCCGGCCTGCGGGCCGGACATCGCGCTGACGGAGACCTGAAATGCCCTGAGCTTGTCGAGGCCGCCGAGCGCGCTCTGCATCTCCTCCGACATGCGCTGCCACACATCCTCGACCGCGCCCTTCTGGAACAGCTCGGTGAAGTGCCGCCCGAGCCGCAACGTGTCCGCATCCGGGTCTTCCGCGCCGGCGCTCGCGATCCCGGTCGCGATCGCACTCAGGCAGACCAGAATTCCTATGAGCTTCCGCATGATCATTTCGCCCGCTCCTGAGGTTCGCCGGACGGAGGCTAACAAAAAAGCCGGGCGCAAGCCCGGCCGTTTTCGCACCATGTGAAGTGCGTCGTCCCCGATCGTTATGCGGGCAGGATCGCACCTTCCAGCGTAGTGAGCTGGGCAAGGAACTCTTCCGCCTTGGTGCGGGTCTCGTGATCCTGCGCGTCCGCCACGTCCTCGCGCGCTTCCTGGATGCGGCGCGCCAGATCCTCGCGATTGATCTCGTCCACATGGACGGCCGATTCGGCCAGCACGGTGCAGCCTTCCGGCAGGATGTCGGCGAACCCGCCGAACACCACATAGCGCTCGGCCCCGCCGGTGGCGGCATTCACGGTGATCACGCCCGGCTTGATGCTGGTCATGGTCGGCGCGTGATCGGCCATCACGGTCATCTCACCCTCGGTGCCGGGAATGACGACCGATGCGACGTCCTGCGAAACGAGAAGCCGCTCGGGGGAGACCAGATCGAATTTGAAAGCAGTAGCCATGTTTCTTTAGCGAATAGCGAATAGCGAATAGCGAATGGACATTCGCAACCGGCCGCTCTGACAATCCCTATTCGCTACTCCCTATTCGCTAGTCGCTGGTCGCTCTGAATCAGGCCGCTTCCGCGGCGAGCTTCTGTGCCTTCTCGACAGCCTGCTCGATCGTGCCGACCATGTAGAAGGCGGCTTCCGGCAGGTGATCGTATTCGCCGTTGCACAGGCCCTTGAACGAGCGGATCGTGTCTTCCAGGTCGACGAAGAGACCCGGCGAGCCGGTGAACACCTCGGCGACGAAGAAGGGTTGCGACAGGAAGCGCTCGATCTTGCGGGCGCGGGCAACAGTCAGCTTGTCCTCTTCGGAAAGCTCGTCCATGCCGAGAATGGCGATGATGTCCTGCAGCGACTTGTAGCGCTGGAGAATCTCCTGCACCTGGCGCGCCACATTGTAGTGCTCCTCGCCGACGATGGTCGGGTCGAGCATGCGCGAGGTCGAATCGAGCGGATCAACGGCCGGGTAGATGCCCTTTTCCGAGATGGCGCGGTTGAGCACGGTCGTCGCGTCCAGGTGGGCGAACGAGGTGGCCGGCGCCGGGTCGGTCAGATCGTCGGCGGGCACGTAGATGGCCTGCACCGAGGTAATCGAACCCTTGGTGGTCGTGGTGATGCGCTCCTGCAGGGCGCCCATGTCCGTCGCCAGCGTCGGCTGGTAGCCCACGGCCGAGGGAATGCGGCCGAGCAGAGCCGACACTTCCGAACCCGCCTGGGTGAAGCGGAAGATGTTGTCCACGAAGAACAGCACGTCCTGGCCCTGGTCGCGGAAGTGCTCGGCGACCGTCAGGCCGGTCAGCGCGACGCGGGCGCGGGCGCCGGGCGGCTCGTTCATCTGGCCGAACACGAGGGCGCACTTGGAGCCTTCGGTCGAGCCGTTGTTCTTGGCCGGGTCCTGGTTCACGCCCGACTCGATCATCTCGTGATAGAGGTCGTTGCCCTCGCGGGTGCGCTCGCCGACGCCGGCGAACACGGAGTAACCGCCATGCGCCTTCGCGACGTTGTTGATCAGCTCCTGGATCAGAACGGTCTTGCCGACGCCGGCGCCGCCGAACAGGCCGATCTTGCCGCCCTTGGCGTAGGGAGCCAGAAGGTCGACGACCTTGATGCCGGTGACGAGGATCTCAGCTTCCGTGGACTGCTCCACATATTCCGGGGCCGGCTGGTGAATGGCGCGCGTACCGTCGCCCTTGACCGGGCCGGCTTCGTCGATCGCTTCGCCGACAACGTTCATGATGCGGCCGAGCGTGGCGTCGCCGACCGGGACGGCGATCGGGCTGCCCGTGTCGCGCACTTCCATGCCGCGCACCAGACCTTCGGTCGAGTCCATAGCGATGCAGCGAACGGTGTTCTCGCCGAGATGCTGAGCCACTTCGAGAACGAGGCGGTTGCCCTGGTTCTCGGTCTCCAGCGCGTTCAGGATCGCCGGCAGGGTGTCCTCGAACTGCACGTCGACGACGGCGCCGATGACCTGGCGGATCGCGCCGCGGGCGCCGGTTGCCGCCTTGCGCGGAGCAGCCGCGCTGCTGCTGGAAGCCTTCTTGGCTGCGGCCGGCTTACGCGCCGGAGCCGCCCGCTTCGCGGCGGGCTCTTTGGCGGCGGTCGCCGGGGCCTTCTTCGGGGTCGCTGCTTTGGCCATTTCTAAAACCTCTTCGGTCCGTTGATGCAGGTCCCGGAAACTGGAAGCCGTCTTCCGCCCGGGATTGCAGGTACTTGTTTAGAGCGCTTCCGCGCCCGAAATGATCTCGATCAGTTCCTTGGTGATCTGCGCCTGGCGCTGGCGGTTGTAGGTGATCGACAGCTTGTCGATCATCTCGCCCGCATTGCGCGTCGCGCTGTCCATCGCGGTCATCTTGGCGCCCATCTCGCCGGCGGCGTTCTCGAGGAGCGCGCGGAAGATCTGCACGGCGATGTTGCGCGGGATCAGATCGGCCAGGATGGCGGCCGCCTCCGGCTCGTACTCATAGGCGGCATCCGAAGCCTGCGCGGCCTCGTCGCTCGCCGGAACCGCCGCCGGGATGATCTGCTGTGCCGTCGGCACCTGCGACATCACCGACTGGAACTCGGAGTAGAACAGCGTGCAGACGTCGAACTCGCCCTTCTCGAACAGGCCGATCACCTGCCGTGCAATGCCGTGGGCATTGTCGAAGCCGATTTTCTTCACTTCACGCAGATCGACGCGGTCGATGATGTGCTGGCCGTAGTCGCGGCGCAGCACGTCATAGCCCTTCTTGCCGACGCACAGCACCTTTACCGTCTTGCCATTGGCCAGCAGCGAACGGATGTGCTCGCGCGCCAGCTTGGCGATCTGGCTGTTGAAGCCGCCGCAAAGGCCGCGCTCGGCCGTGCAGACGACCAGCAGGTGCGTTTCGTCCTTGCCGGTGCCGGCCATCAGCGGCGGGGCATCGCTGCCCGACACGGCGCCGGCGATGTTGGCCAGAACCGCCCCCATCCTCTCGGAATAGGGGCGCGCGGCCTCGGCCGCCTCCTGGGCGCGCTTCAGCTTCGCCGCGGCGACCATCTGCATCGCCTTGGTGATCTTCTGCGTCGCCTTGACGGAGGCGATCCGGTTGCGAAGGTCCTTGAGGGAAGCCATCTATACCCAGCCTCAGGCGAAATTCTTGGCGAATGCTTCGATCTGGCCCTTGAGCTTCTCGCGCAGATCGTCGGAAAGCGCCTTCTCCTTGCGAATCGCGTCGAGCACGTCCTTGCCCTCGGCGCGCATATGCGCCAGCAGGCCCTGCTCGAAGCGGGTCACATCCTTCAGCGCCAGCTTGTCGAGATAGCCGTTGACGCCGGCGAAGATGACAGCGACCTGCTCCTCGGTCTTGAGCGGCGAGAACTGCGGCTGCTTGAGCAGCTCCGTCAGGCGCGCGCCGCGATTCAGCAGGCGCTGCGTCGAGGCGTCGAGGTCCGAACCGAACTGCGCGAAGGCCGCCATTTCGCGGTACTGCGCGAGCTCGCCCTTGATCGAGCCCGCAACCTGCTTCATCGCCTTGACCTGAGCGGCCGAGCCGACGCGCGACACCGACAGACCCACGTTCACAGCAGGACGGATGCCCTGGAAGAACAGGTTGGTCTCAAGGAAGATCTGGCCGTCGGTGATCGAGATCACGTTGGTCGGGATGTAGGCCGACACGTCGTTGGCCTGCGTCTCGATGACCGGGAGAGCGGTGAGCGAACCGGCGCCCTGCTCGTCGTTCATCTTCGCCGCGCGCTCGAGCAGGCGGGAATGCAGGTAGAACACGTCGCCCGGATAAGCTTCGCGGCCCGGCGGGCGACGCAGCAGCAGCGACATCTGGCGGTAGGCGACGGCCTGCTTGGACAGATCGTCATAGGCGATCACGGCATGCTTGCCGTTGTCGCGGAAATATTCGCCCATGGCGCAGCCGGCGAACGGCGCGATGAACTGCATCGGCGCGGCGTCGGAAGCGGTGGCGGCGACGATGATCGAGTATTCGAGCGCGCCGCGCTCCTCGAGCACCTTCACCAGCTGGGCGACGGTGGAGCGCTTCTGGCCGACGGCGACATAGACGCAGTAGAGCTTCTGGCTCTCGTCATTGCCGTCGTTGAGCGGCTTCTGGTTGAGGAAGGTGTCGAGGACGATGGCGGTCTTGCCGGTCTGGCGGTCGCCGATGACCAGCTCGCGCTGGCCGCGGCCGATCGGGATCAGCGCGTCGATGGCCTTGAGGCCGGTCGACATCGGCTCGTGCACCGACTTGCGGGGGATGATGCCGGGGGCCTTGACGTCGACGCGGCGGCGTTCCTTGGCCTTGATCGGGCCCTTGCCGTCGATCGGGTTGCCCAGTGCGTCGACGACGCGGCCGAGCAGTTCCGGACCCACCGGCACGTCCACGATGGCGCCCGTGCGCTTGACGGTGTCGCCTTCCTTGATGTCGCGGTCGTTGCCGAAGATCACGACGCCGACATTGTCGACTTCGAGGTTCAGCGCCATGCCGCGGATGCCGCCGGGGAATTCCACCATCTCACCAGCCTGGACATTGTCCAGACCGTAGATGCGGGCGATGCCGTCGCCCACGGAGAGCACCTGGCCAACTTCTGAAACTTCGGCTTCCTTGCCGAAATTCTTGATCTGATCCTTCAGAATTGCGGAAATTTCCGCTGCGCGGATGTCCATCAGCCGACCTCTTTCAGTGCAAGCTTGAGCGAATTGAGTTTGGTTTTGAGCGATGTGTCGATCTGGCGCGAGCCCATCTTGACCACCAGCCCGCCGAGAATGGAGGGATCAACGGAAACGCTGATCGCAACGTCCTTGCCGGCCACGTCCTTGAGAGCGGCCTTCAGTTCCTTTTCCTGCGCAGCGGTGAGCGCATGCGCCGAAACGACTTCGGCCGAAGCCTCGCCACGTTCTGCCGCGGCGATCTGGCGAAAGCCGGCGATCATCTGCGGCACGGCAAAAAGGCGCCGGTTCTGCGCGACGACGCACAGGAAATTGCCGACCAGGCCCTTGATCCCGGCCTTGTCGAGCACGGCGCTGATCGCCTTCAGCTGATCGTCGGCGGAGAAGACAGGGCTCTTGATCAGGCGCTGAAGATCGGCGCTTTCGGAAAGGAGTGTCTCGAAGCGGCCGAGATCGGCCTCAACGGTGGAAATCGACTTGGCATCGCGCGCGAGTTCGAAAAGCGAACCGGCATACCGCCCTGCCATTCCGGAGATCATCGAGCCAGATTGTGCCACGGAATCGTCTTCTCTCACGCCTTGGTGGCCACAAGATTTGAGGCTGGAGTTCGAGACTCGGGCTAAATCTTTGACCTGATTGATATTTTCCCCTCGCAAAAAGACACCGGGCGCGCCCTCTTGCTGAAAGCCGATTGCCGTCTAGCACAGGCTTCCGAGACTCGCAACACGCAGACACGCGCTCTAAGGCGCGGTTTTGTCGCATATCCAGTGCATTCGCGTCCGGTCAGGAGACGAAACCCAGAACGAAGGCGAGCGGGAGCGCGGAAAGCGCCAGTGACAGCGCCAGGAAGACCCAGCTGTAGAGTGCCCGCGCGCCGTCGGAAAGCAGCGATATGATGCAGCCGAAAGCAGCCACGCTCCAGGCGATGCCCAGCGCCAGATAGATGAACGGCTGCGCCAGCAGCATCGCCGCGAGGCCGAAGCCGACGTGGAACCCGCCGATCACTGCGCGCGGCGCGGCCAGCACCTCGGCGCGCTCCGCTGAAGCCTGCAGCCGAAACAGTCGCAGCGCCAGCCGCGGCATGAACATGGCGAACAGGCCGAAGGCGATGGTCGCCGCCGCCGCCGACCAAGCCAGCCATTCGCCGGAACTCATCGGCCAGGGGAAAGCAAGTTCCATCATATCCACCATTTTTCTGATGTTGCGGTGCGTCCCTTCTACCGAGACGCGGATCGCGGGAAAAGGAAGAAACGGCCCGCTACCCTGCCTCTCCACCGTCCGCTGAATCGATATCCCCGCGGCAGACGATGTGCAGCTTGTTGCCATCGGGATCGCGCAGATATGCGCCGTAATAGCCTTCGCCATAGCGCGGTCGAGGTCCGGGCGCGCCTTCGTCCTTGCCGCCGGCCGCCATGCCCGCGGCATAGGCCCGGTCCACCTGCTCCGGCGTGCCGGCGGAGAATGCGACCATCGCACCATTGCCCGCGCCGGCTGCTTCGCCATTTAAGGGCTGATAGACATAAAAGCGTGGCAGCGAACGGTCAGGCATGACCCAGCACAGAGCGCGCGGCCCGCCGTCCGGCGTGACAGGCCGTGGCTGCAATCCGAGCGGCAGGAGAACGGCGTCGTAGAAAGCTCCGGCCCTGTCCAGGTCTCCTGATCCGACGGTGATATGGCTGAACACGGTCTCTTACCTTTCCTCAAAGAAACAACAGGCTCCGGGGACTCTCGTCAGCCCGGACATGGCAGCGGACAAGCAGACCCTTACAGGAAGCTCTGCGGATCGATGTCCACCTGAACACGGACGGAGCCGCGCTGCTTCGGCCCCCTTTCGAGCATCGCCCGCACGAAGCCCTGCAGGTCCGCGCGTCGCGTGCCCTGCACCAGCAGGCGGAACCGATGCCGTCCGGCGATCAGCGCCAGGGGCGCCTCCGCCGGTCCGAGCACGTCGATCTCGGTGGCGCGCGGCGCTGCCTGCCGCAGGCCCCGCGCATGGCTCTCCGCCTCCTGTCGCGTCGCCGCGCTCACGATGATGCCCGCCAGCCGGCCAAAGGGCGGCAGGCCGGCGCGTTCGCGCTCGGCGATCTCGCGCTCGTAGAAGGCTTCCGCATCGCCGGTCACGATGGCCCGCATCACCGGATGCTCCGGCTGATAGGTCTGGAGAAGGCCTACGCTCTTCCTGCCGGTCCGCCCGGCGCGGCCCGTCACCTGCGCGAGGAGCTGGAACGTCCGTTCGGCGGCGCGCGGGTCGCCATTGGCGAGCCCAAGATCGGCATCGACGACGCCGACCAGCGTCATCGCCGGAAAATTGTGCCCCTTCGCGACGAGCTGCGTGCCGACGATGATATCCGCCTCGCCCTTGGCGATCGCCTCCAGCTCGAGCCGCAGCCGCTTCACGCCGCCCATCATGTCGGACGACAGCATGATCGTGCGCGCCTCGGGGAAATGCCGGTCGACCTCCTCGGCGATGCGCTCGACCCCCGGCCCGCAGGCAACAAGGTGGTCCAGCGTGCCGCATTCCGGGCAGGCTTCCGGACGCGGCTCGTTGTGGCCGCAATGATGGCAGACAAGCTGCCCGCGAAAGCGGTGCTCGACCAGCCAGCTCGAGCACTCGGGACACTGGAAGCGGTGACCACACACCCGGCACAGGGTCAGCGGCGCATAGCCCCGCCGGTTGAGGAACAGAAGCGACTGCTCGCCGCGCGCCAGCGTCTTCCGCATCGCATCGATCAGCACCGGCGACAGGAATCCGCCGCGCTCGGGCGGCGCCTTGCGCATGTCTATGGTCGCGAGATCGGGCAATGCCGCTTCGGCGAAGCGCGACGACAGGACGATGCGCTCATAGCGTCCCTGATTAGCGTTGACCCGGCTTTCCAGCGATGGCGTGGCCGAGGCGAGCACGACCGGGAAATCGCCGATATGGCCGCGCACCACGCCCATGTCGCGCGCATTGTAGAAGACGCGGTCCTCCTGCTTGTAGGCGGGGTCGTGCTCCTCGTCGATGACGATCAGGCCGAGTTCCTTGAAGGGCAGGAACAGCGCCGAGCGCGCGCCGGCGACCACGCGCACCTGGCCTTCGGCCACCTGCCGCCAGACCCGCTCGCGCTTCTTCGGCGCGAGATCGGAATGCCACTCGCCGGGCTTCGCGCCGAAGCGATCGTGAAACCGCTCGAGGAAGGCCTGCGTCAGCGCGATTTCCGGGATGAGGATCAGCACCTGCTTTCCGCGCTCCAGCGCGGCGGCGATGGCCTCGAAATAGACCTCTGTCTTGCCCGATCCCGTCACGCCGTCGAGCAGGGTGACGCTGAAGGCGTCCGTGCCCGCCCTTTCGCGCAGCCGCAGCGCCGCCGCTTCCTGATCGGGCGTCAGCTCCGCCTTGGCGAAACCCGCATCGGGCGCCGCCACCACCGGCTGCGGCGGGATCGACACGGTCTCGAACACGCCCTGTTCGCGCAGGCCCTCGATCACGCTCGAGGACACGCCCGCCGCATGGGCAAGCCCGGCGCGCGTCCAGGCCTGACCGTCGCCGGCCATCTCCAGCACGCGGTTGCGCGCCGCCGTCATCCTGTCCGGGCCGGCACCCTCGACCAGCCGCAGGCCTTCGGTCCACGGCTCGGGGTCGAAAGCCGCCGGCGCGCGCAAAAGCATGCGCGCCACCAGCCCGGGCGGCGACAGCGTGTAGGCGGCGATCCAGTCGACGAAGCGGCGCATCTCCTCGGCCACGGGCGGGCAATCGAAAATCTCGGAGATCGGCCGCAGGCGCTTGGCCGACAGCGCCTCGCCCGCACCGTCCCAGACGATGCCCGCCACCTCCCGCGGTCCGAGTGGCACGCGCACGATCGAGCCGGGGACGGCCTTCGCACCGTCCGGCACGGCATAGGAATAGGGTCGGTCCGCCGGCATCGGCACCATCACCGGCACGACGCGGGGCAGAATGCTTTTTGCGGGCGAATCTTCTGTCATCGGGCGTGACCTTGCCCTGTTCTTGCATTAGAGCAAAGACCCAACATCAAGGGTCGGGATCCTCTCTCTTGTCCCTGTCCGCCCGCCCGATCCCGCAAAGGAGCTTGCCATGAAATTCTTCGTCGACACGGCTGACGTGAACGATATCCGCGAACTGAGCGACACGGGTCTGCTCGACGGCGTCACCACCAACCCTTCGCTGATCATGAAGTCGGGCCGCGACATTCTGGAAGTGACCAAGGAGATCTGCGGCATCGTCGATGGCCCGGTCTCTGCGGAGGTGACCGCTACGGATTTCGCCGGCATGATGAAGGAAGCCGACATCCTGTCGAAGATCGCCGACAACATCTGCATCAAGGTCCCGCTGACCATGGACGGGCTGAAGGCGTGCAAGGCGATCACCTCCTCCGGCCGCCTGGTCAACGTCACGCTGTGCTTCTCGGCCAACCAGGCCCTGCTTGCTGCCAAGGCCGGCGCGACGTTCATCTCGCCCTTCATCGGCCGCCTGGACGACATGGGCATCGACGGGATGGACCTGATCGCCGAGATCCGCACGATCTACGACAATTACGATTTCGGCACGGAAATCCTCGCCGCCTCGATCCGCACGGTCAACCATGTCAAGCAGGCCGCGCTGATCGGCGCCGACGTCTCGACGGTGCCGCCGTCGGTCCTGAAGGCGCTGGTCAAGCACCCGCTGACCGACAAGGGCCTGGAAGCCTTCCTCGCCGACTGGGCGAAGACCGGCCAGAAGATCGGCTGAGCGGAAACCGGATTTGCCCGGCCATCGGCAACCGGCAGCGTTCCGGCATGGTTCCTCGGGTCAAGCCCGAGGATGACGAGCGGTGGTGAGGCTGGCGCCAATCACCGGCGCTGGCCGCTGATATGAACTTTTCTGCAATTCGTCATCCTCGGGCTTGACCCGAGGATGACGAATTGCGGAAGCCCCATCGACTGCTGCGCAAGCGCACCCCGCGCGTTATCCTTCGAAGGTCGCCTGCGGATCCTCGCGAAGCCGCGTGACCGCATGTTCCTGAAGGCGGGCGGCGACGTCCGCCGGTTCCCCCCCAAGGGCCTCCGGCGCGATCGGTTTGCCGATCGTCATGCTGATCGCGCGGCCCTTCTTGTTCAGGAGCTCGTGGAACAGCGTCATGTCGCGCAGCTCCGACGAATAGCGCGACAGGAGATAGAACAGCCCGGAATTGCGCGCCGTGATGTTGACCGGCACCACCGGCACCTCGTAGCGCCGCGCCAGCGCGACGACGGAGGGCTGCCATGGCCGCTCGGTCAGCTTGTCCTTGTTCCAGTAGGCGATGCGTCCCGACGGGAACAGCACGATGGCCTTGCCGGCGCCGAAGGCCTTGGCGGTCATCTCCAGCGTATCGCGGCTCTTGGCATGCGATTTCTCGCCCGCCCGCCATTCGACCGGGATGACCAGATCGCGAAACCGCGGATTGACGCGCAGTGCGTCGCGGTTGGCGAAGAAGGCCAGGTCGCGCCGGTGGTCCCGCATCAGGTCGAACACGGCGATCCCGTCGGCGATGCCGGTCGGGTGAGTCGGGGCCAGAATGAAGCCGCCCGTGGCCGGAATGTTCTCCATGCCGCGGGCGGATATCTCCAGCGACAGCAGACCGCTGATATAGGAGAACGCCTCCCAGCCCGGCAGCTCGGCCACCTTGTCGGCCATCGCCACCGCCTGGCGATAATGGAGGAATCGGTAAAGGAAGGGCTGCGCCAGCGGCCACAGCATGTGCTGCGAAAGGTGGGTGGTGCGTTCTGCGATGAGCTGATCGACCACATGCGGCGTGTCGGGGGCATAGAGGTCACGCCCCAGAACCCGGTTTCCCAGCACCGCGGCGACCGAAGTCAGCGTCGTGTGAAAATCCATGGGCGAACCGCTCCCTGAAGCATTGCGACTGTCGTCCGAACCGCCATTCTGCCCCATCCTGTCATCCAAGCGCGATCTCTGGCGAGAATCGGAACCCAAATCAAAGATCATGCTTCAGCGGTTGTTTCACCGAACACTGTGACGACGCAATGACACTGACGTACAATACAAATGAGCGGGCAATGGTTCCCCGCGCAAATCGCCTGCCGCCGCGATAGTACGACTATCCTCCGGCCCGCGCCAAGTCCTGGCCCACTGCAAGGCGGAGCAATTCGGCCAGTTCGCGCGCCGCGCGGTCCTCCGCGTCCCGTATTGCGCGGATCGCCGCGAACTCCTGCCGGGGAACGTCGTAGGCCGATGTCATCTCGCGCTTGCCGGAGGCGACGACGGCACCCGTCTGGCTGTCCGTCAGGCGGTAGAGACCCGTCATGGTCAGCGTGCCGGCGGTCGGCTCGTTATCGGTGATTACCTGGATGCGCGCGGCGGCCGAGGTGGCGCGGGTGACCGTCAGGTCAAGCGTGTAGCGCGCGTTCGCCGGCTGGCCGGCACCGCCATTGAGCAGGAAGATCAGATGATTGCGCACCTGCTGGCCATAGCGCGTATCGACCGGCGCGATGGCGACGGAGGAGAGCGCCGGCATGGATGCCGTGCCGGAGGACGAGACGTCCGGCGTCGCCATCAGGGGACGCACGGTGCAGCCCGAGGCGACGGCGACAGACAGGGCCAGGCCCGCCAGAAGCGAAACGCGAAACGTCGGGTTCAAGGTTTCCCCCTGTTTTCCAAACAGCATCAATCCGGTTCCTCGATGTCAGGCAACGATGTTGACGATGCGCTGCGGAACGACAATCACCTTGCGCGGCTCAGAACCGTTCAGCGCCTTCTGGACGAAATCGAGTTGAAGCACCGCATCTTCGACGGCAGATTGATCTGCGTCGCGCGCAATTGTCAAATCGCCGCGCTTCTTGCCGTTGATCTGAACGGGCAGGACGATTTCGTTGTCCACGACCAGCGCCGGATCGAACGCCGGCCACGCGCTCGCAGCCACCAGTCCCTCGCCGCCGATTTCCGCCCAGCACTCTTCCGCCAAGTGCGGCATGAAGGGCGCGACCAGGTGGATGAGGATGTCGATCGCCTCGCGCGCCGCGCCCTTCGTGGCCTCGTCGGCATCGGAGCCCAGTGCGGAGAGTGGCTCCTGCAGATCGTTGACGAGCTGGTGAACGCGCGCGATGGCACGGTTGAAGGCCAGCTTCTCGATGTCCTCGCCCACCGCCTTGAGCGCCTTGTGGGCCGCCTTGGAGGCGACGAGGGCCGCTCCGTCCCCGCCGGCCTTCGGCGTCACGCCGCGCACATGCTCCGCGGTCTCGGAGACCAGGCGCCAGACGCGCTGCACGAAGCGATGCGCGCCCGTCGCGCCGTCGTCGGTCCATTCCACGTCGCGCTCGGGCGGCGAATCCGACAGCATGAACCAGCGCGCCGTGTCGGCTCCGAAGGAATGGGTGATGTCTTCCGGGCTCACCGTGTTCTTTTTCGATTTCGACATCTTCTCCAGCGAGCCGATGGTCGCGGGTTCGCCATTGGCGATCTCGATGGCCTTGCGCGCGCCGCCCGAGCCGGTGAGCTCCACCTCGTTCGGCGCGAGCCAGCGCCCGTCCGCGGCGCGGTAGGTCTCGTGCACCACCATGCCCTGCGTGAACAGGCCCTTGAACGGCTCGGCGAGCGCCAGATGTTCCGTGTCGCGCATGGCGCGGGTGAAGAAGCGGGAATAGAGCAGGTGCAGGATCGCGTGCTCGATGCCGCCGATATACTGGTCGACCGGCAGCCATTCATTGGCCGCTTTCGGGTCGGTCGGATCGTTCTCCCAGGGCGCGGTGAAGCGGGCGAAATACCAGGACGAATCGACGAACGTATCCATCGTGTCCGTCTCGCGGCGCGCATCCGCGCCGCAGTTCGGGCAGTTGACGTGCTTCCAGCTCGGATGCCGGTCGAGCGGATTGCCCGGCCGGTCGAACTCGATGTCGTCCGGCAGCTTCACCGGCAGGTCGGCCTTCGGCACCGGCACCACGCCGCACGCCTCGCAATGGATCATCGGGATCGGGCAGCCCCAGTAGCGCTGGCGCGAGACGCCCCAGTCGCGCAGGCGGAAGTTCACCTTGCGCTCGCCGACGGGGCGATTGCCGATGGTCTCGGCGGACAGCCGCTTCGCCACCTCCTCGAACGCTTCCTTTGGCGTCAGGCCGTCGAGGAAGCGCGAATTGATCATCACGCCGTCGTCCGTATAAGCCTCCTCGGTGATCTGGAAGGTGGCGGCGTCGGCATCCGCCGGCATCACCACCGGCGTCACCGGCAGGCCGTACTTGTTGGCGAAGTCCAGGTCGCGCTGGTCGCCGGACGGGCAGCCGAAGATGGCGCCCGTGCCGTAGTCCATCAGGACGAAATTGGCGACATAGACCGGCAGCGTCCATTCCGGATCGAACGGATGGCGCACGCGCATGCCCGTGTCAAAACCCTTCTTCTCCGCCGTTTCCAGGGCCGCCGCCGAGGTACCGATGCGCCGGCATTCCTCGCAGAAGGCGGCGAGCGCGGGGTTCTGGGCGGCCAGCTTCTTCGCCAGCGGATGGTCGGCGGCGATCGCCATGAAGGACGCGCCGAACAGCGTGTCGGGCCGGGTCGTGTAGACCTCCAGCTCGCTTTCGCCTTCCGGCGCTCCTTCTGGCGCCAGCGCCCAGCGGACCAGCATGCCCTCGGAGCGGCCGATCCAGTTGCGCTGCATCAGGCGCACCTTGTCCGGCCACTGGTCCAGCCCGTCGAGGGCGTCCGACAGATCCTGCGCGTAGTCGGTGATCTTGAAGAACCACTGCGCCAGCTCGCGCTGCTCGACTTCCGCGCCGGAGCGCCAGCCGCGCCCGTCGATCACCTGCTCGTTGGCGAGCACGGTATGATCGACCGGATCCCAGTTGACCTTGGAGGTCTTGCGCGTCACCAGCCCCTTCTCGAAGAAGTCGACGAACAGCATCTGCTGGCGGTGGTAGTAGTCCACGTCGCAGGTGGCGAACTCGCGGCTCCAGTCGAGCGACAGGCCGAAGGTCTTCAGCTGGTCGCGCATCACGGCGATGTTCTGGTAGGTCCACTCCTTGGGATGCACCTTGTTCTGCATCGCGGCGTTTTCCGCCGGCATGCCGAACGCGTCCCAGCCCATCGGATGCAGCACGTTGTAGCCCTTGGCCCGCTTGTAGCGCGCCACCACGTCGCCCATCGTGTAGTTGCGCGTGTGGCCGATATGGATGCGCCCCGACGGATAGGGGAACATCTCCAGCACGTAGTATTTCGGCCGGCCGTCGTCATTGCTGGCCTCGAACAGCTTCGCCTCGTCCCAGGCCTTTTGCCAGCGGGGTTCTGCGACACGGGGATTGTAACGTTCGGTTGCCATGGCCGGATTTTCACAAGATAAGGAGCGGGAAAGTCGAAGGCGGACCTTCACCATGGTTTCGCCGAAGCGTCAACTCCGGGATCGGTCTTGTGTGGGAGACATCAAGCGACATGAGCAACGCCGTCGAGAACCTGCATGCCGTCCGGGATACCATCGCCGCCGCCGGGAAAGCGGCCGGGCGGGCGACCGGTTCGGTGTCGCTCGTCGCCGTCTCGAAGACCTTCGACGCCGACGCCATCCGCCCCGTCATCGAGGCCGGCCAGCGCATCTTCGGCGAGAACCGCGTGCAGGAAGCGCAGGGCAAGTGGCCGGCGCTGAAGGAGGCGTTTCCCGACATCGAGCTGCGCCTCATCGGACCGCTGCAATCCAACAAGGCCGCCGACGCCGTGGCGCTGTTCGACGTCATCGAGAGCGTCGACCGCGAGAAGATCGCCGCCGCGCTCGCCGGCGAGATAAAGAAGCAGGGCCGCAGCCCGCGTCTTTATGTC
The DNA here is from genome assembly GCF_000300335.1 of Nitratireductor pacificus pht-3B. Taxonomy (GTDB): domain Bacteria; phylum Pseudomonadota; class Alphaproteobacteria; order Rhizobiales; family Rhizobiaceae; genus Nitratireductor; species Nitratireductor pacificus. The sequence continues at coordinate 56,262 of NZ_AMRM01000011.1, read as the reverse complement.
CAGGTCAATACCGGGCTCGAGCCGCAGAAGGCGGGCATCGACCCGCGCGAGACGGTGGCCTTCGTCAGCCATTGCCGCGACGTGCACGGCCTCGCCATCGAGGGGCTGATGTGCATTCCGCCCTTCGACGAGAATGCCGGCCCGCATTTCGCCCTGCTGGAGAAGCTGGCGCGCGAGGCGGACGTCGCGAAATGCTCGATGGGCATGTCGGGCGACTACGAGAAGGCCATTGCCTTCGGCGCCACCAGCGTGCGCGTCGGCTCGGCGATCTTCGGGGCGCGCTGAAAACGGTCGTCGTCAGGCCGTCGCGGCCGGTTGCCCCACCGTGCGGATCACGATGAAGACGAACAGCAGCATCGCCGCCAGAATGATCAGCGAACCGACCTTCGCCAGCCCTTCGCCCATGCCCATGATCGCCATGGCGATGCCTGGCACGGCGGTGACGACGCCGATCTCGGCGAGCAGCACCTGCAGCCGCGCCAGTCGGCTCTCGGCCGCAAGCGGCACCAGCGTGTAGAACGCGCCGTAGAGCGCGATCGTCACCCAGCCGAGCAGGTTCAGATGGCCGTGCGCCGGCGCCAGCGTATGATCGCCTGACGCCGCCATGACCAGACCCAGTATCATCCCGAGCGCGGCGTAGATCGGCGCCGTGACCCAGCATATCCTAGCCAACCCGTTCATTCTTCTCCCCTTTGCGCCCCTCGGGCGCGCGCCCCCGGTTCCGAACCTCCCCCGGTCCGTCAGCCCCGCTGCTCCACGCGGCGGCGACCCGCATGATACGGCATGCCTGCCCGGGTAGGAAGATAAGCCGAATGATGATCAGCCGGCGTTTAAGTGCGCGCCGTATCGTCGAGATTGACCGCCTCGGCGAGGAAGTCGAGGAACGCCCTGACCCGCGCCGGCAGGAACCTGCCCTGGCCGACATAGACGGCGTGCACGGCTTCCTCGTCACCCGGATTGTGCTCCTCCAGCAGGGGCACCAGCCGGCCGGCCGCGATGTCCGGACCCACATGCCACAAGGCGTGTCGGGCGATGCCGGCGCCGGCCAGCGCCATCAGCCGCATGGTTTCTCCGTCGCTGATCAGCGAGCGCCCGGTCGCCGGCACGGTGACGATTTGCCCCTCCGCGCCCGTGAAGGGCCATCCCTCGTAGATGCGTGAGAAGCAGAAGCCGAGCAGGTTGTGCGCCGCAAGGTCGGCCGGCGTCCGTGGCCGCCCATGCGCCTCGAGATAGGCCGGCGACGCCACGACGGCCATGCGCGTCTGGCCGAGCTTGCGGACGATCAGGCTCGAATCGGCGAGCGGCCCGGCGCGGATGGCGAGGTCGGCGCGCTCCTCGAGCAGGTCCACCACATGGTCGGTCAGCACCAGGTCCACCGCCACCTCCGGATGCCGCGCCAGGAACTTCGGCACCAGCGGGATCAGCCGATGCTGGCCGAAGGGCACGTTGCTGTTGATCCTGAGCCGGCCGCGCGGGGCGGCACCCGCGGCCGCCTCGCGTTCCGCTGCCGCCATGTCGGCGAGGATGCGCACGCCGCTCTCGTAGAAGGCGTTGCCTTCCGGCGTCACCTGCAAGCGCCGCGTCGAGCGGCGCACCAGACGCGTGCCGAGCCGGGCCTCCAGCCGGCCGATCAGCTTGCTGACCGCCGAAGGCGTCATCCGGAGCGCACGCGCCGCGGCGGAGAAGCTCTGCATCTCCACGACCCGCACGAAGACTTCCATCTCCGCCGAGCGGTTCACGTCGATACGCGCCATTTGTGAACTCATTTCATAGGTATTTTGATGATCTGAAGTCTAATTCATCAATACGTAAAGGTCCATCTAGCTGTTGAAGCCGCTCGCGCGCGGCCCACCGATAACGGCCCACCAACAACGGCAAAGGGACCGCAAATGCCTCTCGCCCTCTACGCGCTCACCGCCGGTGCCTTCGGGATCGGCGTCACCGAATTCGTCATCATGGGCCTGCTGCTCGAGGTGAGCGCCGATCTCGGCGTGACGATCTCCGCCGCCGGCCTGCTCATCTCGGGCTATGCGCTCGGCGTCGTGGCCGGCGCGCCGATCCTCGGCGCGCTCACCGAACGCTGGTCGCGCAAGACGCTGCTGATGGGGCTGATGGTCGTCTTCACGCTCGGCAACCTCGCCTGTGCGCTGGCGCCCGACTACACCACCCTGATGGCCGCGCGCGTGCTCACCGCCTTCGCGCACGCTTCCTTTTTCGGCGTCGGCTCGATGGTCGCCACCGGCCTCGTCGCTCCCGACCGCAAGGCCTCCGCCATCGCCGCCATGTTCACCGGCCTGACCGTCGCCAACATCCTTGGCGTTCCCTTCGGCACCTGGCTCGGCCAGGCCTTCGGCTGGCGGTCCACCTTCCTCGCCGTCACCCTGGTCGGCATCGTCGCCCTTCTCGTCATCGCCCTCCTCGTGCCGCGCGACGAGCGCCGGGAGACCGGCGAGGAGGCGGGCGGGACGCTCGCCGTGCTTGGCCGGCCGCAGGTGCTGCTCGGCCTGCTGACCACCGTCCTGAGCTGGGTCGGCGTCTTCGCCGCCTTCACCTACATCGCGCCGATCCTGACCCGCATCACCGGTTTCTCCGAGGGCGCGGTCTCGCCGATCCTGCTCGTCTTCGGCGCCGGCCTCATCGCCGGCAACCTCCTCGGCGGCCGTCTCGCCGACCGGCGTCTGGTGCCGGCGCTGCTCGGCTCGCTCGCCGCCCTCGCCGTGGTGCTGTTTGCCCTGAGCTTCGCCGTGCACGACAAGCGCGCCGCCGTCCTCGCCATCGGCCTGTTCGGCGCCGCCGCCTTCGCCACCGTGCCGCCGCTGCAGATCTGGGTGCTGCAGAAGGCGGAGGGCGCCGGCCAGGGCCTCGCCTCCTCCTTCAACATCGCTGCCTTCAACCTGGGCAACGCCATCGGCGCCTGGCTCGGCGGCGCGGTCATCGACCACGGCCCGGGTCTCGACGCCGTCATCTGGGTGGCCGGCTTCGTGCCGCTCGCCGCCCTCGCGATCGCCGTCCTCGCCCAGCGCCTCGACCGCCGGGCGACCCGAAGCGGCGCGCTCTGCGAGACGGCGCCGGGTTAGAGCGCCGTCCTCCGGCGCAGACCCGGGCGATGCAGCGGGCGGCGTCCGCGATCCCTTCCCTCACCACGAACCACCAACCCCACACCACCAACCAAGGAGCACATCATGGAACACCGCCGTCTCGGCGCATCGGGCCTCAACGTCCCGGTGCTCAGCTTCGGAACCGGCACGTTCGGCGGCACCGGGCCGCTGTTCGGCGCCTGGGGCACCACCGACGCGGACGAAGCGCGCCGCCTGATCGACATCTGCCTCGATGCCGGTCTCAACCTGTTCGACACCGCCGACGTCTATTCCGACGGCGCCTCGGAAGCCGTTCTCGGGGAAGCCATAAAGGGCCGCCGCGACGCGGTACTGATCTCCACCAAGACCACCCTGCCGATGGGCGACGGGCCGAACGACGCCGGCTCCTCGCGCGCGCGCCTGATCCGCGCCGTGGAAGCCTCGTTGAAGCGGCTCGGAACCGACCATATCGACCTCCTGCAGCTGCACGCCTTCGACGCCGCCACACCGGTCGAGGAGGTGCTCTCGACGCTCGACGATCTCGTCCGCGCCGGCAAGCTGCGCTACACGGGCGTGTCGAACTTCTCCGGCTGGCAGGTGATGAAATCGCTTGCCGCCGCCGACCGCAACGGCTGGCAGCGCTATGTCGCCCACCAGGTCTACTACTCGCTGGTCGGCCGCGACTACGAATGGGAACTGATGCCGCTTGGCCTCGACCAGGGCGTCGGCGCGCTGGTCTGGAGCCCACTCGGCTGGGGCCGGCTGACCGGCAAGCTCCGCCGCGGCGAGACGCTGCCCGAGGGCAGCCGCCTGCACGACACGGCGAGCTTCGGCCCGCCCGTCGCCGACGACCTGCTCTACCGGGTGGTCGACGCACTCGACGAAATCGCCGCCGAGACCGGCAAGTCGGTGCCGCAGATCGCCATCAACTGGCTCACGCGGCGGCCGAGCGTTTCCTCCGTCATCATCGGCGCGCGCAACGAAGAACAGCTCAGGCAGAATCTCGGCGCCGTCGGCTGGTCGCTTTCCGACGATCAAATCGCCAGGCTCGACGCGGCGAGCCTGGTCGATGCGCCCTATCCCTATTTCCCCTACCGCCGTCAGGAGGGGTTCGCGCGGCTCAATCCGCCGGCCGTTTAGGGATGCCCTGAGCAGGGCTGGAAATCATGCGATGCGGAGCTTCCGGGCGAGGGGAAGGAGAGAACCCACGCCCGGAAGCCGCCACGGCCCCAACCGACCGGTCAGTGAAGCACCAGTTCGCCTGTCACGCTGCGCCATTCGCTCGGCTTGACCAGCCCGCGATGCGTGTAGATCACCGAGTGCAGCGGCCCCTCGATCCTGGCCTTCCAGAAATCGATGAACCGGTGCAGCGCCGGGAAATCCGGTGCGATATCGTAATGCTGCCAGATGAAGCTCTGCAGGAGATGCGGATGATCCGGCAGATGATACAGGAACTCCGCCGTCGTCAGGCCGTATCCCTTGAGCATGAGCTCGAACTCGCGCGTTTGCTGCATGCATTGCCTTTCCGAATCACGTCTCGGATGAAGAAAGTGTCGGTGAGGTTGTCCCGGCCGTCCAGCAGAAAACATCTCAGAATATCAAATTATTGTGTAATTACAGATTGTTAGCAGCATTAGAACGCCGGTGCTAACGAACCAGGAACCGCTTTCGCGCCGCAGCCTTCGCCGCCGTCCAATGTCTAATGTTGTCGCCGACCGCAGAATGGTAATAATGCGCGCGAGCCAAGAGACCCCGCGTCGCCCGGACGCGCATCCGGTCTCCAGCGATTGCCTACCGGGAGGAGTGGAAATGTCCGAAGTGCATGTTCATCGTGTCAAGTCCGCGTGGAAGAAGAACGCGCTGATCGACAACGACACGTATCTCAAGTGGTACAAGGACAGCGTCAAGAACCCGGAGAAGTTCTGGAACAAGCACGGCAAGCGGATCGACTGGTTCAAGCCCTACACCAAGGTCAAGAACACCTCCTTCACCGGCAAGGTCTCGATCAAGTGGTTCGAGGACGGCCTCACCAACGCCTCCTACAACTGCGTCGACCGCCACCTGAAGACGCGCGGCGACCAGACCGCCATCATCTGGGAGGGCGACAATCCCTATGATGACAAGAAGATCACCTATCGCGAGCTCTACGAGCATGTCTGCCGGCTCGCCAACGTCCTGAAGACGCGCGGCGTCAAGAAGGGCGACCGCGTCACCATCTACATGCCGATGATCCCCGAGGCCGCCTACGCCATGCTCGCCTGCGCGCGCATCGGCGCGGTGCATTCGGTCGTCTTCGGCGGCTTCTCGCCCGATTCGCTCGCCGGCCGCATCGAGGACTGCAAGTCCGACTTCGTCATCACCGCCGACGAGGGCCTGCGCGGCGGCAAGAAGATCCCGCTCAAGGAGAACACCGACAAGGCCGTCGCCATCGCCGAGAAGGCTGGCGCCAGGGTGCGCCACGTCCTGGTCGTGCAGCGCACGGCGGGCAAGATCAACTGGGTTTCCGGTCGCGACCTCTGGTATCACGAGGAAACCGCGAAGGCGAAGCCCGACTGCAAGCCGGAGAAGATGAAGGCCGAGGACCCGCTGTTCATCCTCTACACCTCCGGTTCCACCGGCAAGCCGAAGGGCGTGCTGCACACCACGGGCGGCTATCTCGTCTACACCTCGATGACCCATCAATATGTCTTCGATTACCAGGACGGCGACGTCTACTGGTGCACCGCCGATGTCGGCTGGGTCACGGGCCACAGCTACATCGTCTACGGACCGCTCGCCAACGGCGCCATCACGCTGATGTTCGAGGGCGTGCCGAACTATCCAGACACATCACGCTTCTGGCAGGTGATCGACAAGCACAAGGTCAACACCTTCTACACCGCGCCGACCGCCATCCGCGCCCTGATGGGCGCCGGCGACGAACCGGTCAACAGGACCTCGCGCAAGTCGCTGCGCATCCTGGGCACGGTCGGCGAGCCGATCAATCCGGAAGCCTGGGAGTGGTACTACAAGGTCGTCGGCGAGAAGAAGTCGCCCATCGTCGACACCTGGTGGCAGACCGAGACCGGCGGCATCCTGATCACGCCGCTGCCCGGCGCCACCGACCTGAAGGCCGGTTCGGCCACGCGCCCCTTCTTCGGCGTTCAGCCGCAGCTCGTCGATGGCGAGGGCGCGGTGCTGGAAGGCGCCGTCAGCGGCAATCTGTGCATCACCGATTCCTGGCCCGGCCAGATGCGCTCGGTCTATGGCGACCACGAGCGCTTCATCCAGACCTATTTCTCCACCTACAAGGGCAAGTACTTCACCGGCGACGGCTGCCGCCGCGACGAGGACGGCTATTACTGGATCACGGGCCGCGTCGATGACGTGATCAACGTCTCCGGCCACCGCATGGGCACGGCCGAGGTGGAATCGGCGCTGGTCAGCCACGACAAGGTCTCCGAGGCCGCGGTGGTCGGCTATCCGCACGACCTCAAGGGCCAGGGCATCTACTGCTACGTCACCCTGATGGCCGGCGAGAAGGGAACCGAGGAGCTGAAGAAGGAACTCGTCGCCCATGTGCGCAGCGAGATCGGCCCGATCGCCTCGCCCGACAAGATCCAGTTCGCGCCCGGCCTGCCAAAAACCCGCTCCGGCAAGATCATGCGCCGCATCCTGCGCAAGATCGCCGAGGACGATTACGGCGCGCTCGGCGACACCTCGACGCTGGCCGATCCGGCGGTGGTCGACGATCTGGTGGAGAACCGGCAGAACAAGAAAGGCTGACCCTTCCCCTTGCATGTGGAGGCTGACGCCTCCACATTGTGGGTAACGTCAACGAAACGAAAGGAGGTGATCCGATGTCGAGTGATTTCCGTTCAAACGTGGTCTCGATGGATTGCCTTCAGGGGGAGCAGCCTCTCCGCTGAAGCGCAGGAAACGCGGCCGGGCTTCACCGATGAAGTCAGGCACGACCGCGTGCGAACCAGAAAACACGGGGCCGTTCCTTCGGGAGCGGCCTTTGTTTTGAGACGCGACGGAAAACCGCGTCAGCAACCGATGTCCTTCCGGATCCTGTCGACGGTCTGCTTGTCGGGGCACACGTTTTCGCACGGGATGCCATCGCCGTCGCCATCGGCGCGACGATAGCCGTTGCACCACATGATCACGGCCTCGCGGCAGGAACTGACACTCTTGCATCCGCCGCGCCTGCTCTGCACAAGCAGCATGTCGGACGCCGGCTGGAGACGCTGCATGCCCTCCAGCGCATGACCATCGCCGGCAAGCGCCAACAACGCCGCCGCTCCTATGTAAATCCCCCTCCACATCGAACGACTATCGGCTGCCATAGGCGCAAAACGCAAGCGGTCCCGCCGAACCGGTTCGGCGGGACCGCTTTTGATTGTCTCTGTCTGCCGCGCTCCGAAGCCCTTCCGGCTGAAGGGCGTGCGGCGAGAAGCCTATTCCGCGCTGGTCTCGGCGGCGGCGGCTTCCTGTGCCTTGGCGGCTTCCTCGGCGGCCTTCTCGGCAGCGAGCGCCTGGGCCGCGGCGATCTTCTCGGCCTCGACGCGGGCCTTCTCCTCGGCCAGCGCCTGGCGCTCGGCGTCGTTCAGGCGGCGGGCGCGAACGCCGGTGTTCTCGGTGATGCGGGCCGACTTGCCGCGGCGATCACGCAGATAGTAGAGCTTGGCGCGGCGAACGCGGCCGCGACGGACCACCTCGACGCCCTCGACGAGCGGCGAATAGACCGGGAAGACACGCTCCACGCCTTCGCCGTAGGAAATCTTGCGGACGGTGAAGTTTTCCTGGAAGCCGGAGCCGGAGCGGGCGATGCAGACGCCTTCATAGGCCTGCACGCGGGTACGCGTACCTTCGGTGACGCGCACGAGAACGCGCAGCGTATCGCCGGGCTGGAATTCGGGAAACTTGCGCTGGGCTGCGATCTTTTCGGCCTGCTCGGCCTCGAGCTGACGGATGATGTCCATCTCACTGTCCTCTTGTTCTTCTCGAACCGTCAGAGCGCTCATCCCGGGGGGCAGTTTCGAAAACCGCCTGAAGAGTGCCCTCCCGAGGGAGGAAGCAGGAGCGAATTCACGCGTTCATTGATATGAGTCTTCCGGCCGCAGCCGTTTGTGTGCGGGGCACATACACGAGAACGCAGAGGGAATCAACAGGAGTCCACGCACGGCTCAACGACGAAGGCCGATTGCCGGACACGCCTCGCCCCCCCCACTCCGACCGCTTCGCCGCCCTGCTGACCCGGCGTCGGAACCCTGCGCTCCGGCGGGATGCAAGCGCTTCGTTGACGCGGCAGGCCATGCACGGCACTCTCGCGCCGGGCCGCAAGGGACGATCTGGAGAGGAAACCGCGCATGAAACCCGTCACCCAGGCCGGCGACTGGCTCGCCGATCCCGGCCGCTTCCACGGCGAATGGCAGGGCGGGGCGCACGGCGCCAATGTCTGCGTCATCGTCAACGAGATCGAGACCATCGGCGCCGGGCCGCGCCTGCACAGGCATCCCTATCCGGAGACCTTCGTCGTCCGCCGCGGCCGCGGCCTGTTCGTCGTCGGCGAGGAGCGGATCGAGGCCGGGCCGGGCGACATTCTCGTCGTTCCCGCCGACACGCCCCACCGTTTCGAGAATCTCGGCCCCGGCACGCTCGCCACCATCGATATCCACGAGAACGGTGCGTTCGTCACCGAGTGGCTTGAATAGAGCGTCTTGCCGTCACGTCTCCGACGCGTCGCGCCCGGCCCACAGGTCCGGGCGCCGCTCGCGCGTCAGCTTCTCCGCCTCGCCGCGCCGCCATGCGGCGATCTTCGCGTGATTGCCGGACAGGAGCACGTCGGGAATCGGCTCACCCTCGAAGGTCTGCGGGCGCGTATATTGCGGATGCTCGAGCAAACCGCCCTCGAAACTCTCTTCCTCGCCCGATTGCTCGTTGCCCATCACCCCGGGCAGCAGGCGGATCACCGCGTCGAGCAGCACCAGCGCCGCCGGTTCACCGCCGGACAGGATGTAGTCGCCGATCGACACCTCCTCCAGCGCCCGCGCATCGATGAGGCGCTGGTCGATGCCCTCGAAACGGCCGCACAGGATCACCGCGCCGGGCCCAGCCGCCAACGCCCGCACGCGCGCCTGGTCGAGCGGCCGGCCGCGCGGGCTCATCAGGAGTTTCGGGCGTGGATCCTCCGGACCCGCCACATCGTCCAGCGCGCGGGCGAGCACATCGGCCCGCATCACCATGCCGGCGCCGCCGCCGGCCGGCGTGTCGTCCACATTGCGATGCTTGCCGGTCGCGTAATCGCGGATCTGCACGGCGTCCAGCGACCACAGTCCCGCGGCGCGCGCCTTTCCCGCCAGCGAGAGGTCTAGCGCACCGGGAAACATCTCCGGATAGAGGCTGAGAACGGTGGCGCGGAAACTCACGCCGAATCCCCCGCCGGTTCCTCCGGGCCCGCTTCGTCGTCTTCGTCCTCGAGCAGGCCCGCCGCTGCCCGGTCGAAGCGCGCCACTTTCGCGGCAAGGTCGATCGACGGGACAGCCGCACGGGTGAAAGGCACCAGCGCCGAGCCTCCCGTCGCCAGGGTCACCTCGAGGATATCCCCGGCGCCGAAATTGTGCAGCGCGCCGATCGTCCCGAAACGCTGCCCTGCCTCGTCGACGGCGGCCAGCCCGATCAGGTCCGCGTGATAATATTCTTCCTCGTCCAGTTCGGCCGGCAGTGCGGCGCGCTCGACGAAAAGCGCGGTGCCGTTCAGCGCCTCCGCCGCGTTGCGGTCGCCCACCTCGGCGAATTGCGCCACGACGACATTCTTGACCGGCCGAAGCTGCCGGACGGTCAGCATCCGCCCGTCCCCCGTCGTCAGCGGCCCGTAATCGCCGAGCGCCATCGGATCGCCGGTGAACGATTTGACGCGCACCTCGCCGCGCAGCCCCTGCGCCGCGCCGATCACGGCAAGCTGAACTGGATTCTTCGGTCTGTCTGTCTTGGTCATGCATTCCGGCCGCTATTTCGAAAGCAGCTTGTAGCCTCTTTCACCAACGGTCTCCAGCAAGACTCCCAACGCAAACGCACAAAAGGCAAAAATAAACTGAAACAGCAAACCTGCGTGAAACAAGGACCGTTGCGACCACACCATCTCCACATCGCCGCCAAAAATACTGACGAGTTCCGCATTGCGCCTCTGCAGGGAATAGTCCTGCAATTGTGCATCATCCGTGAGTATCGTTTGAGCGTCGGGCGTGTAGGAAAAGCCGGCCACCTGCCAGTCCGGCCGTGCATCGTCGTATGGATAGGGGAAGGCCACCCAGTTCATGGAGCCGAAATACAGGGCGACGGCGGCGGTGACGAGAAAGGTCTTCATCGCTCCGCCGAGCTTTAAGCCCGCAGCCATGCCCGCCAGCAGAGCTATAACGACGACAATGACCAGGTTTGGACCAAGCAGGTCGTTGGCGATTTCCAGAAACCCCCTTACATACTCACCCATCTCAGTCCGCCCATTCTATCGTGTAGTCCATATCCCTCCCGCCGGAGCGGAGATCGATGCTTCTGGCCTTGCTCTTTCTGCCGGCGGCATCCTCTGCCCAAAACCACCACTTCGCCACCGGTGCCAGCGTGCGGGCCTGGAAGCTCCGTGTGTCGAACTCGATCTTGTTCTCGTCCTGGCAGCCGGCACGGTGACTGGCCTCCGTAGCCCTGTAAACCCGCAGCCCTGTCAGTTGCTCGTAGGTGGGAGAATAAGTCCGCACGACGAACTCCGCACGGCCGATTCCCAGCGCAGCCACTTGCGCTGTCACCGCATCGGTAATCACAGCGATCTGCTCTGCCGGGTACAACTCGATCTGATCGGCCTCGAAAAGACCAGAGACATACTCGGCAGCCTGATATGCACCGGATTTCTGTTCGAGCAGCACGAACTCATCGACGCCGATCGCACCGTTCGACTGCACGCGCATCGGGCTGTTGATGAGGTCCCCGATCATAGTGATGTCGCGCCGAATTCTGCCGGTTACGGAATCGGCGCCGCTGAGCGTGTCCAGCTTTGCCCCAACGGTCTCTATTTTGGCGACCGCTTCCTGCTTGCTGGTCTCCGCGGAAAGCGCAACCTGCAACCCGGTCCAAGTCTTGTACCCGTCTATGCTTGTGTCCTCCTCGCCCATGCTGGAGATCGACGGGACATTGAGAGCTTCGCCGATGCCGAGCGTGTTCAGATCGGTTTTTCCCGGATTGAGCGCCTGCGTGAAGGCAATGTTGTTCCGATCCGGCAGGAAACCTCCCTTCTCGACCAGAGCGGCAACCGTATCTCCCGATTGCACATTCTTGGGGAGATAGGTCACGACAGGACCCTGAATGCCGGTCATCTGCCAATTCTCGGCCAAAGCGGGCGCCATGCCAGGTTCGGCGACGATTCCGAGTGCTTCAGCCTGCGCTATCCGGCCACACAGCGATTGCGTCTGCGCAGTGGCGTGGGGCGCCACGCTCAGAGAAACCGCCAAAGCAGCGGCCACACGATACATTAGCCCAGCCCCCAATATTGTCGTTGTTCTGCTGACGGCAAGAAGTAAACAATAAATTGGAGCTTACAACAACCTATACGGAAAGGGTATGATGCACGTTCGTCCTCTGGATGAATGCACCGGAGACGAAATCTGATGGATCACCGATCCTGGATCGGCCTCAAGAGTCTGCCCTCAGGCATTCCCGGACGGCCTGCCGGCAAGCTTTCCCGACAGGGCTTCGATGCGCTCGGCCATCTCCAGGAGCACGCCGGTCAGCGCGGCATCGTTCTTGTCGGCCTTGTTCAGCGCGTCGTCGCGCGTCTTGCGGAGCGTGGCGATCTCGCCTTCCATCCCCTTCATGCGCTTCTGCAACTCCGCCAGCTCGTCCATCACCATGATGCCGGCCATCACGCTCAGCCGGTGATCGCCGATTTCGCCGAAGGAACCCTTCAGATGCATCACGTAGCGGTCGAAACGCTGCGCCAGGTCGATGAGATGCTCTTCCTGCCCCTCGTCGCAGGCCATCCGGTAGGACTTGCCGTCAATGGTGACTGTTACCTGTGCCATCGCACGTCCTATCGATCCAAAACGGCGCGGATCGTCTCCATGGCCGTGACCAAACGCCGCGAGACCTCGCGGTTCACTTCCTCAAGCCGTTCGGCGCGCGCCTCGGACTTGTCGATCTCCTGGGCGAGGCGGGAACGGTCGGCGTTCATGCGCTGCAGTTCCGCGTCGGACTCGGCGAAGTCCTGCTCGTGCTCCAGCCGCGCATCGACCGCGTCCTCGAGCGCGGTCAGGGCCTTCCCTAACCGCCCGATCGCCTCCTTGAGCGTCGTTTCACCACTCATGACCGCCAACCCCAGTCCTGCGATTGCGGGCATCGGCCCACCTGAGCGCCGCGCGCCGGGTGGCGATCCGCAATCGATGTGACACAGGCAATCTTGCTTACTCTCATGCAGCCCTTCCGCTCGCGCAGATCGGCCCTCTCGGCAGGGACGGCATTCCGTCCCGTCAGGCCGTGCTCGCGAATCGCGGGCCTTACTAACACCTTATAAGGAAAAGATTAGGCGCCGGGTGAACCTCCCGTCAACAAAGCGCATCCGCTAATCCCCCAAAATGCTGCGACGGTTCCGATACGAAACGTGTGCGCATGCCTGGCCGGACTCGCTCCCCGACGCCGCCTCTTTGTTGACTTCAAGGCCGCAACTGCTATGTGTCGCCTGCTTTTCAAGGGGCCGGGACTGTCGATACCAGTCCTCAATCAACTGCCTGCAGCGAGCAATCGAGCAACCATGATCTCACGCGACAAACACGACCGGATGGCAAACGCGATCCGCTTCCTTTCCATGGACGCCGTGGAGAAGGCCAATTCCGGCCATCCCGGCCTCCCGATGGGCGCGGCCGACATCGCCACCGTGCTGTTCACCCGGTTCATGAGCCAGGATCCGAAGAACCCGCACTGGCCCGATCGCGACCGCTTCGTCCTGTCGGCCGGCCACGGCTCGATGCTGCTCTATTCGCTGCTCTACCTCCTCGGCTACGAGGACGTCACGATCGACGAGATCAAGAACTTCCGCCAGCTCGGCGCGTGCACGGCCGGCCACCCGGAATTCGGTCACGCCGCCGGCATCGAGACGACCACCGGCCCGCTCGGTCAGGGCCTGGCGAACTCCGTCGGCATGGCGCTCGCCGAACGCATCCTGAATGCCCGTTTCGGCGACGATCTGGTCGACCACTACACCTATGTGCTGGCCGGCGACGGCTGCCTGATGGAAGGCATCAGCCAGGAAGCGCTGACGCTTGCCGGGCACCTCAAGCTGAACAAGCTGATCGTCCTCTTCGACGACAACCAGATCTCCATCGACGGCGCGATCTCGCTGACCGATTCCACCGACCAATGCGCCCGTTTCGCCGCCTCCGGCTGGAACACGATGCGCGCCGACGGCCATGATCCCGAAGCCATCGCGGCCGCGATCACGGCGGCCCGCGAGTCCGACAAGCCGACCCTGATCGCCTTCCGCACCACCATCGGCTTCGGCGCCCCGACCAAGTCCGGCACCGCCAAGGTGCACGGATCGCCCCTCGGCAAGGAAGAGATCGCCGGCGCCCGCAAGGCGCTTGGCTGGACCGCAGAGCCCTTCGTCGTGCCCTCCGACATCCTCGACGACTGGCGCCTTGCCGGGTTGCGCTCCACCAAGGAGCGGAAGGCCTGGGAAGAACGCCTTGCCGGCGCGGACGCGGAGATGCGCGGCGAGTTCGAGCGCCGCATGCGCGGCGACCTGCCGGAGAATTTCGACGCCGCCATCGTCGAGTACAAGGAGAAGCTCGCCGCCGAGCCGCCGAAGGTCGCGACCCGCAAGTCGTCGGAAATGGCGCTCGAGGTGATCAACGCCTGCCTGCCGGAAACCATCGGCGGCTCCGCCGACCTGACCGGCTCAAACAACACCAGGACCAGCCAGACCGGGCCGATCTCTGCGAAGGACTATTCCGGCCGCTACGTGCATTATGGCATCCGCGAGCACGCCATGGCGGCGGCGATGAACGGCATGACGCTGCATGGCGGCATCATCCCCTATGGCGGCACGTTCCTGACCTTCTCGGACTATGCCCGCCCGGCCATGCGGCTTGCCTCGCTGATGCGGATCCGCTCGATCTTCGTCATGACGCATGATTCCATCGGCCTCGGCGAAGACGGCCCGACGCACCAGCCGGTGGAGCATCTGGCGGCGCTGCGTGCCATCCCCAACCACTACGTGTTCCGCCCGGCCGACGCGGTCGAGACCGCCGAATGCTGGCAGGTTGCCATCGCCTCGCGCGAGACCCCTTCGACGCTGGCCCTGTCGCGGCAGAACCTGGCACCCGTCCGCACCGCGCACGAGGAAGACAATCTCTGCGCGCGCGGCGCCTACGAGCTGGCCTCCAGCGACGACGACGCCGAGGTGACGCTGTTCGCCACCGGTTCCGAGGTGGAGATCGCCGTGGCGGCGAAGGCGCTGCTCGACAAGGCCGGGCATCCGGCCCGCGTCGTCTCCGTGCCCTGCTTCGAGCTGTTCGAGGAACAGACCGCCGACTACCGCAAGGCGGTGATCGGCAACGCTCCGGTCAGGGTCGCCATCGAAGCCGGCATCCGCCAGGGCTGGGATGCGATCATCGGCTCGGACGGCGTGTTCATCGGCATGACGGGCTTCGGCGCGAGCGCCCCCGCCCCGGCGCTCTACCAGCATTTCGGGATCACCGCCGAGGCGGCGGCCGGCGCCGCGCAGAAGCGCCTCGCGAAGCAGGCTTGATCCCGAGGCGCACCCGCCCCTGTTCCTGGACCAGCATTTGCTGGTCCCCGCATCTGGATTCTTGAAGCCGACGCCGCTATGAAGCGGCGTCCTTTTCCGTGCGCGCGCACGGCCACCCACTCCGCGGAGGAAATTCATGACCGTCAAAATAGCCATCAACGGATTTGGCCGCATCGGCCGCAACATCGTCCGCGCCATCTATGAATCGGGCCGCAAGGACATCGACGTTGTCGCCATCAACGATCTCGGCCCGGTCGAGACCAACGCCCACCTCTTGCGCTACGACAGCGTGCATGGCCGCTTCCCTTCCGAGGTGAAGGTCGATGGCGACACGATCAGCATCGGCACCGATACGTTCAAGGTCTTCGCCGAGCGCGATCCGGCCAAGCTGCCCTGGGGCGAGCTGGGCGTCGACATCGTCATGGAATGCACCGGCATCTTCACCTCGAAGGAGAAGGCATCCCTGCATCTCCAGGCAGGCGCCAAGCGCGTGCTGGTCTCCGCGCCGGCCTCGGGCGCCGACCTGACGGTCGTCTATGGCGTCAACCACGACAAGATCGCCAAGGAGCATCTGGTCGTCTCCAACGCCTCCTGCACCACCAATTGCCTGGCGCCGGTCGCCATGGTCCTGAACGACGCCTTCGGCATCGAGAAGGGCTTCATGACGACGATCCATGCCTATACGGGTGACCAGCCGACGCTCGACACGATGCACAAGGACCTCTATCGCGCCCGCGCGGCCGCGATGTCGATGATCCCCACCTCGACGGGTGCGGCCAAGGCGGTCGGTCTCGTGCTGCCGGAACTCAACGGCAAGCTCGACGGCGTCTCGATCCGCGTGCCGACCCCGAACGTCTCGGTCATCGACTTCAAGTTCGTGCCGAAGCGCAAGGTCACCGTGGAGGAGATCAACAACGCGCTGGTCGCCGCAGCCGATGGCAAGCTGAAGGGCATCCTCGCCTACACCAATGAGCCGCTCGTCTCGATCGACATGAACCACAACCCGGCATCCTCGACCTTCGCCCTCGACCAGACCAAGGTCATCGAAGGCGATCTGGTCCGCGTCATGTCCTGGTACGACAATGAATGGGGTTTCTCGAACCGGATGGCCGACACGGCGATTGCCTTCGGCAAGACGATCTGACCCCGTCCCAAGAAGAAAAGCGTTTCCACCCCCCGCTGCACCAGCGGGGGGTTTTTCATTTCTGCCAGATCTTCTTTCCAAGGTTGAACCCCGCACCTTCCTGTGCTGAATTCCGCAAGGGCTGACTTGGGGAGAATAAGGGTGGCGTTGCGCAACTGGCTGAAGGCGTCGGCAATCGTCACCGCGCTCGGATCGGTAGCCCTGATGGTTACCCAGTCCATCTTTCAGGATTGGTGGAACAGCAGCGAGAACAAGGCTCGCGCCGAGCTGGACCGGCAGCAGACCGAGTACCTTTCCAAGAGCGTCGAGGCCATCGACAGGAGCACCGACGCGGTCGCCAACCTGAACCGGAAGCTCGAGGAGATCGCGCGCCGCGCCGAGGAGGCGGAACGGCGTCAGGCCGCTCCCGCGCCCCAGCCCCCGACGTCCCAGTCCCAGAGATCCCAATCCGAGACGCAGCCGGTCGCCGCCGCGCCGGAGGAACCGGCCTCGGGATCGATGGTTGTCGAAGCCCCCCGCGAGGAGGAGGTTGCCGCAGTCGCCACGGAAGCCGTGCTTCCACCGGCCGCACCGGACGCCATGTCCGAAGCCGGCCGGCCTGCAGCGCCCCCCGCCACGGCAACCGCGCAGCCCGAGCCGGCTCCCGTCGCGCCCCCCGGGGAAGAGGCGCGCCGGCCGGAGGACCCCGGCCTCGACGAGGCCAGGGTATTCGGCGTTTTCGAGGCGCAGACATTCGATCTGTGCGGGCACAAGGGATTCTCGGCGGAGCTCATCGTTGATGGCGCCGGATCCGAAATTCTCCTGAAGAGCCGGAACAGAAGCGTTCCCGGAGCGGGGTTCCGGGGTTTCGAGAAAATTCTGCCGCTGAAGGCGCCGGTCGAACTCTGGACCGGCTGCACGGTCGCCATCGGCACGGTAGAGACCACTGGCACGGCCAGACGAATGATCATTTCCGTAGCAGAGGGCAAGAGGGCATGAAGAAGAGTTTCAAGCAGCTGACACTGGCTGCGCTTGGCGTACTGTTGAGTGCGGCAGGCGCACAGGCATGCGAGCAGTACAAGAACCTGTCCACCGCCGAGATGAAGGAGTATCGCGACAAGCTCGTCGAGGCGGGCGCCGACCCGCTGGACCGTCTCTTCGCCTTCGAGGAACTGTCCTGCTCCGACAATCCGACGATCCGCGCCTATGCGATCCGCGAAGGCATCGCGGCGGCCAAGGATCCGCTGGTGCGTGAGCAGATCGCCTTCACCAGCATGATGTCGAAGACCCGGGTGGACATCGAGCTGGTGATCGACAGCAACGCCTCCGCGACCGACAAGAAGATCGTTCAGGGCCTCTCGGGCCTGTGGTCGCGCGAGGCACGGTTCAAGTCCCCGCAGCATGGCTGCATCAGCTTCAACAGCACCGACAATTGCTGGACGGCCACGTCGCTCTTCGTGAAGGGCGACAAGATCGAGATGAACTTCAACGACCTGCTGGGCGAGTTCCATCTGACCAGCGACAACGTCTTTGCCGGCTTTATCCGGTTCGACGACCGGGCCGACAACGGCAGGGTTCCGGCGGTGATCAAGCTGCACTGACCGGGCACTGCGGTTCTGTGAAAACGCCCGGCGATGACGCGCCGGGCGTTTTTCTTTCCGCCTCGCCCTTGCATCTCACTTCCGCCGCATCTTTTATAAAAAGAACAGCGACTTGTGGCGCTGCAGCACGATCGAGAGGCGGATGGATCAGGGCATATATCTCATTACGCTGGTGGGCACGGCGCTCGTGCTCTTTGCCGCGTTTTCGAGCCTGATCGCCTTCCGCTTCGGTGCCCCACTGCTTCTCATCTTCCTGGGCATCGGCCTGGCCGCCGGCACCGACGGGCTGGGCCTCGATTTCGACAACGCGGCGCTCGCCTATTTCATCGGCTCGCTGGCGCTGGCGGTCATCCTCTTCGATTCGGGCTTCGGCACCTCCTTCAGCTCGTTTCGCCAGGCCGCCGCGCCCGCGCTGGTGCTGGCGACCATCGGGGTTGTGATGACGGCCGGTCTGGTCGGCGTCGCCACCTACTACGTCACCGACTTCACCTGGCTCGAGGCCTTCCTCCTGGGCGCCACCGTCGCCTCCACCGATGCCGCCGCCGTGTTCTTCCTCCTGCGTGTCGGCAACATCTCCGTGCGCGAGCGCGTCCGCTCGACGCTGGAGGTGGAGTCCGGCTCGAACGACCCGATCGCCATCTTCCTCACCCTGTCGCTGGTCAGCCTGATCAGCAGCGGCGAAGCGCTCCAGGCCGACACGCTGGCCACCGACATCGCGCTCGGTTTTCTCCAGCAGATGGGCATCGGCCTCGTTGCCGGCGTCCTCGGCGGCTACGCCATCGTGCGGCTGGTGATGTGGCTGAAGCTGGAGCAGGGCCTGCTGCCGATCTTCGTCCTGGCGCTGTCGCTGCTGGTCTTCGCGCTGGCCGGCGCCATGGGCGGCTCCGGCTTCCTCGCCGTCTATGTGGCGGGCCTGATCGCCGGCAGCGCCCGCCTGCGCTCGACCGCTCTGCTGAAGCGTTTCCAGGACGGCGTGACCTGGCTGGCGCAGATCATCATGTTCCTCGTGCTCGGCCTGTTCGCCACCCCTTCGCAGTTCGCAGCGATCGCCCTGCCGGCGCTGTTCATCGGCCTGTTCCTGATCTTCGTCGCCCGGCCGCTTGCCGTGATGCTCTGCCTGCTGCCCTTCCGCTTCGCCCCCGCCGAGAACGCATTCATCTCCTGGGTCGGCCTGCGCGGCGCGGTGTCGATCCTGCTGGCGATCACGCCGCTGATCGACGGGCTGGAGAACGGCCGGCCGTTGTTCAACATCGTGTTCATCATCGTGCTCGTGTCGCTCGTCGTTCAGGGCTGGAGCGTGGGGCCGCTGGCCCGTCGCCTCGCGCTGACACTGCCGCCCCGCATGGGGCCGCTCAACAAGGTGGAACTCGAACTGCCGGGTTCGGCGCGCCACGAACTGCTCGCCTACCGCGTCGTCGCCGGCAGCCCGGTGGAGCGCGGTCAACGCATTCCCCGCTGGGCGAAACCGTCGCTCGTCGTGCGCGACGGACGCTCGATGACCTACCAGTATGCCGGCCGGCTTTCCGCTGGCGATCACGTCTACATCTTCGTGCCGGACCGCTATCCGCGCCTGCTCGACCGGCTGTTCGCCAGCCCCGTCGCCATGGACCCGGAGGACGCCGAGTTCTTCGGCGCCTTCGCGGTCGATCCCGACCGGCCCGCGTCCGACATCGAGGCGGCCTATGCTCCGGGCCTGAGCGAGGAAGAGCAGCAGATGACGATTGCCGACCTCGTGCGCGGCCGGCTGGGCGGGCGCGCCGAATACGGCGACCGCGCCACGCTCGGCTCGATCGAACTGATCGTCCGCGACGTCGATGAAGACGGGAAGATCACGGCCATCGGCCTGTCGCTGGAACCGCCGGCAAGCACCGTCCGCGTGCCGATGTTCCTCAGCCCCGGCGATCTCCTGCGCCGGCTGTTCCGCCGCGGCACGAACGGCACGCCGGGGTAAGGTGCCGCCGCACCTTGCGTCCGGCGCGGCGCGCTGTATGGTCGCCAACGATTTTTCCGAACTCGCTCTACGTTTCCCGGAAACGCAGAGCGAGCCAATCACTTTGTTCTTCCGCGTTTATGCGGGCGTCAGGTGATTCCACCTGACTGCAAAACGCTCTATGGAGGCGAAAGCGCGACATGCCGGATTTCAAGACACTCGACGATCTGAATGACATTGCCGGCAAGCGCGTGCTGGTCCGCGTCGACCTGAACGTTCCGATGAAGGACGGCCAGGTCACCGACGCGACCCGCATCGAGCGCATCGCGCCGACCCTGACGGAACTCTCCGACAAGGGCGCGAAGGTCATCCTGCTCGCGCATTTCGGCCGCCCCAAGGGCAAGCCCGATCCGGCCGCCTCGCTCCAGCCCATCGCCTTCGCCGCCGAGACGACGCTCGACCGGCGCATCCACTTTGCCGCCGACTGCATCGGCGATGCGGCTGCGAATGCCGTGGCCGAGATGGCCGATGGCGACATCCTGCTCCTGGAGAACACCCGCTTCCATGCCGGCGAGGAGAAGAACGACCGGGACTTCGCCAGGGCGCTGGCGGCCAATGGCGACATCTATGTCAACGACGCCTTCTCCGCCGCCCACCGGGCGCATGCCTCCACCGAAGGCCTGGCGCATCTGCTGCCCGCCTATGCCGGGCGCACCATGCAGGCCGAGCTGGAGGCGCTCGAGAAGGGTCTCGGCGACCCGGCACGCCCGGTGCTCGCCATCGTCGGCGGCGCCAAGGTCTCGACCAAGATCGACCTGCTGATGAACCTGGTGAAGAAGGTCGATGCGCTGGTCATCGGCGGCGGCATGGCCAACACCTTCCTCGCCGCGCGCGGCACGGAGGTCGGCAAGTCACTCTGCGAGCACGATCTGGCGCCCACGGCCAAGCAGATCATGATCGAGGCCGCCGAGAGCGGCTGCGCCATCATCCTGCCGGTCGATGCGGTCGTTGCCCGCGAGTTCAAGGCCGGCGCCGAAAGCGAGATCGTCGCCATCGAGGCCGTGCCCGCCGATGGGATGATCCTCGACGTCGGCCCGCAGAGCGTCGTGAAGATCAATGAATGGCTCGACCGTGCCGACACGGTCGTCTGGAACGGCCCGCTCGGTGCCTTCGAAATCGCGCCTTTCGACGCGGCCACCGTCGCCGCGGCGCGGCACGCCGCGCACCGCACCGGCGAGGGTCTGCTGGTATCGGTCGCCGGTGGCGGCGACACGGTGGCCGCCCTCAACCATGCCGGCGTCGCCGATGAATTCTCCTATGTCTCGACCGCCGGCGGTGCCTTCCTCGAATGGATGGAAGGCAAGGTGCTGCCGGGCGTCGAGGCTCTTGCGACCGGTCGTTGAGCCCGACTGTTAAACCCGGTCGTTAAGCCCGGCCGTTAAGCAATGTGTGAACAGGCTGTCACTTCAATCGATTAGGGCTTCCGGGGCCGCATTCCGTTTGTTCGCGCCATCTGCTATGCGCCCCGACAGGAACAGACAGGAGACCTGAAATGAGCGAACGGCTTGAGGATATTGCAGCCGCAATGGTGACCCCGGGACAGGGGATTCTGGCGGCGGACGAGAGTTCCGGCACGATCAAGAAGCGCTTCGACACGATCGGCCTGGAATCGACCGCCGACACGCGCCGCGACTATCGCGAGATGATGTTCCGCGCCGAAGACGCCATGAAGAACCACATCTCCGGCGTCATCCTTTACGACGAGACCCTGCGCCAGAAGGCTGCCGACGGCACGCCGCTGGTCGATCTGATCAAGGCCGCCGGCGCCGTGCCGGGCATCAAGGTCGATGGCGGCGCCAAGCCGCTGGCCGGCTTCGCCGGGGAGACTGTCACCGAAGGCCTCGACGGCCTGCGCGAGCGGCTCGCCGAATATCACGGGCTGGGCGCGCGTTTCGCCAAGTGGCGCGGCGTGATCTCCATCTCGAAGGACCTGCCGAGCTGGGGCGCGGTCAAGCAGAACGCCCAGGCGCTGGCGCGCTACGCCGCGCTCTGTCAGGAAGCCGGCATCGTGCCGATCGTCGAGCCTGAGGTGCTGATGGACGGCCAGCCGGGCGATCATTCGATCGACCGCTGCTACGACGTCACCGAATGGGTCCTGAAGACCGTTTTCGCCGAGCTCTACGACGCCCGCGTCTCGCTGGAGGGCATGGTCCTCAAGCCGAACATGGTCATCGACGGCAAGAACGCCCGCAAGGCGTCGCGCGAGGAAGTGGCCGAGAAGACCGTGCGCTGCCTGAAGGCCACCGTGCCTGCGGCGGTGCCGGGCATCGCCTTCCTCTCCGGCGGCCAGTCGGACGAAGAAGCGACGGCGCATCTTTCGCTCATGAACGCCGGCTTCGACATGCCCTGGGCGCTGACCTTCTCCTACGGCCGCGCCCTGCAGGCCGCCGGCCTGAAGGCGTGGGGCGGCAAGCCGGAAAACGTCGCCGCCGCGCAGCAGGCCTTCGCGCACCGCGCGAAGATGAACGGCCTTGCAGCGAAGGGCGACTGGAATAAAGAACGCGAAGCCGCCTGAGCGGACACCGTCTTGAACCTCGAACCGGCCCGCAGGCACCGCTTGCGGGCCGTTTTTCTTGCCGGGCTGCCGTGACAGTGGGGAAGGACTACACCCCGCCGCGTAGCAGGATGACCAGCGAGACGGCGCCGAGCGCCACCAGCGCCAGCTTCCAGAAGTCGCTGCGCTTCCTGAGACCCGGCAGGCCGAGCGGCCGGATGAGATGGGCAACCATCATCACCAGGATGAGCAACAGCAGTATTTTCGTCATGGGCATGGCCTGAACAGGAAAGGTCTCCCCTTGTGCCCGCTCGCCCGGCCCTCTGTCAAAGCACCGCCTCCCCCGCAAGTCTGATTTACCGCCCCGTGCCTGATCCGCTATCAATGGGAGGAGACGGACACGAACCGCAGGGAGGAGGCGGGATGGAGTCACGTTACCGCGAGGTCTATCGGAGCTGGCAGGACGATCCGCGCGCCTTCTGGGAGGAGGCCGCGCAAGAGATCGACTGGTTCAGTCCATGGGAGAAGCTGTTCGACCCCGAAGCAGGCATCTACGGCCGCTGGTTTTCCGGGGCGACGTGCAACACCTGCTTCAATGCGGTCGACCGGCATGTTGACGGTGGACGGAAGGACCAGCCGGCCCTCATCTATGACAGCCCAATCACTGGGCGGAAGCGGACCTACACCTACGGGGAGCTGAAGACAGAGGTATCGGCGCTCGCCGCCGTTCTCCAGGACCTCGGCGTCGGCAGGGGCGACCGCGTCGTCATCTACATGCCGATGGTGCCGGAAGCGGTGTTCGCGATGCTCGCCTGCGCCCGCATCGGCGCGGTGCATTCGGTTGTGTTCGGCGGCTTCGCCGCCCGCGAGCTTGCCGCCCGCATCGACGACGCTGCCCCGAAGGCCATCGTTTCGGCGTCCTGCGGCGTCGAGCCGGGTCGGATTGTCGCCTACAAGCCGCTGCTCGACGAGGCGATCCGCCTGTCGTCCGCCAAGCCGGAGAACTGCCTGATCCTGCAACGCGAGGAACAGGGATGTGAACTGGTCGCCGGACGCGACCACGACTATGCAGAGCTCGTCGGCGCGGCGCGGCGCGAGGCGCGGAAGGTGCCCTGCGTGCCGGTTCTGGCGACCGAACCGCTCTACATCCTCTACACCTCCGGCACGACCGGCCGCCCGAAGGGCGTCGTGCGCGACAATGGCGGCCACATGGTGCGGCTCAAATGGTCGATGTTCAACGAGTTCGGCATCGCGCCGGGCGAGACCTTCTGGGCCGCCTCCGATGTCGGCTGGGTGGTCGGCCATTCCTACATCGTCTACGCGCCGCTCCTGCATGGCTGCGCCACGGTGCTGTTCGAGGGCAAGCCGGTCGGCACGCCCGATGCGGGCACGTTCTGGCGCGTCATCGCCGAGCATGGCGTTGCCGCGCTCTTCACGGCGCCCACCGCCTTCCGTGCCATCCGCACCGCCGACCCGGACGCGTCGCTGCTGCCGCCGCACGACCTGTCGCGCTTCCGCACGCTGTTTCTCGCCGGCGAACGCGCCGACCCCGACACGGTGAAATGGGCGGAACGGACCCTCGGCGTGCCGGTGATCGACCACTGGTGGCAGACCGAGACCGGCGCGCCGATCAGCCAGAACCCGGTCGGCCTGGGCATGCTGCCGGTCAAGTACGGCTCGCCGGGCGTCCCCATGCCCGGCTACGACGTGCAGGTGCTCGACGATGCCGGCCACCAGGTCGAGACAGGAAAGCTCGGCAATGTCGTCGTCCGGCTGCCTCTGGCGCCCGGCTCCCTGCCCACCCTTTGGAACGACGACAGGCGCTTTGTGGAAGCCTATCTCCGCGAGTTTCCGGGCTTCTACAAGACCGCCGATGCCGGCATGATCGACGAGGACAGCTATCTGTTCATCATGGCCCGCACGGACGACATCATCAATGTCGCCGGCCACCGGCTGTCGACCGGCGGCATGGAGGAAGTGGTGGCGGAGCACCCCGCCGTCGCCGAATGCGCAGTGATCGGCGTTGCCGATGCGCTGAAGGGCCAGGTTCCCTGCGGCTTCGTCGTGCTGCAAGGCAAGGCCTCTGGCGACATGGCGACCATCGAGAAGGAACTCGTTGCCATGGTGCGCGAGCGCATCGGCCCGGTCGCCGCCTTCAAGCGCGTGGTCCCGGTGAAGCGGCTGCCGAAAACCCGCTCCGGCAAGATCCTGCGCGCGACCATGCAGAAGATCGCCGATCACGAGGAGTGGACCATGCCGGCCACCATCGACGATCCGCTGATCCTCGAGGAGATCGCCGAAGCCCTGCGGAAACCTGCGGGCTGAACGGTCCCGTCGTAAACGCGCGCCCGCCCTTGACCTTCCGCGCGGGGCGGCGCAGGGTCCGGCCGGTTTCGGCATGAGGACAGGACCATGGCACTCGACGGAAAAACGGCCATCGTGACGGGCGCTGCCGGCGGCATCGGCTACGCCATCGCCGAGCGCTTCCTGCGGCAGGGCGTCAGGGTCATGACCGCCGACATCGACGCCGAGAAGGGGCAGAAGGCGCTTCCGGACCTGGAGAAGCTGGGCGATGTCCGCTTCGTCAAGGCGGACATCGGCAAGCGGCTCGACGTGCACAATCTCCTTGCGGAGACCATCGACGCCTTCGGCGACGTCGACATCCTCGTCAACAATGCGGGCATCGTCCACGCGGCCGGTTTCCTCGACCTGCGCGAGGAGGATTTCGATCAGGTCCTGGAGACCAATCTGAAGGGAACCTTCCTGGCCAGCCAGGCGGTCGCCCGCTACATGGTGGAGAAGGTCGAGCGGGGCGACGCCGCGGGCACGATCATCAACATGTCGTCGATCAACGCCGTCCTGGCGATCCCCGAGCAGCTTGCCTACACCGTTTCGAAGGGCGGGGTCAGCCAGCTGACCCGTGTCATGGCGCTGGCGCTTGCGCCCTACGGCATACGGGTCAACGCGATCGGACCCGGCTCGATCATGACCGACATGCTGACCAATGTGAACACCGACCAGTCCTCGCGCAGCCGCCTTCTGTCGCGCACGCCGCTCGGGCGTGTCGGCGAGCCGGCGGAGATCGCCTCCATCGCCGCCTTCCTCGCCTCCGACGACGCCAGCTACATCACCGGCCAGACCATCTATGCCGATGGCGGCCGCCTGCCCCTGAACTACACCGTGGACATCCGCCCCGAAACCTCCTGACAGTATGCTGTCAGCACCGCTGGTGCATGCTCCTCCTGACACGATCAGGAGGCGAATCGCCATGACAGCCGGCCACACCGAGTTCCGTTCCATGCTGCAGCGCTGGGTTCAGCGCCGAAGACATCGGCGCAGGCGCATCATCGCCGCGCGGGTCCTGAGTGAGTTGCCCGCCGCACTGCAACGCGACATCGGTTGGAGCAACCCGCGCGACGACCGGGATTAGAGGGTTTCGCAGTCAGGTGAATCACCTGACGCCCGCATAAACGCTGAGAGAGAACCACCCCGAAAAGCCTGGCGCAGCGGCGTCTCTGCAAGAAAGCCGGCTCATCTGCCGGCATCCCGCCATCGCTCCTGACAGAATGCTGTCAGCAGCCCTGTGCCATTCTCGAAACCTCGAATGGAGAATCACGTCATGTCCGACTTTCTGCCGCTGAACGCCGTTGTCTGGGCGGAGGTCCCCGTAACCGACATGGACCGTTCCCGTAAATTCTATGCCGCCGTGGTAGAGAACGAACTCCGGCTGGAGGAGGATGGCCCCAATCCCTTCGCCGTCTTCGCCAGCAGCGACCCGAAGAACGCGATTGCCGGGCACATCTATCCCGGCAAGCCGGCACCCGCTGGCACCGGCCCGACCATCCATCTCGCCGTCTCGGCCCCGCTGGAAGACGCCATGCAGCGCGTCGCCGAAAATGGCGGTGAAGTGGTCTCCCCCATTATCACTATTCCTGCCGGCCGTTTCGTGTATTGTCTCGACCCCGACGGAAACAGCTTCGGATTATTTGCGTGAGGAAAGTAATTCATGCGCCGCGCTGACCGACTTTTTCAAATCGTCCAGCACCTGCGGGGCGGACGCCTGGTGACCGCGCGTCTCCTGAGCGAACGCCTCGAAGTGTCGGAGCGCACGATCTATCGCGATATTGCCGACCTGCAGTCGACCGGCGTGCCGATCGATGGCGAGGCCGGCGTCGGCTATCTGATGCGCGAGGGCTTCGAGCTGCCGCCGCTGATGTTCACCCGCGACGAGATCGTCGCGCTGGTGGCGGGCGGACGCATGGTTCGCGCCTTCGGCGGCGCGGCCATGGCGCGCGCGGCGGAGGAAGCGCTGATCAAGATCGGCACGGTCCTGCCCGAGCAGGAACGAGACCGCATCGCCCGCACCGAGATCCATTCGCCGCGCTGGGTCGTCAGCGACATGGACCGGCAGACGATCGACGCATTGGAACGCGCCGTCGAGGCGCGCGAGGTGCTGCGTCTCGATTACCGCGACGAGGCCGGGCGCGGTTCGGAGCGCGACGTGCGCCCTCTGGGCCTGTGGTTCTGGGGCAAGGTCTGGACACTCGTCGCCTGGTGCGAGCTCAGGGGTGATTTCCGCACCTTCCGCATCGACCGCATCGCGACGATCAGCCCGGCGGGGCGCACCTTCCGCCTCGAGCGCGGCAAGCAGCTTGCCGATTTCTATCGCCGCATGGAGATGCACGAGGCGATGATCGGCAGGGCCTACGCGAGCTGATCCCGAGGCGTACCGGATTTTCCGGTGCGCCTGTAGCGTTTATTCTGAAAAAACAAAGAGATGGACCTGCTCAGCGTGTCTGTGAAGCACTGAGCGGGTCTGATGCACGGTTCGTTCAAAACACGACAGCTCCGTGCGTCTCGCAAGACGCACGGAGCTGGATAGGCAATCGAAGCATGACGTGGTTTCGCCGGCCCGCAAACGCGCCGGCGGAGCGGATCAGTGTTCGTCTTCGTCCTCGTTCTCGTCTTTCGATTTCAGCGAAGACAGCTTCGCGAACACCGCGTCGGCATCGAGCTCCTTTTCTTCCGGCGGCGTGTCGGAACCGCCGAGGCCCTCGATCAAAAGCCCCTCCGTCTGGGAGGCGGGCAGCAGCGTCTCACCGGCGGGCGCCGCCGGCAGGTAGCGCGCGGCGCGCTGCACTTCCAGATCGAGATCGATCTGCGAGCACAGGCCGAGCGTCACCGGATCCATCGGCACCAGATTGGCCGAGTTCCAGTGGGTCCGTTCGCGGATCTGCTCGATCGTCGACTTGGTCGTGCCGACCAGACGCGAGATCTGCGCGTCCTTCAGCTCGGGATGATTGCGCACCAGCCACAGGATCGCATTGGGGCGGTCCTGCCGCTTCGACAGCGGCGTGTAGCGCGGCCCCTTGCGCTTGGTCTCCGGGACCCGAACCTTCGGTTCCGAGAGCTTCAGCTTGTGATTGGGGTTGCCCTCGCCGCGGGCGATTTCCTCGCGCGTGAGCTGACCGGTCATCACCGGGTCCATGCCCTTGATGCCCTGCGCGGCGTCGCCATCGGCGATCGCACCCACCTCGAGCGGATGAAGCCGGCAGAACTCGGCGATCTGCTCGAAGGTCAGCGCCGTATTGTCGACCAGCCACACGGCGGTGGCCTTGGGCATGAGAAGCGTGTTGGCCATAGATATGAATCCTCTTCCTTCGCCCGCGTCCCTAGCGCAGGCGGTGGTCATTGCCACCGATGTTGGGAATATGGGGCTTTATAGACTCAAATCGGCATGCCGCGCAACAAAATGCGCAGGCCCGCCCCTGTGTACTGTCACGATACGGTCATCGATACGTCATTCACCTGAAACGCACGCTCCGGATGGTGCCGCCTCCGGAGCATCGACCGAGACCGGGACGCGGTCCCGCTCGAGCAGGATGCCCGGGTCAATCGATGCGGCGTTACCGCGCGTCCGGCCGGACGCGCAGCGCCGCGGGGGCCGCGAGGGAGCTTGCCACATGGGACACCGAACCTTCTTATTCAGCCTGCTGTTCAGCGCGGCTGCCATCGTGCCGGCGCATGCCGACAAGACGTTCAACCGCATCGCCACCTTCCCGGTCGCCGCAAATCTTCCGGCGGACGCCGATGCGGTGACGGAAACCTCATCCGAGATCATCGCGGCAAGCCCCGACGGCATGACGCTGATCTATTCCGATAGCCCGCTGGGCGGCGTCGGCTTCGTCGATATCGCCGACCCGAAGGCGCCGAAGGCCGGCAACTCATTACCGCTCGACGGCGAGCCGACCTCCGTGGCGGTCGCCGGAACGAAGGCCATCGCCGCGGTCAATACCTCCGAAAGCTATACGAAACCCTCCGGCAACCTGGTCGTGATCGACATGGCCTCGAAGGCGGTCGAGAAGTCCTGCGACCTCGGCGGACAGCCCGATTCGGTTGCCGTCAGCAATGACGGCCGTTTTCTTGCCGTCGCCATCGAGAACGAGCGCGACGAGGACCTGAATGACGGCGTCATCCCGCAGATGCCCGCCGGCGACCTGAAGATCTTCACGCTCACGGACGGAACCCCCGACTGCGGCAGCATGAAGACCGTCGCCCTGACCGGCCTCGCCGCGATCGCGCCGGAGGATCCGGAACCCGAATTCGTCGCCTTCAACGATGCCGGCGAGATTGCCGTCACCCTCCAGGAGAACAACCACATCGCCATCGTCTCGGCCAAGACCGGTGCGGTGATCGAGCACTTCTCCGCCGGTACGGTCAGCCAGGAGAAGATCGACACGCTGGACAACGGCGCCATCGCCTTCGACCAGGCGGCAGCCGATCTCAGGCGCGAGCCGGACGCCGTAAAATGGCTCGACAACGACCGCTTCGTCGTCGCCAACGAAGGCGATTACGAGGGCGGCTCGCGCAGCTTCTCCATCTTCAGCAGGAAGGGCGAGGTGCTGTTCGATTCGGGCGCCGATCTCGACCACCGTGCCGCCGCCGTCGGCCACTATCCCGACAAGCGCTCGGACGCCAAGGGCGTCGAGCCGGAAGGCCTCGAAGTCGCCACCTTCGGCGACACGCAGTACATCTTCGTCGCGCTCGAGCGCGCCTCCCTGATCGCCGTCTACCGCGACACGGGCGCGGCGCCCGAATTCGTTCAGGTCCTGCCGTCGGGCATCGGCCCGGAAGGCCTCGTCGCCATCCCCGGGCGCAACCTTCTGGTGACCGCTAACGAGACCGACCTGGCGGAAGACGGCGGCGCGCGCTCGCATGTCATGGTCTATGAACTTGGCGAAGGCGCTGCCGTCTATCCGACGATCGCCGCCGTCGACGACGAGGCCGGTCTCCCCCTCGGCTGGGGCGCGCTGTCGGGCCTGGCCGCCGACCCGATCGAGCCCGGCATGCTGCATGCCGTCTCGGACTCCTTCTACGGCAACCAGCCGGCCATCTTCGCCATCGACGCAACGCAGAAGCCGGCCCGCATCACCCGCAAGACTGTCGTGACGCGTGACGGCGCGCCCGCCCAGAAGCTCGACCTCGAGGGCATCGCGGCGGACGGCAAGGGCGGCTTCTGGCTCGCCTCGGAAGGCAACAGCGACAAGCTGACCCCGCATGCCCTGTTCCAGGTGGATGCCGAAGGTCGCATCCGCAAGGAGATCGCCCTCCCTGCCGCGCTTCTGGCGCACGAAACCCGCTTCGGCCTGGAAGGCATCACCGTGACCGGCGAGGGCGACGAGCAGATGCTGGTGATGGCCGTTCAGCGCGAATGGAAGGACGACCCCAAGGGCCATGTGAAGCTTCTCGCCTACAAGCCCGCTGCAAAGGAATGGTCGGCCGTCCGCTATCCGCTCGATGCGGGTGAAAGGGGCTGGGTCGGCCTGTCGGAGATCACGGCGCACAACGGCAAGCTCTACATCGTCGAGCGCGACAACCAGATCGGCGCCGCGGCGAAGATCAAGAAGCTCTACACTGTCTCGCTCAAAGGCTTCAGCCCGGCGGCACTCGGTTCCGACCTGCCGGTGGTGGGGAAGGTGCTCGTGCGCGACATCCTTGCCGACATGGTCTCGGCCAACAACGGCTACGCGGTCGACAAGGTTGAGGGTTTCGCCATTGATGCGAGTGGCACGGCCTATTTCGTCACCGACAATGACGGCGTCGACGATTCCTCCGGCGAAACGATCTTCGTCAATCTCGGCCCGCTCGACGCCCTGAACTGACCTGACGCAGCCTCCCAGGGCGGAGAACCCCGGCTTCCTCGAAGCCGGGGTTTTCACATTCAGGAAACGTCGAGAACGATCTTGCCGATATGCGCGCCTTCCTCCATCCGCTCATGCGCCCGCCAGGCCTCCTTCAGCGGAAAGATCATGTCCATCACGGGAGCGATCTTGCGGGCGGCGAGAAGCGGCCAGATATGCGCCTCGAGCTCGGTGGCGATGCGTCCCTTGAAGGCCACGGAACGCGGCCTGAGCGTCGAGCCGGTGTGGATCAGCCGCTTGCGCATCACCTGCGAGAAATCCGCCGTCGCCTTGGCGCCGTTGAGGAAGGCGATCTGCACGATGCGGCCGTCCATCGCCGCCGCCGCGTAGTTGCGGTCGATATAGTCACCGCCGATCATGTCGAGGATGACGTCGGCGCCGTTGCCGTCCGTCTCCTCCCGGACCGCCTCGACGAAATCCTCCTCGCGGTAATTGACCGCGCGCACTGCGCCGAGCGCCGTGCAGGCGGCGCATTTCTCCGCCGAACCGGCGGTCGCGATCACCCGCGCGCCGAGCGCCGTGCCGAGCTGGATCGCCGTCGTGCCGATGCCCGACGAGCCACCATGCACGAGAAGCGTTTCCCGCTCCTTCAGTCCGCCCCGCTGGAACACGTTGTGCCAGACGGTAAAATAGGTCTCCGGGATGGCCGCCGCTTCGGTGAAGGTGAAGCCATGTGGCACGGGCAGCGCGTTGGTTTCGTGCGTCAGGCAGTATTCGGCGTAGCCACCGCCGGGCGTCAGCGCCGTGACCCGGTCGCCCACGTGCCAGCGCCTGACCCCTTCGCCGACCATGACCACCTCGCCCGCCGCTTCCAGGCCGGGCAGGTCGGAGGCGCCGGGCGGCGGCGGGTACAGTCCCTTGCGCTGGATGACATCCGGCCGGTTGACCCCTGCGGCGCGCACCCTGATCAGGATTTCTCCCTCGCCCGGCTGCAGCATCTCCCGCTGCTCCGGCTTCAGGACCATCGGCCCGCCCGGTTCGGTAATCGCCACGGCGGTCATCTTCTCGGGAAGTGCTTTCTGATTCATGACGCCCCTGTTGATTTGAGGTCCGCCCCACGGCACCATCGCCGGACGGGGAATTGGCGGGAACGGAACCGCAAGAAGCGGATCCGCGCCGATCTGGCCAATGGTTATGTATCGTCTTGCAGGCGGGAGGCAACGGGAGAAACGCCATGAGCATCTTCGACGAAGAGGAAGCGAAGCCCGGGAGCGGCCACCGGATCGGCCAGGACCTGTCCCTGCTCTCCGTGGACGAGCTGCACAGCCGTATCGGCCGGATGAAGGAAGAAATCGCCCGGCTGGAGCAGGAGATCGCCAGCAAGGGCGCCACCAAGAACGCCGCAGAAGCCCTGTTCCGCCGGGACTGATCAAAGTGTTACAGCGTCCTTTGCGCGTCCCATGCGCAAATCGGACGTTTGACGGCGGATTTCTGCCACCATCGCGTTGCTTGTTTGCGCATAGTGCGTTTCATCGGTCAGACGACGACTCGGCTTCTGCCGGACGAATCACGCTTGAGCCCCGTACGTAGGTGAAGGCAATCCACAACAATCGCCCGCCGGCCACAGGCTGAAAAGCGACCACCACGCGGAACCTGCCCATGCTGTCACGCCTCGGCTCCATCGTCGCCCTTCTCTGCGGAACCGCGTTTCTGCTGACCGCCTCCGGCCTGCACGGGCTGCTCCTGCCGCTGCGCGGCCAGGCGGAGGGCTTCTCGACCGCGGCTCTGGGCGCGCTCGGCACCGCATGGGCCATCGGCTTCGTCGCCGGCTGCTTCCTCGGTCCGCGCATTGTCCGCCGCGCCGGCCATGTGCGGGCCTTCGGCGCCTTCGCCGCGCTCGGCGCCATCATCGCACTGCTGAGCGGCATGTGGATCGAATCCGTCGGCTGGATCGTGCTGCGCGTCTTCACCGGCTTCATCATGGCCGGCGCCTTCATGGTCATCGAGAGCTGGCTCAACGAGAGATCGACCAACGAGAACCGGGGCACGGTCTTCGGCATCTACATGATGGTCACCTACGCGGCCCTGACCGCCGGCCAGATGGCCGTGGCTTTCGGCGACGTGTCGAACACCATTCTGTTCATGACCACGGGCATCTTGTTCTGCCTGGCCCTCATTCCGACGGCCGTCTCCAAGGCGGTCACCCCGCAGCCCCTGGCCGAGGTCTCGCTCGACCTCAAGGGCCTCTACGCCAATTCGCCGGTGGCCTTCGTCGGTTGCGTCCTGATCGGCGTGGCGAACGGCGCCTGGGGCACGCTCGGCGCGGTCTATGGCGGCGAGATCGGCATCTCGACCCTTCAGATCGCCACGATGATGAGCCTGGCCGTCCTGGCGGGCGCGGCCCTTCAGCTCCCCGCCGGACGCCTCTCCGACCGCATCGACCGCCGTTTCGTTATCGCGGCCGCCGCCTTCGGCTCCGGGCTGATCGGCCTGCTCATTCTCCTGACGGCCCCGCGCAGCGGCACGGTCGTCATCGTCATGACGGCGGTCTACGGCGCCTTTGCCTATACGCTGTATTCGATCATCGTCGCCCATGCCAACGACCACGCCGCGCCCGAGGACTTCGTCAAGGTCTCGAGCGGTCTCCTGTTCCTCTACGGTTTCGGAACCATGCTCGGGCCGCTCGCCGGCGGCGTCTTGATGGAGCGGATGGACGCGGAAAGCCTGTTCCTGACCACGGCGCTCGCGCATTTCGCGCTCGGCGCCTATACGCTGTTGCGCATCACCCGTCGCGCCCCCGTGCCGGTCGAGGACCGCGAGGCGTTCAAGACGCTGCCCTCGGAGCGCGCCGCGACCCCGCAGGCCGCGGTGCTCGATCCGCGCAGCGACACGGATGGCGAGACGGAGGAATGATTGTTTCGGAGCCGGAAAAACATCAGCGGCTCCGGAGGAACCGCTGACGTTCTGGCCCGAACCCGCTTCTCAGCCCGGCTCAAATTACCGAACTGGCGCGAATGCAGCAGATTAATGGAAGAGCGGAATGCCCGCTTCAGTGACGGGTCCAGCCCGCCCGCAGTTTCTCCATTTCATCCTTGATAGCCAGCTTGCGCCGCTTGAGCAAAGCGATGTCGGCCTCGTCGACCGATGGGTGGAGCCTGGCATCGTCCAGTTCGCGCTCCAGTTCGCCGTGTTTACGCTTCAACTCCGCAAGATGGGATTCAAGAGACATGATTTGGATCTCCTTAGCTTCCTCGAATACGCGCCGGGATCGAACCCGCCCGGTTTTCCCGGCGGCATCAGGCAGTCTGCCACCGCAATTGTGGCTTGTCGAATAGAAGCTGGTAGGATTTCCCGGACGATGTGAATATGCTATTCATGAAGGTGCTGTCCGACGTCTCCGACAGCGCGCCCGACACGGCGATTTGCGCCGGAAATGCAGAGTCATGGATCAGCTGGCCGTGGTGATATCGGAACAGGAACAGGCCGAAATTCGTCTTGAATTCGCTCGCCTCAAACAGGATCACGCGGATTTCGATGCCGCAATTGAGGCGATGATCGCCACCGCCTGCGATCCCCTGCGCATCCAGCGCATGAAGAAGAAGAAGCTCGCCCTGAAAGACCGCCTCCAGGAACTGGAAGACCGCATCATCCCCGATATCATCGCCTGATGCCGGCTGTCCGATGCGCCATCAATAATTTGGATCGTCCCTGGTGCGTCCGAAATGCCACGTGGCCATCCAGCCTTGCGGCCGCGGGCGCTTTTGACTACACGCTGCCTTCGGTAAGGTCTGACATCCGCATTTTTCTGCGACAGAACAAGAGACGCCGACGGGAATCGGCGCCGCCGAGCGTCGACCGGCCGTCGACGGCGCCAGGGATTGGGGAACGGCATGGTTGAACGATCCGCACCGGTAGCGATCATCATGGGAAGCCAGTCGGACTGGGCGACAATGCGCCATGCCGCCGACACGCTCGATGCGCTGGGCATCGACTACGAAGCGCTGATCGTCTCCGCCCACCGCACGCCCGAGCGCCTCTATGAATTCGCCCGCAGCGCACGCGACGAGGGCTACAAGACCATCATCGCCGGTGCCGGCGGCGCTGCCCACTTGCCCGGCATGACCGCCGCCCTGACGCCGCTTCCGGTGTTCGGCGTTCCCGTGGAATCGAAGGCCCTGTCCGGCCAGGACTCGCTGCTCTCCATCGTCCAGATGCCCGCCGGCATCCCGGTCGGGACGCTGGCCATCGGCCGGGCCGGGGCCGTCAACGCCGCGCTCCTTTCGGCAGCCGTCCTGGCTCTCCATGACGAGGCGCTGTCGGAGCGCCTGGACATGTGGCGGGCCGCGCAGACCGCGCAAGTGGCCGAGCATCCGGTGGACTGATCATGCAGCATACACTCGCCCCCGGCGCGACGATCGGGATTCTCGGCGGCGGCCAGCTCGGGCGCATGCTGGCGATGGCCGCCGCCAGGCTCGGCTACCGCACCGCCGTTCTCGATCCTGTCGAGGACAGTCCAGCCGCCCAGCTTGCCGACATCTTCATCAAGGCCCCCTATGACGATGCGGTTGCGCGGCGCCGGCTCCTGTCGCTGTGCGCCGTGATCACCTACGAGTTCGAGAACGTTCCCGTCGCCACGGCGCGCACGCTCGCCGAGGAGCGCCCCGTCTTTCCGCCGCCGGACGCGCTGGAGACCGCGCAGGACCGCCTGGCGGAGAAGATCTTCCTGAACGCGGCCGGGATATCCACAGCCCCCTTCGTTTCTGTGGACAGCGACGATGAGCTGAAGGCCGGCCTCAAGCGTTTCGCCGGCAGCGGCGTCCTGAAGACGCGCCGCATGGGGTATGACGGCAAGGGCCAGCGCGTTTTCCGCGCCGACAAGCCGTCGAGCCCGGAGGGCGCATACCGGGAGATGGGCGCCGTGCCGCTGATCCTCGAGGGGTTGGTGCCGTTCGAGCGGGAGGTCTCGGTCATCGCCGCGCGCGCCGCCGATGGCGCAATGGCGGTCTACGACCCGGTCGAGAACCGGCACAGGAACGGGATCCTGCACAGTTCGACCGTACCCGCGGCGATCGGCCCGCAGACGACGGAAGCCGTCCGGCGGGCGGCGACCGACATTCTCGCCGCGCTCGACTATGTGGGCGTCATCGGCGTCGAGTTCTTCGTTCTGAAAAGCGGCGAGGTCCTGGTCAACGAGATCGCGCCGCGCGTGCACAATTCCGGCCACTGGACGGAGGCGGCCTGCGCCATCTCCCAGTTCGAGCAGCATATCCGGGCTGTCGCAGGGCTGCCACTCGGCAATCCCCGCAGGCACTCGGACTGCGTCATGGAGAACCTGATCGGCGATGAGGTCCTACGGGCGCCGCAGCTACTGCGCGAGCCGAACCTGGTGCTGCATCTCTATGGCAAGACGGAGATCAGGCCAGGCCGCAAGATGGGCCACTTCACCCGCATCAGCAGGTCCTGATCCTACAGCGTCCTTTGAAAGGATGCATGTTCGTTGTCTTTCAAATGAATGCATTTGAAAGCGACATGCATTAGCAGCTGAGGTCGCCCTCCTCGCAGTTCAGGCGGTCGTCGAGCTGACCGGTCCGCTCCGTCGTCAGCGCTTCCAGGCACATGGCCCGCACCATCGGATAGGCGGAGCCGCCCTTCACGCCCAGCGCCGTCAGATCGCATTCGGCGTCGCGGAAGACGATCCACGCCCGTTGCGCCGCCAGAAGCCCGGCCTTGGCGTCGTCATCGCCGCCATAGCGCTGCGTCAGTTTCCGGTAGCTCGCGTTCAAGGCCTCGTCGGCCTTCTTGTAGGCCTGCGCCGCGCAGAGGCTCATATCCGTCTGCGTCTGCGGGTCGCGGCAGTCCGCTTCCTGGGCGAGGGATGGACCGGCTGCGGTCATGACCCATCCTGCGAGGCAACAGGCGGTCAAACGCAACGACCTTGTAACGGACATGTTCTTGCTCCGGGTTCTCGTGAATTGTC
The DNA here is from genome assembly GCF_000300335.1 of Nitratireductor pacificus pht-3B. Classification (GTDB taxonomy): domain Bacteria; phylum Pseudomonadota; class Alphaproteobacteria; order Rhizobiales; family Rhizobiaceae; genus Nitratireductor; species Nitratireductor pacificus. The sequence continues at coordinate 20,089 of NZ_AMRM01000011.1, read as the reverse complement.
AGTTCACCCCGATTCGACGGTCTGTCGCAACGGCGCATGGCGCAAACAGGTGCAAAAGGTTGACACGGACGAGCATCCTCGTCTATGAGCCGGGCAACTTGTGGCGCGCGGGGATGGCGCGCCTTGTCATTTCCGGGCCACATGGCCCAACCACGGACAAGACCGATGAAGATCAAGAATTCGCTCAAGGCGCTGAAGAGCCGCCACCGGGAAAACCGCATGGTCCGCCGCAAGGGCCGCATCTACATCATCAACAAGTCCAACCCGCGCTTCAAGGCACGGCAGGGCTGACCGACCGCCTGCCCCGCCTGACGGGGCGCGGTTCACGCGAAATTCAGTTTTCCTGATCCCGGCGCGCGCGTATGATCGCGCCATGATCCGATTCATCGCAGCTTTCTGCACGGCATTGCTTGCCTTCGTCCCGGCCAACCGGGCCGACGAGCCGTTGCAGGTGCCTCCGCCCGCACAGACGGCGCAGGAAACGCCCTCCAGGCTCGATGCGCTTTTCCAGGACCTCAAGCACGAACGCAACGAGCAGGCCGCGCGGCGCATCGCCGCGCGCATCGGCGAGGCTTGGAACACTCCCGGCAGCGCCACCGCCGCCCTGCTGATGCAATGGGCCAACGAGGCGATCAAGGAGAAGAAGGTCTCCGTCGCCCTCGATTTCCTCGACCAGCTCGTCCTGCTCTATCCCGACTACGCGGAAGCGTGGAACCGGCGCGCCACCCTGCACTTCACCATGAACGACTATGCGCGCGCCATGGCCGACATTTCGCGCACGCTTGAGCTGGAGCCGCGCCATTTCGGCGCGCTGGCGGGCATGGCGCGGATCCTCCAGGCAACGGGCCGGCGTGAACAGGCACTGGGCGCCTATGAACGCGTTCTCGACGTCTACCCGATGCTGCGCAGCGCGCAGAAGGCCGTCGCCGAGCTTTCCGACGAACTGGCGGGCCAGGGAATATAGAGGCAGGCTCAGGCCCTGGGCGGTCCGCCCGGCATCCCGCATACCCGCATAGAAGAGGCGGTCATAGCGTTTTGCGATCAGATGGAATCACCTGACGACCGCATAAACGCGAGAAACAAAGACCCACAGCGCCGCGCGTCTTATAAGACGCGCAAAGGACGCTGTAGCACTTTGAAATGATGCATGTTCGTTGTCTTTCAAATGAATTCATTTGAAAGCGACATGCATTAGATTCCGCCCAGCCCGTCCGAGCCGATATAGGCGATGCGCAGCATGTTGGTCGCGCCGGGCGTGCGCAGCGGCACGCCGGCGGTGATGATCACGCGGTCGCCAGGCTTCGCGAACTTCTCCTCGAAGGCGATCCGGCAGGCGCGGTCGACCATGTCGTCCAGATCGCTGGCATCCGCCGTGACCACGCAATGCGTGCCCCACACCAGCGACAGACGGCGCGCGGTCTCGACCACCGGCGACAGCGCGATGATCGGCACGTGCGGGCGCTCGCGCGCGGCGCGCAGGCCGGTCGTTCCGGACGAGGTGTAGGTGATGATGGCCGAGAGGTTGAGCGTCTCGGCGATCTGCCGCGCCGCCATGGAGATGGCGTCGGCGCCTGTCGCCTCCGGCTCGCTGCGCTGGCCGTTGATGATCCCGCCATAGGTCGGGTCGCGCTCCACCTGCGTGGCGATGGCGTCCATCGTCGTCACCGCCTCGGCGGGATATTCGCCCGCCGCGGACTCCGCCGACAGCATGATCGCGTCGGCGCCCTCGAACACCGCAGTCGCCACGTCCGACACTTCGGCACGGGTCGGAACCGGCGCCGAGATCATCGATTCGAGCATCTGCGTCGCCACGACGACCGGCTTTCCGGCGCGCCGGCAGGCGCGGGTGATCTGCTTCTGGATGCCGGGAACCGCCTCGAGCGGCATCTCGACGCCGAGATCGCCGCGCGCCACCATCAGGGCGTCGGAAAGCTCGATGATCTCAGCCAGCCGCTTCACGGCCTGCGGCTTCTCGATCTTGGCGAGCAGCAGCGCCCGCCCGCGCGCCACCTTGCGCACCTCGGCAAGGTCCTCGGGCCGCTGGATGAAGGAAAGCGCGATCCAGTCGACATTCGCCGCCAGCACGGCGTCGAGGTCCTTGCGGTCCTTCTCCGTCAGCGCGCCCATCGGCAGGTCGGTGTCCGGCAGGCTGACGCCCTTGCGGTCGGAAATCTTGCTGCCTGCCACCACCTCGCAGGTGATCGACTTGCCGTTGTTCTTCAGCGCCTTGAGCTGCAGCCGCCCGTCGTCGATCAGGAGCCTGTGGCCAGGCTCAACCGACTTCAGGATTTCAGGGTGCGGCAGGTGCACGCGGCTGGCGTCGCCCGGTGCCGGATTGTCGTCCAGCACGAACTTCTGCCCCACCTCGAGCGCCGCGCTCTTGTCGGCGAACGTGCCGACGCGCAGTTTTGGCCCCTGCAGGTCGGCGAGGATACCGATCGGATGCCCGACCTTCTTTTCCACCGAGCGGATGCGCTCGACCAGCGTGCGCATCAGATCGTGGCTGGCATGGCTCATATTGATACGGAAGACATCCGCGCCCGCCCTCAGCAGGCGCTCGATCATCGCTTCGTCCGAAGAGGCCGGACCGAGCGTGGCGAGGATCTTCACCTTGCGGTTACGCCTCATTGCGCGCCGCCATTGGTGCCTGCATTGGTACCCGTGATCGTGCGGCCATCGGCCGGGCCATCGGTCAGATCAACCATCCAGTTTTCCTGCTCCCGCGTGTCGTATTCCTGGAAGCCGGCGCGCTGGAAACCGCGCGCGAAACAGTCGTTGGTGCCGGCTATCTTGAATTCCGTGAGCGCGATGCACATCTGGGTCTCGCCCTCCCAGCGCCCGCCGCTCTGGGCGTCTTCCGCATAGATGTAATAGAAGCGTGATTCGAGCGATCCCTCGATCAGCGTCTTGCAGCTCGATTTCTCAATATGCCACCAGCCCTCGCTGACCCAGCCGCTGGCTGTCCGGTAGCCGATGGCCACACCGACCAGGTTCTGCGTCGAATTGCAGACGCGAAAGTCGGCGAGCGCCGGACCTGGCGAAACGAGCACGCCCCCCAGTCCAACGGCAGCAAGCAGAAAAGCCCCCCGGCAGTTCATGCGCGACGCCCGACGAAGCATTTCCCGACACCCTGATCGCAACTTGAGCATATTTTCCTTTTCGGCAATGTCCGCCCCCCTGTCAACGCGCCATCCGCGGCCAATTGATGTTTTCAACCCAGGCATTGCGGTTGACCGCACTTCATGAAAGGACTGGTGACACAACCGCGACAGAACCCCGATCCAATCGTTTTAAGCCCGCCCCTGATGAATGCTACCCCCTTCGAAGCCCCGTTCGAACGCATTTCCGGCAATGCCGCCCACGGCCTCGTGCTGATCGCCGATCACGCCCGGCGCGCCCTGCCGCTATCCTATGGCCAGCTCGGCCTGCCGGATGCGGAGTTCGAGCGCCACATCGCCTATGACATCGGCGTCGAGGCGGTGACGCGCGGGCTTGCTTCGCTGACCGGCGCCCCGGCGGTGCTGTGCGGCTTTTCCCGGCTCCTGATCGATCCCAACCGCAGCGAGAACGATCCGACCCTGATCCGGCAGCTTTATGACGGCACCATCGTGCCGGGGAACTATCCGATCTCGCCGGAGGAACGGCGGCGCAGGCTCGACCTGTTCTACCATCCCTACCACGATGCGGTTGCGGCGCTGATCGACGAGGTCGCCAGGGAAAGCGGCGCCGCGCCCCTCATCATCTCCGTGCATTCCTTCACCCCCGTGATGCAGGGGCGGCCGCGCCCCTGGCATGCCGGGATATTGTGGGACCGCGACGACCGTGCGGTCGCGCCGCTGATCGCCGCGCTCGCCGCCGACGAAACCCTGGTCATCGGCGACAACGAACCCTATGACGGCGCCCTCCCCGGCGACACGATGCACCGCCATGCGACCATGAACGGGCTGGCGCATGCGCTGATCGAGATCCGGCAGGACCTGATCGCCGAACCGGCAGGCGCGCGGGCCTGGGCCGAGCGCCTGGCGCCCATCCTTGACGCGCTCAACGCCCGGCCCGATATGCATGAGGTGAGACACTTCGGCTCGCCACCGACCGGACAGGATGAGGACCCCATCATGACGACGCTGACCGACGACCAGAAACGCGACCTGGAGGCGGCCGCCTTTCGCCGCCTGGTCGAGCACCTGCGCGGACGCAGCGACGTGCAGAACATCGACCTGATGAATCTCGCCGGCTTCTGCCGGAACTGCCTGTCGAACTGGTATCGCGAGGCGGCCGAGGCCGACGGCATCGCGCTGAGCAAGGACGAATCGCGCGAGATCGTCTACGGCATGCCCTATGAGGAGTGGCGCGCGCTGCACCAGACCGAGGCGACCGACGACCAGAAGGCATCCTTCGAGGCGAACCGCCCGAAGGACCATTAGATGGCCGCGTCCTTTCGGACGCACAAAGGACGATCTGCATCATTGACTGAGCATCGGAACAACGAAATCCGGATTCCACTTTTTGGTCCGATGCTCCAAGCCGCGAAAGCGCAGGCCTCCGCCCGTTTCGCCCCTTGACCCTAAGCCCTCGCTGAGGCATCGAACCTGCAACCACCCCGCGCGCCGAGTCGCGGGTATTCGATCCATGAACTGGAGTTTCGCATGGCCGACGATATCACCACCGAGACGTCAGAGACCGTGGCCGCCGGCCAGCTTCGCGCCTTTATCGAGCGCGTCGAGCGTCTTGAGGAAGACAAGAAGACGATCGCCGAGGACATCAAGGAAGTCTACGCCGAGATGAAGGGCAATGGCTTCGACACCAAGGCGGTGCGCACGCTGGTGCGGCTGCGCAAGAAGGATCAGGCCGAGCGCCAGGAAGAAGAGGCAATCCTAGACCTCTACATGGCCGCGCTCGGCATGGAATAGAGCGTTTTGCAGTCGGGTGGGATCACCTGACATCCGCATAAACGCGGAAAAGGGCGGCCAATGGCCACCCTTTTTTGTTTGGCTCGGACGCCGGTTCTATTCGATGTCGAATGACACGCCCTGCGCCAGCGGCAGGGCCTTCGAGTAGTTCACCGTGTTGGTGGCGCGGCGCATATAGGCCTTCCATGCGTCGGAACCAGATTCGCGGCCGCCGCCCGTCTCCTTCTCGCCCCCGAACGCGCCGCCGATCTCGGCCCCCGAGGTACCGATGTTGACGTTGGCGATGCCGCAATCCGAACCACGGGCGCTCAGGAACTCCTCCGCCTCGCGCATGTCGGTGGTGAAGATCGACGACGAGAGGCCGGCGCCCACGGCATTGTGCTCTTCGAGCACCGCGTCGAAATCGCTGTACTTCATCACGTAGAGGATCGGCGCGAAGGTCTCCTCGAGCACCACGCCATCCTGCTTCGGCATCTCCACCAGGGCCGGGTGGGCGTAGTAGGCATCGGCATCGCCGCTGTCGAAGCGGCCGCCGCCGGTGACCGTGCCGCCCAGTTCCTTGGCGGCCTGAAGCGCCTTCTGCATGTTGTCGAAGGCCGCCTTGTCGATCAGCGGACCGACCAGCGCGTCCGTCGCCAGCGGGCTGCCGACGGAAACGGAGCCATAGGCCTTGCGCAGGCGCGGCAGCAGCGCGTCGTAGACAGAATCATGCACGAACAGGCGGCGCAGCGTCGTGCAGCGCTGACCCGCGGTGCCCATGGCACCGAAGGCGATGGCGCGCAGCGCCATGTCGAGATCGGCCGAGGGACAGACGATGCCGGCATTGTTGCCGCCCAGTTCCAGAACCGCCCGGGCGAAGCGCTTCGCAAGGCGCGGCCCCACTTCGCGGCCCATCCGTGTCGAGCCGGTGGCAGAAACCAGCGGCACCTTGGGGTGATCGACCAGCACCTCGCCGACCGCGCGGTCGCCGATGATCACGGTCATCAGATTGGCCGGCGCATCGGCGCCGAAGCGCTTGGCGGCGCGCTCGAAGATCGCCGCGCAGGCGAGCGCCGTCAGCGGCGTCTTCTCCGAAGGCTTCCACACCACGCTGTCGCCGCACACCAGTGCCAGCGCCGCGTTCCACGACCATACGGCGACCGGGAAGTTGAAGGCCGAGATGATGCCGATCACGCCGAGCGGATGCCATGTCTCCATCATCCGGTGGCCCGGCCGCTCGGTGGCGATGGTCAGGCCGTAGAGCTGGCGCGACAGGCCGACGGCGAAGTCGCAGATGTCGATCATCTCCTGCACCTCGCCGAGGCCCTCGGAGCGGACCTTGCCCACCTCGATCGAAACGAGGCGGCCGAGATCGTCCTTCGCCGCGCGCAGTTCCTCGCCCAGAAGGCGCACCAGTTCGCCGCGGCGCGGCGCCGGCACGTCGCGCCAGGCCTTGAACGCCTCGTGCGCCCGGTCGATGACCGCGCCGGTCTCGGCGGCGGAGATGGAGGCGATCTCGGCGATCTGCTCGCCCGTCACCGGGGTGCGGACGGCAAGGTCGCCGCCGGACAGGGTCTTCGGATCGACGCCCAGCCGCTTCAGGATGTCGCTCGTCTCGGTCTTGATGCTCATGGGTGCTTGGCTCCCTGGAAATTGGCTTCGATGGCACACAATGCGCCGCGCAAGCGGGCAGCGCGCCCTTTGGCCGGAATGTAGGGGCGGGCCCGTCCCAATGGAAACGGAAAATCGGACTGTATTGATGATGACCGGTCATGCATCTGCCGGGAATCGACGACTTTTCCGCAGGAATCCCGGTGTCAGACCTGCCTGACGACCCACGAGACGAAGGCGTCCGCCGAGGGGTTGTCGGCGCCGAGCGGCTGCGCGAGGAAATAGCTGTTGGCCGTCTTCAGCACGGTCTGACCAAGCTGGACCAGCGCGCCCGAACGCAACTCCTCCTCGATCAGGTAGGTTGGCACCAGTCCGGCGCCGAGTCCCGCCGTCACGCCGGCGATGACCATGGTGAACTGGTCGAACTGCTTGCCCGGCAGAGCCGGCACCGCGCCGACGCCCGCCTCGCGCATCCAGTCGGCCCAGGCGCCCGGCCGGCTCTGCAGGTGCAGCAGCGGCGCATCGAACAGCGTTTCCGGGCCGCCGATGCCATGTTGTTCGACAAACCGCGGCGCGGCGACGGCGACCATCTCCTCGTCGCACAGCTTGGTGAGCTTCGCGTCGGGCCAGTTCTCCCGGCCGAAATGGATCGCCACGTCGAAACGCTCATGCGCCAGGTCGAACGGGTTGATGCGCGCCGTCAGGTTGACGCCGACGCCGGGATGCGCACGCTCGAAATCCGGCAGGCGCGGGATCAGCCAGCGCGCGGCGAAGGTCGGCAGGCTGGCGACGTTCAGCACCGTTCCCGACATGCCGGCGGCGATCGCCCGGTGCAGCGTCTGCGCGATCCGGCCCAGATCGTCTTCCAGCGCATCGGCGAGATTCTTGCCCGCCGGGGTCAGCACCACACGCCGCCCGACACGGCGGAACAGGCTGAAGCCGAGCGCCGCCTCCATGTCGCGGATATGCCGGCTGACCGCGCTTTGCGTCAGGTTCAGTTCCTCCGCCGCGAGAGTGAAGCTCTGGTGGCGCGCGGCGGATGCGAAACTGCGCAGGACGGAGAAGGAGGGGAGGAACCGCCGCGCGAACTTGTCTTCCACCATCATCGTTTGCGCCCCGGGGGGTCCTTTGCTGCAGGGTGAGCCGGAGAATGTCCCAAGCCTTATAGCCGCCTCCGGGCCGCCTAGGCCAGCGCCAGGACCTGTCGGGCGCTTTCCTCGTCGGTGATGAACACGGTCGGCTCGACGAGCTTCATCGCGCCGATCAGCGCATCGATCTTGTCGGCGCCGCCGGAGGTCAGGATGCGCATGCGCGCCCGGCGCAGCCTGTCGACATCGACCGACATGACCCGGTCGTTGATCGGGTGGTTCACCAGCGCGCCGTCGCGGTCGTAGAAATGATAGAGGATGTCGCCGACCGCGCCTTCGCCGGACAGCGCTTCGCGCACCCCTTCGCTCAGATAGCCGCCGCGATAGAAGGTGGTCGCCGAGGCGATGCCGCCGACCGAGACCAGCACGGCGTCCAGCGTGTCGGCGAGCGTCAGGATCTCGTGCAGGCCGCAGCGTTCGATCAGCGCCGTCTTCGTCTCCACGCTGTCGACGACGGCCGGCGCCGGGATCAGGTAGCCGTCCCCCTGGAAGGCGCGGGCAAAGCGCCAGGCGAACTCCGCCGGGTTGAACCGCCGCGCCACGCCGACGCCGCCGAGCAGCGAGATCACCTTGAAATCGGCCAGCGGACGGGCGCGGATGAAGGGCAGCGAGCCGAACAGGGTGCGCCCCCAGCCGACGCCGACCGACATGCCCGCCTCCATGACGTCGGAAACGAAACTGCCGGTTGCCGCGCTGATGGCCGGGATCGGATCGGCCCCGGCCTGCGACAGCGGCGCCACGACGGCGCGTTCCAGGCCGAAACGCTCCTCGAGCGCCCGCTCGATGCTGGTGATCTCCGCCAGATCCCCCTCGATAGTGATCTTGACCTCGTTGCGCGAGCGCGCCTCGGCCAGCATGCGCACCACGCTGACCCGGCCGATGCCGAGGATCTCGGCGATCTCGTTCTGCGTCTTCTGCTCGACGAAATACATCCAGGCGGCGCGCACGCGCAGGCGGTCGGCCTTGTTGCCGATCACGCCGCCCCTAGGCGACGCGACGGCGATTTCTCCCGAGCCGTTCCCGCCCTTCGCCTGCTTTCGATCCTTCGCCATGCTCACCCGGCCTTCCCCCGCCTGTATTTGCCCGCAGCCACCGCCGCGCTTGATTTCCCGACAGACCAAAACAATGATGTGGTCTCCCGGTCAATGGCGCTTGGCGGAAAACCGGTTACTTGAGGATGCCACCTTATGCTTAGAGACGCTTCAGAAGAGATGGCGGTTCATCTTAAGGACCGCTTGCGCGACATGCGCGATTTTCTGCGCGCGCACCGCCACGACCAGCGCCTGCCGATTCGGCCGCGGGGGCGCTTGTCCGAGGTGGAGGGCGTCATCGGCCGCGCTGTCAGCGTCGTCGACGACACGCTGACCCTCGCCGAATCCGTCTCGCATGCGGTGCTGCCCCGCCCCCGGATCGGCGCGCATGACCTCCGTCCGCTCGCCGGCTATTTCGCGCCGGACCCGGTGGAGGGAGAGACCGCCTTCCGCCGCCACATGTACCGTGTGGCCGGGCGATTGGCGGCAACGCAGGAGACTGATTCTCCGCCGATGATCCGCGAAACCTTCTTCACCGGCGCCCACGCCGCCGTGCGCCGCCGGCACGGCCATCGCCTGCTCGTGCTGCGCGGCGCGGCGTCGGCCGAAGCCCGCGCCGCCATGGCCGGCGTGCTGGCCGCACTGCTTCAGGAAATCTGCCGTCAGGCGCTCGACGGGGCGCCTGCGACACCGGCCAGCCGGCAGGCCTGCATCCGCTGCTTCGCGCCGGGCCTCCTAGCCTCGGCGCTCCTGACGGCCGACGAAAACGTCGAGCCGGAAGACCTGCTGGAGATCGCCGCACTCGCGATCGCTGCCCGCAGCGAGCGCATGGCGCGTAGCCTGCAGGCGGATCGGCCCATCGCCGATCTCGCCGCGATCTTCGACAGCCTGCTGACGCATCTGCCCTAACACGGCCGCGTCAAGGCCAGGGCTGGGAGAACCGGGCCTACGTCCCCGCGTCGAACAGCTCCGAAAGCTGCTTCTTCACGCGCTGCACCGATGCCGGGCTCATGCTGAGCTCGGTCAGCCCCATGCGGATGAACTCGGCGACGAGATCCTCCCGCGCCGCGGCCTCGCCGCACATGCCGATCTCGATCCCCGCTTCCACCGCCGCCTGCGCCGCCTGCGCGACGGCCGCCATCACAGCCGGATGCGCCGCGTCGTTGAGCGAGGCCACGGCCGGGTTCAGCCGGTCCGCCGCCATCACATACTGCGTCAGGTCATTCGTGCCGATGGAGAAGAAGGCGACTTCCTTCGCCAGTGCCCGCGCACCGAAAACGGCGGCCGGCGTCTCGATCATCACGCCGAGCGGGAAGGCCGCATGGGCCACGCCCTCGGCGGAAAGCTCGGCCGCGCATTCCTCGATCAGCCTCCGCGTGCGCCGGACCTCGTCCACATCCGACACCATCGGCAGCATGACCCGCAGATTGCCGTGCACCGCGGCGCGCAGCAGCGCCCGGAGCTGCACCTTGAAGATGTCGGGCCGGTCGAGGCACATGCGGATGCCGCGCCAGCCGAGGAAGGGGTTCTCCTCCTCGGGGAACTCGACGCCCGCAATCGGCTTGTCGCCGCCGATGTCGAGCGTGCGCACGATCACCGGGTGGTCGGGAAACGCCTGCGCCAGCGCCGAATAGGTCTCGGCCTGCATGTCTTCGGACGGCAGGTGCATGTGTCGCATGAACAGGAGTTCCGTGCGGAACAGGCCGACGCCCATGGCACCCGCCGCCTGCGCGGCCTCGATCTCCTCGAGCGCGCCCAGATTGGCCGCCACATGGACGACCGTTCCGTCGCCCCGGCGCGGCACCACGTCCCTGTAGGCCTTCAGCGCCTCCTTCTCCCTGTTGGCCGCACCGATCATGTCGGCGAAGCGCTGGCGCGTGGCGCCGTCGGGAGCAGCGAACACAAGGCCGGCATCTCCGTCCACCGCCGCTTCGTCCGCCTCGCGAAGCGCGTGCACGGCGTCCCCCAGGCCGAGGACGGCCGGAATGCCGTGGGTGCGCGCGATGATCGCCACATGCGAGGTTGCCCCGCCATGGCCGCAGACCACGCCACCCAGGCGCTTCAGCGGCGCACGCGCCAGGTCCCAGGCGCCGATGTCCTCGGCGACCAGGATCGCGCCGTCCGCGATGTCGTCGAGCCGCGCGTCTTCCTGGCCAAGCAGCGTCAGGCAGATCTGCCGGGCGATCGCGTCTAGGTCCTCGGCACGGGCGCTGAGATAGGCGTCGTCGAGCGCGCGGAACTCGGCGGCAAGCCGCGACGACGCGGCGATGACCGCCGAAACGGCGTCGAGCCCGCCGTCGATGGCCTTCAGCGTCTCGTCGCGCAGGGCGTCATCGGCGGCGATATCGCGCAGCGCCGCGACGATGGCACGGTCGCTCTCCTGCATGCCGTCATCCGCGAGCGACCGGTCGAGCCGCTCCTGCAGACGCGCCACCGCATCCTCGAACAGCGCCTTCTCAGGCCCGATCTGCGCCGGCGCAAGCGTTTCGTTGCGCGGCGTGATCTGCGGCGGGAAATGCGCGAACACCGGCCCCAGCGACACGCCGGCGCTGGCCGGAACGCCCCTGAGACCGCCCGGCAGGTCCGGCTCCGCCTGCCGCGCCGCCGGCGCAGGCTGCGCCACCGCCGGCGCGGCGGCTGCCTCGGCGGGAGCCTCCTCCACGCCGGAAAGCGGGTTGTCCAGATAGGCGATCAGGGCTTCGACCGCCTCGATGGAATCGGCCCCTTCCGCGCGGATGGTGACCTCGTCATTCTCCTTCACGCCGAGCAGCATCAGCTTGACCGAGCTTTTCGCGCTCACGGCCTTGCCGCCCTTGACGATTTCCACGTCGCTCTCGAAACCCTTGGCAAGCCGCACGAAGCGGGTCGCGGGTCGGGCGTGCAGGCCTTCCTGCACTCGGACGATGGTCGAGCGTTCCATAGGCTTCTCGTATACTCTGCGTGAACGTGCGGCGCTATTCGCCGATGGTGATGACGGCGCCGGTCTCAAGCGCGGCGACCAGAACGGACGGCTCGATCTCCGAGGCGCAGATCTCGCCCGGACGCTCCACCGCATCGGCGCCGTTGAAATTGATCACCACATGGCCGATCTCGCGCACCTTGTTCCAGGCGGCGTCGCCCATGGCCGTGATCTCTGCGGAAACCGTTCCCACGCGGACCGGCGTGCCGGCGCCCGGCGCGTCAGGGGCAGGCCCCTCCTGCGTCGCGTGCAGGACCGAAACCTCGGCGAGTTCCTCGGGCGCACCGTCGGCGAACAGGATCAGCACGCCGCCCTCGGCCAGTTCGGCCACCTCGGGTCCAATCGCGGTAATGCGCGTCTTGAGAAACACCGGCATTCAAAAACTCCCAGAAAACACCATGCAAACAGTTGGAAGGGCGGCGGCAGCAACGCCGCCCCTCCGGATTCCTAAAGCACCACCAGGCTCACCAGCCAGGCGATGAGCACCGAGACCGGGCCCATGATCTGGCGGCTGATCAGCACGGCCGGGACGCCGATCTCGATCGTCTTCGGCTTCGCCTCGCCCAGCGCCAGGCCGACGGGCACGAAGTCGCAGCCCACCTGCGTGTTGTAGGCAAACAGCGCCGGCAGCGCCATCGCCGGCGAAATCGTGCCGTTGGCGATCTGCGGACCGATGATGGCGACGCCGATCACCTGCGCGATGACCGCGCCCGGCCCGAGCACAGGGGACAGGAACGGCAGGCCGCAGATGGCCGAGATGATCAGCAGGCCGATGATGTTGTTGGCCAGCGGTCCCATCGGCTGGGCCAGCACGTCGCCGATGCCCGTATAGAGGATGAGGCCGATCAGCATGGTCACGAAGGCCATGAACGGCAGCACGTTGCGCACCACCTGGTCGATGGTCCGCCGGCCGGCATTGAAGAAGATGCCGACGACCCGGCCCATCACCCGGCCGACGCTGCTGATCAGGCCGATCAGTCCGCCCTCGCTCGGCATCTCCGCCGGAGCGGCCGCATTCGCCGCCGCAAAGCCGTCCGAAGAAGCCGCGCCGCCGGCAACCGTCGCGGCAGCGCTCCCGTCGGCCATCTCGATGCTCTCCGGCGTGACGCCCGAGACATAGATGTCCTCGGTGATGAACTGCGCCAGCGGCCCGGCCTGGCCGACAGGGGTCAGGTTGACGGTCGGGATGCGCTTGCGCGGATAGACGCCGCAGCGCGCCGTGCCGCCGCAATCGACGACGACGACGGCCATCTCGCTTTCCAGCGGCGGGCTCTTGAAGCCATCGACCGCTTCCGCGCCCGTCATCTCGGCGATGCGCTTGGCCACCGGGTGGATGCCGCCGCCCGTGACGGAGACGATCTTGTTGCGTTCGGCCGTCGGTGCGATCACCAGCGGGCCGCCCCAGCCGGACGCGCCCTTGGAAATCCTGACCGCCTTGTATGAATTTGCCATGTCCGCCCCTCCCCTAGAGCTCAACGCCCTGGCGGCGCGCCATGATCGCGGTGATCCGCTCGGTCAGCATGCCCTTCAGCAGGATCACGCCGAGGCCGACGATGGCGTACCAGATCGCCACGGTGATATGATAACCGCCCGGCACGGCGCCGGTGCGCTCCAGCTCGAGCAGCGCCACGAGAATGCCGCCCCAGACGAAGTACTCGCCCGGATTGATGTGCGGGAACAGGCCGAGCGGCGGATGCACGTAGGAGACCGCCGCATCGTAGAAGGCGGGCTTGTGCTTCTCCTCGAGGAACGAGCCGAAGGTGTAGGCCATCGGGTTGGTCAGGAAGAACACGGCCAGCACCGGCAGCACGGTGTAGCGGGTGAGCGCGATGCGGCCGGCGCTCTGCGCGAGACCGTGCACGCGCTTCTCGCCGACCAGTTCGGTGATGGCGTAGAAGGCGGTCATCAGCACCACCAGCGTCGGAATGATGCCGGTGACAAAGCCGGCGAAAACCTCGCCGCCCTTCTGGAAGATGCCGATGAAGTACTTGCCGGCGGCGGTGAGCCAGCCGAGCTGTTCCTCCTGGGCGACGGTGTTCAGCTTCTCGCGGAACTCCTCGACCGATATGTCGCCGCTCGCCTGCGCGAGGACGACGAGATCATGCGACGCCCCCTTCATGGCGAGCTTGCCATGCAGCGCGGCGTCGCCAGCGAACGACCCGGCCATATGCAACCCCTGCATGGCCGTGTCGGCGTGTTGCGCCATGAGTGAAATGACTGACATTTTCCTCCCTCTCCTTCAGTGGTCCTGCCGGCTTCTCGGCCGGCTCCGGATCTTGCCGTTCATGTCTGCGGACTGGTCGCCACCAGCGATTCCCTGAGCGGCGGTTCGTCGCCCGACCGCGTGCGGTCGATCTGCGCCACCGCCTGGGTGATCGCCGCCGTCAGGCCCGGCGCGTCAGGGCCGAACAGGGCCGGCTCGGCGCGCAGCCGGTCGAGCGTCATGCCCTCGAATTCCTCGTGGCGGACGAACTTCGCGAAGACCGAGCGGCCGCTCATCGTCAGGATGCGGCGCACCGTCAGGTCCGGCGCGATGACCACGATGGCGATGGCGCCCTTCTTCAGGAAGCGGCCGTGAAACGCGCCCGTGCCCACATAACCGTCTGTGAATTTCTGCGTGATGCCTTTGAAGACGTCGGAATAGTGCCGCATCTGCAGCCACACCCCGTAGGACTGCAGCGCCCAGACCAAAGCCAGGAGCAAAAGCCCCCATTGCCACAATGCCATCAGGCAACTCCTCCCAAACCGCCTGTTCCCGGTGATTGCGAAGCCAGCATCCGCGCAACGGGAACAGGAAATTAAGAACATTTGTTTTTTGAAATGTCAAATTGTATATTCATGGGAGCGGCGCTGGCCCGCGGTCCGGCATATCCGATTGGAAGCTGCCGCCCGCATGCTATGATTCCCGCAAAGGAGCTGCAAACGTGGATCTGGACTTCAAGAACGAGCTGGCGGTAATGCCCGACCTGCGCCACAGGCTGCGGCAGCTGCGCTGGTTCCGCGCCACCTTTCGCGGCAACGCGCGGGCGGTGACGGCGCATTACGGCGTCGCGTTCGAGATCGACGAGGAAAAGCTCACCCGCGTGTTCCTCGACTGGGTCGAGATGATCGACGCCCGCAAGGACTTCGCCCGGCTCGACCGCGCCGATTTCATCGTCTACGCCGCCGGGCTGGCGCTGAAGGAGATGATCCGCCGGGCGCCGGCGAGCGTGAGCCCGGGCAGCACGGTCACCGGCAGTGCCGCCAGCTCCGAGATCGTCCGCTTCTGGCCGGAGGGTTTCCTCTATACGAACTACTGCGTCTGCGCGATCGCCGCCATCTTCGAGCAGGAGTTCGGCCAGACGCCGCTGCTCGATCGCTGTGCCGACGACTTGCGAACCTGGTGGTCCTACCGCGAGAATACGCGCGAGATGCCGGCCTCCGCCGTGGCCTTTCTCGACCGCTTCCTGGGCGGCGAACCCAACTGGGTCGCGCCCGATCTGGTCGAGGGACGGCTCGCCATGCGCCGGGCCATCGAAGCCGGCAGCGCCGCCCTGCAATCGCCGCGGGCCACGCCCGATTCCATCGCCTGAACGGCGCAGGCCCAGCTTACCGAAACGCCTCACAGACCCGGAGCCTCCATGCAGCGTCCCCTGATCATCTTCGATTGCGACGGCGTTCTCGTCGACAGCGAACCCCTGGCGGCCATCGCCTTCGAGCGCGTCTACCGCAAGCACGGCATGACCATCACGACCGACATCGTCGGCCAGTGCATCGGCATGAAGCAGGCGGACATCATCACCCGGATTCACGAGCTGACCGGACATGCCTTCCCCGAACACGCCACCGGCGACTTCTGGGTGGAGACGCAGGCGCTGTTCGCCGAAGACCTCGAGCCGACGCGCGGCATCCTCCCCTTCCTGCAGAGCCTCCGGGGGCCGCGCTGCGTCGCCTCCTCCTCCTCGATGAAGCGCATCGCGCTTAGCCTGGAGGTGACCGGTCTCGCCAGCTTCTTCGGCGAGGAGGTCTTCAGCACCGCGATGGTGAAGCATGGCAAGCCGGCGCCCGACATCTTCCTCTTCGCCGCCGAGAGGCTTGGTTCCGAGCCATCCTCATCGGTGGTGATCGAGGATTCGCCCTTCGGCGTTCAGGGAGCCGTCGCAGCCGGCATGACGGCCATCGGCTTCACCGGCGGCAGCCACACTTACTCCGGCCATGCAGAGAAACTGACGCAAGCTGGCGCGCATGCCATCTGCACCGACTGGCCGGGCGTCGAGCGCGAACTGGCGCGGCGCGGCTTCATCGCCGGCGCGCACGCCGAAGGCTGACGACATGCAAAAAAATGGCGCTGCCAACATCTGAACGCGGACAGCGCCGAGTTGCACGGTATTCCGTGAAACGGCCTACACCAGCATGGCCATCGGGTGCTCGATCACCTGCTTGAAGGCCGCCAGAAGCTCCGCACCCAGCGCCCCGTCCACTGCCCGGTGATCGGTCGACAAGGTCACTGACATCACCGTTGCAACTTTCACCGCGCCATCCTTGACCACGGCTCGGCTCTCGCCCGCGCCGACCGCGAGGATCGTCGCATGCGGCGGGTTGATGACGGCGGCGAAATCCTTGATGCCGAACATGCCGAGATTGGAAACGGCGGTGTTGCCGCCCTGATACTCTTCCGCCTTCAGCTTGCGCGAGCGCGCCCGCGCGGCCAGGTCCTTCATCTCGTTGGAGATGGCCGACAGCGTCTTCTCGTCGGCGCGGCGGATGATCGGCGTGATCAGGCCACCCGGGATCGACACGGCGACGCCCACATCGGCATGCCTGTGCTTCACCATCGCATTCTCGGTCCAGGACACATTGGCGTCCGGCACCATGGCTAGCGCCCTGGCATGGGCCTTGATGACCATGTCGTTGACCGACAGCTTGTAGGCCTGCTTTTCCCCTTCCCTGGTCTTCACCATCGGCGCGGCATCGTTGAGCTGCTTGCGCAGCGCCAGAAGCGCGTCGATCTCGCAATCGAGCGTCAGGTAGAAATGCGGGATGGTGGACTTCGCCTCGACCAGACGGCGGGCGATGGTCTTGCGCATGCCGTCATGCGGGATCAGCTCGTAGGAGCCTTCCTCGAAGAGCTTCAGCACGGCGTCGTCGGACATAGCCTGAGGCGCAACCGGGACCGTGGTTGCTGCCGGTGCATCTGCAACTGCTTGCGCACCGCCATTTCTGCCGGCGGCTTCCACATCGGCCTTGACGATCCGGCCCTTCGGGCCAGAACCGGCGATGGCGGAAAGATCGAGACCAGCTTCCTTCGCCAGACGGCGGGCAAGCGGAGAGGCGCGAACGCCCGAGGATGCTTCTGCAGTTGCCGCCGGAGCAGCCGCGACAGGCGCTGCGGTTTCAACGGGAGCCGGCGCTTCGGCCTTTGCGGACGCTTCGGCCACGGCTTCGGCAGGCGCAGAAGCCGGCGCATCGGCCACGGCCTCACCTTCCTCGTAGATCCAGGCCACGGCCTGGCCGACGGGAATGTCGACGCCTTCCTTGCCGGTCACGTTGCGCAGGATGCCGCTTGCCGGCGCGTCGATCTCCATCGCCGCCTTGTCGGTCTCGATCTCGAACAGCACGTCGCCCTTCTTGACCGTCGCGCCTTCCTCGGCGAGCCAGGCCGAGATCCGGCCCGTCGCCATGTCCATGTCGACTTTCGGCAGAATGACTTCGACGGGCATGGTCAGCGCGCTCCCGTCACGAGGTCGCGCGCCGCTCTGACGATTCCGTCCACCTGCGGAACCGTCGCCTTTTCCAGCTCCGGATTGTAGGGGATCGGCGTCTCCGCGCCGCCCAGCCGCACGATCGGGGCGTCGAGATAGTCGAACGCCTCGCTCTCGGCAATCATCGCCGAAACCTCGGCGCCGATGCCCAGCGTCTTCACGCCCTCATAGACGCACATCAGGCGCGACGTCTTGCGCACGCTCTCGATCACCGTCTGCCGGTCCATCGGACGGATGGTGCGCAGGTCGATCACCTCGATGTCGATGCCCTCGCCGGAAAGCGTCTCGGCCGCTTCCAACGCCTTGTGCACCATGATCGACGTGGCGACGATGGTCAGGTCCCGGCCCTCGCGGCGCACATCGGCCTTGCCGATCGGCACCGTGTAGTAGCCCTCGGGCACCGCGCCCTTCATCTTGTAGAGCAGCTTGTGCTCGAAGATCATCACCGGGTCCGGGTCTTCGATCGCCGCCAGCAGCAGGCCCTTGGCGTCGTGCGGCGTCGCCGGCTGGATCACCTTCAGGCCGGGCACGTGGCCGAGCCAGGCTTCCAGGCTCTGGCTGTGCTGCGCGGCAGCACCCGTGCCGGAGCCGGCCGGAAAGCGCATGACGACAGGAACCGAAACGGCGCCGCCCAGCATGTAGCGCATCTTGGCGGCCTGGTTGACGATCTGCTCCATGGCGAGCGTCGCGAAATCGGAGAACTGGAACTCGAAGACCGGCCGCATGCCGGTGACGGCCGCGCCGACCGCGATGCCGGCGCCGCCCAGCTCCGAGATCGGCGTGTCCATGACCCGCTCGGGGCCGAACCGCTCGACGAGGTCGCCGGTCACCTGGAACGCGCCGCCGTAGACGCCGATATCCTCGCCCATCAGGAACACGCGCTCGTCGCGCTCCATGGCGATGGCCATGGCCTCCTGGATGGCCTGCGCGTAGCTCAGTTCACGCGTGGCTGTCTCGACCTGCGCATCCATATCAAGCCTGCTCCGTGTAGACGTATTTTTCGAGGTTGGCGACATCCGGCATCGGGCTTTCCTTGGCGAACTCGATGCCGGCGGCGATCTCCCGGGCGACATCGGCGCGGATCGCCTCGATGCCGGCGGCGTCGATGACGCCGAACTCGACGAGTTCGGCCTCGAACGCCTCGATCGGATCGCGTTCGGTCATCCACTCCTCGATTTCTTCCTTGCTGCGATAGCGGTTGCGGTCGCTCTTGGAGTGGCCGCGATAGCGGTAGGTCTTGCACTCGATCAGCGTCGGACCGTCGCCGCGCCTGGCGCGTTCGCTCGCCTCGTGCATTGCCTCGGCCACATCCGAAACGACATTGCCGTTGACGATCACGCCGGGCATCGCATAGGCGGCGGCGCGGTCGGCGATGTTGGGAACCGCCGTCGCGCGGGCCACGGAGGTGGACATGCCGTAGCCGTTGTTCTCGCAGACGAAGACGACCGGCAGCTTCCAGATGGCCGCCATGTTGAGCGCCTCGTGGAACGCGCCCTCATTGTTCGCGCCGTCGCCGAAGAAGCAGACGACGACATTGCCGGTCTTCATCTTCTTGGCGGTCAGGGCAGCGCCGACGGCAATCGGCAGGCCGCCACCGACGATGCCGTTGGCGCCGAGATTGCCCGTCGATACGTCGGCGATGTGCATGGAGCCGCCGCGGCCGCGGCAATAACCCGTCGTCTTGCCGAAGAACTCGGCGAACATGCGCGAGACGTCGGCGCCCTTGGCGATGCAGTGGCCATGGCCGCGATGCGTGGAGGTGATCTGGTCTTCATCGGAAAGGCCGAGGCAGATGCCGACGGCGCTCGCCTCCTGGCCGATGGACAGGTGCATCGTGCCATGGATCAGGCCGCGCATGTAGCTTTCTTCCGCGCCCTCCTCGAACTGGCGGATCAGATACATCTTGCGCAGCGCATCGCGCAGCTTGTCCTGATCGAACTGCCTGTAGATGAAAGGCTGATTGGCGCCCTCGGTTTTCGAGGCGCTCTTCCTGGCCGTGGCCGACATATTCACGCTCCTGTCTGGGGCTTCGGACCGGAAAGTGGAAACCGGTTTCCGGTTGGTCCGAGGCTCCCTCGATAAATCGGATCGTTCCTGTGCGCGTCGCGCGGACGCGCGGCGATCTAGCCGTAAACGAGCTTGTCCTGACGCGCGCGCAGCTCGGCGATCTTGGAACCGGCCGGCGGGGCAGCGTTGTCGGACGTGATGAGTTCGCCCTTCCTGATGGGCTTGGTGACCGTGCCGCCCTGAAGCAGGCCGCAGGGGATCGCCCTGGAGGCGCGCGCTTCCGGCACCGTCATGATCCAGGCGCGGTAGCAGTATTCACCAATCGCATCGAGCGTCTCGCCCGGCTGCATGTCCTTCTTGGCGACGGCGCAGACCTCGGCGACCGGCTTGTCGAGCGGCACCATGTCCGCCTTGCCGTAGAGCACAACGCGGGCGCAGGTCAGCGGCACCTCGAGCGAGGTCAGGTGATAGGGGCGGTGGAAGGTGAAATAGGGACCCTTGCCCATCTTCAGGTCTTCCATGCGCTCCGAAATGCGCGGATGCGACATGTCGGCGACGACGAAGACGCCGGGCGCAACGCCCTTGCCGATGGAATAGTCCACCACGCCGACGCGCGACAGCACGCCGCCATCCTTTTCCGGCACCAGCACGGAGGACAGCTCGTCCAGCGTCGCCTTGGGGCCGTGCATGCCCGGCTTGTCGG
>NZ_AMRM01000010.1 GCF_000300335.1 Nitratireductor pacificus pht-3B | reverse complement strand
GGGCCGGATGAGGGGCGGGCGCCAACGCGGCAGGAAGGACCGAACACCCAATGCCGCGCATCAACCATCAATGTCGCCGCCCGCCCCTTTCATGTTTGATCTTCAGCATTTGTGAGAAAGAGGCTGTCCCTCATCCCGCGCGGGGGGCGGTGGAACGTTCTGCGGGACCGGACAATCGTGGCCACGAAAGAGCCCATTCGGCTCCCCTAGCGTCAAGAAAGTTTGCACCGCAGCATGGAGCGCGCTAATCATGGCCGGCCGTTTGGCGCGGGGCAGAGATGCGCGTGCCCTCACGGTTCGTCGCAGCTTTCATACTCTTCCCGGAGCATTGCCAGTGCAGATTAGAAAGATCCTCGTCGCAAACCGTTCTGAAATTGCCATCCGCGTCTTCCGAGCCGCCAACGAGCTCGACATCCGAACGGTGGCCATCTGGGCCGAAGAGGACAAGTATTCGCTGCACCGGTTCAAGGCCGACGAATCCTACCAGGTTGGCCGGGGGCCGCATCTCGACCGCGATCTCGGGCCGATCGAGAGCTACCTGTCGATCGAGGAAGTGATCCGCGTCGCCCGACTTTCCGGCGCCGACGCCATTCATCCGGGCTACGGGCTCCTGTCGGAAAGCCCGGAATTCGCCGAGGCCTGCGCCGAAGCCGGCATTACCTTCATCGGCCCGAAGCCCGAAACGATGCGCCGGCTGGGCAACAAGGTGGCTGCGCGCAACCTGGCCATCGATGTCGGCGTGCCGGTCGTGCCCGCGACGGAACCGTTGCCCGACGACATGGTCAAGGTTGCCGGGATGGCCGAGGAGATCGGCTACCCGGTGATGCTGAAGGCATCCTGGGGCGGCGGCGGGCGCGGCATGCGCGCGATCCGCAACGCCAAGGACCTGGCCTCGGAGGTGATGGAGGCAAAGCGCGAGGCGAAGGCCGCCTTCGGCAAGGACGAGGTCTATCTCGAAAAGCTGGTCGAGCGCGCGCGCCACGTCGAAGTGCAGGTGCTGGGCGACACGCACGGCAATGCGGTGCACCTTTTCGAGCGCGACTGCTCGATCCAGCGGCGCAACCAGAAGGTCGTCGAGCGGGCGCCCGCGCCCTATCTCGACGATGCCCGGCGCGCCGAGCTGTGCGGCTACGCGCTGAAGATCGCCGAAGCCACCGACTATGTGGGCGCCGGCACGGTCGAGTTCCTGATGGATGCCGACACGGGCGCCTTCTACTTCATCGAGGTCAATCCGCGCATCCAGGTGGAGCATACGGTGACCGAGGAGGTGACGGGCGTCGATATCGTCAAGGCGCAGATCCACATCCTCGAGGGCGAGAAGATCGGCGATCCGCGCTCCGGCGTGCCGGCGCAGGCCGATGTGCGCCTGAACGGCCATGCGCTCCAGTGCCGTATCACCACCGAGGACCCGGAGCAGAACTTCATTCCCGACTATGGCCGCATCACCGCCTATCGCGGCGCGACCGGCTTCGGCATCCGGCTCGATGGCGGCACGGCCTATTCGGGCGCGGTGATCACCCGCTTCTACGACCCGCTGCTCGAGAAGGTGACGGCCTGGGCGCCGACGCCGCAGGAGGCAATCTCCCGTATGGACCGCGCGCTGCGCGAGTTCCGCATCCGCGGGGTGGCGACGAACCTGACCTTCCTCGAGGCGATCATCGGTCATCCGAAGTTCCGCGATGCCTCCTACACCACGCGGTTCATCGACCAGACACCGGAACTGTTCACGCAGGTGAAGCGGCAGGACCGCGCCACCAAGCTTCTGAACTACCTGGCGGACGTGACGGTCAACGGTCATCCGGAAGCGCGCGGCCGCGCCAAGCCGAATGCAGAAGCGGCAGCCCCGCGTGTGCCTTATCTTGAAGCGCCTATCCCCGATGGCACGAAGCAGAGGCTCGACGCGCTCGGTCCGGAGGGCTTCGCCAAATGGATGCGCGCCGAAAAGCGCACGCTCATCACCGACACGACCATGCGCGACGGTCATCAGTCGCTGCTGGCGACCCGCATGCGAACCTTCGACATGGCACGCATTGCCGGCGTCTATGCGCGTGCCCTGCCGGAATTGTTGTCGCTCGAATGCTGGGGCGGTGCGACATTCGACGTCTCCATGCGCTTTCTCACGGAAGATCCGTGGGAGCGCCTTTCCGTTATCCGCGAAGGGGCGCCGAACCTCCTTCTGCAGATGCTTCTGCGCGGCGCGAATGGCGTCGGCTACACCAATTATCCCGACAATGTGGTGCAGCATTTCGTCAAGCAGGCGGCCGCCGGCGGCATCGACCTGTTCCGCGTCTTCGACTGCCTGAACTGGGTCGAGAACATGCGCGTCGCGATGGACGCCGTGGGTGCGGAAGGCAAGCTGTGCGAGGCGACGATCTGCTATACGGGCGACATCCTCGATCCCGAGCGCGCCAAGTACGATCTTAAATATTATGTGGCCCTGGCCAAGGAACTGGAAGCGGCCGGTGCACACATCATCGCCATCAAGGACATGGCCGGCCTCCTGAAGCCGGCGGCGGCGCGGGTGCTGTTCAAGGCGCTGCGCGAGGCGACGGACCTGCCGCTGCATTTCCACACGCACGACACGTCCGGCATTTCCGCCGCGACGGTGCTCGCCGCCGTGGAGAGCGGCGTCGATGCGGTCGACGCGGCGATGGACGCACTGTCGGGCAACACCTCGCAGCCCTGCCTCGGCTCCATCGTCGAAGCGCTGAAGGGCGACCCGCGCGATACGGGTCTCGACCGCGAATGGGTGCGCCGCGTGTCGTTCTACTGGGAAGCGGTGCGCAACCAGTATGCGGCGTTCGAAAGCGATCTCAAGGGACCGGCATCGGAGGTCTATCTGCACGAGATGCCGGGCGGCCAGTTCACTAACCTGAAGGAGCAGGCCCGGTCCCTCGGGCTGGAGACGCGCTGGCACGAGGTGGCGCGCGCCTATCACGACGTCAACATGATGTTCGGCGACATCGTCAAGGTGACGCCGTCGTCCAAGGTCGTCGGCGACATGGCGCTGATGATGGTCAGCCAGGACCTGACGGTGGCGGATGTCGAGAACCCGGAGAAGGACATCGCCTTCCCGGACTCGGTGGTGTCGATGCTGCGCGGCGATCTGGGGCAGCCGCCTTCCGGCTGGCCGGCGGCGCTGCAGAAGAAGGTCCTGAAGGGCGCTGAGCCGATCACGGTCAGGCCGGGCTCGCTGCTCAAGCCGGCGGACCTTGCGGCGGACCGCAAGGCCGTGGAGGAAAAGCTCGGGCGCAAGATCAGCGAGTTCGAGTTCGCCTCGTCGCTGATGTATCCGAAGGTCTTCGCCGATTTCGCGGCCGCGGCGGAAAATTACGGCCCGGTCAGCGTCCTGCCGACGCCTGTCTATTTCTACGGCATGGAGCCGGAGGACGAGATTCTCGTCGACATCGAACGCGGCAAGACGCTGGTGATCCGCTGTCTGGCCGTGGGCGAGGTGGACGAGAAGGGCATGGTCACCGTGTTCTTCGAGCTGAACGGCCAACCGCGGCGCGTCAAGGTGCCGGACCGGGTGCATGGCGCCTCGGCAGCGGCGGCGCGGCGTAAGGCGGAACCTGGCAACGACGCCCATATGGGCGCGCCGATGCCGGGTGTCGTCTCGACGCTTGCCGTCAAGCCGGGCCAGACCGTGCGGTCCGGCGATGTCGTTCTGTCGATCGAGGCGATGAAGATGGAGACGGCGCTGCATGCCGAACGCGACGGGACGATTGCCGAGGTCCTGGTCAAGGCCGGCGATCAGATCGACGCCAAGGACCTGCTGGTCGTCTTCGAAAGCGGTGATTGACGGAGCGGGTTAAACCGATTTAAATTCGGCGCGACCGAGGCCAGACCGGGCCTGTCGCGCCGTTTTCTTTGCGGAGCCCTTCAATGTCCATCAGCAATGCGGCGCTCGGCCGCTGGGCCGTCGCGGCCTGTTTCTTCGTCAACGGTTTCATGATCGGCAGCTGGGCGCCGCAGATCCCGCTCGTGGCGAGCCGGTTCGGGCTCAGCGAAACGGCGCTCGGCCTGCTGATCCTGGTGTTCGGCTCCGGCGCGGTTCTGGCCATGCCGCTCTGCGGCTATCTGATCGGCCGGTTCGGCTCACGGGCCATCCTGCGCATCACCGCCACGGTCTGTGTCCTCTCCTTCGCCGGACTGGCTTTCGCCACGCAGATCTGGCAGATCGTGGCGGCGCTGGTCCTGTTCGGCGGGTTTCTGGGCGCGATGGATATTTCGATGAATTCCAACGCCGTCGCCGTGGAACGCGGCCTGCGCCGGGCGGTGATGTCGTCGTCGCACGGCTTCTGGAGCCTGGGCGGTTTCGTCGGGGCGGGGGTCGGCGGGCTGCTCATCGAGCGGTTCGGGCATGTCACCCATGTCGGGCTGGTGGTGGCGTTTGCCTTCGCCATCGTCCTCGCCGCCCTGCCTTTCCTGATCGTCGAGAGCCGGCCGGCCGGGCGGGCCGCAGGCGGACGGCGCGGCGGCCTGCCGCGCAATCCGCTCGTCTATCTGACAGGCGTTCTCGCCCTTTTCTGCATGCTTCCGGAGGGGGCCGTGCTCGACTGGGCGGCGCTCTACATGCGGCAGGAGATGGGCGCCGGCATCGCGCAGGCAAGCCTGGCCTATACGGCCTTCTCGGGAACGATGGCGGTGATGCGATTCGCCGGAGACGGGTTGCGGAACCGCCTGGGGGCGGTCCGGACCCTGCGCTATTCGGGCGTGGTGGCCACAATCGGCATGCTCGGCGCGGGGCTCGCGCCGTCGCCGCTGATCGCGGTCGTCGCCTTCGCGCTCGCTGGCCTGGGCATCGCCAACATGGTGCCGATCGTCTTCTCGGCCGCGGGCAACCAGCCCGGCCTTTCACCGGGCGCGGGCATGAGCGTGACGACGACGATCGGCTATTCGGGCATGCTGCTCGCGCCGTCGCTTGTCGGTTTCGTGGCCGAGCGGACGGGTTTCGCGCCGATCTTCATCGCCTTCGCGATCATGCTCGCCATCGTCCTGTCCATGGCGCATCTCGTCCGCTCCGCGGACACGATCGCCGCGCAACCTGCCGAGTGAGAGGCCGGATCAGATCCGGCCCATCAACATCAGGATCAGCACGATCACCAAGACCAGCCCGAGGATGCCGGAGGGGCCATAGCCCCAGCCGCGTGAATGAGGCCAGGCGGGGAAAGCGCCGAGCAAGACAAGGATGAGGATGATGATGAGGATCGTCCCAAGCGACATGATGTTGTCCTCGCACGGTTGAACTGTACGGGATCAACGTGCCGGACGGGACTGGGTTCCCGCCAAAGAAAACGGGCCGGAGGTTTCGGCGAACCCCCGGCCCGTTTCGTCCTTACTGGCATGCGCGCGCCGCGCCCGCCCGGCCGATGCTACTCCGCAGCGTTGGGATAGGCGCTGGAGGGCAGGTCGACATTGTCGGCGACGGGCTCCTCCTTCTTCTCCTTGCGACGGAACAGGCGCGCCAGCAGGCTGCGCCGCTTGGCGCCGGCGGGCAGCGTCTCGCGGGTGAAGATCATCAGCGCCGCCGGCGTGACGATGAGCGTCAGCAGCGTGGCGAAGGACAGGCCGTAGACGATGGCGCCGGACAAGGCGATCCACCACTGGGTCGACGGCGCACCGATGGTCACCGTGTGATGGAAGAGTTCCAGACCGAAGCCGAAGGCGATCGGCAGAACGCCAAGCACCGCCGAGATCGCCGTCAGCATGACCGGCCGCGCGCGCTCGCGGCAGGTCTGCAGGATCGCTTCCTGCTTCTTCCAGCCCTCGCGGCGCAGACGATCATAGGTGTCGATCAGCACGATGTTGTTGTTGACCACCACGCCGGCTAGCGCGATCACGCCGATGCCCGACATGACGATGCCGAAGGGCTGTCCCGTGATCAGCAGGCCGAGGAACACACCGATGGTCGCCATGACCACGGTCATCAGCACGAGGAAGACGCTGGTGAACTTGTTGAACTGCGCCAGCAGCACGACGAAGATCAGGAAGATCGCGGCGCCGAAGGCTTTCGACAGGAAGGCGCTCGCCTCCTCGCTTTCCTCGTTGGAGCCGGCGAGCTTCCAGCGCGTGGCGCCGAGATCCATGTCGTTCAGGGCCTGGTTCACATTGGCCTGGACCGCCGCCACCTGGAAGCCGCTGGCGACGTTGGCGCTGACGACGATGGTGCGCATCCCGTCGATCCGGTTGAGCGTGCCGGTCGCACGCTCCGGTTCGCGGGTCATGAAGTTGGAGATCGGCACCGGACCGTTGGCGGTCTGCACGCGCAGCTGGTCGAGCGTCGACAGGGTGCGACGGTCTTCCGGCAGGCGCAGGCGGATGTCCACGGCGTCGTCCACCCCGGCTGGTCGGTACTCGGAGAGCTTCAGGCCGGTGGTGACGAGCTGGACCACGGTGCCGACGGAGACCGGGCTGATGCCGTACTGGGCGGCCTTGGCGCGATCCACCTTGATCGCCCAGTCGATGCCGGGCGGCGGCAGGCCGTCGCCGACATCGATGACGCCTGGGATGTCCGAGATGGCCTTGGCGACGGCGGCCGCCTGGTCACCGAGGCCGGCGGGATCCGTGGCGGACAGGCGGATCTGGATGGCCTGGCCGGTCGGCGGCCCGGCATCGGGCACCCGAACCTCGACCTCGACGCCGGGCGTGCCGGCAAGCTCGGCGCGCAGATCGTTGAGGATCTCGCTGGCCGGCGCACGCTCGCGCCAGTCGACGAACTCGTACTGGATGACGCCGATCACGTCCTCGTCGATGTCCTGGCCGCCGCCGCGCGTCTTGCCGACGCGGGTGTAGACGGATTCGATCCCGGGCCAGTTGAGGAGCTTGTCCTCGGCCGGCTTCACCAGGCGATCCATCTCGTCGAGCGAGAGGTTGCCGCGCGCGTGCACGTACATCAGGCCGTATTCGGGTTCGACGTTGGGGAAGAACTCCACGCCGGCGCCGTACTGCGAGTAGCTGTAGATGATGCCGCCCAGAAGACCGATGGTCAGAACGATCACCGTCTTGGGGAAGCGCACCGCCTGCTTGACCAGGCCCATGTACCAGCCGTCCGGCTTCGGTTTCTCCTCCACATGCGCCTTGGCGAAGATCGCGCCCAGCGTGGGGGTGAAGATCAGGGCATAGATCATCGACGCCGAGAGGGTGACGATCAGCGTGATCGGCAGATATTTCATGAACTCGCCGACGATGCCCGGCCAGAACAGGAGGGGCGAGAAGGCGGCGACACGGGTCATGGTGGCTGCGATCACCGGGCCGGCCATGCGCTTGGCGGCCAGTTCGTAGGCCTGCACCTTGTCCATGCCCTCGGACATGCGCCGTTCGGCGAACTCGGTGACGATGATCGCGTCGTCGACGAGCATGCCGACCGCCAGGATGAGGCTGAACAGCACCACCATGTTGACGGTGAACCCGCCCAGCGAAAGCGCGTAGATGCCCATCAGGAACGAGGCGGGAACGGCAAGGCCGATCAGCAGCGAGGCGCGCCCCGAGAGCGTGTAGAGCACGACGATGAAGACGAGGATGACGGCGATCAGAACATGGTTCTGCAGCTCGCTCAGCATGTCCCGGATCATCACCGACTTGTCCTGGCTGTAGGACACGGTGATCTCGGCCTTGCTGTTCTCCTCGAACTCCTTGGCGGCGGCTTTGACGGCGTCGACGGTCTCGACCAGATTGGAGCCGACGCGCTTCTTCACTTCGATGGCGATGGCCTTCTTGCCGTTCAGGCGGGTCACGCTCTGCGCATCGGCGAAGGTCGAGCGGATTCCGGCAAGATCCCTCGCGCGGACCACGGCGTTGGGGCTCGAGACGACCGGCAGGTTGGCGACGTCCTCGACCGTCTCGATGAGCGACGGCACTTTGACGGCATAGCGTCCGTCCTGGCCCTCGAGCTCGCCGGCCGCCACCAGGCTGTTGGATGCGCCGACGGCGCTGATCAGCTGGTCGAGCTGGAGGCCATAGGAAGAGAGCTTCATCGGGTCGATCAGGATTTCGACCAGCTCGTCGCGCGAGCCCTGCAGCGTGCCTTCCAGAACGCCGGGGATCTCCTCGATGCGGTCGCGCAGTTCGCGCGCTGATGCCGACAGGACGCGTTCGGGCACGTTGCCGGCCAGCGTCACCACCAGAATCGGGAATTCGGAGATGTTCACCTCGTGCACGGACGGTTCGTCGGCGCTCTGCGGTAGCTCGCCGCGCGCGTCGGCCACCTTGGCGCGGACGTCCTCAATGGCGTTGGAGAAGTCGTAACCCGCCTGGAATTCAACCAGGACGAAGCCGCCGCCCTGATAGGCGGCCGAGCGCATCTCCTTGACGCCTTCCAGGCTCTTCAGCCGTGTCTCGATCGGCCGTAAGAGGAGGCGCTCGGAATCTTCCGGCGAAATGCCCTGATAGCTCAGGCTGACATAGATGATCGGGATAGGAACGTCCGGTTCGGCTTCCTTCGGAATGTTGACGTAGGCAAGCGCGCCGGCGACAACGAAGAACAGCAGAATGGAGAGCGTGAGCCTGGCGTTCTGGATTGCGATACGGACGATATCCATCTGGATTCCTATCGTGGGTCGCTGGTCGCGCGCTTGGGGCTAGTTGAGGTCGGAGGCGAGCGTCTTCGCCAGCTCCTGGATCAGTTTCTCATCCGCGGGCTGCGCCGTCACGGCATCGCCCTCGGCGACGAGGTCCTGTCCCGAAACGATGATGCGGGCGTCGGCCGGAATGCCGGCGAGATAAAGGGCCTTGGGCGTGTCGTCGACGAGATCGATGGGATAGAAGACGACCTTGCTCTCGGCGTCCACGGCGCGGACGCCGAGTTCCCCATCCTGATTGAGGGTCACGACCGAACGCGGCAGGGCAACCGCCTCGACCGGCTCCGCATGGATGTCGATCTCGGCGGTCATGCCGGCAGGGATGGCCCCGTCGGGATTGGGGATCGCCACCTCGACGCGGAAGGTGCGGGTCTGCTCCGATGCCTCACGGCTGACGAAGCGTACCTTGCCGTTCACGGTCTGGCCGTTGACGAGGCGCACGTCGGCCTGGTCGTCGGGGTCGACGGAGGCGAGATCGTGCTCGCTCACTTCGCCGACGGCGATCACCGGATCGAGCTTGAGAAGCGTCGCCACCTCGGCCCCCTGAGCGATGGAGGAACCGAGTTCCACGTCGACCCGGTCGATCACGCCGTCGAACGGCGCGATCACCGTGATGCGGGCGAGCTCGGCCTCAGCCGCCTCGAGCTGCGAGCGGGCGGTCGCCAGCGCCGAACGGGCGCTGTCGAGCTGCAGGCGCGCGAGATTGCCGGTCTTGGCAAGCCTGTTTGCCGCCTCAGACTCGGCTTCGCGCTGGGCCAGAACCTGGCGGGCGGTCTCGACGGCCGCTTCCTTGCCCTCGGTCTCGAGGCGCAGGATCAGGTCGCCGCTGCGCACCCGCTGTCCCTTGGAGACCGGGAGTTCGGTGATGATGCCGCCGGAGCGGGAGGCGAGCGCCGTGCGCTTGTCGGCGGATGTCAGACCCGAAATGCGGATGGTGCGGGAGTGATCCATGCGCGGCGGTGTCGCCACGACCACCACCTGCGCGGCGGCCGGAGCATTTTCCGGCCTGTCGGCGATGGTCTGTGCTTCCTCGCTGGCGCTGCCGACGGAGGAGAATTCTCCGGTGGCGATCCAGGCCGCGGTCGCAACCAGGACGGCGATGGCGGCAATTTTGTGGAACCTTATCTTCGGCATGTCATTTTCCGGTGCGGTGGAATCGGCCTGTCGATCAGGGATCGGCGCGATATGGGAATGCGGCGCTCAGTATTCAATCAGCAGTGGTGCGCTTTTCTGCAAAACACGCCCGTATATCCCAAGCCTGCGTGGCAAAAAAGCCGAACGTAATACACTCCTGACATCAACGATCTTTGTTGTTGTATTGAGTCGGCTTGCGCGCACAAAAAGCCCGTCGAAGGCGGGCCGGCGCGCAGGGCGACGACATATTGACAAAATCCGTTTTTTTGTCAACTTCTGAAGTGAAGGTAGATTGTATCCAATGATGAACCTGGCCGCTGACAGCACGATTGACCCAAAAAGGGGGCGCATCCTCGATGGCGCCATGCAGGTTTTTCTTGCCTACGGCTTTGCCCGCACTACGATGGACGACATTGCGCGCGCCGCCGAAGTCTCGCGGCCGACGCTTTATCTTCAGTTTCGCAACAAGGCCGACATCTTCCGCGCCATCGGCGCGGCCATTCTCACGCGGTCTCTGGCAGACGCACGGGCAGGACTGGACGGCAAAGGGACGTTCGGCGAGCGGCTGATGACCGCGCTCGACCGCGCGCTGTTCGGCCTGATGGAGATGATCGACAAGTCGGCGCACGGCGAGGAGATCCTCGACATGGAGAACAAGATCGCCTCGGACATCATCGCCGAATGGCGGGAAGGTCTTGCGGAGGCCGTCGAGAAGGCGGTTTCGGAGGAAGCCGGCCGCACTGGCGCCGATCTGGAGCGGCTCGGCCTGTCGTCGCGGGCGCTCACGGAGGTCCTGCTCGACGGCATCGAAGGCATGCGCGTGCGCCGCATCTGCGGCAAGCCGGCCATAGAGGGCGCCCGGCGCCTGATCATCCTGATGGAGATCGCCCTGACCGCGGCGCGGCCCGGAAACCGCTGAGGTCGGCCCCTATTGCGCCGTCCACCCGCCATCCATCGGAAGCGCGGCGCCCGTGATCTGCGCGGCGTGATCCGAGCAAAGGAAGGTGACGAAGCCGCCCACCTCATCGACGGTGACGAATGTGCGGGTCGGCTGACGGGCGAGCATCACCTCGCGCACCACCGTGTCGCGATCCATTCCGTGCACCTTCATCTGGTCGGGAATCTGCGCCTCGACGAGCGGCGTCAGCACATAGCCGGGGCAGATGGCGTTGCAGGTGATCCGGTCGTCCGCCAGTTCGAGCGCCACGGTCTTCGTCAGGCCGACCACGCCATGCTTCGCCGCGACATAGGCGGCCTTGAAGGGCGATGCGCGCAGGCCGTGCGCCGAGGCGATGTTGACGATGCGGCCCCAGCCCGCCCGCTTCATGTGCGGGATCGCGGCGGCGATGGTGTGGAACGCCGATGACAGGTTGATTGCCAGGATGGCGTTCCACCGGTCGGTCGGGAACGCCTCGACCGGCGCCACATGCTGGATGCCGGCATTGTTGACCAGGATGTCGACGCCGCCGAAGCGCCGCGCCGTCTCCTCGACGAGCGCTCGGCAGGCTTCGGGCACCGCCATGTCGGCGCAGACATAGGCGGCTTCAACCCCATGCCGGGCCGCGAGGGCGCTTGCCAGGGCGTGATCCGCCGGATCGTCGGTGAACGCGTTGAGCACGACGTTGCAACCGCCGGCGGCGAGGGCCTCGGCGACGCCCAGGCCGATGCCGGATGTCGAGCCTGTGACGATGGCGGTCTTGCTGGCGGTTGACGGTGCAGCGCTCATGTGGTCCTCGGCGTCTGGAGATGTTATGCTGCGACGCAGCAGAACGGCGGCGCGGCGGTCTGTCAAGCGCGTTGCGGCGTCGCAATCGGTCGTCGCGGCATTGACATTCGGGCCGTGCTCGGCCACGTCAGGCCCGACGCGGTTGAAATCGGGACAGTTCCCCCATGACCGGAACCTTCACGGCCAGCAAGTCCATGAGCGGCTATTTTTCATCGCCCTTTCCACGGCGCGATGCCGTCGGCGTTGCGGTCGCGAACGTCATCGTCGGCGGGGATGCGCCGGTCGTCGTGCAATCGATGACCAATACGGACACGGCCGATGTGGACCGGACGGTGGCCCAGGTCGCGGCGCTGCACCGGGCGGGCTCCGAGCTGGTGCGCATCACGGTCGACCGGGACGAGGCCGCGGCGGCAGTGCCGAAGATCCGCGAACGGCTGGAACGCGTCGGCATCTTCGTGCCGCTGATCGGCGACTTCCATTATATCGGGCACAAGCTGCTGGCGGATCATCCGGCCTGCGCCGAGGCTCTGGCGAAGTACCGGATCAATCCGGGTAATGTCGGCTTCAAGGACAAGAAGGACAAGCAGTTCGCCGCCATCATCGAGACGGCGATCAAGTACGACAAGCCGGTGCGCATCGGCGTCAACTGGGGATCGCTGGACCAGGAGCTGCTGACGCATCTCATGGACGACAATCAGGCGAACGGCTCGCCGATGACCGCCCAGGAGGTGACGCGCGAGGCCATCGTGCAGTCGGCGCTGCTTTCGGCAGAGCTGGCCGAGGAGATCGGTCTCGGGCGCGACCGCATCATCCTGTCCGCCAAGGTCAGCCAGGTGCAGGACCTGATCGCGGTCTACACGGAACTCGCCCGGCGCTCGAACCACGCGCTGCATCTGGGGCTGACCGAGGCCGGCATGGGCACCAAGGGTATCGTCGCATCCTCGGCGGCGATGGGCATTCTGCTGCAGCAGGGCATCGGCGACACGATCCGCATCTCCCTGACGCCTGAGCCGGGCGGCGACCGCAGCCGCGAGGTGCAGGTGGCGCAGGAGCTGCTGCAGACGATGGGTTTTCGGCAGTTCGTCCCCGTGGTGGCAGCCTGTCCGGGTTGCGGCCGCACGACATCCACGGTGTTCCAGGAGCTGGCGCAGAAGATCGAGGCCGACCTGCGCAAGAACATGCCGGTCTGGCGCAAGAAATACCCCGGCGTCGAGGCGCTGAAGGTCGCGGTGATGGGCTGCATCGTCAACGGGCCGGGCGAATCGAAGCATGCCGATATCGGCATCTCGCTGCCCGGCACCGGCGAGACCCCGGCGGCACCGGTCTTCATCGACGGCAAGAAGGCCGCGACCCTGCGCGGCGCGGACATCGCCGAGGATTTTGAAAAAATGGTCGGCGAATATATTGAAAAGCGGTTCGCGCGGCGCACGGCCGCCGAATAGGCGCCGTCAGCTGTTCTTCTCCGAGAGCCGGTCGCCAAGCATCAGCGTCAATTCCCTCAGCAGTCCCGCCAGGGCTTCCCGGCGCGCCGGGTCCATGCCGGCCAACAGATCCGCCTCGCCGGCCATGTCGGCGCGGAACGCCGCCTCGGCGCGCTCCCGGCCCGCCTGGGTGAGGGCGACGATCATGCTGCGGCCGTCGTCGGGCGATGGCAGGCGCTCGATCAGTCCGGCCTTTCCCAGGCGCCCGAGGCGATGGGTGAGGCCACCGGACGAGATCATCAGCGATGTGTAGAGCTCCGTGGGAGTGAGGCGGTAAGGCGGTCCCGCGCGGCGCAGCGTCGCGATGACGTCGAATTCGCCGCGATCCAGCCCGAACCCTGCAAATGTTGCTTCTATGCCGGGGCGAACCAGATTGGATAGGCGGTAGATGCGGCCGAGAACGGTCATCGGCATCGTGTCGAGATCGGGCAGCTCGCGCGCCCACTGGTCGCGCAGGCGGTCGACGTGATCCTCGCGGGTTCGCTCGGGGACGTCCTTGTCTGGCATGGAAATCTCCTGGGCCTATGTATCTTGACATCAAGATAAAATGGACTATATCTTTGTGTCAAGATATATTGCCCTTGCCGGAGGCTCCGGTTGCATGCCTGGCGGAGATTTTCCCTTGATCGGGTGGTGTCCGCAGATGTGCGGGAGGGCAATGTGATGGAGCAGCGGAGCGTTCCGCGAACCGACCCACCGGTCGAGGATTGAGGAGAGGAAGATGTACCAGGTGCTACGCCGCAGCGAGCAGAAGCCAAGCGTCAACCGGACGATCGCTTTCGAGGGCGAACCTTACGGCAGCGATGTCTCTCTGTTCCTGATGGACAGTCCGCCCGGCCATGGCCCCGTTCTGCACCGCCACCCCTATTCGGAAACCTGGGTGGTCCGCTCCGGGGAAGCCGAATTCACCGTCGATGGCGAGACGACCCGCGCGGGGCCGGGCGACATCGTTGTGGTCGGCGCGCAGATTCCGCATCGTTTCGTGAATGTGGGCGAAGGGCGTCTGGACATGGTCTGCATCCACGCGTCTGAACGCTTCATCCAGGAAGACCTTTAGCCGGGACCGCGCGGCACGATCCCGATCGGCTTTCTACGCAGGCCGAATTCCAGATAGTTGATAGCCAGGAACCAATCAGTCAGGCGGTCGCGGCCAGTTTCTCGTCGCTCATCCAGCGTTCGATCATGTCGGCCAGCTTCTGCGGCGAGATGGGCTTCGACAGATAGTCGTCCATGCCGGCGTCCAGGCATTTCTCGCGATCGCCCTTCAGCGCATGCGCCGTGATGCCGATGATCGGCGTGTGATCGCCGGTCGCGGCTTCCGTCTGGCGGATCGCGCCTGTCGCCTCATAGCCGTTCATCTCCGGCATGGAGACGTCCATCAGCATGATCTTCGGCCGGAATGCGCGATGCATCTCGACCGCCGTCTTGCCGTTTCCGGCAATGCGATAGCGCAGGCCAAGACCGTCGAGCACCTGGCTGAAGACGAGCTGATTGACCTCGTTGTCCTCGGCGACGAGGACATCCAGCCCTTCGCCCCGCTGGCTCCGCGAACTCGACAGGCCGCGCTCGACGGCGTTGGAGAGGCGCGTCTGCGCCGGCCGCAGTTGAATGGGCTGCGGCGCCGGCATGTCGCTGCCGGCGCGGGCGGCCTGCATCACGGAAACGATGGTTTCGAGCAGGGCGGACGAGCGGGTGGGCTTGTTGAGCTGCGCGGCGATGCCGCATTCCATGGCCAGACGGCTGGTGTCGGCCTGGTCGACCGAGGTCAGCAGCACGAGCGGGATGTCTGCGGTGGCGGGGTTGGCCTTGATGCGCTTGGCGACATCGGCGCCGTTCATGTCCGGCATCTGATAGTCGAGGATGACGCAATCGACCCGCGCATCGAGCTGAACCGAGCGTTCGAGGAACGCCAGTCCCACGGCGCCGCTTTCCGCGGCGGCGCATTCGAAGCCCCAGCTCTTCAGCTGTTCGAGCAGGATCTCGCGGTTGATCGGGTTGTCGTCGATGACGAAGACACGGGAGCCGGAAACGTCGATCGGGGCGGTCTTGGGCGTGCAGTTGGCGTGATCCACCTCGAGGGGGATCGTGAAGGCAAAGGTCGAACCCTTACCGATCTCGCTCTTCGCCTGCATCGAACCGCCCATCAGCTCGACCAGCCGGGAGGCGATCGCCAGGCCGAGGCCGGTGCCTTCATGGCGGCGGGTCGAGGAGGAATCCACCTGGGCGAATTTTTCGAACACCACATCCAGCTTGTCCTGCGGGATGCCGATGCCGGTATCCTCGACACTGATCGTGACCAGCGCGGAGCCGTCCCTGACCGTGCCCGAAACGTCGATCAGGACATGGCCGCGCTCGGTGAACTTGACGGCGTTGCCGACGAGGTTCGTGGCCACCTGCCGGAAGCGGCCGACATCGCCGATGAAGGAGAGCGGCAGGTCGGGGTCGACGCGGACGATCAGCTCCAGATCCTTTTCCGCCACCCGCGTCGAGACCAGGGCGGCCACATCCTCGATCGCCTCGCCCAGCTTGAATGGGGCGGTGTCGAGCTTCAACTGGCCCGCGTCGATCTTCGAGAAATCCAGAATGTCGTTGATGATGGTCAGCAGCGCGGTGCCGGACTTGACGATGACATCGACGAACATCGCCTGACGCTGGTCGAGATTGGTGCGTGCCAGGAGTTCGGCCATGCCCATCACGCCGTTCATCGGCGTGCGGATCTCATGGCTCATATTCGCCAGGAATTCCGACTTGGTCCGGTCGGCCGACTGGGCCTTGATCTTCTCGGACGCCAGGGAAATGTTGGCGTCATGCAGGTCCTGATGCGCTTTCGACACGCGGTTCATCATCGGCACGAAGACACGTCCGGCAATCAGCAGACAGGCGGAGACGATGGCCAGCGAGACGCCCAGAAGTCCCCATTGCAGCGTGCCATAGGTGCCGATCACTTCCTTGTGGAGCGAATCCGATATGCGCTTCAGCTCCGGGCGCACCTGATTGTTGGCCAGGGTCTGGAGCTCGTTGAAGACGCGCCGCGCGGCGCTGCTTCCGTAGTCGGTGAAGACATCGAGCCTGTTGGCGAGCGAGACGACGTCGCGGATCTGCAGGCGCAGGGAGGTTCCGTTGGCTTCGCCCAGCCAGATATCGCGAACCGAGTCCGGAACGTTGCTGAGCGTGATGCCGGTGATCAGGGGAGCAGCGGCCTCGCTGCCGGCGGTCGCCGTTGCCGCGCCCTCCTCATGGGTGATCCGTCGGCTCTCCAGCGTGGAGACCTCGCCCTGCGTGGCGATCTCCAGCGTGTTGTAAGCGGCTTCCAGGCGCAGCAACGCTGTCTTGAGTTCTTCGGGATCGAGTGCAGGACCGGTATCCGCGCCGTTGTCCTTCAGGCTGGCCTGTTCAAGACGCAGTGCATTGTGGATCACATCATTGGTTGCATCGGCCATGTAGCCGACGACGGCGCCGAAACGCGCCTGATTCTTCGTCGCCTGTATCTGCCAAAGCAAAAAACCGGTGCCAACTGCCACCGTTACAACGAAACCAACGATCACCGCGATAAGCCGGCCGCGCATATATTGCTGCGTTACCACCGAAGACATGTCATTTCCCGAAGCCATCCCCAATTCCGTAAGAATTGATGATCGGGATTAATGCGTGATTAACAGTAATCGCATGATCAAAAAATCAGGGAAAAAATTAGTTCTGAAAGCGACCGAATTCGGCGCTGGACCGGCCGAAACCGGGGCGGGCGGGCCTTCTGGGGCCTTGGAACATCGGCCGAAAAGTGGACTCGGGTCTTCGGTCATACCGATGCTCCATTGATGATCTGGGTCGTCCATTGCGCGTCCGAAAGGACGCATGGGATCTAGACCCATTCGACGTTTCACTGAAGCGTTGAATGGGGCTATCTCTTTGTTTCTCCGCGTTTATACGGACCTCAGGTGATGCCACCTGACTGCAAAGCGCTTTAGTTCTGGCGTTCCGCGACGAAGCGGGCGGCCTGGCGCAACCCCTCGGCCGCTTCGCCGAACGGCGCGAGAATGTCTTCCGCCTGGGCCACCAGGCCGCGCAGCTGAAGCCGGGTCCAGTCGACGCCGTGCAGGCTTGCCAGCGTCGCCTTGCCGGCTGCGGCATCCTTGCCCGTCGCCTTGCCCATCGCCTCGCTGCTGGCGGTGAGGTCCAGGAGATCGTCGGCAAGCTGGAATGCCAGGCCGATCGCCGCGCCGAATTCGCCCAGCCTTTCGCGGTCGGCGCCGCCGGCATCGCCGATGATGGCGCCCGCCTCGCAGGCGTAGCGGATCAGCGCGCCAGTCTTCATCGCCTGCAGGCGCAGAATGTCTTCCTCGGCGAGTTGGGTGCCCTCGGCGGCGAGGTCGAGCGCCTGACCGCCGGCCATGCCGCCGATGCCGGCGGCACGCGCCAGGCCGGTGACGAGTGCCAGCCGGGCTTCCGCCGGCAATGCCGTCTCCGGCGCGCTGACGATGTCGAACGCATAGGTCAGCAGGCTGTCGCCGGCCAGGATCGCGGTCGCCTCGTCGAAGGCGCGATGCACGGTCGGCTGCCCCCGGCGCAGGTCGTCGTCGTCCATGGCCGGCAGGTCGTCGTGGACCAGCGAATAGCAATGAACACATTCGAGCGCCGCGGCGACGCGCAACGCCGCTGTTCCGCCGGCATCGAAAAGACGCGCGGTTTCAAGGATGAGGAAGGGCCTCAGACGCTTGCCGCCGTTGAGCACGCCGTGGCGCATCGCCTCGAGCAGGCGGGCGGGGCGGGCGATCTCGCCTTCCAGGGCGCGCGCATCGAGCAGACGCCGCAGTTCTGCCTCGACCATCTCGGCGCCGACGGCGAGCTTGACTTCGAAGGGGGGGATCATCTTCTCTTCCATGGGCGGACGGATGAAGGCAAAGCGGGTTCGGGTCAAGTCCGATATGCTTCGCCATTGCACGCCGGGCCGACGGAGGTTGGAGCGCCGTGCGTCCTTTCGGACGTACAAAGGACGATTTAGATTATTGATGGAGCATCGGAGCAACCGAAAACCGGTTTCCACTTTTCGGTCCGATGCATTAGATCGCCGTGCGTCCTTCCGGACGCACAAAGGACGATCTAGATTATTTGTGGAGCATCGGAGCAACCGAAAACTGGTTTCCACTTTTCGGTCCGATGCTCTATGCGAAAGGCTCATTTCGAGGCGATCGGTCACATGCGGGGAACGGCGTGAGCGGGCCGTTTCCGGATTCTGAAAGGCGACAGGCGGTGAAGAGAGGGCGTCCAGGCGGTCGAGGCAAGGTCCTCCGGCGCGGTTTTCCGCGCTTGCTGAGGCGCGCCCTGGCGATCCTGATCCTGCTGGCGATGCTGCCGTTCGGATTGACCCTTCTTTATACCGTGCCGGCGGTTCACCCGATATCCACGCTGATGGTGAAGGACCTGGCAACCCTGACGGGCTATGATCGCCGCTGGACATCGCTCGACGCGATGGGGCCGCTGATCCAGCATTCAGTGATGATGTCGGAGGATGGCCAGTTCTGCGCCCATTCGGGGATCGACTGGGCGGCACTGAACACGGTGATCAACGACGCCCTGTCCGGGGAGGCCGCCCGCGGAGCCTCCACAATCCCGATGCAGACGGCGAAGAACCTGTTCCTCTGGCAGGGGCGCTCCTTCGTCCGCAAGGCAATGGAACTGCCGCTGGCGCTGTTTCTCGACACGGTTCTGTCCAAGCGGCGGGTGATGGAGATCTATCTCAACATCGCCGAATGGGGCCCGAACATCTACGGGGCCGAGGCGGCCGCGCGACACTATTTCGGCCGGCCGGCCAGCGAATTGACGCGCCGCCAGGCGGCGCTGCTCGCGGTCGCCCTGCCCAATCCGCTGGAGCGCAATCCGGCCAAGCCCTCGCGGGGGCTGAACCGCCTGGCGGCCAACATCGAACGCAGGGCGCTCAAGGCCGGCGGCTATGTCGGCTGCCTCGAGCCGTGACCGGCCGCAGCGGCGCGAAAAAAAGCCGGCCCCCACTGGCCAAGAGCCGATTTGCCGTGTATAGGCACGCCGACTTCCAATTCCCGGCCGAAATGCTGGGCCCTGGATTATGGGGCCGCAACGGCCTTTGACCGATTAGCGGAGCAGGACAATGGCTGTACCAAAAAGGAAAACGTCGCCTTCCAAGCGCGGCATGCGACGCTCGGCCGACGCCATCAAGGCGCCGACCTATGTCGAGGACAAGAACTCGGGCGAACTGCGTCGTCCGCACCATGTCGACCTGAAGACGGGCATGTATCGCGGCCGCCAGGTTCTGGAGCCGAAGGACGCATAAGTCTCTTCGACACGCTGAATACAAAAAAGACCGGTCATTGACCGGTCTTTTTTATTGGCATCGGGTTTACTGGCATCGAGCCGGGGCGGGGCCTTACTGGCCGCCCATGGAATCGATCTTGCGCTGCATGGCGGCGATCTGGTCGCGTAACTCCCTCAAATCGTCATTGCGTCCGCCTTCCGCCTCGGTTTCGGCGGTGCGGGTGGTGCCCGAGTTCGCCTGCGGCGGAACGGGCGAGAACATCCGCATGGCGTTCTGGAACATCTCGATGTTCCTGCGGGTCTGCTCCTCGACCATCTTCATCGGCGCGGACATGCCCATCATGTCCATCGAAGACGAGCCGAAGGCCTTGTCGAGCTGCTCGCGCAGCCGCTCCTGCTCCTTCGAGAAGGCGATCATCGACTGTTCGAGGAAACTCGGCACGACCATCTGCATCTGGTCGCCATAGAAGGAGATCAGCTGCCGCAGAAACGAGATCGGCAGCATGTTCTGGCCGTTGCGGTCGTTCTCCAGCTCGAAGATGATCTGGGTGAGCACCGAGTGGGTGATGTCCTCACCGCTCTTGGCGTCCTGGACGACGAAATCCTCGTCGCGCTTGACCATCTCGGAAAGGTCCTCGAGCGTCACATAGGTGCTCGTGCCGGTGTTGTAGAGGCGGCGGTTGGCGTATTTCTTGATGACGATCGGATCGTCCTTGGCTGGCATTAGTGACCTCCCGGTGGCACGGTTTCCTGTGGTGCACGCCTCCGAAAACCGGATGGTCTTCGCGGGCGCAACGCCTGAGTTTTGGGCCTGAACGCCTCCCGCATCCCAAGAACGAGCGGAAAACGCCAGCTGCCGGAACGCGCGGATCTGCGCCCCTTACATCTGCCGGCCATCAGGATATGCGCAAAATTCGAAGGAATGAAAGCGCTTTGTGCAATCGCGAAGGCGCCGGTCGGTGCTTTGCCGGCGCCAATCGATGCCGCACTGCACACAACGTTTGACTTGTACCGAGGAAGCCGCAACTAATGCGGTGAAGACCTGCCCGCCGCCCAGGCCGGGCAAAGCACGTTCGCGCGTTCATCAAGGGAGTTCTCCATGTCTTCTGCCGAAGCCATCGTCATCGCCAGCGCCGCCCGCACGCCGGTCGGCTCGTTCAACGGCTCATTTGCGGCAGTGCCGGCGCATGAGCTCGGCGCGGCTGTCATCCGCGGGGCGCTGGAGCGCGCCGGCGTGGCGGCGGAGGAGGTCGACGAGGTTATCCTCGGCCAGGTGCTGACCGCCGGCCAGGGGCAGAACCCGGCGCGGCAGGCCTCTATCGCCGCCGGCCTGCCGAAGGAGACCACGGCATGGGTGCTGAACCAGGTGTGCGGCTCGGGCCTGCGCACCATCGCCGTCGGCATGCAGCAGATCGCCACGGGCGACGCCAGGATCGTCGTCGCCGGCGGGCAGGAATCCATGTCGCTGTCGCCGCATTGCGCGCATCTGCGCAACGGCGTGAAGATGGGCGACTACGCGATGATCGACACGATGATCCGCGACGGATTGTGGGACGCCTTCAATGGCTACCACATGGGCATCACCGCCGAGAACGTGGCGCGCCAGTTCCAGATCACCCGCGACCAGCAGGACGAATTCGCGCTCGCCTCGCAGAACAAGGCAGAGGCCGCGCAGAAGGCGGGACGCTTCAAGGACGAGATCGTCCCCTTCACGGTGAAGACCCGCAAGGGCGAGACCGTGGTCGCGGACGACGAGTATATCCGCCACGGCGCGACGCTTGAAAGCATGCAGAAACTGCGCCCGGCCTTCGACAAGGAAGGCACGGTGACCGCCGCCAACGCGTCGGGCATCAATGACGGCGCCGGGGCGGTCGTGCTGATGCGCGAAAGCGAGGCCGCGCGCCGCGGCCTGACGCCGCTCGCACGGATCGCCTCCTGGGCAACCGCCGGCGTCGATCCCGCGGTGATGGGGACGGGGCCGATCCCGGCATCGCGCAAGGCGCTGGAGAAGGCCGGCTGGAAGGCCGAGGATCTGGACCTCGTCGAGGCCAACGAGGCGTTCGCCGCGCAGGCCTGCGCCGTCAACAAGGATATGGGCTGGAACCCGGACGTGGTGAACGTCAACGGCGGCGCCATCGCCATCGGACATCCGATCGGCGCGTCCGGCACGCGCATTCTCAACACGCTGGCGTTCGAAATGCGCCGGCGCGGCGCCAAGAAGGGGCTGGCGACCCTGTGCATCGGCGGCGGAATGGGCGTCGCCATGTGCATCGAGGCGATGTAGGCTTGAATGACGGCGCGCGGACCGACCCGCGCGCCGGCCGAGAATCGTTCAGCCATAATAGAGCGAAGCGGCGGGGAGCAATCATTCCAGGGAGGCGATCTGCATGAGAACGGCACTTGTTACCGGCGGTACGCGCGGCATTGGCGCGGCCATTGCGACGACGTTGAAGGAAGCGGGCTACCAGGTGGCGGCCAACTATGCGGGCAATGACGAGGCGGCAGCGCGCTTCAGCGCGGAAACCGGCATCAAGTCCTACAAATGGTCTGTCGCCGACTACGATCAATGCGCCAAGGGCGTGGCGGCGGTGGAAGCGGATCTCGGCCCCGTCGATGTGCTGGTGAACAATGCCGGCATCACGCGCGACGTGATGTTTCACAAGATGACGCTGGAAGACTGGCAGGCCGTCATCAACGTCAATCTCAACGGTGTGTTCAACATGACGCATCAGGTGTTCGCGGGCATGCGCGAGCGCAAGTTCGGGCGCATCATCAGCATCTCGTCGATCAACGGCCAGAAGGGCCAGATGGGACAGGCCAATTATTCGGCCGCCAAGGCGGGCGAAATCGGCTTCACGAAGGCGCTTGCCCAGGAGGGCGCGCGTTTCGGGGTCACCGTCAACGTGATCTGCCCCGGCTATATCGCGACGGACATGGTGATGGCCGTGCCGGAAACCGTCCGGGAAAAGATCGTGGCGCAGATCCCCGTGGGGCGGCTGGGCGAAGCCTCGGAGATCGCCCGCTCGGTGCTGTTCCTGGCGGCGGACGATGCCGGCTTCGCAACCGGCTCGACGATGACCGTCAATGGCGGCCAGTACATCGTCTAGATCGTCGTGCGTTCTTCGGGACGCACAACGGACGATCTCAATCGTTGACTGAACATCGGACCGAAAACCGGATTCCACTTTTCGGTCCGATGCTCCAGCAGGAGGACCGGGCCGCCTGTGCAAGCAGCCATGGCGGCCCCGGTCGGACGAGCCTGTATCAATCTGAAACACAATGGTTAACCGGACGCGCAGCGGCGCCGGGCGCACTTGTGGACAAGCTGTGCCCTGTCTGTTGATGGGCTGTGGAAACCACCACATCTAGCGGTGAACAGAACGGGAATATCCGCCCATCTCTGATTCGTCGCCGATTCGTTCCGCCTTTGATCGAAGTGTTAAGCGGGAGCGGAGCCGCTCTCCGCGAAGCGTTAACCGTTGAGACAGTTTTCTTAATGAAATCCTGCTCTTGCGGCCGGGTGTGCGGCGTGACCCTTGAGCCGGCGGCCAAAGGTTAACGCGGCAGGCGCGTTTGGGCTGCGGGCGCCGCTGCCGCGATTCAGCATATCGGTGCTAGGCGATGGTCAGGCACCGCATGTGGTGGTGAACAAACAGGGAATACCCGCATGTAAGTGATTCGTCGCCGATTCGTTCCAGACTCGTTCCAACCATTAACGGAAGGCACTGGACGACCTCCTGCGGGGACGAGGCGCGGCGGCTGCGATGCGCCTCGCAAACTCCGATCTTGGAATATGCATGCAAAGCGTGGTAACCGGGTGGTTCGCCTTTCGATGCTGAGGAAGAACGGCTTCCCGGGCTCCATGAATTTCCAGAACCTGACCAACAAATCGCCGGTGCTGTCCGGCCGTGACGTCACCGCGATCCTCGGCCCGACGAATACCGGCAAGACGCATCTGGCCATCGAGCGCATGGTGGCGCATCAAAGCGGTGTGATCGGCCTGCCGCTGCGCCTCCTGGCGCGCGAGGTCTATGGGCGCGTGGCGGCAAAGGTTGGCGAGCAGAATGTCGCGCTGATCACCGGCGAGGAGAAGATCAGCCCGCCCGGCGCGCGCTATTCGGTCTGCACGGTGGAGGCGATGCCGCGCGAGACGGACGCCGCCTTCGTCGCCATCGACGAGGTGCAGCTCGCGGCCGATCTCGAACGTGGCCACATCTTCACCGACCGGATCCTGCATCTGCGCGGGCGGCAGGAAACACTGCTGCTCGGCGCCGGCACGATGCGCGGCATTCTGGAACGGCTCCTGCCGGGCCTCTCGGTCATCACCCGGCCGCGCATGTCGGTGCTCACCTATGCCGGGTCGCGCAAGATCACACGCCTGCCGCGGCGCTCGGCGATCGTCGCCTTCTCCTCGGACGAGGTCTACGCGATCGGCGAGCTGATCCGCCGTCAGCGCGGCGGGGTCGCCGTCGTGCTGGGCGCGCTTTCGCCGCGCACGAGAAACGCCCAGGTGGCGCTCTACCAGTCGGGAGACGTCGACTATCTGGTGGCGACGGACGCCATCGGCATGGGTCTCAATCTCGACGTCGATCACGTGGCCTTTGCGCAGAACCGCAAGTTCGACGGGTTCCAGTATCGCGATCTCAATCCGGCCGAACTCGGCCAGATCGCCGGTCGTGCGGGCCGTCACCTGCGGGACGGGACCTTCGGCGTCACCGGCCAGGTGGATCCCTTCTCCGACGAGCTGGTGCAGCGCATCGAGAGCCACCAGTTCGATGCCGCCAAGGTGCTGCAATGGCGTTCCGCCGTGTTCGACCTGTCCAGCATCGAGGCGCTGAAGGCGTCGCTCGACGTGACGCCGCCGGTCGAGGGGCTGACGCGGGCGCTTCCCGCCGCCGACGCAAGGGTGCTCGAGCTCCTGTCGAAGGACGAGGATGTCCGCGCCCTTGCCAAGGGGCGCGAGCGGGTGGCCGTTCTGTGGGATGCCTGCGCGCTGCCGGACTATCGCAAGATCGCCCCGGCGCAGCATGCCGAGCTGGTCGGCGCGGTGTTCGGCGATCTGGCGCGGCGCGGCCATGTGGACGAGGACTACATGGCAGATCAGGTGCGGCGGGCCTCTTCCACCGAGGGCGATATCGATACACTGTCGCACCGCATCGCCCAGATTCGCACCTGGACATTTGTTTCACACCGGCCCGGATGGTTGGCCGATCCGTCACACTGGCAAGAAAAAACACGCGAGATTGAGGACAGCCTGTCCGATGCGTTGCATGAGCGATTGACGAAACGCTTCGTGGACCGCAGGACTTCCGTGCTCATGAAGCGTCTGAGAGAGAATGCAATGCCGGAAGCAGAAGTCAGCCCCGTCGGCGAGGTCCTTGTCGAAGGTCATCACGTGGGTGAAATGCAGGG
Source organism: Nitratireductor pacificus pht-3B (assembly GCF_000300335.1). Taxonomy (GTDB): domain Bacteria; phylum Pseudomonadota; class Alphaproteobacteria; order Rhizobiales; family Rhizobiaceae; genus Nitratireductor; species Nitratireductor pacificus. Next base: position 126,692 of record NZ_AMRM01000010.1, on the reverse strand, counting down.
TTTTCGTTTTACCGCCGACCGCAGTGCGGAAGGCGAGGATGCGCGCGCGGTGAAAGCGGCTGCGCAGAAAGCGCTGGCGCTCGAATTCGAGGCGCGCGCGGAGCGTTTCGCCGCTTCCGGCAATGGCGATCTGGCGCTGGATTCCGATGGCTTCCTGCGCTGGCTGGGCCAGCCCGTGGCCACGCTCGTGGCGGGCGAGGAAACATTGAAGCCGCGGGTCGTGCTTCTGGCGGACGAACAGCTCACCGGCCCGTCGCGCGACAAGGTCGCGGCGCGCGCCGAGCGCTTCGTGAACTTCCAGATCGAGCAGCTCCTGAAACCGCTGGTGGACCTGCGCGATTCCGAGGCCCTTTCGGGCATGGCGAAGGGCGTGGCCTTCCAGCTTGCCGAGAATTTCGGCCTGCTCAACCGGCGCAACGTCTCCGATGACGTGCGGGCGCTCGATCAGGATGCGCGGGCTGCGCTGCGCCGGCTCGGGGTTCGTTTCGGCGCTTACCACATCTTCGTGCCGGCCCTGATCAAGCCGGCGCCCGCCGGCCTCATCACGCTGCTGTGGGCGCTCAAGAACGACGCGAAGGACAAGCCGGGCTTCGGCGATGTGGTGACGGCGCTCGCCGCCGGCCGTACCTCCATCGTCACGGATGTTTCCTTCGAGAAGGCGTTCTACGGTCTTGCCGGTTACCGCAATCTCGGCCGCCGCGCCGTGCGCGTCGATATCCTGGAGCGGCTCGCCGACCTGATCCGCCCGGCGCTGGGCTGGAAGCCGGGTAATGGAACGCGGCCGGACGGCGCCTATGACGGTTCGGCCTTCGTTGTCACGCCGGCGATGATGTCGATCCTCGGGGCGACCGCCGAGGACATGGAAGCCGTTCTGAAGGGGCTGGGTTATCGCAGCGAGCCGAAGCCGGCCGAGGACGTTGCGGCGCATCTGAAGGCGCTCGACGAAGCTGCGGCAGTGCGGGACACGGCCGGCACGAAGGCGCCGGAAGAGAGTGCGCCGGCGGAGGCCCCTGCTGCCGAGGCGGAAGCTGACGGGAGCCAGACATCTCAGGATGTGCAGGAGAGCGGGACCGAAGAGACGGCTCCCGCCGAGCCCGTCGCGCAACCGGTCGAGAGCCAAGCCGCCGAACAGCCCGCTGCGGCGGAAACGGTGGAGCAGGCCCCCGTGGCAGTCGATGCGGAGCCGGCAACGGCTGCGCAGGACGATGCTGCTGAAGAACCGAAGCCGGTTCTTATCTGGCGCCAGAACCGTTTCGAGGGGCGCAAGCGTCAGGGGCCGCGCCCTGCCGGCAAGGGTTCCGGCCAGGAACGGCATGGCCGTCCGGGTCGTGCCGGCGGCGAAGGCGGTGCGCCGCATCGCGGCAAGCCACGCGGCAAGGGACGCGGGGATGATGGCGGCAAGCAGGGCGGCGACAAGCATGGCGGCTTCAAGCGCAATGGCGCGCCGCAGCGCCAGCGGGAGGAACGGCCGGCCAGGATCGATCCGAATTCGCCTTTCGCCAAGCTCGCGGCGCTCAAGGAACAGTTGAAGAAGTAGCGGGTCTCATGGGCGGCGAGACGGTCGGAGAACGTCAGCGCATCGACAAGTGGCTGTTCTTCGCGCGTGTCGTCAAGTCGCGTTCGCTGGCAGCCAAGCTCGCCCAGGGTGGCCGTGTGCGGGTCAACCGCAACAAGATCGAGCAGGCCGCCCATCCGGTGAAGGCGGGCGACGTGCTGACCATCACGCTCGATCGGCGCATTCTGGTCTATCGTGTGCTGGCGCCCGGCAACCGGCGTGGACCGGCGGAAGAGGCGCGTCTCCTCTACGAAGATCTCACGCCGCCGGTCGCCGAAGCACCGGCGGACCAGACGCCCGCGCTACGGCGCGACCCCGGTGCGGGCCGTCCGACGAAGAAGCAGCGGCGGGCGCTCGACCGGTGGCGCGAGGAGCCGTAGACCGGTGGGCGTGGCAGGCGCTGGAAGTGTGCGCGAAAAACCGGTTCGAAGGGATGGAATTGCATTTCGCCTGCGACGATTGCGGCGCAATAACGGGCCTTGCAACGACCCTGCAAAGGGTCTACCTCACCCCACGACATCCGTGAATGCTGTCAGCCGAGAGCGCCTATGACCTATATCGTCACCGACAATTGCATCAAGTGCAAGTATATGGATTGTATAGAAGTCTGCCCGGTGGACTGCTTCTATGAAGGCGACAACATGCTCGTCATCCATCCCGACGAGTGCATCGATTGCGGCGTTTGCGAACCGGAATGTCCTGCCGAGGCGATCAAGCCCGACACCGAGCCTGGGCTGGACCAGTGGCTCAAGCTGAATGCCGACTACGCGGAGAAATGGCCGAACATCACGGCCAAGAAGGAACCGCCGGCCGACGCCAAGGAATTCGACGGGATCGAGAACAAGCTCGAGCTGTATTTTTCGCCGGAGCCCGGTACCGGCGATTGACCCCCGTTTCGCCTGTCGGCGGGACCTGGAACGAAGCCAAGTTGCGCAAATTCTTGCCGCGACATCTTCGCGCATGCGGCAAATTGTTGATTCTTTCGGCTTTTTATGATAGCGTCTCTAAATCATGCCGGTGACAACACGTCTTTATATGGCGCGCACACGAACTAATCACTGAAAGGGCGGGGCTCCAAGTCCGGACCAGGTAAACTGGGCCAGGCTGTTTTGGTTTGGGTGACGCGTCCTTGGTGCAGGCGCGATCCAGGTCTTTCATGAGTGTCCCCTACCTTGTGCCTCACGGACCGGCAGGCGGGTTGGGCATGTGGAATCGCTCTACGGGCGGCCAGCATGCCCCATTAAAAACAGGAGTGTTAGGCGGATGACAACCCAGCAGAAGAAATCGGCGCAGCGCCATGGCTTCAAGACCGGCGAATTCATCGTGTATCCGGCTCATGGAGTCGGACAGATCGTCACGATCGAGGACCAGGAAGTTGCCGGACACAAGCTGGAATTGTTCGTCATCGACTTTCAGAAGGACAAGATGCGGCTGAAGGTGCCGGTCGCCAAGGCCACGTCTATCGGCATGCGCAAGCTTTCCGAAACCGACTATGTGGATCGCGCGCTGAAGGTGGTTCAGGGCCGCGCGCGCGTGAAGCGCACCATGTGGTCGCGTCGCGCCCAGGAATATGACGCGAAGATCAATTCCGGGGATCTGATTTCCATTTCGGAGGTGGTGCGCGATCTCTACCGCGCCGACAACCAGCCCGAACAGTCCTATTCCGAGCGCCAGCTCTATGAAGCGGCGCTCGACCGCATGGCGCGCGAGATCGCTGCGGTCAACCGCATGTCGGAGACCGAGGCCGTGCGTCTGATCGAGGTCAACCTCAACAAGGGCCCGCGCCGCGGCAAGGCCGATAACGAGGAAGCCGAGAAGGAAGAGGCGGCGTAAGCGCCCCGCTCAGGTTTCGTCATTCAAAGGACCCGGTTGCCAGGCAGCCGGGTTTTTTGTTGCCGGCGCACCGATCTCCGGCGTCCGGCCCCAGGTTTCTGGAACTTTTTCTGATTTCCACTCGTTACATTAGGTGATGCCTTCGTACCTGGCGGCATCTTTCACCTGGTGTGTCGCAGTGAGCGACGCACCGGTGGGACTCCGAAGCGCCGACCCGCAGCAGGCGGGAGGGCAGGCTGACAAGGGAGTGCACCATGCAAGACCGGGCGGAACGCAAACTCATCCAGACGGCCATGAAGGCGCCCTATCTGGCGCTTGAGGACGAGCAGGCGCTCGCCGAGCGCTGGCATCGCCGACAGGACCAGAACGCGCTCCACCAGATCACGATCTCCCACATGCGGCTTGTGATCGCGATGGCGTCACGCTTCCGCAATTTCGGCCTTCCGGTCGGCGACCTGATCCAGGAGGGGCATATCGGCCTTCTGGAGGCCGCGGCGCGTTTCGATCCGGAGCGCGGCGTGCGTTTCTCCACCTATGCCACCTGGTGGATCCGCGCATCCATGCAGGATTACGTGCTGCGCAACTGGTCGATCGTGCGCGGCGGGACGAGTTCGGCGCAGAAGGCGCTGTTCTTCAACTTCCGCCGCCTGCGCGCCAAGCTGCAGAAGAGCATGATTTCGGCTGCCGAACTTCACCAGGAGGCGGCGAAGATACTGGGCGTGTCCGCGGCGGACGTGGCCCTGATGGACGCGCGCCTTTCCGGCCCGGACACGTCGCTCAACGCGCCGATGCGCGAGGAAGGGGATGGATCGGCCGACCGGGTGGAATTCATCGCATCAGATGACGAGCCGATCGACGAGGTGGTCGAGCACATGATCGATGCGGAACGGCGCTCGACCTGGCTGAACGACGCCCTGGACGTGCTGGACCGCCGGGAATTGCAGATCATCCGTGAACGCCGCCTGAGCGAGGAGGGCGCCACGCTGGAGTCGCTGGGTTCGGCACTCGGCATCTCCAAGGAGCGGGTGCGGCAGATCGAGACGCGCGCGCTGGAGAAATTGCGGGCAGCCCTGACCAGGGCGCATCCCGGCCTGCAGACGCACGCGATCTGAAGGCATGTCCCGTACCGGAAGCCGCGCGCTGCGACGTCGCCGCGTATCTGATCTTCGCTATTCGGACTGGGGGACGGACGGGCCGGACTGCAGGGCGATGGGTTCGGCGGTGTCCGAAGGCGTGAAAAATCCGGTCTTGAGAATGGCCATCGTCAGCAGAATGAAGGCGGCGGCCGCCAGCGCGCCGTAAACAAAACCGCGCGTTCCGCTCGAAAGGTTCCGCCTGCCGCCGGCCGGATCATAATCGTCCTGCATGCCCTTGCTCCCGCACTCTCTGCGAAACCGGAGATAGGCAAAACAACGCGCGACGCAGCGGCTGGTTCCGATAAAAATATTAGCCGGCGCTTTCGACGGAGTACCCGGCCCTGCGCAGGCGCTCGACCAATCCTTCCGCGCCCGGTAGGTGCAGTGCGCCCACCGCGATGAAGGCGTTTCCGCGTTCGAGAATGGGCATGGCCCGCTCGGCCATCACGCCGTTGCGCGCCCTGACCATGGCTTGGTCGAAGGCCGCATAGTCGGCTTCGCCGGCATCCTGGTCGGGAAACGCCGCCCGGATGAGCGGCCAGAACATGCCGGTCTCGCCTTCCAGATACAGCGCGACCATTGTTTCCATCACGTCGTCGAGCCGATCGCCGAGGGCGAGCGTCTCGACGAGCCCGCGGGCATGCATCTCCATGGGCAGCGAGGCCATGGCCGACAATTGCTCGACGGCGCTTTCAAGCCCCAGCAGTTCCTTGCCGTTGGCCTGGGCTTCCTGCGCGAGCTTGACGTCGAGGACAGACAGGCCGGCATCCTTGCGCGCCACCTCGCAGGCGGGCAGGGCGACCAGCGCGATCAGCATCCAGGGCTTCATCTTCCTGACGCTGGCAAACGGGACGCCGCGTTCGGCAAGCGCGTTCTCGACCACCGTCCGGTCGTCCTGTGAAAGATGGTCGGCGAGGGTCTCGTCGCCGGTGAACATGGTCAGGTCGGGCCGCTGGAACATCGCCGCCGCCATGGCCTTCTGGTCGAGGATGTCCGTCGTCTCGATGACGACACGCTCGGCCGCATCGAACGCGACCTGCGCCGCGTCGGGCAGGTCGACGATGCGCGGGTCGCTCATATGCATTGTGCCGAACAGATAGGAAGGCGCGACGCCGTCCTTCTCCACCCGCCAGAGCAGGCCCTTGCCGTTAGGGGTCTCGGCCGCCTTGCGGCGCACTTCCCGCAGCAGGTCCGGGTTTTCCGCAGCCAGCTCAGTCAGCAGGCTCTGACCCGTGCAGGCGATGTCCCTGGCGGCAACCGGGGTTGCGGCCAGCAGGCCGGCAAGCAGGGCCATAAGGAGGAGCATCGGCAGAGCCGCGACAACCAGCAGCGCCAGATCCGTGTTCCGTTCGAATGTCGAGACCTTGATCTTCATGACATCAGCCTATCGGGGAAATGACGGCAAACGGTTAATCCCATCCGATGAATTGAAGGCGTTTCGGGAACGGGTCAGGCCCGGGGATGTGCTGCATCGTAGATCTCCATCAGCCGAGCCGTGTCGACGGCGGTGTAGACCTGCGTCGTCGAGACGCTCGCATGGCCGAGCAGTTCCTGGATGGCGCGCAGGTCGCCGCCGCGCGCCAGAAGATGCGTGGCGAAGGAGTGGCGCAGGGCGTGCGGCGTCGCCGTGTCCGGCAGGTTCAGCGCCGAGCGCATGCGCTTCATCTCGCGCTGAATGATCGCCGGCTGAAGGGCGCCGCCCCGGGCGCCCCGAAAAAGCGGCGTGTCGGCGGCGAGATGATAGGGGCAAAGCCGGCGGTACTCGGCAATCGCCTGACTGGCCACTGGCAGCACCGGCGTCAGCCGCGTCTTGCCGCCCTTGCCGGTAATGCGCAGGGTCGGCTGTTCTCCGGCGGGAACGTCGCCGCCCGTCAGGGCCAGCGCCTCCGCGATGCGCAGTCCAGATCCGTAGAGCAGCGTCAGGACGGCGGCATTGCGCGCGGCGATCCATGGCTCCTCGGCAAGCTGAGCCGGCGCGGAGACCACCTTGCGGGCATCGGCGGCGGTCAGGGGCTTGGGCAGGCTGCGCGGCACGCGCGGCGCCCTCAGCGCGGAGGCCGCCGCCGCGTTGACCAGCCCGCGCCGCTCGAGAAAGCGCAGGAACGAGCGTATGCCGGCAAGTCCCCGCCCGAGCGTGCGCGCCCCGGCGCCCGCGGCGCGGCGCGAGGCGAGGAACGCACGCAGGTCGGCGGGCCTGAGTTCGGCGACATCGGCAAGACCGGGCGGTCCGCCGCAATGGCCGGTAAGGAACTGGAGGAACTGCCGCGTGTCGCGCTCATAGGCCTCGACGGTCAGGACCGAGAGCCGCCGTTCGCCGCCAAGGGCCTTCAACCATTCGGTCCGCGCCTTTTGCAGGTCGGGACGGGCGGCAATGAGGAATTCCTGTTGCATGGGCGATATCCGCTGCTGTCACCGGGTAGTGTCGCCGCGCCGCGTTAGCATCCGGTGAACGGTTCTACGGCCGGCTCCCGGCCGCGAGACGGGTCATGGCCCGCCCGAGAGCCTGACGAAACACGCCGTCGAAGGAGGGCGCGGCGAAGGCCCATTCGACAGCGTCGCCCGCAGGCCCGAGCGACCATTCGGCCGACCATTCCAGCCGGTCGGCTTGCCAGATCAGCGTGCCGGTCAGAACCGGCTCTTTTGCGGACCGGCCTTGCGCTAGCGGGAAGAATATCGGCAAGCCGTAGCGTTCGGCGGTTTCCAGAAGCGATGCCCGCTGGTCGCGCCCGAAGGCGCCGTCGCGCAGCAGGGGAAACCGGCGCGCGCCATTGTCGATCGTTACGTTGAGTGTGAGGAGAGGGCGATCGAGCCAGGGTTTTGCGCCGAGAGAGCGGAGGGCGGCGTCGATCTTCGGCTGGGAGAATTCGACGGTCAGGAAATGCGGTCGCTCGCGCGTGCCCTGCTCGTCATGCACCGGGATGCTGGCCATCCGGTCGCGATAGCCGAATGCGGCGACGAAATCTCCCACGCGGTCGGCAAGCGCATCGACGCCCGGTGCATCGGCGAGGGCGGGATCACCCGAAATTTTCATCAGCACCTCGCGAAGGCACGCGGCAAAGCCGCGGCTTCGCTCCGGCTCCACCGTGCCGGTGACGATGGTCACGGCGCGATAGAGCGCCGCATGATCGTCGTTCGCCGTCGCGGCGTGAAACGGTATGAGGCAGAGGAGCAGCAGGATCCATGGCCACTGGGCAAAGGCAACTTTCATGCGGAGCGCGCGTCCGTTGCGTGAAGGGCTGCCTGAAGGTTTAACAGGGATCCGGAGTGCTGCCCAGTCGGAGGCTCACGCGCCCTCGATTTCCTCGCGCAGCATCTCCAGCTCCAGCCATTCTTCCTCGAAACGGTCGCGCGCGCCGCGCTTCTCGTCGAGTTCCCGGGTGAAGCGCTCGAAGGCCTTTGCGTCGCGGGCGTAGAGCGCCGGGTCGGAGAGTTTCGCCTCCAGCCCGCCGATTTCCGCACCCAGTTGCTCGATCTTCTGCGGCAGTGTCTCGAGCGCGAATTTCTGCTTGTAGGAGAGCTTTTTGGAAACGGGTTTCGGCGCTTCGGCGGATGCCGGTTTCGTTCTCGGGGCTTCGGCGGCCGCGCGCAGCTTGCGTCGCTCCAGTTCCTCGCCCCTGCGCTGTGCCATCATGTCGGAATAGCCGCCGGCATACTCGATCCAGCGGCCATCGCCGGCGGGGGCCAGCGTGCTGGTCACCGTGCGGTCGAGGAAGTCGCGGTCGTGGCTGACCAGCAGGACGGTTCCCGGAAAGCCTTCGACCAGCTCCTGCAACAGGTCGAGCGTTTCCATGTCGAGGTCGTTGGTCGGTTCGTCGAGGACCAGGAGATTGGCCGGGCGCGACAGAAGCCGGGCGAGGACAAGCCGCGCCTTTTCGCCGCCGGAAAGCTCGCGGATCGGCGTGCGTGCCTGCTCGGGCTTGAACAGGAAATCCTTCATGTAGGAAACGACATGCCGCTCCTGGCCGTTGACCACGACGCTGTCGCCGCGACCGTCAGTCAGGAAATGTGCCAGCGTCTCCTGCGGATCGAGCGCGCGCTTCTGGTCGAGCATGGCGATCTCGAGATTGGCGCCATGCCGGAGCGTGCCCGCATCCGGCGCAAGCATGCCGGTCAGGAGATTGACGAGCGTTGTCTTGCCGGCTCCGTTCGGCCCGACGAGGCCGATCCGGTCGCCGCGCTGGACGCGGATGGAGAAATCCCTGACAACGGCCGTGTCGCCATAGGCCTTCTGGAGACCCTTCGCCTCGATCACGAGCTTGCCGGATTCCGCCGCGTCGCTGGCAGTCATCGTCGCCAGGCCCTCGGCGCGCACATGCGTGCGGTGGCGCTCGCGCAGGGTATGCAGTTCGCCGAGCCGGCGGACATTGCGCTTGCGCCGGGCGGTCACGCCGTAGCGCAGCCAGTGTTCCTCGCGGGCGATCTGCCTTCCGAGCTTGTGCTGCTCGCGCTCCTCTTCCTCCAGCACGGTGTCGCGCCAGTCCTCGAAATAGGCGAAACCCCTGTCGAGCCGGCGCGTCACGCCGCGGTCGAGCCAGACCGTCGCACGGCTGACCTTTTCCAGGAAGCGCCGGTCGTGCGAGATGGTGACCAGCGCCGAAGAGGTGCGCTGCAACTCGTCTTCCAGCCATTCGATGGTGGCGAGGTCCAGATGGTTGGTCGGCTCGTCGAGCAGCAGGAGGTCGGGTTCCGGGGCGAGGACGCGGGCAAGCGCGGCGCGGCGCGCCTCGCCGCCGGACAGGGTCGCCGGGTCTTCCTCGCCGGTCAGCCCCAGCCGGTCGATCACCAGCGCCACGCGGTTGATGTCGTCGGCCGGTCCCAGCCCGCCCTCCACATAGGCCCGGACGGTCGGAAAACCCTGCCAGTCCGGCGATTGCGCCAGGTAGCGGACGGTGGCCGTGGGCTGGCGGAACATTTCGCCGTCCTGCGGATCGACCAGGCCGGCAGCGATCTTCAGCAGCGTCGACTTGCCGGATCCGTTGCGGCCGACCAGCGCCAGGCGTTCGCCGGGGCCGACCATCAGCGATGCGCCGTCGAGCAGCGGCGTGCCGCCGAAGGTGAGGCGGATGCCTTCCAGCTTTAACAGGGGAGGGGCCATGGCTCAGTGCGCTCCGTCGTCGAGAAGATGCGCGACCAGCAGGGCGCGGCCCTTTTCCAGGGTGACGGCAAGACGACCATCGACGGCGTTGGACAGGGTCAGGGACGAGCCGAACGCCACCTCGACGGCGTCGAGCGGCCACTTCGCGCCCTCGACGGTCAGGCCCGAAAGCGGCGAGAAGGCGAGGATGGAAAACAGCATGTCCTGGGGATAGTCGAACAGGTGCCGCCGGCCGAGGGCAAGCGGCAGGCCCTCCTGCGCGCCGCTGGTCAGGCGGGCGTCGATGCCGCGCTCGCTGAGCTGGAGCGCCTGGGTCAGGTGCAGGAACATGTGGTCGGGTCGCTCGCCGCCGAAGGCGCCCGCCAGCGTCAGGCCTGTGGCGCCGGCCTCGAGTGCTGCGGCGATCGCCAGTTCGCCATCGGTCTTGTCCTTCTCCGGCGGAAACACCCGGCGCGGCACATGGGGATAGGCGTCGATCATGTCCTGCGGCACGGAATCGAAGTCGCCGACCCAGAGTTCGGGAACGATGTCCAGCGTGGCGGCGTGCCGCATGCCGGAATCGGCCGCGATGACGCGGGTCCCCGAAATCAGGGCGTCGAGCGACGGCGTGCGCACCAGGTCGCCGCCCAGGAGAAGTGTAAATCGGCTCATGGGCGAGGCCCTTATCATGGTGGCGCGGAAGCGCCAACGCCGATGATGGTTTTCGTCCCCTCAGGGCAAGGCGGCGCGCACCCCCTTGCGCCTCCGCATCCGCCGCCCTATTTTCCCGGTCGCTCTAACGGGGTGCCGGCAGATTGCCGGCTGAGAGGCTTGGGGATGAACCGGCCAACCCGCTGAACCTGATCCGGTTTGCACCGGCGGAGGGATTAGACGCTTTCGAAGCAGCGCCTCATTCCCACTGATGACGAGAGGAGGCGCAGATGCGCTTGACGACCCCGCTTTCGACCATGATCCTCGGACTCGCCGCCATGGCCGCGCCTGCGGCGGCCCAGGAGAAGCTCACCGTCTACACCTATGACAGCTTCACGTCCGACTGGGGACCGGGGCCGGTGGTCGAGAAGACCTTCGAGGCCGAATGTGCCTGCGACCTGGAGTTCGTCTCGGTGGCCGACGGCGTGGCGCTGCTCAGCCGCCTCAAGCTCGAAGGCACGTCCACAAAGGCCGACATCGTGCTCGGACTGGACAACAACCTGCTTCACGAAGCGCGCGAGACCGGGCTCTTTGCCCCGCATGGCGTCGATCTCGCCAGCATCTCGGTGCCCGGAGGCTTCGAGAACGACATTTTCGTTCCCTACGACTACGGCTATTTCGCCTTCGTCTACGATACGGAGGCCCTGGCGACCCCGCCGGCCAGCCTGAAGGCGCTGGTGGAGGACACGAGCGACCTCAAGATCGCCATCCAGGACCCGCGCACCTCGACGCCGGGGCTCGGCCTCCTGTTGTGGGTGAAGTCGGTCTATGGCGATGGTGCCGCCGAAGCCTGGGGCAAGCTGCAGGACAAGGTGCTGACCGTCACGCCGGGCTGGAGCGAGGCCTACGGGCTGTTCACCAGCGGTGAGGTGCCGATGGTGCTCTCCTACACCACCTCGCCGGCCTATCACCAGATCGCCGAGGACACGGAGCGTTACAAGGCCGCCGCCTTCGAGGAAGGACATTACCTGCAGGTGGAAGTCGCCGCGCAGACGGTGAAGGGCGCCGAGAACCCGCTGGCCGGCAAGTTCCTGGCCTTTATGACCGGTCCCGGCTTTCAGGATGCCATTCCCGAAACGAACTGGATGTTCCCGGCCGGCGCGGTTTCCGAACCGCTCAATCCGGTGTTCGACACGCTGGTGACGCCGGCGAAGACGCTCGAGTTCTCCTCTGAGGAGGTCGCCGAGCACCGCAAGGCCTGGGTGGATGAATGGCTGTCGGTGATGAGCCGCTGAGCCGTTTCGCAAACCCGTCCGCCGACCGCCGCGTCGCCCTGGGCCGCGCGGCGCTGGCCGCCGTCGCCCTTCTGGTCGGCGGCGCTTTCGCCGGACTTGCGCTGGAAGCGCTTCGCCAGAGCGGCGGCGCGCTCGATGCCTTCGACGCCTATCTCCTGCGCATCGCACGCTTCACGCTCTGGCAGGCGCTGCTGTCGGCGCTGCTGTCGGTCGGGCCGGCGATCCTGCTGGCGCGCGCGCTGGCCCGGCATCCCGTGTTTCCGGGCCGTGCCTTCATCCTGCGCCTGTTCGCCGTGCCGCTGGCCCTGCCGGCCATCGTCGCCGCGCTGGGGGTGCTGGCGTTGTACGGCCGGGCGGGGTTCTTCGCGCCCTCTCTCTCAGCGCTGACGGGTGAGCGCTGGCCGGGCATCTACGGCCTGTCGGGCATTCTGGTTGCCCATGTCTTCTTCAACCTGCCGCTGGCGACGCGCCTTTTCCTCAATGCGCTCGAGAGCGTTCCCGCCGACCAGTGGCGGCTGGCCGCGCAACTCGGCATGGGCGCGCGCGCTTCGTTCCGATTTCTCGAATGGCCCGCCATGCGGTCGGCCCTGCCGGGCATAGCGGGGCTGGTGTTCATGCTCTGCGTCACCTCCTTCACCATCGTGCTGCTTTTGGGTGGTGGGCCGCGCGCCACGACGCTGGAGGTGGCGATCTATCAGGCTCTGCGCTTCGACTTCGATCCCGCCCGCGCGCTGGCGCTGACGCTGGTGCAGGTCGCGCTGGCGGGCGGGGTGGTCCTGGCGCTGACGCGGCTCGGCGCGTCGCTCAGCGGCGACGCCAGCCTGCCGGTCGCGCCGCGCCGCTTCGTCTGGCACAGGCGGCGGGAAGCGGTGTTGAACACGGTGCTTATCACGCTCGCGTTGCTGTTCGTCGCCGGGCCGATGGCGGCAACCGTGCTGGCTGGGCTTCAGGCCGATCTCACTCGGCTGGCCGGCGAAGGGGCGGTGCACGCGGCCACGATTACGAGCCTCGTCTTCGCCGGGCTTTCCGCCGTGCTGTGCCTGGCGCTCTCGCTGATGCTGGTCGCCGCAAGGCGGGCGCTGGAGATGCGGCGCGGCGCCCTGCCGGCCGGCCTGCTCGAACGCGCCACGGACAGCGGCGCGGCGCTGGTGCTGATCGTCCCTCCGCTGGTGATCGGTGCGGGCTGGTTCATCCTGCTGCGCCATGTCGGGGATGTTCTCGCCTTCGCGCCGGTCATGGTCGTCACCGTCAATGCGGTGATGGCGATGCCCTTCGCCATTCGCGCCATCCGCCCCACCTATGACGCGGCGAGCGCGCGCCATGAGCGTCTCTGCCTGTCGCTCGGCATTTCCGGCTGGACGCGCCTGCGGCTGGTGGATTGGCCGGCCCTGCGGCGTCCGGCGGCGACGGCGCTGGCCTTCGCGACGGCGCTGTCGCTCGGCGATCTCGGCGTGATCGCCCTGTTCGGCAGCGACCAGGTGCAGACCCTGCCCTACCTTCTCCTGCAGCGCATGGGCAGCTACCGTACCGCCGATGCCGCGGGTATCGCCCTTTTCCTCGGGCTCCTGTGCCTGGCACTCATGTTCGCCGCCGATCGTCTCGGCAGGGAGACCCGATGAACCGCACCGCAAGCCCGCAGGGCGCTCCGATCATCCTCGAGGATCTGCGCTTCGCCTATCCCGGCGGCGCGCCGATCCGCTTCGATCTTTCCGTCGAGGCGTCGGACATGGTTGCCGTGATGGGGCCGAGCGGCTCGGGGAAGTCCACCCTGCTCAGCCTGATCGCGGGGTTTGAAAGCCCTTCCTCCGGCCGGCTGCTGATCGGCGGGGAGGATGTCGGCGGACTTGCGCCGCACCGGCGGCCCGTGTCGATGGTGTTTCAGGAGAACAATCTCTTCGCGCATCTGAGCGTGGCCGAGAATGTCGGCCTCGGGCGCTCGGTGAGGCTGCACCTCGGCGAGGCCGACCGGCAGGCGGTGCGCGACGCGCTCGCGCGGACCGGGCTTTCGGGAAAGGAAGACCGGCTGCCGCAGGCGCTTTCGGGCGGCGAGCGCCAGCGGGTGGCGCTGGCCCGGGTGCTGATCCGCCATCGGCCGGTCCTGCTGCTCGACGAGCCCTTCGCCTCGCTCGGACCGGCCTTGCGGGACGAGATGCTCGACCTCATCGCGCAGCTTCACGCCGAGCAGGGCATGACCGTTCTGATGGCGACGCACGATCCGCGCGATGCCGAACGGCTGTGCCGCACGATGGTGTTCGTCGACGGGGGGACGATCGCCGAGACCGGGCCGGCGTCGGAATTCCTGGCGGGAGCGCGCTCGGAGGCCTTCAACCGCTACGTAGGTTCGCGCCGCGAAATGAAATAGGATCGGGAACAAAGTGATTCCCCTTTTTTGGCGTATGCGCTAGATGCAGCTTCGAATGGGACGAGAAGTTGTAGCAAGGGGAACCCGATGCATGGCTGCCGCATTGCGGCAATCGTGAAATCGGACAATATCAACCGGAAGGACACGAGACTGTCCAATCGAGCGCCCACACAGATGAAGTCCTTCTCCGTTTCCCGGCGACGTCCGTGCCATACGATGGTAGCCCTGTGCCTTCTGGCCGGCCTTGCCGGGTGCCAGATGATCGAGACCGGCGCCGGCAGCTTCATCCCGTCTTCCAACCCGATCACGGTCGATTCGGTGACGCGGGGCAATCGCCTGGCACGGCAGGCGCGCCAGCAGCATCCGCGCATCCTGGCAACCTATGGTGGCGAGTATTCGGACCCCAAGCTGGAACGCATGGTCGCCAAGGTGGTCGGCAACCTGACGCTGGACGAGCAGAACGCCGCGCCCGCCTATCGCATCACCATCCTCAATTCGCCCAATGTGAATGCCTTCGCGCTGCCGGGGGGCTATCTCTACGTCACCCGCGGCCTTCTGGCGCTGGCGAACGATTCCGCGGAGCTGGCGGCCGTTCTGGCGCATGAGATGGCGCATGTCACCGCCAATCACGGGATCGAGCGGCAGAAGATGGAGGCCGAGGAGCAGTTCGCCAGCAAGGTGGTGAACGAGGTTCTCGGCCGGGACCAGGATGCGCAGACGGCGCTGGTGCGCGGCAAGCTGCGTCTGGCGCAGTTCTCGCGCAACCAGGAGCTGGAGGCCGACCGCATCGGCATTCGCACCACCGCGCATTCGGGCTTCGACGCCTTCGCCGCCGCGCGGTTCCTGCAGGCCATGGACAGCTATCAGGGGTTCCGCACGGTCAGCGGGGCGACGGATGCCAGCCTCGACTTCCTGGCGAGCCACCCCAATGCGCCGCGCCGCATCGAACTTGCCCAGCGTCATGCGCGGGAGTTCGAGACTGCGGGAGCCGGGACGCGGGACCGGGATTCCTTCCTCGCCGGCATCGACGGCATGATCTATGGCGATCCGCCGGAGGAAGGCTTCGTGCGCGGACGCGACTTCCTGCATCCCCGTCTCGGCGTCGCCTTCCGCGTTCCGGAGGGCTTCGTGATCGACAATTCGGCCAAGGCGGTGACAGCCGTCGGACCGGGCGACGTCGCCGTGCGCTTCGACGGCGCGACGGTGCCGGAAAGCACATCGCTGACGCAGTATCTGACCAGCGGCTGGGTTGCCGGGCTGGAGCCGGAGACGATCCGCGAAATCACCATCAACGGCCGTCCGGCGGCCACCGGCCGGGCCAGCGCCGACGGCTGGCAGTTCGACGTCACGGTGATCCGCTCGGGTGGGCAGGTGTACCGCCTGCTGACGGCCGCGCCGGCGACCAGCGGCGACCTCGAGCGCGTCGCGAGTTCAGTGGGCCAGAGCTTCCGCATCCTCAGCGAAGCGGAGAAGGCCGCCCTGCAGCCCCTGCGCATCCGTGTCGTCACGGTGAAGCCCGGGGAGACGCTTGGATCGCTGGCGGCGATGATGCGCGGCGTCGATCGCAAGGTGGAACTGTTCCGCCTGCTGAACGCGCTCGGACCCGGCGGGACGCCTTCCGCCGGCAGCAAGGTGAAGATCATCACCGATAGCTGAACCTGGCCCTTTGTCAGCGACGCATGCGGGTTTGGAGCGTGCCGGCATCCTGCGGCGGCAGCGTCGTGCGTGGTTTGACAAGCTCACCATGAGGGCGGTCGGAACTGGCATGGGTCTCTCGGAGACTTGGCGAATGGGCCTTGCAGCCCTCTGCCTCCCTCATGGTGAGCTTGTCGAACCACGCAGGAAGGCGATGCAAGCAGCCGGTGGGCGAGAAAACACAACCATCGACCCCGCAAAACAAAAACACCCCGAAACGGCGCCGTTCCGGGGTGTTTTTGTTTATGCGCTTTGCCGGCCTACATGTGGATCGGCTTGGCGAAGGTGGCGAGCGCCGCCTCCTTGACGGCCTCCGACATGGTCGGATGGGCGTGGCAGGTGCGCGCCAGATCTTCCGACGAACCGCCGAACTCCATTAGCACCGCCGCCTCGTGGATCATCTCGCCGGCGCCGAAGCCGACGATGTGGACGCCAAGCACCCGGTCGGTCTTCTTGTCGGCCAGTATCTTGACGAAGCCGTCCGTCTGCAGCATGGCGCGGGCGCGGCCATTGGCGGAGAAGGGGAACTTGCCGGCGGTGTAATCGACGCCGGCCTTCTTCAGCTCTTCCTCGGTCTTGCCGACGGACGCCACTTCCGGGCTCGTGTAGACGACGCCGGGGATGACATCGTAGTTCACGTGACCCGCCTGGCCGGCGAGGATTTCGGCGACGGCGACACCCTCGTCCTCGGCCTTGTGCGCCAGCATCGGGCCGGCGATGACGTCGCCGATGGCGTAGACGCCCTCGACATTGGTGCGGTAATGGCCATCGGTCTTGACGCGGCCGCGCTCGTCCAGCTCGACGCCGGCCTCCTTCAGGCCGAGGCCTTCGGTGTAGGGCTTGCGGCCGGTGGCGATCAGCACCGCATCGGCCTCGATGGTCTCCGCGTCGCCGCCCTTGGCGGGCTCGAAGGTTACCTTGGCGCCCTTGCCGGCCTTGGCGACGTCCGTCACCTTGGCACCGAGCTTGAAGGTGAAGCCCTGCTTCGCCAGCATGCGCTGGAACTGCTTGGCCACCTCGCCGTCCATGCCGCCGAGGATCGTGTCGAGATACTCGACCACGGTGACCTTCGCGCCGAGGCGCGCCCAGACGGAGCCCAGCTCCAGGCCGATGACGCCGCCGCCGACGACGACCAGGCTGTCGGGCACCTTGGAGAACTCCAGAGCGCCGGTCGAGGAGACGATCACCTTCTCGTCGAACTTCACGTCGACGCCGGGAATGCCGGCGACGTCGGAACCGGTGGCGATGACGATGTTCTTGGTCTCGACCGTCTGTTCCTTGCCGTCATCGGCCTTCACGAGGACCTTGCCCTTGCCGGCGACGCTGCCGAAGCCGCGATAGACGTCGATCTTGTTCTTCTTCATCAGGAAGTCGAGGCCCTTGGTGTTCTGCTCGACCGTCTTGACCTTGTGCTCCAGCATTTTCTTCAGGTTGAGCTTGGGCTTGCCGACTTCGACGCCGAGATCCGGCAGGGCATGGCCGGCGGCGACGAAGGCTTCCGAGGCGTGCAGCAGGGCCTTGGACGGAATGCAGCCGACATTGACGCATGTGCCGCCATGGGTCGGCAGCTTCTCGACCACGGCCGTCTTGAGGCCGAGCTGGGCGGCCTTGATGGCGCAGACATAGCCGCCCGGGCCGGTTCCGATCACGACGAGATCATAGGACATTTCGCTGCCTTTCCTGCATTTCCTTGGCGGTCGCTAGCGGCCGCCGCTGACATTGAGAATAGCGCCCGTCGCATAGGACGCTTCGTTGGACAAGAGCCACAGCGCGGCGCGGGCGATTTCTTCGGCCGTGCCGGGGCGCTTCATGGGAATCTGGGCGGAAACCCGCATCGCCCGGTCGGGCTGGCCGCCCGAGGCGTGGATTTCCGTGTCGATGGTGCCAGGCCGCACGGCATTGACGCGGATGCCTTCTTCCGCGACCTCGCGCGCCAGGCCGACGGTGAAGGTGTCGACGGCGGCCTTGGCCGCGGCGTAGTCGACATATTCCCCGGCCGAACCGAGCACGGCGGCAATGGAGGAGATGTTGACGATGACACCGCCTTTGCCGCCGTGGCGCGTGGACATGCGCTTCACAGCCTCGCGGGCGCACAGCATGGTGCCGATGACATTGATGCGCATCATGCGTTCCATGCGGGCCGCATCCATTTCGTCGACGCGGGCCTTGAGGCTGACGACGCCGGCATTGTTGACCAGCGCATCGAGCGGGCCGAAGCGCTCGTCGATTGCCTCGAACATGGAGAGGATTTCCGCCTCGCTAGCCATATCGGCCTTGACGGCGAAAGCCTCGCCGCCGGCGGCCTCGATGGCGCGAACCACCTCGTCGGCGGCAGCGGCATTGGCGACGTAGTTGACGACGACGCGGTAGCCCGCCTCGGCGCCGAGCCGGCAGAGCGCCGCGCCGATGCCGCGTCCGCCGCCTGTCACCAGAAGTGTCTTCGCCGTTTGCGTCATGCGTTCCTGCGCGGCCGGTTCTCGATGATCATTCCTGGCACCCGCTCAGTGCGTAGACGTCCCAGGCGGGGAGGGCGGTCTCGCCGTCGTTGAGCGGGCCGGCATGCAGCGCCCGGCTCAGGTCGGCCAGCAGCAACCGGGGCGCTGCCGTCTCGCCGCGTGGCGGGATGAGGCCTACATTCCCCTCCGCGTCGAGCGCATAGACGACGCCCTGCCAATGGGTGCAGGCGGCGATCTCGTCGCCGGTCAGGTCGCCCTCGGGGCAGTCGAGCATCAGGGCGCCGGTCGGGCGGGAAACGCCCTCGTTCCAGGTCATGTGACCTTCCAGAACCGGGCCATCCGGCAGGATCAGGCGAAAGCTGTTGGCGACGATGGCGGCTTCGGTTTCCGGCCGGAAGTTGAGCTCCGTCGCGCCGCCCACTTCGCTGTAGACCGACAGTTCCTGCGGGCAGGCGGCATGCGCCTGCCCCGCGAGGCAGAGTGCGGCAAGGAGGCTTGGAATGACCGTCCAGCGCCGCATCGCGTTCAGCCCCTAGAGATCCAGCACCAGACGCTCGGGATCCTCCAGCACGTCCTTGATGCGCACCAGGAAGGTCACGGCTTCCTTGCCGTCAACGATGCGGTGGTCGTAGGAAAGCGCGAGATACATCATCGGGCGGATGACGATCTGGCCGCCGACGACCATCGGCCGCTCCTGGATCTTGTGCATGCCGAGAATGCCGGACTGCGGGGCGTTCAGGATCGGCGTCGACATCAGCGAGCCGTAGACGCCACCATTGGAGATGGTGAAGGTGCCGCCCTGCATGTCGGCCATGGAGAGCTTGCCGTCGCGGGCCGCGAGACCCAGCCGGCCGATCTCCTTCTCCACCTCGGCGATGGACATCCGGTCGGCATCGCGCACCACCGGCACGACGAGGCCGCGGTCGGTGCCGACGGCGACGCCGATATGGCAGAAGTTCTTGTAGATGATGTCCGTGCCGTCGATCTCGGCATTGACCGCGGGAATCTCCTTCAGCGCATGCGTCACGGCCTTGGTGAAGAAGCCCATGAAGCCCAGCTTCACGCCGTGCTTCTTCTCGAACAGGTCCTTGTACTTCTTGCGCAGGTCCATGACGGCCGTCATGTCCACCTCGTTGAAGGTGGTCAGCATGGCGGCGTTCGCCTGCGCGTCCTTAAGGCGGCGGGCGATGGTCTGGCGCAGGCGCGTCATCTTCACGCGTTCCTCGCGCACCTCGTCCTCGGCCGGCGAGGCCGGGCGGGCGACCTTCGGCGTCTCCGCCGGGGAGCTCGGCGCGCCGCGCTCCATGGCGGCCAGCACGTCACCCTTCAGGACCTGGCCTTCCTTGCCGGAGCCGGAAACGTCGCCAGCCTTCACGCCCTGCTCGGTCATCAGCTTCTGCGCCGAAGGTGCGGGGGGGCGGCTGCTCTCGGCGGCCTTGGCCGGCTTCTCCGCTTCGGCAGGCTTCTCGGCTGCGGGTTTCTCGGCCGGCTTGGCGGCACCGGCGGAGGCGCCTTCCTCGATGCGCAGCAGCAGCGCGCCGACCTGCACTTCATCGCCCGAGGCAACGACCAGTTCCTTGATGACGCCGTCGACGGGCGACATCACTTCCTGGGCGGCCTTGTCGGTCTCCAGTTCCAGAAGCGCTTCGTCGGTCTTCACCGCGTCGCCGACCTTCTTGTAGATCTCGCCGACCTGGGCCTCGGTGACGGATTCACCCGCCGATGGAACATTCACCTCGACGATTTTTCCGCCGGCCATGGTTGCCTCCTGATTCTGACTGCCGCCGGACGCTTCCGCTGCGGACTGGTTTGTCTCTGGTTTCGATTTTCCGGCCGCCTGTCTTTCGGCGATCATGCCGAGCAGGGCGCCGACCTCAACGGTATCGCCTTCCTTCACCACGATCTCATCCAGCGTACCGGACGCAGGCGCGGGCACCTCGATGGAGACCTTGTCGGTTTCCAGCTCGACAATAGGCTCGTCGGCGGCGATCGCGTCGCCGACATTCTTCATCCAGCGGGCGATCGTCGCCTCCGCGACGGACTCGCCGAGCGTGGGGACGCGGATTTCAGTCGCCATTTCCAGTCTCCGTCGCTTCCTATTCGCCGAGCGCGTCTTCGAGGAAAGCCTCGAGCTGCGCCAGGTGCTTCGACATCAGGCCCGTTGCCGGCGATGCGGCGGCCGGACGGCCGGTATAGCGCACGCGGGTGTTCTTGGCGTTGATGTGCTGCAGCACCCATTCCAGATAGGGATCGATGAACGACCATGCACCCATGTTCTTGGGTTCTTCCTGGCACCACACCATCTCGGCGTTCTTGAAACGCGACAATTCGGTGATCAGCGCCTTGGCCGGGAACGGATAGAGCTGTTCGATGCGCAGCAGGTAGACATCGTCGATGCCGCGCTTCTCGCGTTCCTCATAGAGATCGTAATAGACCTTGCCCGAGCACATCACCACGCGGCGGATCTTGGAATCCTTGACCAGCTTGATCGGCTGATCCTTCAGATACTCCGCATCGTCCCACAGCAGGCGGTGGAAGGCGCTTTCGCCGGCCAGCTCGCTAAGCGTCGACACGCAGCGCTTGTGACGCAGCAGCGACTTCGGCGTCATCAGGATCAGCGGCTTGCGGAAGTCGCGCTTCATCTGACGGCGCAGGATGTGGAAGTAGTTGGCCGGCGTGGTGCAGTTCGCCACCTGCATGTTGTCCTCGGCGCAGAGCTGGAGGAAACGCTCCAGGCGCGCGGAGGAGTGCTCCGGCCCCTGGCCCTCATAGCCGTGCGGCAGAAGGCAGACGAGGCCCGACATGCGCAGCCACTTGCGCTCGCCCGACGAGATGAACTGGTCGAACACGACCTGCGCGCCGTTGGCGAAGTCGCCGAACTGCGCTTCCCACAGGGTCAGCGCGCGCGGCTCGGCCAGCGAGAAGCCATATTCGAAGCCGAGCACGGCTTCTTCCGAGAGCATCGAGTTGATGACCTCGTAATAGGCCTGCTGCGGTCCCAGGTTGTTGAGCGGGATGTAGCGGTTCTCGTCGCGCTGGTCGTAGAGCACGGAGTGGCGCTGCGAGAAGGTGCCGCGCTCGGAATCCTGGCCCGACAGGCGAACCGGATGGCCCTCGATCAGGATCGAGCCGTAGGCGAGCGCCTCGGCGGTCGCCCAGTCGATGCCCTCGCCGGAATCGATCATCTTCTGACGGTTGGTCATGAAGCGCTGGATGGTGCGGTGGACCTCGAAGTCCTCCGGCACTTCCGAGAGCTTCCGGCCGATCTCCTTCAGCGTCTTCACCGGCATGGCGGTCTTGCCGCGGCGCTGCTCGTCCTCGTTGTCGGCCTTCTTCAGGCCCGACCACGCACCGTCCAGCCAGTCGGCCTTGTTGGGCTTGTAGGCCTGGCCGGCCTCGAACTCGGTTTCGAGATGAGCGCGCCAGTCCGCGCGCATCTTCTCGATGTCCGCTTCGGTGACGATGCCTTCGGCCAGCATCTTCTTCGCGTAGACCTCGCCGGTCGTCGCGTGCTGGCGGATCTTGCGGTACATGATCGGCTGGGTGAATGCCGGCTCGTCGCCCTCATTGTGGCCGTAGCGGCGGTAGCAGAACATGTCGATGACCACCGGCTTGTGGAAGGTCATGCGGAATTCGGTCGCCACCTTCGCGGCGTAGACCACCGCTTCCGGATCGTCGCCGTTCACGTGGAAGATCGGCGCCTCGATCATCTTCGCCACGTCGGACGGATAGGGCGAGGAGCGCGAGAAGCGCGGATTGGTGGTGAAGCCGATCTGGTTGTTGATGATGAAATGCACGGTGCCGGCGACGCGGTGTCCGCGCAGGCCGGACAGGCCGAGACATTCGGCCACCACGCCCTGGCCGGCGAAGGCGGCGTCGCCGTGCAGCAGCAGCGGCATGACGCGGGCGCGCTCCTCGATCGGCACGACTTCCTCGCGCTTGCGGCCGAAAATCTGGTCCTGCTTGGCGCGGGCCTTGCCCATGACGACCGGGTTGACGATTTCCAGATGGGAGGGGTTCGCGGTGAGCGAGAGATGCACCTTGTTGCTGTCGAACTCGCGGTCCGACGAGGCGCCCAGATGGTACTTCACGTCGCCCGAACCTTCCACGTCGTCGGGGGCGAAGGAACCGCCCTTGAACTCGTGGAAGATGGCGCGGTGCGGCTTCTGCAGCACCTGGGAGAGCACGTTCAGGCGGCCGCGGTGGGCCATGCCGAAGACGATCTCCTTGAGGCCCATCTGGCCGCCGCGCTTGATGATCTGCTCGAGCGCCGGGATCAGCGCCTCGCCGCCGTCGAGGCCGAAACGCTTCGTGCCCTTGTACTTGACGTCGATGAACTGCTCGAAGCCTTCCGCCTCGACCAGCTTCTGCAGGATCGCCTTCTTGCCGTTGGCGGTGAACTCGACGCCCTTGTCCGGCCCCTCGATGCGCTCCTGGATCCAGGCCTTCTCCTCGGGGTTGGAGATGTGCATGAACTCGACGCCGAGCGTCGAGCAATAGGTGCGCTTCAGGATGTCGAGCATCTCGCGGATGGTCGCGGTCTCGAGGCCCAGAACATGGTCGATGAAGATCGGGCGGTCGTAGTCGGCTTCGGTGAAGCCATAGGCGGCCGGCGACAGCTCGTTATAGTCCTCGAGCGGCTTTGCGATGCCCAGCGGGTCGAGATCGGCATGCAGATGGCCGCGCATGCGGTAGGCGCGGATCATCATGATGGCGCGGACGGAATCGCGGGTGGCGCGCTGCACCTCCTCGGCGGTCAGCGCGGCGGCGCCGGCAGCGGCCGCCTTGTCCTTGATCTTGCCGTCGAAATGCTTCTCCAGCGTGCCCCAGTCGCCGTCTAGCGCTGAGACCAGCTCGCCATTGGCGGTTTCGGGCCAGCCCTTCCGCTTCCAGGACGCGCCGGAAGCGTTCTTGCGAACGTCCGCTGCATCGTCCTGCAGTGCGCCGAAGAAAGCGCGCCAGTCCTCGTTCACCGAGGAGGGATTGTCCTGGTAGCTGGCATAAAGCTCCTCGATGTAGGCGGCATTGCCGCCATACAGGAAGGAGGTGAGGGACATTTCGTCGTTGGCCTGATCTTGTCGTGCCATAGTCTTTCCGGAGCCCGCGCTCCGTCTCCTTGCTTGGAGCGAGTAGCGAATAGTGAGTAGCGAATAGGAGAAGCGGCGCGTGCGCCGCTCGGCAGGTCTATTCGCTATTCGCTACTCCCTATTCGCTTATCCCTTGATCGCTTCGACGAGTGTCGTGCCGAGACGTGCAGGCGAAGGCGACACCTTGATGCCGGCCGCTTCCATCGCCGCGATCTTGTCTTCCGCGCCGCCCTTGCCGCCGGAGATCACCGCGCCGGCATGGCCCATGGTGCGTCCGGGAGGGGCAGTGCGGCCCGCGATGAAGCCGGCCATCGGCTTCCTGCGGCCTTTCTTGGCTTCGTCGCGCAGGAACTGGGCTGCTTCTTCTTCCGCCGAGCCGCCGATCTCGCCGATCATGATGATCGACTTGGTCTCGTCGTCGGCGAGGAACATCTCCAGCACGTCGATGAACTCGGTGCCCTTGACCGGGTCGCCGCCGATGCCGACGGCCGTGGTCTGGCCGAGGCCGGCATTGGTCGTCTGGAACACCGCCTCATAGGTGAGTGTGCCGGAGCGGGAGACCACGCCGACGGAGCCCTTCTTGAAGATGTTGCCGGGCATGATGCCGATCTTGCACTCGTTCGGCGTCAGGACGCCGGGGCAGTTCGGGCCGATCAGGCGCGACTTCGACTTCTCGAGCTTCGCCTTCACCTGGACCATGTCCATCACAGGGATGCCCTCGGTGATGCAGACGATGAGCGGGATCTCCGCTTCGATCGCCTCGATGATGGCAGCACCGGCGCCTGCCGGCGGCACGTAGATCACGGATGCGTCCGCGCCGGTCCGCTCCTTGCCTTCGGCGACGGAGGCGAAAATCGGAAGCTCTTCACCGCCCTGGCCGGTCCAGGTGGAGCCGCCCTTCTTGGGGTGAATGCCGCCGACCATCTGCGTGCCGTGATAGGCGAGCGCCTGCTCGGTGTGGAAGGTGCCGGTCTTGCCGGTCAGGCCCTGAACCAGAACCTTGGTGTCTTTGTTGACGAGAATGGACATCTTGGCTCAGCTTCCCTTAACGGCTGCAACGATCTTCTTGGCGGCGTCGTCGAGATCATCGGCGGCGATCACGTTGAGGCCGCTTTCGTTGATGATCTTCTTGCCGAGATCGACATTGGTGCCTTCGAGGCGAACGACGAGCGGAACCTTCAGGCCCACTTCCTTGACAGCAGCGACAACGCCCTCGGCGATGACGTCGCAGCGCATGATGCCGCCGAAGATGTTGACCAGGATGCCCTTCACGGCCGGATCGGCGGTGATGATCTTGAAGGCGGCCGTCACCTTCTCCTTGGACGCGCCGCCGCCGACATCGAGGAAGTTGGCGGGCTCGGCTCCGTAGAGCTTGATGATGTCCATCGTGGCCATGGCAAGGCCGGCGCCGTTGACCATGCAGCCGATGTTGCCGTCCAGCGCCACATAGGCGAGGTCGTATTTGGAGGCTTCGATTTCCTTCGCGTCTTCCTCGGTCGTGTCGCGCAGGGCGACCACGTCCTCGTGACGGAAAAGGGCGTTGCCGTCGAAGGAGACCTTGGCGTCGAGAACGCGCAGGCGGCCGTTTTCCATGACGATCAGTGGGTTCACTTCCAGAAGGCTCATGTCCTTCTCGGTGAAGGCCTTGTAGAGGATCGGGAACAGCGTCTCGCCGTCCTTCGCCGCCTGGCCGTCGAGCTTCAGTGCCTCGTTCAGCTTCTTCAGATCGTCAGCCGTCACGCCCGTCTCCGGGTCGATGGCGAGCGTCAGGATCTTCTCCGGCGTTTCCTCGGCCACGGCCTCGATGTCCATGCCGCCCTCGGTCGAGACGACGAAGGCGGGACGGCCGACCGTACGGTCGATCAGGATGGAGAGATACAGCTCACGGTCGATGTCGGCGCCGTCCTCGATGTAGAGGCGGTTCACCTGCTTGCCGGCGGGGCCGGTCTGCTTGGTGACGAGCGTGTTGCCCAGCATCTCGTTGGTGTGAGCGACGACTTCCTCGACGCTCTTCGCCAGCCGCACGCCGCCCTTTGCGTCAGGGCCGAGTTCCGTGAACTTGCCCTTGCCGCGTCCGCCGGCATGGATCTGGCTCTTCACCACATAGAGCGGTCCGGGGAGCTTCCTGGCGGCGGCCTCGGCCTCGCCCTTCTCGAACACCGGGACGCCATCGGCCACCGGTGCGCCAAAGCTCTTCAGGAGTTGCTTGGCCTGATACTCGTGAATGTTCATGGGGCCGCTGTTCCTACTTCTTCAGGTTGGGCGCGATGTTGGCGCAGGCCTCGCACAGGCCGGCGACGGCCTCGACGGACTTGTCGAACATCTTCTGCTCGGTCTTGTTCAGGTCGATCTCGATGATGCGCTCGACGCCGCCGGCGCCGATCACTGTCGGGACGCCGACATACATGTTCTTGACGCCGTACTGGCCGGACAGGTGCGCCGCGCAGGGCAGGACGCGCTTCTTGTCCTTCAGGTAGCTCTCGGCCATGGCGATCGCCGAGGAGGCCGGGGCGTAGTAGGCCGAGCCGGTCTTCAGCAGGCCGACGATCTCGGCGCCGCCGTCACGGGTGCGCTGGACGATCTCCTCGATGCGCTCCTTGGTGGCCCAGCCCATCTTGACGAGATCCGGGATCGGAATGCCGCCGACTGTGGAGTAGCGGGTCAGCGGGACCATGGAATCGCCGTGGCCGCCGAGCACGAAGGCCGTCACGTCCTCGACGGAGACCTTGAACTCTTCCGACAGGAAGTAGCGGAAACGGGCCGAGTCCAGCACGCCGGCCATGCCGACCACATGGCTCTTCGGCAGGCCGGAGAACTTCTGCAGAGCCCAGACCATGGCATCGAGCGGGTTGGTGATGCAGATCACGAAGGCGTTGGGGGCGTATTTCTTGATGCCCGCGCCGACCTGCTCCATGACCTTGAGGTTGATGCCGAGAAGATCGTCGCGGCTCATGCCCGGCTTGCGGGCGACGCCGGCGGTGACGATGCAGACATCGGCGCCCTCGATGGCGGAATAGTCGTTGGCGCCGGTCATCTTCGCGTCGAAACCCTCGACGGGCGCGGATTCGGCAATGTCCAGTCCCTTGCCCTGGGGGATGCCCTCGGCAATGTCGAATAGGACGACATCGCCCAGTTCCTTCAGGCCCGCCAGATGAGCGAGCGTGCCACCGATCATGCCGGAGCCGATGAGAGCGATCTTATCGCGTGCCATGTGGTCAGAATTCCCCCTTGAGTCGAAAGGATAGGTGAGGTTTGTGAAGAGAATTTGCGCGCTTTGCGTGTTGCCTGTGCCGTGTCACACCAATGCAATTCGAGCCGCGTACCGACGCCCGCGACCCTTCCGGATCATTGCGTCTTCCGCTCTGGCTCTCTCATTCAGACCTCTTGGAATAAGCATACTGGGCGGAAAATTCAAACGATTCTTATCCAGCAAGTTTTTTCAATCGTTTAGACTCTTTGGGATTTACGTAAAGGTAAAAGTTTTTCGTCCTTTCGAAGCGACGATGCGCATCTTCGGGCGTGTTCAGGCCCGGCGCTCCTCACCGGACCGCTATCCCGGATATGCAGTGGCGGCGGTTTCGCCGTCACGGGACGCCGCGCCGTTCAGCGCCGCCGTCCCGGCGAGCCAGTCGTGGCTCTGCATCTCGATCAGGCGGGAGACGGTGCGCTCGAACTCGAACGCCTCCGTTCCCGATGTTGCCTGGTAGAGCGCCTCGGGAGCCGCCGCGGCGGAGAGCAACAGGCGGGCATGGCTGTCGTACAATGTGTCGATCAGCAGGATGAAGCGCTTCGCCTCGTTGCGGCGCGACAGGTCCATCACCGGCACGTGATCGATGAAGAGCGTGTCGAACGCTGCGGCGATGGCGAGATAGTCGCGCGCGCCCAGGGGTTTTTCGCACAGCTCCGCGAAGGAAAAGCGCGCTGCGCGACCCACCGCCCGCTCTACGGGGATCTTGCGTCCCTTCACGCTAAGGGTGCGGGCTTCCGGCTCGCGCCCGTCTGCGACCGTTCCCCACGCTTCGTCCATCTGGCGTTCGGCGTCGTCGTCGTCCGGCGTCATGTAGACGGGCATGCGGTTGAGCTTCCGCAACCGGTAATCCGTGTCGGCGTCCAGTTCCAGGATGCGCGTATGCTGCTTCAGAATGCCGATGAAGGGCAGGAACAGACCCCGGTTCAGGCCGTTGCGGTAAAGATCGTCCGGCGCGACGTTGGAGGTGGCCACGAGCACGACGCCGCGCTCGAACAGGGCCGCGAACAGGCGCGACAGGATCATCGCGTCGGCGATGTCCGTGACCGTGAATTCGTCGAAGCACAGGACCCAGGCTTCCTTCGCCAGCGCGGCCGCCACGGGGCCGATCGGGTCGGCCTCCCGCGTTTCGCCGGCCTTCAGTGCGGCGCGGTGCCGGCCGATCCGGTCGTGGACGTCGGCCATGAAGTCGTTGAAATGCGCGCGGCGCTTGTGCTCGACCGGCACAAGCTCGAAGAACAGGTCCATCAGCATGGTCTTGCCGCGGCCGACGCCGCCATGGACGTAAAGCCCCCGGACGGGTTCGCGGGTCCTGTCGCGCTTGGCGAACAACCAACCAAGCGCGCTGGACTTGCGCGCCAGGCGCTTGTCGCAGATCTCGCCGATCAGGTGATCGAGGGCGGCGGCCACCTTCATCTGGATCGGATCGCGCGTCAGCGCGCCCGTTTCCACCAGGTGATCGTAGCGTTGCGCGACGGAAGGATGAACAACGAGGCCGTCACGCAGCGTCATGATGGGCTTTCGGATCGGCCGGCCGGCCGCAGGATGAAAACTGGGGGTCCAGGGTCCGATCCCGGAGCGATCTCATGATGACCCGGCCCGCCTGAACTGTTCTGGACTCTTCTCTTGCCACATTCTTCGGTGCCGAAGCGATGCCGCTTCGGCCGGAACCTCTAGCGTGTCAGGGAGATCGGCTGGCCGCTGGTCGTCTGCCCGTCGAAGCGTTCCGCACCCGAGGAATAGAGCCGGGCCAAGACACCGCCATTCGCATCGTAAAACGCCAACTGCTTGCCTTCGACGTTCCAGGACTTCA
Organism: Nitratireductor pacificus pht-3B; assembly: GCF_000300335.1. Classification (GTDB taxonomy): domain Bacteria; phylum Pseudomonadota; class Alphaproteobacteria; order Rhizobiales; family Rhizobiaceae; genus Nitratireductor; species Nitratireductor pacificus. The sequence goes on along the minus strand of NZ_AMRM01000010.1, from coordinate 98,488 downwards.
CGCCATCCATGGGTGCCGGGCAACGCAGGGGGCCGGCGCGGTAGCCGGCGCCGAACTTGGTCTGCGGCGTCGCCACGCGGCAGGACTGGCCCGCGACGTTCACGCTCCACACGCCTGCGACGGCGCCGGAGGAAACTTCCGGGGCGTTTGCGGCGGCGTTCGGATCGAGTGCCGCGACCTGCGTGCCCTGCTCCGGCGGCGCCGGGAAATCGGAAGGGTTGGTCGGGGCGGACGGAGGCGGAAGCTGGCTGGAGGTCACCGTTCCGGAAGGGGCTGCTGCCAAAGGCGCAGGCGCGCGGTTGCCGCCCGCGGATGCAAAGCGCTCGCTGGTGCAGCCGCCAAGAGTGAGCGCAAGCAGTGAAACTGCCATGAATGCGAATTTTGTGTGCGGCATGCGTGTCTCTCCGTTGCGGCGCTTAATGCGCCGACTCGTCTAAGAGTTCCATTCGAAACGCCAATCGTGGCAACTTTCGCAACTATAACAGCCCAGGCGTGGTTAAGAACCGGTTTCGAAGTCGATGCGCGCCGACTGTCTCCAATCAGCAACACTCGGCAACACCGGGATCCGCGCCGCAGGGAACCAGGGTTCGACCCCGGCGTTAAGACCCGACGCGACCCGGGACTTCAATGATGGGCCGCAACAAGGGGTACGATTATGCTCAAATGGATTCTTATTCTTCTGATTGTTGCTGCGGTTGCCGGTCTTCTCGGCATGAACAGTATTGCCGGTGCCGCCATGACGGGCGTGAAGCTGCTGATCGCCATTGTCCTGGTGCTGTTCCTGCTCGCCGTGCTGGGCATCGTGGTCATCGCCTAGCCGGGCCCGACGCGGGACCCTCCGTTGGCCGGTTCGCTTCGGCGAAGAGGACGGCTGACGGACACGCGCCTGCCGCCGTTCGTCTGGTAATTTCGCCCGTCATCAGCCATATAGGCGCCAGACCCTTGCAGCGTCGTGATCCTTCGAGGCGCATGACGCTGCAAGTCATTGAATCCAGGCATCGGGGTCCGGATGGCGGAACTGGCAGCTTTTGCGAAGATGAACGGCCTCGGCAACGCGATCATCGTCGCCGACATGCGCGGGCGCACGGATCGCGTCGCCGCCGAGGCCGCGCGCGCGCTGAACGCCGATCCGGCAACGCGTTTCGACCAGATCATGGCGATCCACGACCCGCGCATCGCCGGCACGCAGAACTATATCGAGATCCTCAACTCCGACGGCAGCCAGGCGCAGGCCTGCGGCAACGGCACGCGCTGCGTGGTGCAGGCCCTGTCCGCCGAGACCGGGCGGAAGGCCTTCACCTTCCAGACCGTCGCCGGCATCATCAGCGCCACCGAGCACGAGGACGGGCTGATCTCCGTCGACATGGGCAGGCCGCGCTTCGGCTGGCAGGAGATTCCGCTTGCTGAGGAATTCCGCGACACGCGGATGATCGAGTTGCAGGTCGGGCCGATCGACGCGCCGGTGCTGCATTCGCCCTCGGTGGTCTCGATGGGCAATCCACACGCGATCTTCTGGGTGGAGCAGGATATCAATTCCTATGATCTCGCCCGTTTCGGTCCGCTGCTCGAGAACCATCCGATCTTTCCCGAGCGCGCCAACATCTCGCTCGCCCGGATCACGTCCGACGAAGCGCTGACGCTGCGCACCTGGGAGCGTGGAGCCGGGCTGACGCTCGCCTGCGGCTCCGCCGCCTGCGCCGCCGCCGTCGCCGCCGCACGCACCGGCCGAACGGGACGCCATGTCACGGTGACCGTGCCTGGTGGCGCGCTCGACCTTCTATGGCGCGAGGACGATCACGTCATCATGACCGGCCCGGCGGCCTGGGAGTTCTCCGGCCGTTTCGATCCGGCAACGGGTGCCTGGCAGCGGGAAACGGAGGGGGCGGCCTGAATGGCGGTCGATGTCCTGACATTCGGCTGCCGGCTCAACGCCTATGAATCGGAGGTCATCAAGCGCAAGGCCGGGGAGGCCGGCCTTGGGGATCTCGACGGCGGGGCGGTGGTGGTCAACACCTGCGCGGTGACCGGCGAGGCCGTGCGGCAGGCGCGACAGGCGATCCGCCGCGCGCGGCGCGAGAACCCCGAGGCGCGCATCATCGTCACCGGCTGCGCCGCGCAGACGGACCCGGCCGGCTTCGAGGCGATGGGCGAGGTCGACCTGGTGCTCGGCAACGAGGAGAAACTGCAGAGCCACCATTACCGGGCGCTGCCCGATTTCGGTGTCAATGACACCGAGAAGGTGCGCGTCAACGACATCATGTCGGTGCGCGAGACGGCGGCGCACATGGTCGATTCCATCGAGGGGCGGGTGCGCGCCTTCGTCCAGGTGCAGAATGGCTGTGACCACCGCTGCACCTTCTGCATCATCCCCTTCGGCCGCGGCAATTCGCGCTCCGTGCCGATGGGCGCGGTGGTGGACCAGGTGCGGCAGATCGTCGAAAACGGCTATGTCGAAGCGGTGCTGACGGGCGTGGACCTGACGAGCTATGGCTGCGACCTGCCCGGCCAGCCCCGGCTCGGGCGGCTGGTGCGGACGATCCTGAAGGAAGTGCCCGGGCTGAAGCGCCTGCGCCTGTCGTCGATCGATTCCATCGAGGCGGATGACGACCTGATGCGGGCGCTGGCGGAGGAGGAGCGGCTGATGCCCTATCTGCACCTCTCCCTGCAGCATGGCGACGACATGATCCTGAAGCGCATGAAGCGGCGGCATTCGCGCGCGCATTCCATCGGCTTCTGCCGCGAGGTGCTGCGGCTCAGGCCCGACGCCGTCTTCGGCGCGGACATCATCGCCGGTTTCCCGACCGAGACGGAAGCGATGTTCGACAATTCGCTGCGCATCGTCGACGAATGCCGGCTGACGCATCTGCATGTCTTTCCCTTCAGCCCGCGCGAGGGCACGCCGGCGGCGCGCATGCCGCAACTGCCGCGCGCGCTGGTCAAGGAGCGCGCGGCGCGCCTGCGGGTGGCGGGGAAGGCGGCCTACCGGGCGCATCTCGACCGTTTCACGGGAACGCGGCAGCGCCTGCTGGTCGAGCATGGCGGCATCGGCCGCATGGAGGATTTCACGCCGGCCCTGACCGGCAAGGCGCGGCCCGGGCGCATCATTGATGCGGCCATAACGGGCCATGATGGAAAGCGGCTCATCGCCGCGGTTGAAGAGCAGGAAGCGGCGTAGCGGGATGGCGTTCGGATTCATCAAGAAGGTCTTCTCCTTCGGCAAGAAGAAGGTCGAGGAGACGACGCCCGAGGACGAGCGCGCGGAAGATGTCGCCGGTGTCGAGGAGGCGCAGCCCTCTGCGGTTCCTGCCGAGCCGGAGCCTGAACAGAAGGCCGAAGATCCAGACGCGACGCCCGCTGATGAGGCAGCAGGTACAGAGCCTGAACCCGAAGATGCCGGCGCGGGCCCCTCATCCGACCCTTCGGGCCCCCTTCTCCCCGCAAACGGGGAGAAGGAAGCGGAGCGGGTGGTTGACGCCGCCGGGGAAGTTGATTCCGCTCTGAAGCCAGAGCCAGAGCCAGAGCCAGAGCCAGAGCCAGAGCCAGAGCCAGAGCCAGAGCCAGAGCCAGAGCCAGAGCCAGAGCCAGAGCCAGAGCCAGAGCCAGAGCCAGAGCCAGAGCCAGAGCCAGAGCCAGAGCCAGAGCCAGAGCCAGAGCCAGAGCCAGAGCCAGAGCCAGAGCCAGAGCCAGAGCCAGAGCCAGAGCCAGAGCCAGAGCCAGAGCCAGAGCCAGAGCCAGAGCCAGAGCCAGAGCCAGAGCCAGAGCCAGAGCCAGAGCCAGAGCCAGAGCCAGAGCCAGAGCCAGAGCCAGAGCCAGAGCCGAAGGCAGAAGATCAGGACGCGACGCCCGCGCCCCCTTCTCCCCGCGAGCGGGGAGAAGGAAGAGGAGCGCTTGATTGACGATGCCCGGGAAGCCGATGCCGCTCCGGAGCCGAAGGTAGAAGATCAAGCTGCGGCGGTCGTTCCTCCGGCCAGGCTCACCGTCGCCAAGACCGTCGAGCGGAAGGGTGAGGCGGCGCCCGAGCCGGCTGCCGCGCCGAAGAAGCCCTGGTACCAGCGGCTGCGCGAAGGGCTGTCGCGCTCGTCGCGCGAGCTGCGCGACAACATCGCCGGTGTCTTCACCAAGCGGAAGCTGGACGAGGACACGCTGCAGGATCTGGAAGACGTGCTGCTGCGCGCCGATCTTGGCCTGGAGACGGCGATGCGGGTGACCGATGCGCTCGCGTCGGGCCGCTACGGCAAGGACATTTCCGGCGAGGAAGTGCAGGCGGTGATGGCCGAGGAAATCGAGAAGGTGCTGGCGCCCGTCGCCATGCCCCTGGAACTCGACCTGTCGCACAAGCCGCATGTCATCCTCGTGGTCGGCGTCAACGGCACCGGCAAGACGACCACCATCGGCAAGCTTGCCGCGAAGCTGGTCGAGGGCGGCCTGTCCGTGACGCTGGGTGCCGGCGACACGTTCCGCGCGGCGGCCATCGAGCAGCTCAGGATCTGGGGCGAGCGCACCGGCTCGCCCGTCGTTTCCTCAAAACTTGGCGCCGACGCGGCGGGCCTCGCCTTCGATGCCTATGAAAAGGCGAAGGAAGCCGGCTCCGACGTGCTGATCATCGACACGGCCGGCCGGTTGCAGAACAAGGCCGAGCTGATGGCGGAGCTGGAGAAGATCGTCCGCGTGCTCGGCAAGCATGATCCGGATGCGCCGCACACCGTCCTCCAGACGGTCGATGCGACCACCGGGCAGAACGCCCTTAATCAGGTCGAAATCTTCCGCAATGTTGCGGGCGTCAACGGCCTTGTCATGACCAAGCTCGACGGCACGGCGCGGGGCGGCATCCTCGTGTCCATCGCCGCCAAGCACAAGCTGCCGGTCTATTTCATCGGTGTCGGCGAGCAGGTCGACGATCTGGAACCCTTTTCGGCGAGCGATTTCGCCAAGGCGATTGCGGGAGTGGCTTAGTTTTGACGCGCTTGAACCTGGATACCCCCCTCTGTCCTGCCGGGCATCTCCCCCTCAAGGGGGTAGAATGGCCCGCACGGACGGTTTCGCGGTTCTGCAACATTGGTGATTGGCACCAAGGCTTCCGCCACCTGATCTCCCCCTTTGAGGGGGAGATGCCCGGCAGGGCAGAGGGGGGCAGGGCGCCGAACGTCTTCCGGGAGTGCGTCCAATGACCCGTCTTCTCGAACGCGATCCCTCGGACCCGAAGCGGAAGGAACTCAACCCGCTCCTGAAGCTGGTGCTGGAGCTCGGGCCGCTGATGGTGTTCTTCTTCGTCAACGCGCGCGGCGAATGGCTGGCCGAGCGATTCCCGGCGCTGGCGGCCCTCGGCGGGCCGATCTTCATGGCGACCGGGCTGTTCATGGCGGCGACGGTGATCGCGCTTGCCGTATCCTGGGTACTGACCCGCACCCTGCCGATCATGCCACTGGTTTCCGGCGTCGTGGTGCTGATCTTCGGTGCGCTGACGCTCTATCTGCACAACGAGACCTTCATCAAGATGAAGCCGACCATCGTCAACACGCTGTTCGGCGCGATCCTGCTCGGCGGCCTCGCCTTCGGGAAATCGCTGCTCGGCTATGTGTTCGATTCCGCCTTCAAGCTCGACGCGGAGGGCTGGCGCAAGCTTACGCTGCGCTGGGGGCTGTTCTTCCTGTTCCTTGCGGTGGTCAACGAGGTCGTCTGGCGCTCCTTCTCCACCGACGCCTGGGTCGCCTTCAAGGTCTGGGGCATCATGCCGATCACCATCCTCTTCACCATGAGCCAGATGCCGCTGATCATGCGGCATTCGCTGGAAGAGCCGACGAAATAGCCGCGTCTCACGCGGTCGCGATGGCCCGCCGCGCGGCGGCCGTGGCTTCTTCCAGGCTTCCGTAGAAGCGCACTTGTGGCGCATGCAGGCCGTGCGTCCGCAACAGGCGATGCATCGGCTGGCTGGCGCCGACCAGATACAGGCCCGCGCCATGCCGTCCCGCCTTGCGGACGAAGCCCTCGATGGTGGAGGCGGCCGTGGAATCGAGGAAGCTGACCGCGGAGATGTCGATGACATAGGCTTTCGGCTGTCCGCCGATGCGGTCGAGTGCCGCGGCAACGGCGGATGCCGCGCCGAAGAAGAATGCGCCGGAAATCCGGTAGACGACGATGTCGTCATCGGTAGCGATATCGGGCGCATAGGGTTGTTCGCCATTGTCGGGGCGGTCGGCGATCGACGCCATGCCGTGCTCAACGCGCACCATCTCCGACATGCGGTGCAGGAACAGCAGCGCGCCGAGGCCGAAGCCGACCAGGATGCCTTCGGTCAGGTCGCGGAACACCACCAGCAGGAAGGTGACGAGGAGCACCGCCGCATCGCCGCCGGAAGAGCGCAGGAGCGCGCCGAACTGATGCTTCTCCGCCATGTTCCAGGCGACGACCACGAGAATGGCGGCGAGGGCCGCGAGCGGGATGAAGCGCGCCAGCGGCGCGGCGATCAGCATGAAGGCGAGCAGGAACAGCGCGTGAAGCATGCCGGACACCGGCCCGCGCGAACCGGCGCGCACATTCGCCGCCGTGCGGGCGATGGTGCCGGTCACGCAGATGCCGCCGAACAGCGCCGACCCGATGTTGGCGATCCCCTGCGCCACCAACTCGCAATTGGACCGGTGCCGCCGGCCGGTCATGCTGTCCGCGACGACGGCGGAGAGCAGGCTCTCGATGCCGCCGAGCAGGGCGAAGGACAGCGCAGACGGCAGGACGGCGACGATCTTCTCCAGCGACAACGCCGGCAGGTGCGGCGCGGGGAGCATCTGCGGAATGCCGCCGAAGCGCGTGCCGATGGTCTCGACGGGAAGGCCGGACACCCATGCCACGCACGTCGCGAGCGCGACGGCGATGAGAAAGCCCGGCCAATGCGGTCTGACGCGGCGCAGGCCGAGGATGACGGCGACCACGCCGATGGCGAGTGCGAGGGACGCCTTGTTCACCGTCGGCAGCGCCGTCGCCAGTGCCTGCAGCTTGGGAATGAACGGGCCGGGTTCCGGGCCCGAAAGGATCAGTCCGAGAAAATCCCTGATCTGGCTCGCCAGGATGACGACGGCGATGCCCGAGGTGAAGCCGACGGTCACGGGGTAGGGAACATACTTGATGAAGGTGCCGAGCCACAGGAAGCCGATGGCGAGCAGGATGAAGCCGGAGAGAAACGTCGCGAGGATCAGCCCGTCGATGCCATGCGTCTGGACCGTGGCGAAGACGAGGACGATGAAGGCACCCGCCGGACCGCCGATCTGGAAGCGGCTGCCGCCCAGCGCCGAGACCAGGAAACCACCGACGATCGCCGTGTAAAGACCCCGCTCCGGCGGCACGCCGGAGGCGATGGCGATGGCCATGGAAAGGGGAAGCGCGATGATGGCGACGGTGAGACCGGCGATGACATCGGCCCTGAACGCATCCAGACCGTAGCCCTCACGCAACACCGTGATCAGCTTCGGTGTGAAAAGCGCGGCAAGATCGACCTGGTTCCTGCGGGTAGGCATCGCTGCTCCCCCCAATACCTTCCGGCAGCAGTGCCGTCGGCTTCAGACTCATTCGGCGTTTGTGCGGGCGCCAGGCGGTCGCCGTTGCCAATGTTCAGACAGGCTTCGCCCGTGCCGCGGGTTCCCTGAAACGCACACCGCGCCCGGTCCCGGTGCTCGGCGCGTTGTCGCCGATCAGCTCGATGCCGGCGGCGGCCAGGGCCTCGACGACCTTGGACAGCGTGTCGACCACGCCGCGCACATTGCCCTCGCTCGCCTCCATCCGCTGGATCGTCGGCAAGGAGACGCCCGAAAGCTCGGCCAGTTGCTTCTGATCGATACCCAGAAGGGCGCGGGCGGCGCGCATTTGTGCTGCGGTGATCATTGGCGCTCCGTCTGGGTAGGTATATACAAGCTTTTAATAATGATGTCTAGAACATCATTATTGATGTATTTATCGGTAGTTTTGACGACCGGGGCCCGTATTCCTAGACGCCGAACCAGCCGATGATCCCGCCCATCACGACGGCCACGCCCAGCCAGTGGCCGGCGTCGATCAGGGTCAGGTTCCAGCCAAATCCCTCATAGCGCTGGTTGACGGCGGTGGTCGTGGCCATGAAGCCCAGCCAGACGAAAGCGCCCGAGACGACACCGTTCCAGAGCGTGACCTGGCCCGCGCCCAGATGGCCGATGACGCCCGCCAGCACCCAGGCCATGATCAGTTCGGCCACGAAGGAGGTGATCAGGAGGGATGGGGCCATCTTCGCTTCCTCCGGCTTGATCCGCGCGGCCTTCATCCACGGTTTGCCGAGCGTGCCGTAGTAGACCGAGCCGAAGATGAAGGCGGCGATCGCCGCGACGAGAATGGCAAGATAGTTGAGACCGGCGAAATCCATCGGATCCTCCTCGAAGGCTCTGCAAGCCGGATTGAACCCGCACCCCCGGATGCGGTCAAGCGAATTGCCAGACCGTGGTGCGCTTCACCTCCGCGTCTTCCAGCGCGCGGGTCACCGGGACGGCGTAGACGGCCAGTTCGGTGAGGCGGGCGCGCGGCAGGTAGCTGCGGCCGGGATCGCCGACGATCACGCGTGACCCTGCCTGCGAGAGGCGTTCGAACCAGGGCACCAGCCTGTCCGTCATCGCCCGGTCGTAGAACACGTCGCCAGCCAGCACGACATCCCATCCGCCCATGGCGCCGACTAGATCGTCCCCAGTCGTCTCGAACGCCACATCATTGGCGGCCATGTTGAGTGCGCAGGTCGGCCGGGAGAAGGGATCGGTGTCCGCGGCGAGCACGCGCTGCGCGCCGGCCTTTATCGCGGCGATGGCGACCAGCCCGGAGCCGGTCGCGAAGTCGAGCACGCTGCATCCGCGCACGCTTTCGGGACGGTCGAGAACATAGCGCGCAAGGCCCTGCCCGCCGGCCCAGGCAAACGCCCAAAAGGGCGGCGGCAGGCCGATTTCGGCAAGCTCCTCTTCGGTGCGCTGCCACAGATCATGCGCTTCGTCGGCGAGATGCAGGGCGACCTCCGGCACATGCGGCGGCCGCGTCAGCGCCGTGTTGGCGCGGATGAACGCCACCGCGTCGTCCGGGGTGATGTGCTTCACGGCGCCTTCTCAGGGAGCCTTGTCGAGCCCGCCCATGCGGCAGATTTCGGTCCATTCGGCCTTGCTGACCGGCTGGACGGAAAGGCGCGAATTGTTGACCAGGATCATCTCCGAGAGCTTCGGATTGGCCTTGATATCGGCGAGCGTCACAGGGTTGGGAACGTCCTTCACGGCGCGGATATCGACGCATTCCCAGCGCGGGTCATCGGTCGTCGAATCGTGATGGGCCAGCGCGCAGACCTCGACAATGCCGACCACGCTGGTTTCCTTCACCGAATGGTAGAAGAAGCCCAGATCGCCGATCTTCATCTCGCGCATGTTGTTGCGCGCCTGGTAGTTGCGCACGCCATCCCACTCCTGCCCGGCGTCGCCCTTCTTCTTCTGCATCTCCCAGGACCAGGAGGTGGGTTCGGATTTGAACAGCCAGTAGGCCATCATGCGTTCTCCGGATTGTTGAAGACCCAGTTCCAGGCTCGTATCTCAACGGATTCGAACAGGCCTGCAAGAGCATATGGATCGGCGGCGGCGATCAGTTCGGCGGCCGCCTGGTCTTCCGCCTCGATGGCGACGAGGCTGCCGCAGGGCTTTCCCTCCGCGTCGAGGAAGGGGCCGGCGAATTTCAGCGCGCCGTTCTCGTTGAGACCGTTGAGGAACGCCACGTGGTCGGGGCGCGTGCCGGTGCGGGTGTCCAGATGTCCCGGCTTGTCCTTGCAGATGATGGCGAAGATCATGGGTTCTCCCTTTTCGATCGTTGTCTCTTTCCGGCGTGGCGCGCGCTTACCCCTCCCTTGCGAATTCTAACACTTAGCCTTCAGCTAAGATGTTGAAATCGCTTTCTCTCCCGCAAGGGGAGAGATACGCCTGCATCGAAGAAGTACGCCTATCTCCCCCTGTGGAGGAGAAAGCAAATTCCTGGGCTTGGCGGAGCCAAGTCCTTGGAATTTGCAAGAGAGGGGTCCTTCTTCTTCCCAAGCGCCACCTCAATCCTCGCTCTTCAGCGGCCGCGCCAGAAGCGCCTGCATGGCCTTCTCGACCGTCAGCCGCCCGTGCAGCAGTTCCGTCACGCTCTCGATGATCGGCGCCTCGAGTCCGCGTTCCCGGACGATGCGGGCGGCGATGCCGGCGGTGTGTGCGCCCTCGGCGAGCGGCCGGCCGTCGAGACTGTCGCCGCGCCCCAGCGCCACGCCGTAGGCGAAGTTGCGCGACTGTTCGGAGCCGCAGGTGAGGATCAGGTCGCCAAGGCCCGAAAGCCCCATCAACGTCTCCGGTCGCGCCCCGAAGGCACCGCCGATGCGGCGCAGCTCGACGAAGCCGCGCGTGATCAGGGCGGCGACGGCGCTGGCTCCGAGGCCCGCGCCGCTCGTGGCGCCGGCGGCGATGGCCAGCACGTTCTTCAGCGCGCCGCCGATCTCGACACCGGTCATGTCGTCAGTGGAGTAGCAGCGCAGATGCGGCGCGGAGAGGCTTTCGGCAAGCCGCGCGGCCAATGCGGCATCGTTCGCCGCCACGGTGACCGCCGTGGGCAGGCCGCGCGCCAGGTCGGTCGCGAAACTCGGGCCGGAGAGGGCGGCGACGGGGTTTTTCGGCAGGATCTCGGCCGCAATCTCCGACAGGAGCCGCCCGGTTTCCCGCTCGATGCCCTTGGCACAAAGGACGACTGGAACGCCCTGCGGCAGGTGTGGCGCCGCCGCAGCGAGAACGGCCCGCATGGTCTGCGTCGGCGTGACCGCCAGAACGCATCCGGCACCTTCCAGCGCGACGTTCATCTCCGTGGTCGCCCGCAGCGCCGGGTCGAGCGCGATGCCTGGCAGGTAGCGCTCGTTGCGATGGGTGTCGTTGATTGCCTGCGTGAGGGCGGCGTCGCGCGCCCAGACGGTGGTGGCGTGGCCGGCCGCGCGCATCGTGCCGGCAAGCGCTGTGCCCCAGGCGCCGGCGCCAAGAACGGCAATCGTCGATGGTCTGTTCATGCCTTGGCTCCCCGCTTACCCGCCCCGAACAGCGGCGCCGCCGCCTGGTCGAGCGGCCAGCGCGGGCGCGGCGCGAAGGACAGGGGATCGTCCTCGGCCAGCCCGTGCCGCAGCCTTTCCAGTCCGGCCCAGGCGATCATTGCCGCATTGTCTCCGCACAGTTTTGCCGGCGGCGCGACGAGGCCAAAGCCGTTCGCTTCGCACAGGGCGTCCAGCGCCGCGCGGATCGCCTGATTGGCCGCGACGCCGCCGGCCACCACCAGCACGGGTTTCTTCAGATCCGGATGCTCGTCGCGGAAGCGCTCCAGGCTGCGCTTCACGCGATCCGCCAGGGTCTCGGTGACAGCGCGCTGGAACGCGGCGCAGATGTCCGCAATGTCGCTTTCCGCGAGGGGCGCAAGCTCCGTCGCCGTGCGGCGCACCGCCGTCTTCAGGCCGGAGAAGGAGAAATCCGGCCGCGCCTCGCCCTTGAGCGGACGCGGGAAGGCAAAGCGCCGCGCATTGCCCGAGCGGGCGGCCTTCTCGACGCTCGGTCCCCCCGGATAGGGCAGGCCGAGCAGTTTCGCGGTCTTGTCGAAAGCCTCGCCGAGGGCGTCGTCGATGGTCGAGGCCCAGCGCGTGTAGCGGCCAACGCCGCTCACATGGACGATCTGGGTGTGCCCGCCGGAAACCAGCAGCAGCAGATAGGGGAAGTCCAGCCCGTCCGTCAGCCGCGCGGTCAGCGCGTGGCCCTCGAGATGGTTGACCGGAATCAGCGGCTTGCCTGCCGCCGCGGCGATGGCCTTCGCCGTGGTCAGGCCGACGATCAATCCGCCGATCAGGCCGGGGCCGGCAGTGGCGGCGATGGCATCGATGTCGGCGAGGGTGCAGCCGGCCTCGGTAAGCGCCGCATCGATCACCCCGTCGAGCGCTTCCACATGGGCGCGTGCGGCGATCTCCGGCACCACGCCGCCGAAAGCGGCATGCTCGGCGATCTGGCTGAGCACGACGTTCGACAGGATGGCCGGCGCGCCGGTCGCGTCACAGCCGACGACCGAGGCGGCGGTTTCGTCGCAGCTCGTCTCGATGCCCAGAATGCGCGTCATTCGGCCTTACCCGCTGTTGTTGCCGTCGCGGCCAATCCCCGTTAGGGAAAGGTGCATCCGGTTTCGGGATGCGGGTTAGCACGGACGTGACGGCATGCAAACTGATGTGGTGAAGATCGGCACGCGCGGCAGCGCCCTCGCGGTGGCGCAGGCAGCCGAGGTCCGCGCCCGGCTGATGGCGGCGCATGGCATGCCGGAAGAGGCGTTCGAGATCGTCATCATCTCCACCTCCGGCGACCAGATACAGGACAGACCCCTGTCGCAGGCCGGCGGCAAGGGGCTTTTCACCAAGGAGATCGAGGAGGCGCTGATCGACGGCCGCATCGATCTCGCCGTCCATTCCTCGAAGGACATGCCGACCGTGCTGCCCGACGGGCTGGAGATTTCCGCCTTTCTCGAGCGCGAGGATGTGCGCGACGTGTTCATCGGCCGCTCCGTGGCAAGCCTCGGGAGCCTGCCGCAGGGGGCGAAGCTGGGCACGTCCTCGCTGCGCCGGCAGGCGCTCGTGTTGCGGCTTCGGCCGGACCTCGAGGTCGGCATGTTCCGCGGCAATGTCCAGACGCGCCTGCGCAAGCTGGAGGAAGGCGTCGCCGAGGGCACGCTTCTGGCGCTGGCCGGGCTGAAACGGCTCGGCGTGGCGCACATCGCCAGCGAGATCATGGACCCGGAACGCTTTCCGCCGGCGCTGGGGCAGGGGGCGATCTGCATCGAAAGCCGCATCGGCGACCGGCGCATCGGCCCGATGGTCGCCGCGATCCATCACACGGCGACGGGCTTCGCACTGGCCTGCGAGCGCGCGTTCCTGGCTGCGCTCGACGGGTCCTGCCGGACGCCGATCGCCGGGCTGGCGCGGATCGACGGCGATGGATTGCGCTTCTCCGGCCTGATCCTGACGCCGGACGGCCGCGAGACGCATGATATCGCCGCCGAGGGGCGCACCGCCGAAGCGGCGCGGATCGGTGCCGACGCCGGAGCGGCGATCCGCCAGAAGGCCGGCGCCCGCTTCTTCGACGGCTGGTCCTGAAACATGCGGGTGCTGGTGACGCGGCCCGAGCCCGGTTCCAGCGAAACCGCCGCGCGGCTCGCCGCACGCGGGTTTGAGGCCGTCGTCCTGCCGCTCACCGAGACAGTCCCGCTGGCCGAAGCGGCGGACGCCGGGCCGGTCGATGCGGTTGCGGTCACCAGCGCCAACGCCGTTCGCCATGCGCCCCGGCCGCTCCTCGACATGCTGGCGCGCGCGCCGGTTTTCGCTGTCGGCACGCGGACGGGCATCGCCGCGCGCGAAGCCGGGCTGAACGTTGTCGACGAGGCAGCCGGCGATGCGGAAGGTCTTGCGCGGGCCATCGCCGCCGCTTTTCCCGCGCCACGCGCCATCACGGTTCTGTGCGGACGCGTGCGGCGCGATGTCCTCGAGGGCAGGCTGCGGGATGGTGGATACCGCGTCCGGCTGATCGAGACCTACAACACGCTGCCGCTCGATCCCGACGATGCGGCGATCGCGGCGGCTTTCGGCGAGGCGGGGGTTTCGGCCGTGCTGGTGCATTCGGCCAATGGCGCGCTGCAGATCGGCAAGCTGATGTCACGGCCTGTCCTGGGAACGAGACTTGACCATGCGACGTTCTACTGCCTATCGCAGCGGATTGCCGACGCCCTGCCGACAATCGCCTCGGAAAGGAAGAAAATCGCCGCGCAGCCCGCCGAGGAACCGCTGCTGGCGCTGCTCGACCGACATCGCTGATCGCGACACGCCCCTGTTTTCACCATAGAACGGTGTGATAGGACTTTATGTGCACCGCACACGGTGCCAGATTTGCACTTTGTCCGTGGAGTTGCCTGATGGTCAAAACGCCGAGAACGCGCCATTCCAAACCCCAGCGAGAGCCGGTGACCATCGATCTCCCCCCGGATCAGGTCAAGCGCGAGACGGCGGACACGGCCAAGGCGGGGGGCGAGGAGAAGCCGGGTGCCGCCGCGCCGAAGGACCAGACGCACGCCGGCCCGAAACAGCCGGATACGGCCGGTAAGACCGGCGCACTGAAGGAGGCAGGTCCGGAAAAGGCCGCCGAGCAGAAGCCTCAGCAGGCCAAAGACCAGGAGGGACAGGGCGGTTTCGGCAGGACGTCCGCTTCCGGCGAGACGCCGAAGGTGGATGCCGGGAAAGCCGCCTCCAATGCTCGCCCGGCCAGCCCGGCCGGCCGGGGCGGCGGGAGCATGCTCGGCGCGGGTGTTGCCGGCGGCGTCATCGCCTTGGCGCTTGCGGGTGGGTTGCAATGGGCAGGCATCCTGCCTGGTCTGAAGCCCGAGACGAGGACCGCCGATCCCGCCATGGAAACGCTGCGCCAGCAGGTGGCGGCGCTGGAGGACAGGCTGGACGATCAGCAGGGTCGGCTCGAAGCGGCCGGCGGCGTGGACGCTGGCGCGGATGTGGGCGAGGCCCTGTCGCAGGCCAGCCAGAGGGCGGATGCGCTGGACGGGCGCATCTCGGAACTGGATAGCCAGCTTGCGACGCTGCAGGATGCGGTTTCCTCCGGTGCGGCGGGTGACGGGGCGAGCGCGGAAGCGCTCGCCGCGCGGCTTTCGAATCTCGAGGCGGCTGCGGGCGCCGGCGGTGACGATGCGGCTCTGCAGGAGGTGACATCGCGCATCGCCACGTTGCAGGCGGACATCGCGAAGGCGAGTGAAGATACGGGCGCGGCGGCCAGCGCCTCGTCGGAGAACGCTGCGGCGCTGTCGCGCCTCAGCGCCGAGATCGAAAGCCTCAGGCAGGAGGTCGCCAAGAACAACGATGCGCCGCGCATGGCGCTGGTGATCGCGGCCTCTGCGCTCAAATCGGCGGTCGAGCGCGGCGCGCCGTTCGCTGGCGAACTCGACACCTATGCGGCGATCGCGCCGGATGCCGAAGCGCTGGCGCCGCTGCGCGAACATGCTGCGAAGGGTGTTCCCAGCCGCACGACGCTCGCCGCGCAGGTTCCGGAGTTCGCGACCCGGATCGTCGCCGCCGCCAACCGCGCCTCCGGCAATGACGGCGGCATCATCGACAATCTGATGTCCAGCGCTCGGTCGCTGGTGGTGGTCCGCCCGGTGGGCAGCGTGGAAGGCAACGGGGTGGACGCCATCGCGGCGCGCTTCGAGGCCGCAGTGATCGCCGGCGATTACCAGAAGGCGCTGGCGGAATACGAAACCCTGCCCGACGCCGGGAAGCAGGCCGCGGGCGATTTCGCACAGATGCTGGCGGCGCGGCATGCCGCCGACGAAGCTTTGGACAAGGCGCTTTCCGACGCGCTGAAGGGGGCATAAGCGCCGATGTTTCGCATCCTTTTCTATCTTCTCGTCGTCTTCCTGCTCGGTCTCGGCTTCGCCTGGCTGGCGGAGAGGCCCGGCGAACTCGTGGTCACGTTCGCCGGCTACCGGTACGAAGTGACGCTGATGGTGGCGGCGGTGCTGATCGTCGTCATCGTCGCAGCGGTGATGATCCTGTGGTGGCTCATCCGCGGCATCTGGAACAGCCCCTACACCGTGGCGCGCTATTTTCGCGTGCGCCGGCGCGACCGGGGCTATCAGGCGCTCTCGACGGGTATGATCGCGGCCGGCGCGGGGGATGGCGGCCTTGCCCGGCGCATGGGCAAGCAGGCCGCGAAGCTGATCTCCGCCGACCAGGAACCGCTGATCCACCTGCTCGACGCACAGGCGGCCCTTCTGGAAGGCGACCGGCAGGCAGCGCGCGACAAGTTCACGGCGATGCTCGACGATCCCGAAATGCGGCTGCTCGGCCTGCGCGGGCTTTACCTGGAAGCCGAGCGCATGGGCGAGCGCGAAGCCGCGCGCCACTATGCGGAGCGTGCGGTCGAGGACGCGCCGCAGCTCGAATGGGCAGCCAATGCGGCGCTTGAGGGCAAGACCGGCGAGGGTGATTGGGACGGGGCGCTGAAGCTGCTCGATACGCGCAAGCCGGCCAGCCAGGCCGATCGCGAGAGCGCAGCGCGCAGGCGCGCGGTGCTGTTGACGGCGAAGGCGATGGAGACGCTCGACGCGGACGTGCAGGGCGCCCGCAGCGCGGCGCTCGAAGCGCACAAGCTGCGGCCGGATTTCGTGCCCGCGGCGGTGGTCGCCGCCAAGGCGCTGTTCCGCCAGAGCGAATTGCGCAAGGGGTCGAAGGTGCTGGAGGCGGTCTGGAAGAAGGAACCGCATCCCGAAGTGGCCGCGGTCTACATCCATGCCCGGCCGGGCGATTCGGTCCAGGACCGCCTGACGCGCGCGAAAAAGCTGGAATCGCTGAAGCAGAACAATGTCGAATCGTCGCTTGCGGTGGGGCGGGCGGCGCTCGATGCGGCCGAGTACAAACTGGCGCGCGACGCGGCGGAGGCCGCCGCCCGGCTCGGCCCGCGCGAAAGCGTGTATCTCTTGATGGCCGACATCGAGGAGGCCGAGACGGGCGACCAGGGCCGGGTGCGGCAATGGCTGGCCAGGGCCCTGCGCGCGCCGCGCGATCCTGCCTGGGTGGCCGACGGCTATGTCGCGGAACACTGGGCGCCCATCTCGCCGGTGACCGGCAAGCTCGACGCCTTCGAATGGCGCGTGCCGATGGAGCGTCTGGCGCAGGTGATCGAGAGCGGAGAGGATTTCGCTCCGGCGTCCTCCGTGACGCCCGCTGTCCTCCCGGCGGCGCGCGAAACCGAGGTCGACGATGCGGTGGTGATCGAGGCGACGCCGGCCGCAACGCCGCCTCCGGCACCCGCCACCGGGCAGGAGACAGGGGAAAAGGCTTCGCCGGAAGCCGCCGGCCCCCAAAAGGACAAGGCGCCTACCCCGCCGCAGAGCGTGGCGGCGAAGCCCGCCTCTCCCGATCTGGCCAAACGGGACGGAGCGCGGTCCGAGGAAGCGGATATGAGCGCGAAGCCGCGCTTACCCGACGATCCGGGCGTCGATCCCGACGAGGCGAACGGCTCGACCCCGGCCGGCTTCCGCCTATTCTAGAAGAAAGGCGCAAACGATTCGCCGCGTTGCGGCGGATCCTTCCCCAGCCCCAAGACAGCGGCCATCGTTCATGTTCGACCGTATTCTCACCTTCCTGAAAGACATTCCCGCAGGCGGACGCGCGCAGCAGCTGCGGCCAGAGGACGATCCGCGCGTCGCGGCAGCCGCTCTCCTGTTTCATGTGCTCGACGCCGACGGCATTCGCGACGCGGCGGAGATGAAGCGGCTCAGGGAAACGCTGTCGGCGACCTACAATGTCAGCGGCGCGGAGCTGGAACATCTGCTGAAGGCCGGCGAGAAGGCCGAGCAGGAGGCGATCGATCTCTACGCGTTCACCAGCGTTCTGAAGCGGCATCTGGACGCCGATGCCCGCAAGCAGTTCATCGGCCTGATGTGGGGCGTGGTGTTCGCCGACGGCGAGCTGCACGAGCTGGAGGACAATCTGGTCTGGCGCGTGGCGGAACTGATCGGCGTCGACAACCGTGACCGCGTCCTGTTGCGCCAGCAGATGCAAGACAAGAGCAGCGAAGACTAGCCCGCCCATGGTGTCCGACCCAAGCCGCAAGATCCTCATCGTCCTGCATCAGGAAACGTCGAGCGCCGGCCGGGTCGGTCAGGTGCTGCAGTCCCGGGGCTTCGCGCTCGACGTGCGTCGCCCGCCGCTCGGGCACCCCTTACCGGAGACGCTGGAAGACCATGCCGGCGTCGTCGTCTTCGGCGGGCCGATGAGCGCCAACGATCATGACGAATTCGTCAAGCGCGAGACCGACTGGCTGTCCGTCCCGCTCAGGGAGGACAAGCCGTTTCTCGGCATCTGCCTCGGCGCGCAGATGCTCGTCAAGCATCTCGGAGGGCATGTCAAAAGCCATGATGACGGCCTCGTGGAGATCGGCTGGTATCCGCTGCGGGCAACCGATGAGGGACGCCATCTCCTGCACTGGCCGGAAATGGTCTACCAGTTCCACCGCGAGGGCTTTTCCCTGCCGAAGGATGCGACGCTTCTGGCCACCGCCGATCACTATACGAACCAGGCGTTCCGCTATGGCCGCAATGCCTGGGGTGTCCAGTTCCACGCCGAACTGACCCGCGCCATGATGCATCGCTGGGTGGTGCGCGGGTCGCAGCGCTTCGTCATGCCCGGCGCGCAGCAGGGCCGCGACCATCTCGGCGGGCGGCTCATCTGGGACCGGCACCTGAAGCAATGGCTGGTCGACTTCCTGCAGATCATCTTCGGCGGGGAGGGCGCGGCGCATCTGACGGCAGGCGACGAGGCCCGGGGCCAGAGGGCGCCCGGCCAGCGCATGGTGGGCCGGCGCGGCGTGGCGTGAGCCTTGCGGCTCAATGCCTGCGCGACAATTCCCGCGTCGCCGCTTCCAGCCCCGACAGGGTGAGCGGAAACATCCGGTTGGCGACCAGTTCGCGCAGCATCTGGATCGAATGCGTGTAGCGCCAGTGCTTCTCCGGCACCGGGTTCAGCCAGACCGCGTTCGGCCACTGGGCGAGGGCGCGCGTCATCCACACATGGCCGGCCTCCTCGTTCCAGTGCTCGACCGCGCCGCCGGGATAGGCGATCTCGTAGGGGCTCATGGACGCGTCGCCGACGAAGACGGCCTTGTAGTCGGGGCCGTATTTGTGGATCACGTCGAAGGTCGGCACGACCTCGGAATGGCGTCGCCGGTTGTCCCGCCACACGCCCTCGTAGAGGCAGTTGTGGAAGTAGAAATACTCCATATGCTTGAACTCTGCGCGTGCGGCGGAGAACAGCTCCTCGACGATGCGGATGTGGTCGTCCATCGAGCCGCCGACATCGAAGAACATCAGGAGCTTTACCGCGTTGCGCCGCTCGGGCCTGGTCTTCACGTCGAGATAGCCGTGCTCGGCAGTCGCCTGCACCGTGCCGGGCAGGTCGAACTCCTCCTCCGCGCCTTCGCGGACCCAGCGGCGCAGGCGCTTCAGTGCGACCTTGATGTTGCGCGTGCCGAGTTCCACGGTGTCGTCGAAATTGCGGAACTCCCGCTTGTCCCAGACCTTGACGGCGCGGCGGTGGCGCGATTCGTGCTGGCCGATGCGCACGCCTTCGGGATTGTAGCCATAGGCGCCGAAGGGGGAGGTACCGGCGGTGCCGATCCACTTGCTGCCGCCCTGATGGCGACCCTTCTGCTCCTCGAGCCGCTTCCTCAGCGTCTCCATCAGCTTGTCGAAGCCGCCGAGCGCCTCGACGAGCTTCTTTTCCTCTTCGGTCAGGTGCTTCTCGGCGAGCCGGCGGAGCCATTCCTCGGGGATCGCCTGCGCATCGACGCCATCGGCTCCCGACACCGCCTCCACGCCCTTGAAGACGCGCGAGAACACGCGGTCGAAACGGTCGATGTGGCGCTCGTCCTTCACCAGCGCGGCGCGGGCCAGATAGTAGAAGCCCTCCACGTCATAGGTGACCAGTCCCGCCTCCAGTCCCTCGAGCAGCGAAAGATATTCGCGCAGCGAGACGGGCACGCGCGCGGCTTTCAGCTCGAGGAAGAAGGGGACAAACATCGTCGTCAGCTTCGCTGGTACTTGATGAAGGGCGTCAGCCTGCCGATGCGGTCGTAGAGCTTGCGGGCCGTTTCGTTGAAGTGCTGCGTCGACCAGTAGACGTTCGCCGCGCCGGCCTGGTCGGCCTTCTCGTAGACGGCCTCGATCAGCGCCCGGCCGATGCCCTTGCCGCGCACCTCCGGGTCCGCATAGAGGTCCTGCAGGTAGCAATTGTCGCCGACCGCCCAGCAGGTGCGGTGGAACATGTAATGCACGAGGCCGACCGGCCGGCCGTCCAGCTCGGCGATCAGCCCCTTCGGCTCGTAGATGCCATCGGAAAACAGCCGTTCCCAGGTCGAGGCGTAGACGGCCTCCGGCAGGGTGGTCTCGTAGAACCGCAGATAGGCGGTCCACAGCCGTCGCCATTCCGGTTCGTCGGCGGGCAGAAGGGGACGGATCTGAAGGCTGCTGCTCATAGCGGCTCCTGGCGCTGGTATTTGACGAAGGGCGTGGTGTGCGCCAGGCGATCATAGAGCCTGCGGTCCGCTCATTCCACGTTGCTCCAGACCTTTTCGAATGCGAAGCCGGTCAGGTTCGAAGTAAGGATCGCCTCGACCACATCGTCGCGCAGGAAGATGCTGCCGCGCGGCAGGCGCGACAGCTTGAAAACCGGGCCTGCGCTGGCGATTTCGGGCAGAAAGACATGCCTTGTGATCTCCAGGATGTCCGCGCCGGGCGTGAAATAGACGATCTCCGAACGCTCCTCGTCGAGCACGTTGACGAGATGGTGAACGTGAACGTAGTCGAGCCCCGGATAGGGGGTGCCGCGCACCGGCACGAATTGCGCCGCTGCACCGAACAGCGGTTCGAGAACCGCACGCGCTGCGGGTTTCACCACCAGGCCGTGACTGCCCATCCATGGCGCGTCCACAGTCCGGCGCGTCTGCCGGTCGTCGGTCTCCGTCACGTGCAGGGCTTTGATCGGCCGTCGCCACCAGGGGATGCGTCTGGCGCCTGCGTCGAGCATTTTCTCCAGCTCCGGGTAACGGTCGGTCACCACCCATTCGCCATCTCCTGGCGGAACTGGAACGAATATCTCCACCGCAGCGCCGTCCTGCGCCTATTGCCGCCGGGCCATGAAGGCCAGCTTCTCGAACAGGTGCACGTCCTGTTCGTTTTTCAAAAGTGCGCCGTGCAGGCGGGGGAGGGCGTTCGTCGCGGCGCCGCGCAGGTCCTCCGGCGCCACGTCGTCGGCGACAAGCAGGCGGATCCAGTCGAGCGCCTCGGAGGTGGAGGGTTTCTTCTTCAGGCCCGCCATGTCGCGGATCTCGTAGAACTGGCCGAGTGCCGCCGATACCAGGTTCCGCTTGATGCCCGGGTAGTGGACATCGACGATCCGCGCCAGCGTCTCCGCGTCGGGGAAGCGGATGTAGTGGAAGAAGCAGCGGCGCAGGAAGGCGTCGGGCAGCTCCTTCTCGTTGTTCGAGGTGATGATGACGATGGGGCGGTTCACGGCGCGCACCGTCTCGCCGGTCTCGTAGACGAAGAACTCCATCTTATCGAGCTCCTGCAGCAGGTCGTTGGGAAACTCGATGTCGGCCTTGTCGATCTCGTCGATCAGGAGCACGCACTTGCGGTCGGCCGCGAAGGCCTCCCACAGCTTGCCGCGCTTGATGTAGTTCTTGATGTCGTTGAAGCGTTCGTCGCCGAGCTGGCTGTCGCGCAGCCGCGAGACGGCGTCGTATTCGTAAAGGCCCTGCTGGGCGCGCGTCGTCGACTTGACGTGCCATTCGATCAGGTCGAGGCCGAGGCTCGCCGCCACCTGGCGGGCCAGCTCCGTCTTGCCGGTGCCCGGCTCGCCCTTGACCAGCAAGGGCCGTTCCAGCGCGATCGCCGCGTTGACGGCCACCATCAGGTCCTTGTCGGCGACATATTCCGCCGTGCCTTCGAAACGCATGCGCACAGATCCTTCGAGCTTTGTTCAAGTCCAAACGGTTTCGCGAACCTAACGCATCGGCCCGGAAACCGGAATCAATTTTCGGGGTTTGCAAATGCCACTGGCGGAGCCTCGGAGGCGCGCCTATATTGGCGGCAGCGGTCTGCGCTTCCCGACAGGAAAACTTATCCCCGGGGCCTTATCGATCTCTAAGGGAGCTGTCCCTGGTCTTGCCCGTGGGCTTGGCCATACGGCGCCCACCTACTGTGTAGGTTCCCGGGATCGACATTCCATCGGTCGTCGTGGATCGCCATCTTTCCTTCCTTTCCCGATGCCGCCGGCTCGCCTATCGTGGGCGCATGCCGGAGCTTTTCACGCCCCCCTCTGTCCTGCCGGACATCTCCCCCACAAGGGGGGAGATCGCAAATCACTCGCGGCTCCGCCATGCCGCATCTGCGAATGCGCGAGGCATCGATGACGGCCAATCTCCCCCCCTGAGGGGGAGATGTCCGGCAGGACAGAGGGGGGTATGCCACCTGCCGGCCTTGGCGGGTTTCGCTCCATGACTCCTTCACGCGACCTCAAGAAGGAACTCCGCCGGCAGGCGCTGGCCCGACGCGACGGGCTGGACGCCGCCTGGCGCGCACGGGCGGCGCTCGATCTTGCCGGAGCGGCGGCCGAGATCGACCCCGCCCCGGAGACGGTCGTCTCCGGCTTCTGGCCGATGCGTTCGGAAATGGACGTGCGGCCGCTGATGGAGGCGCTCGCCGGGCGCGGCGCCCGGCTCTGCCTGCCGGCCATCCTCGACAGGACCACCATCGTCTTCCGCGCGTTCCTGCGTGATGCCCCGCTCATCGACATGGGGTTCGGCACGCAGGGGCCTGACGCGACGGCGGCCGTACTCGATCCGGACCTGATGCTGGTGCCGCTCGCAGCTTTCGACGGTCGCGGCCATCGCATCGGCTACGGCGCCGGCTATTACGACCGGGCGATCGCCCGGCTCGTGGCGCGGGGGCGTCCGCCGCGGCTGATCGGCGTCGCCTTCGACTGCCAGGAGGTCGCGCGCGTGCCCGAGGAGCCGCACGACATGGCGCTCGACGAGATCCTTACCGAAAGCGGCTTGCGCCGTTTCGCATCCACTCTATAGAGCGCCACGCGTTCTTTCGGATGCACAAAGAACTACCCCAATCATTGACTGAGCGTCGGACCGAAAACCGGATTCCACTTTTCGGTCCGATGCTCTAGAACCGTTCCATGCGATTTCTATTTCTTGGTGACATGGTGGGCCGGTCGGGTCGGACAGCGGTCTGGGAGCAGTTGCCCGGGTTGATCTCCGATCTCAAGCTCGATTTCGTGGTGGTGAACGGCGAGAACGCCGCCGGCGGGTTCGGCATCACCGAGGAGATCTTCAGGAACACGCTCGACGCCGGCGCCGACGTGGTGACGACGGGCAATCATGTGTGGGACCAGCGCGAGGCGCTGACCTTCGCGCCGCGCGAGGAGCGCTTCCTGCGTCCCGCCAACTTCCCGAAGGGCACGCCCGGCAAGGGAGCGGGGGTTTATGTCGCCCGCAACGGCGCGCGGGTTCTCGTCTCCAACATCATGGGCCGGGTCTTCATGCATCCGGAACTCGACGATCCCTTCGCCTGCGTTGAGGACGTTCTTGCTGCCTGCCCGCTCGGCGAGCAGGCGGACGCGGTGATCATCGATTTCCACGCGGAGGCGACGTCGGAGAAGATGTGCTTCGGCCATTTCGTCGACGGGCGGGCGAGCGTCGTGATCGGCACGCACACACACCAGCCGACGGCGGACCACCAGATTCTCAACAGCGGCACCGGCTATCTGTCGGATGCCGGCATGTGCGGGGACTACGATTCCTCTCTCGGCATGGACAAGGAAGAGCCGCTCAACCGCTTCACTGCGAAGGTGCCGAAAGGACGCTTCGAAACGGCCAACGGCCCGGCCACCATCTGCGGGCTGGGCGTGGAGATTTCCGACCGCACGGGGCTTGCGGAAAAGATCGCGCCGCTGAGGCTGGGACCGCGCCTCGAGGAAACGATCCCTGCGTTCTGGCGTTGACGCTGGAGGTTCGCGCGCCTAACTCTGCGGAACCGAATCATAGAAACTGCCAATGAGGGGTGCCGCGATGGAGTGGCTTGCCGGACATTTCGACTTCGTTTCCAGCCCCGAGGCCTGGGTTGCTCTGTTCACCCTGGTGGTGCTCGAGATCGTCCTCGGCATCGACAACCTGATCTTCATCTCCATCCTCACCAACAAACTGCCCAAGGAGCATCAGGCGCGGGCGCGTCGCATCGGCATCGGCGCGGCGCTGATCCTCCGGCTGGCGCTGCTGGCCACGATCTCCTTCATCGTGCAACTCACCACGCCGCTGTTCGAACTCTTCGGCCACGGCTTCTCGTGGCGCGACCTGATCCTCATCGCGGGCGGCCTGTTCCTCGTCTGGAAAGCGACGAAGGAGATCCACCATTCCGTCGACCCTGACGACGGCAAGGAGAACATGATGGGGGCGGTGACGATGACCGCTGGCGCGGCCATCTTCCAGATCCTGCTCCTCGACCTGGTCTTCTCGATCGATTCCATCATCACCGCGGTCGGCATGACCAACGAGATCGCGATCATGTACATCGCCGTCATCGCGGCGGTAACGGTGATGCTGCTCGCCGCCGAGCCGCTGTCGCGCTTCATTGCGGCCAATCCGACGGTTGTGATGCTGGCGCTCGCCTTCCTGCTGATGATCGGCATGACGCTGATCGCCGACGGCATGGGCTTCCACGTGCCGAAGGGCTACATCTATGCCGCCATGGGCTTCTCGGCGCTGGTCGAGGGGCTGAACATGCTGGCGCGGCGCAAGCGGACGCACGCCAGCGCGCCGGCGGAGGACGCGCGCGAAGGGTGACGCTCAGACGCCCTGCAGGATCACGATGGTCGGCCTTCTCGGCAGGGAGGTCAGCGACACGGTGATGCCGCGCGTTTCGCGGAAGTCGATATCGAAGCCCTCGCCCATGCGGCTCGTGAAGGCGCTGAGCGGGGTTGCGTGACGGT
Organism: Nitratireductor pacificus pht-3B; assembly: GCF_000300335.1. GTDB lineage: Bacteria > Pseudomonadota > Alphaproteobacteria > Rhizobiales > Rhizobiaceae > Nitratireductor > Nitratireductor pacificus. The sequence continues at coordinate 73,863 of NZ_AMRM01000010.1, read as the reverse complement.
GCATCGGCAGGATCACCGACGAGGAAAGCCGCCGCGCGATCTCGCTCATGCCGTCGAGCGACAGGGTCATGCCGCCGTCGATCGGCACCATCAGCACGTCGAGCCGGCCGATCGCCGCATAGTGGGAATCCTCCAGCCGGTGGTGCAGGTGGCCGAGATGGCCGATGCACAGGCCGGCGACTTCGAAGATGAAGATCGAATTGGCGTCGGGCTCCATCGCGCCATAGCGGCGGATGTCCGTCGTCACGTTGCGGATATAGACGTCGTCGACCAGCAGTGAATGCTTCGCCGGTCCGCCATCCGGGTTCCAGCCGGGCAGCACATGCTCGATGGCGGGGTCGGGGTTCATGGTGAAATGCGTTCCGTGCGCCTTGTTCATGGTGACGACGCGGGGCGCCGGGTTTGCGCCGTAGGCGCCGGAGAAATCGGTGGCGATGGTGACGCCGCCGGGAGTCTCTATGAGATAGGTGGAATGACCGGCGTAGGTGATCTCGACCGTCTCGGCGCTCGCGGCCGCGGGGAGCAGCACCGAGGCGTAGATCACGTTCGGCAATGCCCGAGCCATGGCGAGGCAGGTGCTGGGCCGCTGCTCCTGCGCGTGGGAACCGGCCAGCGGAAACAGCAGGAACGGCAGTAAGACGACAAGAGTGCGCCAGGCGGTAGCGACTGCGGTCATGAGCATCTCCCGTTTCGGCAAGCAGGAAAGGGTCCGTCAAAACCAGTCCGCCCGCCGCCGCCCCTGCTTGCGCTTCTGGACGTTGGCCGGCATTTTCACTATAAGGCGCGGCAATTCCGATGTTTTCAAAAGTCCGTGAAAAGGAGCCCCATGGCCGGTCATTCCCAATTCAAGAACATCATGCACCGCAAGGGACGGCAGGATGCCGTCCGTTCGAAGATGTTTTCCAAGCTGGCGCGCGAGATCACGGTTGCCGCCAAGTCTGGCCTGCCTGACCCGGCGATGAACCCACGCCTGCGCCTTGCGGTCCAGAACGCCAAGGCGCAGTCCATGCCGAAGGACAATATCGAGCGAGCCATCAAGAAGGCCTCCGGCGGCGATGCGGAGAACTATGAGGAAGTGCGCTACGAGGGCTATGGCCCGGGCGGCGTCGCCGTCATCGTCGAGGCGCTGACGGACAACCGCAACCGCTCCGCCTCGAATGTGCGTGCAGCCTTCACCAAGGCCGGCGGGGCGCTTGGCGAAACGGGCTCCGTCTCCTTCATGTTCGACCGCGTCGGGGAGATCGTCTATCCGGCAAGCGTCGGTGACGCCGACAAGGTGATGGAAGCTGCCATCGAGGCGGGCGCCGAAGACGTGCAGTCCGACGAGGACGGCCACGTCATCACCTGTGGCTTCGAGGATATCGGCGAGGTCACCTCCGCGCTGGAAACGGCACTGGGCGAAGCCGAGTCGGTGAAGGCGATCTGGCGGCCGCAGACGGGAACGCCGGTCGACGAGGATCGCGCGCAGTCGATCCTGAAGCTGATCGCCACGCTCGAGGACGACGACGACGTGCAGAACGTCTACGCCAATTTCGAGGTGGACGACGAGACGCTGGCTAAGCTCAGCGCGGCCTGACGGCCATGACCGGGCATCGCGTCGCGATCACCTATTGCACGCAATGCCAATGGCTCCTGCGCTCGGCCTGGCTGGCGCAGGAGCTGCTTTCGACCTTCTCCACCGAACTCGCCGAAGTCAGCCTCCGGCCCGGCACGGGCGGCATCTTCGAGATCACCTGCAATGGGACGCTCATCTGGGAGCGCAAGCGCGACGGCGGCTTCCCCGAGGCCAAGGTGCTGAAGCAGCGCGTCCGCGACATCATCGATCCGGAGCGGGATCTCGGCCACAGCGACAGGGCGGCAACAAAAAACCCGCCTGAGTGAGGCGGGTTTTTCGAAAGCTCGTTGCGAAGCCGGCTTAGATGCCGAGGCCCTCGTAGCGCTTCTTGAACTTGGAGACGCGGCCGCCGCGATCCATCAGCGACTGCTGGCCACCGGTCCATGCCGGGTGCGTGGACGGGTCGATGTCGAGCTGCAGCGTGTCGCCTTCCTTGCCCCAGGTGGAGCGGGTCTCGTACTCGGTGCCGTCCGTCATGACGACCTTGATGGTGTGGTAGTCTGGATGAATATCGGCTTTCATCGGTCTGTCCTGAACTCTCTCGGGGTGCCAATCGAAGCCATGTTGCGGCAATTGCACCCATCTTGAAAACTTGAAGCCGCGGCCAAGGAAGGCTACGGCTTCGGAAATGGTTGGCGTGCCTATACATCAGGCGCTTCGGCAAGACAAGACTGGAGCGGGGCAGAATTTCCCGGCTCGGGCGCGATGAGGGCGGAAAGGCAGGCAATGGCGGGTTCAGACACGGCATCCCGTGCAGCAGAGGCAACCGCCAGGCGGCGCTCGCTGAAGCCGCTGCGACGCCTCGTGCCCTATGTGGCGCGCTATCGCGGGCTGGCTTTCGGCGCGGGCGTCTTCCTGGTCATGGCGGCCATCGCAACGCTGACCCTGCCGCTCGCGGTCCGGCGGATGATCGACCATGGCTTCTCAGAGTCCGACTCGGTCTTCATCGCCAACTACTTCTCGATGCTGATCGTCATCGCCGCCGTCCTGGCGCTGGCCTCGGCGGGGCGCTATTTCTTCGTGATCACGCTGGGCGAGCGGGTCGTGGCCGATCTGCGCCGCGATGTGTTTGCGCATGTGACGCGGCTTTCGCCGGCCTTCTTCGACACGGTGCAATCAGGCGAGATCGTCTCGCGTCTTTCGGCCGACGCGACGCAGGTCAAATCGGCCGTCGGCGCGACCGCCTCGGTGGCGCTGCGCAATCTGATCATGGGTCTTGGCGCGGTCGGCATGATGGTGGTGACGAGCCCGCGCCTCTCGCTGATCGTCGTCGCGGCCATTCCCGTCATCGTCCTGCCGCTGGTGGCTTTCGGGCGGTCCGTCCGCCGCCGCTCGCGCTTTGCGCAGGACACGCTGGCCGACGCCACGGCCTATGCCAGCGAACAGATCGGGGCGGTGCGCACCCTCCAGGCCTTCACGGGTGAAAACGCGGTGACGAAGGCGTTCGCCGGGGCCATCGAAACGGCGTTCGCGGCGGCGCGTGCTTCCATCCTGGCGCGGTCGTTCCTGACTTTCTTCGCGATCTTCCTCACCTTCGCGTCCGTGGTGGCGGTGCTGTGGTTCGGCTCGCGCGACGTGCTGTCCGGTGCGATGACGCCGGGCACGCTCGGCCAGTTCCTGCTCTACTCCGTGCTGGCCGCCGGGGCGCTCGGCGCGCTGTCTGAGGTCTGGGGCGAGCTTTCCCAGGCGGCGGGCGCCGCCGAGCGGATGAGCGAGCTGCTTGCCGAAACGCCGGCCATCGTCGCTCCGGCCAGGCCGGTTGCGCTGCTGGAACCGGCGCGCGGCGCGGTGACGTTCGACGCGGTCTCCTTCGCCTATCCGACGCGGCCGGAACGCTCCGCCCTGCACGGCCTGTCGTTCACGGTCGAGCCAGGCGAGACCGTGGCAATCGTCGGGGCCTCCGGCGCCGGCAAGACGACGGTGTTCTCGCTTCTGCTGCGCTATTACGATCCCGATACGGGGCGCATTCTGGTCGACGGCGTGGATGCCCGCGACGCGGACCCGCAGGCCTTGCGGGCGCACATGGCGATCGTTCCGCAGGACGTGACGATCTTCGCGGCGACGGCGGCCGAGAACATCGCCTTCGGCCGGCCGGATGCCAGCCGCGCCGAGATCGAGGCAGCTGCCCGGGCGGCGCTGGCGCATGATTTCATCAGCGAGATGGCGCAGGGATACGACACGGAGGTCGGCGAGCGCGGGGTCACCCTGTCGGGCGGCCAGCGGCAGCGGGTGGCGATCGCGCGGGCGATCCTGCGCGATGCGCCGATCCTGCTGCTCGACGAGGCAACCTCCGCGCTCGATTCGCAGAGCGAGACGCTCGTGCAGAAGGCGCTGGAGCACCTGATGCGGGACCGCACCACCGTCGTGATCGCCCATCGGCTGGCGACTGTGCTGAAGGCCGACCGCATTCTCGTCATGGATGACGGACGGATCGTCGAGGAAGGCACCCATGCCGCCCTCGTCGCCAAGGGCGGGGCCTATGCCAAGCTCGCCAGCCTGCAGTTCGAAGCCGGCGCCAACGCGTTCGGCGATGCGGCGGAGTAGGCCCGACCGGACCGGTCCATTATTTCAGGAAAACGCTGAACGGGTCTATCGCATCGTTCTACCGCGTTTGTGCGGGCATCAGGCGATTCCACCTGACTGCAAAACGCTTTGACGCTCTACAGGAACGTGGCGATCTCCTCGAGGGGCTTCTTCTCGATGGCGTGGGTCGGAATGGTTGCGTCTTCCCTGGGGTAGCCGACGACCATCAGGATGTAGGGCTTGTCGTGCGGGTGGCGGCCGCACAGTTCGTTGAGGAAGCTCATCGGGTTGGGCGTGTGGGTCAGGGTCGCAAGGCCTGCCCGGTGCAGGGCGGCGATCAGGAAGCCCGTGGCGATGCTGACGGATTCGGGCACGTAGTAGTTCTTGCGCGCGACGCCGTCCGCCGAACGGCTCTTGCGCTCGCCGAAGATGCAGATCAGCCAGGGGGCTTCCTCGAGAAAAGGCTTGTTGGCGTCGGTGCCGAGGGGCGCCAGCGCCTGTAGCCATTCTTCGCCGGCACGGCCTTCGTAAAAGGTCTTCTCCTCGATTTCAGCCGCTTCGCGGATCTGCTTCTTGAGCGCCGGGTCGCCGATGACGGCGAAATGCCAGGGCTGGTGATTGGCGCCGTTGGGCGCCGTGCCGGCGGCCAGGATGCAGGTCTCGATGATGTCGCGCGGCACCGGGCGCGTGGAAAAGTCGCGGACCGTATGGCGGGTGCGGATTTCCTCGTAGAACGCCTTGGCCCGGGCGCGCATCTCCTCGACGGGAATCTCCTGGAAGTCGGGCAGCGGAATGGGGCGGTATTCCTTGGTCATGTGCGCGGTCATGAGGGTCTCCTCAAATTTGTCTGATAATTTTGTCCGACAATCCTAGAGATTTGCGCATCCGTCAAGGTCCGTCGCCACAGGGGCGCCGGTCAGCGTGGATCCGGCGCGAAATGGTCGTCGGGCAGGGATTGTATCAGCAGGCGCGCCGTCTCGACATGCTCCCGCATGGCGGCTTCGGCGCTAGCCGCGTCCGCGGCTGCGATGCAGGCGGTGAGGTGCTGATGCTGGCGATTGGTCTCGAACACGTCGGTGCTGTCCACCATGACGCGAAACTGCAACCAATAGAGCGAATTCAGGAGGCGGGTCAGCGTCTCGTCCAGGAGCGGATTTCCCGCGTTCCGGCGAAACAGGAGATGATAGCGGCCGTTGAGATCCGAGAACCGGGCCATTTCGCCTGCTTCCGCCGCCGCGTCGAGCTCCGCCTGCAAGGCAATGAGCGGCCCCGGCGCGGCATGGAGCGTCGGCAGGGCCAGTTGCACGGCAAGGGTTTCGAGCGCGCCGCGCACGGCGAAGAGATTGTCGACCTCGCCGCGGGACAGCTGGCGAACGGTGACGCCGCGATGGGGTTCGGCGACCAGGAGCCCGTCGGCGGCGAGCTGGCGGAATGCCTCGCGCACGGATGAACGGGAAACGCCGAGGCGGGCGGTGAACGCATTCTCCGTCAGGCGCTGGCCGGGCACCAGCCGTCCGCCGCGCACGGCGGCGGTGATGGCGTCGGCCACCGTGGCGACGGTGGAAGGGGAATCGGTCTCTGGCGCGGTCACTGTCATGATGGCGGACATTGCGCCGAAGCAGCCTTGCCTGACAAGTCCATCCGTGCCCCGGCCGACGGCGCTCAGCCGCCGTAGCGCGCCTCCAGATGGGCCGTGAAATGCGCCGCGTTGAGCGGTTCGCCCGTCGCCCGTTCGATCAGCTCGGGCGTCGACCAGAGCGAGGCCTGCGACCAGACCCGGTCGTTCCGCCACGCATTGACGGCGTCGAACTGCCCCTTGGCGAACTGCGCCTCAACGTCTGGAATCTCCTTCTCGATCGCCGCCCATTGCTGCGCGGCGATCATGGCGCCCAGCGTGTAGGAGGGGAAATAGCCGAAGGCGGCGGAGGGCCAGTGCACGTCCTGCATGGGGCCGTCCTGCGGCGCGTCGATGGTCGACAGGCCGAGATAGTCGCGCATCTTCTGGTCCCAGGCTTCCGGCAGGTCGCGCGCCTCGAGCGCGCCGGAAATCAGATCCTGCTCCAGCTCGAAGCGCAGGATGACGTGCAGCGGATAGGTGACCTCGTCGGCATCGACGCGGATCAGCCCGCGCTCCACATGATGCACATGGGCGAGGATCTCGTCCTTCGACCACGCCTCTCCAAGGTGCTTTTCCACCACGGGCAGCGCCCACTCCCAGAAGGCGGGATTGCGGCCGATCTGCTTCTCGACGAACAGGCTCTGGCTCTCGTGCATCGCCATGCCGCGCGCCTTGCCGAGCGGCCAGTGGGCCCATTGGCGCGGCAGGTTCTGCTCGTAGAGCGCGTGGCCGGTCTCGTGCAGGATGCCCATCAGCGAGGACAGGAACTCGGTGGTCCGGTAACGGGTCGTGATGCGCACATCTGTCGGCACGCCGCCGCAGAAGGGGTGATGCGAGACGGACAGGCTGCCGCGCGTCAGGTCGAAACCGACGGCGGTCATCATGGCGAGGCCGAGTTCCCGCTGCCGCTCGATCGGGTAGTTGCCGGACAGGGGACGCAGCGGGTGCTTTTCGCGGCGCCTTTCCTGGACTTCGAGGGCCTTCGGAACGAAATCGACCAGAAAGGCTTTGAGTTCGGCGAACACCGGGGCGATATCGGCAACGCGGTTGCCGGGATCGAACTGCTCCATCAGGGCATCGTAGGGGGAGAGGCCGAGCACGCCGGCCCGCAGGGAGGCTTCCTCGCGGGCAAGCTCGATCACGCCTTCCAGTGCCGGCAGGAAACCAGCCCAGTCTCCCTTCGCGCGCAGGTCGCGCCAGAGCTGCTCGCAGCGCATGCGCGTCCGGGTCTGGCGCTCGACGAACTCCGTCGGCAGCGCGGTCAGGTTGACGTAGTGACGGCGGAACTCGGCGACGGCCGTCTGCTGCTCGGGATTGAGGTCTTCTGTCTCGGCGGCGGATATCCAGTCGCCGATCTCGGGCGCGCTCGCCTGACGATGCGCCATGCCGGCCAGCGCCGACATCGCCTCGGCGCGCGCCTCGCCGCCGCCAGGCGCCATGTGTGTCGCCTCATCGGCGCCAAGAATGGCCAGCGCATGCTCCAGGGCAGCGAGCCTGTGGCCGAGTTCATCGAGTTTCCGGAAGGACATGAGACACCTCAATTGCAGACGCGGGCAAGGGACACGAAGTCGGTCGGCTTCGCAAGTTGGGAAAGGCGTGAAAGGGAGAGCGTCAGCGCTCGGTCAGCTTCAGCTCGATGCGGCGGTTCCTGCCACGGGCCTCGGGCGTGTCCGCCGGGTCGAGGGGCTGAAACTCGCCGAAGCCGGCGGCGACAAGCCTGTTGGCCGGCACGCCGTTCTCGATCAGGTATTTCACGACCGCCGTGGCGCGGGCGGTGGAAAGCTCCCAGTTATCGCGGAAGCGTCCCGTGCCGGACAGCGGCACGTCGTCGGTGTGGCCGTCGACGCGCAGCACCCAGTTGATCTCCGGGGGGATTTCCTTCTGCAATTCGAGGATCGCCTCGGCGAGCTTGCGCATCTCCGTCTGGCCGTTCGGGTTGATCTCCGTTGCGCCGGACGGGAACAGCACCTCCGACTGGAAGACGAAGCGGTCGCCGACGATGCGGATGTTCTCGCGGTCGGAGAGGATTTCGCGCAGCCGGCCGAAGAAATCCGAGCGGTAGCGGTTGAGTTCCTGCACACGCTGGGCGAGCGCGACGTTCAGCCGGCGCCCGAGATCAGCGATCTTGGTGTTGGATTCCCTGTCGCGTCTCTCGGAGGTCTCCAGCGCCGCCTCCAGCGCGCCGATCTGCTTGCGCAGGGCGGAGATCTGCTGGTTGAGCAGTTCGACCTGCGACATGGCGCGCTGGCTGAGCTGGCGCTCCGTCTCCAGTTCACCGCTCAGCGCGCCGATGCGGGCGGCCGCCTCCTCGCTCTGCCCCGTGCCGCTGGCCAGGATCTGCTCCAGCCGCGACTTCTCGGACTGGGCTTCTTCCAGCGAGGCGCGCAGATTGGCCAGCGCGTCCTCAGCGTCCTGCGTGTTGGCCTGCTCCAGCGCCAGAAGCTGCGTCAGCTCGTTGATCTGGGTGTTCAGCCGGTCGAGGACGGCATCCTTGCCGGTGATTTCCTGGCTGAGGAAATACTGCGCCAGCACGAACACGGACAGGAGGAACATGATGGCAAGCAGCAGCGTCGCCATCGCATCGACGAAGCCCGGCCAGTAGTCGACGCGGCGGTCGGTACGCCGCCCTCGGGCCAGCGCCATGTCAGCCGTCCCGCTTTCTCAGCGATGTGGCGATCTTCTCCAGCGTCGAGCGCATCGCCTTCTGTTCCTCGGCCTGGGCCTCGACCCAGTCGCGCATCATCTGCTGTTCCTGGCGCATGTTCTTCACCAGGCCGGAGATTCCTTCGGCCAGATTGGCCATCGAGGCGGCGAGGCGCGGATTGGCGCCGCCACTCTCCTGCACGCTGCGCAGCTTGTCGGCCAGCGCCTGCATCTCGTCCGAAGCGCCGTTGCGGCCCTCCGCGAAGTCGGAGCCGAGATCCGTCACGGAAGACAGCCAGTTTTCCAGCTCGGTGTAGAACCGGTTCTGCGCCCGGCCGGCCTGCAGGTCGAGAAAGCCGAGAACGAGCGAGCCGGAAAGGCCGAAGAGCGATGAGGAGAACGCCGTTCCCATCCCGTCGAGCGGTGCCGACAGGCCGGACTTGAGCGCATCGAGCACGTCGTTGGCATTGCCCGAGGCGGGATCGAGCGACTGGATCGTGTCGCCGATCGAGCCGATGGTCTGAAGGAGGCCCCAGAAGGTGCCGAGCAGGCCGAGAAAGACCAGAAGACCGATCAGGTAGCGCGAGATGTCGCGGCTCTCGTCGAGCCGGGTGGCGATGGAATCGAGGATCGAGCGCATCGAGGCGGTCGACAGCGCCATGGTGGAGGAGCGGCTCAGCAGTGCCTTCATGGGCGCCAGGAGCACCGGGTCGGATGCATCCGAGCCCATGCGGAACGAGTTGACCCAGCGCACTTCGCGGAAAAGGCGGGTGACCTGCAGGAAGGCGAGCAGGATGCCGATCAGCAGAACGCCGAGGATCAGGCCGTTGAGACCGGGATTGGTCTGGAAGGCCGAAGCGATCTGCCGGTAGAGGATCGCCGCGACGAAGCCGGCGATCGCAAGGAACACCAGCATCGAGTAGAGAAAGACCTGAGGGCTGGACAGCGTGTGGGGGTCGTATTCGGCCCCGATGGACGGTTCGTCATCCTCCCGCGATTTCAGCAAGGCCATCTGCTCCTCATGTGCGTTGCAACGCAGAACATGCAGTGATTCCTGATAGCGCCGATCCTAATCGCAAATATGACGAAATTGAAAGTGAGGCACAGGAACCGTCTATACAGACTTAACCTGCAGCAGACATGTGCGATCCGGGGTTGCGCGCCTCGCCCGTTCGACGGGAAGCATGGGCCGGTTCCCGCTCTCAGATCCCAGACCCGTTCGAGATGCCGTTGAAACGCCGAACGGGGCTAGCGGCCCTGCTTGGCCAGCGTCTTCAGCAGGGAACGGTGGATTGCCTCGTTGCCCGCAACGACCTTGCCGGTCTCGAAGATCTTGCCGCCGCCGTCGCGGTCGGTCACGAAGCCGCCGGCCTCGCGCACCATGACGATGCCCGCGGCCATGTCCCAGGGGGCCAGCGTGTCTTCCCAGAAGCCGTCCATGCGGCCCGCGGCGACATAGGCTAGATCGAGCGCGGCCGATCCGAGGCGGCGGATGCCGGCGGTCTCGCCCATCACGTTGCGCAGGTCGAGCAGGGCGTTGCCATGGTGCCCCCGGCCCAGATGCGGGATGCCGGTGCCGATGACCGCGTCGGAGAGCTTGCTGCGCGCGGCGACGCGCAGACGCCGGTCGTTAAGGAACGCGCCGCCGCCGCGCTCGGCGGTGTAAAGCTCGTCCATGGCCGGGTTGTAGATGACGCCGGCGACGAGCTGGCCCTGGCGCTCCAGAGCGATCGAGATGGCGAAGACGGGGATGCCGTGCAGGAAGTTGGTCGTGCCGTCGAGCGGATCGACGATCCAGCGGTGCTGCGGATCGTCGCCTTCCACCGAGCCGCCCTCCTCCATCAGGAAGGAATAGCCGGGGCGGGCGCGCGACAGCTCGTTGTAGATGATTTCTTCAGCCTTGCGGTCTGCCTGGCTGACATAGTCGCCGGGTCCTTTCAGCGAGACCTGCAGGTTCTGGACCTCGCCGAAGTCGCGCGACAGGGAGCGGCCCGCCTTCATCGCGGTCTGAACCATGACATTGATGAGCGCCGAACGGGCCATGAAATCTGCTTTCGTCTGTCTGGGCGTGCTGGGGGATCAATGCGCCGGGCTTATTCGCCGCGGCGCAGATAGGTGATCTCATTGGTGTCGACGACGATCTTCTCGCCGGCGGAGATGAAGGGCGGAACCATGACGCGGACGCCATTTTCCATCACGGCCGGCTTGTAGGATGAAGCCGCCGTCTGGCCCTTGACCACCGGGTCCGCCTCGACGACCTCGAGCGTCACCTGATCCGGCAGGGAGATGCCGATCGGCTTTTCCTCGTAGAGCTCGACGGTGACGGTCATGCCGTCCTGCAGGAAGGCGGCGCGGTCGCCGACGAAGTCCTTCTGCAGCTCGAGCTGCTCGTAGGATTCTGAATCCATGAACACCAGCGCCTGGTCCTGCTCGTAGAGGAAGGTGAAATCCTTCTGCTCGAGGCGGACCTTCTCGACGGTCTCGGCGGCGCGGAACCGCTCGTTGAGCTTGGTCCCGTCGATGAGGTTCTTGAGTTCGACCTGGTTGTAGGCGCCGCCCTTGCCGGGCTTCACCGCGTTGGTCTTGACCGCGACCCAGAGGCCGCCATTGTGTTCGATGACGTTGCCGGGGCGGATTTCGTTGCCGTTGATTTTCATGCTGGATCGTCCTGAGGTGCCTGGCGCATCGGCGCGCAATTTGGCGCTTCCAAGACCATAAAACGCCTGCCAAGGCAAGCCGAAGCGCGAATCCCGCGGGCCGAAACGTCAGCGCAGGCGGTTGGCCCGCTGGATCGCCTCCTTCATCTCCTCCGGCGTCAGGCCGGCGAGGAAGCCTTCCATCTCACGGTCGATCAGGCCGGCGCGGCGCGCCGAGATGTACCATGCGGCCGCTTCGATCATGTTGGCGTCGGTGCCGACGCCGGCCCTATACAGCTTGGCGAGCCGGTTCTGCGCGGCCACATTGCCGCCGTCGGCCGCCCGCTTGAGCCAGCCGAAGCCGGCCTTCGGATCATGGGTTCCGCCGCGTCCCTCGACCAGCCACGTGCCCAGGTCAAGCTGGGCGGTGTCGAAATTCTGCGTGGCGGCGCGCTTCAGCCATTCTTCAGCTTCCTTCTCGTCCACCTGCTTGCCGCCGAAGCCGTTGGCGTAGACCTGGGACATGGCGTATTGCGCATCGGCGAGGCCTGCCTTGGCTGCGCGCTCATAATAGGTCACGGCGCGCCTCTCGCTTTCGAAACCCGGCTGCCGGTCGACAATCATCTGCGCCAGATTGAACTGGGCGAGCCGGTTGCCGCCATCGGCCGCCGTCTGCATCAGCTTGAAGGCCCGGTCCATGTCCGGGGAAACGAAATCGCCGTCGATGAGCATCAGCGCATATTGAAACTGCGCCTCGGGAACGCCCTGCTCGGCGGCCTTCGCATACCATTCGGCGGCCTTCTTCGCATTGCGCGGCATGCCGAGGCCGCGGGCATAGATCTCGGCGATCAGCGTCTGGGCGGCAGGATTGCCGTTTTCGGCGCGCGGCAGGGCAAGATTGTGCGCGGTGATGTAGTAGCCGCGCTGAAACGCGCCGTAGGCGGCATCCGGCAACAGGCCGAAACGGTCCGGATCGACCTGCTCGATGGTCGGGCTTTTCAGGATGGCCTTGTCGGGCGCTTCCAGCCGGTCCGCCCGGGGTTCTTCGGCGGCTTTCGGGCTTTCCCCCGCTTCGGGAGAAGCGTGCGCCACAACCACCGGCGTCAGGGCGGCGAGGCAAAGGGCGATCAGGAAGGGGCGGGCGGATCGCATCATCATGCTTCCTCGGATTGCGCCACCCGGTCGAGAATGGCGTTCGCCTCGGCCACGGCCGAAGCGGGGTCCGCATAGTCCGAGAAAACCGCGGCGCAGAGCGCGACGAAATCGACGCCGGCGCGCGCCACCTCCTCCACGGAAGCGACGGCGTTGCCGCCGAGGACGATGCACGGAAGCTCCACCATCTCGGACCACCAGGCGCCGAGCGTCATGTTGCGGGGATGCGGTTCAGGCTTGTTGTCGTAGCCGAACCGGCCGAAGAAGACGTAGTCGGGCTGCATCTCGCCGCGTTCCAGGGCCTCGTCGCGGGTCTTGATGCCACCGGTCCCGACCATCATCGTCTGCTGGTACTTCTCGATGACCTCGGCGAGTTCATCCCTGGGGGTGTCCATGTGGATGCCGTCCGCCTTGACGCGCGCGGCGATGCGCGGGGCGCCGGCGATCATCACGGCCACGCCGCGGGCCTGGGCGATGGGGGTCAGCCGTTCGGCGCGCGCCTGGAAGCTGACCTCGTCCTGCCCGTAGTCGGGAATGATCAGCGAGGCGATGTCGCCCGCGCCCAGCGCCGCCTCGACATGGCCGTCGTCATTGGCGGCCAGTTCCGGCGGCGGGGCAATCAGCACGAGGCGGCAGCGGTTCGGCATTCTCGGTATACTCCTGCGGCGACGCGCTCTCTGAACCCGTTCAATGTTTCACAGAAACGCTGAACGGGCCTATCTCATCGTTTTCCGCGTTTATGCGGGCGTCAGGCGATTCCACCCGACCGCAAAACGCTCCAGGGTCCGGACCAGCCGTTTCTGACCGGTCTTTTTGGTGTGAATTGGGCATAGACGAAGGCGACCGCGCGCGACAAGGAGAATCGGAAAACAGCCTTACCTCTCGCAATGCCGGGACAATGGCCTTATGCGTGTCCCCGTCCGGCACACGGGCGGTCCAGCCAGGCTCTGCGATGTCACTTCTGTCCGATCCGACCTTCTATCTCGCCGCCATTCCGGCGGTCATCCTCGTCGGCCTGTCGAAGGGCGGGTTCGGCGGCGCGATGGCGCTGCTGGGCGTGCCGCTGGTGACGCTGGTGGTCCCGCCGGTGCAGGCGGCGGCGATCCTGCTGCCGATCCTGATCGTCATGGACATCGTCTCCCTCTGGGCATGGCGCGGCTCGTCCGACCTCCGGACGCTCTCGATCATGCTGCCCGGCGCGCTTCTCGGCATCGCCATCGGCTGGGCGACCGCGGCGGTCGTGACGGAGGGACATGTGCGGCTGATCGTCGGCCTCGTCACGCTGGTCTTCTCGCTGCGCTGGCTTCTCGAACGGCTCGGCGGGCGCGAGCGCACGGCCAGCCACAACCGGCCGCGCGGGACATTCTGGGGAATGGTGGCGGGCTTCACCAGCTTCGTGGCGCATGCGGGCGGTCCGCCATACCAGATCTATGCGCTGCCCCTGAAGCAGGACCCGAAGCTCTACACGGGCACGAGCGTCGTGTTCTTCGCGGTGGTGAACGCGGTGAAGCTCGTTCCCTATTTTGCGCTCGGGCAGTTCGACAGGTCGAACCTGACGGCTTCGCTGGCGCTGATGCCGTTCGCGCCGCTGGCCACGCTGGCCGGAGTTTGGATCGTCCGGCGCATCAAGCCTGCCGTTTTCTATCCCTTCATGTACGGCATGGTGTTCCTGGTTTCCCTGAAACTCATCCATGACGGCGTGTCCGATCTCGCGGGATGGTGACGGTTCCGGGAGCTTGTGTTTAATAGGACAAAAGACAGCGGGAGGACTTTTGTGGCCGGCAATTCCTACGAGCGGGATCTCGACAAGAACCCCGCCAACCACCAGGCGTTGACGCCGCTCGTCCTTTTGGAGCGGGCGGCGAAGGTCTTCCCCGAGCGGACGGCGATCATCCATGGCGCGGCGCGCTTCACCTATGCGCAATTCTGGGAACGCTCGCTGAAACTCGCATCGGCGCTGGCGCGGCACGGCATCGGCAGGGGCGACACGGTCACGGTGATGCTGTCAAACACGCCACCGATGCTGGAGGCGCATCACGGCGTGCCGATGACGAAGGCGGTGCTGCATTCGCTCAACACGCGGCTCGACGCGGCCGTGCTCGCCTTCCAGCTCGACCACGCCGAAAGCAGGGTGGTCATCGTTGACCGCGAATTTTCCGGCGTGATGAAGGAAGCGCTGGCGCTGGCCAGCGTGACGCCGCTGGTGATCGACTATGATGATCCCGACTATCCCGCCGACGCGCCCTATGCGAAGGGCGAGCGCATCGGCGGCATCGACTACGAGGATTTCGTCGCGTCCGGCGACGGCGGGTTCGCCTGGTCGATGCCGGACGACGAATGGGACGCGATCTCGCTCAACTACACGTCGGGCACGACCGGCAATCCGAAGGGCGTCGTCTACCACCATCGCGGCGCGGCGCTGATGGCCTATGCCAACACCGTTCACGCCGGCCTTGGGCGGCACCCGGTCTATCTGTGGACGCTGCCGATGTTCCACTGCAACGGCTGGTGCTTTCCCTGGACGCTGGCGCTGACCGGCGGCGTCCATGTCTGCCTGCGCTGGGTGCGGGCGGGCGCCATGTACGACGCCATTGCCGATCACGGGGTCACGCATCTGTGCGGCGCGCCGGTGGTCATGTCCGCGCTCCTCAACGCGCCGGATGCGGAAAAGCGCGCCTTCACGCAGACGGTGGTGTTCAACACGGCCGCCGCGCCGCCGCCTGAATCCGTGCTCTCCGGCATGGCCGAGGCGGGCTTCCAGGTGACCCATCTCTACGGGCTGACCGAAACCTACGGTCCGGCGGTGGTGAATGAGTGGAAGGAGGACTGGGATGGTCTCGACGGCGCGGGGCAGGCGGCGCGCAAGGCGCGTCAGGGCGTGCGCTACGCTGCGCTCGAGGGACTGACCGTGATGGACCCCGAGACGATGGAGCCGACCCCGGCCGACGGCGAAACGATCGGCGAGGTGATGTTCCGCGGAAACATCGTCATGAAGGGCTATCTGAAGAACCGCGCCGCCTCCGACGAAGCATTCGCCGGCGGCTGGTTTCATTCCGGCGATCTCGGCGTGATGCATCCCGACGGCTACATCCAGCTCAAGGACCGGTCGAAGGACATCATCATTTCCGGCGGCGAGAACATCTCCTCCATCGAGGTGGAGGATGCGCTCTACAAGCATCCCGCTGTCGCGGCCTGCGGGGTCGTGGCAAAGGCCGACGAGAAATGGGGCGAGACCCCCGTCGCCTTCGTGGAACTGAAGCCGGGCCGCACGGCCAGCGAGGAGGAGCTGCTCGACCATTGCCGGGCTCATCTGGCGCGGTTCAAATGTCCGAAGGGTATCGTTTTCTCCGAAATTCCAAAGACTTCCACGGGGAAGATCCAGAAATTCCGGCTCAGGGAAATGGCCAGGGCGCTGTGACGGGGCCGGGGCGGCTTGGCGGCATTTTATGCAAGAATTCCCGTACCGGTTAACCACTCATTAAGCTTTACGTGCGTTTACTGTGTTCATCCAGTGATCTGGATTCTTACCGAGTGGCTGGAGCCATTCTGTTTGACGCCTCCCTGTTTAAACTCCTGAGAGCCGCCCATGCGGCTCTTTTTTTGTCGGCGGGAGGCATTAACCTTTTGTTAAGGAAAAACTTGCCATCGGCTGTGCACAAGCGCATTTTTGCCATGAGCCGATGCCATTGAGAGTCCGGCTCAAGTATGTTTGAAGTCCGTTCCGGTCGCGGAACCGGGCAAGTCAGCGGTGGTGGGGCGTAAGCACAATGATTGAATTCGGGAGCGGTCGCGCGACCACGATCAAGTTGGCCGAGCATCGTGTCTTCTCTGATTCCTTCAAGCCTCTCTACAATCAGGGCATGGGGCTGGTCGAAGAGGCCGCCGAGTATCTCGACGGAGAAGGGCGCGCTGAAGCCAAGCTTCTTTCGCAGGCCGGCGCCACGCTCTATGCGGCCGAATCCATGCGGCTCACCACGCGGCTGATGCAGCTGGCTTCCTGGCTTCTGCTGCAACGGGCCGCCAATGCCGGCGAGATGACGCGCGAACAGGTCGCCGCGGAAAAGTCGAAGGTGCGGCTCGATACGCACTCGCCGCAGGACCAGGCGCTCGGCTGGGCCGAGCTGCCGGCGGCGTTTCGTGACCTCGTGGTGCGTTCGCTGCGGTTGCAGGATCTCGTGCGTCGCATGGACGAGGAGATCTATGGTTCCCTGGCGCCGGATGCGGATGATGCGGAAGGCTTGAACACGAACCCCGTGTTCGACCAGATCACCCTTCTGAAAACAGCATTCGGCCACCGCTGATCACCCAGCGGGCGAGCATTTCCGTGGCGGGCAGCGCCAGGAGCGCCGCTGCGACGATCAGCGTGAAGGCGATGCGTCGGTAGGTCGTGTCGCTTGCCGTGCCGTAGAGACGCCAGCCGGCGAAGAGGCCCAGCGTGTAGACGGGGATCATCAGCAGCCCAAGCATGATGCGCGGCCGGTCGAACAGATCCGCCGCCCAGAGATTTGCCGCTGACAGCAGTTCGCTGAACAGGAAGAGGACCAGAAGGTTGGCCCGGACGATGGCGGTCGGCATGCCGGAGGCCAGCCAGTAGATGATCACCGGCGGACCGGGAATCGAAGCGATGCCCGACAGGACGCCGGCGATGCCGCCCACGCCGAACGAGACCGGCAGGCCGCGCGGTCCACGGTAGCGCCAGCCGCTCCAAAGCGTCGCGGCGCAGGCGAGGATTGCGGTGCAGATCAGCCAGCGCAGCGCGGTCTCGTTGCCATTCTTCAGGATATAGATCCCAAGTGGAACAAACAGGGTGAAGCCGGCGAGGATCGGCAGGATCTCCCGCCAGCGGGCGATGCGCATGACCGGAATGGTCAGGGGCAGGGTCGGAAGAGAATCGATGATGACCAGAAGGACGACGGCGGTGACCGGGTCGTACAGACCGGCAGCCACGGGGGCGACGATCATGCCGGTGCCGAAACCCGAAAGGCCGCGGACGATGCCGGCGACGACGACGGTCATGGCCAGAAGCAGGAAGCTGATGTCGAACTCGCCCACTGGTCCGCCCTTTCGAAATGCTGCAAGCGGCTGATGTGCGTTCGAACGAACGCGCGGCGATCTAGTGAACGCACTCGCCGCGTGGCAATGGGCCTGCCCGCGGCTATGGTGATGCCATGAGCAACGCGATTCGCATCATGGGCATCGACCCCGGCCTCCGGCACACAGGATGGGCCGTCATCGAATCGCAGGGCAATTCCCTGCGCTTCATCGACGCCGGCACGGTGCGCTCCGACAGCAAGGCCGACCTGGCGTCGCGGCTCTGCCAGCTGCACGACGGTCTGGCGTCGGTCCTGCATGAGCACCAGCCTGAGGAGGCCGCGGTCGAGGCGACCTTCGTCAACAAGGACGCGACGGCCACGCTGAAGCTTGGCCAGGCGCGGGGGATCGCCATGCTGGTGCCGGCACGCGCTGGGCTCAGGGTCGCCGAGTATGCGCCCAATGCCGTGAAGAAGGCTGTGATCGGCGTCGGGCACGGCGACAAGAAACAGATCAGCATGATGGTCAGGGTGCTGATGCCGAAGGCGCGGTTCGATACGGAGCATGCGGCGGACGCCATCGCCATCGCGATCTGCCATGCGCATCACCGCCAGTCCGTCACCTCCCGCCTTGCATTGGAAACACTGAAATGATCGGCAAACTGAAGGGGCTCGTCGACGAGATCGGCGAGGATCACTGCATCATCGATGTCGGCGGGGTCGGTTATGTCGCCTACTGCCCGCTGCGCACGCTGTCGGGGCTGGAAGCCGGGACGGCGGTGGCGCTGTTCATCGAAACCTATGTGCGCGAGGACATGATCCGCCTGTACGGCTTCCGCAGCGCGCTTGAGCGCGAGTGGTTCCGCATGCTGCAGAACAACGTGCAGGGCGTCGGCGCCAAGGTGGCGCTGTCGGTCCTGTCCACCTTGTCGCCCGGCGAACTGGCCAACGCGATCGCGCTCAAGGACGTCGCGATGGTGGCGCGCGCGCCCGGCGTCGGCAAGAAGGTCGCCGAGCGGATCATCACGGAACTGAAGAGCAAGGCTCCGGCCTTTGCCGGCGACGCGACGGGCACGATCGGCCTGAAGCAGGAGCTGGGCGAGGGGGCGGCGCCGGCGCCGGTCGCCGATGCCGTCTCGGCGCTCGCCAATCTTGGCTATTCGCGCGACATCGCCGCCAACGCCATCGCCGCCGCGCTGAAAGCGGCCGGGGAGGGCGCGGATGCGGGCACGCTGATTAGACTTGGCCTGAAGGAGCTGGCGCGCTAGGCATCGGTCCAGCGTGGCCTGAAGAAATGGAAATGTGCGGATGACGGATGCCGAACGGCTCATCTCGGCGGACAAGCGTGGAGAAGATGTGGACGCCACGATGCGGCCGCAGTCGCTCGACGAATTCGTCGGCCAGAAGGCCGCGCGCGCCAATCTCAAAGTGTTCGTCGAGGCCGCGCGCGGGCGCGGCGAGGCGCTCGATCACGTGCTCTTCGTCGGTCCGCCCGGCCTCGGCAAGACCACGCTGGCGCAGATCATGGCGCGCGAGCTGGGCGTCAATTTCCGCTCGACCTCAGGACCGGTGATCGCCAAGGCGGGCGACCTCGCGGCGCTGCTCACCAATCTCGAAGATCGCGACGTGCTGTTCATCGACGAGATTCACCGGCTCAATCCGGCGGTGGAGGAAATCCTCTATCCGGCGATGGAAGATTTTCAGCTCGACCTGATCATCGGCGAGGGTCCGGCGGCGCGCTCGGTGAAGATTGACCTGGCGAAGTTCACCCTGGTCGCGGCGACGACGCGGCTCGGCCTCCTGACCACGCCACTGCGCGACCGGTTCGGCATTCCGGTCCGGCTGGACTTCTACACCGTCGAGGAACTGCAATCGATCGTCACGCGCGGCGCGCGCATCCTTGGCCTGCCCCTTGCCGGGGACGGGGCAGAGGAGATCGCCCGGCGCGCGCGCGGCACGCCGCGCATCGCCGGCCGCCTGCTGCGCCGCGTGCGCGATTTCGCTTCGGTCGCCGGCGCCGGCGAGGTGACGCGCAGGATCGCCGACGAGGCATTGCAGAGGCTGGAGGTCGATGCGCTGGGTCTCGACCAGCTCGACCGGCGCTATCTCAGCATGATCGTCAACAATTTCGGCGGCGGGCCGGTCGGCATCGAAACCATCGCTGCCGCGCTGTCCGAGCCGCGCGACGCGATCGAGGACATCATCGAGCCCTACATGATCCAGCAGGGCTTCATCCAGCGCACGCCGCGCGGCCGGGTGCTGGCCGCCAAGGCGTGGCGACACATGGG
Source organism: Nitratireductor pacificus pht-3B (assembly GCF_000300335.1). GTDB lineage: Bacteria > Pseudomonadota > Alphaproteobacteria > Rhizobiales > Rhizobiaceae > Nitratireductor > Nitratireductor pacificus. The sequence goes on along the minus strand of NZ_AMRM01000010.1, from coordinate 54,358 downwards.
GCTGCAGCCGCCGAAGGACCTGGCGCAGGCGCAGATCAGCCTGTTCCAGCAGGGCGAGGACGAATGAGCGGCGGCGCGGCAGAGAACCCGTCCGTCGGCCTTTCGGGCGAACTCACGCCCTTCGGCCACCGGCTCGCGGCGCGGGTCTATTTCGCCGACACGGATTTCACCGGCGTCGTCTATCACGCGCGCTATCTGGAGTTCCTGGAGCGTGGACGGTCGGACTTCCTGCGGCTTGCCGGCGTACATCACACGGAGCTTGCCGACGGCAAGCATGGCGAGACGCTTGCCTGGGTCGTGCGGCGGATGGAGATCGATTTCCGCCAGCCGGCGCGGATCGACGACATCCTGACCGTCGAGACCCGGACGGAAGCGATTTCGGGCGCGCGCATCTTCATGGCGCAGAGATTGCTGCGCGGGGCGGACGTTCTGGTCGAGGCCCGCGTCGAGGCGGCGATCATCGGCGCGTCGGGAAAACCGCGGCGATTTCCCCGGGAATGGGTCGCCGCGTTCGCTCCGAAGGCCGAATAGGTCCGATTCATAACGCTTATTTAACCATAACGGATCATGAAGAAATTCATGAAATCCGTCGCGAATCCGTGCGCCTTCCTTTCACCAAATTTTACCGGATAAAGGGCGGTGAAGCATCTTGCGGGGACGCCACGGTTCGGATGAACGAACGGCACGCAAGCGGGGGCGCGGCCGAAACGGGCTGAAATCGGTATGTACGCCGCCCTGATCTTAAGAGGATGTTGATCCATGGAAAGTGTAACGCTCGCCGCACCGGGTGGGGAGTTGTCGATCTGGGCTCTGTTCTGGCAGGCCGGCTGGGTTGTGAAGCTGGTGATGATCGGTCTTTTGGCCGCATCCGTCTGGACCTGGGCCATCATCGTGGACAAGATGATCGGCTATGCGCGCATGCAGGCGGCGCTGAACCGGTTCGAGAAGACCTTCTGGTCGGGCCAGTCGCTGGAAGAGCTCTACCGCGCGCTTTCGGATCGCAAGACGACCGGGATGGGATCGATCTTCGTCGCGGCGATGCGCGAATGGAAGAAGAGCTTCGAGAAGGGCGCACGCTCCCCCATCGGCCTTCAGACGCGCATCGACAAGGCGATGGACCTGGCATTGACGCGTGAGATGGAACGGCTCGAGGGCAAGCTCGGCTTCCTCGCCTCCATCGGCTCCTCGGCCCCCTTCATCGGCCTGTTCGGCACCGTGGTCGGCATCATGACCTCGTTCCAGGCCATCGCCGGCTCCAAGTCCACCAACCTGGCCGTGGTGGCCCCGGGCATCGCCGAGGCGCTCCTCGCCACCGCCATGGGCCTCCTGGCCGCCATTCCCGCGGTCATCGCCTACAACAAGCTGTCGTCCGACGCTGCCAAGCTGGGCGGCCGCATGGAAGGCTTCGCCGACGAATTCTCGACCATCCTGTCGCGGCAGATCGACGAGAAGGTCGCCGGCAAGGCGGCGTAGGAGAGCGCTATGGGCATGTCAGTCGGGACAGTCAGCAAAGGACGGCGGCGCGGCAGGCGCGGTGGACGCGGCGGCGGCGTGATCTCGGAAATCAACGTCACGCCGTTCGTCGACGTGATGCTGGTGCTGCTCATCATCTTCATGGTCGCGGCGCCGCTTCTGACGGTGGGCGTGCCGATCGACCTGCCGGAGACGCAGGCCAATGCGCTGAATTCGGAAACCCAGCCGATCACGGTCTCGGTCAACGATCAGGGGCAGGTCTACCTGCAGGAGACCGAGGTGCCGCTCAACGAAGTGGTGGCGAAGCTGCAGGCCATCGCCCGTTCGGGCTATGAGGAACGCATCTATGTGCGGGGCGACCGTTCGGCCGACTACGGGACGGTCATGCAGGTGATGGCGCGGATTTCCGCCGCCGGCTATCGCAATCTCGGCCTCGTCACGCTGCAGGAACAGGAAAACTGACCAGATGAAGGCGGGTCTCGTCACATCGGTTACCCTGCACGCAGCGCTGCTCGGCTTCGGCCTGGTCTCGCTGTCGGCGCCGCGCGCCTATGAGGTGTCGGATGTCGAGTCGCTGCCCGTCGACATCATCCCCATCGAATCGATCACGCAGGTCCAGGAAGGCGACAAGAAGGCCGAACTGTCCGAGAAGCCGGCACCCAAGCCCACCAAGCGACCCGACCCGGTTCCTGACGCGCAGAAGGTCGGCGACAACGACGTCGACCTGAAGACGCCGCCGACGCCCGAGGCGCGGCCGCGCGAGGTGGAGCAGGCCGCCGAACCGCCCCCTTCCCCCAAGCCGCAGCCGAAGCCGGAACCCAAACCGGCCCCTGAAACCCAGGAGGCCAAGGCCGAGAAGACGCCGGTACCAGCGACCGAGGTGCGCCCCGAGCCGCAGCCGAAGCAGGACGTGAAGCCCGACCCGGTGGCAGAGACCATCGTCGCCGAGAGCCCGGAAGCCGAGAGCGTGACCCTGCCGGACAATGCGCCGGTGCCGCAGGCCCGGCCGCAGCCGCCCAAGGCAAGCACCGCCAAGGCGCCCGAGCGCAAGGACAGCGAGAAGCCGGCGCAGAAGACCGCATCGCAGCCGAAGTCGCAGGATTCCGACAAGCTGTTCGACGAGGTCGCGGCGCTGCTCAACAAGGACAAGGCCTCCGGCGGCGGCGCCAAGCGCTCCGAGCAGCAGGCCTCGCTCGGCGGTGAGCGCAAATCGGCGGGCGACAAGCTGTCGCAAAGCGAAATGGATGCGTTGCGCGGCCAGATCCAGCGCTGCTGGAACGTGCCGGCCGGCGCTCTGGATGCGGAGAATCTCAAGGTTTCGATCCAGGTGCGCCTGGATGCGAGCGGCGCCATCGAGGGTGCGCCGCGCATCATCGCTGGCGGCAGCGGTTCGGTGGTCGAGCGGGCAGCGGCAGAATCGGCGCGTCGCGCGGTTCTGCAATGCGCGCCCTACAATCTGCCGGCCGAAAAATACGAAGCGTGGGCGGACGTTATCGTCCACTTCGATCCGAGCGACATGTTTTAGCGAAGCGCCATCCGTGGGGCGATGGGCATCGTGGCCTAACCAGGACGGGAGAGGCAGGAGCAAATGCAGAATCTGACAAAGACCATCTTCTTGATCGCAGCGCTGGCGGCAGGACTGGCCGCAGCGACGATGCCCGCGCGGGCGCTGGTCGAGATCGACATCAACAAGGGCAACGTCGAGCCGCTGCCGATTGCCGTGACGGAGTTCATCTCCGCCGATGGCCGCGGCGCCGAGATCGCCAGCGTCATCGAGGCGGATCTGCGCCGCTCGGGCCTGTTCGCGCCGATCGAGAAGGGCGCCTTCATCGAGAAGATTTCGAACCCGGACGCCGCGCCGCGCTTCCAGGACTGGACGGTGATCAACGCTCAGGCGCTGGTCACCGGCAAGGTGACAGACACCGGCGACGGCCGGCTGCGGGCCGAGTACCGCCTGTGGGACACCTATGCCGGCCAGCAGCTCGTCGGCGAGCAGTTCTTCTCCAGCAAGGACAAGTGGCGGCGTATCGCTCACATCATCGCCGACAGTATCTATCAGCGGCTGACCGGCGAAACCGGCTATTTCGACACGCGCATCGTCTATGTGGACGAGTCCGGGCCGCGCAACAACCGCGTCAAGAAGCTTGCGATCATGGATCAGGACGGCGCCAACCAGCGCTTCCTGACCGACGGACGATCCATCGTGCTGACGCCGCGCTTCTCGCCGACGCGGCAGGAAATCACATACATGTCCTACGAGGGCGGCCAGCCTCAGGTCTATCTGCTGCAGCTCGAGACCGGCCAGCGCGAGCTGGTGGGCAACTTCCCCGGCATGACATTCGCGCCGCGCTTCTCGCCCGGCGGTCAACAGATCGTGATGAGCCTGCTGCGTGACGACGGCAATTCCAACATCTTCGTCATGGACCTGCGCAGCCGCAACACGACGCGCCTGACGACGGCCAACGCCATCGACACCTCCCCCTCCTATTCGCCGGACGGCAACCAGGTGGTGTTCACCTCCGACCGGGGCGGGCGGGCGCAGATCTACGTGATGAGCGCAGCGGGCGGCAATCCGCAGCGCATCTCCTTCGGCGACGGCACCTATTCTACGCCGGTTTGGTCGCCGCGCGGCGATCTGATCGCCTTCACAAAGCAGACGGGCGGCGAATTCCAGATCGGCGTGATGCGGACGGACGGTTCCGGCGAGCGCATCCTGTCCTCCGGCTTCCTGCAGGAGGGACCGACCTGGGCGCCGAACGGGCGGGTCCTGATGTTCTTCCGCCAGCCGGCGGGTTCGTCGGGGCCGCAGCTCTATTCGATCGACCTGACGGGCCGTCACGAGCAGAAGATCCCGACGGTGAACTTCGGTTCCGACCCGGCCTGGTCGCCGCTGCTCGAATAGTCGTAGCCGATCCTTACCGTATACGCCGCGTTTCCGCCGCATTTTGAGCTAGTTTCCGCTCGATAACGGTGGGAATGGGCGACCGAAAAGGATTTGTTAACCGCGTTTTTTGAGGGGTCCTTAACGGCAACGTGGTTACTGATCGTTGAACAAAAATTCTCTAATTCGAAGGAGAGGCGGCATGCGCTCTATCGCAGCTATCGCCAAAAGTCCGGCCTGCATCGCATTAGTCGCGGCGCTTGCCGTTGCCGGCTGTGCGAACAAGCAGGTTCCCAACAACGCGGCTGATCTGGGCCTTGGCGCCGGCGGCGCCGGTGCGCCCGGCTCGCAGCAGGAGTTCACGGTCAGCATCGGCGACCGGATCTTCTTCGACACGGATTCCTCCGTGATCCGCGCCGACGCGCAGGGCATCCTGAGCCGTCAGGCCCAGTGGCTCAACCAGTACAGCAGCTATTCGATCACGGTCGAGGGCCATGCCGACGAGCGCGGCACGCGTGAGTACAATCTGGCGCTGGGCGCGCGACGCGCGGCTTCCGCCCGCGACTTCCTGGTCGCGCGCGGTGTCGCGGCGAACCGCATCCGCACCATCTCCTACGGCAAGGAACGTCCGGTCGCCACCTGCGACGACCTTTCCTGCTGGACGCAGAACCGCCGCGCGGTCACCGTTCTCAACGGCGGCAGCAGCTGATCGTTCTCAAGACGACGCCAAAAGAGAGCCGCGCGTCCGAAAGGGCGCGCGGCTTTTTCATGTGTGGAATCAGCCGGCGGCCTGGCGAATCGCGGCGATGTTCCGGGCGTAGGCTTCCTCGCCGTCGCCCTTGAAGACGGCGGAGCCGGCGACGAGCACATTGGCGCCGGCGGCGACGACGGCGCCTGCCGTTTCCGGCGATACGCCGCCATCGATCTCGATGTCGATCGGCCGGTCGCCGATGAGCGCCTTGATGCGGCGCACCTTCTCGACGACCGAGGGAATGAACGCCTGGCCGCCGAAACCCGGATTGACGGTCATCAGCAGCACAAGGTCGAGCTCGTCGAGGACGTATTCGAGGACGTTCTCGGGGGTCGAGGGATTGAGCGAGACGCCGGCCTTCTTGCCAAGATTGCGGATCGTCTGCAGCGACCGGTGCAGGTGCGGGCCAGCCTCGGCGTGGACGGTGATGATGTCGCAGCCCGCATCGGCGAAGGCGGCGAGGTAGGGATCGGCGGGCGCGATCATCAGATGGCAGTCGAACACCTTGTCGGTGCGGTCGCGGATCGCCTTGATGATCGGCGGGCCGAAGGTGATGTTGGGCACGAAATGACCGTCCATCACGTCCAGATGAATCCAGTCGGCGCCAGCCCTCGCAACGGTCTCGACCTCGTCGCCCAGGCGCGAGAAATCCGAAGACAGGATGGAGGGGGCGATGAGGGTTGGGCGAGCGGTCATGAACAGGCGTCCCGAAACAGTGAAATCACGCCTGCCCTACAGCATTGACCGCGCGAGCGGAACCGCTTTTCACGCAATTGAGGGACATTCCCGGGGTTCCGCCCCTAGAGCTGCGTCACCATGCGGTGCGAGGAAGGATGCACCATGTGGACCAGCGTGATCGGCTCGGCGCGCATCCAGGTGATGCGCTCGCCAACGAAGACGGGATCGCCAGGGCGGATCTGCAGAAGCCCAGCCTCCTCGTCGCTCGCCGCAGCCGCCATGAAGGTGAACTCGGCGTTGGAGAACGGCGCGTGGCCGACGAGCCATTCATTGGGGCCCATGTCGCGGAAGGTGGCGAACTTCGCGTCCGGCACGACCTGCGGATTGATCCAGCGATCCTCGAACTGATAGGGGACGCGGTCCGCCAGGTGAAGGCAGCGCACGTGAACCAGCATCGAGGCCGTGCGCAGGCTGAGCCGCGCGCAGATGACCTCCGGCGCCAGTTCCTCCTCGCAGCTCAGCAACTGGTATCGGTATTCCGAGCCGCGGGCCTCGATCTCCTGCCGGACACGCGGAATGATGAAGCGCGCCTCGCGCACCGGGTGCAGCGCCACGCGCGTGCCGGCGCGGCGCTTGCGTTCCAGGACGCCGGCGCGCGCCAGTTCCTGCAGCGCGCGGTTGACGGTGGCGCGCGCCGCGCCGAACTCGCGCGCCAGCGCTTCCTCGCCCGGGATCAGGGCGCCGGGCAGCCAGATGCGCTCGGCGATCCGGCGCGACATCTCATCGCGAATGGTGCGGAAGGAGGCGCGCTCGGTGCTCACAGCGATCCCATCAGCCTTTCGAGTGCCTTCGCGTAACGGGCGGAGACCGCCTCGCGCGCCACATGACGCCCGCCGCGCACACGGTGGCGGCCGGCCGACCAGAGGTCCGTGACCGCGTCGTTGCTGCCGGTGAACAGCCAGCCGTCCAGAATGCCGTCATCGGCCATCATGCCTGCATGGGATGCCGGGTCGATGGCTACGAGATCGGCCCATCTGCCGACCTCCAGCGCCCCCGCGTCGCGGCCAAGCGCCCTGCTGCCGCCGGCAAGCGCCGCGTCGTAGAGGGTGCGGCCGGTCGATTGCCCGTGGTCGGGCAGGACGACGCGGGCACGGTCGCGCAGGCGTTGCGAGTATTCGAGCTGGCGCAATTCCTCGGCGACCGTGATGCGGATGTTGGAATCCGAGCCGATGCCGAGCGCGCCGCCGGCGGCGCGGAACTGCGGCCCGTTGAAGATGCCGTCGCCGAGATTGGCTTCGGTGACGGGGCAGAGGCCGGCGACCGCACCGGTTTGTGCCAGGTTTCTAGTTTCGTCATCCGTCATGTGCGTACAGTGAATGAGACACCAGTGTTCGTCCACCTCCATCTGGGCCAGCAGCCATTCGACGGGTCGTTTTCCGTAGGCGGCGAGAACTTCCTCGATCTCGGGTTCCTGTTCCGCGATGTGCATGTGCAGGGGCGTATCCGGCCGCATAGCGGCGACGGCGCGCAGATCGTTGCGCGCCACGGCGCGCAGGGAATGCGGGGCGACGCCGAGCCGCGTATCGGACGGCAGGCCGCCGATGCACTCCTCGCTGCGGGCCAGAAGCTTCTCGAAGCGGGCGACGTCGTTGCCGAAGCGCTGCTGCCCGCCCTTCAGCGGGCGTCCGTCGACGCCGCCGAAGGTATAGAGCACCGGCAGAAGGGTCAGGCCGATGCCGGTCTCGGAGGCGGCGGCGGCGATGCGCGCGGCCAGTTCGCCGATATCGGTATAGGGCGTTCCGCCCGGCTGGTGATGGACGTAGTGGAACTCGGCGACGGCGGCGAAGCCCGCCTCCTGCATCTCCATGAAGGCAAAGGCGGCGACGGCTTCGATATCGTCGGGCGAGAGCAGGTCGAGAAAGCGGTACATGATCTCGCGCCAGGTCCAGAAGCTGTCGCGTCCCTGCGGTCCGCGCCGCTCCGCGAGCCCCGCCATGGCGCGCTGGAAGGTGTGGCTGTGCAGGTTCGACGCGGCGGGGAGCAAGACGGGTACTTGCGCGGCGTCGCTGCCGGGTGTCGAATCGGGCATCACACGGGCGATGCGCCCCGCATCATCGATCTCGACGGCGACATTCTGGCGCCAGCCATTCGACGTGAGGGCGGTCCGGGCGAAAATGGCTTGCATGGGGCGGGTTTCCTGCATTAGATATGTCTAGACATAATTTAATAAAACCTAGACAATAAAGCAACGTTAGACAAGCCGCCCGAACGACGGGGCGAGACGGCGAGGGAGGTATCCCCAAGGATGAAGCAGACTGTCATTACCGGAATCCGCTTGGCAAGCATGGAGCCGGGCGGCGCACCCTACGGGTTGGTCGAGGATGCCGCGATCGCCGTCGCTGACGGGAAGATCGCCTGGGCGGGGCCGCGGACGGAGCTTCCGGCCTCCCTGAATGGCGTTCCGCATGTCGATTTCGGCGGCCGGCTGGCGACGCCGGCGCTGATCGACTGCCACACGCATCTGGTGTTCGGCGGCAATCGCGCCAGGGAGTTCGAGATGCGTCTCGAAGGTGCGAGCTACGAAGAGGTCGCGCGGGCAGGCGGAGGCATCGTCTCCACTGTGACGGCAACCCGGGCGACCGACGAGGACGCATTGGTCGAAGGCGCGCTGAAGCGGCTCGACGTGCTGATCGGCGAGGGGGTCTCTACCGTCGAGGTCAAGTCGGGCTACGGGCTGACCGTCGAGGACGAGCTGAAGATGCTGCGCGCCGCGCGCAAGCTCGCAACGCTGCGCCCCGTGCGCATCAAGACCAGCTATCTCGCCGCTCACGCCGTGCCGGCGGAGTATCGCGGCAAGGCTGACGCTTACATTGACGAGGTGGTCCTGCCCGGCCTGGAAGCGGCGCATGCCGAAGGGCTGGTGGATGCGGTGGACGGATTCTGCGAGGGCATCGCCTTCTCGACCGCGCAGATCGCCCGCGTGTTCGACAGGGCGCGGCAAATGGGCCTGCCGGTGAAGCTGCATGCCGAGCAGCTCTCCAATCTGGGCGGCGCCAAACTGGCCGCCTCCTACAAGGCGCTGTCGGCCGACCATCTGGAATATCTCGATGAGGACGGCGTGGCGGCGATGGCGGAGGCCGGCACCGTGGCCGTTCTGCTGCCCGGTGCCTTCTACACGTTGCGCGAGACGCAGCACCCGCCCTTACCTCTTCTGAGGAGCAAGGGCGTTCCCATCGCCGTTGCCACGGATTGCAATCCCGGCTCTTCGCCGCTCGCTTCGCTGCTTCTGACCATCAACATGGCCTGCACGCTGTTCCGCATGACGCCGGAGGAGGCGCTGGCCGGCGCGACGCGCGAGGCCGCCCGCGCGCTGGGACTGGCGGCAGAGACCGGCACGATCGAGACCGGCAAGCGCGCCGAGATCGCCATCTGGGACGTCGAGCATCCGGCCGAGCTGGCCTACCGCATCGGCTTCAACCCGCTTCACCGCCGTATCATGGGAGAGATTGAATGACGCTTGTCCTAACCCCGGGAAAGGTCACCATCAGGGACCTGGAGCGCATCTGGCGTGAGATGCCGGCGGTGCGCCTCGATCCTGCCTCTCATCCCGCCATCCAGGCGGCGGCCAAGCGCATCAACGACATCGCCCGCGGCAACGAGGCGATCTACGGCGTCAACACCGGCTTCGGCAAGCTCGCCAGCGTCAGCATCCCGCCGCATGACGTCGAGACGCTGCAGCGCAATCTGATCCTGTCGCACTGCTGCGGCGTCGGCGCGCCGTTCGCCGAGCAGATCGTCCGCCTCGTCATGGCGCTGAAGCTCCTGTCGCTGGGGCGCGGCGCGTCCGGCGTGCGGATGGAGGTGATCACGCTCATCGAGGAGATGCTGGCGCGGGGCGTCGTTCCGGTGATCCCCGAAAAGGGATCGGTCGGCGCGTCGGGCGACCTGGCGCCGCTGGCGCATATGGCGGCGGCGATGATGGGCGAGGGCGAGGCCTTCTTCGCCGGCGAAAGGCTGCAGGCGGGCGAGGCGCTGGCCAAGGCCGGGCTGGAGCCTGTCGTGTTCCAGGCCAAGGAAGGCATTGCGCTGATCAACGGCACGCAGGTATCGACCGCGCTGGCGCTGGCCGGCCTGTTCCGCGCGCATCGCGCGGCGCGTTCGGCGCTCATCACAGGCGCGCTCTCGACCGACGCCGCGATGGGGTCCTCGGCCCCGTTCCATCCCGAAATCCACACGCTGCGCGGCCATCAGGGGCAGATCGACACGGCGGCAGCCCTGTCGGCGCTGCTCGAGGGCTCGGAAATCCGCGAGAGCCATCTGGAAGGCGACACGCGGGTGCAGGATCCCTATTGCATCCGCTGCCAGCCGCAGGTGGACGGCGCCTGCCTCGACGTGCTGCGCCAGGCGGCGCGCACATTGGTGATCGAGGCCAATGCGGTGACCGACAATCCGCTGATCCTCTCGGACGGCACCGTCGTTTCGGGCGGCAATTTCCATGCCGAACCGGTGGCGCTCGCCGCCGACCAGATCGCGCTCGCCATCTGCGAGATCGGCGCGATCGCCCAGCGCCGCATCGCGCTGCTGGTCGATCCGGCCCTGTCGTTCGGCCTGCCGGCGTTTCTGGCCAAGAAGCCGGGATTGAACTCCGGCCTGATGATCGCCGAGGTCACCTCGGCGGCGCTTATGTCGGAAAACAAGCAGATGGCGCACCCCGCCTCGGTCGATTCGACGCCGACCTCAGCGAACCAGGAAGATCACGTGTCGATGGCCTGCCACGGCGCGCGCCGCCTGACGCCGATGACGGAGAACCTGTTCGGCATTATCGGCATCGAGGCGGTGACGGCGGCGCAGGGCGTGGATTTCCGCAGCCCGCTGAAGACCAGTGCCGAGCTTTCCAGGGCGCATGCGGCGATCCGCGCGGCGGTTCCCGCACTCGAGATCGACCGCTTTCTGGCGCCCGATCTCGAGAACGCTATCGAACTGGTGCGCTCGGGCCGGTTGAACGCGAGCGTCTCGGCGGGCGTGCTGCCGGAACTGAGGAGTGAGCCGTGATGGTGGAGATCGGGATTCTGGCCTTCTCCCCGCTTGCGGGGAGAAGGAAGCTAGCCGCAACGTCAGCGTCCCCCTCTCCCCGTAGGCGGGGAGAGGGTAAGGGTGAGGGGCCTGCGCCGGCCCTGGAGGCCCAGCCATGAACCCGGTCGAAATCCGCCAGGGCTCTTCGCCCGTCATCCTCGGCCTGCCGCATACCGGCACCCATGTGCCGGACGCGATCCGCGCACGGCTCAACGCACATGGCAGACTCCTGACCGACACGGACTGGCATATCCACCAGCTCTATGACGGCTTGCTCGATGGGGCGACGACCGTTCGGGCGACGTTCCACCGCTATGTGATCGACGCTAATCGCGACCCGTCCGGTGTCAGCCTCTATCCCGGCCAGAACACGACCGGCCTGGTGCCGCTCACCGATTTCGACAATGCGCCGATCTGGAACGCCGGGGAGGAACCGGGGGAAGGCGATGTCGCCGAGCGGCTGGCCGGGTTCCACGCGCCCTACCATGCGGCGCTCGAAGCCGAGATCGCCCGTGTGAAGGCGCTGCACGGGGTGGCTGTCCTCTACGATTGCCATTCGATCCGCTCGCATTGCCCGTTCCTGTTCGAGGGCCGGCTGCCCGATTTCAACATCGGCACCGACGGCGGCAGGACCTGCGCGGCGGAGATCGAGACGGCGACCGCCGCGATCTGCGCGGCGGCCGAGGGCTACACCAGCATCGTCAACGGGCGCTTTCGCGGCGGCTGGACGACGCGCCATTACGGCCGGCCGGAAAGCGGCGTTCACGCCATCCAGATGGAGCTGGCGCAGGCGACGCATCTTGCCTCCGAAACCGTTCCCTTCGCCTACGACCCGGACAAGGCCGCGCCGCTGCGCGGGCATCTGAAAACCATTCTCGCGCGTCTCGAAGAGATCGCGCTGTCGATGAAAGAGGACTGAAGCCATGACCAATCCACGCCACAACATCCGTGACGTGAAAGCGCCGCGCGGCACCGAGCTGAACGCCAAGAGCTGGCTGACGGAAGCGCCGCTCCGGATGCTGATGAACAATCTCGACGCGGAAGTCGCCGAGAACCCGAACGAGCTGGTCGTCTATGGCGGCATCGGACGGGCGGCGCGCACCTGGGACGATTTCGATCGCATCGCGGCGACCCTGAAGACGCTCGAAGAGAACGAGACGCTGCTCGTCCAGTCGGGCAAGCCGGTCGGCGTGTTCCGCACCCACAAGGATGCGCCGCGCGTGCTGATCGCCAATTCCAACATCGTGCCGCATTGGGCGAACTGGGATCATTTCCACGAACTCGACCGCAAGGGCCTGATGATGTACGGCCAGATGACCGCGGGATCGTGGATCTATATCGGCACGCAGGGGATCGTGCAGGGCACCTACGAGACCTTCGTCGAGGCCGGCCGCCAGCATTATGGCGGCGATCTCAAGGGCAAGTGGATCCTGACCGCCGGCCTCGGCGGCATGGGCGGCGCGCAGCCGCTGGCGGCGGTCATGGCCGGTGCCTCGTGCCTCGCCATCGAGTGCGACGAGACCCGCATCGATTTCCGCCTGCGCACCCGCTATGTGGACGAGAAGGCGACCACGCTGGACGAGGCGCTGGAGATGATCGACCGCTGGACGAAAGCCGGCGAAGCGAAGTCCGTCGGCCTGCTCGGCAATGCCGCCGAGATCGTGCCGGAACTGGTGCGGCGCGGCATCCGCCCGGACATGGTGACCGACCAGACCTCGGCGCACGATCCGGTCAACGGCTATCTGCCCAAGGGCTGGACCGTCGCCGAGTGGCGCGAAAAGCGGGAGAGCGACCCGAAGGCGGTGGAGAAGGCGGCACGCGCGTCGATGCGCGAGCATGTGGAGGCGATGGTCGCCTTCTGGAACCAGGGCATCCCGACGCTCGACTACGGCAACAACATCCGCCAGGTGGCGAAGGAGGAAGGCTTCGAGAACGCCTTCGCCTTCCCGGGCTTCGTGCCGGCCTATATCCGTCCGCTCTTCTGCCGCGGCGTCGGGCCGTTCCGCTGGGCGGCGCTGTCGGGCGATCCGGAGGACATCTACCGCACCGACGAGAAGGTGAAGGAGCTGCTGCCGGACAACGCGCATCTGCATCGCTGGCTCGACATGGCGCGCGAGCGCATCGCCTTCCAGGGCCTGCCCGCACGCATCTGCTGGGTCGGTCTCGGCGACCGGCACAGGCTCGGCCTTGCCTTCAACGAGATGGTGGCGAAGGGCGAACTGAAGGCGCCCGTGGTCATCGGCCGCGATCATCTCGATTCGGGTTCGGTCGCCTCGCCCAACCGCGAGACGGAAGCGATGAAGGACGGGTCCGATGCCGTGTCCGACTGGCCGCTGCTCAACGCTCTGCTCAACTGCGCGTCCGGCGCGACCTGGGTGTCGCTGCATCATGGCGGCGGCGTCGGCATGGGCTTCTCGCAGCATTCGGGCATGGTCGTCTGCGCCGACGGCACCGAGGACGCAGCGCAGCGGCTCGAGCGCGTGCTTTGGAACGACCCGGCGACGGGCGTCATGCGCCACGCCGACGCCGGCTATGACGAAGCGCTCGACTGGGCCCGGGAAAAAGGCTTGCGGCTGCCGGGAATTTTGGGAAACTGACGTTTCGAAAACAGGAGGGGAAACCCATGAAACGGCGTCAATTCTTACAGACAGCCGGCATTGCCGGCGTGGCGACGGGGCTCGCCGCCCCGGCCATCGCGCAAGACAAGCGCACATGGAACATGGTGACGGCCTGGCCGAAGAACCTGCCCGGGCCGGGCGTGGCGGCGCAGATGCTGGCCGACCGGATCACTGCCCTTTCGGGCGGGCGGCTCGAGGTGAAGCTGCACGCGGCGGGCGAGCTGGTGCCGGGCAATGGCGTGTTCGACGCCGTGTCCGAGGGCACGGCGCAGCTCTACCATGCCGTGCCGTCCTACTGGGGTTCCAAGTCGCGCGGCATTCTTCTGTTCGGCTCGCAGCCCTTCGGCCTGCGCGCGGACGAGCAGCTCGGCTGGCTGATCCATGGCGGCGGACAGGCGCTCTATGACGAGATCTACGGGCGCTTCGGCCTGAAACCGTTCCTGTGCGGCAACTCCGGTCCCCAGTGGCAGGGCTGGTTCCGCAACGAGATCAACTCCGTCGACGACCTGAAGGGACTGCGTTTCCGCACGACCGGCCTCGCCTCGGAAATGTGCGCCAAGCTCGGCATGGCCGTGCAGGCCATGGGCGGCGGCGACATGTTCCAAGGGCTGCAGTCGGGCACGATCGACGCCGGCGAATTCATCGGCCCGTGGACCGATTCAGCGCTCGGCTTCTACCAGGTGGCAAAGAACTACTACTGGCCGGGTGTCGGCGAGCCGTCCTCGGCGGAGGAATGCGCGGTCAACAAGGCGGCCTACGACGAGCTGCCCGAGGATCTGCAGCAGGCTGTCGCCTATGCCTGCGAGTCGCTCTACAACCCCGTCTGGACCGAGTACTCCACCAAGCATGCGGCGGCGTTGAAGCAGCTTGTCGCGGAGCAGGGCGTGCAGGTCCGGCAGCTGCCGGAAGACGTGATCGTCGCCATGGGCAATGCCGCCGGCGAGGTGATCGCGGAACTGCGCGAGGACGACGACGAGCTGGTCAAGCGCATCGTCGAGAGCTTCCTTGCCTATCGGGCCGGCATCTCCGAATACATGGTCTACGCGGACAACGGGCAGATGAACGCCCGCGCGCTGGATTACAAATACGGCGGTTGATCGGAACGGGCGGGCCGGGTTCGTTCCGGTCCGCTTCACTCGGGGATATCACACATATGGAGCAGCTTGCCGACAGGCTCGACCGCGTCAATCAGGGCGTGGGCGCGGTGGTGCGCTGGCTGGCGCTTGCGATGGTGCTGATGCAGTTCGGCACGGTCGTGCTGCGCTATGTCTACGGCATCAGCTTCATCTTCCTGACCGAGAGCGTGCTCTACATGCATGCGGCGCTGTTCATGCTGGGCGCGGGCTTCACCCTGCTCGTCGACGGGCATGTGCGGGTGGACATCTTCTATGGCTTGCTCGGACGGCGCGGCAAGGCGCGCATCGACGTGTTCGGCGTGCTCGGCTTCCTCATCCCGTCGATGCTGATGATCGCCTGGTTCTCCTGGCCCTCGGTGCACAATTCCTGGAGGATCATGGAAGGCGCCATTTCCGTCGGCGGCATTCCGGCCTCCTTCCTGTTGAAATCGCTGATCCCGGCTTTCTGTGGGCTGCTCATCGTCCAGGGGCTTGCCTGCCTGCTGCGCGACCTCGCCCGCCTTTCCGGGGATGAGACCCCCGCATGACCCTGCCTCTCGACATTCTCATGTTCATCGGGCTGATCGTCGCCATCCTCGTCGGCTATCCCGTCTCCTTCATGCTGGCCGGGACGGCGGCGCTGTTCGCGCTGACCGGCTGGATGACCGGCCAGTTCGACCTGTCCCTTCTCGGCGCGCTCGGCCAGCGGGTCTTCGGCACGCTGACCAACGACGTGCTGATCGCCATTCCCCTCTTCGTCTTCATGGGCGTGGTTCTGGAGAAGAGCCGCATCGCCGAGGAACTGCTCGAGACGATGGGGCGGCTGTTCGGCAGCATGCGGGGCGGCCTCGGCGTTTCCGTGGTGCTGGTCGGCGCGCTGCTGGCGGCTTCGACCGGCATCGTCGGCGCCACGGTCGTGGCGATGGGCCTGATCGCCCTGCCGACCATGGTGCGCAGCGGCTACGATCCGAAGCTTGCCTCCGGCATCGTCTGCACCTCGGGAACGCTCGGACAGATCATTCCCCCCTCGACACTGCTGATCATCCTGTCGGACGTGATGTCGAACGCCTATCAGCAGGCGCAGTACGCGCAGGGCAAGTTCACCATCGAGACCATCTCGGTGGGGCAGGTCTTCGCCGCCGCCCTCCTGCCGGGGCTGACGCTGGTGGCGGTCTACATCGCCTATCTGCTTGCAAGGGCAACCGTTTCGCCCGAGGTGGCGCCGGCCCTGGCCGAGCCGGGCGCGCGGCCCGGCGCGCGCGAGATCCTGCGCGCCATCGTGCCGCCGGTGCTCCTGATCGTCGCCGTTCTGGGATCGATCCTCGGCGGCGTCGCCACGCCCAGCGAGGCGGCCAGCGTCGGCGCCATCGGCGCGCTGCTTCTGGCGGGCGCGCGCAGCGAAGGGAACGGCCGGCTGATCGTGCTCGGGGCGGCGGCGCTCGGCGTCGTCGCGGTGCTGGCGGGGCTGTTCCCAGTACGTCTGCAGCGCAGCGACGCAGGCCCCCTCGAATGGAGCCTCGCGGCGCTGACCACCGGGCTGGTGCTGCTCGGCATCGCAGGGATTGCCGTCTCCGTCCGCCGCGCGGCCAGGCGCGGCATCCTGACGCCCATCGTCACCTCGACCATGACGGTGACGGCGATGATCTTCGCCACGATCCTCGCGGCCAGCGTGTTCTCGCTGGTGTTCCGCGGACTGGGCGGCGATCTGCGCGTCGAGGCGATCCTGCATTCCATGCCGGGCGGGCCGCAGGGGGCGCTGATCTTCGTCATGGCGATGATCTTCGTGCTCGGCTTCTTCCTCGATTTCGTGGAAATCTCGGTCATCGTCCTGCCTCTGGTGGCGCCGATCCTGATCCTGATGGGGCACGATCCCCTGTGGCTGGCGATGCTGATCGCCATCAATCTGCAGACCTCGTTCCTGACGCCGCCCTTCGGATTCTCGCTCTTCTATCTGCGGGCCGCGGCGCCCCCCGAGATCACCACGGGGCAGATCTACCGCGGGGTGATGCCGTTCATCGCCCTGCAGATCGTCGGGATCCTGATCATCTGGCTGTTGCCGTCGATCTCCACGTGGCTGCCGGGCATGGTGTTTTGATCCAGGGTCGGCGCATCGCCGGGCCACTGCTTGACAATCTGCGGCGCATCGCACCTTTTGCCAGCTTAAAACCGTGCCCGTGTGCCGCGTCCGGTGAAGCAAGGAGTGTGATGCCGCCATGTTGAAGTCCCCCTATCTCCTGTTCCTCGGCGATGCGCAGGACGCGCTGACCGCTAAGGTCGCCCAGGGCATCAAGGACTGGCGACCGGAGTTCTGCGTCGGGCAGTTGCGCCTTCCGGGCTGCAAGGCCGATCTCGGCCTGAAGGACATGACGATCGCCGAAGCCAGGGCGGCCGGCGCCGAGACCCTGGTGGTCGGCGCGGCCAATCGCGGCGGCGTGATCTCGCAAAGCTGGATGGCGAGCCTTGTCGAGGCGGCCGAGGCCGGCATGGACATCGCCTCGGGCCTGCACAACAGGCTGACGGCGCAGAAGCCGTTGGTGGCGGCTGCCGAGCGCGCCGGGGTCGGCCTTTTCGATGTGCGCATCCCGCAGGAAGAATACCCGATCGCCGACGGCAAGCGGCGCAGCGGCAAGCGCTGCCTGGCTGTCGGGACTGATTGCTCCGTCGGCAAGATGTACACGGCGCTCGCCATGGAGCGCGACATGCGCGATCGCGGCATCAAGGCGAGCTTCCGCGCCACCGGTCAGACCGGCATCCTGATCACCGGCTCGGGCGTGCCGCTCGACGCGGTGGTCGCCGATTTCATGGCCGGCGCCGTGGAGCATCTGACGCCGGACAACGACGCCGACCATTGGGACCTGATCGAAGGGCAGGGCAGCCTGTTCCACCCCTCCTTCTCCGGCGTGACCATGGCGCTGATCCATGGCGGGCAGCCGGACGCGCTGGTGCTCTGCCACGAGCCGACGCGCACCCATATGCGCGGCCTGCCACATTACGGCCTGCCCTCGCTGGAGGCGCTGCGCGACGTGTCGCTGGACATGGCGCGGATCGTCAATCCCGATGTCAAGGTCATCGGCATCTCGGTCAACACGGCCGCCCTGGCGGCGGGCGCGGCGCAGACCTGCCTTCAGGAGATCGAGGCGCGCATGGGCCTGCCGACCGTTGATCCGTTCCGCGACGGGGCGGGCCGCCTGATCGACGCGCTGGGCTGAGCCGGCTTCCGCGAGCGGGCGCTGTTGCCATCCCGGCAGCGACGGGTCACTGTGGAAGGACCGGGCGGCGGCGCAAAGGAGGCGGGGCCATGGTCGATCTTCCGAACGGGCGCGAGCGGCGCATCTGGCACTCCTTCTCGATCCTCGGCTTGTGTCTTGGAACGCTGGCCTTCGCCGCCTCGCTGACGCCCTCGCTTCTGCCGCGCGCCTTCTTCGTCCAGGGCATCCTCTCCGGCGTCTCGCTTGCTCTGGGCTACGGTCTCGGTGTCTTCCTCGTCTGGCTGTGGCGCTATCTGGAACTGCCGGAGCCGCGCCCTTCGCCGCGCTATTACGGCCAATGGGCGATGGCCCTCCTGTGCGCGGCCGTTGCCGTCTTTTTTCTCTGGAAGGCCGCCGGCTGGCAGAACTCCATCCGTGAGCTGATGGAACTGGAGCCGGTCGATACGGCGCATCCCTTCAAGGTCGGCGGCATCGCATTCGTCCTGTTCCTGCTGCTCGTCGGCATCGGGCGCGGGCCGAAGCGCATCTTCTCCTTCGTCTCCGGCTGGCTGAAGCGGTTCGTGCCGCGCCGCATCGCCAATGTGCTGGGCCTAGCCGTGGTCGCGCTCCTGGCGGCGTCGCTGGTGGACCGGGTGCTGCTGCGCTACGCGCTGCGGGTCGCGGATTCCGCCTATGCCGAACTCGACGCCCTGTTCGAGGACGGCATCGAGCGGCCCGGCGAGGCGCTGAAGACGGGCGGTCCGGGTTCCCTGATCGGCTGGGACACGCTTGGCCGGACGGGCCGCAGCTTCATCGTTGAGGGACCGCGAAGGGAGCTGATCGCCGCCTTCACCGGCCGGCCGGCGCTGGAACCCATGCGCGTCTATGTGGGCCTGCGCTCGGCGGAAGACAGCGATGCGCGCGCCAGGCTGGCGCTGGCCGAACTCCAGCGCATCGGCGCCTTCGAACGGTCGGTGATGGTCGTCGTCGCCCCGACCGGCACCGGCTGGATCGATCCGGAGGGAGCCGACACGCTGGAATATCTGCACGACGGCGACACGGTGATGGTCGCACAGCAATATTCCTACCTGACGAGCTGGCTCTCGCTGCTGATCGAGCCGAGCTACGGCGCGGAGGCGGCGCACGCGCTGTTCCGCGAGGTCTACGCCCACTGGAAGACCCTGCCGGAGGAGACGCGGCCAAAGCTCTATCTCTACGGCCTCAGCCTCGGCGCGCTGAGTTCCGAGCAGTCCTCCGAGCTCTTCGACGTCCTGGCCGATCCCTTCCAGGGCGCGCTGTGGGTGGGACCGCCCTTCAACAGCCGCATCTGGCGTTCCGTCACCAGCGACCGCAACGCCGGTTCGCCGGCCTGGCTGCCCCGCTTCCGCGACGGCTCGGTGGTGCGCTTCACGGCGCAACGGAATGCCCTCGACATTCCGGGCGCCGCCTGGGGGCCGCTGCGCATCGTCTATCTGCAATATGCGAGCGATCCCGTGGTCTTCTTCGATCCGTTCGCCTGGTATCGCCCGCCTGCCTGGCTCGTCGGCGAACGCGGCCCGGACGTGTCGCCGGAGCTGCGGTGGTATCCGCTCGTCACCTTCCTGCAACTGGCGCTCGACATGGCGCTGGCGACGACGGCGCCGCTCGGCTACGGCCATCTCTACGCGCCGGAGCATTATATCGACGCATGGATGGCGGTCACCGATCCGCAGGGCTGGCCGCCAGCCGAGATCGAGCGGCTGAAGGCCGCGCTCGCCAAGTGAGCGGTAAAAACTCCCCCGGATGCGAAACACCAGCGACGACCGAGGCGATATGTCCCTGACCCTTCACCAGCATCCGCTGGCCTCCTTCTGCCACAAGGTGCTGATCGCCCTCTACGAGAACGGCACCGCTTTCGACAAGGTGCTGGTCGATCTCGGGGATCCGGCTTCGGCGGACGCGTTTCGCGCCTTGTGGCCACTCGGCAAGATGCCGGTGCTGCACGATGCCGCGCGCGGCGCGACCGTGCCGGAGACCAGCATCATCATCGAATATCTCGACCTGCACCACCCCGGTCGGTTGCGGATGATTCCCGAGGACCCGGAGGCCGCCCTGCAGGTGCGGCTGTGGGACCGGTTCTTCGATCTCCATGTCAGCGATCCGATGCAGACGATCGTCCTCGACCGCATCCGTCCGGACGATGGCAAGGATCCGCATGGCGTCGCTGCCGCGCGCGCAGCACTCGATGTGGCCTATGCGCTGATCGACAGGCAGGTCGCGAACCGTGAATGGGCAACGGGTGACGCGTTCACCATGGCCGACTGTTCCGCGACGCCGGCGCTCTTCTATGCGGGCATCGTCCATCCGTTTGACGACAGGTACGCGGCGGTCGCCGCCTATTTCGAGCGGCTCATCGCCCGCCCGTCGGCGCGGCGCGTGCTTGCCGAGGCGCAGCCCTACTTCCGGTTCTTCCCGTACCGGGACGCCATGCCAGAACGGTTCCTGAGGGTGGACGCCCAGACATGAGCACGAAGCAGGCAGTTTCGCCCGACAGGTTGGTTCGGCTTCACTGAAAACAATGCGGCCGCTTCCGGTTCTCACCCGTTGGCCATCGTCACGGCGCGCTTCGCCATGGCGACGATCAGGCTGGCGCGGTAGGCGGCCGAGGCGTGGATGTCGGTCATCAGCGCGTCGTCTGGCACCGAAACCCCGTCGAGGGCCGACGGCGAAAAATCCGTGACGAGCGCCGTTTCCAGTTCTCCGCTGCGGAAAACGCCATCATCGCCGGCACCCGTCACGGCAGCGCGCACGGTCTTGCCGTCCAGGGCGACGAAGACGCCAGTCATGGCGTAGCGCGAGGCCGGATTGGGAAACTTCCCGTAGCCGGCCCTTTCCGGCGCGTCGAAGCGCACGGCGGTGATGATCTCGTCCTCCTCCAGCGCCGTCTCGAACAGGCCGGTGAAGAAATCTGCGGCGGCGATCTCGCGGGCATTGGTGACGATGGTCGCGGCAAGCGCCAGCATGGCGGCCGGGTAGTCGGCGGCCGGGTCGTTGTTGGCGAGCGAGCCGCCGATGGTGCCCATGTGGCGCACATGCGGGTCGCCGATCGTCACCGTCCTGCCGGCGACCGCAATCCCCGTGAGTTCGGCGATGTGGCGCAGGTCGATCAGGTCGGAGGGAGCGGCAAGCCGTGTCTTCATCGCCGGGATCAGGGTCTGCCCGCCGGCGATCAGCTTGCCGTCGTCGGCGTCAGCCAGCAGTTTCAGCGCCTCGTCGAGCGAGCCTGCGCGGTGATAGTTGACCTCGTACATGGGCGCTCTCCCTCAGGCCGCCTGCGCCTCGCCGTCGCCCATAGTCTCGGCGGCGGCGAGGATCGCCTTGACGATGTTGTGATAGCCGGTGCAGCGGCAGATGTTGCCTTCGAGCTCCGCGCGGACCGTCGCTTCGTCGAGCCCTTCGGGATGGCGGCGGATCATGTCGGTCGCGGCCATGATCATGCCGGGCGTGCAGAAGCCGCACTGCAGGCCGTGATGCTCCTTGAAGGCGGCCTGCACGGGATGCAGCGCGTTGCCCTCGGCCAGGCCCTCGATGGTGCGGATCTCGGAGCCTTCGGCCTGCACGGCGAGGATGGAGCAGGATTTCACGGACCTGCCGTCCATGTGGACGGTGCAGGCGCCGCACTGCGAGGTGTCGCACCCCACATGGGTGCCGGTCAGCCCGAGCGTTTCGCGCAGGAACTGAACGAGCAACGTCCTGCCCTCGACGGCTCCGGATACGGTCCGGCCGTTCACCAACATCGAGACTTCTGTCATGAATTCCTTCCTGCCTGCCTTTCGGGTGAGCAATCTCCGCCGCGGGAGAAGGGAGAGGATGAACCCTGGCGCGACGAGAGTCCATGCCCCGAAGCAGGAAACGACCCGATCTGCACGCCATGCTGTCGAGGCCGGCCCGGCCCCGGATGCGCCGCCATCAAAACCGCATGAAGAGCGCGTCTCGACGCAACTCTCTCTTGATCTTGGTAAGCGATGCGGCTATCAGGCGGGTCAGTCCGGTGCGACGCAAGCCGCGCAGGAGGCTGCCGCTTTAGCTCAGTTGGTAGAGCATCGCATTCGTAATGCGGAGGTCGTCAGTTCGAGTCTGACAAGCGGCACCACTTTCCCAGGACCGACCCCAAGACCGGGCGCTTCCCTCTCCAACCGACCTCGACGCGGATTTGCGTTGCCGGCCAGCGTGAAATCCTGTTACCCTTTCTGCCCCTTTCAACGGTTGCGACAGGAGCAGGATGGGCGTTGGCGACAACAGGCAAGCGTGACGGTGCTGCAAAGCCTGGCGCAGCCGTTTCCTCAGCTTTATCGAGGGGCTTGAGCCTGCTTGCGACTTTCGCCGGTGCGCCGGTCTGGTTAAGCAATTCCGATATCGTCCAACGCACCGGCCTGCCCGCCCCGACGGTGGCGCGGCTGACGCGGTCCCTGACCGGGATGGGGCTGCTGCACTACAGCGCACACCGGCGCCGCTTCCGCCTGGCGGCGGGCGTCGTCCGTCTGGGCTACGGAGCCCGGTGCGAGGCGCATCTGGCCGAACGGGCGCGGCCGCACATGCAGCGCTTCGCCGACCGTCATGGTGTCCATGTGTCGCTCGCCGTTCTGGACAGGACGGATGCCCTTCATCTCGAGGTCTGCCACAGCGCCTCGACGCTCGTTACCCTCCGGCTCGAGGCGGGATCACGCGTGCCGCTCGCCACCACGGCGGCCGGGCACGGTATTCTGGCCTGCCTCAGCGAAGGGGAACGCGAAACGGTGATGAAGGCGCTGCAGGTGAGAGATGAGGAGGACTGGCCGCAGGCCGCGGAGGCAATCACGAAGGGCCTGGACGCTATCGCGGTCCTGGGCTTCAGCCGCTCGGTCGGCGGCTGGCAGACGGACGTCAACAGCGTTGCGACGCCGTTCCGCTCTCCGTTCCACGATGGCGCCATGTCGATCGCCTGCAGTGCCCCGGCGGGGCATCTTCCCGAGGAACGGCTGGACGAGATCGGCGACGAACTGCTTGTCCTGGCGGGCCTGCTGCCGGGGCAGGACACTGAAGACCTAGATGCGTTCGAGATGGCGTAGGCCTGCGGGGCCGGTTCGCTTCAGTCGTCCAGATAGCGCACGCCCGCCGCCGCGGATTTCCGCTGTATCAGCTCCACGGCTTCCAGAAGGTCACGGATGACGGTCATGGCCGAGCGTCCCTGCAATACGGGGCGCGGCAGCAGGGCTTCGACGGCCAGGACCGCATCGCTCAGATGCAAGGGTGCGCCGAGCATGACCGCGTTCCGCTCCCGGTCGATGACCTTGAAGCAGCCGGACGCGCGAAAGAAGGCGAAGCTCTCGGCAAGACTGCGGCTCAACGCGGTCTCCTCGCCGGACAATTGCGCCAGCTCCCTGCCTTGCGTGCTGGCGGTGAAGAGCAGCGCATGGCCGCCGGCCGAGCGCTCCATCGCCACGGAAGAGCCGGGATAGTCGGCCGCGGCATCCCTCGCCAGGCTTCTGCACACCTGGAGCGAGAGGGCATGATCGCCCTCGGGGACGACCAGAGACACGGTGGCGCCATGCGTCTCGGCGAAGGTCTGCATCACCGGGCGCGCGAGCGCGCCGATCGGTGCGCCGCGCAGGAAGCTTTCCGAAAGGGCGCCGGCAATGCGCCCGGGTTGGAACCGGTCGGCGAACCGCGTGGGTTCGATGTATCCGTGCATTTCCAGCGTGTTGACGAGCTTTGCCACGGTTTCCGGCTTGAGCGCTGCGCGGTCGGAGAGTTCGTCCACATTCATGGGGCCTTCGGCCGACAGCAGGCGCACCAGTTCCAGGCCGTTCTGCAACGCGACGGTGCTGGTGCCTTCGTCAGAGCTGGTCCTCACCGTGGCCGTGCCCCCCTGTCTCCTCTGCCCATTGTTACGCCGGCTGTCCCGCCCTGGCAATGACCGGGCCTGTCAGGTCAATAGCCGCTGAGGCCCGGCAGCCAGGTCGAGAGCGCAGGAATGAAGGTCAGCGCCATCAGCACCAGCAGGTGCATGACGAGGAATGGCGGCATCTCCCTGATCATGTCGCTGACGCGGATCTTGACGGCCGAGGAGACGACGAAAAGCAACGCCCCGACCGGCGGTGTCAGCAGGCCGATGGTCAGGTTGACGATGACCACGATGGCGAAGTGGATCGGATCGATGCCCAGGGAGTAGGCGATGGGGCTCAGGATCGGAACGAGGATCATGACGCCGGGCAGGGGGTCCATGAACAGGCCGAAGACGAGCAGGAGGACATTGACCGCCAGCAGGAACAGCACCGGGTCCAGGTTCCACGAAACGATCGTGGCGGCGATGGCCTGCGGAATGCCCTCGATGATGATGATCCAGGCGAAGGCGCGCGCCGCCGCCAGGATGAGCAGGATCGCCACCGTGACCAGCGCCGAGCGGAAGATGACGTCCGGCAGGTCGCGCAGGCGCAGCGAGCGGTAGACGAAGAGACCGCACAGAAGCGCATAGAACACCGCCACGACCGACGCCTCGGTCGGCGTGAACATGCCGCTGCGGATGCCGCCGATGATGAGCACGATCAGCATGATCGCCGGCAGGGCCTGAAACGAAGTGCGCAGCATCTCGCGCACCGGCGGGCGGGGCGTGCTGCTCTTGAAGCCGCGCTTGCGGCAGACATACCAGTTGGTCGCCGCCATGGCGGTGGAGATCAGGATGCCGGGCACGATGCCCGCCATGAAAAGGGCGATGACGGAGACCCGCTCATCCTGCATGGCGTAGAGGATCATGATGATCGACGGCGGGATGATAGGCCCCACCACCGAGGCCGAGGCGGTCAGGGCGCTGGCGTAGGATTTGTCGTAGCCGTCCTTCTCCATCATGCGGATCATCATCGCTCCGGGGCCGGCGGCGTCGGCCAGCGCCGAGCCGGAGATGCCGGCGAACATGGTCGAAGAGACGACGTTGGCGTAGCCGAGACCGCCGCGGAAATGGCCGACGAACTGCGAGGCGAAGCGCAGCAGGATCTGCGTCATGGCGCCGCTCGTCATCAGTTCGGCGGCAAGGATGAAGAACGGCACCGCCATCAGCGGAAAACTGTCGAGGCCGGAGAACATCTCCTTGACGATGACGATCTGCGGGTAGGAACTGCCGAGACCGATGGCTGCCCACACGGCCAGCGCCAGCGCGAAGGCAACCGGCATGCCGATGACAAGCAGGGCGAAGAAGGATGCGAAGAGAATGAGCGCCACGGGTCCTAGTCCCCGCTCGCCGCCGGAACGGGGGCCGTGGCCGCGATCTCCGCGAAGCGGTTCTCGAGCACGAAGCTCCTGGCGATCAGAAGTAGATGGACGATCAGCAGGGCGAAGCCGATCGGCATGGCGGCGTAGATGTAGCTGAACGAGATGCGTGTGGCGGGGGTTACCTGGAAGCGCATGCGGTCCATGTAGTCCTTGCCCATCCAGATCATGATGGCGAAGAAGGCGAGGAGCAGGCACAGGATGAGCCCGCGCACGACGCGCTGCGCGCCGGGGTCGAGCATTTCCTGAAAGTTGCCGATCGCCACATGGCCGCCCGTCCTCAGCGCCAGGCCGGCGCCGATGAAGGTCATCCACACCATCAGATAGCGCGCGACCTCCTCCGCCCAGGTGATCGAGAAATTGGTCAGGTAGCGCAGCGAGACATTGGCGAAGACGATCACGGCCATGGCCGAGAGCAACAGCACCAGCGCCCATTTGTTGACGGCAATGAAATAGTGCTCGAACCTTCTCACCGACCCCTCCCCGGAGGCGGGTTGTCCCCGCTCGTCTGTCTATCGGTCGCCCTGTTTAAAGCATGATCGCCGAGAATGAGAACAGGTTTTCGCACGATCGGCCAGCGGAAAGAAAAAGGACCATGACGGCAGCTCGTCAGAGCGTCGTCATGGTCCTGGTATGCGCCGGTTACTCGGTCGCGATGATCTGGTCGATCGTCGCCTTGTCGTACTGGCCGTAGTACTTCTCATAGGCCGGGGCCAGGGCCTTCTGGAAGCCTGCCTTCTCCTCGGCGCTCAGCGTGCTGATCTCCATGCCTTCGGTCTTGAGCTGTTCGACACCGGAGGTCTCGACATTGTCGACATAGGCGCGCATGGCGGCGACGGCTTCCCCGGCAGCGTCCTTGAAGATCTGTTGGTCTTCCGGCGTCATGCTTTCCCAGAGCTGCCTGGAGACGAGCAGCATGGCCGGGGAATAGACGTGGCCCGACAGGGTCAGGTACTTCTGCACTTCCGAGAGCTTCGCCGAGGTGATCACCGAGAGCGGGTTTTCCTGGCCGTCGATGGTGCCCTGCTGGAGCGAGCTGATCACTTCCGGCCAGGCCATCGGCGTGGGTGCGGCGCCCAGGGTCTCGAAGGCGGTGATGTGGATCGGGTTTTCCATCGTGCGCAGCTTCAGGCCGGAGACATCCTGCGGGTCGGCGATTGCGTTGCGGTTGTTGGTAATGTGGCGGAAGCCCTGCTCGCCCCAGGCAAGCGCCACGAGCCCGACATCGCCGAACTTGGCGAGGATCGCCTGGCCGACCTCACCGTCGAGCACCTTGCGCGCATGCGTCAGGTCGCGGAACAGGAAGGGGATGTCGAAGATGCCGGTTTCCGGAACGAAGTTGCTGAGCGTGCCGGACGAAACGATGGTCGCCTCGACGGTTCCGAGCTGGAGGCCCTCGATCACTTCGCGTTCGCCGCCGAGACCGGAAGACGGGAAATGGCGAAACGTGTAGCGGCCATCGGTCTTCGCCTCGACAACTTCCTGCCACTTCTCGGCGGCGACGCCGTAGTGCGAGGTCGGCGCCAGCGCGTAGCCGATCTTCACTTCCTGCTGGGCATTGGCCGCGGCCGCCCAGCCGAGAAGGCCGATTGCCGTTGCCAGCGCGGCGACCGGAGCCAGTTTGCGTGCAAATATGGTCATGGGTTCCTCCCGTTCGTGCAGCAGAGCTGCGATTCAAACTCCAGCTTGTTTCAGCCTGTGACGCATCGTGCCTATCCAGTCAATGCGCCGGTGCTTGCAGGACCAGCAAGTTGGGCGAACTTGGCCAAAACGCCCCGTGTGTAGCGTGGGGCCGGCGGGCGCCACTTCCGTCGCCGGCGGGCGAGCTCGTCGTCGTCCACATTGAGTTGCAGAAGCTGGCTTTCGGCATCGATGGTGATCTCGTCGCCCTCCTCGACGAGCGCGATCGCGCCGCCTTCATAGGCTTCCGGCGTCACATGGCCGACCAGCAATCCCCACGATCCGCCGGAGAAGCGGCCATCGGTGATGAGGCCGACATGCTCGCCCAGGCCGCGCCCGATGATGGCGGAAGAGGGAGCCAGCATTTCCGGCATGCCGGGCCCGCCCTTCGGCCCAAGATAACGCAGCACCAGCACGTCTCCGGGCCGGATCGCATCGGACAGGATCGCCCGCATGGCGGACTGCTCGTCCTCGAAGACGCGCGCCGGGCCGGTGATGCTGGTGGATTTGAGGCCCGTGATCTTGGCGACGGCGCCGCCCTCGGCAAGGTTGCCTTTCAGGATCGCCAGATGGCCCTGGCGGTAGAGCGGTGCGTCGAACGGACGGATCACGTCCTGGCCGGCGGGCGGGTTTGCGGGAGTTTCCGCCAGTTCCTCGCCCAGCGTCCGGCCGGTGATCGTCAGGCAGTCGCCGTGCAGGAGACCGGCATCCAGAAGGATCTTCAGGACCTGCGGGATGCCACCGGCGCGGTGCAGGTCGACCGCCATGTAGCGGCCGGACGGCTTCATGTCGCACAGGACCGGCACCTTGCGACGGACACGCTCGAAATCGTCCAGCGTCCACTCCACCTCCGCGGCCTGGCAGATGGCCAGATAGTGCAGCACGGCATTGGTCGAACCGCCTGTGGCCATCACCAGGGCGATGGCGTTCTCGACGCTGCGCCGCGTGATGATGTCGCGCGGCTTCAGCCCGTTGCGCACCGCCGCGAGCAGCACGCGGGCGGACTGCGCGGCGGACAGCCGCTTTTCCTCGTGGATGTTGGCCATGGTCGACGAGCCGAGGAGCGCCATGCCGAGCGCCTCGAAGGAGGAACTCATTGTGTTGGCCGTGTACATGCCGCCGCAGGCGCCGGTGCCCGGCACCGCGTTGCGCTCGACCGCCTTGAGCTCGGCCTCGTCGATGCGTCCCGCCTTGACCGCGCCGACGGCTTCGAAAGCCGAGACCAGGGAAAGGTCCTGGCCATTCAGGCGGCCGGGCATGACGGTGCCGCCATAGACATAGATCGCCGGCACATTGGCGCGGGCGATGCCGATCATGCCGCCCGGCTTGTTCTTGTCGCAGCCGCCGATGACGAGAACGCCATCCATCCACTGGCCCTGCACGGTGGTCTCGATGCAGTCGGCGATCACCTCGCGCGAAACCAGTGAGTATTTCATGCCTTCGGTGCCCATCGACATGCCGTCGGAGATCGTCGGCACGCCGAAGGTCTGCGGGTTGCCGCCGGCCTGGCGCACGGCCTCGACGGCCGCGTCGGCCAGGGGCTGAAGCCCGGCATTGCAGGGCGTGATGGTCGAGTGGCCGTTGGCGATGCCGATCATCGGCTTGGAGAAATCATCGTCCGTGTAGCCGAGGGCGAAGAACATTGCCCGGTTTGCTGCCCGCTCGACGCCTTCGGTGATGGTCTTCGACCGGTCGTTCGACTTCATTCTCTCAATCTCCCGGCGGCGCTCGCACTTGGAGCGCTGCAGGACAAAGGCTAGGAGAGTTTGAATGATATGAGAAATATATATATTCTATTGTAATAATATGCCCAGCGGATGAGTGATCCATGGATATCCGGCAGATCAGGCATTTCATCGGCGTCGCGGAGGAGCTGCATTTCGGTCGCGCGGCGGAGCGCCTCGGCATGACCCAGCCGCCGCTGAGCCAGAGCATCCAGGCGCTGGAGGCGGAACTGGGGCTCAGACTGTTCGAGCGAACGCGCCGCAGCGTCGCCCTGACGCCGGTGGCACGCGAGTGGCTGCCGCATGCCCGGCGCGTGCTGGAGGAAGCGTCGGCCCTGCCGCAGATCGCGCAGCGCCTGTCGCGCGGCGAGATCGGCACGGTTCGGCTCTCCTTCATCAGCTTCGTCAGCTACAGTTTCCTGCCGCTCCTCGTCCGGCGCTTCAAGGAGCGGTATCCGGAGGTGGAACTGGTCCTGCGGGAAGCGACCAGCGACGTGCAGATATCGGAGTTGCTGGAGGGGGAGCTGGACGCCGGCGTGATCATCGCGCCGCCGCGGGGCAACCTGCCTTCGCCGTTGCGCTATCTGCCGATCGAGCGCGAGGCGCTGGTGGTAGCCGTGCCGGAGGAATGGATCGCATCGGGCAGGGTGTCGCCGCTCGGCGGCCGCCTGCGCTTCGGTGCGTTGCGGGACCTGCCGGTGATCCTTTTCCCGCGCCACAGCGCGCCGGCGCTGCACGATCTGGTGACGCGATTTTACGCACAGCACAGCGCCGCGCCCGTCGCCGGGCAGGAGGCGGTGCAGATGCAGACGATCATCAATCTGGTGTCGAGCGGCCTCGGCATCGCCTTCGTGCCGGGCACGATGCGCAACCTGACGCGGCCGGGCGTCGCCTATTTCCGCCTCGCGGAACGCCAGCCGGAGATCGAGATCGGCCTTGCCTTTCGCGATCCGGGAGCCGGCGCGGCGCTGCGCCATCTGGCGGCGCTCACAGCAGAGATGTTCCCCGCCCGGCCGGGATGAGGACGAGCTGGATCAGTTCGACAGGTAAGCCGGCAGCCACAGGGTGATCTGCGGCCACAGCACCACCATGGTCAGCGCCAGAAGCTGCAGCACGACGAAGGGGATGATGCCGCGATAGATGGTCGAGATCGACACGCCTTCCGGAGCGATGCCGCGCAGGTAGAACAGGGCGTAGCCGAAGGGCGGCGTCAGGAACGAGGTCTGCAGATTGACCGACAAGGCGATGGCGAACCAGATCAGCGTCTGTTCGGGCGTCATGCCGAAATCCAGTCCGGCGACGATCGGGGCGACGATGGGAACGACCACCAGCGTGATCTCCACCCATTCGAGGAAGAAGCCGAGCACGAAGACCAGAAGCATGATGGTCAGCAGCACCGCATAGGGATTGTCGCCGTGCAGGGCGAAGGCGTCGACGATCATCTGGTCGCCGCCCAGCTTGCGGAAGATGACGCTGAAGATCGTCGCGCCGATCATCACGAAGATGATCATCGCGGTGGTCTTGGTGGTGTCTCTCAGGGCGTCGGCGAAGACGGAGAGGCTGAGCTTGCCGGACAGAAGCGCCAGGAGCATCGCGCCGGCGGCGCCGATGGCGGCGGATTCGGTCGGCGTGGCGATCCCGGTGACGATGGTGCCGAGCACGGCGGCAATCAGCGCGATGGGTGCCAGCAGATCGCGGATCAGCGCGAAGGCGACCCGCCACAGGGGCTCCGTGTTGTCCTCTGCGGGGGCGGCCGGCATGCGGTGCGGCTGGAAGATCGCGACAAAGATCAGGTAGGCGAGGTAGAGGCCGCCCAGCAGCAGGCCGGGGCCGACGGCGCCCATGAACAGGTCGCCGACCGAGACGCGCATCTGGTCGCCCAGAACGATCAGCATGATGCTCGGCGGAATGAGGATGCCGAGCGTTCCGCTGGAAGCGATCAGGCCGGTGGATATCCGCGCGTCGTAGCCGTTCTTCAGCATGGTCGGCAGCGCCATCATGCCCATCAGCACCACCGAGGCCCCGATGATGCCCGTGGACGCGGCCATCACGACCCCGATGATGGCGACGGCGAAGGCATAGCCGCCGGGCAGGCCACGAAAGACCGAGGCCAGCGAGCGCAGGAGGCGCTGGGCGACGCCCGAGCGTTCGAGCATCAGCCCCATGAAGACGAAGAGCGGAATGGCGATCAGCAGCCAGTTGGTCAGGATCCCGGAATAGATGCGCGAGACGCCGAGCGACAGGAACAGCACCGGCACGTCGCCGAGGAAGGCGAAGATCAGGCCGATCCCCGCCAGCACGAAGGCCACGGGATAGCCGGTGAAGATGCCGGCCATCAGGCCGACGAGCATCAGGATGGGCCAGAAATAGGCGTCGTTCATTGGGCAGTGCCGTCGTGCTTGGAGGAAGCGCCCGCCAGTTCGAGCGCGGTGGCAAGCGCGCGCAGCAGGGCGCACAGGCCGAGCAGGGCGAAGGCGACCGGGATCATGGCCTTGATCATCCAGCGGTCGATCATGCCGCCATAGGTGGAGCCTTCGCTGGAGATGAAGGCCTTCTCGGCGAAACCGTAGCCGTACCAGGCGATGACGACGCAGAAGGGCAGGAGGAAAACCAGATCGCCGAAGATCCGCAACGCCAGCTTGACGCGTGGCGGCAGGCCGGACGAGAAAACGTCCACGGCCACATGGCTGTTGTCGCGAAAGGCATAGACGCCGCCGAACAGGACGATCAGGGCAAAGATATGCCATTGCAGGTCGAGCAGGGTGTTGACCGTCAGCGCCTTGCCGAACAGCGGCGCGGGCTCGCCCCACTCGGCAAGCATGTTGATGCCGAGTTGCGCAGCCAGCACCGTCAGGCAGACGCTGAGGATGAGCGGCAGGACCAGCCAGCCGACGATCCGCCCCGGCCAGATGCAGGCGGACTGCAGCCGATCAAGGAAACGGGTCATGGGCAAATTCTCGGCATTGGCTCAGCACTCGCTTTCCGCTTGGGCGATCGACAGATGGGCAAAGCGCCCCGGCCTTATCGGCCGGAGCGCGCGGCGTAAACCCTCCGGAGCCAAGAGCCCCACGGCTCCCGGAGGGCTTTACACGCTTATTTGTGCGGGATGGCCTGCAGGCGTTCCCATTCGCCGACGCGGTCCATGTAGGCGGTCAGCGATTCATAGGCTTCCTTGAAGATCGGGTCCTTGCCGGCTTCCTCGGTGAGCACGGCTTCGGCCTGCTCGCGGATCCCCATCAGCACCTCGTCGGGGAAGCGGCGCACGTTGACGCCCGCCTCGCGGATGGTGGCGATCGCCTCGGCCTGCGCGTTGAGCTGGTCGCCGAGATTGTAGGCGATGTTGGCCTTGCAGGCTTCGACCATGATGTTCTGGGTGTCTTCGCTGAAGCCGTTCCACACATCCATGTTGATGATGATGGAGTCCCAGCTCGAAGGCTGGTGCCAGCCGGGGAAGTAATAGTTCTTCACCACCTTCTGGAAGCCGAAGCCGAGGTCGAGCTGCGGGGCGGAGAACTCGGTCGCGTCGATGCGGCCGGTCTCCAGCGAAACGAAGATCTCGCCGGCGGGCACGAGCTGCGTGTTGGCACCGAGCTTGGCCAGCGTCTTGCCGCCGAGGCCGGCGATGCGCATGTTGAGGCCCTTGAAGTCCTCGACCGTGTTGATCTCCTTGTTGAACCAGCCACCCGCTTCCGGCACCACCAGATGGCAGGGGATGACCTTCACGCCGTGCGGGTCGTAGGCCTTCTGGATGATCTCCAGGCCGCCGCCCTCGAACATCCAGGCGAGCGCGACGTCCGGGCTCGGGCCGAACGGCATGGAGCCGATCAGATTGGCGACGGGGATGGTCTCGGCCCAGTAGCCGATCCAGTCGAAGCCCATCGGGATCGCGCCCGAGGAAACCGCGCCGAATACCTCGAAGGGCGGCACGAAATCGCCCGCTCCGTGGACGTTGATCTCCACTTCGCCGCCGGTCATCAGCTTGACCCGCTCGGCCCATTTCATCGGGCTCGGGCCGATCGACGGCACCTGGAGGCCGAAGACGCTCTGCAGGTCGAAGCTCTCGGCGATTGCCGGAGCGGTGGAAAGCATGGTCGCTGCAAGGGCAGCGGCGACGAGCCGTTTCTTCATGAGGTCCTCCCCTGATGGCGCCGCTAAGGGGCGCAATTCATCCTCCCGGCGCAGGCTGCGCCAGCTTCTGCAAGGCGCGGCGGAATTATTGCCCAACCGGCTTGCTCATCCGCAACATTAATTATAATCAAACGAATTAGCAATAACCTAATTTCTGGGGTGGACGATGATCCATATCGGCGATTGCGTCGCGGTTGTGACGGGGGCAGGCCAGGGGAACGGACGGGCGATCGCGCTCGGTCTCGCACGGGCCGGGGCCCGCGTGGCGGTCTGCGACGTCAACGGGAAAGGCGCCGAGGAGACGGCGGCGCTGATCGTTGCGGAGGGTGGCACGGCGATGGCGGCGACCGTCGACGTGTCCGACAAGATGGCCTGCCGCAGCTTCGCGGCGCGCGTTGGCCAGGAGCTGGGCGACGCTGCGATCCTGGTCAACAATGCGGGCATCATCCGCCGCCACGGGCTGGACGACGCGGATTTCGACAGCCACTGGGACGCCACCTTCCGGGTCAATGTCGACGGCACCAAGAACATGGTGCTCGCTTTCGTGCCGCAGCTCGAGAAGACGGGCGGACGCATCGTCAACCTCGCCTCGATCATGTCGACATCGGCGGGGCCGGGCATCCCTGCCTATGTGGCGAGCAAGGGCGCCATCGCCCAGTTCACCAAGGCGCTGGCGCACGAGCTCGCCCCGCACGGCATCCGCGTCAATGCGCTGGCGCCGGGCGTGATCGAGACGCCGATGACGGAGGCGACGCGCGGCAACGAGGCGGCGATCGCCCGCTTCATGGCGCATACGCCGCTCGGCCGCACCGGCAAGCCGGAAGAGCTGGTGGGGCCGGTTCTGTTCCTCGTCTCGCCCATGTCGAGCTACGTGACTGGCGTCATCCTGCCGGTCGATGGCGGCTATCTGGCCGCCTGATCCTCATTCTTCAAAGCCATTGCAGGGACCTCCATCATGAAAAAACATGTCTGCGACGTACTCGTCATCGGTTCCGGCGCCGGCGGGCTTGCCAGCGCCGTGTCGGCGGCGCACCGGAACCTCGACGTGCTGGTGGTCGAGAAGGAGGCGGTGTTCGGCGGCACGACGGCGCGCTCCGGCGGCTGGATGTGGGTACCCTGCAACGGACCGGCGAAACGCGCCGGCGTGGAGGACAGTCCCGAGAATGCGCGCCGCTACCTGCAGCACGAGGCCGGCGACCATTTCGACGCCGCGCGCGTCGACGCCTTTCTCGAGGCGGGACCGAAGGCCGTGTCGTTCTTCGAGGAGAACACGGCGCTGCAGTTCGATCTCGGCCCGACATTCGCCGACTATCATCCCGACGCGCCGGGCGGCGTGGACGGCGGGCGCTCGATCGTGGCGCGGCCCTTCGACGGGCGTGAGCTGAAGGGCGAGATCCGCCGCCTGCGGCCGCCGCTCTCGGAAATCACCTTCCTCGGCATGATGATCGGCTCGGGCAAGGAGCTGCTGCATTTCTTCAACGTCACGCGCTCGCCCGTCTCGGCCTTCTACGTGGCGAAGCTGTTCCTGAAATTCCTGCGGGACATGGCCTTTCACGGGCGGCCGATGCGGCTGATGAACGGCAATGCGCTGGTGGCGCGGCTGGCCAAATCCTGCTTCGACAGGAACGTGCCGATCTGGACGGGCGCGCCGGTGCGCGAGTTGCTGCGCGACGAGAAGGGCGCTGTGACCGGCGCCATCGTCGATACGAAGGAAGGGGCCGTCGAGGTGACCGCGCGCAAGGGCGTGGTGCTGGCCGCCGGCGGGTTCCCGCAGGATCCCTTGCGCCGCAAGGCGCTGTTCCCGCACGCGCCGGCCGGCCACGAGCATGTTTCGCCGGCGCCGCCCGGAAACACGGGCGACGGGCTGCGGCTCGGCGAGGCAGTCGGCGCCCGCGTCGACGACACGCTGCCCAACAGCGCCGCCTGGGTGCCCGTCTCGCGCCCGCCGCGCGGCGACGGCACGCTCGGCGTCTTCCCGCATTTCGTCGACCGGTCGAAGCCCGGCGTCATCGCCGTCACCCGGTCGGGCAGGCGCTTCGTCAACGAGGCCAATTCCTACCACGATTTCTGCCAGGCGATGGTCAAGGCCTGCCGGCAGGACGATGACGGGGACATCTGCGCCTTCTTCATCGCCGACCATCGCGTGCTGCGCAAATACGGGCTGGGCTACGTCAAGCCGGCGCCCGTGCCGTTCCGGCAACACATCCGCTCCGGCTATCTGACCGAGGGCGCGACGCTCGCCGAACTCGCGACGCAGATCGGCGTCGATCCCCGGCAGCTCGAGACGACGGTAGCCCGCTTCAACGAACATGCGCGCAAGGGCGAGGATCCTGAGTTTCACAAGGGCTCGACCTCCTACAATCGCTCGCTTGGCGATCCCGAGCACAAGCCCAATCCCTGCGTCGCTCCCATCGAGCAGGGGCCGTTCTACGCCGTCAAGCTGGTGATCGGCGATCTCGGCACCTTCGCCGGCCTGAAATGCGACGAGAACGCGCGGGTTCTCGACGAGGCGGGCAAGCCGATCGGGGGGCTGTACGCGGCAGGCAACGACGCGGCCTCGATCATGGGCGGCAACTATCCGGGCGGCGGCATCACGCTCGGGCCGGCGATCACCTTCGGCTACATCGCGGCGCGGCACATGTCCGGCGCCAATTCGTGAGCGCGCCGGCGCAGGAGATGGACACCGTCCCGGCGCGGGAACGCCTCGTCAAGGGCGTTCTCTACGGCCTCGCCGCGGCGCTGATGTGGGCGATCTACAATATCGGCGTCGAGATCGGCCGGGCCGACGGGTTCACCAGCGCGGATCTGGCGATCCTGCGCTACGCCGTCGCGGCGGCGCTGCTGGCGCCGTTTCTCTTCCTGCGCTGGTCGCGGTTGCCGCCGGGCCTTACCCTGCGCCGGGTGGTGCTTCTCAGTCTGACCATCGGCCCGCCCTTCGCCTTTCTGTTCAACACCGGCTACGGCATCGCGCCACTGGCCCATGCGGTGGTGATCTCGCCCGGCGTGACCATGCTCGTCGCCAACCTCCTGCCGGTGCTGCTCGACGGGCAGCGCCTGCCGATGCACCGCAAGATCGGCATCGCCGTCCTGGTGCTGGGACTGATCGCCATCGCCGCCGACCGGCCGCCGGCCAAGACGCCGGGAGAATGGGTGCTGCTCGGCGATCTCTGCTTCGTCGGCTCGGGCACGCTGTGGGGCGTGTTCACCTATCTGCTCGGGCGCTGGCGCCTGCCCGCGGTGGAGACCACGGCGGCCATGTCGCTGATGACCACGGCCGGTTTCCTGCCACTCTATCTGGCCTTCTTCACGCCGGCCGACCTGCCGCTGTCGGCCTGGGCCGAGCAGGCGCTCTATCAGGGAGCGCTGGGCGGCTGCCTGGCGATCGTGGCGTTCGCGGCCTCGATCACCTGGCTCGGCTCGGGGCTGGCCGGCCTTTTCCCGGCGCTCGTTCCGCCGCTCGCGGTGCTGCTCGCGATCCCGATCGCCGGGCAATGGCCGAACGGCCTGCAGCTCGTCGGCGTGCTGATCGCCACGACCGGGCTGGTCCTGTCGCTCGATGCCCTGTCGCGCCTCTTCAGGCGCCTTCGATATGGCCCAGATCGCGGGACAGGGCCTCGGTGAAATCCATCAGGCGGGGCAGGCAGGCGCCGTCCTCCGCCAGATCGATATAGTTGGTCGGGCCGATAACGGTGACGACAAGCTGCACCGTTCCCGTGTGGTCGAACACCGGGGCGGCAATGGCGCTGACGCCGGGGATCGGCGCGTCCCTGGTGATCGCATGGCCGGATTGCGCCACCATGCGCACCTCGCTACGAAACGTCTCCTCGCTGACCCCGGGGATGGCGTAGAGGGACGGCTCGCGGCCTTCCAGTTCGGCGCGGATCAGCGGCTCCGTCATCTTCGAGGGCAGGAAGGCTGCGAAGGCCTTGCCGGTCGCTGTCATGGTGACCATGAAGGTGCCGCCGACGGCGACATTCGAGTGGATGCGGGCGGAGGATTCCTGCAGGTAGACGATGGTCGGGCCATGCAGGCCCCAGACGCTGATGACGACCATCAGGCCGAGTTCCTCGGCCAGCTCGGGCAACCGGCGGATGGTTTCGCGATAGGCGTTCTGGTTGCGCAGGCGGGTGAGGCCCAGATGCAGGGCGAACGGCCCGAGCTGATACTGCCCGGTTTCCGTCTGCTCGACCATGTTGATGTTGCGGAAGGAGACCAGATAGGGGTGCAGCTGTGCGGCCGCCATGTCCAGCGTCTCTGCCAGGTCGCGCAATTTCAGCGGCCCGCCGGCCCGCGCCAGCGCCATCAGGATCGCACCTCCCGTCTCGATCGACTGCACGCCGCGCGATGCACGCGGTTTTGACGGCACGCTCTCAGTCACCGGGCTCCTCCGAATCGGTCACGCCATTCGCGAAGCATCATTATAGCCGACATGGCCGGCTGTCTTCCCCGGCGGCATGGCGCATGTGCGGGGGACTTTGGTGCGTGTTGGGTGAGATTGGTCCCGTCAGCGGTTCTCGAATGCCGCGTCGAGGACGATGGACGAGGTGGTGCGCTCGACGCCTTCGATCTCGCCGAACTCCTGCAGGACCTGGTTGAGGCGGACCGCCGTGCCGGCGCCGACGATGACGATCAGATCGAACGCGCCGCTCACCGAATAGCAGGATTTCGCTTCCGCCGAACTGCTGATCTTGCGGATGATCTCGGCCGTGTGCTTGGGGTCGACCGTGAAGCGCACGATGGCCTGCAGGCGGTCTTCCGGCGCGTCCTCGCCCAGCCGTATCGTATAGCCCGCGATCACGCCATCGCGCTCCAGCCTGGAAATGCGATCCTGCACCGCTGAACGGGACAGATTCAGCTTCCTTGCGAGGGAGGCCGTCGCCTCCCGGGCGTTCAGCTTGAGAAGATCGAGCAATCTTTCGTCGATGCGGTCCAGGCTTCGTTTCATCTGCACTCCCGTCGATTCGTCGACAACTATCCGTTTCAGCCGTTGAATTGCGGGATTGTAGCTGGCTGTGCGGTGGAATTACAATGAATTAGACGGCCTCCTGCAATTCAATCAGAAAACGGCGAGGAACGGAGGCGGTCGGGAACGGAGGACGCGGCTGCGGCGGGATTTTCCGCGGAGCGTTGAGGAGAGCCACGGCGGCACGACCGCCGGAGCTGGCGGAGGAGAGAGAACATGCGCGCTGGAACCAAACTGCTTGCGCTTTGCGCATCCGCACTGGCCCTGACACTGCCCGCGGCGGCGGTGTCGCAGGCCGCGGAACTGCGGACCAACATCAACGCCGACCCGGCGATGGTCGATCCCATCACCTATTCCGAGCTGATCGCCGGCGATGTGATGGCCAATGTGTACGAAGGCTTCGTCGGCCTGGACACGGAAGGAAACGTGATCCCGGCGCTGGCCGAAAGCTGGGAGCCGCACGAGGATGGGCTGGGGTTCCGCTTCAAGCTGCGCTCCGGCGTGAAATTCCACAGCGGCCGCAGCTTTGGCGCCAAGGACGTGAAATACACGTTCGAACAGCTGCTCATTCCCGGCAATCGCGGCGGTCTCAACGCCGAGTATCTGGACACTGTGGTGGGCGCGCAGGCGGTCAAGGACGGCAAGACGACCGATCTCGAGGGCGTCACCGTGGTCGACGAGCTGACCCTCGACGTCCGGTTCACGAAGGCCGATGTGCTGTTCCCGATCTATCCATTCTATTTCATGGACGCGGGCATCGTGGAGGAGCATGGCGCCGACTGGGCGACCAAGGCTTCCGCCGGCACCGGTCCGTTCAAGTTCAAGGCCTGGAATCTCGGCCGGGACGTGCAGCTCGAGGCGTTTGCCGATTACTGGGGCGGGGCGCCGAAGATCGACGGCGTGCGCTTCCTCATCGTGCCGAGCGGCGATACGGCGGTCTCGATGTACGAGGCGGGCGAACTGGATGTGGTCTATGTCGACACGCAGACCATTCGCCGCGTTCTGAAGGACCCGCAGTTCAAGGACGAGATGCTGACCGCGCCGGCGGCGCAGATCCGCTATCTCGGCATGAACCAGAATCTCTACGAGCCGTTCAAGGACATCCGCGTGCGCGAGGCCATCTGCATCGGCTTCGACCGCGACGCGATGGTGGACGGCCTCTATGACGGCGCCGCATTCCCGCTCTACGGCCAGGTGACGCCGGGTGTCGCCGGCTACAATCCGGACCTTCCGGCGATCCCGTACGATCCGGAACGGGCCAAGAAGCTCCTGGCGGAAGCCGGCTATCCGAACGGCGAGGGCCTGCCGCCGATCAAGGTGACCGATACCGAGCCGAACAAGAACGACATCACCTATTACGCCAACCAGTTCAGCTCCGTTCTGGGCATGCCGGTGGAGGTCGAGATCGTCGAGCGCGGCAGCCACATCAAGCGGATGAACGCCGGCGAGGTTCCGTTCTTCCCGTGGGGCTGGTCGGCGGGCTACCCCGACGCGCTCTACTTCCTGAGCCAGGTCTGGTACGGGCCGAGCACCTACAACCGCTCGCGCTGGCAGAACGACGCGTTCGATGCGCTGATCGAGGAGGCGCAGGGCACGGCCGACGCGAAGGCGCGCTATGCGCTCTACAACAAGGCGGAGAAGATCCTGCTCGACGATTGGGGCACCTGCCCGACGACCGTGCGCATGCAGGTGGCGCTCGTGAAGCCGAATGTCGAGGGCGTCTCGCTCACGCCGTTCCGCTTCCTGCCCTTCGGCGATGCACAGGTAACCGAGTAAGCGCGACGCAGCATCTCTGATCGCACAACAAAAGAGCGAACAATGATCGAATATGCTGCGCGGCGCCTGGCCGGTTTGCTGGGCGTCTGGTTCCTTGCAATCGTCATCACTTTCGTGGCCGTGCAATTCGTGCCGGGCGATCCGATCATGGCTTTGCTGTCGGATCGCTCAGGAGATGCCGACCTCGAAGCCCGGCTGCGGGCGGACTATGGGCTCGACCGCCCGCTGCCGGTGCAATTCCTGGACTATCTGGCGCATATTGCCGACGGTACGTTCGGGCTTTCCTTCCGCTTCGCGAACACGACGGTGTTCGACGTGATCTCGGGTGGCCTGCTGATCAGCCCCATTCTGGCGATCACCGCCATCCTGATCGCGGTGCCGCTGGGGGTCGTGCTCGGCGTGTTCGCCGCGCAGCGGGCGAACTCCTGGGCCGATACGGCGGTCATTCTTGGCCTCGTCTCCGGCATCTCCATCCCCAATTTCGCGATGGCGGCCTTCCTGGTCTACCTGCTGTCGATCAAATGGTCGGTGCTGCCGGTCGCCGGCTGGGGCACGCCGCAGCATCTGGTCATGCCGGTGCTGATCCTGGTCATCCCGCCGACGGCCTATGTGGCGCGGCTGACCAGAACCTACATGCTCGAAGTGCTGCAACAGGATTTCGTGCGCACGGCGCGCGCCAAGGGGCTGCGCGAGCGGCTGGTGATCTATCGGCACGCCCTGAAGAACACGTTCGTGCCGCTGCTGACGACCGTGGGCATCATCTTTGGCGGCCTCCTGTCCGGCACGTTCGTCGTCGAGACGATCTTCAACATTCCCGGCCTCGGCCGGCTGGCGATCGAATCGATCTTCGCCCGCGACTATCCGGTCACGATGACGATCGTGCTCCTGTTCACCATGTTCTATTCGATCATCAATCTGATCGTGGACCTCGCCTATACGGCGCTCGATCCGCGAATCAGGCTGACCAACACGAAGGCCTGATCCGTGGCGGCACCTTCCACTTCCCAGACCGCGCGACCCGGTTCCGATTTCTTCCTGCGCTTCCGGCGCAGCCGCAATGCGATGATCGGGTCGGTCATCGTCGCCTTCGTGGTGCTGATGGCGCTGTTCGGCCCGCTGCTGACGCCGCATGACCCGGTGAAGGTCAATGTGCTGGCGAGCTGGCGGGCGCCCGACAGCACCCACTGGATGGGCACGGACGCGCTCGGCCGCGACGTCTTCAGCCGCATCGTGCTCGGCGGCCGGGTGTCCCTGATCGTCTCGATGTCGGTACTGGCCGTCACGCTCACCATCGGCACGGTGCTCGGCATGTGCGCCGCCTATTTCGGTGGCTGGGTGGATGCGCTCGTCATGCGGACGGTGGACATCATCTTCGCCTTTCCCGAGCTCATCTTCGCGATCCTCGTCGCGGCCGTGCTCGGGCCTGGAACGCTGACCGTCATCATCGCGCTGTCGATGGTCTGGTGGCCGGGCATCGCCCGCCTGACGCGGTCGCTCGTTCTGGGATTGCGGCACGAGATGTTCATCGAGGCGGCCATCGTCTCGGGTACGCCCGCGCACAAGATCATGCGCCGGCATTTCCTGCCCAACATCGTCGCGCCGCTGATCGTGCGCGCCTCCATCGGCGTCGGCTTCATCATCATGGCCGAGGCGACGCTGAGCTTCCTCGGGATCGGCATCCAGGAGCCGGAACCCACCTGGGGCGCGATGATCCGCGACGGGCTTTCGCAACTGCGCACCGATCCGCACCTCGCCCTGTTCGCCAGCCTGGCGCTCGGCATCACCATGATCGGCTTCAACCTCCTGGGCGACGGCCTGCGCGACGTGCTCGATCCGAAGGTGCGGAACTGATGGCGTCCGGGGCGAACACACTGCTCGACATCCGCGACCTGTCCGTATCGTTTGCGGGCCTGCGGGGATCCGTGACGGTGCTCCACGACATCGCCTTCTCGGTGAAGCCGGGCGAGATCGTCGGCATCGTCGGTGAAAGCGGGTCGGGGAAGTCGGTGACCTCGCTCGCCATCATGGGGCTGCTCGGCGCGCAGGGCAGCATCGAGAGCGGCAGCATAAGGTTCGGCGACGAGGTGCTGACCGAGCTCAGCCCGGCGCGGATGCGCGAGAAGCGCGGCCGCGACATGGCCATGATCTTCCAGGAGCCGGGCACCAGCCTGAACCCCATCCTGCAGGTGGGTTTCCAGATCGCGGAAGTGCTGGTCGAGCACACCGGCGCCGATCTTCAGAGCGCCCAGCGGCGGGCGATCGAGCTGATGGCGCAGGTGGGCATTCCGGCGCCGGAGAAGCGCGCCCGCGACTATCCGCATCAGCTTTCCGGCGGCATGAAGCAGCGCATCATGATCGCCATGGCGCTGGCCTGCCGCCCGAAGCTGCTGATCGCCGACGAGCCGACCACGGCGCTCGACGTCACCATCCAGGCGCAGATCCTGAAGCTGATCGTCGATCTGCGCGACGAGCTGGACATGGCCGTTCTCCTGATCACGCACGACATGGGCGTGGTGGCGGAGACGGCGGACCGGGTGGTGGTGATGTATGCCGGCCAGATCGTCGAGCAGTCCACGGCGGAGCGGCTGTTCACACGGCCGACGCATCCCTACACGAAGCTTCTCCTGCGTTCGATCCCCTCGGCACACGAGAAGCAGGAGGTCCTGCCGGTGATCGAGGGCACGACG
This sequence comes from Nitratireductor pacificus pht-3B, assembly GCF_000300335.1. Lineage (GTDB taxonomy): Bacteria > Pseudomonadota > Alphaproteobacteria > Rhizobiales > Rhizobiaceae > Nitratireductor > Nitratireductor pacificus. Next base: position 12,342 of record NZ_AMRM01000010.1, on the reverse strand, counting down.
CCGTCTCCGTCCGACCACCAGCCGGGCTGCAGGTTCGCGCCGCGTTGCCCCATCGCCGCGGACATGTGCCGCGATCCGTCGCTTTCGCTTGTGGCGGTCGCGCCCGACCATGCCGTTCGTTGCTGCAGGCTCGATGCCGCCCGCGAACTCGATGTCACCCGCGCGGTGGAGGCCGGTCTATGAGTGCTGTTCCCATCCTGCGCATCGAGAACGTCACCAAGGATTTCCAGATCAAGCGCTCGGCGCTGTCGGGCGAGAACCTGACCCTGCGCGCCGTCAACGATGTCAGCCTCGACGTCTATCCGGGTGAAACGCTTGGCGTGGTCGGCGAAAGCGGCTGCGGAAAATCCACGCTGGGGCGCACCATCCTGCAGCTGACGCGCCCGACGCAGGGGCGCATCCTCTTCGATGGAAACGACATTACCCGCCTGTCGCGCAAGCAGCTGAAGGCGATCCGCCAGGACATACAGATCATCTTCCAGGATCCGTATTCCTCGCTCAATCCGCGCATGAAGGTCCGCGACATCATCGCGGAGCCGCTGGAGAATTTTTCGTCCGACCGGAGCGCGATCACTAGGCGGGTTCACGAGGTGATGGAGATCGTCAAGCTGCCGGTCGCCTATGCCGACCGCTATCCACACGAGTTCTCCGGTGGCCAGCGCCAGCGGATCGGCATCGCGCGGGCGATCGCCATCCGGCCAAGGCTGATCGTCTGCGATGAAGCGGTCTCGGCGCTGGACGTGTCCGTGCAGGCCCAGATTCTCAACCTCCTGAAGGAAATCCAGCGCGAGACGCAGGTTGCCCTGCTCTTCATCTCGCACAATCTGGGCGTGGTGCGCTATCTAAGCCACCGTGTCGCCGTGATGTATCTGGGACGGGTGGTCGAGCTCGCTTCCGAACAGGCGCTGTTCGAGAACCCGAAACATCCCTACACCTCGGCGCTTCTTTCGGCCATTCCGGAGGCCGATTACAGCCGCCGCGGGACCAGAAAATATCTGAGCGGGGACATTCCCAGCCCCATCGATCCGCCGCCCGGCTGCCCGTTTCACCAGCGTTGCGAGAAGGTCCAGGACGTTTGCCGCGTCGAGACCCCCGTGCTGGACGCGCTGGCGCCGGAGCACTGGGCGGCCTGCCATTTCCCCAATGTGAGCGACAAAGGAATCCGCGATGGTGCTTGAGCGCACGACCTATACGCCCAAGCCGGGAGCGTTCGAAGCCGTCATGGCGACCCGCCAGGCGGCATGCGAGATCAGGCGCGAGATCGGCCTCGCGGTCGGCGAGATCTTCATCGAGGAGGGTTCAGGGAACGCACCCGACCTCGTGCATTGGGAGTGCCGCTTCGCCAACGAGGCCGAACGCGCCCGCGATATGGACGCGCGGGCCGGCAGCGAGGATTTCGTCCGCATCCGCAAGACGATGCAAAGCTACATCACCCATTTCGAACGCCGGGTGTTTCGCCGTGCCGCGCATCCGGCGACGGTGCTGCGCGACGTGTCCCTCGAAGGCCTGGCGATCGTGCCGCGGGAGATCAGCTTCGAAAGCGACGGCCGCGTCCTGTCGGGCTATCTCTATCTGCCGCCGGGCGAAGGGCCGTTTCCCTGCATGGTGACCAATCACGGAAGCTCGATCCATCAGGGAACCTCGGATGTCTGCCGGCCGGGTACGGCGGCGCTGCTGATGAGCTGGGGCATCGCCTCCTTCCTGCCGCACAGGCGCGGATACGGCAACTCGCCGGGACCGGCCTGGCGCGAGGAGGTCAGCGCGGAATACGGCACGGAAGAATACGACACGCAGCTCCAGAAGCGGCTCTTCGACGAGAGCGGCGACGTCATCGCTGCGCTCGACATGCTGGAAGCGCATCCAGACATCGATGAAGGCCATATCGGCGTGATGGGAAGCTCGTTCGGCGGCACGGTTACGCTGCTGGCGGCGTCGCGATGCCCGCGGTTCCGCTGCGCCGTCGAGTTCGCCGGCGCAGCGATGAACTGGGAGCGCGCGCCGCGGCTGCGCGACGCGATGCTGGACGCTGCGCAGCAACTGACGCAGCCGATCTACTTCATGCAGGCGCAGAACGACTACAGCGTCGCGCCGACGGCGGAACTCGCCGCCGCGCTGGAGGGGACGGACAAGGTCTGTCAGTCGAAGATATTCCCGGGCTTCGGCCTGACGAAGGACGAAGGCCATTTCCTGTACGGGCAGGGAGGGGCCGTCTGGGGCAATGACGTGCGGAGGTTTCTCGACCAATGGCTATGACGAAAACGCAGACCGGGCGCTGGCTCGAAGACCTGACATGGCCGGAGGCGGATGCATGGTTCCGCCGCGACGCGGTGATGATGGTGCCCATCGGTGCCGCCTCGAAGGAGCACGGCCATCACCTGCCGCTCTGCACGGACTATCTGCTGGCGCGCGGCATCTGCGACGGCGTGCTGGCGCAACTGCCGGTGCTGTCGGCGCCGGTGATCAGCTTCGGCTACTATCCGGCCTTCCGGCACTATCCGGGGAGCCAGCATCTCGAGCCGGAAACCTTCGCGGCCCTGCTGCATGACGTGCTCAAGGGGTTCATCGCCCAGAAGCTGACACGGATCCTCGTGGTCAATACGGGGATCTCCACCGAGCCGATCGTCAACGTGACGCTGCGCGAACTCTACGAGCACACCGGCATTCGTGTCGCGGCGGCGCATATCAGCCGTCTCGGCAAGGCGGCCGACGGCCTGATGGAGCAGGCGCATGGCGGACATGGCGACGAGCACGAGACCGCGCTGATCCAGGCGCTGGCGCCCGAGCGCATCCGCGCAGGAAAGGCCGAGCAGGACTACGGAAACCTGGCGGCTGCGCCGGACACGGTCTTCTATCTCCCGACGATCTTCAATCCCGATCCGACGAGCGGGATCGACTACAGCAAGACAGGCGTGCGCGGAGACCCGACGCTGGCCACCGAGGCCAAGGGGAAGGCATCGCTGGACGCGACGGTGGGCGACGTGGTCGACGGCCTGCGCGCCCTCTGGCCTGAAGCGCTGAAAGCGCCGGCATGACGACACCGGGCGCAGCCCCGTATGACGTGATCGTCGTTGGCTATGGTTATGCCGGCGCGTTCGCGGCAATCGCGGCAGCGGATTCGGGCGCCCGTGTGCTTCTCCTGGAAAAGGCGGCGCAACCGGGCGGGATATCGATCTGCTCGGCGGGCGGGCTGCGCACCGCGGAAGATGCCGGCAAGGCCTTCGCCTACCTGCAGGCGACCTGCGGGGGCAAGACGCCGGACCCGGTGCTGCGGCAACTGGCCGAGGGAATGGCAGGGGTCGCGGCGCGGCTGTCCGCGCTGGCGCAGGGCACCGGAGCGCGGGTGGAGAACCGCCATTCGCCTGCAAACTATCCTTTCCCGGGGGGCGGGACATTCGGCTTCGCCTATGTCGAGTCCATCGAGGGTTTCGATCCGGCGGCCGCATGGCCCCATGTCCGCGGCGCGGAGCAGGGCGCGCTGCTGTTCCGACTCCTGCAGATGAATGTCGAGAAGCGCGGCGCGCGGATCGACGTCCGGCTGGAAAGCCCTGTCGCCCGTCTCCTCATGCGCGAGGGCGCGGTCGGCGGGGTGACGCTGGCCGACGGGACAACGTTCGCGGCGCGCGGCGGGGTGGTGCTTGCCTGCGGCGGCTTCGAAGCCGATCCCGCCATGCAGGCCCAGTACTGGCCGGGCGGTCCGGCCCTGTCGGCGGCCTATGCCGGCAACACGGGAGACGGCATCCGCATGGCGCAGGCGGCGGGCGCGGACCTCTGGCACATGTGGCACTGGCACGGCTGCTATGGCTACCGCCTGCCCGATCGGGATTATCCGTTCGGCGTGCGGGTGAAGCGGCTTCCCGACTGGACGCCGGATGCCGATTGCAAGGCGCCGGGCGGCTTGCCGGTGATGCCGTGGATCCTGCTCGACCGGTCCGGGCGGCGGTTCATGAACGAGTACGAGCCCTATGTGCAGGACACCGGAGGGCGAGCGCTCGCGACTTTCGACCCGGCGCGGCAACGCCACGACCGCAACCCGGCCTGGATGGTGACCGACGCCGCCGGGCTGGCGATGTACCCCCTCGGCAAGCCGACGCGCAACGATGCGGCCGCGCGCTACGACTGGAGCGTGGACAACAGCAGCGAAGTGGAGTCCGGCCTGTTTCGCTCCGCCGCGGATTGCGCGGCCCTGGCGGAGATCATCGGGGCGGATCCGGCCATCGTCGGGGAAAGCCTTCGAGGCTGGAACGCCGCGTGCGCCGGCGGAGCAGACGCGCGGTTCGGGCGGCCCGCTTCCTCGCTGCATGCGCTGAAGGCGCCATACTTCGTCGCTCCCGTCGAGCCGGTCGTCTCCAACACGCAGGGCGGTCCCGTGCATGACGCGCAGCAAAGGGTGCTCACGCCGGGCGGCGACGCCATTCCGGGGCTTTTCGCCGCCGGCGAATGCGGATCGGCATTCGGGCATCTCTACATGTCCGGCGGCAATCTCGCGGAATGCTGTGTCGGTGGCGGCATTGCCGGGACCAATGCAGCGATGAGAGGAGATGTGCATGATCTCGCTGGTTGACGACGCGGCGCTGCTTTCGCCGAAGGAGATGGCCGAGCGGCTGGCAAGCCTGACGTCCGACGGGAAGACCGTTTCGGACTATTACGGCAATGGCGGCGCCGTCGAGGCGTTCGAGGCGCGGATCGCCGCGCATCTCGGCAAGGAGCGGGCGGTGGTCTTCCCGACCGGGACGCTCGCCAATCTCTGCGCCATGCGCCTCCTCGCCGGGACGGACAATGCGCGCATCCTGGTGCATCGCGACGGGCATTTCTTCAACGATGCCGGCGACAATCTGGCGGCGCTCGGACGCTTCACCATGGTGCCGCTGGCGGGAGAAGGCGCCGGCTTCGAAGCCGCAGATGTGGAGCACGAAATCGCCCGGGCGGCTTCGGCGCGGGTCGCCGCGCGGATCGGCTGCATCGCCATCGAAAGCCCGAGCCGCAGGATCGACGGGCGGCGTTTCGGTTCCGGGCGGATCGCGGCGATTGCCGAGGTGGCCCGCGAGCACGGCGTCCCGATGTTTCTCGACGGCGCGCGCATGCTCATCGAATGCGCGGTCACGGGGCAATCGCCTGCCGACATGGCCGCCCCCTTCGACCTCGTCTACCTGTCGCTCTACAAATATCTCGATGCGCCCTTCGGCTGCGTCCTTGCGGGGGAGGCGGCCCTTCTCGACGATGTCTACCATCAGCGGCGCGCCTATGGCGGCGGCCTCTGGCAGATGTGGCCGGCGGCGGTGATGGCGCAGGACAAGCTGTCGCGGTTCGACGCGCTCTGGGCGGAGGTGGTTCGCCACGTGGAGGCCGTGTTCGCCGCCATGGAGGGTGGCCCGGTCGCGGTCGAGCGGTTCGCCGACGGCACCAATGCCGTCCGGCTGATCCTTCCGCGCGCGCCCGGCGATCCTGCGGCATTCGCGGCGCGCGCGCAGCGGCTCGGGCTGAAACTGCCGCCGCTCGCCGGCGACCGGATGACCGTCAAGTTCAATGAATCCTGGCTGGCCGCCGAACCCGCGGCGCTGGCTCGAAAACTGCGGGAGCTGGCTGAATGATCGACTATGTGAGCGGAGAACTGGGGCTGGACCACATGCTGTGGGCGGTTCCCGATCTCGACGAGGGTTCGGCGCTGTTTTCCGCCGCGACCGGTGTGACGCCGGGCAAGGGCGGCAGCCATGCGGGGTTCGGCACGCGCAACACGCTCGCGTCGCTGGGGGACCAGCTCTATTTCGAAGTGATCTCCGTCGATCCGGCGCAGGAGAATTTCCGCGAGCGCGCGGAGCGCATCGGCAGGCTCGCGGCTCCCGAGATGCACACGTTCGGCATCCGCGGGGCGGGCCTGGAGGCCTATCGCGATACGGCGCGGGCGCTCGGGATCGACGCCAGCGACCCGGTCTACATGACGCGCATGCGCGATGACGGGGTGAAGCTGCAATGGCGGTCGATCTATGTCAGCGATCCCGTCTGGGGAGACATGATCCCCTTCCTGATCGACTGGATGGACAGCCCGCATCCCTGCGAGGTCACGCCCAAGGGGCTGACGATGCTGGAGTTCGCGGCGCTGCATCCGCGCGCCGACGAACTGCGCGAGATCTACGGGAAACTGGGGGTGCGTGTCCCAGTGCGGCGCGCGGTGACGCCCGGCTTCCTGCTGCGGCTCGACACGCCGAAGGGCGAGGTGCTGCTGACATGACCCGGGCGGAACTGGAAGCGATGGTCGCCGGCTGCCCGTTTCACCGCACGCTGGGCATCGCGCTCGAGGATTTCGACCAGGCGGCGGGCCGGCTGACGCTCTCCCTGACAGCGCGGGAGGCATTCTCGCGCGACGATGCGCGGGTGGAACTGCATGGCGGCGTCATCGCGACGCTGATCGACATCGCGGGAGACTACGCGGTCGCGCTGAAGGTCGGGCAGGGCGTGCCGACCATCAGCTTGCATGTGGATTATCTGCGGTTCGCGCGGGGTGCGAAGGTGCTCGCCACCGCGACGCTGATCAAATGCGGCCGTTCGATCGCCGTGGTGGACATCGAGGTCGCGGACGAGACCGGCGCGCTGATCGCGGTCGGGCGCGGAACCTATTCCTCCGCCGTCAAGTCCGCCGCCTGAACGAAAATACGAGGATACCGGCAATGCGCGCGATACAGTTTACGGCCCACGGCCCCATCGAGAACCTGCACGAGGCGGATGTTCCGATGCCGGAGATCACGCCGACCCAGTGCCTGCTCAAGGTGAAGGCGGTTTCGCTGAACGGTTTTGACCCGATGGTCATGCGCGGCATTCCAGGCCTGCGCACGCCGCTGCCGATGATCCCGGGCGCCGACATTTCCGCGGAGATCGTGGAACTGGGCGCGGCGGTGGATGGCGGGCGCTTCGCCCTTCACCAGCGGGTCGGCGTCGAGCCGAGCAACGATCAGGGCATGATGGGCGAGACGCTGCGCGGCGGCCTGTGCGAGTTCATCGCGGTCGAGGCGAACCAGCTGGTTCCGGTGCCGGACGCGGTGGACGATCTGGCCGCCGCCTGCCTGCCCACCGCCTATGCCACGGCGCACCGCATGCTGTTCACGCGCGGACGGATCGAGAGCGGCGAGAAGGTGCTGATCCTCGGCGCCAGCGGGGGCGTCGGGACCTGCTGTATCCAGCTCGCCAAGATGGCGGGCTGCAAGGTGATCGCGGTCACCAGCAGCGCCGACAAGGGCGAGAAATTGCGGGCGATCGGCGCCGACCACGTGATCGACACGTCGACCACCCACTATGTGGACTATGTGGTGGAAACCTTCGGCAAACCGCGGACGCGCGGCGTCAGTGGCGGTGTCGATGTCTGCGTGAACTATTCCGGCGGGACGCACTGGGCGGAGAGCTTCAAGACCGTCCGGCGCGGCGGGCGAATCCTCACCTGCGGGGCGACGGGCGGCTACGATCCGAAGACCGACATCCGCTACATCTGGTCGTTCGAGCATACGATCATTGGGTCCAACGGGTGGGAACGCGAAGACCATGTGAGGATGCTCGAGCTGATCGCCACGGGCCGTCTCGAGCCGGTGATCGACCGGGTCATCCCGATGAACGGAATCCGTCAGGCGATGCATGACCTGCAGGATCGCAGGATCATCGGCAAGGTCGTGCTGGAAGTCGGTTGAAGCCAGGAGAAATCGGATGATCTCGAAGAATCTGGGCAAGTGCTTCGATGCCGCACGCTGGGGTGACAAGACGGCGCTGATCGAGCCGGGCGATTTCAGCGCCGAGGCGTGCCGCACCAGCTATGCGGAGCTGGACCGGGAATGCGACGCCATCGCCCGCGGCCTGCTGGCGCGCGGCTACCGGGCCGGCGACCGGATCGGTCTTCTGGGCGAGAACAGCCGCGCATTCATCAGCGCCTATATGGGCATCATGCGGGCGGGCATGGTGGCGGTGCCGTTCTCCTACAAGCTGCCGCGCCCGACGCTCGCTCACATCGCGCGCGATGCCGGGCTGAAGGCGATCTTCCACGATGCGGCGCGGACGGGTCAGTGTCCGGCCGGCCCCGACCTGATCCCGCTCCATGGGAGAGGTTTCGACGCGCTGCTCGACTTCGGCCCCTTCGAGACCCATGAGCCGGCGCCGCGGGAAGTGGGCATGATGCTCTATACCTCTGGCTCGACCGGCATGCCCAAGGGCGTGCTCCTGTCGCACGATTCGCAGCGCTGGTCGCTGGAGCGGGGCGCCAAGCTCTTCGGCGACAAGGACGACCACATCTACATCGTCGCCGCGCCCATGTTCCACATGAACGCGACGATCTCGACCAAGGGCGCCCTGGCGGCGGGGGCGACCACGGTGCTCCTCCCGTCCTTCGATGCGCTTGTCTATGCACGCTCGATCGAAGCCTTCCGGGTGACATGGCTCACCTCCGTTCCGACAATGCTGGCGCTGGTGGCGAAGGAGGCGGACCAGATCGGCGGGCTGGACTTCTCCTCCGTGACGGACGTCACGATGGGGTCCGCGCCGCTGACCCAGGCGCTGATCGACAAGGTGCAGGCGCTCTTTCCGCGCGCTTCGATCTCCAACAGCTACGGCACCACCGAGGGCGGGCCGTCCCCCTTCGGCCCGCATCCAGAAGGTGTGACCCGACCGGCCCTGTCGCTCGGCTATCCGGCGGAAGGGCTGGAGATCGAACTGCGTGAGGGCGATGGGCCGGACGAGGGCGTCTTCTACATTCGCGGACCGATGTCCATGGAAGGCTACAACAACCTGCCGGAGAAAACCGCGGCGGTGATGAAGGACGGCTGGTACCGCTCGGGCGACATCATGCGGCGGGACGGGAACGGCTTCTTCTACTTTGTGGGCCGCGCCGACGACATGTTCAATGTCGGCGGCGAGAATGTCTGGCCGGGCGAGGTCGAGAAGCTGATCGAGACGATGGAGGGCGTGCATCAGGCCTGTGTCGTTCCCGCACCGCACGAGACAAAGAACCTCGCGCCCTTCGCATTCGTGGTGACGCGGAAAGGCAGCGACCTCACCGAACAGGCCGTCAAGGACTACACGCTTGCGAACGGTCCCGCCTACGCCCATCCGCGCCATGTGCGCTTCATCGAGGCGATCCCGCTGGCGGGCACGAACAAGCCCGACCGAAAGCTCCTGACGGAGCGGGCCAGGGCCGCGCTCGAAGCCGAGGGAAACGACACCCGTCGATGAAGGGCGTCCGTCCGGTCGCCGCTTTCCGGCCGGGGGACGCACCTTCAGGATGGCGGTTCCGCTTGCCGGAGCGAGGGATAGCGCGTCCCCGACGAAAGCGCGGCCGATTACTCACCGAGCCGCCGCTTGTGCGCCTGCTTGGAGAAAATATCGCGGAGGCCCTTCAACACGAGAGAAAATTACCCATTCCGCGCGCAATACGTTTCGCAGCGCGCTTCTTAAATTCCGCAAAGGCGATAGACTTTCCCTCAGGTTGATTTCTGGGGGGAGACAGAGAGCCTTGGCGCACGAGCTGCCGCAAAGAGCATTATCCTTTACAATGAATGGCGCGGCTGCCCCAGGCCGCCGCAACCGCGCGTCCCGCTACCGCCGAAACGCATCGACAACCCGATTTTCTGCCAGCCGGGTTGCAGCTATTCTTGTGCGACCCAGAGCGGATCGGAGGCGAGCGGCATGAGCAGCGAAACGAGACCCCTTTCCCTGAACGTCCCCGAACCGGGATGCCGGCCGGGCGATACGCCGGACTTCTCCGAGTTCGAGATCCCCAAGGCGGGATCGGTCGCGCGTCCGGAGGTTGGCGTCGACCCGGACGACATTCGCGACATGGCGTTCTCGATTGTGAGGGTCCTGAACAAGGAGGGAGAGGCGGTCGGCGACTGGGCCGGCCTGCTCACGCCGGACGAGCTGCGCGAGGGATTGCGCCATATGCTCACCCTGCGCACCTTCGACGCCCGGATGCTGAACGCCCAGCGTCAGGGAAAGACCAGCTTCTACATGCAGCATCTGGGCGAGGAGGCGGTGAGCTGCGCCTTCGGCCGCGCGCTGGAACCCGGCGACATGAACTTCCCGACCTATCGCCAGGCCGGGCTGCTCATCGCGCGGGACTATCCGCTGGTCACCATGATGAACCAGATCTATTCCAACGCAGAGGACCCGCTGCATGGCCGGCAGATGCCGATCATGTATTCCTCGAGGGAGCACGGCTTCTTCTCGATCTCCGGCAATCTCGGCACCCAGTTCGTGCAGTCTGTCGGCTGGGCCATGGCGTCGGCCATCTCCGGCGACACGAAGATTGCGGCGGGCTGGATCGGAGACGGTTCGACCGCCGAGAGCGATTTCCACGCGGCGATGGTCTTCGCCTCGACCTACGACGCGCCGGTGGTCCTGAACATTGTCAACAACCAGTGGGCGATCTCGACCTTCCAGGGCATAGCGCGTGGCGGCGTTGGCACGTTCGCGGCGCGTGGCCATGGTTTCGGCATCGCATCCATAAGGGTGGACGGCAACGACTATCTGGCCGTGCACGCCGTGGCGAAATGGGCTGCCGAGCGGGCGCGGAGCGGCCATGGGCCGACGCTCATCGAGCATGTCACCTACCGTGCCGGCGGCCACTCGACCTCCGACGATCCCGCGGCATACCGCTCGCAGAACGAGGCGGCGGCATGGCCGATGGGCGACCCGGTGGATCGCCTCAAGCGCCATCTGATCCGCATCGGTGAATGGACGGACGAGCGCCACACGCAGGCCGAGGCCGAGATTCTTGACATGGTCATGACCGCGCAGAAGAAGGCCGAGGCGATCGGCACGCTGGCCACGGGCAAGCATCCGAGTCCGCGCGACATGTTCGAAGGGGTTTACGAAACCATGCCGCCGCATCTGGTCCGGCAGCGTCAGGAGGCGGGGTACTGAGATGGCGCGGATGACGATGATCGAGGCCATCCGCGATGCCCACGACGTGGCGATGTCCGCCGATGAGCGCGTGGTGGTCTATGGCGAGGATGTGGGTTTTTTCGGCGGGGTCTTCCGCTGTACGGCGGGGCTCCAGGCGAAATATGGAAAGTCCCGCTGCTTCGACGCGCCGATCAACGAGGGTGGCATCGTCGGCACTGCCATCGGCATGGCCGCCTATGGTTTGAAACCGGTGATCGAGATTCAGTTCGCCGACTATGTCTACCCGGCCTTCGATCAGATCGTGAGCGAAGCGGCGCGCCTGCGGCATCGCTCCAATGCGGACTTCACCTGCCCGATCGTGATCCGCATGCCCGCCGGCGGCGGCATCTTCGGCGGCCAGACGCACTCGCAGAGCCCGGAGGGCCTGTTCACGCATGTTTCGGGGCTGAAGGTGGTGGTGCCGTCCAACCCGCGCGATGCGAAGGGTCTGCTTCTCGCGGCCATCGCCGATCCCGATCCCGTGATTTTCCTCGAGCCGAAGCGCCTCTACAATGGCCCCTTTGACGGACACCACGACAAGCCCATCGTGAGCTGGAAGAAGCATCCGCTGGGGGATGTGCCGGAGGGTGACGCGATCGTGCCGCTCGGCAAGGCGAGCGTCTATCGGGAAGGCGGGGATGTTACCGTGCTCGCCTACGGCACGATGGTCTTCGTGGCCGAAGCGGCGGCCGAGGCGACCGGGGTGGATGCGGAGATCATCGACCTGCGCACGCTGCTTCCGCTCGATCTCGACGCGATCACGGCATCGGTCAGGAAGACCGGGCGCTGCGTGATCGTCCATGAGGCCACCCGCACCTCCGGCTTCGGCGCCGAACTGATGGCGCTGGTGCAGGAGAACTGCTTCTATCATCTCGAGACGCCGATCATCCGGGTTACGGGGTGGGACACGCCCTATCCCCATGCGCAGGAATGGGAGTATTTCCCCGGCCCGGTGCGCGTGGGCGCGGCGCTCAAGAAGGTCATGGAGGACTGAGCGATGGGAATCCATGCAATCCGACTGCCGGATGTCGGCGAGGGCATCGCCGAGGCGGAACTGACCGAGTGGCATGTGAAGCCCGGCGACAGCGTGCGCGAGGACGATATTCTGGCGACGGTCATGACGGACAAGGCCGCGGTCGAGGTGCCTTCGCCGGTCGATGGCACCGTGATCGACCTCGGCGGCGAGACCGGCGACATGATGGCCATTGGCGCGGTTCTCATCCGGCTGGAGGTCGAGGGGGCGGGCAATGTGGCGGAGGACGCGGCGCCGCCGCCAGAGCCGAAGCCTGAACCGGAGCCGGAGCCGGAGCGGGCTGAGCCCGCCGCCGTGGTCGAGAAGGCGCGCGAACCGGCGCTGGCGTCGGAAACTCCCGCAGCAGCCGTCGCGAACAGGAAGCAGGCGGGTGGCGTGCGGCGCGCGGCGCCCCCCCC